>NZ_JBFAYV010000001.1:0-1211852 GCF_040681495.1 Nocardia sp. NPDC051756 | reverse complement strand
TCGTTCCCATCACCCCGCCGGGGATCGAACTGAAAGTCCCGTTCAAGGGTGGTTACGAGCACTTCAAGGTGACCCGCAAGGAGAAGGACACCCCGGAGGGGCGGTTGCGTGTTTACGAGTGGTCCAGCCGGACCGAGCTCCCGAAGTGACGCGCGAATAATCGTCCTGTGCGGCCGGTCGGATCATCGACCGGCCGCCTTCCCCTGAATCGTCCAGGGAACTGTGGGCAACCCATGGACAAAAGCGTAACCACTTGGTTACGCTTTCCGGGTGGACGAAGTGGCGAACGCGATCGCCGATCCGGTGCGGCGGGAGATCTTGACCCTGCTGCGCGGAGCCCGGCTCACCGCGGGTGAGATCGCCGGGCAGTTCGAGATCAGCAGGCCCGCGATCAGCAGGCACCTGCGGGTGCTGCGCGAAAGCGGCCTGGTGCACGACGAACTCATCGGCAGGCAGCGGTATTACGTGCTCGATCCGGCGCCGCTCACCGCACTCGCCGACTGGATCGCGCGCTTCGACACCAGCACCGCGTGGGAGCACCGGCTCGACGCACTCGAAACCGAGGTCTACCGGACGCGCCGCGAGCACCGCGCCGCACCGGCCGACCGGAACCCGAAGGAGAACACCGGATGACCCTGCGCCCCACCGGCCGCCTGGACCGCACCGACGGAAAACGCGACCTGATCCTGACCCGGACCTACCGCGCGCCGATCGAGGACGTGTGGGCCAGCGTCACCGAATCCGACCGCACCGCACGCTGGTTCGGCCCGTGGGAAGGCGAGGCCGGTACCGGCCAGAACATCAAGGTGCAGATGGTGCACGAAGAGGGCGCGCCGTGGTGCGACGCCCACATCGACGCGTGCGAACCACCGACGCGGCTCGCGATCACCACCAAGGACAGCTACGGCAGCTGGCATCTGGAAGCGGTACTCACCGAAACCGACGGCGTCACCGAACTCGTCTTCACCCACCATCTCGAGCCCGAGGCGCCGATCGCCGAGGTCGGCCCCGGCTGGGAGTACTACCTGGACGCACTCGGGGCGGCCCGCGCTGACGCGGACCGCCCCGAGTGGAACGACTACTACCCCTTCATGAAGGAGTACTACGAAACGCTGCCGGACTAGTCGTCCAGCTGCGCCAGGACCTCGTCGGAGATGTCGACGTTGGTGTACACGTTCTGCACATCGTCGCTGTCCTCGAGCGCGTCGACCAGCTTGATCACCTTGCGCGCGCCGTCGGCGTCGACCTCGACCGACACCGACGGCTGGAAGCCGGATTCGGCGGAGTCGTAATCGATTTCGGCGGCCTGCAACGCCTTGCGCACCGGGATCAGGTCGCTCGGGTCGCTGATGATCTCGAACGAATCACCGAGGTCGTTGACCTCCTCGGCGCCCGCGTCGAGCACGGCCATCAGGACGTCGTCCTCGGACAGGCCGTTCTTGTCCAGCGTCACGACACCCTTGCGGTGGAACAGGTACGACACCGAACCCGGGTCGGCCATGTTGCCGCCGTTGCGGGTCATCGCGACCCGGACCTCGCCCGCGGCGCGGTTGCGGTTGTCGGTCAAGCACTCGATCAGCACCGCGACACCATTCGGGCCGTAGCCCTCGTACATGATGGTCTGCCAGTCGGCGCCGCCGGCTTCTTCACCGCCGCCGCGCTTGCGGGCACGCTCGATGTTGTCGTTGGGCACCGACGACTTCTTCGCCTTCTGGATGGCGTCGTAGAGCGTCGGGTTGCCGCCGGGGTCACTGCCACCCGTGCGGGCCGCCACCTCGATGTTCTTGATCAACTTGGCGAAGAGCTTGCCACGCTTGGCGTCGATCCCCGCCTTCTTGTGCTTGGTGGTGGCCCATTTGGAGTGGCCGCTCATTCCCTACTTCCTTCAGGTCGATGGCACGTTTGGTGGTGTGTACCGTACCGGCCCGGCCGGACGGACAACTTCTCCAGCCTACTCGGCCGGTCGCGGCGGCCTGAACGGCGCGTGAACTACGCGTCCCGGACCAGGTCCACGAACATCCGGTGCACGCGCAGATCGCCGGTGACCTCCGGGTGGAACGACGTCGCCAGCACGTTGCCTTGTCGCACTGCCACAATGCGCCCGGCGAACGGTCCGTCGGGCACGGTCGCGAGCACCTCGACGCCGTCGCCGACCCGCTCCACCCAGGGCGCCCGGATGAACACCGCGCGCATCGGTCCGTCGTCGAGCCCGGTGAAGTCCAGGTCGACCTCGAACGAGTCGACCTGACGGCCGAAGGCGTTGCGGCGCACCGTCATATCGATGCCGGACAGGTGCTGCGCGTCCGGCCGGGTGTCGAGCACCTCGTCGGCCAGCAGGATCATGCCCGCACAGGAACCGAAGGCGGGCATGCCATCTCGCAGTCGCGCGCGCAGCGGTTCGAGCAGTTCGAAGACCTCCAGCAGCTTGCTGATGGCGGTCGATTCGCCGCCGGGCAGCACCAGCGCGTCGACCGCGGCCAGCTCGGCCGCGCGCCGGACCAGCACGGGTTCGGCGCCGCAGTGCGCGAGGGCCGCGATGTGCTCGCGCACGTCGCCCTGTAGGGCCAGCACGCCGATGCTGGGGGCCTGCGCGAGGTCGGCGGCGGCGGGTGCGGCGACCGGGGAAGCGTTCACGTCGGAAAGTTTACGAGCCGTCGCGGTGTGGGCCTGCTCACGGTCTCCGTCAGGGTTCCGTCAACGGCAGGGTCCAACCGCGCGCAACGGGTCGACACTCTGAGGGTGATAGCTGTGTTGCCGCGTAAGGTCCCCGCGCCGCGCGGAGGGGCGAATGGTGTCCGGGTCCGCAAGGGGCTGACCGTGCCGACCGGATTGGCGGGACTTTCCCTCGACGCGATGGCGTCGGTTTCCTACGGTCCCGAGGCGATCGTGCTGGTGCTGGCCGCGGCCGGCGGGGCCGGGCTCGGGCTGACGCTGCCGGTGACGTTGGCCATCGCCGCGTTGCTGGCGGTGCTGGTTGCCTCGTATCGGCAGGTGATCGCGGCGTTCCCGAACGGTGGCGGGGCGTATGCGGTGGCCAAGGCACACCTCGGGCATCGGACCAGTTTGACCGCCGCGGCCTCGTTGATCATCGACTACGTGCTGAACGTCGCGGTGTCGATCGCGGCCGGCGTCGCGGCGCTGACCTCGGCGTTTCCGGCGTTGCTGCCGTACACGGTGTGGTTGTGCGTGGCGATTCTGGTGGGTATCACGGCGTTGAATCTGCTCGGGATCACCGAGAGTGCGCGGGCGTTCATGGTGCCGACCGTGGTGTTCGTCCTGGGAATCTTCACGGTGATCATCGCGGGTTTGGTGCGGTCCGAACCCGCGAGCGTCAGCCAGGGTGCCGCGACGGTGCTGGACGCGCACACCGTCGGAGTTCTGTTGCTGCTCAAGGCTTTCTCCAGTGGGTGTGCCGCGTTGACCGGCGTGGAGGCGATCGCGAATGCGGTGCCGAGCTTCGAGGCGCCGAAAGTCGTTCGCGCGCAACGGGCCGAGGTGGCGCTGGGGGCGTTGCTCGGGGTGATGTTGATCGGGCTCGCGTTGCTGATCGAGAAGTTCGAGGTGCATCCGATCGACGGCACGACGGTGTTGTCGCAGTTGACCGAGGCCGCACTCGGGCACGGAATCGGTTACTACGTCGTGCAATTCGCGACCGTCGTGCTGCTGGCACTAGCCGCCAACACCTCCTACGGTGGCCTGCCGACGCTCACCAAGATTCTCGCCGACGACAACTGCCTGCCGCATCGGTTCGCGGTCAGCTCGCCGCGGCAGGTGTATCGGTACGGTGTGCTGACCCTCGCCATCGCGGCGGGTGTGCTGCTGATCGGCGCGAACGGCAATATGAACGCGCTGGTCCCGCTGTTCGCGATCGGGGTGTTCGTCGGGTTCACCATCGCGCAGGTCGGCATGGTGCGGCATTGGTTGCTGGCCAAGACCTCCGGTTGGCGATGGCGGATGGCGCTCAACGGATTCGGCGCGTTGCTCACCTTCGTCGCCGCAATCGTCACCACCGCAATGAAATTCACCGAGGGCGCCTGGTTGATCGTGGTGATCCTGCCGCTGCTGGTGGTCGGGATGGAACGAATTCGCGACACCTACGGCAAGATCGGCGCGTTCCGGCGCTCCGACGAGGTACCGCCGCCGCCGCGGCCGCGTGACGCCGTCATCGTGGTGCCGGTGTCCGAGGTCTCCGACCTGAGTTGCGAGGCGTTGTCCGCGGCGCTGTCCATCGGCAAAGACGTTGTCGCGGTGCATGTTTGCCTGCCCGGCGAGTCGGTCAAGGCGTTCACCAAGGCCTGGGAGGCCTGGCATCCGGACGTGCGGCTGGTGTTGCTCGAGGACAGCGACGCCACGGTCGGCGGGCCGGTCGCGCGCTACGTACAGGACAACTTCGAGGGGCGGCGCAAGGTCGTCGTGATCGCCGAGGTCGACCCGCCGGTCGGCTGGAACCGCGTCCTGCCCAGCCATCGCAGCGACGAGCTCGAACGCGTGCTGCGCCGGATGACCGACACCGTGGTCTGCCACCTGCGCGTCCAGGTGGGATAGAGCCTGAACCGAATTCAGGCGGCCGCGGTGGTGTGCGTCGGCCACACGCACACCACTGCGGTCGACAAATCTCAGTCGCGGAGGTTGCGGATCAGGCCCTCCTGGACCACCGCCGCGACGAGCTGACCTTCACGGTTGAAGATCTTTCCGCCGGTGAGCGCGCGACCGAAGCCGGCCGACGGCGAGGCCTGGTCGTAGAGCAGCCAGTCGTCGGCGCGGAACGGGCGCAGGAACCACATCGCGTGATCGAGGGACGCGTTCTGCGTCTGCTCGTCGGGATGGATCACCTTGGACGAACCGAGCAGCGTCATGTCGCTCATGTAGGCCAGCGTGCAGACGTGGAACAGCGGGTCGTCGGGCAGCGGGTGCCGGTAGCGGAACCACACTTGCTGCTGCGAGACCACGCCGTCGCGGCGGGCCACCTGGTCCTGCGGGACCGTGCGGATATCCCAGTGCTCCCACTCGCGCATCGCCCACAGCCGTTCCGGGCTCATCGTGGTGCTCGCGTCCGGAAGATCGTCCGGCGGTTGCACCGGCGGCATCTCGTCCTGATGCTCCGGGCCCTCGTCGCCGGTGTGGAACGACGCCGACATGGTGAATATCGCCTGACCGTCCTGCACACCGGTCACCCGGCGGGTACAGAACGAGCGGCCGTCCCTGATCCGTTCGACGAGATACACCGTCGGCTCGTCCGGGTTGCCCGGGCGCAGGAAGTATCCGTGCAGCGAATGCACCTGATACCGCTGCTCGACCGTGCGCACCGCCGACACCAGCGCCTGGCCGGCAACCTGTCCGCCGAACGTGCGCGGAAGCTGAGTCTTCGTGGACGCCCCACGGAAGATGTCGCGCTCGAGCCGCTCTATCTCCAGCGCCTCTTCGATTGTCGCCATGGGCTGAGATTAACTCGCCACGCGGTCGCGGTCGTCCTCGGCCGTCGGGTGATCTGCCGGCAATGGGGTTCCGGTCCCGGTCGGTTGCGCGGCGAGATAGCTGAGCGCGACCGACTCCAGCTACCTTCGCGGATGCCGCCGACAGGGGACCTCCCCTTGGTTTGCTCTGATTGACCAGTGCCACAGTTCGTTCCAATCACCCAGGACGCTCTCGTCGAACGTCTCGTCGAGCGTGTCCGTGCGATGCCCGGCCATCGAGTGATCGCCGTCGACGGTGCCGACGCGGCCCGTCCCGTCGATCTCGCTCATCGGACCGCCGTCGCGTTGCGCGACACCGGCCGCCCCGCCGAGGTGGTCTCGCTGCACGATTACGTTCGTCCGGCATCGCTGCGCGTCGAGTTCGGCCGCGACGACCTGTCCTATCGCACTGCCTGGTTCGACTACGAGGCACTCCGCCGCGAGGTCATCGACGCCCTGCACAAGGAGGGCCGGTGGCTCCCTGCGCTCTGGGACGAGGCCACCGATCGCTCGGCCCGCGCCACCATCCGACCCGCCGCTGCCGACACCGTCCTCGTCATCGCCGGCCCCATGCTGCTCGACCACTACCTCGAGTTCGACCTGTCCGTCCGCCTCGACCTGTCCGAACAAGCCCTCCGCCGAACAACCCCACCCGAAGACCACTGGACCATCCCCGCCCTGCTCGACACCGAAACCTCCACCACCCCAACCTTCTTCGCCCGCTGGGACCATCCCGACCGCCCAGCCCTCCGTATCACCGACTAGCTCCTCCTCCTTGCTTCTTTTAGTCAGCGGCGTTCCCGATACACGCGGAGGAGTCCAATAGATAAATGCGCATATCCACGTAACCATATGTATAAATGCACCAACCCCGCCCTGCTCACGATTTCCCCAAGCCATGCCCCGTCGTCCATCGCTAATGTGACCGAATGGGGAGCGAATGCGCCATCTGCGCCAAACATCAGGGCCTCGGACCACTCGTAGGACCGGTGATCTTCGAAAACGACCTGATCATCGTCACCCACCGCCCCCTGGACCAGGCCTCCCCCATCCCCGGCTACCTATTCGTAGAAACCCGCCGCCACACCCCCGCCGCCCTAAAAGCCTTGTGCGCCAGCCTATCCACCCACTTCCCGTGCCCCTGACCAACCCACTGCGACCGCTCGACGTCTGTCACGCGCGGGACTAGACGAGGCGGTGGCCGCCGTCGGCGTGTAGGACGGTGCCGGTGATGAAGGGGTTGTGCATTACGGCGAGCATGGCTTGGGCTATTTCGGTGGGGTGGCCGATGCGGCCGACGGGGAGGCGGGCGGAAAGTTGTTGGTGGCGTTCGGTTTTGGCGGGGCCGGCGATGATGTCCCAGATCGGGGTGTCGATCCAGCCCGGGGAGACGACGTTGACGCGGGTGGGGCCGAGTTCGACGGCCAGGGCGTAGGCGAGGGATTCGAGGGCGCCGTTGGCGGCGGCGACGATCGAGGAGCCCGGGCTGGGGCGGTAGGCGGCGATGCCGGAGGTGAAGGTGAGCGAACCGCCGGGGGTGATGCGGGCGTGCTTGGCGAGGAGGGCGGGGCCGATGAGTTTGGCGGCCAAGGTCTTTCGCGCCAGATCTACGTCGAAGGAGGCGATGGGCTGGTACACGCCCTCGGCGTCGACCGCGGTGGTCACCACGTGGTCGACCACGCCGACCTCGGTGAACAACCGCTCGATATCGGCCTCGCTGGTGATGTCCGTGACGAGCGACCGCACCTTGCCCGGCCCCTCCGGCAATGTGCGTTCCGCGGCGGCGAGCCGCTCGGCGGAGCGCCCGGCGATGATGACCTCCGCGCCCTCCGTCACGAGCGCGGCGGCCAACGCCAAACCCATGCCGGAGCTGCCGCCGACGATGACGACCTGTTCTGCTGCTGTGCTAACTGTCATGCCTCCACCCGACCATCGCACTGGCCGAGTGTCCATGTCGCGCTATCGAATTCGCGTTAGCGCGGCACTAACATCGCAGGTCGGACCCGAGAGCCGCACGCCTCTTGATTTCGTGCACCGAAATCGCATGCAATTCTCGGTGCGGGAAATCAGGAGGCGTGCGGCTGCGTGCCGAACGCCAGGCTCAGCTGGTGCAGGCGGGCGACTGCTGGTTGAGGTTGGCGAGCGCGCCGCAGGCCCAGGACTTCTGGACCTTCCACTTGCCGCCGTCGAGGACGAATGGCACGTCGACCACGTTCTCCTGGCCGTTGACGGTGAATTTCCCTTGGGCGCTGACGGATTCGCCGAAGACGGTCACCCCGGTGATGTCGGCCTTGGCGTTCGCCTGCTTGAACGCCTCGGCGAGCCGGTTGGGCAGTTCCGGGTCGGCCTCGATGCCCTGCACGAGGTCCAGCTTCTCCGCGCTGGGCACCGCCGGATCCAGCGCCTTCTGCAGCAGCGCGTTCAGTTCGTCGACGGTCGGCGGCGCAGGCGTGTTCGCGTTGGCAGTCGTGCTGGTCGACGTGCGGGAAGGCTTCGGCGAATCCGACTTGTCATCGCTACCGCAGGCCGTCAGGCCCAGTGCGGCAACCACGGCCAAGCCGGCGATCGCCATGCGTCCGGTCTTACGAAGCTTCAACTGCTCGTCCTTTACGTTTCGGCTGATACATCGACAGTGATGCGGCACGAGCAACCAGCGCAGTGGTCCACATGCATCGAAACGTCAAGCTACCCAGCACAATTGTGAGAACAGTAAGACGATGGTGAGGTCCGGAGAAGAGTCAGGTTCGATCGGTGGCTGCCCGAAACTCAATACTGGCGGGCAGTGCCTCGACCAGGGCGCGTACGGCCGGATTTCGGATAGGTACGCGCCAGATGGCGGCGTAGGTGACTTCGACGGGTCCACCTCGGAGCGGACGCCAAGCAAGACCTGGCTGGTCCGCGGGGCGGGAGGTGCTCAGGCCGATCAGGTCGGGGCGGGATGGGAGGACGGCGAGCATTTGGGCGTGGCCCATGGCGCTTTCGCTGAGTCGGATGTGGGCGCCTCGGGCGTGCAGGGTGTGGAGTAGTTCGTCGTGGAGGCCGGGGGCGGATTCTTTGGCGAACAGGATTAATTCCTGGTCGGTGAGGTCAGCAGGGGCGATCTCGGCGGAATGAGCGAATGGGTGGGAGGAGGACATCAGCACACCGAGTTCGTCGCGGGCGACCGGCTGTTGGGCGAAGCGGTCAGGCAGTGCGACCGGGGCGCGGACGAGCGCCAGATCGACCTCGTCGTCGTCGAGCAGCCGAACCTGATCCGCGGTGGTTCCCCCGGTGAGCACCATGCGAGTGCCGGCCGGCAGCAATTCTTCGATTCGTGAAGGGAGCCAAGGAGGTACGCCGTTCAGCAACCCGAACCGAAGCACCGTGGCACCCTCCGCAGACGCGCGCCGCGTCTCCCGCACCGCCGCATCCACCGACCGCAACACCTCGCGCCCGGTCCGGAACAACACCTCCCCCGCCGCCGTCAACTCAACCCGCGGATCCCGAGTGAGCAACGCCCCACCCATCTCCCGCTCCAGCACCTTGATCTGCTGACTGAGCGTCGGCGTGGAAATGAACAACCGCTCCGCCGCCCGCCGGAAATGCAACTCCTCCGCCAGCACGACGAAGTACCGCAACTGTCGCAATTCCACGATCACCCACACCCGTTCACATCAAACGGGACATGACCGCGGGCGCACTGCGCCGCCACCATGTCCCGTTTGCTCAAATAAACTCAAACCGCCCCGGTAGGGCGGGAATTCACCAACCGCGCTCGGCCAGCCGGTGATCGACCGGCAGTTCCTCGACGTTGATGCCGACCATGGCCTCGCCCAGTCCACGCGAAACCTTCGCGAGCACATCGGGGTCGTCGTGGAAGGTGGTCGCCTTGACGATCGCGGCGGCGCGCTCGGCGGGGTTACCGGACTTGAAGATGCCGGAGCCGACGAACACACCTTCGGCGCCGAGCTGCATCATCATCGCGGCGTCGGCGGGGGTGGCGATGCCGCCGGCGGTGAACAACACGACGGGCAGCTTGCCGGTCTCGGCGACCTCGCGGACCAGCTCGTAGGGCGCCTGCAGCTCCTTGGCGGCGACGAACAGCTCGTCGGCGGGCAGCGAGGACAGCCGGCGGATCTCGCCGCGGATCTTGCGCATGTGCGTGGTCGCGTTGGACACGTCGCCGGTGCCTGCCTCGCCCTTCGAGCGAATCATGGCCGCGCCCTCGGTGATTCGGCGCAGGGCCTCACCGAGGTTGGTCGCGCCACAGACGAAGGGAACGGTGAAGTTCCACTTCTCGATGTGGTTGGCGTAGTCGGCGGGGGTGAGCACCTCGGACTCGTCGATGTAGTCGACGCCCAGGCTCTGCAGGATCTGCGCCTCCACGAAGTGGCCGATGCGCGCCTTCGCCATGACCGGGATGGAGACGGCGGAGATGATGCCGTCGATCATGTCCGGGTCGCTCATCCGGGACACGCCGCCCTGCGCGCGGATGTCGGCGGGCACCCGCTCCAGCGCCATCACCGCGACCGCGCCGGCGTCTTCGGCGATCTTGGCCTGGTCGGCGGTGACCACATCCATGATCACCCCGCCCTTCAGCATCTCGGCCATGCCGCGCTTCACGCGGGCGGTGCCGATGGTCTGGGTGGTCTCGGGCGTCGTCACGGCAAACTCCTGGGTCATCTGCGCCAATCGGGGTCGCAAGGGATTGAATCGACCCAATTCTAGGCGGGCCACCCAGGCCACTTGATAGCCAGTCGGAGATGACTGGCCTTGTCACCTACCAGGGGCTCTGCCCGTCGGCGTGCCGCACTGGACCGGTCGGCCGGGCCACGGAAGCGGATTCGCCGGGCAGCGGGGCGGTTTCACCGTCCCCGCTAACTTCCGGCGGCGACTCAGAGCGGGCCGACCACCAGCAACTGGGCCCAGTACTCGGCGGCGGCGGGACCGATGAGCGGCAGCAGGAAATCGAACAACAGGTAGGACATGTACTACGTACCTCCGCACACCGAGCATTTCCCCCACGACGCGTGGGGGCCGCGGCACCGAAATCCGAGTGCCTTGCGAAAAGCACTACCCAGCCCGCGTGGATCCAGTCGCGACCGTAGCACGATAGTGAAACACATCACACGTGCGTCAGCGGATCGAGCGGACCTCGGGATGCGCGACTCCGGACGCGGCCGCGGCGGCTTCGGGCAGGAGTTGATCGAGGTCGTACGGATAGACGGTTTCGCCGGAGCGGTCCAGCCGGACGATGTCCTCGACGGTGCACCATTTGTTGCCGGTGATCGAGCGGCGTTCGATGGTGGTCAGGTTGGTGGCCTGCGGTTCGTAGCCGCGCACGCGCAGGGCGAAGAACAGCTCCTCGGAGCGGATCAGGTCACCGTCGAAGGGGAACACCGCGACCCGACGCCAGATCGGGCCACGCAGGCTGTCCGGGTCGGCCTTGTGCCCGGTCTCCTCGTACAGCTCGCGCACGGCGGCATCGCGCAGCGACTCCCCCGGGTCCACGCCACCGCCGACGGTGAACCAGAACGAGATATCCGGCGTCTTCGGGTCGTTGCCGCGCATCAGCAGCGTGCGGTCCTGCTCGTCGAACAGCACGATGCGCGCGGTGGTGCGGGTGGTGTCGACGGTGAGCCCGGTGGACGCGGCCGGATTGGCCCGCTCGGTGATCTCGAAGTAGGTGGGCAGCGGCGCGGTGCCGCCGAGGTGCAGGATGCGCACCGACCGCCGGGTGCGCAGCGCGAGGGTGTCGCGCACGGCGTCGTTGTGGAAGCGGCGCGCGATGAGCACCCGCGCCTCCGCGTCGGCCAGCTCGGCCACCATCTGCGGGCGCAATTTCTCGATGTCGATCGTCGAAAGTGCCCCGGAGAGCTGGTTTTCTACGGTCTCCCGATCGGCCCTGGCCACGCGTTCGGCCCGATCGGCCAGCAGCGCAAGCACTTTGCCCTGATCGGCCAGCGCCGGATCGGCCACCGGATCGGCGATCGCCATCGCGACCGACCGAGCCACCACCGCCCGCCGGGCCAGCGCCGCGTCCAACGCCTGCCAGGACTGATCGGAACGCACGTGCAGCCGGTCGAGCCGGTTGGCTGTGGAGTAGGCCCAGATGCCGATCGCGACGATGACCGCCGCGATCAGCGCGAGTACGAGAACCGTGGTCGCGGAGAAGGTGATCATCCGGCGGCCCGCACCCTGGTGTCGCCGACGGTCACCGTCTCGTAGACGCGCAGGATCTGTTCGGCCACCACCGGCCAGTCGTACTCGCCGACCACCTGGGTCGCGGTCTCCACCAGCGCGGCCCGGCGACGGTCGTCGGTGAGCACCTCGTCGATGGCCCGCGCCAGCGCCGCCGAATCACCGACCGGCACCAGCGCACCAGCCGTGCCGTCGCGCAGCACCCGCCGGAAGGCATCCAATTCGCTTGCCACCACGGCGGTTCCGGCCGCCATCGCCTCGATCAGGATGATGCCGAAGCTCTCGCCGCCGAGATTGGGCGCGACGTACACGTCCGCGCTGCGCATGGCCGAGGCCTTCTCCGCATCCGAGACCTGCCCGAGGAAACGCAGATGCCCGGCGAGCGCGCCCGCTTCCCGCCGCAGCCGGTCCTCGTCGCCGCGCCCGACGATGAGCACCTCCAGCTCCTTGTGCTTGCGCACCAGCTCGGGCAGCGCGCCGAGCAGCACGTCCATCCCCTTGCGCGGCTCGTCGTAGCGGCCGAGGAACAGCACGGTCTTGCCCGCCCGCGGATACCCGGGCAGCATCGGCGCCCGCGCGAACGCGGGCACGTCGACCCCGTTCGGAATCTCCACCGCGTCGGACCCGAGCGCCTCCACCTGCCAGCGCCGGGCCAGCTCGGAGACGGCGATCCGCCCGCTGATCTTCTCGTGATAGGGCCGCAGCACCCCCTGAAAGGTGCTGAGTATCAACGACTTCGTGGTCGAGGTGTGGAAGGTGGCGACGATCGGCCCCTCGGCGATCTTCAGCGCGAGCATCGACAGGCTCGGCGCATTCGGCTCGTGGATGTGCAGCACGTCGAAGTCGTTGCCGTCGATCCACCGGCGAATCCTGGTGTAGGCCATGGGCCCGAAGGACAGCCGCGCCACCGATCCGTTGTACGGAATCGCGACCGCGCGCCCGGCCGACACCACGAAATCGGGCAGCCGCGTTTCCTCCGACGCGGGTGCGAGCACGCTCACCCGGTGCCCGCGTTCGATGAAAACCCGCGCCAGCTCGACCACATGCGCCTGCACCCCACCGGGGACGTCGAACGAGTACGGACAGACCATGCCGATCTTCATGGAGCCCCGTCCGAATGAGCCGTCGTATCAACCGAATCCGCGCCGGACTCGGGCAGATGTGGCTGCGCGGCCGCGATCCGGGCCAGCCGCTCCGCGGACAGATCGCTTTCCCACATCGGTTGCAGCATGTGCCAATCCGCCGGATACGCGGCGATATTCGCCGCGAACCGGTCCGCCAGCTCCTGCGTGGCCGCCGCGACACCGCCCGAAACATCAATGGCCGGTTCGACTTTCATCCCCCAGCCCTCCGCGCCATCGCCGGTGAACCAGGTGTGCACCGGCAGCAACGGCGCACCGGTCTCGATGGCCAGCTTGGCCGCGCCGGCGGGCAACCAGGTGGGCTCGCCGAAGAAGGTGACGGGCACCCCCCGACCGGTCAGGTCGCGCTCCCCCATCAGGCAGATCGCCTTGTTCTCCCGCAACCGCTTCGCCAACTGCACGAACGGCGGCTGGTCGGCGCCGGTCAGCGGCACCACCTCGAAGCCGAGGCTTTCCCGGTAGGCGACGAATCGCTTGTACAGCGACTCCGGCTTCAGCCGCTCCGCGACGGTCGCGAAGGTGCCGTGATTCTGCACCAGCCACACCCCCGCCATGTCCCAGTTCCCCGAGTGCGGCAACACCAGGACCGCCCCGCGGCCGGCCGCCAGCGCCGCCTCCAGATGCGACTTCCCTTCCAGGACAAGCTGACCGATCGCCTCGTGGTCCATCGACGGCAGCCGGAACGCCTCGCGCCAGTACCGCGCGTAGGACCGGACACTCGCCTGGATCAGCTCGTCCGGCACGTCCGCGGGCGTGCCGCCGATCACCCGAGCGAGATTGCGCCGCAGCTGATTCGGCTCGCCGCCGGCCCGGAACGCCCGGTTCGCCTTGCCCGCGACCCGATCCGCGCCCGCGTCGAAGAGCCGCCGCGCCGTCGCCTCGGGCAGCGCCCGCACCAGCCGCCAGCCCGCCGCGTAACCGACGTCGCTCAACCGCTCCCCGATACTCATGACCATTGCCCCGTTTCCCGCACCACACCACCACGATATGGCGGTCTCACGTCGCGTTCGCCGTTCCGGCCGTAGGGTTTTCGGGTGCGGCCGGTCTGGCCAGCGGGATCACCTCACGCGCGCCCGGCGACCGGCGCACCGCGAGCACCCGCTGGGCCACCGTGACGATGCTGAGCACCGCGAGGATCCACATCGCGACATGCACCGCGTAGGTGAGCCAGTCCAGGCCCCAGTACCCGCCGATCCCGGTGAGCCCGGCCCCGACCAGCACGATGATCAACCGATCCGGCCGCTCGATGATCCCGCCGTCGGCGGACAACCCGCTCGCCTCGGCCCGCGCCTTCGCGTACGAGATCACCTGCGAGGTCACCAGCACCACCAGCGTCGCGGCGAACAACGGCTTGTGCTGCTCGTGATAGACCGCCCACCAAGCCAATCCGCCGAAGATCGCGCCGTCGGCCATCCGGTCGCAGGTGGCGTCGAGCACCGCGCCGTACTTCGTGCCGCCGCCGCGCGCCCGGGCCATCGCGCCGTCGAGCATGTCGAACATGACGAACAACCAGATCACCATGGTCCCCCAGAACAGATGTCCGGACGGGAACAGGGTGACCGCGGCGGCGATCGACGCGGTGGTGCCGATGACCGTCACCGCATCCGGCGTGAGCCCGGTGCTCACCAGCGCTTTGCCCAGCGGCGCAGTCGCTTTGGCAAACGTATCGCGGCCGAAGAAGCTCAGCACTTCTAGTCGACTTCCTTCCAGGCTGCCGACAGCAGCGCCCTCGTCTCGCGTAGCAGCTGTGGCATCACCTTCGCACCGCCGACCACGGTGATGAAGTTCGCGTCGCCGCCCCAGCGCGGGACGATGTGCTGGTGCAGGTGGTCGGCGAGCGAACCACCGGCCACGCCACCGAGATTCAGGCCGACGTTGAAGCCGTGCGGCCGCGACACCTGCTTCATCACCCGGATGGCCTGCTGGGTGAACGCCATCAGCTCGGCGCCCTCGTCCAGCGTGAGGTCCTCGAGGTTGGCCACCTTGCGGTAGGGCACCACCATCATGTGGCCGGGGTTGTACGGGTACAGGTTCAGCACCGCGTACACCAGCTCACCGCGGGCGATGACCAGGCCGTCCTCGTCGGACATCTTCGGGATGTCGGTGAACGGATGCCCGGTCGACGCGGGGTCGGTCGAGGCCGCCTCCGCGATGTAGGACATCCGGTACGGCGTCCAAAGCCGTTGCAGCCGATCGGGTTCGCCCGCGCCACGATCGACGATGCGGCCCTGATCGGCGTCGTTCAGCTCGGAGAGCCCGTCCGGCGCCGTGCGATCACTCATTGCGCACCCTTGATCTCGAAGCCCTCCGCGGTCGGCGAAGCGTTCTCCCGATTCGCGATCCATTCCACAATGGTGGCGACCGCGTCGGCGACCGGCACCCCGTTCACCTGGGTACCGTCGCGGAACCGGAAGCTCACCGCGTCCGCGTTCACGTCCCGCTCGCCGGCCAGCAGCATGAACGGCACCTTCTGCGCGGTGTTGTTGAAGATCTTCTTCTGCATCCGGTCGTCGCTGCGGTCGACCTGCGCCCGCACGCCCGCGTCGTGCAGCAGCTCGATCACCTTGTCCAGGTGCGGCGCAAAGGCTTCCGCGACCGGGATGCCGACCGCCTGCACCGGCGACAGCCAGGCCGGGAAGGCGCCGGCGTAGTGCTCGGTGAGCACGCCGAAGAAGCGTTCGATGGAGCCGAACAGCGCGCGGTGGATCATCACCGGCCGCTGCTTGGTGCCGTCGGAGGCGGTGTATTCGAGGTTGAACCGTTCCGGCAGGTTGAAGTCCAGCTGGATGGTCGACATCTGCCAGGTGCGCCCGAGCGCGTCCTTGACCTGCACCGAGATCTTCGGCCCGTAGAACGCGGCGCCGCCCGGATCCGGCACCAGCTCGAGCCCGGAGGCCGAGGCCACCTTGGACAAGGTCTCGGTCGCCTCTTCCCACAGCTCGTCCGAGCCGACGAACTTGACCGGGTCCTTGGTCGACAGCTCCAGGTAGAAGTCGTCGAGACCGTAGTCCTTCAGCAGGTCGAGCACGAAGTGCAGGGTGCTGGTCAGCTCGGCGTGCATCTGCTCTTTGGTGCAGTAGATGTGCGCGTCGTCCTGGGTCATGCCGCGCACCCGGGTCAGGCCGTGCACCACGCCGGACTTCTCGTAGCGGTAGACCGAGCCGAACTCGAACAGGCGCAACGGCAGTTCCCGGTAGGACCGGCCGCGCGCCCGGAAGATCAGGTTGTGCATCGGGCAGTTCATCGGCTTGACGTAGTAGTCCTGGCCGGGCTTGCGGACGGTGCCGTCCTCGTTCAGCTCCGCGTCCAGGTGCATCGCCGGGAACATGCCGTCCTGGTACCAGTCCAGGTGGCCGGAGACCTCGAACAGGTGCCCCTTGGTGATGTGCGGGGTGTTGACGAACTCGTAGCCCGCGGACACGTGCCGACGCCGCGAGTACTCCTCCATCTCCTTGCGGATGATGCCGCCCTTGGGGTGGAACACCGGCAGACCGGAGCCGAGCTCGTCCGGGAAGCTGAACAGGTCCAGCTCCAGGCCGAGCTTGCGGTGGTCGCGGCGTTCGGCCTCGGCGAGCAGGTGCAGGTACTCTTCGAGCGCCTCCTGGGATTCCCAGGCGGTGCCGTAGATGCGCTGCAGGTCCTCGCGGTTCTGATCGCCGCGCCAGTAGGCGGCCGAGCTGCGGGTCAGCTTGAACGCGGGGATGAACTTGGTGGTCGGGATGTGCGGGCCGCGACACAGGTCGCCCCAGAGCCGATCACCGGTCCGCGGATCCAAGTTGTCGTAGATGGTCAGCTCTTTGCCGCCGACCTCCATGACCTCCGGGTCGTCGATGCCGGACTTGTCGCCGATCAGCTCCAGCTTGAACGGCTCCTTGGCCAGCTCGACGCGGGCCTCCTCGACCTCGACCACGCGTCGCGAAAAGCGCTGCGCGCCTTTGACGATCTTCTTCATCCGGGATTCCAGCTTGGCCAGATCCTCCGGGGTGAACGGCTTGTCGACCTGGAAGTCGTAGTAGAAGCCGTCCTTGATCGGCGGGCCGATGCCGAGCTTGGCCTCCGGGAACTCCTGCTGCACCGCCTGGGCCAGCACGTGTGCGGCGGAATGCCGGATCACACTGCGGCCGTCCTCGGTGTCGGCGGCGACCGCCTCCACCTCGACGTCGGTGTCCGGGGTCCAGGACAGGTCCTTGAGCCCCTCGGCGTCGCGCACGACGACGATGGTGTCCGGGCCCTTGGTCGGCAGCCCGGCCTCGCGCACCGCGGCACCCGCCGTCGTCCCGGCCGGCACCCGGACGAGGGCGGCAGGGGCAGTGCGGGCTGAGGTGGTCACGGCGGTGCTCTCCTTGGAGTTTCTCGGGTGCGGGGACATCCCCGCGGATCATGGCCAGGGCACACCGTGCCCCGGCGCGACCATGCTATCGGCATGCCCACCCCCACGCGCACGCTCGCCCGCCTCTCCGGGTGTTCAGGCCGGATTCAGGTGGGTAGAGAGTGACGTCGGCGACTGGCGGTGCGGTGGTGGATAAGTCAGCCGGTTCCCGGTGAGTTACCCATGTGCTTGCGAAATCAGTGGTGGGGTCTGGCGAAAACGATGGTCGACTGGTGAATCTACGGCTGTCGGTCAGGTGTCCGCAGCCAGTTTTTCCAGCCTCGCCTGGCGGTCGGCGGACGGGCGTTTCGGGCAGCTGGTGCACATTTCGCAGTTGGGGACCTCGTAGACGAGGCAGCAGGAGATGCGTTTGACGAAGGTGCGGCCGCCGATGTCGACGAAACGGGGGGTGGGGAGTTTGCCGCCGATCTCGGTCGCCAGTCGGGCGCCCGCGTCTGGGGAGCCGGCGTCGAGGGCACGGTTGCCGACGGCATCGGCGACGATCGCCCACAGCGACGGCACGCCGGCGCCGGAGACCTCGGCGACCGGACCGATCACGGCCGCAAGGGTTTCCCGCAGTGCCGCACCGGGCTCGGTGGCCTCGTCGGGCTCGGCCAGCACGTGGATGCGCTCCACGCCGCCGTCGGGGCGGACCTCGCAGTCGAAGTGGTCGAGCACCGGCTCGACGGCCCGCTCGTCGCGGGCGTACGCGCGCGCGATCTGCTCGACCAGCGCGGAGGCGACCATGCACCACCACAGCGTGCCCGCGATGCGCGGCGACGTCGTCCCCCACGAATGCCCCATCTCGGCGATCCGTGCCGCCAGCCAGTCCGGCTGGGTCAACGTGCGCCCGGGAACCGTGTTCACCATTTCAGGGGACTGCGTAACCATTGCCACTCGACTCCGATCCAGCTGCCGACCATCCCGAACGTGCCCAATATCCATAGTGTCGCGACAACCAGCGCAAAGGTAGCGCCCGCCGCGAACACGCGCATGGCGGCACCCCGTGCGGAATACCACGCCATACCCTGCCGGTACTTGTCCCGCAGCCAGCCGAGTGCCCGTTGTGCCCAGGCGAATTCGGTGGCCAGGATGCCCAGTCCGGCGAACACGATCGCCCAGCCGGGTCCGGGGTAGGGAATCGTGACGATTCCGACGGCGAGCACCGCGGTGCCGGCCAACGCGACCCCGACCCGATAGGCGAAGTTCAGCGTAGGTCGCGCGGCGATGCGGGCCCGGAAGGCGCGCCAGCCCGTCTGCGTCGATCTTGTCTCCAGGTCAGCCGTCACCTTTCCCAGCGTACGAGACCGACCGGTCCGGCCCAGGTCGCAAACGTCGAGCCCGCCCGAATCGGACAGTTCGGGCGGGCTCGGCGGTCATTGCTCAGACGAGTTCAGGGGTGACCCGATGTCCCGCCTCGTCCTCGATGTGCGCCAGCCCGTTCTCGGTGACCTCGATGACCCGCGCGCTGGCGATGTCGAAGAACAGGCCCGACACCGTCACGCCGCGCTCGGCGACGGCCGCCCGGACCGCGGGGTGCCGTTGCAGGTTTTCCAGCTGCACGGCGACGTTCACCATGCTCAGCTGGTCGACCTCGCCGAAGCCCGCCCGAGCGGCGGCGATCGCCACCGGGTGTCCGCGCCGGACCCGGTCCAGGCTCGGATGGGCGTGCGCGAGCCACTTGTCGATTTCCGGACCGGCTTGGGCGCCGGAGTGCAACGCCTTCATGGCGCCGCACGAGGAGTGGCCGCAGACCACGATGGAACGAACGTTCAGCTCCTCCAGGGCGAAGACCAGTGCGGCGTCCACCGACGGATCACCAACGGCCGGAACCAGATTGCCCACATTGCGCACCGTGAACAGGTCGCCGGGTCCGCTGTTGGTGATCATGTTCGGCACGATCCGCGAGTCCGCGCAGGTGAGGAAGAACGAGTCCGGATCCTGGCTGTCCCGCAGCTCGTCCAGGTGCGGCCGGACGACGTGCGCGTGGCTGCGGTGATAGGCGGCCACGCCGGCCGCGATCGGGTCGGCGTGCTCGTTGCGCCGCCACGGACCGAGGATGTCGGTCCACACCGCGCGCCCGAAGCTGCGCGACGGCGGGCCCGCCGTCGCGTAGGCCATCCTGGCGCTGCCGATTTCCACGAAATCGACACTGCCGCCGTTGCTTTCCTGCTGCCGCACCCAGTCCTCGATGGCCTCGAAGGCGGCGTGGTCGAGGAAGTCGACGGTCATCTCGACGGTGACATCGGCATCGGCGGGCACCTTCGCGAACTCCGCCGACAGCTTCGGCAGCGCGAGGAACGTGCAGGAGCCGTCGATGGTGATCATCCACCGCTGCGAACCCGGAATCTGCCTGGCGCTGATGGCGACCCGCACCACCCGCCACAGCAGCAGCGCGAAGGCCAGCGCGAGGCCGATCAGCACGCCCTCCAGCAGATTGAGGAAGACCACCGCCGCGATGGTGACGACGTAGACCAGCAGATCACCGGTGCGCCGGGCCATCCGGATGTGCGCCAGCTTGACCAGCTGGATGCCGATCACGATCAGCAGGCCGGCCAGCGCCGCCTTCGGAATCTGTTGCACCACACCGGCCAACGCCACCGAGAACACCAGGATCCAGACGCCGTGCAGCACCGCCGACGCGCGGCTGCGCGCGCCCGCCTGCACGTTGGTCGCGCTGCGCACGATCACGCCGGTGACCGGCAGGCCGCCGAGCAGGCCGGAGAGCACGTTGGCCGAACCCTGGCCGATCAGCTCGCGGTCGAAGTTGGTGCGCTGACCCGAGTGCATCTTGTCCACGGCGACCGCGGACAGCAGGCTCTCCACGCTGGCGATCAGCGCGATGGTGATCACCATGAGGATCACGGCGGACCAGTCGCCGCGCGGCAGCTCCGGCAGGCCGATCGCGTCGAACAGCGAGCCGTTCAACACGATTCGCTCGGCGCCGGTCGGCAGCACCATGGCGAGCACGGTGCCCGCGAACACCGCGACCAGCGGTCCGGGGACGACGCGCAGCTTGGCGGGCGCGTACTTCCAGCCGAGCATGATCGCGATCACCACCGCGCCGATGAACACGTCGCCGCCGTGCAGCGACATCAGCTGACTCGGCAGCTGGGTGAGGTTCTTCCACGCCGAGCTGTGCGACGAACCGCCGAGCAGCACGTGAATCTGTTGCAGCGCAATGGTGATGCCGATGCCGGCGAGCATCGCGTGCACCACGACCGGCGCGACGGCCAGCGCGGCGCGGGCAATCCGGCTCAGCCCGAACAGGATTTGCAGGACGCCGGCCGCGGCGGCGATGAAACAGGTTGTTTTCCAACCGAATTGGTTGATGGACTCGGCCACGACGACGGTGAGCCCGGCCGCCGGGCCGCTCACCTGAAGAATGGAGCCGCCGAGCAGGCCGGCGACGATGCCGCCGATCACGGCGGCGATGAGACCGGCGGCGACGGGCGCGCCGGAGGCTACTGCGATGCCGAGGGACAGCGGCAACGCGACCAGAAAGACCACAATGGAAGCGGGCACATCGTGGCGGAGGATCGATTGCAGACGATCGGACAGGGGTCCGGAACCGCGACCCGAGTCCGCTGAGACCGGGGGTGTAATCGGGGGGGCCAAATCGTTTTCGACAGCCATGACTATCTCCTTCGCCGAACCCGGCACAACGGCCGAGGTCGGTTGACGATCAACATGTCCAGCAGGGCACACGACCGCGAACCGGCATCTCGCGGTGAAGCAGTACTCGACGCACCAGTGGGTCGAGTGTTAAACCTCAGTAAGGCTATTAGTAAAGACTAAGCAAAGCCTGAGAATCGTGCTAACTACGCGTTAACACGACGTCCGGACCCGCCTGTCGAGGCGCCGACGCGGCGCCGGACCGTCGCGGCGGTTAAACCGGCTCTGCGGCGACACGGCGGCCCTCGTCGTCGAATTCCGCGATGCCGTCCACGGTCACCTCGATCACCCTGGCCGTGGCGATGTCGAAGAACAGCCCGGACACCGAAACGCCCCGCTCCTCAATCCCCTGCCGCACCGCCGGGTGCGCGTGCAGCGTCTCCAATTGCAGCGCCACATTCACCATGCCCAGCTGGTCCACCTCGCCGAATCCGGCCAGCGCGGCGGCCTCGGCGACCGGGTGCCCGAGCCGGAACCGGTCGAGGCTCGGCCGCGCGTGGGCCAGCCAGTCGCCCAGGCCGGGACCGGTCTGCACCTCGCGGTACAGCGCCTCCATCGCGCCGCAGCCGGAGTGGCCGCACACCACGACCGCGCGCACGTCCAGCTTTTCCAGCGCGTAGATCAGCGCCGCCTCGACCGACACGTCACTGCCCGCGGTGGGGACCAGATTGCCCACGTTGCGGACGGTGAACAGGTCGCCGGGCCCGCTGTTGGTGATGACGTTCGGCACGATGCGGGCATCGGCGCAGGTGAGGAAGAACGAATCGGCGTCGGGACGGTGCCGCAGCCCGTCCAGGTGCGGGCGCATCAGGTGCGCGTGGCTGCGGTGGTAGGCCGCGATGCCCGCCGCGATCGGGTCCTCGCGGATGCCGGTGCGCCGCCACGGGCTGATCGCCTGGTCGATGACCTGCCTGGAGTGCCCCCGCTCGGGCGGGCCGGCCAGCGCGCGGGCCATCCGGGCGCTGCCGATCTCCACGAATTCGACGGTGCCGCCGTCGGATTCGTGCTGCGCGGCCCATTCGGTGATCCGCTCGTAGGCGGCGTGGTCGAGGAAGTCGACCGTCATCTCCATCGTGACCGCCACGCCCGCGGGAACTTTCGCCAGTTCCGCGGACAGCCTGGGCAGCGCGAGGAAGGTGCAGGTGCCGTCGATGGACACCACCCAGCGCCGCGCGCTCGCCACCGGCTCGGCGGTGATCGTCACCCGGACCACCCGCCACAGCAGCAGCGCGAACGACAGCGCGAGCCCGATCACCATGCCCACCAACAGGTTCAGGAACACCACGCTCAGCACGGTCGCGACGTAGACGTACAGATCACCGGTGCGCCGGGCGAGCCGGATGTGCGCCAGCTTCACCAGTTGCACGCCGATCAGGATGAGCAGCCCGGCCAGCGCCGCCTTCGGGATCTGCTGGACCAGCCCGGCCAGCGCCACCGCGAACAGCAGCACCCAGACGCCGTGCAGCACGGTCGCCGCCCGCGATTGCGCGCCCGCCTGCGCGTTGGTGATGCTGCGCACGATCACCGCGGCCACCGGCAGCCCGCCGAGCAGGCCGGACACCATGTTGGCCGTGCCCTGGCCGATCAGCTCGCGATCGAGGTCGGTCGAGGTCTCCGGGCGCAACTTGTCCACGGCGACCGCGGAGAGCAGGCTCTCGACGCTGGCGATCAGCGCGATGGTGACCACGGTGATCGCGATCGCGGTCCAGCTGCCCGCCGGAATCGAGGGCAGGCCGATCGAGTCGAGCAGCGAACCGTTCAGCACCAGCCGCTCGACGTGGGTGGGCAGCGCTAGCGACAGCAGCGTCGCGATCACCACCGCGACCAGCGGTCCCGGCACCGACCGGACCGGGAGCGGCACGAATTTCCAGGCGATCAGGATGACGATCACCACGACGCCGATCAGCAGGTCGCCGCGATGCACCGACATCAGCTGATGGGGCAACTGGACGAGACTGTCGAACGAGGAACTCAGCGAGGTGCCGCCGAGCAGCACATGCACCTGCTGGAGTGCGATGATCACGCCGATCCCGGCGAGCAGGCCGTGCACCACCACCGGCGCGATCGCCAACGCACCGCGGGCAATCCTGCTGAGCCCGAACAGGATCTGCAAGGCGCCGGCCCCGACGGTGATGAAACACGTCGCGGCCCAGCCGAATTGATGCACGCTCGCGGCGACGATCACGGTGAGGCTCGCGGTCGGCCCGGTCACCTGCACCGCCGACCCGCCGACCAGCCCCGCGACCACGCCGCCGACCACCGCCGCGATCAAACCGGCGGCGACGGGCGCGCCGGAGGCGACCGCGACGCCGAGGGAAAGCGGCAGCGCGACCAGGAAAACCACGATCGAGGCGGGCAGATCATGGCGGCCGATACCGGCCAGACGTTCGGATAAAGCAAGGTGGCGCAGCGACGTCCGTGGTGCGGAATCGGTGTCGGTGGACATATTTCTCCTTCGCCGGGCGGACGTGGACCGTCCCGGTTCATCGGTGGAACATGTACTGGCATCGAAAGCGAGCGGCGGGCGTAGCTCAACCGCTCGAGAGCGGCGACCCGGGTGACGCGAAGGTCTGGCTAATAGTAAAGACTTCGCAAAGCATTTGGAAAGGTTTCAGGTGGAATCGGCATAACCGTCACCGAATTGTGATCCAGATCACTGCGTTCTGGCAAGGGGTATCTACTTCAGGTACCAGGCGATCAGTCGTTCGAGCAGGGCCAGATCGCAGGCCTCGTCCGGGACGGTGAGGGCGGACTCGAGGTTGCGGCGGTCGAACTCGATCCGTTCCAGCAGGTACTTGCCGGTGTAGGCCATGCGGGTGGCGACGGCTCGGTCCAGTGCGGTGAGCGTGCCGTCGTCCCATTCCCGCGGGGTGACGGGGCGCAGCGTCATGCCGAGGCCGGCCCCGATCATGCGGACCGTTTCGTCGGCTCGAACGCCGAGGCGGTCGGTCAGGTTGACGATCTGCGGCAGATTCTCGGCCTCGGAAAGTCCCAGCAACCACTCCACCGTCGTATCGATCGGGACGAGATTGAGCGTCGCCCCGTCGGCCACTTGCACCGCGGCGTCGCCGCCGGGGAATCGGCGCGCGACTCGTTTCATGTTCGACATGAAGTTGTAGATGCCGAAATCCGAAGTGGTGTGGGCGGTTTTGGCCGACCCGACCACCTGCCCCAGGCGGAACACCGCGCCATCGATGTGGTGCTCGCGGATGAAATCGCGGAAGACCAGCTCGCCGCCGCACTTGGTCGCCTCGTAGACGGTCCGATACTGGGTGGCGTCGGTGGGCGGCAGCCAGGTCTCCTCGCTGGGCGTGTCCGATACCCCGCCGACGTAGGCGGTGCTGATCAGGAAGAACCTGGAGCCCGGCCGGCTGTGTTCGACGAACAGTCGCAGCGCCCGCTCGGTTCCCCTGGTGTTCACGTCCTGAAGCAGCGCGGGCCGATTGGGCGAAAGGTCTACCGCGGCAGCGAAATGCCAGAAATCGCAGGGTTCGGAAAAGATCGCCGCCGCTTCGAAGTCGTTGATGCCCAGGTATTCCTGGGTGAGTTCGCAGTCGTAGGTCTCGAGCTCGGTGACGTCGGGCAGTGTCTCCCCGTCGATGATCGTCGCCGATTCGAGCGCCTCTGGGACGCGCGTCCGGGCCCCTCTGGCCAGCGCTTTCACCCGAATGCCGCGTTCGAGCATCGCGCAGATCGTATTACTGGCCACGTAGCCGTTCGCGCCGTCCACCACGGCCACTCGCGAATGTCCCATCAGACGCTCCACATATCGCGGTCGAAGCGGCGGTCGATGGTGCCGGCCAGCCGATGCAGGGCGACGCCGGGATCCTGCGCGGCCTCGACGCACAGGTCGACCACGCTCGCGCACATGGCGGCGGCCAATTCGTCGTTCCATAAGCGCTGTGCCGCATTGAAAGTCATGGCCATCGCCTCCTGTGTTCCCTTGATCGTGAGCATGCCGTCGATCGGCAGCACATTGCCCACCGATGTCGCGCGCAGCGCGTAATCCGCGGCGACGCACTCGGGTCCGAACAGCGACTCCCCCACCGACGCCTTCGGCACATTCAGCATCTGCACCGGAAACAGGGCGCTGTGCGGATCGATCAGCGCGACGGACAGATCCGGGCAGTCCTCCAGCACCTCGATGAAGGGGTACCACTGAAATCGATAGGCCAGCAGGCAGTTCTGTTTGAACGATGCGACGAGATCGGCGAAGGACAGCTCCGGCGACCAGCGGAACGCGACCATGAACGGATTGAAGAGCATCGCCACCGACTCGTGGAACCGCGGATCCTTGCGGCCGTGGCTGAAGGTCGGCATGAGGTACGCGGCGGATCCACTGAGATGTCCGAGGATGAAGCCGTACGCGGCGGCGATCACCATGAACGGTGTCGCGCGGAGCTTTCCGGCCAGCGTGCGCACCGCGGCGAGTTCCGCGGACGTCCATCGACGATCGCCGCGACAGGTGATCGCCCGGTCGTCCGGCGACGCCTTCGCGGCAATGCGCAGAACCTCCAGGGAGCCAAGGTATTCCGGCCAGAACGCGCGGGCCGCGTCCGCCTCCGGTGACTCCAGCGCGGCCAGTTCGTCGAGCACGAGCCGGCCGTAGCGCACCGCGGGCGGTTCGGGTTTCGGTTCCAGTCCGGCGGCGGCGCGGTAGAACCGCCCGATATCGCGTTTCAGCACTTCCAGGGACCATGCGTCGGCGACGCTGTGGTGCGCCGTCACCTGGAGTAGCCGCTGATCCGATGCGCGTTCGAGCAACAGCACGCGGACCAACGGCGGTAGGGCGAGGTCGAAGGGAGAGTTGTTGTGCTCGACCAGCTTTCCGGCGATGTCCGGCGCATCCCAGGACGCGCCGGACACCCGCTCGACCGTCGTCTCGGGTTCGATGTCGGAGCCGATGACCTGCTCGTCCATGCCACGACCACGCACGATGGCCGTGCGCAGTGCGTCATGCCGCTCGATCGTCCGAGCGATCGCGTCGAACAGCCGATTCCGGTCCAGCGCTCCGTCGATGGTGAGCCGGAAGGAGATATTGAACGCCTCCGCCGCCCCGCCGGGCCGGATCGATTCGAGGAAATCCAGCAGGTGCTGCCCCGGCGTCAAGGGCAACCGCTCGATCGATTCGGCCGGGCTCATTGCGAGCCTTGATGCAGAAAGTCCTGTGCGGCAACGGCATACGCCAGCGCGTACCGCTTGAGGTCATGCACCTCCACGTACTCGTCGACCATGTGGGCGATCCACTTGCCACCTGGCCCGTATACCACGCTCGGGACGTTGCCGAAATGGGTCAGGATGGTGCCGTCGGTGGTGCCGGGCACGCCGCCGAGCACCGGCCGGACACCGTTGACCCGCTCGTGCGCCCTCACCAGCGCAGTGACAAGTGGTGTGTCCGAACCGGTTTCGACCCACGGGCGATCATCGATCACCGTGACCGCCGAGCCGATCTCGCACTCCCCGACGGCGGTATCGATGCACTCGCCGATCCGCTTCAGCAACATCTCGTGATCCACCCCGGGCACGGTGCGCACATCCAGGTAGAGCGAGCTGGTCCCGCAGATCACGTTCATCTGCTCCGCGGTGCCGGCCTGCACCACCGTCGGCGTGATGGAGGGTGCGCCGAGCGCGGGCGTACTCCCCACCTCCGCGATCAGCTTGCGCTCGAGCGCCGCCAGGCCGAGCACCACCCTGGCCATGGCGGGCACCGTGTTCCGGCCCTGAAACGGCATCGCGCCGTGACTCATCACGCCGGTGAATTCCACCCGCAGCCGGATCGCGCCCTTCGAAATCGGGCACACCTCATCGCCTTCCGGCTCGCAGCAGATCACCCCGTCGACGTCGCGGACGAAGCCTTGGGCCACCGCCGCTTTCGCGCCGGTCATCATGCCCTCTTCGTCGCACAGCATGAGCAGCCGGATCCGACCGGGGAACGGACCGGACAGCTGCACGGCCCGTGCGGCGTAAAGCATTGCCGCGACACCGGCTTTCATGTCGGCGGAGCCACGGCCGTAGAGCTTTCCGTCGCGGATCTCGCCGCCGTACGGGTCGACGGTCCACTGGCCGGTATCGCCCTCGGTCACCACATCCAGGTGACCTTCGAAGGCCAAGGTCGGGCCCGCGCCACCGCCGCCGTTCAACGTCACCACGATGTTCGGCCGGCCGCCGGCATCGAAAAACTCAGCGCGCCAACCCCATTCCTCGATCTTGGCGAGCAGGAAGGCGGCTACCGCGCGCTCGCCCCTGCCCTCCTCGTGTAAGGCATGGGTCCGCACGAGCTGCTGTGTGAACTCGATGAGTTCTTGCTCGTCGATGCCGGCATCCAGCGACGCGATGTCCACGGTGTGACCCCCAGAAGTCAGGTTTGTCCATGCTACGGCGCGGCCGGTGTCTCCGGGCTAGATCCGGGTCCGTTGCGTCGTGATCCACGACATCGCCTGCCGCAGCCCGGTGACCTCGCCCGCCTCGGTCGCGACGGTCGTCCCGAAGGTGCCGTCGTCGTCGATCTGCCCGAGCGTCAACAACTGTCGCCGGATCTCGGCCGACTCGTCCGGCCCCGCGCCGCCGTCGTCGAGCCATTCCGCCAGCGGCCGGAAACTGGTCGTCCGGTGGCCTTCGACGATGTCGAGCGAGTTGTCCAGCAGCAGGTCGATGAGCTGACGCTCGGTGAGCGTGCAGGCGTGCCCCGGGTCGCGCAGGCGCTGTAGCTCCTCGAACCGGAGGTGCGCGGCGCCGGACAGGCCGGTGACGTTGTCCGCGACGATGACATGACCGCCCGGCCGGACCACCCGCGCCATCTCGGCGACGACGATGTCCGGTCGTTGCACATGGTGCAGGGCGCGCGTGCACATGACGAGATCGAAGGTGTCGTCCGCGAACGGCAGCTCCTCGACCATGGCGACCACCAGCTGCACGCCGCTGACCCCGTCGTTGGCGCGCGCCTGTTCGAGCATCTGCACCGACGAGTCGACGCCGACGATCTTCGCCCGCACACCCACTTTCGCGGCCACGGCGGCCGCGGCGGCGGTCCCGGTGGCGACGTCGAGGGCCCGTTCGAAGGCCAACGGCCGGATCATCTCGGCGAGCAGTTCCACGTCCAGGCGGCGCGCCTGACCGCCCGCGTACGCCTGCGCAATTGTCGCGAACCTCAACTGGTTTCGGGAAACCTGCTCGCGGTAGCCATCGGTCATCTGTCGCACCTTCGGCGCCGTGAGTTCCGGCAATGCCACGGAACTGGTGGGACGGCGAACTCGGATATTCGCCGATATTCAACCGCCCTACGGTACCGTGTATTCACGCAAAAAGCCGCGTCCGTACACCGGGGGGACATCATCGGGACTGCCCGGTTCGTGGTCGCCACGGCGACCGGCCGGCGGTGCCCGAGATGTTGCCGGAGTCCGTATCACGGTGCCCTGCGGTAGTTCTCGTCGTTCGTGGGAGGCAGGTGGTCGATGGACGCCGCCCAGGTCCGGGTCAGCACCCTGTTGCTCGACTCGCCGCGCACGATCGTCGGAATGCGCGCCGCCGAGGTCGCCGCCGACGTCGTGGCCGCCGCGGCCCGGACGCGGGTTCCCCGCGTGCTCGTGATCGCGGGCAGTGGCTTCGCCCTCCGCAGCTGGTCCGAACCGCTACTGGCGGCATTGGGGACCTTCCCGCTGCACGTCGTGACCCAATCCGGCTTGCCGACACCCGAATCCGTGGCGCGGCTCGCCCGCGAGGTGCGGGCGCATCGCGCCGACGTGGTCGTCACGGTCGGCGGCGGCAGCGTCATGGACGCGGGCAAAGCCGCTGCGGCGCTGTCGGTCCGCCCCGATCCCACTCCCCAGTTGGTGGTGCGGATGTGCGCCGAGGACGCGGGCGCGGAGGATGTGCCGCCGATCATCGCGCTGCCGACCACACCGGGGACCGGTGCGGAAGCGACGCCGTTCGCCACGATCTGGCACCGCGACCGAGGCCGCAAGCTCTCCCTGCGCGGGTCCGCGCTCCAGCCTGCGACGGCGATTCTGGACCCCGACCTGCTCATCGGACTGCCCGAGGCCCATCTCGTCAGCTGCCTGCTGGACACCCTCGCGCAGGGCCTGGAGGGCGCCTGGTCGATCCGGGCCGACGAGCGGTCCGAATGGCTGGGCGCGGCCGCGTGGTCGCTGCTGGCCGAGTTGCTCGACGAGCCGCACGCGGGCCTGGGATCGGCGGACCGGCACGCGGCCCTGCTCGCCGGGCACTTCGCCGGACGCGCGATCGCCATCGCGGGAACCACTGTGTGCCATGCGATCTCGTACCCGCTGACGCTTCGCTACGGACTGAGCCACGGCCATGCCTGCGGGCTCACCCTCGCGTCGGTGCTGCGCTACAACGCACTCGTCGGCGACGACTGCGCCGATCCACGCGGAGCCGATCGAGTGCACGGCGCGATCGCCCAGGTGGTGCAGGCGGCAGGCGTGGGCACTGTCGACGAGTTGGCCCGGAATATCGAGGCGCTCGTGCGGTCGCCCGCGCTACCGCCGGCCCCGGACATTCGCCACGACGCAACTCGGATCGCCACCGAGGCACTCGCTTACGACCGCGCGGGAAACAATCCCCGTCGGGTCGACGGGGAGGGCCTGACGCGCCTATTGGCCGGGACCGCGGAGAGAGACTATGCGCGTTGACAATTACAAGGTCATGCACTGGCTGAACACCAGGAAAATGACGACCGGGCAGGTGGCCGAAGCCGTCGGCCTGGACCACGGGCATTTCGAGAAACTGCTGTCCGTCGGCGACGAGTGGCCGGACGAGGTCGCCGACGCGCTGGCCAGAGCACTACAGATCAGCCCTGAGCAGCTGGTCGCCAGCGGTCGCTCCGATCTGACCGTGCTGGTCCGCACGGCCGAGGATCTGCGCGCTACCCGGCGTCCTATTCAGCGCGACGGCATTCACTTCTACAACTACTACACAATGGCGGCGCCACAGGGCGCGGTCGCGCCGGTCATTCTCGATATCCTCTGTCCCGCCGACCGATTGCCGGCCTTGAACAATGGGCACCTGGAACCAGCCATCACCATCAATCTCGGGCCCGGCGATATCCACGGGCGGTGGGGCGCGGAACTCGGCGCGGCGACCTGGCAGGTGATCAGCGCCAATCCCGATGACGACAATTGGATCGTCGGCGACTCCTATGTCGAACCGTCCTATTGCCCGCACACCTACTCGCTGGCGTCCGACACCCCGGCGCGCATCGTTTCTTACACCGGCCAGTCCGCCCTTGCCGGGCTCATCGAAGACTTCAACGACTGGTCCGATCCCGCCGCGAATGCGATGCTCGGCTGGCTCGACGAAAGCCTGACCCCGCAGACCGTCGCCACCCTGCTGCTTTCTCGCCGCGGACACACCATCGAGTCCGCCGCCGAGGCGCTGGGTATCCGGCCGAACGATCTGACCGCGGCGCTCGATGAGGGCACCCTCGCGTTATTACGTGACCTGGGAACAACATTCGGCTTCGACTACCGGCTGCTGCTCCGCCCCGCGACCAGACACGACGCCGTGGGCAAGACCTTCAAGGACATCGCGGAGTGCCGCAAGGAAATACGCGATTTCCAGGGCTACGGGGTCACCTCGCTGGCGTCCGCCCCGCACCTGCCCGATCTCACCGGACTCTTCCTGCGCGTGTCCGGCGACGGCGGCGCGAACCTCTGCGAACCGGCCGAGTCCCACTACCTGGTGACCGCCGGATCGCCCACGCTGCACTGGACCGATGCCGCAGGGCAGGACCGACATTCGGAGCTGGCGGTCGACGCGTCGGCCTGGGTCGCGCCGTTCGTCACGCATCGCTGGACCGGCGACGGCGCGTTGATCAAGCTCGGCTCCGGACGACATCTCGGCTACCTCGACCTGTACGAGCTCACCAATACCTATGCCGCCGTGTCGACTGTGCGGCGCGGCCGCCGCGACAGTCGCGGCTGGGGTTACGACTCTTGAGAAACACCTTGCGTCACAACGGGAGACAAGATTGCGCGTCGTCTACACCGATCCCGCCTGGGCACTCGACGACCAGGGGCAGCCGGATCTCGCCCGAGCCGATATCGAACGCTCCGTGTTCGGCGCCGATATCGACCTGCGCCTCGGACTGTTCGACGGTCGATACCAGGTGCAGGGTAACGACTTTCATGACCATGTGCGTGGCGCCGATGCTTTGGTGATCTATCGCTGTCAGGTGACGCGGGAACTGCTCGAGGCGATCGAGCCGACCTGCCGGGTCATCGCGCGCAGCGGTGTCGGCATCGACAACCTGAACGCACCGCTGCTGGACGGAACCGGCATCGTCTCGTTCAACGTCCCCGACTACTGCGTCGACGAGGTCAGCACCCACACGCTTGCCCTGCTGCTCGCGCTGGAGCGCAAAGTCTGTACCCAGGACCGCCTGGTCAAGGCCGATCAATGGAACATCCACGCGGGCGGCGTTCCGCGCCGGGTCTCGGCCTGTACCGCGGGCATCATCGGCTTCGGCCGCATCGGCCGCGCGACCGCGCGCAAGCTACAAGCGTTCTACAAGACGATCATCGCCTACGACCCCTACGTCTCGCCCGATCTCATGGCCGGGTACGGGGTAACCGCCGCAACGGATTTGGCCGAGCTGTTCGCCACCGCGGACGCCGTCGTCGTCCACGCGGCGCTGACCGAGGAGACCGACCGGCTCGTCGATGCCGCCGCCCTCGCCGAGGTCCGCCCGGGCGCCCTGTTGGTCAACACCGCCAGAGGTCGGCTGGTCGACCCGGCCGCCGCCCTGGCGGCGCTCGAGGCAGGCCGGCTCGGCGGTTTCGCGTCGGACGTGTTCACGCCCGAGGACCCCAACCACGATCCGACCGCCCGCAAGCTGCTGACCCGGGAGGACGTGGTGGTGTCGGCGCACCGCGCGTTCCTCTCGATCGAATCCGAACGCAGTTGCCGGCGCCGGGTCGCCGAGGGCGTCGCCAGTGTCCTGGCCGGCGGGCCCCCGCCCGCCGCAGGCAGAGTGACCTGATCCGAGAGGCAGTGCGCGTGATAGAGAACTTCCCTGTTCAAACAGGATCACCGGCCGAGTTTTCCGCCGGAACGCGGTTGCGCGGGCTGCTCGCCGAGCCCGAGCCGACGTACCTGATGGGCGCGCATGACGGCCTGAGCGCCCGCATCGCGGCCGAGGCCGGATTCGCCGGCATCTGGGCGTCCGGTCTCTGTATGTCGACCGCGCTGGGCGCTCGGGACAGCGACGAGGTGTCCTGGGGCGAACTCCTGGATCTCGCCGCCCGGGTGGTCGACGGCGGCGTCCCGGTCCTCGTCGACGGCGACACCGGCTACGGCAACTTCAACACCGCGCGGCGCTTCGCCGCCCGCGCCGAGCAGATCGGCGCGGCGGGGATATCCATGGAGGACAAGGTTTTCCCGAAGATGAACTCCTACTTCGGCGACAGTCATCCGCTGGCGCCGATCGGCGATATGTGCACCAAGATCGCGGCCTGCCGGGACCAGGTCGGCGCCGAGTTCGTGCTGGTGGCCCGCACCGAGGCGCTGATCGCCGGGGCCGGGCTGGCCGAGGCGCTGCGGCGGGCCGAGGCGTATCGGCAGGCGGGCGCCGATGCCATCTTCATCCACTCGCGCAAGCAGACCATCGACGAGATCGCCGAGTTCACCCAGGAATGGGCGGCGCGGTTGCCGCTGGTGATCGCGCCGACGACATATCACACGGTCCCCCGGGAGACCTTCGCCGAACTCGGTATCGCCGCGGTGATCTGGGCCAATCAGGCGATGCGGGCCTCGGTGGCCGCGATGCGGCAGGTGTGCCGGGCGCTGCTGCTCGACGGCCCGACAGCGGTGGAGCCGAGCATCGCCTCGCTCGCGGAAGTGTTCGCGCTCATGGGTTATCCGGAGCTCGAGGTCGACGAGGCGCACTACATCGAGTTGGCGCGGAAGTGGGTGGATTCGTGATCGAAGCCGACGATCTACTCGGCGGGCTGATCGCGCGGGGTGTGGTCGATGTGGTCGGGGTGCCGTGCTCGTATCTGACGCCGATCATCAACCGGGTGGCGTCCGGTTCGGCGGCGGGGTATCTGCCGGTGACGCACGAGGGTGAGGCGGTGGCGATCGCCGCGGGCTGCTGGCTGGCCGGTGCCACGGCGTGCGTGATGGGGCAGAACTCGGGACTCGGCAATATGGTCAATCCGCTGACCTCGCTCAACTATCCCGGTCGAATTCCGGTGCCGCTGATCATCAGTTGGCGCGGGGAACCAGGGTGTCCGGATGAGCCGCAGCATGAGCTGATGGGGGCGATCACGCCCGGGTTGCTGGAGATCATGCGGGTCGGTCATGCGGTGATACCTGCCGAGCCCGCCGAAGTGGATGCGTGCCTGGCGGGAGGCTGGGCCGAAATGGACCGGGAGCAGCAGCCTTTCGCGTTCATTCTGCGGAGCGGGGTCATGGCCGCGCAGAAGCTAGAGGAACCGTCGCTTGCTGCCGCCGTGATTCCGGTGGTAACGCGCTCCCCCGAGAATCGTGCTGCGCCAACGCGTTCGGCGGCGCTGGAGGCGCTGGTCGGATCGCTGCCCGATTTCGCGGCCGTGGTGTCGACCACGGGTAAGACCAGCCGTGAGCTGTACACGATCGCCGATCGGCCGCAGCACTTCTATCTGGTCGGTGCGATGGGGTCGGCGAGCGCTGTCGGGCTCGGCGTTGCGCGGCATACCCGCCGATCCGTGGTCGTGATCGATGGCGACGGTGCGGCGCTCATGCGGCTCGGCACGTTGGCGACGGTCGGCGCCCACGGTGGGCCGAACCTGATACATGTGTTGCTGGACAACGGGGTTCACGATTCCACCGGCGGGCAGCAGAGCCTCGCGGCGCAGGTCGACTTCCCGGCCGTCGCGCGGGCCTGCGGATACGCCCGGGTGTACGACTGTGCCGATCTTGCCGAATTCACCGAGGCGGTCAAGGTCGCACAGGTCGAGGCCGGGCCGGCGTTCATATATCTGGCGATTCGACCGGGCTCGATCGCCGAGTTGGGCCGGCCCGCGGTGTCGCCGGCCGAAGTGGCAAGGCGGTTCAGGGATTTCGTGACAGGAGTCGAGCATGTTTCGTGATGGCGCGGTACAACCCTCGTCCGACCAACTCGCCGTGCGTAATCCGTGGAACGGGGAGACCGTCGGCGTGGTCGCGCGCGACACCGCCGCTCAGCTTGACGAGGCGATCCTGGGTGTTCGAGCTGCTTGGCGGCCGCTGCGACCGGACCAGCGGGCGGCGATCCTCGGCCGGGCCGCCGAACTGATCCGCGAGCGATCGGCGGAACTGGCCGAACAGATCTCCCGGGAGTCGGGCGTCTGTATTGCCGAAACCCGCAAGGAGACCGAACGAGCCGCGGCCAACCTTGTTGTCGCGGCCACCGAGACCGAGCGGTTGCGCGGGGAGAGCATTCCGGTGCCGGGGCAGGATCGGTTGGCGCTCACCAAGTTCGAGCCGATCGGGATTGTCGCGGCCATCACGCCGTTCAACCGGCCGCTCAATCAGGTAGTGGTGAAGGTGGCACCGGCCGTGGCCGCGGGTTGTGCGGTTGTGCTGAAACCTTCGGAGAAGACACCACTTACGGCGTTGGCCTTTGCCGAAATCCTGTTGGAAGCAGGGCTGCCGGCCGAAAACCTCGTCGTTACAACGGGTGAGCCCGGCGTGCTCGGTCCGGCGTTGGCCGGTCACCCGGACATCGATATGGTCACCTTCACCGGCTCCGTGAACACCGGACGGGCCGTATCCGCGGCGGCCGCGGGCAAGCAGATCCTGCTGGAGTTGGGCGGAAACGATCCGCTGATCGTCTTGCCCGATGCCGATCTCGCGCTTGCCGTGCAATTGGCGGGCCAAGGTTCCTTCGCCACCGCCGGACAGTCGTGCCGAGGGATCAAGCGGGTGATCGTCGTCGGCGCGGTGGCCGACGACCTCGTCGCCGGGCTGGTCGAGGCCGCACGCCGCAAACAGGCCGGGGATCCCCTCGATCCTGCCACCGACGTCGGGCCGCTGATCAGCGAGGAGGCGGCCGTCACCGTCGAACGACGAATCGGCGACGCGGTCGCCGCGAATGCGAAACTCCTGCTCGGCGGCGATCGGCGCGGTCCACTCATCACGCCCGCGGTCCTTGATAACGTGCCTGCCGACGCCGAATTGGTGGTCGAGGAGACGTTCGGTCCGGTCGCCCCGGTCATCCGGGTGGCCGACACCGCCGAGGCGATCCGGGTCGCGAACAGCACGCGATACGGATTGCAGGCCGGGGTGATCACCGCGGATATAGCCGAATTCACCGAGATCGCCGCCGCGCTGCGGGTCGGTGCCGTAAACCTCAATGCGGGACCACATTTCGACTCACCACACATCCCGTTCGGCGGGGTGAAGTCCAGCGGGACCGGCCGCGAGGGCATCCCCTACTCGATTCGGGAGATGAGCACCATCAAGACCATCACGCTGCCCTACCCACTACATCAAGGTTAGGACGAACCCATGACCGCGGAACCCGCTTCGCCCGACTACCAGGCCCTGTTCCGGCTCGACGGGAAACGCACCCTCGTGATCGGCGCGGGCAGCGGCATCGGCCGCGAATCGGCGCTCGCCCTCGGCGCACTCGGTGCCGAGGTGACCTGTGCCGACATCGATCTCGCGACCGCCGAGGAAACCGCGAAGGCGGCCGGGCCGCTGGCTGCCGCCATCCAGTTGGATGTGCGCGACGCGGCGGCCGTCGAGGCAGCCGCCGCGGCGCTGCCGGAGCTGGACGTCCTCGTCTTCACCACCGGGCGCAATGTCCGCAAGCGGCTGCTCGACTACGCGGTGGACGAATTCGATGCCGTCGTCGACCTGAATCTGCGCGGCGCGTTCCACCTGCTTCGCGCGTTCGGCCGGGGAATGGTCGAACGCGGGAGCGGTTCGATTGTCGGGATGTCGTCGATCCGGGCGATCACCGTGGAGCCCGGGCAGGCGGTGTACGCGGCGACCAAAGCCGGTCTGCTCCAACTGATTCGCGGGGCCGCCGCGGAGTTCGGCCCGGCCGGAGTCCGGGTGAACGCGGTCGCGCCGGGGGTTGTGCGCACTCCGCTGACCGATCCGATCTTCGAGGTGCCGGAGTGGCAGCAGGCCTACGCGGACAAGAGCGCGCTCGGGCGGTGGGCGCAACCGAGCGAAATCGCCGGGGCGGTCGCGTTTTTGGCGTCCGACGCGTCCAGCTTCGTCACCGGGACGATGTTGACCGTCGACGGCGGATGGACCGCCGTCGACGGACGCTACGAACCGCCGCGCTGAGCCGGCGGCGAATCGACCAGCGGGACCGCGTCGTGCACGAACGTCCCCATGTCGGGGGCCTCGAACAACAGGTTCATCGGGAGTTCGACGCCGAATTCCGTACGCAGCGCGGTCATCAGCTCGCCGGCCAGCAGGGAGTCGCCACCCAGCTCGTAGAAGTTCGCGGCGGGTTCGGTATAGCCGGTGCCGCACACCTGCCCGACGATGACCCAAATACGTTCCTGCACAACCGCTCTCCTAGTCTGTTCGGCGCAGCTTGCCGGCGGCGGTCCGGCGCACGTCGGCCACGATCTCGATCACTCGCGGGGTCTGGGCTCTGGTCAGTTCCGCGCGGCAGCTGTGCCACAGCTCGGCCGTGATCTGCTCCGGGTTGCCCCCGTTCAGGCTGACCGCGGCGTGCACGACCTCGCCGAGCGCGGGGTCGGGCATGGCGCGGACCCGGACATCGCGGACGGCGGGATGGTGTTCCAGGACTCGTTCGATGTCGCGGGGGAAGACCTTGACGCCGCCGACGTTGATGGCGTCGTCCTTGCGGCTCACGAGCGTGACGTAGCCTTCGGCGTCCATGCACGCGAGATCACCGACGCTGAAATGGCCGTCTACCTCGGCCAGTTTCGGTCCGCCGCCGATGTAGGCCGGCTGGGTGGCGTCGTCGTCGGTCATGAACAGCTCGCCGGTCTGCCCGACCGGGACCTCCTGGAGGAATTCGTCCAGGATTCGCACCGAACAGTGCAGCGGACGGCCGACGGAGCCGGGGTGTCGCAGCCATTCGTCGCCGCGGATGCTGAGCACGCCGATCCGCTCGACGCTGCCGTATTCCTCGTACACCCTGGATGGTTCGATCAGTTCCAGCCAGCGACGTTTCACCGATTCGGGGCATCTCGCCGCTGTGTGCACGACCAGCCGCAGCGACGAGAAACGTTGGCTGTTCCCGTGACTCGCTTCGATGAGCGTGCCCATCTGCGCGGGCACGGTCCGAAGTACCTCTACCCGTTCGGATTCGAGCAGATCGAGGAACAGCTTGGGGGAGGCGTTGCCGGGGATGATGATGCGGTGGCCCAGGGCGAGGCCGTGGTAGAGCGCACCGAAACCCGCGTGGTAGAGCGGGAGTCCGACGATTTGGGTCTGGCCGTAGGCCATTCCCCGTTCTTTCTCCTTGCTGCTGAGTGGTCCGGAGTCTGCGTAAGTCCATGGGCGGTTTCGGATGATGAGTTTGGAGACGCCGGTTGTTCCGCCGGAGAGGGAGATCGATCTCGGGACTCCGTCCGCCGGTAGTTCGGTCGGGACGGTCCGGTCGTGCGAAGCAAGCAGGGCCAGGTCGTTGCCCTCGACCACCCAACCGCGCGAATAGCGTTCGACGATGTCGGATTTCACGGTCTCCGACCAGCGGTAGTCCACCGGGAGGACGGCCGCGCCGACCTCCCACAGCGCCAGCGTTGCGATGACGTGGCCGATTCCCGGTGGCAGGGCGACCGCAACCAGGTCGCCCTGGTGTAAACCCTTCTGCCGGTACGCTTCCGCTTGCTCGTGCATTCTGGTCACGAGGTCGTGCCAGGTGATCTCTTCGCCGGCGGTGAAGCCGCGCACTCGGACGGCGCATTCCTGCGGCCGGTCCGCGGCCGTACGCGCGACCAGTGCACAGATCGAGACGGTCATGCACTCATCCCCGGACGTATTCGTCGGCGATGGACAAGGTTTCGTCGAGTAGGGCCATTCCCTCGTGGATCTCCGCCTCCTCGATGATCAGCGGTGGGCAGATCAGGATGATGTTCCAGTGGGTGAGCAGGTACAGGCCCTTGTGGAAGGCCGCGGCAGTGAGCCTCGACATCGGTTCGGACGCTGCGGCATCGGGGTTGTACGGGACCAGCGGTTCCTTGGTCTCGCGGTCGACGACCAGCTCGATGCCCCAGAAGCAGCCGCTGCCGCGGATGTCGCCGATCGACGGATGTCGTTCGGCCAGCTTGCGCAGCTCCGTTTCGATCAACGGTCCCAACTGATTCGAGCGTTCGATCAACCGCTCTTTCTGATAGACGCCCAGCACCGCCACGGCCGCCGCGCAGCCGACCGGATGGGCGCTGTGGGTCAGGCCGTACGGGAAGACCGAGTCCTGGAGCCAGCCGGAGAGCCGGTCGCTCACGGCGACGGCGGCCAGCGGCACGTAGCCGGCGGTGAGACCTTTTGCACACGTGATGATGTCGGGAACGACGTTCCACCGGTCGCAGGCGAACCAGCTTCCGGTGCGGCCGAAGCCGGTCATCACCTCGTCGAAGATCAGCAGGATTCCGTGCTCGGTGCAGACCTCGCGGATCGCCTCGAGGTATCCGTCCGGCGGGACGATCACGCCGTTGATGCCGGTGATCGGCTCGATGATCACGGCGGCCACGTTCTCGGCGCCTTCGTACTGGAGCAGCTCGCGCAGATGGGGCGCGCCCGTGCACACCGGGCACGGCGTGGGATGCCCTGCGGGACAACGGTATGTGTAGGGATCCAGCATGCGGACCACGCCGGGCATACCCGGCTCCCCCACCCAGCGCCGTGGCTCGCCGGTCAGCGTGAGCGCGCCCGCCGTGCTGCCGTGATACGAGCGGTAGCGGGCGATGACCTTGCTCCGGCCGGTGTAGGCGCGGGCCAGCCGGATGGCGGCCTCGTTCGCTTCGGTTCCGCTGCACGCGAAGAAGAACGAGTTGAGATCACCCGGTGTGACTTCGGCGAGCCGGTCCGCCAGTTCCTCGACGATCTCGATATCCCAGGGGCGGCCGAGAGTTGCCATCGTGGCCACCTGCTTCTGCACCGCCTCCTGGACCTCGGTGCGGCTGTGTCCCAGGTTGGCGTTGACCAGCTGGGAGCCGAAGTCGAGGTAGGAATGCCCGGCGGCGTCGAAGAATCGGCAGCCGTCGCCGCCCACGATCCGCGGTGGCGGTTGCACCCCCTGTCGCGACCACGACTGTATTACCCGCCCGCTTGACTCTGCCATTGGCGAGACACCTCCCGAATTACCTTGGTACTACTTGAATGTCGACCTCAGCGAATGGCGACGCGACGCTGCGTACCCGGGTCGAAGGCGAAGGTCGCGATGATCGACAGGACGCAGGCCCAGCCCGATAGCACGACGATGTTCGGCACGATGCTCGACAGCCCGCCGTTGTCCGCCAGCACCCGCTTCATGCCGTCGACCGCCCAGTACTGCGGGGTCAGCGGGGCGAGCGGGCGGTCCCAGGCCGGCATCAGGCGGACCGGCACGACGGCGCCGCCGACCGCGCCCATGCCGAGAACCACCAGCTGGCAAAGGTTTTGCATGGCAGAGACGTTGCGAGTCAGCGAGACCAGTACCAGGCCAAGGGAAATGGCGGTCCAGGCGATGGCCAGGATCAGGACGGTCAGCGCGAGCAGCGAACCGTTGATCGTCCCGCCGAACAGGAACCGCCCGGTGACGATCAACAACGCCATCTGCACCGCCGAGAGCACGAAGTACGGGATCGCGAGCTGAATCGCCATCATTCCCCGGGAGAGTCCGCTGGTTCGCACCAAACTCCAGGCGCCCGAGGCATGTTCGCGGTAGTGCGAGGTGCCCATGAACATCATCACGTAGAAGCCGAACATGATGGTGAAGCCGGGGACCGTCTGGTTCGCGCCCGCGCTGCCGGTGATTCCGGAGAACGCGTCGCTGAGCAGGGCCTGCATCAACAGCGGTGCGGCGAAGAGGAAGACGAACAGGGTGGGGTCCTGACGCCAGGTGGCCAGCTCTTTTCGGGCGAAGGCCCAGGTGATCGTCATGGTGTCGCCGATCTGGGCTGCTCGATGGCGTGTAGGAACGCGTTCTCCAAGGACGTCGGGACCAGGCGGACGTCCTTGATGGGGACGTGGCTCTCGTCGAGGACCCGGACCACGGCGGGCAGAATCTCCGCTTCTTGCGCCGCCACTCGAATTCGTCTGCCGTGCACCGTTATCCCGGTGTCGGGTAGGGCGTCGTGCAGCAGGGTCAGCACCGTCGGCGTCTCATCGCTGACGATCTCGCAGTACGGGCTGCCGTATTCGGCGACAAAGCTTTTCACGTCCGCGGTGACGATGATCGAGCCGGAGTCGAGCACACCTATTCGGTCGCACAGGATTTCGGCTTCCTCCAGGTGGTGGGTGGTGTACAGGATCGTCGAACCTTCGCCGCGCATCTCCCTGAGCAGGTTGTGGATGGCGTGACGGGAATCGATGTCGACGCCGCTGCTCGGTTCGTCGAGCACCATCAGGGGTGGTGAATGGACGATGCCCATGCCGATCGATAGTCGGCGGCGCTCACCGCCGGACAGGTGCGCGCCACCCCGGTCGGCGATCTGACTGAGACCCAGACGTTCCATCACCTCGGCCGCTCTGCGTTGCGCGATGGGGCGAGACAGGCCGCGGATGATCGCGGAGAAGCGGAGGTTCTGCCAGACCGTCATGGCCAAGTAGACCGTATTGTCCTGCGGGACATAGCCGATGTGGCGGCGGGCCTTCCGGCCGTGCTTGCGTACGTCGGTGCCGAATACCTGCACGCGCCCCGCGGTCGGCTTGACCAGACCGCAAATGATGTCCAGCGCAGTGGATTTGCCCGCGCCGTTGCGGCCGAGGAGGCCGAAGATCTCGCCGCGGCCGATCGCCAGGCTCATCTCGTTCAGGGCGAGGACCGAGCCGTATCGCTTGCACAGCCCGTCCACCGAGACGACCGGTTCGTCGGGGGTTACATCCATGACTGTCTCTCCACGATCGAGCGAACCAGATCGCGGTAGTGGACCGCTCGCCCGTAGCGCTGCGTCATCAGGACCGCGCCCACACCGGTGGGCACGTGGTAGACGAAACTGGTTGCGGCGCGGCCGAGCCAGCCGACGGTGCGTGCGTTCGGGTCCAGCGCCGCCCAGGTCGGATCGCTGCTCGGGACGTGGAGGCCATAGGAGAAGCCGTAGCCCTTGCCCGGAATGTAGTCCGGGCCGGTGCCGGCCAGGGGACCGATCTGATCGATGAAGAGTTCCTTGGTGATCGGGCCCAGGGCCGGAATCGACAGTCGGCCGTCGCGGTCGGGGGTGATCGCGCAGAGCAGTTCGGCGAAGTCGCCGACGGTCGAATAGGCGCCGGAACCGGCGGAGATCCATGCGGGTGTTTCCTGATGTGCCACAAGCCCGTTGGGTGTTCCCTCCGGCAACGGTTGGGCGACACGGTCCGGTGTCCGGACGCTGAATCCGGTGTCGCGCAGACCGAGTGGGCGGCAGACCCGCTGATCGATGATCTCGTCGAGGGGGCGGTTGTCCGCTATTTCGAGGATGCGGCCGAGGACGTCCATGGACATGCCGTATTCCCATACGGTTCCGGGGTCGGCGGCAAGGGGTTGCCGCGCGAGGAGGCGTACGGCATCGTCCAGTGTGTCTGTGCCGGTGCGGTGTTCGTACTTCTGCACCTTCGCCGCCGCGTAGTACGGCTTGATGTTGTCCGAGGAGTGGTAGCCGCCGCCGATCCCTGCGGTCTGCCGCATCAGATCCCTGACCAGCAGCGGACTGTTCGGCGGTCGCAAGGTTCCGTCGTGCACGCTCGTGTCCGCGAAGCAGGGCAGCCACTCGGCGACCGGGTCGTCCAGCCGGAGCCGGTCCTCTGCCACCATCGTGAGCGTCGCCAGCGCGGTGAATACCTTTGTCATGGAATAGATCCGGAAGATGGCGTCGCTCGGCATCGGACGCTCGCCGCTCGAATCGATGTCCCCGGTCGCGCGCAGATCGATGAGCGACCCGCCGGCCGTCACCGCGACCACGGCGCCCGGTATGCGGCGCGCTTCCACATCGGCCGACACGGCCGTCAGCAGTTCGGTAATCATGTCCATCGTCGCCTCCGCGCCCCCAGTGCATCCCGCCAGCCCCCGCCGCGGGCTAAACCTCCGTGTTGTCGATCAGGCGAGTACTCCCAACCCACACGGCAACCACGAGACGGTTACCCCGTTCGGCTTCACGAACCGGGTCCAGCGTCGCGCTGTCCACCAGCTCTAAATATTCGATCCGCCGCACACCCGCCCGTGTTAACGCTTTCCGCCCCTCGGCGAGCACCGCGTCAACCGACGCCCCCTCGCCCCGCAGCCGTGTCGTGAGCTCCGACAAGATCCGAAAAATCGACGCGGCAACCGGCCGCTGATCACCCGTCAAATAAGCATTCCTGGACGACAGCGCCAACCCATCCGGCTCCCGCACCGTCGCCACCGCCCGCACCTCCAACGGCAACCCCAGATCCCGAACCAGCGCCCGCATCACCACCAACTGCTGAAAGTCCTTCTCCCCCAAATAGACCGCAGTAGGAGCCAGAAAGATCAAAATCTTCCCCAGCTCCGTGGTGACCCCCGCGAAATGCGTAGGCCGCCCCACCCCACACAACACACCCGACAGCCGCGGCACCGCAATCGTCAGCCCGAACCCCGCCGGAAACAACTCCTCCGCCGAAGGCAACCAGGCAATATCCGCCTCCGCCTCCGCCAACAGCCCCAGATCCCGCTCCTCATCCCGCGGATAAGTCTCGAAATCCTCACCCGCCCCGAACTGCAACGGATTCACAAAGACCGAGGCCACCACCACATCATCCAGCCCCTTGGCCGCCCGAACCAACGCCAGATGCCCGTCATGCAGAGCCCCCATGGTCGGCACGTACCCGATACTTCTCCCCTGCGCACGCGGCTCAGCCAGCGCACGCTGAAGCTCCTCCCCACTCCTGACCACAATCATCGCGTCGATCCCTCAGCAGTACGACAAGCGACAACCGCCGCCACCAACGCGCAAAACCCCCCACGCTCTATACACCCCGCGATCCTAACAAGCAGGTTCAGCTCGCGTTCTCGAATCCGCGCTACTCAGAAGGGTTTTCGGGGGAACTCGGGCAGGCGCCCGGCCGCCCGATAGGGACCGACCGGGACCGGCCGGTCAACGCCTGCGTAGCCCGTTCGCGAGGTGCGCGATCTCCGCGGCGATGGTGTTCACCGTCGCCGTGCGCGGCTGCTCATTGACCTCGGTCGAGATCTCCTCCAGTGCCCGGGCCGATTCCCGGCCGAGACCGAGCGTGAGAATGCGGATGTCGTCGGCGCGCATGGCCGCAGCCTTCACGATCGCGCGGTCGCGGTCGCCCAGGTCGCCGTCGCCGAAGATCGCCACCACCCGGTCGATCTCGGCACTCCGGCCGCGCAGCAAGTCGTGCGCCGCCTGAAGCGCGTCGTTGATATCGGTGCCGCCGCAACTCGTCGCGCCGCCCAGGAATCGGATCACCGGCGACAGTTCACGTTTCGGCTCGATACTCGCCGCGATCGAATGGTTCCACAGCGTCACCCCGACTTCGTAGTGGGCCAGGATGGCTTCTTCGGCGAACTTCTTCGCGCCCTGCACCGCACTCTCGAGCGGGCTACCCGACATCGAACCGCTGACGTCGATACAGAGTATGACGACGCCGCCGAAACCCGCCTGGATCTTGCCGAGGTACGGCCCGACCGGGTACTGGGTCAACCCGGGAGATCCGTAGGCACGTCGTATCCATGTATTCACTCCGACGCCTTCCTTACGCGCATTACAAACGAACTTGCAGACCGGTGAGCACGGCCTTCTGGCGTACCGAATCCGTGGCGTCGACAACGCCTTCCATATGGGACTCCAGAACCAGGCGCCGCCCGCTCTTCGGCTCGGTCGCAACGCAACTGATGCGGCCGTCCGAGCCGATGTCGAACTCGATATCGATCGGTGAACCGGCCGGCAGCGGCGGCACGTCCACCAGTTCCCCGTCCAGCACGCGTCGGTTGTGGCGCAACTCGGGGGAGGCGATGGCGCCGGCCTGTTCGAAGACTTCCACGCGAATCCGGTCCTGCCCGTTCAGCAGGGTCGCGAATCGGGCACGTGCACCGCGAACAGGCAGGCCGGTATTCGCCTCGACGACATGGTTCACGATCCGACGGTCGCCGGACGGATCTCTGCTGTCGTGAAGGAGAATTCCCAGGGCGCGGGGCAACACGGTCCGGACCGGAGCCGCGAGCACGGGGCGGGTCCGGCCATCGCCCACGTGCCGGTCCGGCCGACGGCCGGCCGAAACCAGACTGTGCGCGTGCATGGCCGCGCCTTTCGCCACCGCCAGATCGGGTTCGAACACAGCGACGTCGACCGCGAACCGCGCTTCGAGCGCTGACCGGATCATCGGCATCCGGGTCGCCCCGCCGACCAGCAGGATCTGCTCCAGGCCGCCGGCGCCACGTGCCCGGGCGGCCGTGAGCGCGCGGTCGCTGACGGTCACGCAATTGTCGACGAGGTGACCGGCGGCCAGTTCGAACTCCGCCCTGGTGACCTGCACGGCCGAGCGCCGTCCCGCGTACTCGAGGGTTACCGGCATCGAATGCCGGGTGGTCAATCCGAGCTTGGCTTTCTCGGCCGCCGCACCGACCTGCTCCAGGAATTCGGTGTCGTCGAGCGCGGCGTCGGACACTTCGGCGTCCACCGATTCGGCGAACTTCGCCAGAATGATGTCGCCCAGCCGGTCGTTCCAATCCAGCCCGCCCAGTCGTGGATCACCATCGGTCACAACAACGTCCGGGCCATCCGCGGACATTCGCAGCACGGTCGTATCGAAGGTGCCGCCACCCAGATCGAAGACGAGGACGGTACCCGCCGGCGCGCGGCCGACACCATAGAATGCCGCGGCGGCAACCGGCTCGGCGACCAGGTCGATGAGTTCGAGCCCGGCCAGACTCGCTGCCTGCGCGGTCGCTTCGCGTTCGGTGACGCCGAAGTACGCGGGAACGGTGACCACAGCGGCCAATTCGTCCGGCCGGCAGCCGAGCGCCGCGGCCGCATTCGCCACGAGGGCCTTCAGGATCAATGCCGACGCCGCCTCGGGGGTGTACTCGTTCCCGTCGAAGGTCAGCGCGAATCGGGTACCCATCTGCCGTTTGATACCCCGCACAACGCGTTCCGGGTCGATGAGACCCAAACTCCCGGCGTCGGCACCGACCACGATCTGTTCATGGTCGAAGTAGAGGACCGACGGCGTCGTCGCCCGGCCGTCGGGTCCCGCGATCACCGTCGGCGACGCCGAACCGTCGAAGTGGGCGACAACCGAGAAGGTGGTGCCGAGATCGATGCCGATCGCAATCACGAAGCGCCGTCCTTACTGGATTCCGATGCGGAGAACGGGCAGGAGCCGGATCGCATCATTCCCACGGGTACGGCACCAGGTGCGCAATCTTGTACTGATATTCCTGCAACGTGTAGAGAGCGTTGTCCAGCGGCACTTGCCAGCGATCGCTCTGGTAATACACCAAGGCCAGCAAGGCGAGCACGACCAGCGCGCAGACGATCGCTCCGGCGACGGCTCTGCGCAGCACATTGACGGTCAAGGGCAGCGACGGATTCACAAGGGGTATCCATTCGTTCAGGACGGTTGGGCTTGGAAGACCGGCCGAGGACCGGATGCGGGGACCGGAATGAGGTCCACGTGCACCTGCTGGGTCAGCCAGTTCAGGATGTGGATCGGATGGCAGGGGTCGAGGACGGAGTGCTCCATCGAGTCGGCCAGGAAATAGCGGACCTGTTTGAAATCCTGTCGCGCGCGGGTGACCAGATTGTCCAGACCGCGGTCGACCAGCCATTTCGAGATCGATTCCGGCGCACCGGGATCGAGTCCGCCGTCCACGGCGAGCCGGCGTAGGTCGTCTACCTTCGTCACCACGATGCCGAGTGAGCGTTTCGTCGTCCGCAGACCCGCGGAGCGCAGCAACTCGATGGTGATCGAGTACGAATCCTCCGGATTGCTGGTACCCACCACGAGACCGGCGGCGTCCGGATCCGGGAAGGCGGCCCGCAATTCATCGGTCGAAAACGGATCGACGACGAACAGGAGGGTTTCGGCCGAATGCAGATAATGCAACGACGCGGCGCCGTCCTTGATCGAGAAGTGCTCGCCCGCGGCATCGAGCAGGTGCAGCTCGAACGGGCGCCCCTTCACTGGTTCGACCAGGATCGCCAGGGCTTCCGGACTCGGTCCGTGCGCGGTCTTGACGGTGTGCTGACGCGTGTCGATCACCTTCCTGGCGCTTTCGAGTTCGGCGCTGGAGTGGTCGTCGAGCGGCGTGATCCGGTTGGTGTCGGTGGCGTACACGTCGTACAGGCCGATCGCGGCCGCGAACAACAGCCGGGTCTTACCGACGCCGACCGCGCCGAAGGTGGGTACCTGGATCGTTTGCCTGCTGCCGGTGCCCTCGGGCATGCCGTGATCGCACCGTGGGCAGACGATGTTCTTCCGCAGGGCCCAGCCGGAAGCCCGGGTCACCATGGTCGGCAGCACCGCCGAGCATTCGCAGCGGTGCCACAGCACGCCGAGCCTGCTCGGCCGCAGATCGCGATGCACGATCGAACAATCGGTGCACCGATAGCTCGGCAATGGCGTCACCCCATAGCATTTGACACACCTGATCGACAGCCGGAATACCCGGCGTATCACCGCGTCCGCCGCGCGGAGCAGCTCGATCGCGACGAATTGCAGCAGCCAGCCGGTCAGCACGAACGCGGCACACACGAGCACGATGAACGCGGTGAACGCCGTGAAGGAGAGTGCGAACACGGCATGCGGCAGGACGCCGAGGACCACGTAGAGGCCGCCGCGCACCGGAGTTCGGCACTCGGACCGCACCCGCTGTGAGTTGCTGGTCAGAAATTTCGCGGCCGCGTTCGCCGCGTCCGCGATGTCACGCCGCGCTTGAAAGGGGAGGTAACGGGGCCAGGCCCGATCCCAGCCGAAGTATCGGGACTCCCCCCGGGGCGGCCTGCCGAACCATCCGTGATCCGCGATGTCGGCAGGGGTCAGCGTCCGGGCGGTACGGCTTCCCGCAGTAAGAAAGTCACGCACCATGACGACCGAGGCACAGGCCATCCCCGCCACCAGGGCGAGCACTGTGACCAGCGGATAATAGAGGAGAATCAAATACGAGAAGATGCGCAGAGTGGTCGTCAGCGCGATCCAGATCGCCATGACCGCCAGGACGACGCCGATCACTCCGGCGATGACGGCGCCGGCCGCCTCGCTGCTGTCCGCCATCAGTGTTTGTCCTTCCTGAATTTGCGGATCGACAAGATTTTGCGGGACTGCCGCGTGGGGCCCGGTTCGGTTTCGGACATTTCTTCCACGAGCTGCCCCCACAGTGGCCGGCTGCGCCGGTCGAGGACATCGGCCGCCTCGATTGCCCGTTTCTTGTTGTTGCCGTTACGAATCCAGTCGGCGAACGCGCGCAGTACCTCGTTTTGCATCCAAGCCAGCACATCGCTCGACCCGTAGAGATAGAGCAGCCGCGGGGCGAATCCCCGGAGATCGCGTTGCAGGTGCGCGATCACGCTCCGGTAGAACTCGACTCGCAGATTGTGGGAGCGGGTTGCGGTCAGATACCGGCTGACGCCGGCCAGGTCGTCCTGCTGCATCAGATGATCGGCGATGGTGTGGCGGAAGTAATCCCGAAACCGCCGATCGACGGTCTCCAGGCTGCCGATCGCGGGGCTGGGAAGTTCGAATCGCTGTTGGTAGAGCGCCGCCAAGACCTGTTGTGCGCGAACGTATTCCCCGGCGATATCGGCAAGGGCCGGCGGCAGATTCTGGAACAGGCGGATGTGCTCGAGCAGCACGACGGTATCGCGGGAAAGCTCGTCGTCGATCGCCGATTCGACGAGGCCGGCGAAGGCGGGATCGCGTAGCGCGGCCGGATCGGCGGAGATCCATACGCCGAGCAAGGCCGGATCGGCCGGCCGCGCCGCGGTGAAGAACAGCGTCCACTCCGGCGCCGTGGCGTTGTGCAGATATTCGGCCAAGACCGCGCCGCGCCGCGCATACGGCGCCGAGGCCACCGCGGCGGCGGCGAGTGCCGCAGTAACGACGGACGACGAAGAGCCGTATCGATCCGCGTGCGACCGGAGCCAGTCCCATCGACCGGACATCATCGCACTGTGCAGGGCGCCGTCCTGGGCGCGGATGCGCGACTCCAATTCCTGCCAGAGCAACGACTCGATCTCGGCATAGAACGCGGTGCGACCGCTGTCGGAAATAGCGTCCGGATAGCTGGCCCAGTAGTGCACCAGCCGCTCCCCCGGCCCGCACACGGCGGTCCAGCGAACTCCGAGGCCGAGTGTCGGAATGATGGTGAACAGCGAGGCGAGCGACAGATCCCGTGCGCTGTCGAGTGTCTCGAGCAACAGTTGCATGGCACGCTGCTGCGCTTCGGCGCTCATCCATCGCGCCCGGACGGCGTCGCCGGCCTCGGTTTTCGCGATCGACTCCGCCCATCGCACACCGTAGGTATCGGGGTAGAGCCGGGCGCCCTCGAGCATGGCCAGGGTCAGCGCCTCGGCGGCGTCGTGCTGGCGGCGTCGGCGGAGCACGGTAACCGCGCGGTGCAGCGCGCCCGGGTCGTCCGAGGCGGCCGGACGGATCGTCAGGACGGTCTCGGCCAGCGCACTGCCGTACTCCTCCATGTCGTCCGGCTCGTGCTCGGCGATACTCGCGAGTGCCTCGGCGATGATCGAGGCATCGGCCGCCGCACCGATCGGCAGCTCGAGGCAGACGATTCCGGCCAGCGTGGTCGCGGTGTCCGGCGAGCTGAGATGCGGCTGCCAGCGGCGTCCGAGCTCGATCGCCTCGAGCGAGTCGAACGCGTCGTACTCGAGGAACCAGCGCGAATAGGTGACGGCGGTTTCCGACGGCGTGATGCCGGACGTGCGGAACGAAGCCAGGTCTACCCCGTTGAGCGCCGGCGGGAGTTGTTCGATCGCCGGCGCCGCGCGGGTCAACTCGGGATGGAACACCGCGATCGAGATGTCATCCGCGAGCGGCGTTTCGGTGAAGACCCGGAACGACAGATCGAGTACGGCGCCGATGTCCAGGAACAGGCTGCCCAGCGCGATCCACCGGATGGCCTGATGGACATCGGTCGCCGAGACGACGATCTTCTTCCGTTGTGCCCCGGCCGCCTCCTCGAAGGCGGTCAGCAGCTTCGGCAGGAACTCCTCGATATCCGGCTGCGCGCAGGCCATGGCATGCAGCGCGGCGGGCTGATAGTCCTCGGCGACATGCAGCGGCGCGGCCACCGTATCCAGCCGCAGCGATTCGGCCGGCCGCGCGCGCCAGGCGTCGGAGCGGAACAGCTGAGCCGGGCGGGACGGACGGATGTCGTCCGGGTCGTCGGTCACCAGGCAGTGGGTAAGCTGATTTCCCTCGCGCCCACGACTGTCCCGGCCCGCGTATCGGCCGACCGCGATGTAATAGCGTCCGCGAACTCTGTTGTAGGTGAACGACAATGGATGCGCGTCGACCGGGGTGCTGGCCGCCATCAGTTTCGGGCTCGGCCGATAGAGCAGGTGGGCCAGCACGGCCTGTTCCATCTCCGGCGTGGAATCCGGGCTCTCGGCTTGGAACTGCATGCCTTCCCGGCCGTGCACCGAATGGTCTGCTCGGCATTCTGTGTACAGCAGTGAACTGAACGCCATTGCCTATTGCCCCTTGCCGGTATCGACGATGCCCCGGTTGGCCATGAGCCACAGCAGCGGTTCGCTCACCCGGTGCGGGCGCACACCGCGAACGTCGGTGGAGCCCGTTCGATAATCCGGTTCCGCGCCGAGCGCCGAGACCGCGAAGAGCCGGAAGGTCCGGTAGTTCAACTCCAGGTGCCGGAGGACGTCGTCGCCACCCCATTCGTCGATGAGTCCGGCGACGTGCTGATGGATGTCGCGCGAGTCGTCGTCGTCGAAATGCGGAGCCGACGGTGACGGCCTGCGGATCGGGCTGTCCGGCGGGATTTGATCGTAGAAGGCATCGATCTTCGTCACCGCGACCGCGAGCGGGCGGGCGATCTTTCGGTTGTGCCGGACTCCGTCGGCCGCCCGGAGCATCTCGGTGACGTTCGACAGCACCTGGACCGGATGGTCGGGATCGTATCGATCCGCCACGCCGCGAGCCGCGGCCCGCTTGGCATTACCGGCGATCTGAAACGGATCGATGACCACGATCAAGCCGTCCGCGGCGGCCAGGTACTGCTGATCCGTGGCCGAACCCGTGGTCTCCAGATCCTCGCCGGCTGTGTCGTAGAACGACAGCGCCGTCGAGGCGATCCGCCGGATACCGACGCCGTTGCGCCGTTCCTGCTGCCAGTCGATGACCACCGGCGTCCGTGCCTGGTCCACCGACGCGCGCGCGGTCAGTTCGGGCAGCTTGCCTTCATCCATACCGTGCCGCCAGGCGCGGACATCGTTGATCATCGGCGATTCGCCGACGAAATACGTTGCCGCGCCGAATCTTCGGCGGGTGGGTTCCTGGAGTTCGCTCACGAGCACCGTGAGATAGACGGTCTTGCCCGCGGATCGAGTACCGACCATGCCGAACATCGGACTGCCCGAGCCGAATGCCGACGGCAGAACCGATCGGCACGCCGGGCACACCCGGGTTCCCGCGTTTCCCGCGCACTTCGGGCAGCGAGCGCGCTGGCCGGAGCGGAACAACTTGTGCGGTGAGGGGAACGCGAGTTGCACCGGCGTCGAGTCGTGCAGCTGGCGAACCCGCTCCCGATCGACCTCGGGCTGGCAGGCCGTCATTCCCGGCGCCGGTCGGCCGCTGCATCGAAACATGATGCTGTTCAGTTGAATTCGGTGATAGCAGTACGGGCAGGCTGCTTTCCCGGTGAGGTGTGCGAGCACCATCAGCGGCCTTTCAAAGTGTCGGACGGCGGGTCGGCGAGGGTGAGCGTCTCCGGTGCCTCGGCAAAACACCGCACCCAGAACGGTTTCGGCAATTTGGGCAGCGGCACCGGCACGATCTGCGGTTCACCCATCGGTATGTCGAGCGGAATGCGCTGCACCACACAGTTTTCGGACATGCGCTGCGGTAGATAGGCGCCACTTTCGGCATGGACGACGACAACGGCACCGCGGGTCTCGGTGTCGGCGGTGAACTCGATCTGCAGTGGGCCACGGCCGATCAGCCGCGGCGGCCACAGCATGCGGTATCTGGCGGTCAGGGTCGCTCCGCTCAGCTGTAGCAACACTTCCGGGGACGACCAGCGTCCTTCCGCGGACTCCACGATGCTCGCGAGCCGGATCTGCACCGCACCGGGACCGACGGAAATGCGCATTCCGCCATTGCGGATGTACTCGGGCCGGCTTATCCGGGCGCTTCCCCGGTGGGTGCCGGCCGACCACACCGCTTCGACGCGGTAGTCGGCGCGCGGCCACAGCCAACTGACGACGGCCTGATCGCCGAAGCGTTCGACGCGAGGCTCGGTCACCGGTTCGCAGACGGCCAGCGAGGCCGACCGCCCCACCAGCGCGGCCGACTGGTCCGGCGTGATCGCGAGATAGTGGCACAGGCCCGCCGGCACGGTGCCGGTCAGCCGCTCCAGGTCGCCGTCGCGGCGCAGCACACCCGGCAACCTCGACCCGCCGGCGGCGGTCAACGCGGAGTATTCGACGGTGGAGCCGAAGGCCCAGCCCGGGCTGCTCGGAAAGCGCCAGACCTCGATATCCGTGCCCGCCTTCGCGGTCCACTCCGCGACCACCTCGGCCCGCGCGTCGACGAAGCGGACGGGACGAACGCTGAGCTCGGTGACCGGAGCGGCCTTCAGCCGGGGCACCGCGCGCACCCGGACGGGCGCCGCGGCCAGCGCCTCCCCGTTGGCGCCGATGTACTCGGCGGTGAGATCGAAGGTGTAGGTTTCCGACGTCCGCAAGCCCTCGGCGACAAAGGAATTCGACGCGCGCGGCGACAGCGTGCGCTGCCTGCCGTCGGGGTCGGTGCGGACAACCGCGGTGCGGGCCGCGCCGACCGGCGAGATCCACTGCACGCCGATGCTCGTCGGATCGGTGGTCACCACGACATCGCGCACCGGTGGCAGCAACACGATCTCGGCGGTGGTCACCGGTGACGCCTCGCCGCCTCGGCGGGCGGCGACGCCGTACCACAGGCGTTCGGCCACCGGGGCGCCGGAATCGACGACCTCGGTCGACGGAGTGGCCGAGATCGCGACACCGTCGCGGATATCCCGGGGCGCGGAACCCGCCTTCCGCACGACCTCGTACACCGTGGTCTCGTCGGCGCCGGAACTCTTCGGCCAGAAGATGCGAACGCTCTGCTCCGGCACCGCCGGCGGGAAATCGGGCGCGAGATTGAGCGCACTCGGGGGTGCGGGCGGCAGCGATGCGATCAGCCGGGCCAGCGAATCGTCATCGTCTGCCAGTGCGCCGGCCTGCGCGAGCAGCTCGGTGGCCGCGGTGATCCGGCCGTCGTGCAACGCTTGCTCGGCCTCGGCGCGTAGTCGCGAAACCTGTTGCTCGGTCTTGGTGAGCGCATCCAAGGCCTTGTCCATGGCCTCGGTACCCGCGTGCGCCTCCACATTGGACAGTGCCGAATACAGCGCACGCGCACCGCGCAGTTTTCCCTCGGTCAGCAGTTCGATCACGCGATCGGGGGTGTCGCGACCGCTCCGGGTGGCCGACGCATCGACGCAGTGCATGACGATGCGGGCGGCATCGATCCGATCGAGTCCCTTGTCCGCGAGCGCTTGGATGGCGAGCAGGGCGATGCCGCCCTGCAGGACCTCCCTGGCGAGCTCGATCAGTTGCACGAGCGCGAGTTCGGCTGGATCGAGCCCTTTCGTCTGCGCGTCCCGCAGGGCGTGCAGCAGCTTTTTGACCGCCTCGACCTCAGTGCCCGCCCGCTTGTCGCACGCGTCCAGGGCCTGCCGGAGGGTCCCCGGGTCGGGCGGGCGCAGGCCCGAGCAGGCGAAACCGCCGATCAGCCGGAAGTTCTCCGGTGGAGTCTCGAAGAAGACCGCGTCCAGCACGGTCCGGAGGTTGACCGTCGAATTCCATTCGCGGCGAACGGTGGCCGGCAGCCCCGCCTCCGGTTCGGTGAACTCGTCGACGAGGGTCAGCGCGACCGATGACTCGAGACAGGCGGTCAGGTCGGTATCGGACAGCCTGCTCAGCAGGCCGTCGGTGGCCGCGGCGGCCTTCACCTGGGCGAGGGTGACGACGCCGAAATCGCGGTACTGGTGCTCGAGCAGCTTGGCGACTTCGGCGAGGGCAGTTCGCGACTGCTGCGTGCGTTGCGAGCGCCATTTCTGCCAGAAGCCCGCGCTCGCCAGATCTCGGTGCTTCTCCGCGAGCAGGCCATCGAGGTTGCTACAGAACTTGGCCACCTCTTTGACATTGCTGCGCTGCATATTGACGTTCCACCACAGCCGGACGTCGCGGACGCGCTCCGCGACCTGCGCGTCGCTCATTCCCGGATCGATGGCGTACACCAGTGCCAGATCGAGCTTTACCGGGAAATCGGCGCCGTTGTTCAGCTCCGCGATCCCGTTGGTCAGGTCGGTGAGGTGGGCCTTGCGAAGCGGAATGAGGACGGTGCTCTTATAGGTCGAGGCATCCACTGAACTAAGACTCCAACACGAGTTCCCGAATCATCTGCTTCGCCGATTCGACGTCCTCGGCCTGCAATACGCTCACGCTCACCTTCAACGTGAGTCGCTTACCCGACCGCGGCTCGACCGCTTCGATGCTGGCCAGGCCCTCGGCGTCGATCGACACGGTGATCTGGATCGGCGAGTCCTGTGGCAACGGCGGCAGGTCGCTGATCACGGCGCCGCCGTCGGGGGTGATCTCCCGGTTGTCGGACGGCAGCCGGGATTCGACCTCCCCGCCCTGCTCGAAGATCCTGATCGTCACCTCGGTCTGATCTCGGCTGAAGGTGTAGGCCGTGATGGTTTCTTGCAGCGGCAGCTCGTCGTTCTTGTGCGCGAGAAAGCCGATGTACACCTCCGGCTCGGCGCCCGAGGCGTCCACGAACTGGATGCCGAGCCCCTTGGGCAGCACGTTGGTGATCCGCCGTGGCTCGCTGGTGCGAGTCCGTCCGTCGAGCCCGAATCCGCCGGCACCCGTGGGCTTTCCGTCGATCGAGCCGCGCTCCTGCTCGGACAGTGCCGCGTACATCGCGGCGCCTTTCGCCACCGAGAGATTGGGATCGGACAACCGAGGTTCCCAGCCAAAGTGTTGCCGGAGCATCGACGTGACCGCGGGCATCTGGGACGAGCCGCCGACCAGGAGCACCTCGTCGATGGCGACGCCGGGATCCTTCGCCCGGGCCGAGGCCAACGTGCGATCGACGATGTCCTTGGTCTGCTGGATCAGCCCGCTGGTCAGCTCCTCGAATTCATCGCGGGTGATATCGAGCTTGGCGCGATGATCTCCGTATTTCAACGAGATCGTCGCGCGTTCCTTCTTGGACAGCGAGATCTTCGCCTTCTCCGCCTCCTCGTAGAGGCCCTGCGAGAAATAGTCGTCGTCCATCGGATCGTCACTCATGCCGGTCGCGGCGATGAACTTTTCGTTGATATGGCTGACGAACCGATCGTCCCAGTGCGTGCCGCCGAGCTTGCGATTCCCGTCGATCGCGACCACCTCGAGCGCCTCCGGGGAAACCTTGAGAATCGTGGTGTCGAACGTGCCGCCGCCCAGGTCGTAGATCAGAATCGTCTTCCGCTGGTCCCTGAGTTTGACGCCATAGGCGAGCGCGGCCGCCACCGGTTCGGTGACGATGCCGATCACATCCAGACCGGCGATCTCGCCGGCCTGCCTGGTCGCTTCGCGCTCGCGGATGCCGAAATACGCCGGCACCGTGATGACCACGCGCTCGGCCTTCACCCCGGTTCCCTCCTCGGCGTATTTGACGAGGGCCTGCAGAATCAGGGCGGATATCGACTCGGGACTGTGTTCCCGGCCGTCGAACTCGAGCGGGTGCTTCTCGCCCATGTACGCCTTGATCAGGGTGACGACACGCTCCGTCTCCACCTTGGCCGCGTTCTTCGCCTCGTGACCGACGACGATGTGGTTCGTCTCGCGTTCGAAGTACACCGCGGACGGCGTCGTCGGCAAACCGTCCGGGTTGTTGATCACGAGCGGCTGCCCGAAATCGTCGATGTAGGCGATGGCGGAAAAGGTGGTGCCGAGATCGATGCCGAAAATGTCAGTCACGGGTGGTCCGATCGTTGCGTTCTGTGTTCGAAAGGGGTGGCGGTATCAGTTCTCGGTGTATTTCCACACCGAGACTTTCGCGTAGATGATCGGCTTGTCCGAGGTGATGTTCCGAAAACCCTGGTGATAGATCTCGCTCACCCGTTCGTGCTGCGCTTCGACATCGGTTCCCACCGTTCGGCACGATTGATGGATTCGCCGGTCGAACGGATCGCCGGCCTCGACGCCGATCGTCACAGCGCCGAGTCCCTCGAGGATGTCCTCGACCCGCGCCGCGAAGGTAAGGAAATCCTCGGCGGTGGCGCGCGTTGCCTCGGTGTCCCCGATCTCACGAATATGCTGCACGTTACGGAAGCATTCGCCGTGGAGTTCGGCGAGCGCCTTCATAACCGGCCGCAAGCTCGCCCGCAGGAGGTCGCCCTCGAGGACCGCGACGCGCTCGTGCATTCGTTTGTTTATCGCCTCGAGGCCCTCTGATCGATCGTTGAAACGGCGGATCTCGTCGGTCAGGTCTCGCAGGATCTTTCCGGGCGCCGGAAAGCGGTCGGCATCATGCGAGTCGCCGATCGGCGCTTCCGCGCAGCTCACTGCCTCGCAGCTTTCTGGGTGGGTCACTTTTCCGCTCTCGTCTCGTTTTCCGGCGTGCGTCGGGAACTGCCCGTGCACCGACCGTAGCCATTGCCGGTGGATTTGGCTGTAGGGCATTCGACGGACATACGGGCCCGGACGAGCAGGTCCGGGCGGTATCGGTGGGGCAGGCTACAGATCGTCGATATCGATCAGCGCGTCCTGGAGCGCGCGGGCGACCAGGCTCGCCTTGGTCGGCGCCGGCCGACCGGCCGCCGCGTACTTCTCCCGAATTCTCGACAAATGGGTGCTGATTGTTCCTTGCGATATGAACAATCGACGACCGGCCTCAGGCTTGGAGTCCGACCTGATCCAGGTGAGTAGGACCTCGAGCTCACGCGTGGTGAGTACGGGACGTTTGCTGATATTCGGCATGCCTGGCATATGAACTTCTTCGTATCTCGATGTATTGATCATGAACATTTCTTCGGAGATATCGCGCATGCGTCACCACGGACCGAATACCTGGGCATACATCCGTCGAACGAGCAGAATGGCTGAGGCCGCGCGGGATCAGCCGGCGCCGCAACGACTTCGGACGGTTGTCCGGGTTATCGCGGCGGCCGGCTGCCCGTCGATCACTGCACCGTTCGGCCGGTCCGAGTCAGAACCAACGCTGCTTCACGTCGCGGACGCAGACGCGAAGCACTATGCCGGTGATGATCACGAGCACGAAAAATATCAGGGCCCGCGTCAGATCCCCGGAGTCCTCCGAGACCCCGGTATAGGCGGATTGTCCGTACATGGAATATCCGACGTCGGCGACCAGCAACCCCACCAGGGCGATCCACGCCCAGACGCGCCGCGGGTGCGGTTGTGTCGTATTCGTGGTTATTCGTACGCGTTGATTTCTGCCATAATTCGCAAAGGCCTGACTGTTGTTGTTCGCACTGTTTACCTGGTTCGAGGGGCCCGGATTCTGGCCCGGTCCGGTCGGTTGCGTCATCACAGCCTCCCTCGGCGTGCGTTGCCGATGCGGACGTCCTGGTCCCGGCCATTGTTGGTGATGACGTTGCTTCCCTTGTCCGCTCGGTTGATCTGGGTGGGGTGAATACCTTTCGTCGACGCGTCGCTGTCGCCGGCATGCGGTCGACTGTCCGGCGCCAGCCGGTCGATCAACCCACTGATGTCCGTGTCCAGCGTCCGATGCCTGATGTTCCAGAACTGCGACTGCGCCAGTGCCCGAATATCGACGGGAAGCTGCCCGGGGGACGGGAGCGGAGTGTCGTCGAGCAAGACCGGTATTACGGGTACACCCCGTTCGTACGCAGTACGGATTTCGAATCTGACCCAGTCTCGATCGTTGTCGATCCGGCGGTTGCCGTGGCCATCGGCGGCCTCGAGCCAGTGCGGTCCAATTATGGCGACGAGCGTTTCACAATCTTCGAGCGCCGCCCGGATTCGATCGGCGTATAATGCCCCGAGCTCGATCGAATCGTCGTCCCGAAAGACGTGGGTGCGGCTGATCCGCGCGGCCATCTGCTTGGAAATCTCGGTAACCGCGAATGCGCTGTCGGCTATGCGATAGCTCAGAAATATAGACTTCAAAAGGGGTGCTCCTTGGAAACGATCGGAACGAAGAATGTGACACGCCATTCTCCGCGCTCGGTCGAGAATCGCATACGGCTATCGGTGAATATCCCGTAACGATTCGAGCGACTTTGCCGGCTGTTCGGTTTTAGTTTTGCTTCCGAACGGTCGGCGGCGGACGGTGCGCATTGATCCCATCAATAATTCGAGTCTCGATCCGTTGGGCAACTCCCCGCGAGATGAATCCGGTTCGGCGGTTTGTTCCAGAATGCAGCCCGCGCCGGGTCCGCGACAGGGGTTGCCTGTTGCATGCTCGAACCGGCAACAGGCAACCGGCGGTCAGCGTTTGGCCAGCGTGTCCATCAACGTGGGCTGGACGCGATCCAGCACCGGATGGTCCCGGAAGCGGCGAACCGTCCGGGCGAAGTCGTGCAGGTCGGAGCGGATGGTCACAGAGTCGACCGCGCGGATGATGCCGAGCAGCGGCTCGATCAGCTCACATGCCCGGCCAGGATCGCCGAGCGCGGCGTAGACCAGCGCTTGCCGCGTGCCGAACCGCGCGCGATCGCGATCGGATTGTCCGGTGGCATTGGACATTCCGTCGTCGAAGAGCCGGGCGGCTGCCTCGAGGTTGCCGAGATCGTAGTGACACCAGGCCTCGATCAGCAGGGAGCGGCCGTCCAACGCCGAAGGCCCGAGATGATCGTCGGCACCCATGCGATGCGCGTGCTCCCAGAGTTCCGCCGCTCGCTCCAGCGCGCGCATCGCGTTCGACTGATCCGATCCGATGGCGTAGCCCTGCGCCGCGCCGAGTGCCGCGAGCCAGCGGATCCGCGGATTGATCGCACTGTTGTCGAGCACCTGCTCGGTGAGTCCGACCGTCGACGACGAGTCGGCGCGGTACAGGCTCAGCACGGCCTTACGCACGAGCGAGTAGCTCGTCATGCTGGTGTCCCCCGCGGCAGTGGCGAGACCGACCGCGTGTTCGGTCCACCACGCGGCCCCCACGTCGTCGCCGCACTCCTGAGCCATCCATCCGGCGAACTCGGCCGTGCGCGCGGCGTGGTGCAACAGTTGTGGCCGGTGCTGGTGCGAACTCTGCCGCGCCGCGGTGGTCGCGGCGTGCGCCTGGGTCACCGCAAGCGGCAGCACGATGCTCGGGCTGGTGGTCCGGCCCAGCCGGCGGGTGTGGTCGAACACCGCCACCAGCCCGGGGATCAGATCCGCGGAGAATCCGGCCATCGGGGGCACGGTGGTAACCGGCGGCCCAGGCGTATCGCCGATCTCGAAGGCGCCGGAGCCGTCGGACCGCAACCGCAGGGACCAATCCTCCCCACCCCGGACGTCCGGGGTGGGGCTCGGGCGAGGACCCGTCGCGGCAAGGGCGACGAGACTGCCGTCGGCAGACAGGACGGAGTCGCACACTCGGGTCAGCGGCGCGATCGGCGACACGAGGCCGTTCTCGATCTTGCTGAGATGGCCTTTGCTGTAGTGGACGAGGTCGGCGAGTTCGTCGAGGGTCAGACCTCGTTTCCGGCGGAGCTTGCGCAACTCCTGGCCGAATCGAGAGTCGACCGCCGGGTCTGACCGCGTGGATTTCATGGCTGACTCGTATCCAAAGTGCCCGGTCGTCCGGCACGACAGTGCCCGGAGTCGGACGTTCGACTGACTTGCGCACACGTCCCCCGTGTGCCTGAGTATTAATATGCTATCTGTTGCTGCGAGCGTACTGGTATATGTTCACGATCGCATTCGAATTGCGCCGTCCGACATGGGGCCGCAACCGCACATGCTCGCTGCCCTGGCGAATCCCAAAGCGACTGGTCGGTTTTCATCTGGCAGGGCGCCTCTGCGGTGATGTCTAATGTGTCCGCCGCATAGGCGGGTTTCGCTCACCTATATCCATGTCGACATCCCCCGATATCCCGGCAGCCGCGTTGTTGCGCGCCATAGCCGGGCAGCCTTGAATTGCGCATATGAGAAAGGTAGATAATTAATGAGTGCGGAGCATCGTGTCAAATACCTCGAAATGCTACAGACCGTCATCGCCCGGCTGAGTCAACAGTCGTTCACCGTACGTGGCTGGTCGGTGACACTCGTCTCGATAATCTTCGCGTTCCTGACCACTCAGGATCGAAATACCTCCGGACTGATCCTGTTCACACTGGCGCCGGCCTGGCTCTTCTGGGGGCTGGACGCCTATTACTTGAGCGTGGAACGACGCTACCGTGAACTCTTCGCCGCGGTGGCCCGGCAAGTACGGGAGCCGGATCGCCCCGCGCCCGATATTTTCGAAATGTTGCCGGATTCCAGGCAGCCGTTCCGCAGATTCGCCCGAGCGGCCCTCACGCCCAGCGTGGCCGCCATTCCGGTGGTGCTGACCGTGTTGGTCGTCGGCTATCGGATTGCGGCGATCCGAATGCGCTAGTTCACCGGCGATCTCGTGTCCCGGGGAACTTTCGGTGATCGATAGAGGAGTGATGTTGAAGTCGAATAAATGTGTCATCGGGCTGGATAGTTTCCCGACGCCACATCTTGCCCTCTGCTCCACGAACGACGACGAGTTGAGGCGAGTGCGGAAATTCGCCGAACTACAGGCATCCGCAGCTCAGTTGATCTACCACACCCTTTCCGCGGAGTGGCACGAGTTCAGCACGAAACCACGGCGGGTGCAGGCGTTGCTCGGCGCTTATAGGTATTTGATGCAATGGCGATATCGGCTCGCCCAGGTCTCGCCCATCCAGATCGGCATCGGCATTCCGATGGACCCGGAGCGATTCCGCGCGACGATCGACGAGCACGGACCGAACTATGACCGCATCGGCCGAGTCGGGCGGCTTCGAGCGAACTGCGTATGGAACGAGACGGGTCGCGTGTTCACCGGGGGTGAAATCACTCCGGCGTATCGCATCATGCTCGAGTACGGAAAAGCGGCAGAATCCCGTTTCGCGCACAGCGGGCTCACCGGAGATGTACTGAACAATCCTGTCCGGTTGCCGGACGGCAGCACCGTCGTCGGAAACAGATTGGTACGCGGGGCGGCCGCGCGAGACATCGCCTGCGACCTGGTCGCCCGTGTCGCGCGGCGCGGCGGGGACACCCGACACATCGAAACCGGCGGCGATCCGATCTACGCCGTCACCGCCGACAACGCCGCGCGATCCGAAATCTTCTCCTGCGCAATCGATTTACTCGCCGGCGCGGAATTCGGCGATGTGGCCGCATGGCAGCAGGCACGATTCCTGCTCTACCAATCCCCGAAAATGAAAAAGGGCAGCGACTCCGTGATCCGAACCTTCCTGGTCGCGGTCGGCGCGATACTGTTCGAACGCCCCCGGATCCTGGTCCACGACGTGGATCTGCGATGCCTGGTCCTGGGCCAGGACAGTGCGACAGTGATGCCACACGACCTCGAACTGTGCTCCGGTTGAGCTCGGTCACCTGGTCATCGAGCCGAATCACGAGCTCACCGCAGCCGTTCTCCGGCGACTGCCGTGGCCGGCCGGGCATCGGGTGGCGGTGATCGCGGCGCGTTCACGGACCGGATCATCAGAGACCGTCACAGCCCGTGCCATGCTCGCCGGTTCCGGGGGCAGTTGGCCGACCCAGCCGGTTGACTACGGCGTGGAGTATCTGCCGACGCTCAAGATTTGGAGTTATCCCGGAGTGCCGCGAGCAGTTCCTGAACGGCCTTCAGCCGTGTCGGATAGTCTCGGTCGAGCGCGCTGATAATGACGATGGCGAGCCATCCGACGGCAATGATCACTGCACCGGTGGTGAGCATGCTCCCATTGATTTGCACGCCCAGCGCCTGTACCCCGAGGAGTAGCGCCAGGGGTACCAGTCCGCTGAGTAGACTGCCGACAAATCGTGCGATGCTCTTCAGCATTATCGGGCCGGAAGGTGCCGGAGCTTCGTCTCCGGTGGGCAACTCGTCGTAATGACCGAGAGAAATTGCTCCGATTGTGGACTCTATCTGTATCATCAACTCCGTGCCGGTAACCCGACCGGGAAGTGCCACCCAGACCGCGTATGTACGGATGACATAAGCGGCCTGATGGCAGCGGCCGAGGATAATGGCTCGAGCGGCCGCATCCAGCACGCCGAGATTCTCCGGAGAAATCCTGCGTATATTGTCCGACGCGGTATACAGCATCTTGATCAGCTCACGCTTCTTCGAATCGGACGAAAAGGGCCGTGCCGATCTGAGCAGGATGCACGCGTCGAGCAGATGTTTGTTCACCGATATCGGCATTTCAGTTGCCGACGCGGACTTCTCCAGCGATCTCAATGCCATATCCAGAGTTCTGAACAGGGCTGACGAGACCCAGAACCCTACGCCGAGTACGAAGAGGAACAAGAATTCGATCCGTCCCGATTCGATTCCGGTCAATTTGCGCACAGAGAATCCAGACCAGAATATCGGAAAGGCTATTGCGGCTGTGGCGGCGGCCGCAAATATTGCCTGGAGAAAATGTGAGCCGCGCAGATGCACCTTCAATCGAGGCGAGTAGGCGGGCGCAACCCCACCGTAACTGTATCCCACAAATGTCAAGAGAAACAGTAAGAGCATGAAACCTGGAGACGCTTCGTGCCGAAGCACGAAACTCATCGAGGCCGCAAACGCCGCCGGCACCAGAGCCCACAGCAGCAGACCGATTTCCAGCACTCGTGAGCATTTCACCAATGCGATGGCGTGGCGACGTATTTCATGACTGGACTGAGCTCGATAATGTCGAATCGTCTCGTCCGTGACGGCGGCACTCTCACGTTTCTCGAGGATGCTTCTGAGCGTTTTGATTCGCTCGTTGGCGACTCGGAATTGTTCGTGCGCACGCTCTCTTGCCCGCGAACTCGCGGAAGCTCCCAGCCCAGGGATGGTTAAACGCCGGGCAAATACCATTCGGTGCGAGGTATTTTCAGCGGCCTGTATCGCGCTACTGCTCATCGAGCCCCTGAGCTTCCGCGTTTTCCGGTCGCCGGTGCCGATCGCCGCGCCTGGCGGACGAATATGCCGCCCGGCCAACACAGCTCATCGACTCGTGCACCGCAACTCCTCTGTCGCAGACTCCTGGCGGCGGATTACCAGCGCTCCTGGCACACCAGTCTGGCGACCGGAACTCGACGCGACCATCGGCTGAACGACTGACAACAACAAACCGTCGCCGCGAAGTACGCAGGAGTCGTCCACTACTTCATCGGCGAATCGATATCGAAATCACTGCCGCGGAACATATTCGGAGGCGGAATCGGCAGGCGAACTACGGGCAGGCAACAGCGGAGATCGGTGCGCAGGCCGCCGACGTCGGCCGCCAGGTGCCATGAACCTCCGCGGTGAGAACTCCGAAGGACCGAGTCGCGCGGCCAGACGAGAACGTGGACCAGTTACAAGAGACGGTGTGCGATCTGCGCCAGTGGCTGACGGTTGCGGTGTTCCAGCTGGAGGCCAACGGCGACGCCGCGAGCGCGGCCGAGATCCGCGGTGCACTTCCCCGGAAGGGGGCGTAGCGGACGCACCAGTTTTTCGCGCTAGGCCACACCTTAGGCCACACGCGCGGGAATCAGACAGGCGAAACGAAACAACCCCCGACCTTGCGATGCAGGTCAGGGGTTGTTTTTGAAAGTGGTCCCAGCTGGTTTCGAACCAGCGACCTTCCGCGTGTGAGGCGGACGCTCTCCCGCTGAGCTATGGGACCTGAACTCGTGCCACATGGTGGCGGGTCGGGGGGCGGGTTGGTGCCCTCCGAACGAGATGGAACATTAGCATGCGGCACCGGCGGTTCACCAAATCGCCACCCGGACAGGGGCGGAAGGTGGTGGGCGGCAGGGTGTCTCGGTGGGAGGGGTTTGGGGTGGTGCGCTCTCCTGCCGGCCTCGTCGGGAGGGGCCGGAATCCTCCCGAACCTCACCGGCCACCTCTGCCACACTGGCAACCTCGCCGATTTCCCCCGTTCTACCAGCGGATTTGTAGCTTTCACCGGGCGTCCGCTAATGTTCTGTCTCGCACCACGGAGGCCACAACGGTCACCGAGATGCAGAATGCGGATGTAGCGCAGTGGTAGCGCATCACCTTGCCAAGGTGAGGGTCGCGGGTTCGAATCCCGTCATCCGCTCGGAAGAGGTAGGGCCAGGCGAAATTAGTTTAGCCGTCCCCCTTCGCACGGTGGAGTGGCCGAGTGGTGAGGCAACGGCCTGCAAAGCCGTGCACACGGGTTCGATTCCCGTCTCCACCTCGCGCGATTAGCTCAGCGGGAGAGCGCTTCCCTGACACGGAAGAGGTCACTGGTTCAATCCCAGTATCGCGCACCACCGTAGTACCAGATCAGCCCCGGTTTTCACCGGGGCTGATCTGCGTTTGTGCCCTGCTCGGGCAGCGAGCTGCCCGGAATCTCCTCGACAGCACGGGCCAGCGGGAGATCGCGCACACTGGTGGGATGGGGACGCCTGAGTTGGACGCTCGACCGCGGTGGCAGTCGACGGGGAACTCGAAGTTTCCGGCGGCTGCGCTGGTGGACGGGCGGTGGTGGGTGTTGCGGATGAATTGTTTTCCGGATCACGCGTTGTGGACGTTGTTCATCGATGGGGTGGTTCGGTTCGATATCGATGATGTGCCGTCGGGGTGGGGGCAGCCGCTCGGGCGGTCGGCTCCGGTGCTGGAATCCGGTGTCGCCCAGGAGGTTTTGGCGCCGGTCGCGCAGCTGGTGGCCTATGGGAGTGAGGTGGGGCGGCCCTGTGATGATCCGTTTTGTTGCGGGTGACGGGCTAGACGTCGAGGAAGCGGACGTCTTTGGCGTTGTGGGTGATGAAGGTGCGGCGGGCGTCTACGTCTTCGCCCATGAGGATGCTGAAGAGTTCGTCGGCCGCGGCGGCGTCGTCGAGGGTTACCTGGCGTAGGACGCGGACGGAGGGGTCCATGGTGGTTTCCCAGAGTTCTTTGGGGTTCATTTCGCCCAGGCCTTTGTAGCGTTGGACGCCGTCGTCGCGGTTGATTTTCTGGCCGGCGGCCAGGCCCTCGGCGAGGAGGGCGTCGCGTTGACGGTCGGAGTAGGCGAAGTCGGGGTCGCTGCGCTGCCATTTGAGTTTGTAGAGGGGTGGCTGGGCCAGGTAGACGTGGCCGTTCTCGATGAGGGGGCGCATGAAGCGGAAGAGCAGGGTCAGGAGCAGGGTGCGATGTGCTGGCCGTCGACGTCGGCGTCGGCCATCAGCACGATCTTGTGGTAGCGCAGCTTGGCGAGATCGAACTCGTCGTGGATGCCGGTGCCGAAGGCGGTGATGATCGCTTGGACCTCGGCGTTCTTCAAAACCCGGTCGATGCGGGCCTTTTCGACGTTGATGATTTTTCCGCGCAGCGGCAGGATCGCCTGATACATGGAGTCGCGACCGGATTTGGCGGAGCCGCCGGCGGAATCGCCCTCGACGATGTAGATCTCGGACTTGCGTGGGTCTTTGGAACGGCAGTCGGCGAGCTTGCCGGGCAGGCCGCCGAGGTCGTTGGCGCTCTTGCGGCGGACGAGTTCGCGGGCCTTGCGGGCGGCGGTGCGCGCCTGGGCGGACGAGACCGCCTTGGTGACAATGGTTTTGGCGTCGGCAGGGTTGGCCTCGAACCAGTGGGCGAGATGCTCGTTGCAGGTTCGCTGCACGAATGACCGGACCTCGGTGTTGCCGAGGCGGATCTTGGTCTGAGCCTCGAACTGCGGCTCGGCGAGTCGCACGCTCACGATGGCGGCCAAGCCTTCACGGATGTCTTCGCCGCTGAGGTTGGCGTCCTTGTCCTTGAGCAGCTTCTTGTCTCGTGCGTACTTGTTGACCACCGAGGTCAGCGCCGCGCGGAAGCCCTCTTCATGCGTTCCGCCCTCGTGCGTGTTGATGGTGTTGGCGAAACTGTGCACGGACTCGGAGTAGCCGGAGTTCCACTGCATGGCGACCTCGAGCTCATGGCCGGGGCCCTGGCCGGCGAACTCGATGACCGAGTTGTGGATCGGCTGCTTGGTCCGGTTGAGGTGACGGACGAAGTCGGCCAAGCCATCCGGATAGTGGTAGGTACGGATCCGCTCGCCGCCCTCGGCATCGCCGGCCCGTTGATCGGACAACACGATGGTCAGTCCCTTGTTCAGGAACGCCATCTCCTGCATGCGACGCGCGACGGTCTCGAAGTCGAACGTGGTCGTCTCGAAGATCTCCGGGTCCGGCCAGAACCGCGTGGTATTGCCGGTTCGAGTGCTCCGCGCACCACGCACCAGCTCCTCCGGCTTGGCGCGGAGATAGTTCTGCGTCCAGTGGTAGCCGTCTCGATCGATCTCCAGCTCGACGCGGGTCGACAACGCGTTCACCACCGACAGCCCGACTCCGTGCAGGCCACCGGCTACCGCATAGGTTTCGGAGTCGAATTTGCCGCCCGCGTTCAGCTGCGTCATGACGACTTCGACCGTCGGTATCCCGGTCTCGTGCATCTCGACCGGGATACCGCGGCCGTCGTCGGCCACCTCGACACCGCCGTCGGCCAGCAGCGTGACGTCGATCCGCGTGGCATAGCCGGCCATCGCCTCGTCCACGGAGTTGTCCACGATCTCGCGGACCAGGTGGTGCAGGCCGCGCTCGTTGGTCGAGCCGATGTACATGCTCGGACGCTTACGGACCGCCTCCAGCCCCTCGAGGATGGTGATCGACCCGGCGTCGTAGTCCTCGGCCGTCTTCTTCCTCGAACCGGTCGAGGCGGAGTTTCTGGTAGCCACTGGTCGGTAGACCTCCCTGCTTGCCGATCTCCGACGCAGCGGCGATTGCACACAGAAGGCCCAGGGAGGGTGTTGCCGAGAAGTACGGGTCCTCGCGCGTGCTGCGCGCTACGCGCCGAAGGATTCGCCGCTAGTTACATTTCCATCATAGCCATAAGCGGTCCACAGATGTCCATTTAATACGGCCAGAGTCGTCTCTGATCCATCAGAACCCTACAACTCGATCCCCCCTATGCGACTTCCATTACCAGACGCCCCAGGGGCGCGCTAGATGCCAAGCGCGGGAAATCGGCAGAGACGACAGAAACCAGCACTACATGACATGTCAACTATTGAGGGTGGAGGTCGGCCGGCAGCCAACAGTGCCGCGACGCGTCGGCCCGGAAAACAGAACACCCCCTGCCGATCGATCACACGGATCGACAACAGGGGGTGCAGGTGCCAGGGGACGGCCTAGATCATGGCCGCAGGCGTGGCGGAAACCAGCCCTCCATCGATGAGCAGGTCTTGCCCGTTGACGTACGCGCCCTCATCCGAGGCAAGGAACGCCACCGCGGCAGCGACCTCCTCCGACGTCCCGATCCGCCCCGCCGCAACGGTGGCAACGGTCGCCGCCTGGATCTCCGCCGAAGCCTCGGCCTCGAACGCCGGGGTCGCCGTGTAACCCGGACTCACCGAGTTGACCCGAATCCGCTTGGGCGCCAACTCAGCCGCCAACGTGCGCGCCAGATTCTGCACGGCCGCCTTGCTCGCCGAGTAGAGCGCCGCCCCCGGACTCCCCCGATGCAGCGCGAAGGACGCGTTGATCACGATCGCCCCATGGTCGGCCAGCAACGGCAGAGTCTTCTGGATGGTGAAGAACGCAGCCTTGAAGTTGATGTCGATGACCCGGTAGAACTCGTCCTCGGTGACATCGGTGATCTGCTGGAACGCACCGACACCCGCGTTCGCGAACACCACATCCAGCCGGCCGAACCGCTCCTCGATCGCCGCCGCCAACGCATCGAGATCAGCGAGATTCGCCGCATCCCCGGCCACCGCGAGCACCCGATCCCCGCCGCCCAGCTCCTCGACCGCGGCCTCGAGCCGAGCCTTGTCCCGCCCCGTGATGACCACCCGGCCACCCTCGTCGAGCAGGCGACGCGCGGTCGCCAACCCCATCCCACTGGTCCCGCCGGTGATGAGGGCGATCTTGTCGTCGAATCGGGAACTGCTAGCGCGCATCTGGGGCGACCTTTCAAGACAGTTGAACTGTTCAAAGACTTACGTACAGTTCAACTGTTTGTCAACAGTCGCGCTATCCTGGTCGATGTGATGACGGCACATCCCGAGCGGGCGCAGATCCAGCTGGCGAACGTGCTCTCCGCCGTGGGAAACCCGCTGCGGCTGTGCATTGTTCGCGTCCTGGCCGACGGGTGCGAGCACACCTGCGGCTCGATCGTGGACGGCGTGCCCAAGTCGAACCTGACCCATCACTACCGCGTGCTGCGCGACGCCGGAATCATCTGGCAGCGCGTCTCCGGCCGCGAGACGCTGCAATCGCTGCGCCGCGAAGACCTCGACGCCCGGTTCCCCGGCCTGCTCGACTCGCTGCTCGCCGCAGCCCGCAGCGAGGCCGGGGAACCGGCCCCGGCCAAAGCCCGAACAAACCCGGAGAATGCGGTAATCACGTGAAATTCGCACCGGCGCAGCTGATTTGATATTTGCGCATGGAATTATTCACTTACACTCGTCGATGTGACCATCCCCACAGAGCTGATCGGTAGCATTCCACGTCCCCACGAGTTGCAGGCCGCGATGGCTGCCCACGGCGAAGGCAAGATCGATGACGCCGCGCTCGCCGAGGAACAGCGACAGGCTGTCAGTGACACTGTTCACCGCTTAGAAGAGACCGGGTCGCCGGTCGTCACTGACGGCGAGCAGAGCAAGCCCAGTTTTGTCACGTACCCGATCGCCGGGTCGAACCAGTTGGCTCCGGCGGGTGCGGTGATCCCGTTCGCCGACGGGCATCAGCGGCAGTTACCGGTGCTGACCGGCGGACCGTTCCGGTATCAGACGCATGCGGTCGAGTACCTGCGCGCGGCCCAGGCGCAGGCGAGCGTCCCGGTGAAGCAGGCGGTGATCGCGCCGTCGGCGATGAGCCTGCTGTACCCGGCCGAGCCGATCGACGGCTACCCCAGGGAGGCCTTTCTCGCCGACCTGATCAACGAGGCCGAGGCCGATATTCGCGGCTGCCTCGACGCCGGCGCGCACAGCGTGCAGCTCGACTTCACCGAGGGCAGGCTGTCGCTGAAGCTCGATCCGAGCGGCGGCCTGCTCGATCAGTTCATCGAGCTGAACAACCTGGTGCTCGAACGTTTCTCGGCCGAGGAGCGGGCCAAGCTCGGGGTGCACACCTGTCCCGGCGGCGATCAGGACTCGACGCACAGCCTCGATGTCGACTACACCGGCCTGCTGCCGAAGCTGTTGCAGCTGAAGGTGGGCAACTTCTTCGTCCAGCTGGCCAGTGAGCCGGATCCGGAGAAGGTGCTCGCGGTCATCGCCGAGTACCTGCCGGCGGACGCGCGCATCTTCGTCGGCGTGATCGACCCGATCGATCCGCGGGTCGAGACGCCGCAGGAGGTGTGCGACCGGGTGTTGTCCGCGGCCAGGCACCTGCCGGTCGAGCGACTGGGCACCTGCGACGACTGCGGGTTCTCCCCCTTCTCCGACGACACCTCGACCTCGCGCGACACCGCGTTCGCCAAGATCAGGTCGCGGCTCGAGGGCACCGCGATGGCCGCCCAGCAGCTGGGCGTCTGATACCGGCGACCCCCTGGACCAGGTCGGTGCGGCGGAAATGTCGGTGGTCGGCATTAGGCTGAGCCGCACAGGAAACCGAGCCAGGGGGTCGCAGCGTGACGGTCAGCCGGGAGGTCGAGATACCCGCCGCGGCGGACGGGACGGACCCCGAGCTACTCGACCTACAGGACGATATTTCGTTCGGGCTCGAGGAGGTCAACGAGCTGCTGGCCGAGCTGATCGCGTTGCAGGCCGATCGCAAGGCCAAGGACGGCGAGCTCCTCTCCTATCGGCTCGGCGTCACCGGCGAGCAACCGGAGACGCTGGCCAAGATCGGCGCGCGCTACGACCTGTCCCGCGACCGGATCCGGCAGCTGCACACCAAGGCCGTGAGCCAGCTGATTCGCAACGCCCAGTTGAGCGGGCACCGGGCGGCGAGCGCGTTCGCCGAGCGCTATCCGGTCGGCGCGCGTGACCAGCAGCTGGTTCGAACGTTGCTGGTGGAGACCTACGCGACCGATACCGACATCGCGGCAAACGAGTTGTCGTACTTGAAGTTGCGGCTGGCCGGCCACGCCGCCGAGGACGCCAAACGCGTCGCGGGTTTCGTCACGCAACGGATCGCCGCCTGGCAGAAGAAGACGAACCGGCGGCTGGCGAAGCTGCGCGACGCCGAACCACGCGCGACCAGTCAGCTGAATCCGTGGCTGGGACAAGTGGATTGGCCCGGATCCGGAACCCCGGCCGCGCTGCCGCTCACCTCCGCCCGCACGGTCGACAGCGACGACGACGGCCGCGGACACTTCTACCTCGACAAGGTCGGCCGCGACGTCCCGTTCGACTCGGGTCTGGAAGCGCGCCTGCTGTGGATCCTCAACGCCAGCGACCTGGTCGACTCATTCCAGGAACAACCCGCTTCGGTGACCTACGCCCTGGACGGCACCGAACACCTCGCCTACCCGAGCATCGCCGCCCGGCTCACCGACGGCCGGGTCGTGCTGATCGATGTCCAACCGCTCGGACACGTTGCCTTCCACGTCAATCGAGCCAAAGCCGCCGCGAGCCGTGCCTACGCACACAGCAAGAACTGGGGCTGGCTCGTCTGGACCGGCAGCCTCATCGGCCTCCCCGATCTCCTCGCCCGCAAGGTCGACGCGAGCAGCGAAGCGGCACTGCAAGACCTGGTCGAGCACGGACCGGCGCCCTGGTCGGCGATCCGGCAGGTCCGCGACGAAACCGGCCTCGAGCTGCTCGACTTCATCGCCCTGGTCCTGCGCCACGAATGGCGTTGGGACCGTGGCCCGTTCCGGCTCAGCGCACCACCATCGCGCCCGCGAGGAACGTGACGATCAGCATCATCGCGCAGCAGGTCACCAGCTGCCAGTGATTGATGGTCTGTTGCAGATGCTTGATCGTGTTGCGCAGCGAGGTGTCGACGCGGCTGTGATCGTCGATCTTGCGGCGCGCCTGCGCGAGTGAATCGGCCCGCTCCTGCGCCTCCTGCTCCGCGCGTTCCAGCCGGGCGGTCAGCTTCATCAGGTGTTTCTGCTTGTCCCGCACGGATTTCCGGGACAGGGCCAGCGTCGTGCGCTGGTTGACCAGCTCCTGCCGCTGCCGGGCGATGATCATCGCCTGCGTTTTCGTGTGGTGCTCCCAGTCGGCCACGGTGGCCCAACCTCCTGTCGTCACATCACGATATCCCCAGACGATGTCGCCGGTGACCCAGCCGGCGATGAAGTCGCGCAGCTCCAGCGGATGCTTGCGCGGCGACGCGACCGCGCTGTGCTCGGTGTCCAGCACACCGGTCACGGTCTGGTAATCGCATGCGGGCGGGGCGAAATCGGCGACGCCGAGCGCGTGCAGATGATCGACCCAGTACCCGGGCGGGCACAGCCACAGCACGTCCTCGATGCCGGCCTTGCGCAGCCGATCCGTATGTTCCTGCGCGAGCGGACGTTCCAGCGCGCCGCTGCGCACCTCGATGACGAACTCGCGGTCACCCTTGCGCCAATAGATGTCGACCGGCAGACCGTCCACCCGTCGATCCACCTCGGCCACGTCGGCGCCGTAGGCCAGCAACCGGCCGCACACCCAATACTTCAACCGCCGCATATCCCATTGCGCGGCGTCACATTCCGGACACTTACAGCCGTATCCGCCGGAGCGCCTGCGGGCCCTGCCCGTGCCGTCCGCTATACCCAACTCGGCGAGCATCGCCTGGCGACCGCAGGCAATCTCCGCCCGCTGCTTCGTTCTCACGCCACCACTCCCCTGCCCAAACCACCGCAGGTCTGGCGACCTACGCCATAGATCAAGAGTGCGCCACGCGCGCCCACCTCGCCAGTCCCCTTTACCCCGCGCCCGGGTGCGCCACACCGTCATATTTCCGGTCTAACGCCTGGTGTAGGCTGTGCCACAAGGAAATTCGCCGCAGCAGGCGGCCCCGACGACACGCATATGTCGGTGGATTGACAGTAGCCGCCATCCTGCGATGTCGCCGCGCCACGCGCCCCTGTGCGCTGTCGCACGCTCCTCGGGGCGTCACCGGAGCGGGATAACGTTTAGGCTACGACGGGGTGCGCCTCGGTTGGGTGCCATTCGTAAGCAGATCTGTTCCGGACAAACCGGATCGTGCCGACCTCGCCTGCATCGGTACGAAACGGCCCGCCTACGCTGCTTCGATCAGATCCGAGGAGGCCGGTACAGCGCCGGTTTCCGTAGGCCGCGTATTTCCAACTGGGCGGATAGAATCGTCCGGCCCGGCGCGAGCTGGGCCGATACGGGGAAGTGGGTACTGGATGGAGCACGGTCAAGAGGCGGCCGGCGAGTCGATCGGCGCGATGCTGTCGAGCATCGCGGCGGTTCTCCGTGAGGTCAGCGACAAGCTCGACGCCGTGGCGGCCCGGGTGGACGGTGTGGACACCGTCAGCGCCGCGAGCATCGTGCCCGCCGACCACAGCATCGAGGCGAGACTGGCCAAGCTCGAGGCGTGGGCTTTCCGTGCCGGGCAGGACATTTCGGGCATCGACGGGCGACTGGAGAAGGTCGAATCCGGCAGTGCTCCGGCGCATGCCGCGACGCCGTCGCACGCCGCGCCGGAGGCCGCCGAGCGCCCCCTGCCGCGCGCCGCCTCGCGCCGCAACTCCGTGCCCGCCGAGCAGGTCGTGCAGCGCGAATCCGCCTCCGCCACGACCACTCCCACCGCGCGGGAGAGCATCGGCAGCTCGCACGACCTGGTCCAGCCCGCCCGCGACACCACCACCGCGGCCAGGGACAACGCCACGGCCACCAGGGAGAGCGTCTCCCGCCGCTACGAGGGCGCTGCGCGCGATACCGCGCCGGCCCGCGATTCCGCCGCGCACGAGGCGAACTCGGTGCCGCAGCGCGGCTTCAGCACCCCGCGCGAACCCGTGACCTACGAGCCCACCCCGGCGTCCGCGCAGAACTTCACCGCCCCGACCCCGCGCGAACCGAGCCCGGCCACCTCGGCGAACTTCACCGCGCCCACGCCGCGGGAACCGCTACCGGTCCGGCAGTCGAGCTTCACCGCGCCGCGCGAACCGGCCGCCTCGTCCTACCAGAACTTCACCAGTCCGCACGAGAATTCGTACGAGAGCATGATTCCGTCGGCACCGGACAGCGCCGACTACAGCCGCGGTACGAACGGCGCGAAGCCGGAGACCAACGGCTCCTCGCTCACCGGCGCGCACCGCGCCGACGAGGACCTGATCCCGGTCGACAACACCCACGTGGACAAGTTGCAGGCGATGCTGGACGAGCTGAAGAAGACCGCGGCGGCCCCGCTCGGCCGCTCCGACGTCTTCGGACCGCCTGCGACAGACCTGAACTCGACCAGCTACCAGCCCGAGCGCAGCACCGAGACGCCGCGCGACTACCGGCTGTCCAGCCCGCCTAAGTAGGCTCCGCCGACCTGGTCAGGATCGTCGCGATCAACTCGCGCAGCCAGCGGTGCCCGCTGTCGGCGGTGTTGCGCGGATGCCAGGCCAGGCCGATCGCGACCTCGGGCAGCGGCAGCGGAATCTCGAACGCGCACAACCCCAGTGCGGGCAGGGCCGACCGGCTCAGCAACGCGGGCGCCGGGCAGATCAGATCGCTGCCGTGCACCGCGAACAACGCGGTGGTCAGGTTCGGCACCGTGGCGACCACCCGGCGGGTGCGACCGTGCAGGGCGAGGCGGTCGTCGATCGGCCCGCGCGCGTGGCCATTCCGCGAAATGCTCAGGTGTGCGGCGGCCGCGAACCGGGCGACCGTCACCCGTTCGGTGATCAGCGGATGATCGGCCGCGGCGATGCCGATGATCCGATCGCCGAGCACGCGGCGCACGGTCGTCTCCGGGTCGCCGTGATCGAGGACGCCGATCTCGATGTCGACCCGACCGTCCCGCAAGGCCGCTGTGCCTTCGAGGGTGTCGGGGAGGAAGCGCAGCGTGACTCCGGGCGCCTCGGCCCGCACGGCGGCCAGCAGCGGCCCGGCCAGCTCGGTGAGCACCATGTCCCCCGCCTGCACCGCGAAGTTCCGCTTCAGCGCGCCGGGATCGATCGCGCCGCGCGGCGTCAGCAGTGCGCGGCCCTGTTCCACCAGAGTGCCGACCTCGTAACGCAATTCCAGCGCGCGCGGCGTCGGCACCAGGTTGCGGCCCGCCCGCACGAGCAACGGGTCGTCCAGGGCCTCGCGCAGCTTGGCCAGGGTTCGGCTCATCGCCGGCGCCGAGGTGTGCAGCTGTTCGGCTGCCCGGGTGACGCTGTTCGTCTCCAGTAGCGCGTCCAATGCCACCAGCAGATTCATGTCCAGCGCCTCCACCTCTGGATTATCTCCAGCGGAACGGGAGTTTGCCAGCATTTCGCTGGTGATAATCCCTCGGCGCGTCTCGCCGCTGGGGGCGGCGTCTACCCCGGCGACCCGAATTCGCTTATTTGCCTTGCGAACCGTGCAGCAGATCGCTCGGCATGCCGGTGCTCAGGTCGTGCGACGGCGGCACGCCGAGGTCCGGCGGCCGGGGTGCGCCGAGGCTCGGGCCGGGTGCCGCGACGTCGGCGTGCTGGATCACCGGGTGTGTCGGCGGCGCGGGGTTGACGGACTCGTGCTTGGTGGTGAGCCCGCGGTAGGACTCCGGGCGAACGGTCCGGAACCACTGGGCTATCCGGGTGCGCAGCGGCAGCCGGAACTTCAGGTCGGCCAGCATGTCGTCGATGTTGCGGATGGAGAAGGGCGTGATCACGGTGCCGTGTGCGTGGTGGCCGCGGGTGCGCTCCTCGGTCCAGCGCAGCCGGGCGTCGATCTGCTCGGTCGTCTCGTCGCGCGGCGGCAGGTCGATCTGACCGGCCAGCAGCGCGGCGGTCCAGTGCGCGCCGACCTCGGCGTTGAGCGTGCTGATCACCGACGAGTTGTAGCCGGCGAAGGTCAGATTCGGCACGTCGAGCGGCAGGATCTGCCGGTGCAGGCGGAAGTTGCCGTGCTCGTCGGTGAGCCTGCGCTGGACGTACGGGGTCAGGAACGGCACCCGCTGCTGGAAACCGGTGGCGCAGACCACGATGTCGGCCGGGATGACGTGACCGTTGGCCAGCTGCACCGCGGGCACCTCGCCGCCACCGCCACGCATCTCGGTGATGGTGGTGTCGCGCTGGACCACGATCCGGCCGTTCGCGACCTGCTCGTAGAAGTTCTCGGTGGCGAGGCTGACCGTGCTCTCGGCGATCTCCTCGAACCGGCCCTCCGGCAGCAGGCCGAGTTCGCGCAGGTTCATGTGCTTGGTGGCGAGTTCCTGGATCAGGTCGAGATTGCTGATCCGGAACGAACTTCCGGCTCCGTCGAGGAAGCGGTCCATCCGGCCCGGTTCCATGTGATGGAAGTGCGCCTCGCCCAAGCGAGTCAGCATCAGACGCTCGTAGTCGACGACCTTGGCCATCTTGCGCGGCATCTTCCACATCAGGCGGCGCGCCACCACAGTGGTCGAACCCGCGACGTCGCTCACCGCCTCGGCGATGTCACAGGCGGACTTGCCGTAACCGACGACGACGACCGACTTGCCCCGCACCGCTTCGACATCCAGGAACTCCGACACGTGTCCCAGCTGGCCGCCCGCGGCACGGAACAGTTCGATGCCGCGGAAGTCCGGGATCGCGGGTTCGCTGAACACCCCGTTGGCGATGACCAGGTGATCACAGGACGTGCGATGGATACCGCCCTGATCACGAATCTCCAGCAGCCAGCCGCTGTCCACCGGGTCCGCGGCGACGACCTCGGTGTTGAGCCGCAGGTGTTCGCGCAGGCCGAAGTGGTCGGCGTAGGCGGCCAGATACGCCTGCATCTGTTCGCCGTCGAGCACCTTCGGATAATCCGACGGCATCGGGAAGTCGGAGAAGTGATAGGTGTTCTTGGAATTCTGGGTTCGCAGCCCCGGGTACCTGCGGGTCGCACTCCACACGCCACCGACATCGGGCGAACGGTCGAAGATCTCGACCGGAAAACCCTTCTGGATCAGCACTTTCGCGCAGGCAAGACCTGCGATACCCGCACCAACGATCGCGATGCGGTTTCCGCTCGTCATGCGCAGGAGATTACGTCGCTTACGGGCCACAGCAAAGTCGGTTGCCCTAATCGGCGATTCAATTCAGTACCTGGGCGCCGACCGGACGCACCTGGGCGCCGTTCGAATGCGCCGGCCCGGCGGCCGGATCGACCGGCAGATCGAGCAGTCCGCGGATCAGGATGCTCTCCCGCCAGCGCAGTTCGTCCGCGCCGACGGCAAGGCGCAGGTCGGGGAAGCGGGCGACGAGGCGGGTCAGGGCGACGCGGGCCTCCATCCGGGCCAGGCCCGCCCCGAGGCAGTAGTGGATGCCGTGGCCGAAGGCGATGTGGTTGGCCGGGCGGTCCGGATCGAAGGTCGCCGGATCGGTGAAATGACGTTCGTCACGATTGGCCGAGCCGAGCGCGACCAGCACGAGTTCGCCCGCGGGGATGTCGGTGCCGCCGAGGGTGATCGGGGCGTTGGTGTAGCGCAGGGTCGCGATGTTCACCGGGCCGTTGTGCCGCAACACCTCCTCGATCAGCGGCGCGACGGTGTCCGGGTCCGCGCGCAGCGCGCGGTAGCGGGGCGGGTCGGTCAGCAGGGTGAGCACGGTGTTGCCGATCAGGTTGACCGTCGTCTCGTGCCCGGCGACCAGGATCAGGAACGCCATCGAGATCAGTTCGTCGAGGCTGAGCCGGTCGCCGTCCTCGGAGGCGGTGAGCATGTGCGAGATCAGGTCGTCGCCGAGACCACGCGTGCGGCGCAGGGCCACCAGCCGATCGAAGTAGTCGACGAGGGCATCGGTCGCGGTCCGCATCGCCTGCGGCTCCGACATCGAGACATCGACCACGGCGGTGGACCATTCGCGGAACTGCTCGCGGTCCTCGACGGGCACACCGAGCAACTCGCAGATCACCGTGATGGGCAACGGAAAGGCGTACTCCTCCAGCAGGTCCACCCGTGCGGCGCCCGCGGCGGCGATCCGGTCGAGGAGTTCGTCCGCGATGGACACCACCCGCGCCTCGAGCGCCGCCATCCTGGCCGGCGCGAACGCCGGCGTGACCAGCTTGCGCAGGCGCGCGTGCCGCGGCGGATCGGCGTTGAGCAGGTGGTAACTCGAGCGCCGATTGGCCGAGGTGACCCCGCTGTCCCCCGAGGCAGAATGCCGGGCCTCGGCGCCCGCCGCGGTGTTCGGATCCTTGCGGATATCGGGATGGCGCAGCACCTCTTTGGCGGCGTCGTAGTCGACGACCAGCCAGGCGCGCACACCGTTGGGCAGGCGAATCTTATGCGCCGGACCGTCCGAACGCAGCTGCCGATAGAAGGCATACGGCGTACGAAAGAACTCCGCTGGCAGCTGTTTCATCTGCGCTGGCCTCCCCGTTCGCGAGTGTCGTTGCGGCCCTTCGATGGTGACACGCCCCCGCGGACGGCGGCCCGGAACGCCGCCGCCGCCGTCCGCCCGATCGCGATCGCCGATCGCCACCGCACGCAGCCGCACACCTCCTGATTTCCCGCACACCGATTCGCATGCGATTCCGTGTGCGGGAAATCAGGAGGTGTGCGGCTGTCGGTCGCGGCTGCTCGGGGGTCGACGATCGTGGCGTGGGCGGCCGTTCGATTCGGCGCGCGCGACCTCCTGCACCCCGCTACCCTGCGCAGATGAGTTCGATCGCGCCTGTCCTGCGGGGCGCCCGGATCGCGAACTCGTTCGCGTTCGGGTTGCAGGGGTTCTTCTTCGCCGTGGTGCTGACCCAGTTGCCGCAGCAGAAGGACAAGTTCGGGCTGTCCGACGGGTTGATCGTCGGATCGGTGGTGCTGGTGTCGTTGCTGGCCGGCGGCGGAAGCGTGGCCGCGGAGCGGTTGGCGTTGCGCTGGTCGAGCCGGGTGACGGTGCGGATCGGGCTGTTGCTGATCGCGATCACCGGGACCGCGGTGGCGTTCGCGCCGAACACGGCGGTGCTGCTGACCACGCTCAGTTGCTATGGGATCGCGGTCGGCATTGTCGACGCGAGCACCAATATGCAGGCGGTGTTCATTCAGCACGGGTACGGGAAGTTCGTGCTGTCGTCGTTCTATGCGGCGTGGAGTGCGGGGTCGATCACCGGTGCGCTGTTCGTGTCGGGGTGCGAGGCGCTGGCGGTGACGCTGCGCGAGTCGTTGCTCGGGGCGGCGGGGATCGTGCTCGTCATCGGGTTGCTGCTCGGGCCGCGGCTGCTGGGACCCCAGGAGGCCGAGGCCGGTCCGGCCGAGGAGGTCGTCGAGCCGCCGCCGGTCGCGTTCCGGGCGTATCTGGTGTTCGGCATCGCGATGGCGTTGGTGTTCGCGATCGACCTGGCCGTCGGTAACTGGTCCGCGCTGTATCTGACCGACGATCTGCTGGCCAGTTCGGCGACCGCCGCGCTGGCGCTGGCCGCTTATCAAGGCACGTCACTCGTCGCGCGGCTCACCGGCGATCTGTTCGTGCGACGGTTCGGGCCGCGCCGCGTGGTGCGGACCGCCGCGGCGATCGGTGTGGTCGGACTGGCGATCGTGATCGCCGCGCCCGGGCCGATCGTGGCGATCGTCGGATTTCTGATCGCCGGCGTCGGCATGCCGGTGATCGCGCCGCTGTGTTTCAGCGAGGCAGGGCAGCTGACCAGTGGCCGCGGGCTGGACGCGCTGATCGCCCGGCTGAATCTTTTCAACTACGCGGGCACGCTGGTCGGCGGCGGGGTGGTCGGCGCGGTCGCGGCGGGCTTCGGCCATCGCATCGGCTTCGTCATCCCACTGGTGTTCGCGGCGGCGCTGATCGGGTTGGCGCGGGTGTTCCACACCCGGCCGGATGCGGACAAACATCCCACCTCTCCCGGTGATCATGCTCTACTGGACTCATGAGCAACATCCCAGTCACCGTCGACCGGGCCGGTCTGTGGGACGCCGAAGAACTCAGTGACGTTGCGGCGGCGACCTTTCCGCTCGCCTGCCCGCCGGAGGCGACCGCCGACGATATCGACATCTTCATCACCGAGGCGTTATCCGGGGAGCGGTTCGGCGAATATCTGAGCGATCCGGCCGTGACGGTGCTCAAAGCCGTTGCGGGCGACGAGATCGTCGGTTACGCCATGCTCATCGAAGGCGACCCGGCGGATCCGGCGGTCGCCGCTGCGGTGGGGCTGCGACCGGCGGTGGAGATCAACAAGATGTATGTGATGCCGGGGCATCAGGGCACCGGAGTGTCGACCGCGTTGATGTACGCCTGTTTGGAGCGCGCCCGCGAAGGTGGGTTTGCTGCGGTGTGGCTCGGTGTCAACCAGGAGAATTCGCGGGCTGTGCGGTTCTACAGCAAACACGGGTTCAGCACGGTCGGCACCAAGACCAACACCGTCGGTAACCAACGGCACGACGACTATCTGATGCGGTTGGTCTTCTGAGCCACTGGCTCTATTTGACGAAATCCACCAGCGCGCTGTGGAAACTCGGCGCGATCACGGCCATCAGGTGATCGCCGGGCACCACGTGCAGCGTGCCGTCGGGCAGCGCGTCGGCGAGCCGCTCGGGCTCGGCGGCGAACGGATCGTTGTCGCCGGCCAGCACCAGCGTCGGCACCGTGACCTCGGACAGGCCGCTGATCGGGCGGGAATCGAGACCGGTCGCGAGCGCCTGGATGGCCTGGCGGTCGGCGTGCACCGCGTCCGCGAGGATCCGGAACATCATCGCGGTCGACGGCGCGCCCTCGTTGTCGTCACCCATCGCGGTCTGTAGATCGGTCAGCTCGACGACCCGGCGATCGACGCCGCCGCAGTCCAGCACGCCCGAACCCACCCCGCCGATGGCCAGCCGCTCGACCCGCTCGTCCGCTGCGGCGACCAGCAGCGAGATGATCGCGCCCATCGAATACCCCACCTGCACAACCCGATCGAACCCGAGCTCGTCGTACAGCGCGCTCACGTCCTTGGCCATGAACTCCCACGAGTACTGCGCCGCGTCGTGCGGCTTGGCCGAACGTCCGTGCCCGCGCGCGTCCAGCGAAACCACGGTGCGCCCGGCCGCCTGCAACGCGCCGACCACGCCGGTACTCATCCAGTTCGCGTTGGTATCCGCGACCACGCCGTGCTGCAACACGACGGGAACGCCCTCGCCCTCCCACACCCGATAGTTGAGTTCCAGGCCGTCCCACGTCTTGAACTTCGTCATGACCGGATCGTAATGCCCAGTCCGGAGTTGACTTGTTCTACATGTTCAGTCTTTACTGAACATATCGTTCCTTGCAGAACAAATCAGCACTCAGGAGCCCGTCATGACCGCCGCGATCCGCACCGAAGGACTGACCAAGCACTACGGCAAGCACGTCGCCATCACCGATCTCGACCTAGAGGTGCAGCCGGGTGAGGTGTTCGGCTTCCTCGGCCCCAACGGCGCGGGCAAGTCCACCGCCATCCGCATTCTGCTCGATCTGATCCGTCCAACCGCGGGTCGCGTCGAGGTGCTCGGCGTCGATCCGCGTCGCGGCGGGGCCGAGCTGCGCACGCGGATCGGTTACCTGCCAGGCGAATTGGCGATCGAGGGGCGCAATACCGCGCGAGATCTGTTGCGCTTCCTCGCCGATCAGCGCGGCCGCGTGCCGGCCGGGCGGATCGACGAGTTCGCCGAGCTGCTCGACCTGGACCTGTCCAGGAAGGTCGGCGCGATGTCCAAGGGCAACAAGCAGAAGGTCGGCATCATCGCCGCGTTCATGCACCGGCCCGACCTGCTGATCCTGGACGAGCCCACCTCCGGCCTGGATCCGCTACTGCAACAACGGTTCATGGATCTGGTGCTCGAGGCCAAGGGCAACGGGCAGACCGTGTTCATGTCCTCGCACGTGCTCAGCGAGGTGCAGCAGACCGCCGACCGCGCGGTCATCATGCGCGCCGGGAAGCTGCTCGGCACGGAGAACGTGGACGATCTGCGCCGCCGCTCGCCGCGCTCGGTCGAGCTGGTGTTCGGCGCGGACGTGTTCCCCGACGACTTCGCCCGGCTGCCCGGCGTGCGGGATCTGCACGTGGACGGAAAGACGTTGCGCTGCACCACCGAAGGCGAGGTCGACGAGCTGTTCAAGACCGCGGCCAAGTATCAGCTGGTGAGCGTGCTGTCCACCGAGCCGGACCTGGAACAGATCTTCTTCAGCCTCTACGGCCGCTGACCGGACTCGAATCACTCATCCGCACAGGAGAACTCGACATGACTCGCTCGGTTTTCACCCAGACTCTCAAGGAACAGCGGCGCGGGCTGATCGGCTGGTCGATCGGCATGGCCGTCGTGCCGCTGATGTATCTGCCCTCCTACCAGACACTCAAGGAGCAGGGCTCCCTCGACATCAAACAGAACCGGATGTACGAGGCGATGGGCCTGAGCGACTTCGCCAGCGCCGCAGGCTATCTCAACTCGACGATCTTCTCGCTGATGGGCCTGTCGCTGCTGCTCATCTTCGCCGTGACCTTCGCGACCCGGTCGGTGACCCAGGAGGAGAACGGCATGCTGGATCTGCTGCTGGCCCAGCCGATCGGCCGAATGAACCTGCTGGCCCAGCGATTCGCGGCGCTCACGGTGCAGACCGCGGTGGTCACCGCCGTGCTCACGCTGAGCGTGCTGGCCGGGGCGAACGCGGGCAAGATGGACGTCCCCACCGGGCACATCCTGGCCGCGAGCACCGGGCTCGGCCTGCTGATCCTCGCCGTCGGCACCATCACGCTGCTGCTCGGCGCGATCACCGGAAAGCGTTCGCTGACACTGGGACTCGCGTCGCTGGTGGCGGTGGCGGGCTATCTGGCCAACAATCTCGGCGGCATGTTCGACGGCGGCGCGTGGTTGCGCAAGCTGTCGCCGTTCTACTACGCGAACGGTAGTTCGCCGCTGGTAAACGGCTGGAACGGTCTGCACCTGGCCGTCCTGATCGTCCTCGCCGCCGTGGCATTCGTCCTCGCGCTCGGCGCTTTCGAACGCCGCGACCTCGCGGTCTGACCCGGCCCGATTTGCCGTGATCCGTACCAACGAAGGGATACTCGGTCCATGAGTTCCACGGACGACATCGCCCCCACCCCGGAACAGCTGGCCTTCGTGGAGGATTTCGCGCTGGTCCTGGAGCGCATGGGCCTGGTCCGGATGACCGGCCGGGCCGCGGGCTGGCTGCTCGTCGCCGATCCGCCGGAACAGACCTTCGGCCAGATCGCCGACGCGCTGCAAGCCTCCAAGGGCTCCATCTCCAGCGCGCTCAAGGCGCTCGTCACCATGCGCTGGGTGGACAAGATCTCCAAGCCGGGCGACCGCAGGGACTACTACGCCATCCGCCCCGGCGTCCTGCCCGAACTGACCCGCCAGCAAAGCGGCATGTACGACGACCTCACCGCCATGACCTCGCGCGGCCTGGCCCTCTTCGACGACCCCGACGGCACCCAGGCCGCCCGCGTCCGCGAGATGCACGAATTCTTCGTCTGGATGGGCAAGGAACTCCCCGCCCTGATCGACCGCTGGTACGCCGAGCAGCGCGCCTGAATCAGGCGAGCAGCTTCGTCTTCAGGGCGGTGAGGTCGGCGTCGGTGAGCTTCAGGCCGTCGCGGACGTAGTTGTCGAAGCTGCCGTAGGTCTGGTTCGCCTGGTCGAAGGCGGCGTCGAGCCAGGACTGTTGGACGCCGTTGATCGGGTCGTTCGGGTTGGCGTTGCGGTACTGGTTGGACAGCAGATAGTCCTGGTCGACCGTGTCGCGGTCGACGCCGAGCAAGGTGAGCAGGACGGCGGCGGTCCAGCCGGTGCGGTCCTTGCCCGCGGTGCAGTGGAACAGGACCGCGCCATCGGTGGTGATGATGTCGTGCAGCACCGAGGCGAAGGCCTGATTGGCGCCGGGGGCGGTGATGAAGGCGCGGTAGAGGCTGTCGCCGCCGGTCAGGGTGGTGGCCATGACCTCGGGCGGGGCCTGGCCGATGACGTCGTCCCAGTTTGCGGTCGCGCCGGCGGGCACCTTGTCCGGGCCGAGCGCGCGTTCGTAGATCGTGCGCAGGTCGTCGACGACGCGGACCTGGCGGCCGGTCAGTTCGGCGAGGTCGGCGGGGGTCGCGTTGTTCAGCTGGCCGGTGCGGTAGACCAGCCCGGTGCGGACCGTCTTGCCCGCGCCGGTCCGGTATCCGCCGAGGTCACGAGCATTCTGCACGCCCTGCAAGTTCAGCGAACGGTCGAACGCGACGGCCGACGCGGCCGGCGGTTCGGCCAGCGCGGCGCCGGTCACCGGGCCGAAGGCGACGGCGAGCCCGGCGGCCAGCGCGATCGGGGTGCGAATCGAGCGGGTCATGCGAGTGCTCCAATCATCGGTTCCCCCGAATCAGGGGGGTTTACGCCGGGACCTCGAATCGAGACAGGGCGAGCAGGCGCGAGATCGCCCGCAGATACTTCTTGCGGTATCCGCCGTCGAGCATCTCCTGGGAGAAGATCTGGTCCAGCTTGGCGCCGGACACGGTGACCGGAATGCTCGCGTCGTAGAGCCGGTCGGCCAGCACCACCACGCGCAACGCCACGGCCTGATCGGTGACCGGATGCACGTTCGCGATGAACACCGACGACACCCCGGCGATCAGCGCACCGAACTTCGACGGGTGCAGCGTGCTCAGATGCTTCAGTAGCTCGTCGAAGTCGTCGAGCGTGGAACCCGGTGTGGCAGCGGCCCGTTCGGTGAGCACCGCCGAGGAGGTCGGCTCCGGCGCGGGCGGCAGATCGCGGTGCCGGTAGTCCGGGCCGTCGACCCGCACCGGTTCGAAGATCGAACCCAGCTTCTTGATCTCCCGGAGGAAATCCTGTGCGGCGAAACGACCTTCGCCCAACTGACCCGGCAGCGTGTTGGAGGTCGCCGCGATCGACACGCCCTTCGCGGACAGCTCGGTCAGCAGCCGCGAGACCAGCATGGTGTCGCCCGGATCGTCGAGCTCGAACTCGTCGATGCACAGCACGCTGTTCGCCGACAACCGCTCCACCGCACTGGTGAAGCCAAGGGCGCCAACGAGATTGGTCACCTCGCCGAAGGTGCCGAACGACTTGGGCGCGGGCGCGCTGTGGAAGATCGAGGCGAGCAGGTGGGTCTTGCCGACGCCGAACCCGCCGTCGAGATACAGCCCCGCCCCGGACACCTGCTTCTTCTTGCCGAACAGGCTCTTCTTGTTCACCGCCTGATGGATCTTGGCGACCTCGCCGGCGAACTCCTCGGCCTTGCGCACCGCCGCGGCCTGGCTCGGCTCCTTGGGGTCTGGAATGTAGGAGCCGAAGCTGACCTCGTCGAACATCGGCGGGGGCACCATCTGGGCGACGAGCTGGTCGGCCGGAACCTCAGGGTGGCGGTCGACGAGGCGTTCTTGCATGTGCGAAGCCTAATGACGTGGTGAGATCTACCTTCATGCAGCGTATCCACAATGCGATCCAGCTCACAGACCTGAGACCGGACGATCTAGCCGAGTTATACGCCTACCCGGCCGAACTGCGCGAACCGTTCGTCCGGGCGAATTTCGTCTCCAGCATCGACGGCGGCGCGACCAGCGACGGCCAGTCCGAGGGCCTCGGCACGCCCGCCGACAAAGCCGTGTTCCTGATGCTGCGCGAACTGGCCGACGTGGTGCTCGTCGGCGCGGGCACGGTCCGCGCGGAGAACTACGGCGGCGCCCGGACCGATCCGAAGTACCGCCGCGCATTGCACGAGCGCGGCATCGGCGGCCATCCGGACGGCGCCGCGCCGCCGATCGCCGTGGTCACCGCGAGCGCCGCGATCGATCTGGGCGCCCGGCTGCTCACCGACACGACGGTCCCGCCGTTGATCATCACCACGACCACCGCCCCCGCCGACCGCAAGCAGCAACTCAGCGACGCGGGCGCGGAAGTGATCGAGGCGGGCGACGTCGCGGTGACCCCGAAGGCCCTGCTGCGCGCGCTCGGCGAACGCGGATTGCTGCGCGTGCTGTGCGAGGGCGGCCCCCATCTGTTCGGCGAGCTGCTGGCCGCCGACGCGGTCGACGAGCTGTGCCTGACCACCGCGCCCCTGCTGGTCGGCGGCACGGGCCGGCGAATTTCGCTGTCCGCGCACGAGTTCCACCGCCCCATGTCCCGCGCGCATATCCTGCTCGACGACGACGGCACGATGCTGACCCGATGGGCCCGTGCATGAAACAACTGCCCGAACCTGGCAGGCTGTAGCGCATGCGCTGGACTCGGGCCGTCGTGCTGGCCGCGACACTCTCGATCATGATCGCCGGATGCGGGGCGGGACCCTCCGACCGTCCCGGCGTCGCCGTCGAGCGCCAACAGGTCGGCGGCATCGCCCCGACCTCGGTCGCTCCGGCCCCACCACCGGCCGCCGAGCTGCCCAAGACGGATCTGGCGTGGAAGGACTGCACCACGCCGACGCTGGATCTGCTCGGCCTCGGCCCGGCCCCCGCGGGCCTGGTGCTCGACTGCGCTGAGTACACCACCCCGATCGACGCGAGCGGCGGCGTGCTCGGCAACTTCCGCGCCGCGGCGATGCGCGCCCGGCTGCCGCAGACGCCCGCGGACGCCGCACCGATGATCCTCACCTCCGGCACCGACCGCTCCTCCACCGCCACCCTCGCCGGGCTGGCCGCCGGACCGGCCAGCGCCCTATTGGCCGCGCGCCCGATCGTCGCGGTGGACCGGCGCGGCATCGGCAGCTCACAGCCGATCGACTGCCTGCCGCCCGAGGTGCGCAAGGGCCTGGCCGACAACGCCCAATTCGGGCCCGGCGCAACCGATCCCGTCGAGGCGATGACCACGTTCAGCCAGGACGGCACCATCGCCTGCCGCGACTTCCTCCAGCCCTACGAGGGCGCGTTCGACGCCCAGCACGCCGCCGACGACATCGAACAGCTGCGCAGGCAGTGGCAGGTCGAGCACGTCGCGCTGCTCGGTTCGGGCAACGGCGCGAAGGTCGCGCTCAGCTACGCGCGCAAGTACGGCGATCATCTGGCCCGGCTCGTCGTCGACTCCCCCGAGGCGGTCGGCGCGGACGCGATCACCAGGGCCGAGCAGCAATTGGAAGGCGCGGAGGCGGCGTTGACCGCGTTCGCCCAGCGCTGCACCGCAGTCAACTGTTCGCTCGGCCCGGATCCGCGCGCCGCGATCACCGATCTGGTGAACCGCGCCGGTTCCGGTGGGCTGGGCGATATCTCGGCCAACGCGCTCCTCACCGCGGTGTCCGGGTTCCTCGGCAGCCCGCGCGCCGACCAGGTCAATCGGGTTCGTGAACTCGCCGACGCGCTGTCGGCGGCCGGCCGCGGCGATCGGGGCGCGCTCGGCAATCTGATCCAGCGCGAGTCCGCGGCCGTCGGCGGCGACGGTCAATTCGTCAACCGCTGCACCGACACGCAGCAGCCGCCCACGCCGACCAAGGCCAAGGAACTGATGGGCACCTGGGGCACGAAATACCCGGTGTTCGGCAAGAACACGGCGATCGGGCTGATGGAATGCGCGGCCTGGCCGGTGTCCACCGCGCCGCCGATGCCGGACAAGCTCACTATTCCGGTGCTGGTGCTCGGCGGCATCGCCGATCCGGTGGTCGGCAATGCCGGGCAGGCCTCGGTCGCCGGTGCGCTCGGCGCGGCCGGTGCGCGGCACGCCGGACTCACCTGGCAGGGCTGGGGTCACCCGGTGTCCACGCACTCGACGTGTGCGCAGCGCGCCGTGGTCGACTATCTGAAGGACGCGAAACTGCCCGCCGACGGAACGGCCTGCCCGGCCTGATCCGGCCGCCCGAATAGCGCTTCTAGCGGCGCGTCGAACAGGTCCGCACAACCGCGAGAACGTGATCCGGTGTACCGTGCCCCAGTGTTACTTCGACAGCTCGAGCCCCGCACTGCTCGCACCACCGCCGAGGTGATCAAGTTCGCACTCTGGCCCTTCGCGGTCATGACTGTGCTGAACCGGGTTTTCATCAAGGCTGTCAATGGTTTCATCACCGACGACTTCCGGCCCGTGTACCAGGCCTCGCTCGATTTCCTCAACGGGCGACCGGTCTACACGGCCAACTTCGACTCGGTCGACCCACACTACCTGTACTACCCCAGCGGCACGCTGCTCATCGCGCCGGTGGCGTGGGTGCACGACTATGAAAAGGCCCGCTGGCTGTTCATCCTGCTGAACGCGGCCGCGATCATCCTCGCCTGGTACCTGCTGCTGCGGCTGTTCCGGTTCACCGTGAATTCGGTGGTCGCGCCGGTGCTGCTGTTCGCCATGTTCATGTCGGAGACGGTCACCAACACGCTGGTCTTCACCAACGTCAACGGGTGCATCCTGCTGGCCGAGCTGCTGTTCCTGCATCTGCTGCTGAAGCGCCGAGATCTCTGGGCGGGGGTGGCGCTCGGGCTCAGTATCGCGGTGAAACCGACGCTGGCGCCGCTGCTGCTGATCGCGCTGGTGCGCGGGCAGTGGAAGGTGTTCATCACCGCGCTCGGCGTGCCGATCGTGCTGACCGCGATCGCCTGGCCGATGTCGAAGGACCCGGAGAAGTTCTTCAGCCACACCGCGCCCTACCTGTTCGAGACGCGCGACTACTTCAACAGCGCGATCGCCGGCAACGGCGAGTACTACGGGGTGGCGCCGTGGCTGGTCTGGTTCATGCGGCTGGGCATGGGCGTGCTGGTCGCCATCTCGCTGTGGCTGCTGTGGCGCTACTACCGCGAGGACGAGCTGTTCTTCGTCTGCACCTCCTCCGGTGTGCTGCTCACCGCGATGTTCCTGCTGCCCTCGCTGGGCCAGATGTACTACTCGATGATGCTGTTCCCGTTCCTGATGACGGTGGTGCTGCGCAATTCGGTGCTGCGCAACTGGCCGGCCTGGCTGGCGGTGTTCGGGTTCATGAGTTACGACAAGTGGCTCTCGGATCGCTGGCAGCACATCGGCCGCGACGTCGAATACCTGCGCATCACCTTCGGCTGGGGCCTGCTGCTGATCGTGATCTTCTGCGTGCTCGGCGATCGGTATCTGGCCGCCAAGCGCGAAGGGCGGCTCGAGTTCGGCATCGACCCGACCTGGTTCAAGCCGGTCCCGGCCGCGGCCGATTCGCCCAGTTCGGCGAACGGTTCCGCGACGACGGTGGCGAAACCGATTAGCGTGGAGTGATGAGTTCCGAAGCCGATACGTCCCTGCCCGCGCCGCGGATCCAGCTCACGCCGCAGGAATGGCGGGTCAAGCTGAACCCCGAGGAGTACGCGGTGCTGCGCGAGGCCGCGACCGAACGTCCCTTCGTCGGCGAATACACCGACACCAAGACCGACGGCGTCTACGAATGCCGGGCCTGCGGAGCCGAATTGTTCCGCAGCACCGAGAAATTCGACTCCCACTGCGGTTGGCCGTCGTTCTTCGACCCGGCCGAGTCCGAAGCGGTCATCCTCAAGACCGACGACACCCTCGGCATGCACCGAGTCGAGGTGTTGTGCGCCAACTGCCACAGCCACCTCGGGCACGTGTTCGAGGGTGAGGGCTACAACACCCCCACCGACAAGCGCTACTGCATCAACTCCATCTCGCTGCGCTTGCAGCCTGCGGAGGGTTCGGCCGGCTAGCACACCGGCCCCAACGCCGAGCATCCCGTCGATGTGACCCCGATCATATCGACACGTCGACTTTACTCTTGCTTTACTCTTAGAAGGCAGGCAGATTACATCGATCGAAGGATGCTCCCAATGAACGATCTGATCAAGACCCTCGCGCAGGACGCCAACTGGGACCGGTGGGTGGCCGTCAACTCCGAATCCGGAACCAAGGACGGCTGCATCTCCAAGGCGGGTTGTATTTCCAAGGCGGGCTGCATCTCCTAGTCGCGGTCGCGGGGCCGAGCAGGCTTCCGGCTCGGCCTCATCCGACTCAGGACCACCATGACCGACACCGCCGCGACCCGTCCCTTGCCCGCCGCTTTCGTGGAAGCGACCCGCGAGATCCCGTTCTATCGGGACTACGCGGCGGCGAACGCTTACCCGATCATCACCAAAGCTGATCTGGCCGAAACGTTTCCAGATTCCTTCATGACCCCCCGGGTCACCGAGGCATTGGCATCCGGTGCCGCGCAATATGTCTGGTCCACCGGCACCAATCACGCCCGGATGCCGCTCATCCGCCCCCCGCTGTTCCTGCTGAAGTCCTATTACACGGTCTGGCGCGATCATCCGGAGATCGGCGACACCTTCGCCGCCGGCGCGCCCCGCGTTTCGGTCACCACGCGACTGGCCACCGATCACGTGGCCAGGGTCAACGGGGCCAAAGGCGGCGAGCCGGGCGATCTCGCGCGCCGCAGGCTCGATGACCGCACCGTCTACGTCAACCAGCACCTGGATCCCGCGCTCTGGTCACCGGACGCCGTCACCACCATGCTCACCGAGATCGCCGCCGTGCAGAGCGAAACCGATTACCGCCGTTACCATCTCGATTGCTCGTCCTACCACGCCGCGCATCTGCTGCTGGCCGCGGGGCAACGATTCCCGCAACCGGTCAGCGCGATTCACGGCTACGAGTTCACCCCGCGCAACGTGCGCCGCTTCCTCACCGAGCGACTCGACTGCCCGGTCGTAGAACTGTTCGGCAGCACCGAACTGGGCTATCTGTACTACGGCGATCGGCACGGCCGCTACCACCCGCACCTGGATGAGATGACGGTCGAACTCGAACCGATACCGGGCACCCGCGGCATCCACAGCCTCGTCGTCTCCAGTATCCGTAACCCGTACATGCCGTTGCTGCGCTACAACACCGGCGACTGCGTGCACACCAGCGACGGTTCGGCCGACCCGAGCGGCATCGTGCGCTTCTGCGGGCGCGAGAAGGAGCTGCTGGTCACCGACACCGCGATCACCTCGCAGGCCGAGCTCGACGACGTAATCGCGACGATCAGCCACGAGGTATTCGTCTACCAGCTCTCGGTGGAACGCGGGTCCGCCGAACTCGCCTACACGACCTTCGGCGGCGCGCCGCTCGACCGGACGGCATCCGCCGAACTCGCCGCCGCCGCAACACGATTGACCGGCACACCGGTCACCGTTCGACACCGCAAGCACATACCGATCGGCAAGTCGGGCAAGTACGCCTGGCTGGTCCACGGAGGGAGCACGCGATGAACGATCACAACGTCCTCGGCGATCTGTACGAAGAAACGGTCCGTTATGTGCGCGACCACAATCAGGTGGACGAGTCCACCGCCCGCATCCAGGTACGTGAGGCGGTGCGCTATCTGATCCTGGTCTCCGCGCACCGCGAGGAACTCACCGGGCTGTTCCTGCCCGTCGAGCAGGCGATCGACGAGGTATGGCACTACCTCATCCTGCAGACCCGCGAGTACGCCGATCTATGCGAGAACCGTTTGCCCGGTGGGCATTTCATTGATCATCGGTCCATCTCCTACGACGCCTACGGGCAGCGGCAGCCGTCCCGCGAGGCGATGATCGAACAGTTCCTGCGCTGGATTCCGTTGTACTGCGCCCGATTCGGCGAGTTCGACGCCGAGGGCGGCCGATGGTGGACCATGGTGCGGTTCCTGCACGAGGAAATGGGTCACAGCCTCGCCGAGATCTCCGCGCTAGCGCCCGCCGACGCGCCGAGCTGACCGCACCGCCGCCGCGATCACCAGTATCGCCAGTCCGATCTGCACAATCAGCACCGTCACCATCCCGGCCGGTTCACCGGACGTGCGGACCACGACACCGAACACCGTCCCGAGCACAGCCGCGCCCGTCGCGATCGACACCTGCTGCGCGGTGAGCAGCACGCCACCCCCGACGCCGGCGAACCCCGCGGGCACCAGCGACAGCATGTGCGCGTTCATCGTGCCCAGCGTGATCCCCTGTCCGGTGCCGATCAACAGCATCGCCACGCACATCAGCAGGATGGACGCGCCGTGCACGCCGACCGCCATGCACGTCAGGCCGACGCCCTGGACCGACGCGCCGAGCGCGATGGCGCCGACCCCCAGCCTGCCGCGGATGCGCGGCACCGCGAACGAGGAAAACAGAAAGCCCACCGCCATCGGCGCGGTCAGCAGACCGGCAATCAGCGGCGCATGGCCGAGGCCCTCCTGCAAGGTCTGCGGCAGTGCGTAGAGAAATCCGCCCGCGCCCGCGAAGAAGGGCAGCATCAGTGCCAACGCCCACCGCAGCTTGGGATCGGCGAACATCCCCGGCGGAATCACGGTGGGCTTTCCCGTTGCGGCACAGCGCCGTTGATGTGCCACCCAGACCAAGCCGACTGCGACGGTGAGTACCGCGAGGGCGATGGTGAACGGGCCGAGAACCGTCGACATCGCCGTGGTCAGCAAGAACGCGAGCACGGTGAGCGACAGCAGTGCACCGCCGCGACCGTCGACGTACTGGTCGATGTTCGGTTCGGTGTCGGGCACCAGCCGGGGCAGCAGAATCAGCCCGAGCACGCCGAACGGGATGTTGATCAGAAACAGCCACCGCCACGCGTCCGGTCCGCCGACCAGATCGAGCAGCGCGCTGCCACCGATGAGACCGACCAGTGCCGATACGCCGCTCATCGATGAATACCAGCTGATCGCCCGGTCTCGGCGCGCGCCCGCGTGCGCGGTGACCAGCCCGAGCACCTGCGGCATCACGAACCCCGCGGCGAGGCCCTGCACAATACGCCCGGCGACCAGCACCTCGAAAAACGGTGCCGCAGCACAGATTCCCGACGCCGCCACGAATCCCGCCGCCGCGTAAGACAGGACCCGGCGCCGCCCGAAACGGTCACCGACCCGCCCGCCGACGATCAGCAGCGAACCGAAACCCGCGAGATAACCCACCAGCACCAGACTCAGCACGGCAGAGCCCTGCTCGATGCCGAAGTCACGCCGGATGCCCGGCAGCGCGACCCCGGCGATGAACGTGTCCATCATCGGAACGAACGCGCACGCCAGGATCAACACGATCCCCGGAACGCGCAGCGACAGTTCGCTGCCGGACGAGAAGCTCCGTCGCGTGATCATCGTCGCCCGACTCTACCGCGCGGTCGGCCAGATCGGTCATCTACCCGCACACAGTCACGTCGACCTTGTCGCCCGGCATCCGGCCGGATCTGCTCGGAATCAGGTCTAGCACAGCATCATTCAGCAACTGTCGGCAGTCGTCGACCGGGCCAACCAGCATCCGGCCCTGGCACGTACCTCCTCGAGGCCGAGCCGGGCACCGGGCGTCGGTCGGCACGGTGCTCAGGACGGTGAACCGAACCCCGGAGTCCAGTCGGTCGCGGGGCCTCGAGTGCACCTTCAGTAATGTGGATCGTTCACCGGCGAGCACGGGTGCCGGGCCGGACGAGAGAGCTGACTGGACATGAGCGACGAGCAACACATCCTCACTCCCGGCGAAACCTGCTGGCAGATCGCCCAGGCGGATCGACTGGCGTGCATCATCGACGCGGCGGACTATTTCCGGCACGCCAAGTCCGCGATGTTGCAGGCGCGCAAGCGGATCGTGCTGATCGGCTGGGACTTCGATACCCGGATCAAGTTCGAACCGCAGGACAAGACCCTCGACGGGCCGAATCGGCTGGGCAAGTTCCTGTCCTGGCTGCCGAAGCAGCGACCGGATCTCGACATCTATCTGCTGAAGTGGAATGTCGGGGCGTTCGCGGCGATCAGCCGGGGGATGACGCCGATCTTCGTGGTCAATTGGATGACCGACCGCAGGCTGCACTTCGAAATGGACGGCGCGCACCCGATCGGGTCGGCGCACCATCAGAAGATCGTGGTGATCGATGACGCGCTCGCGTTCTGCGGTGGCATCGACATGACCGTCGACCGCTGGGACACCAGCGACCACCAGGACGACAACCATTACCGCACCGAGCCGAACGGCAACCGGTACGGCCCGTGGCACGACGCGACCACCGCGGTCGACGGCGACGCGGCGAAGGCGATCGGCGAATTGGCCAGGGCCCGGTGGAAGGCGGCGACCGGCCAGCAGTTGGCCGCGGTCGACGAGATCGCCGGGGACACACCGTGGCCTGAAGGGCTGGAGCCGACGATGCGGTCCGTCGAGGTCGGTATCGCGCGGACCTTCCCCGAACTCGCCGACCGCGCCGAGGTCCGGGAGATCGAGGCGCTGTATCTGGCGGCGATCGCGGGCGCCACGAGGTCGCTGTACATCGAGAGTCAGTACCTGGCCTCGCGCACCCTCGCCGAGGCGATCGCCGCCCGGTTGGGCGAGCCGGACGGGCCGGAGATCGTGCTCGTGCTGCCGCGGCACGCCGACGGCTGGCTCGAACAGCAGGCGATGGACGGTGCCCGCCGCCGCCTACTACATCTGCTGTGGAAGGCGGACATCAACAACCGGCTAGGCGTCTACTACCCCGTAACCGAAGCGGGTGCGCCGATCTACGTGCACGCCAAGGTGCTGGTGATGGACGATCGGCTGCTGCGGGTCGGCTCGTCGAACCTCAACAACCGCTCCATGGGCTTCGACACCGAATGCGATCTGGCCGTCGAGGTCACGCCCGACACCGCGGACGGTGAGCTGCTGCGGGAAACCATCCTCGGCATCCGGCGCCGGCTCATCTGCGAACATCTCGATGCCGACCCCGCGAAGTTCGACGCCACCCTCACCGAGACCGCATCGCTGCTGCGCACCGTCGAAGCCTTGCGCGGTGACGGCCGAACCCTGGTGCGGTTCGAGCCGGCCACCGTCGAGGACGAGGACAGTCCGCTGGCCGAGAACGAACTGATGGACCCCGAACGCACGCCACCGAGCCTGTGGGACAACCCTTTACTGAGCCGGGGCATCCGCAGGTTGAAGGCCACGGGGGCGACGCGTTGACCCGAAACGCGGATTCTCCCTGCGCCCGCACCCCTCGGACAGCGCAGCGGAGTAATCCACGGTAGGCACTGGACCGAAGGGTACGTTTTCTGGCACTTACCCGCACGCCCCGAAAACCCGGGGCTTGCCGGTTGATTGCTAGCTGAGGCGGGAGGGGCGCTCAGGGCAGGGCGTTGATGAGCTTGTCGAGCTCGACGCGGGGGCCGGTGAAGAAGGGGACCTCTTCGCGGACGTGCAGGCGAGCCTCGGTGGCGCGCAGGTCGCGCATCAGATCGACGATGCGGTGCAGTTCGGGGGCCTCGAAGGCGAGGATCCACTCGTAGTCGCCGAGGGCGAACGAGCTGACCGTGTTCGCGCGCACGTCCGGGTAGCCGCGGGCCGCCTTGCCGTGATCGGCGAGCATCTTGCGCCGCTCCTCGTCGGGCAGCAGGTACCACTCGTAGGAGCGGACGAACGGGTACACGCAGATGTAATTGCCCGGGTCCTCGCCCGCCAGGAACGCCGGCACGTGGCTCTTGTTGAACTCCGCGGGACGATGCAGCGCCACGTTGCTCCACACCGGAGCACTCGCGCGACCCAGCTCGGTGGTGCGACGGAAGTCCGCGTAGGCGGCCTGCAGGTCCTCGACCCGTTCGGCGTGCGTCCAGATCATGAAGTCGGCGTCGGCGCGCATCCCCGCCACGTCGTACACGCCGCGAACCACCACGTCACGATCCGCGAGCCCCTCGAAAAACGCCCGCGCCTCCTTGATCGCCGCCGCCCGGTCCTCCCCCAGCACCCCCGGCTGCACCTGGAACACCGAGAACATCAGGTAGCGAATGGTCGAGTTGAGTTCCTGATAATCGAGTCGCGCCATGCGTCCTATCGTGCCACTCGCAGGAGGGGGGATGTTTCGCGGTGGGGGTGGTGTACGGCACGCCGGCGAGGGCGGGGTCAATCAGGTTGCGGTGGTGGCGATGTGGTGGGCGGCGGTGTTGGCGGAAGCGACGCAGGCGGGGACGCCGACTCCGTGGAGGTAGGCGCCGGCGAGGGCTAGGCCGTCGATGGAGGCGACGGCTGCTTCGATGGCGGCGATGCGGTCGGTGTGGCCGGGGGCGTATTGGGCGAGGCCGCCGCGCCAGCGTTGGACGACGGCGGAGATCGGGGCGATGGGGACGCCGGTGACGGTGGAGAGGTCTTCGGCGGCAGCGGTGATCAGGTCGGCGTCGGACCAGGAGAGGGTGGAGTCGTCGCCGAATTTGCCGAATGAGGCGCGGACCAAAGCGGTTTCGCGTTCGGCGAGATGGGTCCACTTGCGGCTGGACAAGGTGAACGCCTTGGCACGCAAGGGTTCTCCGGTCGCTACCAACACGCCCGAGTTCTGCGGGAGTGCGGTGTCGCGTGGAAGGGCAAGTGCGACAACGACGGACGAGGACAATTCGATTCCGGCCAGCGCCGCGGCGGCGTCCGGGACGACCGTGCCGAGCAGCCGGGCGGTCACCGGCGCGGGGGTGGCGAGAACGACCGCGTCGACGGCGCCGATCGGGTCGACGACCCAGCCGCGCAGTCCGCGGGCGAGGCGAGTGGCGGGTGTCGCGGTGACGAACTTCGCACCGGAGCGCGCGGCCAACGCCTCCAACAGCACCTGATATCCGTCGCGGAGCCCACCGAACACCGGTGCGCCCGACGGCGGCGGCAGCGCGACGGACACCGCATGGGTGAGACTGGGCGCTCCATCGTCCAACGCGGCGGCCAACGTCGGCAGCGCCGCGCGCACCCCGATCGAGCGCGAACTCCCCGCGTACACCCCGCCGAGCAACGGATCCACACTCCGCTCGGCGACCTGCGCCCCGAACCGGTCGGCGATCAGCCGATACACATCGACGTCCGCGCCCGGTTCCCAGGCCAGCGGCCGCCGCGACTCCCCCGCGATCCGCTCGACCGTCTCCGCATCGACCAGCCCGCGCATCGACTCGGCGTCCGCCGGAATCCCCATCAGCGTCCGCTCGGGCATCGCGTGCGCCACCCCACCCGACCACACCAGCGGCCGCAACCCCGCCGGCGTCACCAACTGCGTCTCGAGCCCCATCTCCCGGAGCAATTCCGGCACCTCGGGCCGCCGCCCGACAAACGCCTCCGCCCCGAGATCCAAAGGCTCCCCGGCAACTTCACCGGTATAGAGAATCCCGCCCACCCGCTCGGCCCGATCCAACACCACAATGTCGGCCTCGGCCCCCAGCAACCCGCGCAACCGATACGCAGCAACCAGCCCGCTGATCCCGCCACCGACCACCGCGATCCTCATGACGTCGACGGTATCCCCCACCCCCACCCGCCCCGCGACCGGTCCACTCCCGAGCCCACCGAGTGCTGCTGTTCCCACAGCAGCAGGGCGGATGCGCCGTCGCATTCGAGGCCGGGGTCAATTCGAGGACGCGGGTCAAGCAGAGGGCGCGTGGGGTGTCGACCCGACTACTCGGGACGATCCGCTTCGCCGAGGACGGCAAGCGCTGCGCCACTCGGACGCAGCAGATGCTCTCGACGGAATGCCCATGTATCGACTTGACGATTAGGTGCATTGGCTCAGGACCGCACGCTCAAAGAAGTCCGATGGGGTCTATCCATCCGGTCAGTCGATGTGCGCTTTCATGCTCAGCGGGACATGGTCGCGGCAACGCGCGAACGGCCGCCCCACCACGTCCCGCTGAGGCAACGAGGCCGCCATCAGCAAGAATCCGCACTCGAACTCGGGATCTGCACCCGAACTAGAGCCCTAAAGCGAGTGCAGATCCCGAGAAGGAGTGCAGATTTCGGCGTGCGGCGGTGCGCGCGACGACGATTCGCGGTTGCGCGGGGGGCATCTCACGCGCAGGCAGTTGCCGACGATTCTTGCGTGGGCCGCAAAGCGTTAGCAGCGTGTACGGAAGGAGGAGGTCAGCTGACGAGAATCGCGTGACGTGTGCGGCGCACCGGCGACTGGCCCGCGGTGCATGGATCCACCTCGCGCGGCGAGATCGTTTGAGTCGATTGCGGGCGTGCGCGACGGCGACTAGTGGCCACGCCCTGATTCCCTTCCACGGAGACCGTTGCCAACAATTTCGTGCACTGAGTGCAACGGCGTGCGCGGCAGCAGGTCGGCTGGCGGGATCAGGCTGTGCCGCTGATGATGAGGTCGGCGTGGGCGCGGGTGTCGTCGGTGGTGAAGTGGGTGTCTTCGTCGGCCATCCACTGTTCCCACAGCGGCAAAGCCGAAGTGCCGTCGCGTTCGAGGCCGCGGGTCAAGCGGAGGGGGCGTGGGGTGTCGACCCAGATCGAGAGTGACAGGCGAGGGCGGACGGCGGCGCGGGACGAGGAGACGCCTTCCAGGACCACGACTCCGCCCGGGGCGATCTCGTGCCATTCGGCGAGCGCTCGCTGATCCCAGTCGTAGCGCCGGTATCGAGCGAGCGCGTCGCGGCCGAGGGGTTCGAGTACCTCGGTTTCCAGTCGCGGCCACCAGTTCAAGGTGTTGTCCCAGGAAGCGAAGCTGTCGGTCGGCACGACAGGTGCGTCGAACTCGCGCACGAGTTGCGCGGCGAGCGTTGACTTTCCGGCGCCGCCGGGCCCATCGATCGCGACCAACCTGGTCGAACCGAGCCGCGGTTCGCTCGCCTGCACGCGAGCGACGATCTCCGCGAGCACTACAGTTCGTGCACCAATTCGACCAGCGCCGTCAGCACGCCCGGGTCGGTGTCGGGCAGCACGCCGTGGCCCAGGTTGAAGATATGTCCCTTGGCGCCCAGCGTGATTGCTTCGTCCGCCTCTGCCGCGATCCGCCGCGTCTCGGCTTCGACCGCGGCCGAGCCGGCGAAGAGCACGGCGGGATCGAGGTTGCCCTGCAACGCTTTTCCGGGTCCGACCCGGCGCACGGCGTCGGTGAGCGGTACCCGCCAGTCCACGCCGACCACGTCGGCCCCGGCCTCGCCCATCGCGCCGAGCAGCTCGCCGGTGCCGACGCCGAAGTGGATGCGCGGCACGCCCGCGGCGGCGACCTCGGCGAAGACGCGTTCGGAATGCGGCAGCACGAACCGCCGGTAGTCGGCGAGGGAGAGCGCGCCGGCCCACGAATCGAACAGCTGGACGGCGTCGACGCCGGCGTCGAGCTGCGCTTGCAGGAAGGCGATGGTGATGTCGGTGAGCGCGCCGAGCAGCGCGTGCCAGGTCTGCGGGTCGGCGTACATCATCGCCTTGGTGCGCTCGTGGTTCTTGCTCGGTCCGCCCTCGACCAGGTAGGACGCGAGGGTGAACGGCGCACCCGCGAACCCGATCAGCGGCGTCTCGCCGAGCGCGTCGACCAGCAGCCGCACCCCGTCGGTGACCGCGCCCACTTCCTCCGGCCGCAACCGCGGCAGCGCGCGCACATCCTCGACCGTGCGCACCGGCGACGCGATGACCGGCCCGACGCCGGGCACGATGTCGAGGTCGATCCCCGCGGCCTTCAACGGAACGACGATGTCGGAGAACAGGATCGCCGCATCCACCCCGTGCCTGCGGATCGGTTGCAGCGTGATCTCGCACACCAGCTCCGGATCGAAGCACGACTCCAGCATGCCCACGCCCTTGCGCAGCTCGCGGTACTCGGGCAACGACCGTCCGGCTTGCCGCATGAACCACACCGGACGCCTGCTCGGCGTAGCGCCGGTGGCGGCGGCCAAGAACGGGGCATCGGTCAGGCGGCGGCGAGTATTTGTGCTCATCGCTGCCCATCGTAAAGGGACCACCACCCCTCACTCACCAGGCCGGGCGCGTGCGTGAAAAGGACGACACCGTTTCCGTCGGCACCGCCCGCCGAACCAGAACAATCAACCCCTGCACCGATGCGCGCTGTCCATCGTCTGGCCGATCGGCAGCTACCCACACACTCGCGGCCGAACACGGCGCCCAACACCAACGCATACAGCTACACCCAGCATTCGACGCGCCGCTGTTTCCCCGATCGACCGAAGCCAGCACCATCCATTCGTCCGAGCACCGCGCACGACACATCTGCACACGACCATTGTTGATCTCCCATTGGTCAGGTGGCGTTCGGCTGCCGCCTCAGCCCGGCCCGAGCCGCTGGATCGGTTGCCGCCGGCGACGTCCGACCATCGCTTCCGTGGGCAACACCCGATCCGCACCACCGCGTCGGCAGCAGGCGCCGTGCGCTCCGCTCGGCCGCGGGACACCTACTTCATACGGCCGCGCTCCGTGTTCGACTGTCGCTACGACTGTGTCAAGCGTCTGGATCGGCGAGGCGGGTTGCGCAATGTCCGACTAGCGACCGATTCACTCTGTCGGGCGAGGCTCGGCGAAACGCCTTCAACCACCCGGCAGCGCGTGGGCCTGCGAACAGTCCCCAATCACCGCCCTCCCACCCACCACCAAAGACCGCGACACGCCGATGTGCGCAACGCGCGCAATCTTGCGAAGGCCCGCGGACGCGGCCGCAATACAGCGGCGCGCCTCCGACTGTGCCGGGTGCACAAGGTCTACCGTCCCCTTCGTGACACCGCTCGACTTCCGCGACGGCGCCGCAGCGACCGAGGGACCACATGGCGAGCCAGCTCAATTTCGCGCCGCGGTCGAGGCGATGGGCACCGCAACCGTGCACCCTCGGATCGAGCTGGCGCCGATCCGGCCGCCGCAACGTCTGGCGCCCTACTCTTACGCACTCGGTGCCGAGGTAAAACATCCGGAAACCGGTGTCGTGCCGGTCGATTCGGAGGGCGACGCGTTCGGCAGACTGATCCTGCTGCACGACCCCGACGGTGACGAGGCCTGGCATGGCACCCTGCGGCTGGTCGCCTACATCCAGGCCGACATCGACGCCGCGCTGGCCACCGATCCGCTGCTACCCGAGGTCGCGTGGAGCTGGCTGGTCGACGCGCTGGAGTCGCGGTCGGAACCGTTCACCGCGCTCGGCGGGACGGTGACCTCGACCAGCTCGGTGCGCTACGGCGACATCGCCGGTCCGCCGCGCGCCCACCAGCTCGAATTACGGGCGTCCTGGACCGCGATCACCAACGACATGCGCCCGCACGTCGAGGGTTTCTGCGAGGTCCTCGCCTACGCGGCGGGTCTCCCACCGGCCGGTATCACCGAATTGCAGATGCGTCCGGACCTGTCGAACGATCACCGGTAGCCAGATCGGCGATCGTGGGAAGACCAGCGGGCGACGCAGCGTTCCACTGAGCGAAAGCATCCGTCGATTCCGCTGTTGTTCTCCCGCCCGACACACGGAAGCCCGATAGGACGACGACCGCCCCGGCACTGCACGTAAAGTTCAACAACATGTCCGTACCCGACGAATCCGAACCCCCCGGCGCGCCACCCCTGCTCGCGCCCGTGGATGGCGTGCCTCCGGTACTGGACACCGCCGCTGAAATCGCCGCGGCTGCTACTCGTCTCGCCGCGGGCACCGGCCCGCTGGCCGTCGATGCCGAACGCGCCTCGGGTTTCCGGTATTCGGCGCGCGCCTACCTGATTCAGTTGCGCCGCAACGGAGCGGGCACCTTCCTGATCGATCCGATTCCGGTCGCGGACGCGCTCGAACCACTGGCCGAGGCGATCAACGACCTCGAGTGGGTATTGCATTCGGCCGACCAGGATCTGCCGGGTCTGGCCGAGGTCGGACTTCGGCCGAAGCGGCTGTTCGACACCGAATTGGGCGGTCGGCTGGCCGGTTTCGAACGCGTCGGCCTCGCCGCGATGGTCGAGAACCTGCTGGGCCATGCCCTACGCAAGGGGCACGGCGCGGCCGACTGGTCGACCCGCCCGCTGCCCGACGAATGGCTGAATTACGCGGCGCTGGACGTCGAATTGCTGCTGGAACTGCGCGACGCGGTCGCCGCCGACCTCGAGGCGCAGGGCAAAACCGATTGGGCGGCACAGGAATTCGAGCACGTCCGGACCGCCGAGCCGCCCGCGCCGAAAGCGGACCGGTGGCGGCGCACCTCCGGCATCCACAATCTACGCCGGACCAGGCAACTGGCCGTGGTTCGCGAACTATGGACCACGCGCGATTCCCTCGCCCGCGCCCGTGATGTCGCGCCCGCGCGGATCCTGCCGGACGCCGCGATCATCGCGGCCGTGACCGCCGATCCGAAGACCATCGCGCAACTGCGCGCGCTGCCGGTGTTCGGCGGACCGCGCCAGCGCCGCTACTCGCGGGAATGGCTGGCCGCCGTCGATCGCGGCCGGACCCTGCCGGACAGCGACCTACCCCCACTGACCCAGCCGTTCGACGGACCGCCCCCGGTGAACCGCTGGGAACGCCGCGACCCGGCCGCCGCCGCCCGGTTGACCCGCGCGCGGACCGCGATGGGCGAGCTGTCCACCGAGCATTCGATCCCCGTCGAGAACCTGCTCTCGCCCGATCTGGTCCGCCGCCTGTGCTGGGACGGACTGCCGGATTACGACCGCGTCCCCGACTCCCCCGACGACCTGGCCGCCGCGATCGACGGCTTCCTGAAGTCGGGCGGTGCCAGGCCTTGGCAGCGTGAGCTGGCCGTGCCGCAGCTGACCGTGGCGTTGACGCCGAAGCCCGCCGAGTAGCTCAGGACGCGGGGTTTTCCTGCGTCTGCTTGAAGGTGCGCAGGCCCTCGTCCATGCCTGCGCCGAACGCGTCCGCGAGTTCCGCGGGCAGCACGTCGTGGATCCAGACGAAACGGCTGTGCCCGTCGCCGTGCGGGAAGACCTGCATGGTGGCGTTGTTGTGTTCCGGGGTCACGCTGCCGCCGATGATCGAGTAGACGAAGCGGCGCTCGTCGTCGTCGATCGTGACGAGTAGTTCGCGCAGCGTCGATCCGTTGGCGAATTCGACCACGCGGGTGCCGGGGGCGACGAGCTTGCTCTCGACGGCGTACCCGGGTGCCATGCGGACCGGGCCGGCCTCGAAATCGCGGATGATCGCCCAGATGTGCTCGACGGGGACCTCTACGACGAGTTCTTTCTTGACCGTTGCCATCAGGAGACTCCTTGCGGGAATGGGATTCAGCCGTATCTGGCTAACTAGTGTGAGCTGAACGATAGTTAGCTAACTACCCATCGTCAATAGATAGTTATGATGGTGTCGTGCCCAGTGATTTGCAGCGCATCGTGGACTTCGTCAACACGCGTCGTGCGGACGGCGATGAGCTCGGCACGCCCGAACAGTTGACGAGCTGGCTGAGCACGAACGACCTGCTCCCCGACCTTGCGCAGGCCGATGCCGAGGATTGCGAGCGCGCCGTCTGGCTGCGTGAAGGTCTGCGGGCACTCCTGGCGGAGAACAACGCCGAACCCGTTACCAGTCCACGCCCGGACGGCCTCGACCCCGCTGCGCGAACACAACTCGCGACGCTGACTGCCGCGCTACCGCTGCGCCTCGATGTGAGCAGCATTCCGCCGCGCCTGGTCCCCCAGTCGCGCGAGCCGATCGATCACGCGCTGACCACTCTGCTCGCCGACGTCGCGACCGCCGTCTCCGCGGGCACCTGGCCGCGACTCAAAGCGTGCCGGGAACCGAGCTGCCGCTGGGCTTTCTACGATCAGTCGCGCAACCACGGGCGCACCTGGTGTTCGATGAATGTGTGCGGCAACCGGGTGAAAGTCCGCGCCTCGCAACGGAGACGGACCGCGCGCTAGCCGAAGATGTTCGGCGGAAGGCATTTCCGCCGGCCGCAGCCGTTGCCGGGTGCCCCATCGAATCAGCAACCTTGCTCGGCAGCAGCGGCTTCCGCCCTACTTCGGGTCTTGGATACCGAAGTCGTAGGCGGCTTCGAGCCAGCCCTCGTTCACCACGTGCTCGACGACCGAATCGTCCAGCACGCGGATCTGGTGGGTCCACTTGCCCGGATACGTCTCCTGCACGCCGAGGATCAGCGGGTCCGCCACCGGTTTGCGCAGGTCGAGGGTGAGCATGAGGACATCGTCCGGGACTTGCTTGGCCCGTGGAGTCGGCCATAACCACGCGAACTTTCGGTCCGCGCCGAAGGAGACCTGGCTTTTGGTGACCGCGGTGGTGATCGCGCCGAGGGCCTCGATCCGCAGGGCCAGCCGGCGGAACAGGCGCAGCGCGTCCGGGCGTTCGGCGAACAGATTTTCGACCGTGTGCTCGTCCATCCTTGCCATTATTGCCGAAACAGGCGCTCGGACACCGCCGCTTGGAAGTGTGGGCAGGTGGTGAAGTCGGCGTGCTCGCAGGCGAGGGCGTGCTCGATCATGTCCAGGGAGGTCTGCGCGGTGGCGATTCGCGCCTGCAATTCGTCGCGCTGCCGGCCGAGCACGGCTGTGCGGTCGGGTGTGGTGAGCATTGTGTGGATGTCGTCGAGGGTGAACCCGGCGTCCTTGGCGCGCAGGATGACCGCGACGCGGAAGATGTCGTCCTCGCGGTAGCGCCGACGCCCGGCCGAATCTCGTTGCGGGGTCAGCAGTCCCACGGATTCCCAGTGTCGCAGGACGTGTGTGGCCAGGCCGAAACGGGCGGCCACCGCGCCGATGCTGGTCACCTCGTCGCTTGACTTCATGTCAACATTAAGTCGCACGATGGCCGGCATGTCCACCTTGATCCAGCGCCTCGACTCGGTCGACGCCGCACCCGGCGCCGCCGAACTCCGCGCCTATTCCTACGACCTACTGCGCCTGAGCCCTGGCGCCTCCGTTATCGATGTCGGCTGCGGCTCCGGCCGCGCAGTCGCCGAGTTGGCCGACCGAGGTGCCATCCCGATAGGCATCGATCCGAGTGCTCAGATGATCGATGCCGCCCGAACCCGCTGGCCCGCACTGGACTTCCGCCTCGGCACCGCGGAAACCCTTCCCCTATCCGGCGAATCGGTCTCCGCCTACCGCGCCGACAAGGTCTTCCACGAAATCGCCGACCCCGCAGCGGCATTGACCGAGGCCCACCGAGTCCTCACCCCAGGCGGCCGAATCGTCCTCCTCGGCCAAGACTGGGACGCCATCATCATCGACTCCGACGACCCGGAAATCACTCGCACCGTCCTCCACGCCCGCGCCGGCACCATCACCAACCCCCGCTCGGCCCGCGCCTACCGAAACCTACTGCTGGCGAATGGCTTCCACGACGTCGCCATCGAAGCACGCACCCCGATCTTCACCGACGACCTCATGCTCCCCATGTTGAAGGGCCTCGCCACAGCAGCCGCCGCCACCACTAACCTGCCGCAAGAACGCGCCGACACCTGGATCGCCGAGCAGACCAAACGGGCCCAATCGAACCGACTCCTCGTAGCAGTACCGCTATTCATCGCAGCCGCGTCGAAACCGTGAGGTCGGGTTCGCCAGGGTCGAGGCTGGCCCCAGGTGCAGACCGTACGAACCCAAACAGCTGACTCGTGGCGGTAATACCCGCGAATCATCGCAGCCGAATCGAGCCACCCGGTTCATGCGCTTGAATCGCGGACGTCACCGAATGGATTGCTGAGAGCTCGCGCAGGTCGAACCTCGGTGGCGATCTCGCTCGCTGTGGCGGCCCGCAGTACCGAGAAACATTGGCGGCGAACGGGGCATGACGGAGCCTGATCTCGCGATTTGGCTCCAGCATGTCCCGTTGATTCATGGCCGATCCAGCGTGCGCGGCTGAAGTGGTTGACTGCGGGGGTGATCGAATACGAGGTGTTGCGGGTCTTTTGTGGGGCTGACGGTCGGCATGGGAATCGGCTCGGGGTGGTGCGGGATGGGGGTGCTGTTCCGGAGGTGGGTGCGCGGCAGGCGTTCGCTGGGAAGTTGGGGTTCAGCGAGACGGTGTTTGTCGATGATGTCGAGCGGGGGGTTATCGATATCTACACGCCGACGCTTCGGCTGCCGTTCGCCGGGCATCCGTGTGTTGGGGCGGCTTGGCTGCTCGGCGTGCCTGCTCTGGTTACGCAGGCCGGTGTTGTGGGCACTCGTACCGATGGCGAGTTCACCTGGATTGCGGCGCGGGCGGAGTGGGCTCCCGAGCGCACGCTGCGCCGGTACGACTCCGCCGAAGAGGTCGACGCGCTCGCGGTTCCGGCACCTGGGGAATGGATCTACGCCTGGGCCTGGCAGGACGAGGCCGGCGGCCAGGTCAGGGCCCGCGCATTCCCGGGTCGCGGCGACGGCATCGATGAGGACGAGGCGACCGGTGCGGCAGCGCTGCTCCTCACTGCCGGTCTCGGCCGTCCGCTACACATTTCGCAGGGGCGCGGCTCACAGATCGTGACGCGTCCGCGGACAGACGGACTGATCGAAGTAGGCGGACGCGTTCAGCGGGCGCCCGAGCACTAGTTCGCACCTGGCGATCCAGATCCGCTCGAACACAACCGCCGAAGGTCCGCGAGCACGGACTCCGCAACACCACACGACTCACCGTGCGGCGAGCCAACCACCGATCCGCCGAGCGATATCCGGCGCGGTCAACCCGAGTTCCGTGTGCACCGCCCCGCGCGACGCGTGATCCAGGAACTGCTGGGGCACACCGAGATCGCGGGTCGGGATGTCCAGCCCGGAGTTACGCAACCGAGCGGACACGGTCGAACCGATACCGCCGTGCAGTCCACCATCTTCCAAAGTCACTACGAGCCGGTAGTTCTCGGCAAGCTTGACCAGGGTGTCGGATACGGGGAGCACCCAGCGAGGATCGATCACGGTGACCGAAACCCCTTCGTTCTCCAGCAGATCCGCGGCCTGCAACGCGACCTCGGCGAACGAGCCGACGGCAACCAGCAGCACATCACCGCGCACCGCCTGCACCGAACCGCCGCCATCCAGCGCCAGATCCTCGCCTGCGCCGGCGGCCAGCCGCAGTACATCTACCCCGTCGAGCCGCTCAACCGCCGTAATATCGTCGGCGACACTACCTTTGGGGAACCTGATCGCGGTCGGCCCGTCGTTGACGGCCAGCGCCTCCGCCAGCTCCTCCCGCAACGTCGCCGCATCGCGCGGCGCCGCCACCCGGATCCCGGGAATGATCCCGAGCACGGACAGATCCCACATCCCGTTGTGGCTGGCGCCGTCCGGCCCGGTGATGCCGGAACGATCCAGCACCACGGTCACCGGCTGCTTCAGCAACGCGACATCCATCAGCAACTGATCGAAGGCCCGATTGAGGAACGTCGAGTAGATCGCCACCACCGGATGCATCCCGCCGAGTGCGAGCCCGGCCGCCGACGTCATCGCATGCTGCTCGGCGATCCCGACGTCGAACATCCGCTCCGGGAACCGCTCGCCGAACGCCGCGAGCCCGGTCGGCCCGGGCATGGCCGCGGTGATCGCGACGATGTCGTCGCGCTTCTCGGCCTGCGCGATGAGTTCCTGGGAGAACACCGACGTCCAGCCGAGCGCCTTCGGGCCGCCGACCGGAACGCCGGTGAGCGGATCGATCGGATCGCACGCATGCATCTGGTCGGCGATGTGGTTCTCCGCCGGCGCGTACCCGTGGCCCTTCTGCGTCACCGCGTGCACCACAACCGGCCCGCCGAAGTCCTTGGCCCGGCGCAGCGCCGATTCCAGCGCCACGATGTCGTGCCCGTCGACCGGGCCGACGTACTTCATCCCGAGGTCGCTGAACAGCTCCTGCGGGCTCACCGCGTCCTTTATCCCGGCCTTCACCGCGTGCATCATCGAGTACGCGGACTCGCCGACCCGCGGGATGCTCTTCAGGATCCGCTTCCCGGCGTCGAGCGCGTGCTCGTAGGCGGGCTGGGTGCGCAGCGCGGTCAACCGGTCGGCCAGGCCGCCGATGGTCGGCGCGTAGGAGCGACCGTTGTCGTTGACCACGATCACCACCGGCCGGTCCGGCGCGCCCGCGATGTTGTTGAGCGCCTCCCAGCACATGCCGCCGGTGAGCGCGCCGTCGCCGACCACCGCGACCACGTGCCGGTCTTGGCCGGTCAGCGCGAACGCCTTGGCCAGGCCGTCGGCGTAGGACAGCGACGCGGAGGCGTGCGAGGACTCCACCCAGTCGTGCGCGCTCTCGGCGCGGCTCGGGTAGCCGGACAGGCCGCCCTGCCTGCGTAGCGTGTCGAACTCGTCCTTGCGGCCGGTCAGGATCTTGTGCACGTAGGCCTGGTGGCCGGTGTCGAAGATCAACGGGTCGGCCGGCGAATCGAAGATCCGGTGCAGGGCGATGGTCAACTCGACCACGCCGAGATTCGGGCCGAGGTGACCGCCGGTCACGGCAACCTTCTGCACGAGGAATTCGCGGATTTCGTCCGCCAGCTCACGCAGTTGCTGCGCGGTGAGCGGTCGAAGATCTTCGGGCGTGTCGACCCGGGAAAGCACTCCCACCTGAACTCGCTCCCTCCGGATAGCGCATCTGATCCGATCAGTCTACGGAGCGGCGGCCAGTGCCTACGAACGAGAACCGAACTGCCACACCTGGCAACGACCACCACCAGCCGACATCAGGCCGAAATGTGAGCCTCGGCATACCGTACTCGGCCTAGAGTGATCCTGTGGCCCAGCCCGGAGAGGCGATCGAGCGGACAATCGAATCGGGCGTCGTGTCCAGGATCGTCAACGACGTCTATCAGCTGTGCCGGCCTGACGACTCCGGTACACTTGCCGACTACATTCCGGAACTGGCTGCGGCGCAGCCGGATTCATTCGCCCTGTGCCTGGCGACCGCGGACGGGCGAATCTACGGCACCGGCGACCTGGACGTGTCGTTCACCATCCAGTCGATCTCCAAGCCGTTCACCTACGCGCTCGCGCTCGCCGATCGCGGCACCGAGTTCGTGGACGCGCGCATCGATGTGGAGCCCTCCGGCGAGGCGTTCAACGAGATCAGCCTCGATCCGGTGACCGAGCGTCCGCGCAATCCGATGATCAACGCGGGCGCGATCACCGCCGCCTCCCTGATCACCGGGAGCGATCCGCTCGAGCGATTCGAGCGCATCCGGCGCTGCTATTCACGCTTCGCCGGGCGCGAACTGAGCATGAACGAGGCGGTGTACGCGTCCGAGGCGCGCACCGGGTTCCGCAATCGCGCCATCGGCTACATGCTGCGCTCGTTCGGCATCATCGACTCCGACCCCGACGAGGCGGTCGACCGCTACTTCCGGCAGTGCTCGCTCGACGTGACCTGCCGCGACCTCGCGCTGATGGCGGCGACCCTGGCCAACAACGGGCGCAACCCGGTGACCGGGGAACGCGCGCTGTCGACGGCGCTGACCGAACGGGTGCTCAGCGTGATGACCACCTGCGGCATGTACAACGCGGCCGGCGACTGGGTGACCAGCGTCGGGCTGCCGGCGAAGAGCGGGGTGGGCGGCGGCATCGTCGCGGTGCTGCCCGGGCAGATCGGCATCGCGGTCTACTCCCCGCGGCTGGACGCGCACGGCAACAGCGTGCGCGGCGTCGCGGCCTGCCGTGAGTTGTCGCAGCGGCTGGAGCTGCACTTTCTGCACGTCACGCGGGCGGCGCGGACGGCGATCCGGGCCGGGTATTCGGTGGCCGAGGTGCCGTCGCGGTTGCGCCGCACGACCGACGAGATCGCGGTACTGGCCGAGCACGGGCATCGGGCGCGGGTCTACGAACTGCACGGTGACCTGCTGTTCGCCGGCGCGGAGAGCGCGGTGCGGACCATCGAGGCGCAGGCCGGTGAGCTGGAAGCGCTCGTGGTGGATCTGCGCCGGGTCGGTGAGGTGAGCGCGATCGCGGTACGGATGATCGATGATTTGCAGACCGAGCTCGCGGCGATCGGCGTGCGGGTCGCGCTGGTCGATCCCGATGCCAAGCTCGGGCACGTGGTGTCCAGCCTGGATCCGGACGATCCGCGCGGGCGGGTGTTCATCGATCGCGACACCGCGACCGAATGGTGTGAGGACATCGTGCTCGACCAGCATCGGCCCGGGGACGAGCCGGTGTGCACGTCGATCGCGATCGAGGATCATCCGGCGCTGGCCGCGCTCGAGGACGGTGATCGGGTGCAGCTGGCCAAGGAATTCGAAGTGCGCACGTTCGCGCGCGGTGAGGTGATCGCGCGGCGCGGGAGTGCGCGTTCGGGGTTGTATCTGATCCTCGAAGGGCGGGTGCGAATCACCTTCGAGGGCAGTGACAGCCGGACGCACCGACTGGTGAGTCTGTCCTCGGGGATGTCGTTCGGGGAGATCCCGATGCTGGTCGGGACGCCGTTCGTGAACGAGGCGCGGGCGGAGTCGGGGGTGCGGGTGGCGGTGTTGAAACCTGCGCGTTTCGATCAGCTGACGTCGCGGGCACCGCAGTTGAAGTTGGCGTTGCTCGAGCGGTTGGCCGCGGGGGCGTATGCGCAGATGGACGCGGCGGTGCGCGCGATCGCGGTGCGTGGGGGTGATTACTGAGCGGTTCGCGCACGACGCCGGGACGAGATAACGAACTTCCCGCCGCGGGGACGATTGGTCGCTGTCCGCCGTTGACCACTTGAAGCGAGACTCACCGCCGACAGATCAGAGGAGTATGCCGTGAACGAGAAGTCCGAGTCCGCTGCTGCGGGCACCGTCACCATTTTCGGCAGCGGGACCGCGCGGGCCACGCCGGATCTGATGCGCGTCACGATTTCGGTCGAGTGTCGGGCGGGCAAGGTGGCGCTGGCCTACAGCAAGGCCGGTGAGCGGGTGGCCGCTGTCACTCGGTCGCTGCGGTCGGATGGGGTCGCGGGGAAAGATATCGCCACCAGCGGGTTGTCTGTACATACCGAGACCGTGTGGACCGAAGGTCAGGGCAATCGCATCACCGGGTATCTCGCGAGTACGTCGCTGACCATCGCGTTGCGGAACCTCGCCGACGATGCGGATCCGGGGCCCGCGACGATCATCGCGAACGCGGTCGACGCGGGCGGTGACGATGTTCGGCTCGGTGGGCTGAATCTCACGTTCGCCGACCAGGAGTCGCTGCTCGTCGAGGCGCGGGATGCGGCGTGGGAGAACGCTGTCGCCAAGGCGGAGCAGTTCGCGGCGCGGGCCGGGCGGACGCTCGGCGCGGTGTTGGAGATCACCGAGAACACCTCCAGCGCACCGCCTTCCATTCCGCGGGTGAAGGCGATGTCGATCGCGATGGATGCCTATGGGGCGGCGCCGGTTCCGGTCGAGTTGGGTGAGAGTGAGATCTCGGCGGGGATTCGGGTTACCTGGCAGATGGATTGAGGGAAGCGACCTCGGTCTCAGCGTGCCGTCGGCCACTGTTCTGCGCGATGCTCGGTATCGGGGTCGCTGAGCAGATCGGCGGCGGCATTGTCATGCGCGGTGGCCGAGGCCTTCGACCAGGTGGATCACGGAGTCGGCGCCGGCCTGCCGATCCTTCGAAATCTCCAGGTACTCCGGCGATTCCGCCCACGCGCGGAATGCGGTCTCGTCGGGGAACGACAGGAGCACGACCTTCTCGCGGTCGCTGGCGCCCTCGATGAGCTGCGGGCTTTCGTCTGCGGCGAGCAATGTGCCTGCGTAGCGGGTGAATATGTCGAGGAAGCGGTCCTGGTAGCGGTCGTAGGCGGCGCGATCGGTGAACTTCAGCTGGGCGATCACATAGACGGTCATGCTGCGACTCTAAAACTCGAGCAAGAACTTTCGGCATCGATGGAACCGGGTCGGCCTGTCCTGCGTCCGAATAGGTAAGGCAGCACGCCGTCCTAAGGATGTCGGATGATCGCTCGTCGCAACGATTTCGTTCTGTTCCTGTTCGTCGCAGTTGCTGCGGCCTGGGTGCTGGCGTCTGGGCCGTGGATCGACGGGGAGGGTTTGCAGTCTGGTTTGTGGCTGCATACGGGGGCTGCGTTGATGATGTTCTCCCCCGCGCTCGGGGTGCTGGCGGTGTGGCGGTATCGGCGACTATCTTGGCCTGCGCTGTTGGCGCAGAACGGGTTACGGCTCGGTGCGCGACCTCGGCAGACGGTGTGGCTCATGGCGGTCGCCTGGGTGGCGACTCCGCTGTTCCTGTGGCTGGCGTTCGGGTTGAGTGTGGTGTTCGGCGTGTATGTCTTCGAGTTCCAGAGTGGTGAGACCGTCGCGGCGGTCATCGTCGACGCGGTCACGGTGGCGACCCTCGGCACCTTGCCGTTCGCGCTCGGTGAGGAACTCGGGTGGCGCGGGTGGTTGCTGCCGCAGCTCAACAATCGGCTCGGGATCATCGGCGGAATCGTTGCCACCGGGGTGATCTGGGCGTTGTGGCATGCGCCGCTGACGTTGCTCGGATACAACTATCCGAACCTCGGAGCCTGGGCTGCCGTGGCGTTCATCGGGTTCTGTGTGCCGTTCGGCGCGATCCTCGGGTGGTTGCGGATGTACACCGGGAGTGTCTGGCCGTGTGCCGTCGCGCATGCAGCGTTCAACGGGAGCGCGATGCTGTTCGGACTGTTCAACTCGTCTGTGCGCGAGGCGAATCCACTGTACGCCGGGGTCGGGTTCGTCGGCTGGGGCGTGCTCACCGTCATCGCGGCGTTGCTGTTCACCTGGTTCCCGGTGCGCCGGGTTTCCGCCAAGTCGGAATCATTTGTGCCACCAGCACACTCGTGGCCATCGTTCGGCTAACCCACCGCAAGCCCTTGCGGTGGGCGCGATCTCATACCTTGGGCTGAGGGCGATGTCCGGGGCGAGCGCCCTGATCCATCGGTCGGTTGGCCGACCGTCACTCCCCCTGCTCCGCAGCACCCGATCGCGAGCCGGACAACCTGACCTGCTCAATGCTTAATCGCGATCCGGCGAGCGCGGCCCGCGCAGCACTTATATTGAGATGTCGGTGGCAGCGCAGTCGCCGGTTAGGGGTTTCGTATGTCGTTCGTGCTCGTTGATACGCCGCGACCGCACATCGCGCTGGTCACCCTCAATCGGCCTGACCGTATGAACGCCATGGCCTTCGATGTGATGATCCCGTTGCGCGAGGCGCTCGAAGAAGTGAGCGCCGACAACGACATTCGGGTCGTGGTGCTGACCGGTGCGGGGCAGGGGTTCTGCTCCGGGGCGGACCTCCAGAACGCGGGCAAGGTACCGAATGTCGAGGGGCTCACCACCACCAGTATCGCGCGCCGCTCGATGGATCTACTCAACGATGTGATGCTCGCCCTGCGGCGGATGAACCAACCGGTGATCGGCGCGATCAATGGTGCCGCGATCGGCGGCGGCTTCTGCCTGAGCATGGTCACCGACATGCGAATCGCGGCCGAGGAAGCCTACTTTCGCGCCGCAGGCATCAACAACGGGCTCACCTCCACCGAACTCGGCATCAGCTACCTGCTGCCCCGCGCCATCGGCTCCTCCCGCGCCTTCGAGATCATGCTCTCCGGCCGCGACGTCGACGCACTCGAGGCCGAACGCATCGGCCTCGTCTCCCGCACCGTCCCCGCCGCCAAACTCCTCGACACCTGCTACGACATCGCCGACCGCATCATCAGCTTCAGCCGCGTAGGCACCGAACTCACCAAACGCATGCTCTGGAGCGGCATGGAAGCCGGCGGCTTCGAATCCCACATGCAACACGAAGGAACCGCCCAACTCTACGTCCGCCTGACCACCGACAACTTCGACGAAGCCATCCGAGCCCGCCGAGACCGCCGCCCCCCCGACCTACACCGACTGATCTGCCGCCCACCCGGCCAACCCCCGCATCGCCACATCGTTTCCTGCACCGGCAATCGCAATTTCCCACCCCGGCGATCGCATACGAAACCAAGTGCGCCACCTCAGGACTCGCACAGCTACGCCAGCCGTCGTGTCCCTGTGCCACAGATCCACCGCCCCGCCGCACCCCCCTTGATTTCTCGCACCAGGATTCGCATGCAAATCCAGGTGCGCCAACTCAAAAAGCGTGCGGCTGTAACCATCCCAACACCCCACGAGCCAGCGCACACGCGAAGCACGACAGCCGCACACGCCCTGATCTCCCGCATACCGAATCGCATGCGATTCGGTATGCGACCCATCAAAAGGTGTGCAGCTGCCCCGGTCCCCAACGACAGCACCACAGCGCTGTCCTCGAACACACCACCGCCTCGCCGCCCGGGACATCACGGAACGCCCACTCACACACCGCACCCACCACGTCCCGCCCAGCAAGCAACGCGTTGCCGAACGGGACATCTCGGTGCGCTTACTTACATTTCGGCTCCGCCATGTCCCGCCCAGCAAACGATGTTGCGCCAGACAGGCGGGGCAGTGCAGTCAGTCGAAACGTCGGCCTGTCGCTGGATCCCATCCGCCTAACCGCGCCAGCCATCCGCGGTCACCTGAGGGTTGCCGAGCGGGACAGCAGGGCGCTGCCAGCCGCACTACGCCCCTCCACGTCACAGCTGGCGAACAACGCGCCTCGAACGGGACGTCTCGGCGGATGCACTCGCGCTTAGCCGCCATCCGGTGCCATTCGGCGAACAACGCGGTGCTGAACGGGACTTCTCGGTGCGCCTATTCGCGCTTTGCCTCCGCCATGTCCCGCTTGGCAATGGTGCTGCGCCGGATTCGCGAGGGCAGCGCAATCAGTCCAAACGCCGACTGTTGCGGGATCGATCCGCCGAAATGCGTCCAGTCACCCCCGATCACCTCGACCGGGACATCACGGCGCGCCCGCTCGCACTTCGCCTCCATGTCCCACTTGGCGAACAACGCGGCGTCGAGAGAGACATCAGGCAGGATGTACTCGCGCTTCGCCCCCATGCCCCGCTCGGCGCATACGCGGTCCCGAACGGGACATCAGCGAGGACCTACTTCGCGCTTCGGCTCCGCCGTGTCCCGCTCGGCGAATTAGGTGTCGCTGAGTGGGACGTCGCTGACCGCGCGCTCGGGTTTCGGCTCCGTAGTCCCACTCGGTGGGTTAGGGGGTGGGGCGCTCGAGTAGGGCTATGCATTCGACGTGGTGGGTGCCGGGGAAGGCGTCGAAGGCTCGGAGGGTGGTCAGGTGGTAGCCGGCGGATTGGTAGAGACCTAGGTCTCGGGCGAAAGCGGCTGGGTCGCAGCCTATGTGGATTATGCGGAGGGGGCCGGTTGTGGTGATTGCGGCTATTACCTCTTTGCCTGCGCCGGCTCGTGGGGGGTCGAGGACGATGGTGTCGGGGGCTGCGCCGCCTACGCGTTCGGTTACCCAGCGTTCTACGCGTTGGGCGTGCAGGTCCAGCCAGGGGAGGTCGTGGAGGGCGGCGGTGCCGTCGGCTACCGCTGGACGGGCGGACTCTACGGCGAGTATCGCGCCGGTCTGGCCTACCTGGTCGGCGAGGCGGGCGGCGAAAACGCCTGCGCCGCTGTACAAGTCCCAGGCCAGGGCACCGGGGTGCAGGCCGGACCATTCGGCGATCAGGTCCGAATAGCATTGTGCGGCACCGTGATGCGCCTGCCAGAAGCCGGTTGCGGAGACCTCCCACCGGCGGCCCGCGACGTACTCGACCGCGCGACCGGTCCCGGAGATCACCCACTCGTCCCGTGCCGCATGCGTCGCCGCCCGGCGAGCCGAAGCATTGCGCCGTTCGCCGGCCTGCGGTGCCTCCAGCCGACCATTGTCGTCGTACCGCGGCTCCGCGCGCTCATCTGAACTGCGGCCACCACTCTGTTCTGTACCGCCGCGCACGCTGCCACCACGCCAGACTCCGCCGATTTCGCCCGGGCGGCGACGATGGGCGCGGTCGGTGACGGCGGGGGCGTCGTCGGTCCCGGGTTTGCCGCTCGGGCGGCGGCGGTTGTCGCGGTCGGCTCCACCGCGCGGATCGCTGCCGCGGGAGGTGCCGGTGCGGTCGTCCCGGCGCGCTCCGGCGTCTTCAGCGCGCGTTCTGCGGTCGTCTTCGCGAGAACCAGAGGGGTCGGGTCGGCGGCGGTCGATTCGGTCGGCGCGGCCGCCATCGGAGTCAGTGCCAGGGCGGCGTCGGCCGCGGCGGTCACGGCCGCGTTGGTCCGTGCGACGCTCGGTCGACTCGGCTCGTTGCCATTCGCTGTCGCCGCGGGACTTTCGGCGGTCACCGTCAACCGCCGGGGCCAGTTCGATGATGTGACGGACGCCGTCGCCGTCGACGGCGATCACCAAATCCGCTCCGGGCGTCCACAATCGGTCCGCGACGCCGTCCAGGGCGCCCGGAACCGGTTGGGGGCAGCGGAGATCGGTGATGACCTCGGTGCTGCGGTAGCCGTGGACGCCTGCGCGACCTTCGGCGTCGACGGCCAGGCGGATGCGGGTGCGCCAGCCGGTGGTGGTGTCGCCTGCCCCGGTTATCGGTTCGACGACGACCTCGCGGTCGATGCCGGCCACGCGGCGGAGTTGTTCGGCGACAACCGAAGCCTTCAGCGCCCGTTGAGCTTTCGGAGTGGCATACGAGAAGTCGCAGCAACCCGCACCGCCAGGGCCGGAAACGGGGCAGGTGGCGGGCACCCGGTCGGGCGACGGTTCGAGGATTTCGATCGCGTCGGCGCGACAGAACGATCCGCCCCGATCCTCGGTGACCCGCACCCGAACAAGCTCACCCGGCAACCCATGCCGGACAAACACCACGCGCCCCTCGTGCCTGCCCACGCAGAACCCACCATGCCCGGGCGGCCCCAGACGCAGCTCGAAAGTCGTATCGCGCCAATCGGTCATGCCCATGCCTCGCCTACGCCCGACCCGGACTCGCGCACAGTGCGTTTCGACCTGCTTCGCTTCGTCCTACTCAGCGCACCACGTGCAGTGCACGTTCCGACACAATCAGCGTCCGCGTCCAGTTCGCGCACTCCGACACAGTCAGCCCCGACGCCCAGTCGACCACGACCAGCGCCCGCGCTCAGCTCGCACACTCCGACACGACCAGCCCTGACACCCGTCCCACACGCTGCGACACGATCAGCACCCACGCGTAGATTGCTCGCCGCCGACGGAATGCCTTCCAGCCGAATACGAATCGCACCGGAATCGGCCGGAACATGCCGCGAAACCGTCCGCGCACTCATGAGCGGTCGTCGTATCCGCGGCGCACCGCACCCGGGGCGTTGACCATGCCGGGCGTGCGGGCTCGGGTGGACGAACTCAATTGCCATGGGACGCTTGTCACCATCACGCCGGGTTCGAAGAGCAGTCGGCCCTTGAGGCGCAACGCACTCTGGTTGTGCAGGACCTGTTCCCACCAGTGCCCGACCACGTACTCGGGGATGAAGACGGTGACCACGTCGCGTGGCGAGTCCTTGCGTACTCGCTTCACGTAATCCAGGACGGGCTTGGTGATTTCGCGGTAGGGCGACTCGATCACCTTGAGCGGCACGGTGACATCGCTCTTTTCCCACTCGCGCACCAGCGCCCGGGTGTCGGCCTCGTCGACGTTGACGGTGATCGCCTCCAGGGTGTCCGGCCGGGTGGCGCGGGCGTAGGCGAGCGCGCGGCGGGTGGGCAGGTGCAGCTTGGAGACCAGCACGATGGAGTGCGAGCGGCTGGGCAGCACGCCGTCCCACTCCTGCTCCTCCAGCTCGCGGGAGACCGAATCGTAGTGCCGGCGAATCATTTTCATCACGATGAAGATCGCCACCATGGTGCAGATGGCGATGTAGGCGCCGGCGAAGAACTTGGTGATGAGCACGATGATCAGCACGGTGCCGGTGGCGGTGAGGCCGACGGCGTTGATCACCCTGGACCGCTTCATCCGCGACCGCTGCGCCGGATCGGTTTCGGTGCGCAGCAATCGGGTCCAGTGCCGCAGCATGCCGGTCTGGCTGAGCACGAAGGAAACGAACACGCCGACGATGTAGAGCTGGATCAGCTTGGTGACCTCGGCGCCGAACAGCACGACGAACGCGATCGCCGCACCGGACAGGAACAGGATGCCGTTGCTGAACGCGAGCCGATCGCCGCGGGTGTGCAGCTGTCGAGGCAGGTAACGGTCCTGCGCCAGAATCGAACCGAGCACCGGGAACCCGTTGAACGCGGTGTTCGCGGCGAGCACGAGGATCAGCGCGGTGACCGTGGTGATGAAGAAGAACCCGATCGGGAATCCGTGGAAGACCGTCTCGGCGAGCTGCGCGATCAGCGTCTTCTGGTGGTAGCCGGGCGGCGCGCCGATCAGGTCGTCCTCGTTGTGCGCGTACACGACGCCGATCTTCTGGGCCAGGATGATGATGCCCATCAGCAGCACGATGGCGAAGGTGCCGAGCATCAGCAGGGTGGTGGCGGCGTTGCGCGACTTCGGCTTCCGGAACGCGGGCACGCCGTTGCTGATCGCCTCGACACCGGTGAGCGCGGCGCAGCCGGAGGAGAACGAGCGGGCGATCAAAAAGGCGAAGGCGAGTCCGTACAGATGCTCGTCCTCCGCCTTCAGTCCGAAACCCGCCGACTCGGCCTGTAGGTCGTCGCCGAGGATGAAGATGCGGAACAGACCCCAGCCGAGCATGACGAACATGCCGACGATGAACGCGTAGGTCGGGATGGCGAACGTGGTCCCCGACTCGCGGATGCCGCGAAGATTGATCGCGGTCAGGATGGCGATGGCGACGACGGCGAAGAGCACCTTGTGCGTGGCCACGAACGGAATCGCCGAACCGATGTTGGACGCGGCCGAGGAGATCGAGACGGCCACCGTGAGCACGTAGTCGACGAGCAGCGCGCTGCCGACGGTCAGGCCGGCGTTGGGTCCGAGGTTGGTCGTCGCGACCTCGTAGTCACCGCCGCCGGACGGGTAGGCGTGCACGTTTTGCCGATAGCTTGCTACGACCACCGCCATGACCAGCGCGACGGCCAATCCGACCCAGGGGGCATAGACGTAGGCGGAGATACCGGCCGCGGATAACACCAGGAAGATTTCTTCGGGCGCGTAGGCGACCGAGGACATCGCATCGGAGGCGAACACCGGAAGGGCGATGCGTTTCGGCAGCAGGGTATGGCCAAGCGAATCACTACGGAAAGGCCTGCCCAGCAGCATTCGTTTCGCTGCCGTCGTCAACTTGGACACTGGAGCGAGCATAGGCGCACGCGAGGGTGGTCGCGCGCGTGGCTCGCAGGTTTGGCCACCCGGCGGAGGGGGAACGTGGCCGATGGAATGGTTCGACGGGTACCGTTCGACCGAACAATTAGCAGACCGAACGCTTGGTTCCAGGAACGAGGGTGCACGGGTGTACGTAGTGATCATGGGTTGCGGGCGCGTCGGCTCGGCGCTGGCCCGTGCCCTGGTCCGGGTCGGCCACGAGGTCACCGTGATCGACCGGGATCCGGCCGCCTTCCTGCGCCTGGGCCAGGACTTCACCGGCGAGCGGGTGACCGGCGTCGGCTTCGACCGAGATGTGCTGGTACGCGCCGGAATCGAGCGGGCCGACGCGTTCGCCGCGGTCTCCTCCGGGGACAACTCCAACATCATCTCCGCGCGGGTGGCCAGGGAGATGTTCAGCGTCGAGCGGGTGGTCGCGCGCATCTACGACGCGAAGCGCGCCGCGGTCTACGAGCGGCTCGGCATCCCGACCATCGCCACGGTGCCCTGGACCACCGACCGGTTCCTGCGCGCGCTGATCGGCGACAACACCACCACCACCTGGCGCGACCCCACCGGCACGGTGGCTGTGACGCAGCTGACGCTGCACGAGGACTGGTATGGCCGGACCGTGCGCGATCTGGAGCGCGAGGTGAGCGTGCGGGTCGCGTTCATCATCCGGTTCGGCCAGGGCCTGCTGCCGGACAGCAAGACCATCGTGCAAGCCGACGACGTCGTCTATGTCGCCGCCACCTCCGGTTCCGTGGGTGAGGCCATCGCATTGGCAGGCAAGCCACCCGTGAGCGAGGACTGAACATGAAAGTGGCCATCGCCGGGGCCGGCGCCGTCGGCCGATCCATCGCCAGGGAGTTGCTGCGCGGTGGACACAACGTCATGCTGCTGGAACGGCAGCTCGATCACATCGAGCCGGAGGCGATCCCGGACGCGGTCTGGGTGCACGCCGACGCCTGCGAGCTGGCGCTGCTCGAGGACGCCGGACTGGAAACCTACGAGGTGGTCATCGCGGCCACCGGTGACGACAAAGCCAATCTGGTGCACAGCCTGCTCGCCAAGACCGAGTTCGGCGTGCGCCGAGTGGTGGCGCGGGTGAACGATCCGCGCAACGAGTGGCTGTTCGACTCGTCCTGGGGGGTGGACGTCGCGGTGTCCACCCCGCGCCTGCTCGCCTCGCTGGTCGAGGAGGCGGTCACGGTCGGCGATCTGGTGCGGCTGATGACGCTGCGGCAGGGTCAGGCCAATCTGGTGGAGATCACCCTGCCCGGCGACACCGGACTGGCCGGAAAGCCGGTGCGCACCCTCACCCTGCCGCGCGACGCCGCCCTGGTGACGATTCTGCGCGGCGGCCGGGTGATCGTCCCGCAACCGGATGATCCGTTCGAGGGCGACGACGAGCTGCTGTTCGTGACCTCGGTGGAGGCCGAAGAGGATCTGCGGGTCGAGCTGGCCAACCATGGCATCAAGCCTTGACTCCCCGACAGGGCTGATGCGCGGCGGTCGGGACTAGGCGACCTTCAGTTCCGCGCGCAGCTTGTTCAGCGCGCGATGCTGCATCACCCGGACCACGCCGGGGCTGGTGCCGATCGCCTCGGCTGTCTGCGCCGCCGACCAGCCGAGCACGATGCGCATGACCAGCACCTCGCGATGAGCGGGGGCCAGGATCTTCATGAGCTCTTTGGTGGCCGCGCGGCGTTCGAGCGCCAGCGCCCACTCCTCCGGGCCGGCCTCGGTGGACGCGGTGTCCGGCATCTCGGCCATCGGGTAGGTGGGGTGCTGCTGGGAGCGGCGGAACGCGTCGGCCACCTTGTTCGAGGCGATGCCGTAGACGAAGGCCAGGAACGACTTGCCCTGATCGCGGTAGCGTGGGATGGCGTTGACCGTGGCGATCAGGATCTCCTGCACCACGTCGTCGGCGGTGACCTGCAGGTGCGCCGTATTGCCAAGGCGCGCACCGCAGTACCGGCGGACCAGCGGATGCACGACGCGGACGATCTCGGTGACGGCGTTGCGGTCGCCCGCGGCGGCGGGGCCGATCAGCTTGTCCAGTTCGGCCGCCACCCGGCGGCTTTCCGACAGGGCCGGATTGTGGTTCTTCGGCAATGCTGCGGTGTTGTGCTCGGTAGCCACGTCCGAGTCCTTTCCTACGATCGTGCGCTGTTTTCCGTACGCAACGATCGTCTGACGAACTCGGGCTTCCCTCCAGGCACCCCAGGGTGGGTAACCCCCCACCTCGGCGGTGGGAGTTACCCCACCCCAAGGGGTTTTCGCGGCCCGGACCCGCGAAGTTAACGCGCTACGCGGGCTCGGCCACGGCGGTTTTGGTGGGCATGTGCCCCGCGCGCCGCACGGCCCACACGGTGACCGCCAGCGCGACCGCGGTGAGCGGCCAGCCCATGGCGATGCGGGTGAACGCGAGCCAGCCGGTGCGGTCGGTGTCGTAGAGCTGTGACTGCACCAAGTAGCGGGCGCCGAAGACGAGCACCCAGGTGGAGGTCGCGAGGTAGTACAGGCGCTGCACGCGGCGATCGCTGCGCCAGTCGGTGCCGTGCCCGTTCAGCACGCCCCAGATGACGCCGACCAGCGGCCAGCGCACCAGCATCGAGATCAGGAACACGCCCGCGTAGACCAGGCTGGTGTAGATGCCGAACAGGAAGAAGCCCTTGGCCTCCCCCATCCGGTAGGCGATGAACGCGCAGATGCCGACGCCGAGAAAACCGGAGATGGCGGGCTGGATGGGACTGCGCCGGATCAGGCGCCAGACCAGGATGAGCGCGGCCACGCCGAGCGCGGCCCAGATCGCCGCGGTCAGCCCGGCGAAACTGTTCACGGGGACGAACACGACAACCGGGACGGTCGAATAGATCAGGCCGCTGAAACCGCCCAACTGCTCGAGCAACGTCTGCTCGGCCGCTACCTCTTCAGGGTCGAGAGCCTCGGTGGGCTCGAGCTGTTCGGTCGAGGGGGTCTGTTCGCCCGTGGGGGCGTTGTCGTTGCTCGATGGCATACGTCAGCTGTTCCCGCGCAGTTCGTAGTAGGGGTTGTAGATAACCTTGCGGCCGTCTCGATCTCCGACGCGACCGCGAACCAAGATACGCCGTCCCGGTTCGATACCGGGGATGCGCCGACGGCCGATCCAGACCAGGGTGATGGCATCGGTTCCGTCGAAGAATTCCGCTTGCACAGTAGCGCCCGCGGACTTCGAACACGCTTCGACACTGCGCAGCTTACCGAGCATCGTGGCTTCGTCGCCGCGGCGACACTCCGACGCGCGGCACGCTCCGGAAGCCTCCGATTTCTCGGCAAGCTCCTCGGCGTCCAACTGGTCGAGATCCTCGGTCAGTCTGCGGCCCAGACGTCGAAAATACCCTGAGGCAGCGGATGACATTTCGCACGCTCTCCTGCATAGAGCAGACAGTGTGGATCGCACACCATCGTGGATTCTCAGCACGACCGGCGGTGGACGTACACCCGCCACTGTAGATGCCCCAGCACACCCCCGCTACGCTCGGACCGGTGTTCGACTCCCCACACTCCGTGTCGGCCGCCCACGTCGTCGTGGCGCTGCCGGGAACCGGATCCGACGCGGATTTCGCTCATCGCGCGTTCGAACCCGCTTGCCGAGCGCGCCGTCTCGACGTGGTGGCGGTGCAGCCGGACCCGCAGGGTGTCGTCGCGAGTTACCAGGCCGCGCTCGATGCCGCGGCCGCGGCGGGACCGATTGTTGTGGCGGGAATCTCGTTGGGTGCGGCGGTCGCGATCGAGTGGGCGGCCGAGCATCCGGAATCGACGATCGGCGTGATCGCCGCGCTGCCCGGCTGGACCGGGCCGGACACCACGGCCTGCCCCGCCGCGCTGAGCGCGTCGGTGACCGCGACCCGGTTACGGGCCGACGGGCTGGACGCGGTGATCGAGCAGATGCGGGCGAGCAGCCCGCGCTGGCTGGCCGAGGCGCTCACCCGGTCGTGGCGGTCGCAGTGGCCGAATCTGCCTGCGGCACTGGAGGAAGCGGCGCACTACAAGTGGCCGGGCACCGAACGGCTCGGCACCCTGGAGGTGCCGGTGGCCGTGGTGACGGCGGTCGACGATCCGGTGCACCCGTTCGCGATCGCCGAGGAATGGGCGGCGCTGATCCCGCGGTCCGCGATCCGCCGGATCACCCTCGCCGAACTCGGCGCGGATCCGGCGATCCTCGGACACACGGGATTTGCCGCGCTCGGTTAGTTCAGACCCAGCTGCTGCATCGCGGAACCATCGGCGCCGCGACGCGGTCCCTCTGGCATCCGCGGCGGCACGGCCTGCGGGGCCGCCGCCTGCGCGGCAGCCTGCTGTTGTTGCGCGTCGGCCTGCGCCTGGTGCGCCGCGGCCAGCTGTTCGGCCAGTTCCTGCGGCAGCACCACGGGTAGTGGCTCACGCACGGGCAACGGATCGTCGCCGCGCCGAATCACGGTCTCGCGCAAGATCGCCCGGGCCGCCGCGACCAGCGGGCTGCCGTCGTTCGACGCGCCCGACGGGCCCGCCGCGACCAGCCGAACCATCCAGCGCGGTCCGTCGACCCCGATGAAGCGCAGGTCCGCGCCCTCGGTGATGGCGAGCAGCTCACGACCCCACGGGCCGGTTTCCACCGCGACCCGCGCGCCGTCGTTGCGCAGCGAATCGGCGAGATCCGCGGCCACCGTGCGCCATTGACCGGCCGACTTCGGCGCCGCGTAGGCGGCGACGGTGAGCCGGCCGTGCTCGGTGGCCAGGTGCACCGCCTGCGGCGTGCCGTCGGGGGTCATCTCGACCTGCAACTGGCCGCCTTGCGGCACCGGCAGGATCACCGAACCGAGGTCGAGGCGCTGATCGGTGACCTGCTCGAGCAGCTCGGACACCTCGGCGAAGTCGTACGGACCCGACTTGCCCGCCCCGGCGTCGCGGTAGTTGCCCGCGACGATCGGGTGTTCATCGGTGTCGTAGTCGTCTTCGGTGTACTCGTCGTCTTCGGTGTACTCGTCGTCCAGATACTGGTCGTCGTCGACGGATCTCTTCTTGCCGAAAATTCCCATCACGCCTCCTTGGCGGCAGCCTGGCCGGCCTCGGCCAGGCTCGCGTGACCACCGCTGGACCCGTAACCGCCCGCACCGCGCGCGGTCTCGTCGAGGGTGTCGACCTCGACGAAGTCGACCAGTTCCACCCGCTGCACCAGCAGCTGCGCGATCCGGTCACCGCGGCGCAGCTCGATCGGCGTGCGCAGGTCGTGGTTGATCAGGCACACCTTGATCTCGCCGCGGTAGCCCGCGTCGACCGTGCCGGGGGTGTTCACCACGGACAGCCCGGTTTTGGCCGCCAGGCCCGAGCGCGGATGGATGAGTCCGACCGTGCCGACCGGTAGCGCCACGGCGACACCGGTGCCGACCAGCACCCGTTCCCCCGGTTCCAGGATGACGTCTTCGGTGGTGCACAGGTCCACGCCGGCGTCGCCGTGATGGGCGCGCGCGGGCATGGGGATGCCGGGATCCAGCCGCAGCAGAGGTATCGGTGAAAGGGCGGTCACGTTGGTCGAGCCTACGCGTTGACCAGTCAGTGTCGTGAATTAGTGTTGAGTCGTGTCGGACCAGCCCAACCCCGTGAAGATGGACGAGAACCAGCAGAGCCTGCCGCCGTACCGCGAGCGCCTCTGGGTGCCGCTGTGGTGGTGGCCGGTGGCGTTCGCCATCACCGGGCTGCTGGCCGCCGAAATCCATATGGGCGCACCGGGATTGCGGGCCTGGCTGCCGTATGTGCTGCTGTTCCCGGTACCGGTGTGGGTGCTGCTGTGGCTGAGCCGCCACCGGGTCGAGGTCATGCCGGACGCGTCGGGCACGCCCGAGCTCCGCGCCGACCGCGCCCACCTGCCGGTGAATTTCGTCGCCCGTGCGGCCGTCGTCGCCCGCACGGCGAAGAGTGCGGCGCTGGGTCGTCAGCTCGACCCCGCCGCCTATGTGCAGCATCGGCCGTGGATCGGGCCGATGGTGCTTCTCGTGCTCGACGACCCGGACGATCCGACGCCGTACTGGTTGGTCAGTACGCGTCGCCCGGAACGGGTCCTAGCCGCGCTGGGGCTGCCCAGCGCGGGCTGATCACCTCGAGCTAACTCAAGCGCCGCAGTCCATGCAGATCAGCTGTCCACCCTTCTCGCTGGCCAGCCTGCTCCGGTGGTGCACGAGGAAGCAGCTGGAACAGGTGAACTCGTCGGCCTGCTTCGGGATCACCCGAACGCTCAGCACTTCATCGGACAGGTCCGCGCCGGGAAGCTCGAACGACTCCGCGGTATCGGATTCGTCGATATCCACGACGGCGGACTGTGCCTCGTTACGACGAGCCTTCAGCTCCTCCAGCGAATCTTCCGACACATCGTCGGTTTCGGTACGCCTCGGTGCGTCATAGTCGGTTGCCATGTCGTCTTCCCCTCGTCCTTACTTCGTATATCCCGGACCGGATTGCTCACACCGATTCCTGCTGGAACCGCCGTGACTCGCACCGCCCCGCCGGTGGTGCACGTCACACGTACACCGCTCACCCATCAGGTCGGATCGGGCTGATCCACTCCGGATAGCGCTCGGTAAACGCAGGACATGCCCTACTTGTTCCCGCGACCGACCACCAATTTCGCCACCGGCGATTCGATCTGGGCCGCCAGACAATAGCGGACCCCAGCACAAAAGTCGCAATCAAAACACAGACGATTCGAAACCGACGGGTAATCGACACCATCCGTCGAACTCCCCGAGACCTTCCGCGACCCGATCGACCCCGGGACGGCCTGCCGTCACCGGGTAGCGCCACCTTTTCGTAGAGTGTGCTGGTGGTTTCACTGATCACCGAAGGCCGCCCCGTGGATTCCCAGGGCAGGCCCTTCCTCCGACGGCGCCCGCAGCCCTGGCTGATCATGCTCGGCATCGTCACGCTGATCTGCACGATTGTGTGGGTCAAGGCGTTGACGACGACCGAGCACGACACCAGCGCGATGGCCTGCAACTCGCCGAGCCCCGCCACCGAGCCGGGCGCTCAACCGGCGGCAACGCTCGGGCAGCGGGTCGGCGCGAGCCGGCTACAGGACGTGGAACCCGCGCCGCTGGCGGCCAGCCGGGTGCGCGTGCTCAACGCGAACAACCAGCGCGGCCAGGCCGCGCACGTCGCGGCGCAGTTCGGTGACCTCGGGTTCGCCAGCGCGCCGGGAACGCAGTACGGCAACGATTCGGTATACGTGAACGGCGATCTGGAGTGCACCGGTCAGATCCGGTTCGGCGTGAACGGCCGCCCGGCCGCCGCGTCGGTGCAGCTGGTCGTGCCGTGCGCCGAGCTGATCGAGGATCAGCGGGCCGACGAGACGGTCGACATGGTGCTCGGTTCGCTGTTCCGCGACATCCGCCCGAGCAACGACGCCGAGGAGGTGCTGCGGTCGCTGAAGAACCCGGCGCCCGGCAACAGCACCTCGATCGACATCAAATTGCTCGAGGCCGCCCGGCAAGCTCGCTGTTAGCCGGCAACGTGAAAGCCCGATCGGCGCTGCTGCACCGATCGGGCTTTTTTGCTGTCCAGCGGCCCGCCTAGCGGTCCGGGATCGGCTCGGTCGCCCCGACCCGATCCAGCAACGCGAACAGCTCCTCCGCGATGCCAGGGGCCGCGGCGATCACCAGATCGCCCGCCTCGCCCGGATTGGTGGCGGGCGGCAGCGTGAGCAGAGCGCCCGCCTCGGCCGCGATCAGCGCGCCGGCGCCCCAGTCCCAGGCGTTGAGGCCGTGCTCGAAGTAGGCGTCCACCCGGCCGGCCGCGACGTGGCACAGGTCGAGCGCGGCCGCGCCGAAGCGGCGAATGTCGCGCACCTGCGGCAGGATCTCGGCGATCAGCTGCGCCTGCCGGGTCCGCCGATGCTTGCCGTAGGCAAAACCGGTGGCCACCAACGACATCGAGACGGTGTCGACCGGCGTGCAGCGCAGGTGCTCCACCGCGCCCTCGGCGTCCACCCGGATCGCACCGAGCCCGAGCCCGGCGCTGTAGGTGGCCCGCCGGGCGACGTCGACGACCGCGCCGGCGACCGGGCGGCCGCCGCGCATCGCGGCCACCGAGACCGCGTAGCCGGGGATGCCATACAGGAAATTCACCGTGCCGTCGATTGGGTCTACTACCCAGTGCACGATGTCGGCCGCGGAGTCGGCCAGACTGCCGCCGCCCTCCTCGCCGAGGATCGGATCGCCGGGGCGCTGCTCGGCGAGCAGGCCGCGGATCAGCTCCTCGGTTTCGGTGTCCACGATGGTCACCGGGTCGGTCGGATGGGCCTTGGCCTGCACCGCGCCCTCGGCGGGCCCACTGGCCTGACCGAAGACCTCGGGACGGCGGGCACGAACGTGCGCCGCGGCGGTTTCGGCGAGGTCGACCGCGACTCTGCGCAGTTCAGCCTCGTCGCCACGGGCGACGATGATCTCGGAGGTGTAGTCGGACACGGGCGATGAGGTTTCCGGCACGCTCTCCATCGGATCACAGATCCTCGGGAACGCGCAGCATCGATCGCGCATTACTCTTGTCGTGCACGACACAACGCCGTCGTCGGGCACACCACCGCAGCGCCCTTCGCGGCCTGGTGCGGCCTTGTGCGTCGGTGTTGTGCTCCACACCGGCCAGCACAGGAACGAGGGCTCAGTCATGTCCGCTCGGGGGCACGCATTCGGCATCGATATCGGCGGCAGCGGCGTCAAGGGTGGCGCGGTGGATCTGGCGACCGGTGAGCTGGTCCACGAACGGATCAAGATCGCGACACCGCAGCCGTCGACCCCGCAGGCGGTCGCCGACGCGGTGGCAAAGCTGGTCGCGCAAGCCGATTGGGACGGCCCGGTCGGCATCACCCTGCCGTCGGTCATCCTGGACGGGGTCGCGCGCACCGCGGCCAATATCGACAAGGCCTGGGTCGGCACCGACGCCCGCGCGCTGTTCTCCAACACCCTCGACGGGCGCGAGGTGACCGTGCTCAACGACGCGGACGCGGCGGGCCTGGCCGAGGATCGCTACGGCGCGGCAAAGGATTTCGCCGGACTGGTGCTGCTGCTGACCTTCGGCACCGGCATCGGCTCGGCCCTGCTCTACCACGGCACCTTGGTGGCCAACAGCGAACTCGGCCACCTCGAGGTCGGCGGCATGGAGACCGAGCATCGCGCCGCCGCCTCGATCAAGGATCGCGACGGGCTGAGCTTCGAGCAGTGGGCCGCCGAGGTGAGCACGGTGCTGATCGGCCTGGAGAATCTGTTCTGGCCGAAGGTGTTCGTCGCCGGCGGCGGCATCAGCCGCGACGCCGACCAGTGGATCCCGTTGCTCACCAACCGAACCCAGGTGATCCCGGCGCATCTGCGCAACACCGCGGGCATCGTCGGCGCGGCCATGGCGATCGACGCGGGCATCGCGCCGTGATCATGTCCGGCAACCCTCCGACGCGCCGCCGACAGACGGTATAACGTGGGTGGATACAGCCAATCAACGCTTCACCGGTCTCGTCATGTGGCAACCAGCTGAGCTTGCGAAGCGCCGCCTCATGCATGGTGGCCATAGGTACCCTGGTTAGATCGTTACAATGGAACGTGCCCGGTGTTGAGCCGGTGAAACCCGACCGGCCTTCCGCCGGTGAAACCCGACAGACCGCTCCGCCGGAAGACCACTCTGGCGTGACGCCGCACGAGACCGTCACGAAAGGGCGTACGTGGTAGCCACGAATACCCGTCAGACCGCCGATTCGGCCGAGGCCGATTCCGCAGATGTAACCGAAGCACGGCCGGTCCGTAAGGCGGCTGCCGCGAAGAAGGCTCCGGCGAAGAAGGCCGCTGCCAAGAAGGCGCCTGCGAAGAAGGCCGGCGCCAAGGCGCCCGCCAAGAAGGCTGCCACCAAGAAGGTGGGAGCCGACGGCGAGCCAGGCCCCGATGACGCGGGCGACGACGAGTCGCTCGACGTCGCCGACCTCGGCGATCTCGAGGTCTCCGAGGACGACCTGACCGAAGAGGCCGAGGACCTGGTCGTCGAGGAGGTCGCCGAAGCCGCCGAGGAGGAGGTCGAGCCGACCGCCGCCGACAAGGCCTCCGGCGACTTCGTCTGGGACGAAGAGGAATCCGAGGCGCTCCGGCAGGCTCGCAAGGACGCGGAGCTCACCGCGTCGGCCGACTCGGTGCGTGCCTACCTCAAGCAGATCGGCAAGGTCGCGCTGCTCAACGCCGAAGAGGAGGTCGAACTCGCCAAGCGGATCGAGGCCGGCCTCTACGCGGCGGAGAAGGTGCGCGAGTTCACCGAGCAGGGCGAGAAGCTGCCGGTCGCGATGCGCCGCGACTACACCTGGATCGTCCGCGACGGCAACCGCGCCAAGAACCATCTGCTGGAAGCCAACCTGCGCCTGGTGGTCTCGCTGGCCAAGCGCTACACCGGCCGCGGCATGGCGTTCCTCGATCTGATCCAGGAGGGCAACCTGGGTCTGATCCGCGCCGTCGAGAAGTTCGACTACACCAAGGGCTACAAGTTCTCCACGTACGCCACCTGGTGGATCCGGCAGGCGATCACCCGCGCCATGGCCGATCAGGCCCGCACCATCCGTATCCCGGTGCACATGGTCGAGGTCATCAACAAGCTCGGTCGCATCCAGCGCGAACTGCTCCAGGACCTGGGCCGCGAGCCCACCCCGGAGGAGCTCGCCAAGGAAATGGACATCACGCCGGAGAAGGTGCTGGAGATCCAGCAGTACGCGCGTGAACCCATCTCGCTGGACCAGACCATCGGCGACGAGGGCGACAGCCAGCTCGGTGACTTCATCGAGGACTCCGAAGCCGTGGTCGCCGTGGACGCGGTGAGCTTCACCCTGCTGCAGGATCAGTTGCAGTCGGTGCTGGAGACGCTGTCCGAGCGCGAGGCGGGCGTGGTCCGGCTGCGCTTCGGCCTCACCGACGGCCAGCCGCGCACGCTCGACGAGATCGGCCAGGTGTACGGGGTCACCCGTGAGCGCATCCGGCAGATCGAGTCCAAGACCATGAGCAAGCTGCGCCACCCCAGCCGCTCACAGGTCCTGCGCGACTACCTGGACTAGGTTGTTTCGAAGCCCGCATTCGTTGCGCCGCTACTGTTTTCAGCGGCCCGGCGGATGCGGGCTTTGTCGTTTCCCGACCCGCACGCGGGGTCGGCCTCGACGGGGTCCATCGAGGTAGACGCCGTGGCGACCGCTATGGTGGCGGTGCTACATCGTCTCGTTTCTCTCGCTTGGTCCGGCTCCACCCTGATCATTCCTGGAGGACAAAGTGCGTGTTCTGCGTTCCCTGTTCATTGCCTTCGCGATCACTGCTGTGCTGGCCGTGGTCGGTTTTGTCGTTCGTGCCCAGGCCGCGCCCGCGCCGACCCCCACGGTCACCCAGGTCGAGGTCATCGATTCCGAAGAGAAACTGGTCAAGCAGGCCGCCGCACGCGCGAAGAGCGCTGCCGCACGCGCCGACGCCGCGATGAAAGCCTCGCGTACCAACGGAGCGTGACCGAGCCGGTGCGCCGGCCCTGCCCTTGATCGGGCAAACCGACCGCAATGATTTAACGGAATTCATTGCTCTAAAAACGCTGGGCTGTCAGGATAGTTCCCATGCGTCGCGCTGCGGTCATGACTCGACTATCGCCCTTCCGGTCATCGATCTGACGATCGCGCTCTCGCCGACCAGGTCGAAGGCGCCGTGACCGTCGCCGACGCCGGATAGCGGCCGCCGCTTTCCGTCCTGGCACCAAAACGGTTATGTCGCGCCTCTTTTCGGTTCATTTCTGGCAAAAGACATACCGATATCAGGTGCCTCGTGACTACGAACGACCGCAATATCGACACGCGACGACTGCCCTTGCTCGTCCGCAAACCCACCCAGCGCCTGGTCCTCGAGCTGATGGACGCGGCAGCAGGCACACGCACCGGCATCCTGCGCGTGGCGGGTGACCCCGGTGGCGACTTCCGGGTCGAGGGCGGGCAGATCGTCGCGGTCCACTCCGCCGGGGCTCCCGGCGTTTTCGAACTGCTGGCACGCCCGGGGCGCGGGCCGACCGGTGACGCCGAACTACGCGCGGTGACCGCGATGGCGGCGGTCGACGGCGCGTTCGCGATCGCGGCCGGATGGCTCGACAGCTGTTTCTGGGCGGAGACATCGACCGCCGCACCCGCGGGAGTCGCCGGTATCGAGCCGGGCTGGCTGCTCGCCGAGACCGAGTGGCGACTGCGGGCGCTGGCCCAGACCAGGGTGTCGCCCCACCGAAACCGATTGCTGCTCAGCGAACTCGGCAAAACCAGGGCGGCCACCGCGGCGACGTCGCCGCGACACGAGATTCTTCGGCAGGTGGACGGGCAACGCACCTGCCGCGATATCGCATTCCTGCTGTACCGAAGCCTGTACGCGGTCACCGTCGAGGTCTCCCGGCTGCTCGCCGAAGATCTGCTGCTGGTCCCGCCGCCCGACCATGACCGCAGGGCGGACCGCATGCCGCCACCCGACAGCGCGGACCCGCGGCCGCTACCCCGCCGCCGACGCGGAGCCAGCGGCATCAACGACGTGCTCCGTCCACGTCCGCCGCAGCCTGTCCTGAGCCGTTCGCCGCTGGACCCCACCCGGGCCGGCCCCGCCCTGGCTCCCGATTCGCCGTGAATGTCACCAGTCCGCCGCAGGCGGAAACAGAAGGGATGCAATGAGTATCACCGAAGGTACGACGCCAGGAACCCTGACCGATCGGATCGGTTCGCTGGTGAAGATGCTGCGCGCCGATGTCCCGGAATGTGTCGCCTCCGGCGCGATCGACCTGTCCACGGGCATGCTGCTGGCGGTCGAGACGCTCGACACCCACCCGGCGGAGGTCCTCGATCTGCTCTCGGCCGCGACGCTGGACCTGTTCCAAGGCCGCAACGTCGTGATGATCGAGGACATCTGGAAGGAACGTCGTGGTGTCCGCAGCGATCGGCACTATTTTCAGGAAATCCTGGTGAACAGCGACAATCTGACCCATCTCTTCCCCAGGACCGGAAGCCGCGGCGATGTCGTGATCGTCGTCGTCTGCCGCAAGACGGTGAACGTCGGCATGCTGTTCGCCCAGACCAGGCGCGTGGTGCGGGACACCGGGCAGCTATGACCGATTCACCGTGGGTGCGCGTCTTCCGGTAGGCGCACACCCGCGTTCTCGATCGGCACGATCTCGCCGGTGCCGAGCGCGTCGGCGCGTGAGGTGTCCTTGAGATCGACTCCCGAGCGGCCGAGCACGCGCGCGCCGGAGACCAAGCCCGCGACCACCTTTGCCGCCTGCCGGTAGCCGAGACCCTCCGGCGGGTGAATGTTGGAGATGCAGTTGCGATCGGCGTCCGTGCGACCTGGGTGGGGCACATGGGTCAGGTAGATGCCGAGGCTGTCGGCCACCGACAGGCCGGGGCGTTCACCGATCAGCACGACGACCGTGGCCGCCCCCATTGCCGCGGCGATGTGGTCGCCGAGGGCCACGCGGGCCTGGGTGGCGATCACCGGGGCGGCGAGCGAGTAGCGGGGTGCGAGTTCCTCGATCAGGGCGGCGAGCGTCGCGGGGCCGTGGTCGGTGAGGGCGCGCGGGGACAGTCCGTCGGCCAGGACGAATCCGATCTCGGCGGCACTGTGCGGCACCTCGGACACATCAGACTTGGTTGCGGGATCGGAAGATTCGGCGGGCAGCCGGCCGAGATCGGGTCGGCGCAGGTACTCCGCGCGGTCGCCGGCCCGGCTGCGCACGTGCACGGGTTCGCCGAGGCCGAGGGCGGCGACCCGCTCCCCCAGCGCGGGTACGTCCAACGGCAGGTGGACCGCGTCGCGCGCCGCCGAGTGGGCGGCGCGGAATTCCAGCACCCGTGCGGTGGGGAGTGCGTCGCCGGTACGGCCCAAGCCGATCCGGGATTGGGTGCTGCGCCGGAGATCCTGCCAGAATTGCTGTGCCGCAGCACTTTCCGCTTCGGCGTCCGATTCATCCAGCGACGCAACAACTTCCAGCCTGGTGCTCCTCCGCTTCATCAGGCACCCGCCAACGCGCGTAGCGGCGACGCGAGCGGCTGCACCGGCAGCACCCGGCCCGCCGCGTCGATCATGCCGAGCCCGGCCAGCCAGGACTCGAATTCCGGTGCGGGACGCAGGTTCAGGACGCGCCGCGCGTACAGCGCGTCATGGAAGCTGAGGCTCTGATAGCCGAGCATGACGTCGTCGGCGCCGGGGACGGCGATGACGAACGCGCAACCGGCCGCGCCCAACAGCGTCAGCAACGTATCCATATCGTCCTGGTCGGCCTCGGCGTGATTGGTGTAGCAAACGTCCACACCCATCGGCAGCCCGAGCAGCTTGCCGCAGAAGTGGTCTTCCAGCCCGGCGCGGATGATCTGCTTGCCGTCGTAGAGGTACTCCGGGCCGATGAAGCCGACGACCGTATTGACCAGCAGCGGGTCCAGGTCGCGGGCCACCGCGTAGGCGCGGGCCTCCAGGGTCTGCTGGTCGACCGGCTTGCCGCCGGTGCCGAGATGCGCACCCGCCGACAACGCCGAACCCTGACCGGTTTCCAGATACATCACGTTGTCGCCGACGGTGCCGCGACGCAACGACCGGCCCGCCTCGTTCCCCTCGCGCAGCAACGAAATGTTCACGCCGAAACCGGCATTCGCGCCCTCGGTGCCCGCCACCGACTGGAACACCAGATCGACCGGCGCACCCGCCTCGATCAGGCCGATGGTCGTGGTCACGTGCGAGAGCACACACGATTGGGTGGGGATGTCGAAGCGGACCCGCACCTCGTCCAGCAGGCTCAGCAGGTCGGCGGTGGCCTGCGGCGAATCGGTCGCCGGGTTGATCCCGATCACCGCGTCGCCGCAGCCGAGCAGCAGCCCGTCGAGGGTGGCGGCGGCGATGCCGCGCGGGTCGTCGGTGGGATGGTTCGGCTGCAACCGGGTGGCCAGCGTGCCGGGCAGGCCGACGGTGGTGCGGAAGCCCGCGGTGACCACGGCGGCCCTGGCGACGGCGATCAGATCCTGATTGCGCATGATCTTGCTGACCGCGGCGACCATCTCCGGCGTGAGACCGGGCGATACCGCGCGCAGGACGGCCGCGGCACCGGCGCCGGCCGCGACGGCCAGCAGCCAGTCCCGCAGTCCGCCGACGGTGAGCTGCGAAATCGGCTGGAACGCAACCCGATCGTGGGTATCGATGATCAACCGGGTGACCTCGTCGGTCTCGTACGGCACCACCGGTTCGTCGAGGAACCGGGTCAGCGGCACCTCTGCCAGCGCCCACTGGGCGGCGGCCCGCTCGGCATCCGAACTCGCCGCGCAGCCCGCCAATTCGTCGCCGCTGCGCAGCGGGGTGGCCTTGGCGAGCAGTTCGACCAGCCCGTCGAACTGGTAGGTCGCTCCGCCGAGTTGCTGTGTGTAGGAGGTCATTCCAGCTCCTCCTCGGCCTCGGCCAGCATCGCGAATTCCTCGTCCGGGGAGTTGGCCACCAGCCGGTGCCTGCTGTACAGGCCGAAGTAGGCCATGAACGCGCAGAACGCGACCAGCGTCCAGGTCGCCGCGACCGGATCGACCAGGAACGTGGCAATCACTGCGGCACAGGCGATCACGAGCGCGAACGCGGTAGTCGCGATGCCACCCGGCGTGCGGTACGGCCGCGGCATGTTCGGTTCGCGGACCCGGAGCACGATGTGGCTGACCATCATCAGCACGTAACTGAGCGCCGCGCCGAACACGGCCATGTTCAACAACATCGCGCCCTTGCCGGTCAGCGACAGCGCGAAGCCGATCACGCCGGGCACGATCAGCGCGAGCACCGGCGCCTTGCGGGCGTTGGTCACCGACAGGCTCGTCGGCAGATACCCCGCCCGCGAGAGCGCGAAAGTCTGCCGGGAGTAGGCGTAAACGATGGAGAAGAAGCTGGCGACCAGCCCGGCCAGGCCGATGTAGTTCACCAGTTTCGCCGCTCCGCTGTCGCCGAGCGCCTCGACCAGCGGATTGCCGGAGGTCGAAATGGCTTGCGCGCCAAGTGCTCCGGTGGCCAGGAACAACACGGCCGCACCGGTGACGATCAGCACGAGCATCGCGCTGATGATCCCCTTGGGCACGTTCTTCTCCGGTTCCCGCGCCTCCTCGGCGGCCAGCGGCACACCCTCGACGGCCAGGAAGAACCAGATCGCGAACGGCACCGCGGCCCAGATCCCGAACACCCCGAACGGCAGGAACGACGAGCTGCCAACGGCATTCGGGTCCGCCGGGATATCGGTCAGATTGCCCGTCTCGAACAGACCCCACGCGGACACCGCGAACACCAGCAGCCCGACCAGCGCGATCGCGGTGATCACGAACATCGCCTTGAGCGCCTCCCCCGCCCCGGTCAGGTGCACCCCGATGAACAGCGCGTACACCGCCAGATACACCCACCAGCCGTCGGTGATCCCGAACAGGTTCAACGATTCGACATACCCGCCGATGAACGTCGCGATGGCCGCGGGCGCGATCGCGTATTCGAGCAATACCGCTGTGCCCGTGGCGAATCCGCCCCAAGGACCGAGCGCACGCCGGGCGAAGGTGTAACCACCGCCCGCGGCGGGCAATGCCGCCGACAACTCCGCCATGCCGAGGACCATCGCCAGGTACATGCCCGCGATCAGCACGGTCGCGATGAGCAGACCGCCGAAACCGCCCTGCGCGATGCCGCTGTTCCAGCCCGCGTAGTCACCGGAGATCACATAGCTGACGCCGAGCCCGGCCAGCAGCACCCAGCCCGCCGTGCCCGAACGCAACGTCCGCTTGGCCAGATAATCCGTCCCGGCGGCACCGGTCACCTGCACATCCTCGATCGTCATAGGCGCTACGCACTCCTCGTCCACATACCGTTTGGTCGGTGGACCAATTCTTGGGAGTGTTTGTTGCCCGGGTGTGAAACGACGTTACGGACGCGGTGTCGCCACCGGTGACACAGCGCACACACAGGCGGGTCGCAGGGTCACGCACAGCCGGACACGGCACACTTGGTCGGTGATTGCCTCCGCCCCGGTCCGGTTTCGGTCACCCTGGACGCAGACCATCGATCTCCGCACCGAAGCTCGCGTCGCGTGGGACTGGCTGCGCCGTCCCGGGTTGGCGCATCGGGTGCTGCCCGCGATCCGCGAGCACCTGGGCGCGGCGCCGGCCAGCACCGCCTACGCGTTCACCGTGTTCGTCACCTGGTGGACCTTGCGCGGGGTCGGCGACTCGGTCGAACGCAGGCTGATCTTCTCCGCGTCGACCAACCTCTACAACATGCGGCACAACCCGGTGCAGGTGCTGGTCGCCTCGGCGTTCTGGACCGACGGCGGCTTCCCGTGGACCACCATCGCCGGCTTCCTGATCGTGATGGCCTACGCGGAACGCTGGCTGGGCACCACCCGCTGGATCATCCTGTTCGCCACCGGGCACATCGGCGCGACGCTGCTCACGGTCACCGGCATCTCGCATGCCATCGATCACGGCGTCATCCCGCGGGTGGTGGCAGTCGCGGCGGATGTCGGCACCAGCTACGGGTTTTCGGCGGTGCTGGCGGCGCTGACCTACCGGTTCCGCGGACTGGTCCGGCTGCTGTGGGCGGGCACGCTCATCCTGGTGCTGGTCGCGGCGCTGTGGATCGGACCGACGTTCACCGACTACGGCCACCTGTGCGCGTGTTTGATCGGGCTCGCGGTCGGCGGGCTGGCGACCGTGGTCGGCCGCTGGGTGGAGCAGAAGACCGCGGCGAAAGCCGAAGCCGCCGCCGCGCTCACGGAGTGACGGGGGCAGGCTTCAATCGGCGCTGCACCAACCCGACGACCGGCTCGACGACGCGCGCCGCGATCGGGCCGAGGATCGCCATCAGCAGCACGTAGGCCGAGGCCAGCGCCGCCAGCTCCTTGTCGACGCCGCCCATGGTCACCGCCAATCCCGCGATGACGATGGAGAATTCGCCGCGCGCGACCAGCGCCGCACCGGCCCTGGCCCGGCCCATCGGCCGGATGCCCTGCCTGCTCGCCGCCCACCAGCCCGTGCCGATCTTGGTCAGCACGGTGATCACGGCCAGCGCGATCGCCCAGCCGAGCACCGGCGGGATCGCCTGCGGGTCGGTGGTGAGCCCGAAGGCGACGAAGAAGATCGCCGCGAACAGATCGCGCAGCGGTTCCAGCAGTTTCGCCGCCTCGTGCGCGGTCGAGCCGGAGATGGCGATGCCGAGCAGGAACGCCCCGACCGCCGCGGACACGTTCAGCGCCGAGGCGACGCCGGCGACCAGCAGCGCCGCGCCGAGCAGCTTCAGCAGGAACACCTCGTTGTCCGAGCTGTCCACGATGGCCGAGACGTAGCGGCCGTAGCGCAGCGCGACCACCAGCACGACCGTGATCGCGGTGAGCGCGATCGCCAGCGATTTCGCGCCGCTGGCGAAGCTCAGCCCGGCCAGGATGGTGGTGAGGATCGGCAGATAGACCGCCATCGCCAGGTCCTCGAACACCAGGATCGACAGGATCACCGGGGTCTCGCGGTTACCGAGCCGCCCGAGGTCGTTGAGCACCTTCGCGACGATGCCCGAGGACGAGATGTAGGTGACGCCGCCCATGGTGACCGCGCCGACCGCGCCCCAGCCGAGGATCAGCGCGACGATCACACCCGGCGTCGCGTTCGCCACGATGTCGACCAGGCCGGCCGCCCAGGATCGGCGCAGACCGGTCATCAGTTCCGGCGCGGTGTACTCCAGGCCGAGCAGCAGCAACAGCAGCACCACGCCGATTTCGCCTGCCACGTGGCCGAATTCGTTGGCGGCACTGAGTTGGATGAAGCCACCCTGACCGAAGGCGAGGCCGCCGATCAGGTACAGCGGAATGGGGGACATGCCGAAGCGACCAGCCACTCGCCCGAAGGTGCCGAGGACAAACAGAATCGCTCCGAGCTCGACCAGGGCGAGCGCGGTTCCAGTCATCGGTTTCAGCCGTGCGTGAGAATCTTGGCGGCGGCGTCCAAGCCGTCCGGGGTACCGACGACGACGAGCACATCGCCTGAGGTGAAGGTGAAGTCCGGCCCGGGTGAGGGATGCAACTGGCCGGCCCGCATCACCGCGACGATCGACACCTTGGTGCGGGTGCGCATCGCGGTCTCGCCGAGTGTGCGTCCCTCGTAGGGCGATTCGTCGGCGATCGGCAACTGCCGGGTGGTGATGCCAGGAAGGTCACTGTGTTCGTCGTTCAGCTTCGCGACCAGCTGCGGCGCGCCGAGCAGGTTGGCCAGGACGGCGGCCTCGTCGGTGCTCAGCGGGATCTGCGCGGCGCAGGCGTCGGGATCGTCCATTTTGGAGACGATCAGGTCGATGTCGCCATCGCGATGCGCGACCACGCCGATCCGGCGGCCGGAGCGGACCTCGAAGTCCTTGCGGACTCCGATCCCGGGTAGGGCTGTCACGTCGACATTCACTCGTTCAGATTAGACCGATGTCCGATTCACTCCGCCGCGCGGTCATCACTTCGGCGGATGGCGCCTGGTCAGGGCTGTGCTGAGATGGAGGCGTGCGGCAATGGTCGGAACTCCCCGGAACGGCGCGCGACGCGGTGGGCGTGCTGCTGTCGTTCGCCGCGGGCACCGGGCTCTATGTCGCGAATCTGTACGCCCTGATCGATCGCGGGACGGACGTGTCGCTGCCGACGCGGCTCGCGGTATTCGCGCCGCTGTGCCTGTTGACGATGGGCCGTCGCCGAATGCCGGTGCTGGCCATGATCGTCGGGCTGGCGCCGCTGCTGATCGACATCCGCCTCGGCCCGTCGGTGCCGGTGTGGATCCTCTACGGCGACCTGATCTACGCGGCCGTGCTGTATTCGGCACGGCGGACCTCGCGGATCACCATGGTGGTCTGGTCGGTGTTCTCGGGGCTGATCGTGATCCTGACCCTGGTCCGCACCGGCGATCTGCGCGCGGTCTCGATCGCCCTGGTCGTGGTGTTCGCGTTCATCGCGACCCCGCTGTGGTGGGCCAACTCGGTGCGCACGCACAAGGAGATCGCCGGCGCCGAACGCGCCCGCGCCCAGGCGCTCACCCTGGTCTCCGAGCTCGATCGCCGCGCCGCCATCGCCGACGAACGCACCACCATGGCGCGCGACCTGCACGACGTGATCGCCGGGCACCTCTCCGCCATCGCCATCCAGTCCGAGGCCGCGCTGGGCGTGCTGGCCCGCAAAGACGCCGATCCGGCGGTCACCGGGATCATGCGGTCGATCCGGACCAACAGCGTCAGCGCGTTGCAGGAGATGCGCACCATGATCGGGCTGCTGCGCAGCGACGGCGACGCGGTGGACGAGGTGGCCGCGCCGCGCCGGCTGGCGCAGCTGTCCCTTCTGGTCGAGGCGGCCCGCGCGGCCGGGATCAGCGTGCGGGTGCGCGAAACCCTCGACGGCACCGAACTTCCCAGCGCGGTCGATCAAGCCGCGTACCGCATCGTTCAGGAGGCATTGACCAACGCCATGAAACACGCACCGGGGCAAGAGGTCGACATCGAGGTGGGCACGCGGGACGCGGAACTACGGGTGCTGGTGCGCAACCCGATGGCGCCGGTCACGCTGCGCCGCACCGAGAACGGCGAGCCGCACCGCGGCCTGATCAACATGCGCGAGCGCACCGCCGCGCTCGGCGGAAACTTCACCGCCGGACCGGATTCCGGCCGCTGGGAAGTGCTCGCCGAGCTGCCGCTCTCGACGGCGAGCAGGCCATGACGATCCGGGTGCTGATCGCCGACGATCACGCCGCGATCCGGGCCGGGCTGCGGATGATCCTCGACGCCGAGGACGACCTCGAGGTGGTCGGCGAGGCGGCCGACGGTGATGTCGCGGTCGCGCAGGCCAAGGCGCTGCGGCCGCACGTGGTGCTGATGGACGTGCGCATGCCCGGCGTGGACGGCATCACCGCGACCGAGCGGATCACCGCCGACGAGCTGGGCAAGGTGCTGATCCTGACGACGTTCGATCTGGACGAGTACGTCTTCCGGACCTTGCGGGCGGGAGCGTCGGGGTTCGTGCTGAAGTCGTCGTCGGGGCAGGCACTCATCGACGCCGTCCGCAAGGTGGCCGCCGGGGACGGCGTGCTCGCCCCGGAGGTGACCCGCGCCGTGATCACCGCGTTCGCCGCGACGAATACCGATGTGCACGAACCGGAACCGAACGGGTTCGGCGACCTCACCGAGCGCGAACGCGAGGTGCTCGACTGCCTCGGTGACGGGCTGTCCAACGCACAGATCGCCGGTCGCCTGTTCATCGGCGAGACGACGGTGAAGACGCACGTGTCCCGGGTGCTGACGAAACTCGGTGTGCGGTCGCGAGTTCAGGCCGCCATCGTGGCGCGCGAGGTCCGCGACCGCTGACTCACTTGGCGAGTTGGGCGAACACGCCGTCCGGACCGGGCTGGAATTCCTCGACCGCGATCACCGCGCCGGTCGGCAGCGGGCCGTACAGATGCGGGAACAGCATCGATTCCGGGTCGGTCGGCACGCCCGGCTCCCACTTCACCGGTGCGCCCAGCCGGGCCGGATCGAGCCGGAGCAGGACCAGGTCACGCCGTCCGGAGAAGAGCCGGTTGGCGGGCAGATGGGCCTGCTGCGGGGCGGACAGGTGGATGAACCCCACCTCGTCGAGCGACGACGCGCGATACTCGCCCGTTTGCCGGGCGGAAAGCCACTCGCCCAAAGTGCATATGTGAACAAGCGTGTGAGTGTCGTGGGTCACGGGTAATCTCCCGGTAGACAACTGGATCGGCCTGTTCGAGGTGGTGACCAAACGGAGTTCGTAGCGTGACCTGGAATGTTCGCCTGTAGCGAAATCCCTGGTCGTGTTATCGAAAACACACTGAATCACTCACGGGAACAAAGCCCCCGTCCCGAACGTCTGACAGAGTAGTCATACCACTGCTGGGAAGTAGCGGTAGCGAGCCCGCGGAGTGACCACGGGCCCCACACCAGGCGAACGGTCTGTGAACCGGGAGCCAGGACGGAGGAGTCATGCCAGGAACCCTGACTAGCACCCCACTGACCGCGGTCGATCGTTGCGACCGCTGCGGGGCGGCAGCACGAGTGCGCGCCGTTCTGCCCGCAGGTGGCGAGTTGCTCTTCTGCCAGCACCACGCGAACGAACACATGGATCGACTGCGTGAGCTGGAAGCCGTGATCGATACGGAATCCGCTCCCGCGATCTGACCAACTCCTCGCGTCCTGAGATAACAACATCCGACAACAGAAAACCGTTTACCGCAGCGGGCGATCCTCGGATCGCCCGCTGTCGGTGTGTTCAGGGGTTTTCCGGTCCCCCAGGATCCCGTCCAGCAGGCGGTCCAGGCCGTAGTCGAAGGCGTCGTCCGGGTCCGCGGGGGCCTGGTACAGCTCACCGGCCGCCTGCCCGACCCTCGACGACAGCGGAAACAGACTGGACGGCATGGCCTGAGTGAGCAAGGGGCCGTGCACCTCCCACCACTGCGCGTCGGTCATCGCCTGCGTGTCCCGCTGCGCGCCGACCGCGACACGCGCGTTGCCGGTGGCGAATTCGGACAAAACGGCGATCACCCGATCCAGCTCGACATCCGGCAGGCCGATGCCGTCGATGGCCGCGAGCTGCCGTTCGTAGCGGCGCATTCGACCGGGGCCGATCACCTGACGCCACAGCGACACTTCCAGCAGCCACGGATGGGCGATCAGCTCAGCGCGCGTCTGGCGGGCAATGGCGGCCATCCGCGCGCGCACCGGCAGATCGGCCGGGATCGGCGGGTCCTCGTCGGCCACCGCGTCGACCATCAGCACGGTCAGCGCGTCCTTGCTCGGCACGTAGGTGTACAGGCTCATCGGGCGTAAGCCCAGCTCGGCGGCGACCGCGCGAATGGACACCTTCGCGTAACCGTCGCGATCCGCGAGCGCCACCGCCGCGTCGACCACCGCGTCCACACTGACCGCCGGCTTCGGTCCGCGGGCGCCCGGCCGCGGCGGGAGTTCGTGTCGCCACAGCAGGCTCACCAACTGTTTGGCCTGCTCAGCGACGGATTCGTCGGGCAAGGGGCTCCTCGGAACAAACTCGGTACTCTGTACGTTATTCAAGATACTTCGTACACCCTACGCCGATGGAGGGGTTCGCTCTGCCCAGCACACAGGCCACCTATCTGCCCGATCGTCACATGTTCGCCCTGTGGACATGGACCGGGGAGAACACCGGGCCCGCGCCCGCCACGCTCGGCGATCGGGAGACCCTCGCCCTCGCGGTGCCCACCGGTTTCGACGGGGCGATCGAGGTCGCCCCGGTCGACTGCGCGTTGATCGATCCGGCGGCGTTCGCGGCGCTCGAGCTCGCCGGCGCGGGAACATCCATTCGCCTGTTGCGGGCGGCGCTGCACGCGGAATCCGGTGCTGCCCCGACCGAGGTACTGCCGATCGCGGCGCACGCGGTGCCCAACGCGGCGGGCACCTCGATCGTGTCCGCCGAGCGCGCGATCCGGGTGCTGGGCGAGACCCACGCGGCGGCAACGGAATTGCGCTCGACGCTGAAAGCCGATCTGCGGCCGTATCAGGTGCGCGGGGTCAGTTGGCTGCGGGAAACCGTCGCGGCGCACGGCGGGGCCGTGCTGGCCGACGAGATGGGGCTCGGAAAGACGGTGCAGACCATCGGGTTTCTGCTCGGGCGCGCGGCCGACGGTCCGCAGCTCGTCGTGTGCCCCACGTCGTTGGTCGGCAACTGGGCGCACGAGATCGATCGGTTCGCGCCCGGACTGCGCGTGGTCGTGTGGCGCGGGGGCGAAATCGAGGCCGGCGCCGGGACGGTCGTCGTCGCCGGGTACCCCACGGTGCGGATCCACCGGCAGCACCTGGACGAGCGGCGCTGGGCGACGGCGGTTTTCGACGAGGCGCAGGCGCTGAAGAATCCGGGTACCCAGCTGGCCAAGGCCGCGCGGGCGCTCGACGCCGAGGTGCGCGTCGCGTTGACCGGTACGCCGGTGGAGAACCACCTCGAGGAGCTGTGGGCGCTGCTGAATCTGGTGACGCCCAAGCTGTTCGGGCACAAGACGCAGTTCCGGCGGCGGTTCGTCCGGCCGATCCAGGAGGGGTCGACGGCCGCCGCGGCGCGACTGCAAGACGCCATCGAACCGGTTGTGCTGGTGCGCAAGAAGTCACAGGTCGCCGCGTCGCTGCCGGCGAAGATCCACACCGACCTGCTGTGCGACCTCACCGGGGAACAGGAAGACCTCTACGACAAGCTCCTCGATCGCGCCATCGATGACGGATTCGGCACCGGCATCGATCGCCAGAGCCGGGTGCTCGCGGCGCTGACCGCGCTCAAGCAGGTCTGCAACCATCCCGGCCTCGTCACCGGCGAACTCACCGAGCTCGCCGGGCGCTCCGGCAAGCTGGACCTGTGCACCGACATCCTGGCGAACAACCTCGAAATGGACGCCCCGACACTGATTTTCACCCAGTACCGGCAGACCGGTGAGCTGCTGGTCCGGCATCTCGCCGAGCAGTTCGGGGTCACCGCGCCGTTCTTCCACGGCGGGCTGAACCAGGCCGAGCGCGCGGCCATCGTGTCCGGATTCCAGGCCGAGGACGGGCCGCCGGTGCTGATCCTCAGCCTGCGCGCCGCGGGCACCGGTCTCACGCTGACCCGCGCCGCGGACGTCATCCACTTCGATCGCTGGTGGAATCCGGCGGTCGAGGCGCAGGCCTCGGACCGGGCGCACCGGATCGGCCAGACCCGCACGGTCACCGTCACCACGCTCACCTCGACCACCTCTGTGGAGGAGCACATCGCCCGCATGCACGACCGCAAGTCGGCGCTTTCGGATCTCGGCGACTCGGCGGGCATCGCCGCGCTGGCCCGGCTCGATGACGATCAACTGGTCGAGATCCTGCGCCGCCAAAGAAGCTGCATCGCGGAGCGATTCGGTGAGGGGTGGCGGTCGGGCGACGGGAGGGCGAACTGATGCCGGACAACGAATTCGGATACAGCAAATGGGGCCGGGACTGGGTTCGTCTCGCCGAACCGCTCCGGCAGACGCGGCCCGAGCCGCTGCTCCCCCGCGCGCGCTCGGTCGCGCGCAACTACGGGGTGCAGGCCACGATCGACGGGCGGATCGTGCGGGCCAACATCCATCGCGGCAGCGAGGCGTCGGTGATCCATCTGGAGGTGGCCCCGCTGACCCGCGCCGCGATCACCGCGATCGGCGAGATCATCCCGGATACCACCGTGCTCACCGACGACATGCATCAGGCGGTGACCGCGGCCGGTCTCACCATCGCGCCGGTGCTGGCCGGCACCGACTGCTCGTGCAAGGCCCGCACGGCGCGCTGCCTGCACGTGCTGGCGACCTTCTACGACATGGCGCAGCGCGTGGACGCGAATCCGCGTCTCGCACTGGAAATTCAGGGGTTCTTCCAACCGGTACAGGACGATTCCCCCACACCCGCGGAAGAACCACGCTGGGTGCCGATCAACACCTTCGACCCCGCCAACTACTTCGGCAACCTGACCCCCGCCTGACCTACGACGGCGTGCGCGTTCGAGCGTGCTCAAACCACAGAGCGCATATACCTCTCACAGGGGCAGCACGCCCGGTAGGACGTGCTGCCCCTGTGGCTCGGTTCAGTCGGGGCGGCGGGCGCGGAAGCGGAAGCTGGTTGTGCCGGTTTCGGTTTCGACGTTGGTGAAGCCTATGCGGGTTAGGCGGTGGGCGGCGTCGTCTGGTGGGACCGGGACGCAGGTGTCGCCGATGTGCATCAGCCGGAAGAGGCGGGTGTCGAGGCCGTCGCTGCCCGCGAACACGCCGCCGGGGCGCAGGACGCGCAGCGCTTCGGCGAACAGCGCGTCCTGGGCGGTGGGTGAGGGCACGTGATGCAGCATGGTGAAGCACACGACCGAGTCGAATTCCGTTACTGGGAAAGGCATGTGGGTGCCGTCACCTTCCACCACGGTCATCACCGATCCGTGCCGGGTGCGCAATCGGGCGGCCAGGTCGGGGTCGATCTCGACGCCGGTGAGGGTGGTCGTGCGGTCGAGCAACGCGCGCACGTTCGCGCCATAACCCGGACCGATCTCGAGCGCGGAGCTACCGAGATCGAGGCCGGACAACGCCCACGGCACGATCCTCGTCGCGCTGGTGCGTTCCCACATGGCCGAGCGGCAGCAGAATCGGTGGAAGATGTTCATCGCCATGCTCATGACGCTATGAGCAGGCGGCCATGACCGCGACGAGCTACGGTGACATATTGTGTCGCGAAACGGCCATCCGTCCGTCCAGCCCGACCCGCCCGGTTCCACCGCGATGGTCCTCGGCGCGGGGGTGCTGCCCGCCGGCTACTGGTTCGACCTGCACGAGCATCCGCAGCACCAGATCGCCTGGGCCGCACGGGGAGTCATCGCCGTCGAGGTCGGCGACAACCGCTGGGTGCTACCGCCCACCCGCGCCCTCTGGATCCCCGGCGGCATCGCGCACCGCACCGGCAGCGCGGAGGGCGCCGAGATGCGCGGCATCTACGTCGACCCCGACCGCTGCCCTGTCGCCTTCACCGCACCGACGATCATCCGCGTCACCCGCCTGCTGCACGAACTCTTCGACCACCTCGGCGCCCCCGGCACCTCCGCCGACCGCCGTGAACGCGCCGAATCCGTCGTCTTCGACCTGGTCGAACCGGTCGACGTCATCCCCATCGGCGCCCACACCCCCACCGACCCGCGCGCCCGACAGGTCGCCGACGCCCTCACCACCGACCCCGCCGACCCCCGCACCCTCACCGAATTCGCCACCGCCGTCGCCACCAGCCCCCGCACCCTGGCCCGCCTCTTCCGCGCCGACACCGGAATCAGCTTCGGCCAGTGGCGAACCCAGATCCGCCTCACCGCCTCCCTCCCCCTGCTGGCCGCCGGCCTCCCCATCGCCCGCATCGCCGGCCGAGTCGGCTACGCCACCCCCAGCGCCTACGTCGCCGCCTTCCGCCGCGCGGTAGGCGTCTCCCCCGGCAAATACTTCACCGGCTAACCGCAGAAATCCGCACCCTCTCTCGGGATCCGCACCGGCTCTATGGCCCTATTCCGGGTGCAGATCCCAAGTGCGGATGCGGATTTCATCATTCCGTTGCGTCGGATGGCCGCGACATGCCGGAGGTACAGACCCTCGGCGACCAAGGGGCTATCGCGGCGGCCTCAGCCTCGTCGCGCCGCTGGGCAAACATGAATGGAATTGGCGGGGAGCCTGATCAGGCGTTGACGCCGCCGGCAACGTGAAGATCGAGCGGGTCATCCTGCGGTCCGCCTCGCTGGATCGCTGACCGAATCGACTACTGCGCCGCAGGTGGTCTCAGGGAGTGATGCGGGTGGGCGCGGTGACGTTCCGACCTCGTCGTATCACCTGAGCCTTCGCTGAATTGCCTTCGCGGACAGGCTGATTAGGCGTTGGTGCCGCCGTCGACGGTGAAGATCGAGCCGGTGATGTTGCGGCCGGTCTCGCCGGCCAGGAAGGCGACCATCGCGGCCATGTCCTCGGGCTTGGCGAAGCGGCCGAGGGCGGTCAGGCCGACCTGTAGGTCGTAGTGGCCGCCGTCGACCGGGTTCATGTCGGTCACGGTGGAGCCCGGCTGGAGCAGGTTCACCGTGATGTCCCGTGGTCCGAGTTCGCGGGCGAGCGCCTTGGTGAAGCCGTTCAGCGCCGACTTGCTCAGGTTGTAGAGCGAGAGCCCGGCGAAGGAGGCGTTCTCGGACAGGTTGCTGCCGATGCTGACGATCCGGCCGCCTGCGGTCATGTGCGCCACCGCGGCCTGCGCCCCGACGAACGCGGCGCGCGCGTGGATGTGCAGCGCGCGGTCGATCTCGTCGAGGGTGAATTCCTCGAACGGCTTGGCCGGGAAGATGCCCGCGTTGTTCACCAGGATGTCCAGCCGGCCCAGATCGGCCGCGGCCTGGTTCACCGCGCGCACCACGTCACCGGCATCGGCGCTGTCCGCGCGAATCGCCACCGCGCGGCGGCCGAGCGATTCGATCTGCGCCACCACGGATTTCGCCTGAACCTCGGCGTTCTGGTAGGTGATCGCCACGTCCGCGCCGTCGGCCGCCAGCTGCTGCGCGATCGCCGCCCCGATTCCGCGGCTACCGCCGGTCACCAGTGCCACCTTGCCCGTGAGATCCGACATCGATCCTCCTCAAATTCTGTGTCGATCAATACATAAATAGCTAAGCGCATCGACCGCGGTCGCGTCAAGGGGTATATTTAACGATCGACACAGAAAGGAACGACCATGGCCGAACGGGGACGACCGCGCGCTTTCGACCGCACGGACGCGCTGCGCCGCGCCATGGAGGTGTTCTGGGAGCATGGCTACGAGGGCTCGTCGATGAGCGATCTCACCTCCGCCATGGGCATCAACTCGCCCAGCCTGTATGCCGCGTTCGGCGGCAAGGAGGCGCTGTTCCGCGAGGCCATCGGCCTCTACGGGAAGACCGACGGCGGCTACACCGCGCGCGCGTTGCGCGAGGAACCGACGGCCCGGCAGGCGATCGATGCGATGTTGCGGGACAACGCGATCGCCTACACCGTCGAGGACAAACCGCACGGCTGCATGGTCGTGCTGGCCGGCTCGACCTACACCACGCGTAGCGAGAGCATCCGCGACTTCCTGGTCGAAAAGCGCAGGGAGACAATAGAAGAAGTCCGTGAACGGCTGGATCGCGGGATCACCGAAGGCGATCTACCCGCGGGCACCAACACCCCCGGGCTGGCCCACTTCTACACCACGGTGCTCTACGGCCTGTCGATTCAGGCCCGCGACGGAGCCTCGCTGGCGGAGCTGACGCAATCGATCGACTGCGCGATGGCGGCCTGGCCGGCGACCTCCACCTCCGCCTGATCCGCGGGTTCGGCGACCCGAACCGGTTGCGGCACTGACGAACTCGCCGTACCTACATTCGGCGCAGCGCCGCGATCCGCTCCACCAACTGATCCGCCGTCGCCAAAGCCGTTGGCGGCCCACCACATTCGCGACGCAGCTCACCGTGGATCACGCCGTGCGGCTTGTTGGTCCGATGGTGATGCATGGCAACCAAACTGTTCAGCTCACGCCGCAACTCACCCAATCGGTCGGCGGTAGCCACCCGTTCGGCTGAACTCGCCACCTGCGGGCCAGGATCTGCCGCCGATTCACCACGGTCGGCGATCTGCTTGGTCTGCCGCTCCCGCAGCAACGCCCGCATCTGATCGGCATCGAGCAGACCGGGAATGCCGAGATAATCGGCCTCCTCGTCGCTGCCCGCGAAAGTCGCTGTGCCGAAGGAAGATCCGTCGTAGATCACCTGATCGAGCTCGGCGTCGGCGGCCAGCGCGACGAAGGACTTCTCCTCCTCGCCCGGCTCGTCCTGCTGCTTGTTCGCGTCGATCAGCAGCTCGTCGTCGAGCCCGTCCTTCTCCCGATGCGGCTTGCCGATCACGTGGTCGCGCTGCAACTCCAGCTGCGCGGCCAGGTCCAGCAGCACCGGCACCGAGGGTAGGAACACGCTCGCGGTCTCGCCGGGCTTGCGGGCACGCACGAACCGCCCGATGGCCTGCGCGAAGTACAGCGGCGTCGAGGCACTGGTCGCGTACACGCCGACCGCGAGGCGCGGCACGTCGACGCCCTCGGACACCATACGCACCGCGACCATCCACGGCTCGGTGCTCGCGCCGAACTGTTCGATCCGATCCGAGGAGGTCGGTTCGTCGGACAGCACCAGCGCGGGCTTGGTGCCCGAGATGTGTTCCAGCAGTTCGGCGTAGTCACGCGCGCGATCCTGGTCGGTGGCGATCACCAGGCCGCCCGCGTCCGGCATGCCCGTGCTGCGCAACTGCCGCAGCCGCATGTCCGCGGCGCGCAGCACGGCCGAGATCCAGTCGCCGGCCGGGTCCAGCGCGGTGCGCCAGGCCCGCGCGGTCTGTTCGGCGTTGAGCGGCTCGCCGAGGCGAGCGGTGTGCTCCTCGCCCGCGCTGTCGCGCCAGTGCGCCTCGCCGGAGTAGGCGAGGAACACCACCGGCCGGACGACGCCGTCGGCAAGCGCCTCGGAGTAACCGTAGGCGTGGTCGGCGCGCGAGCGCGGGAAACCCGACTCGTCGGGCTCGTAGGTGATGAACGGGATCTGACTGTCGTCACTGCGGAACGGGGTTCCGGTGAGCGCGAGCCGGCGGGTCGCGTCGCCGAACGCCTCGGCGGTCGCCTCACCCCAGCTCTTCGCGTCGCCCGCGTGGTGGATCTCGTCCAGAATCACCAGGGTCCGGCGGTTTTCGGTGCGCACCCGATGTCTGGACGGATGCGAGGCGACCTGGGCGTAGGTGACGACGACACCGTGATAGTCGCCGGACGTGCCGCCGGTCGCGTTGGAGAATCGCGAATCCAGCTGGATGCCCGCGCGCGCCGCGGAGTGCGCCCACTGATGCTTGAGGTGCTCGGTCGGCGCGACGACGGTGATCTGGTCCACGGTGCGATCGGCCAGCAGTTCGGCGGCCACCCGCAACGCGAACGTGGTCTTACCGGCGCCCGGCGTGGCCACCGCGAGGAAGTCGCGTGGCTTGGACGCGAGGTACTTGGTCAATGCCCGGCGCTGCCAGGCGCGCAGCGAACCGCCCGAGGTACCGGAGCTGTTCGGCGTCGTTTCCGCTTTTCCCGCCACAGCGGCGCCACCCGACCCAGTCACCCAGTCGACCTTACTGGCCCGGCACGGCGTGTTGCTAAACCGACGCGGCATGGGCGATGGGCATCACATGTTCAACTACCGACACGCCGGAGTTCACCGATTGCCCGACGACACGTCGCCCCCGGAATCCGGTGCGGGGACGACGGGTGCGCGATGCTGTAGTCACGATGACCGACGAGAACACCATGCCGAGCGACCCGCTGCGGACCGACATACCGTCGCTCAGCGGTGGCATCGCCGCGCGCGAATTGACCTTCGGTCAACGCTTCACCATCCGGGCGCGTCGCGCGCGCCGCAACACAGTCAAACTCGTGGTGCGGGTCGCGGTGAAGGCCTGGGACGATTCGATCTTCGCCAAATCCGCGGCCGCCGCGTTCTGGCAGACGCTCTCGCTGGCGCCGCTGCTGCTCGGCGTGCTCGGCAGCCTCGGGTATGTCGGCACCTGGTTCGGGCCGGACACCGTGCAGATCGTCGAATCCAAGATCATTTCGTTCAGCCGGGACCTGTTCAGCTCGAGCGTGGTCTCGGATCTGATCGAGCCGACCGTCAAGGACGTGCTCGGCAAGGGGCGCGGCGCGGTCGTCTCGGTGGGTTTCGTGCTGTCGCTGTGGGCCGGGTCGTCGGCGATGGCGACGTTCGTCGATTCGATCGTCGAGGCGCACGATCAGCAGGACCTGCGGCATCCGGTGTGGCAGCGGATCTTCGCGCTGCTGCTGTATGTCGCGTTCCTGGTCGCGTCGGTGTTCATCCTGCCGCTGGTGGCGCTCGGGCCCGCGTTGATCGGGCGGGTGCTGCCCGCGCCGTGGCGGGCGACCGGGTTGCAGCTGCTGGATTTCTTCTACTACCCCGGCGTCGGACTGCTGCTGATCATCGTGCTGACCACGTTGTACAAGCTGGCGCTGCACACCTCGCTGCCCTGGCACCGGCTCTTCGGCGGGGCGCTGGTCGCGGCGGTGTTCTTCATCGCGGCCAGCGAGGTGCTGCGGCGGTATCTGTCCTGGGTCACCCAGACCGGTGTGAGTTACGGCGCACTCGCGACGCCGATCGCGTTCCTGCTGTTCACGTATTTTCTCGGGTTCGCGGTGATCCTCGGCGCGGAATTCAACGCCGCGGTGCAGGAGTTCTGGCCCGCGCGCGCGACCCGGATGGAGCAGGTCAAGGAATGGATCACCAATCAGTTGACCGGGGATTCGTCCGATGCGGAGGCAGCGCCGACCGAGACGACGGAGAAGTCTCCGCCGTCCTCGGCAGACACACCCGATCAACCGCGCGCGGCGTCCTAGGCAGACGCCGCCTCACTCGCCCTTTTTGAGCCCGTCGTAGACCTTCTTGCAGTCCGGGCAGACCGGCGAACCGGGCTTGGGCGAGCGCGTCACCGGAAAAACCTCACCGCACAGCGCGACGACATGGGTGCCCATGACGGCGCTCTCCGCGATCCGGTCCTTCTTGACGTAGTGGAAGAACTTGGGGGTGTCGTCGCTCGTCGACTCGTCGGTGGTCGAATCGGGGCGAACCATGGTGTCGGTGCTCACGGATTCCATGATGCCGCATCCGCGCCTACGGTGACCGATCACGGTCCGGTGTCCGCCTGACCACGCTGTGTGCGCTGCTGCTCCGACAGTGGAAGACTCGAAGTCATGCAGCAGCACGGCGACTCTCCCAACGCCGACGACATCGGCGGTGGCGAGCGCCCGGACGTGACGATGCCGTCGGCTTCCGCCGGCTCCGCCGGATACTTCCCCGGCGCCGATGACAAGCATCCCGTCCTGATCACCGAGGCCCAGCCGTCGCTGGAAGATCAGCACCGCTCCCGGGTCCGCCGCTACACCATCATCATGGCGTTCCGGATCCCCTGCCTGGTCCTGGCCGCGATCGCCTACAGCACCTTCGACAGCGCGCTGCTCGCGATCCTCATCATCGCCGTCTCCATCCCGCTCCCGTGGATAGCGGTCCTCATCGCCAACGACCGCCCACCCCGCCGCAAAGACGAACCCAGCCGCTGGGACGAACGTCGCACGGCGATAGAAGCGCGCTCGCACAAGTCCATCGACGGCTGACGGTCCGTACTCGCGAACCCGAGGGTCAGGCCTTCCGGCGGATGAAGGCGGACATGACGGCGGCGGTGGCGCAGAGGGCGCCGGCCAGGTACCAGGCGAGGTTGTAGCTGCCTTGGACGTCGCGGATTACGCCGGCGCCGGTGGCGGCGATGGCGGAGCCGATCTGGTGGGAGGCGAAGACCCAGCCGAAGGCCACGGGGCCGTCGTTGCCGAAGAGTTCGCGGCAGAGCATGACGGTCGGCGGGACGGTGGCGACCCAGTCGAGGCCGTAGAAGATGATGAAGACCCACAGGCTGGGTTGAGTGTGCGGGCCGAGCAGCGACGGCAGGATCAGCAGGGACAGGCCGCGCAGGACGTAGTAGCCGACGAGTAGATACCGCGGGTCGATGCGGTCGGTCAGCCAGCCGGAGGCGATGGTGCCGGCGACGTCGAAGATGCCGACTACCGCCAGCAGGCTCGCGGCGGCGGTCGGCGGCATGCCGTGATCGTGTGCGGCGCTGACGAAGTGGGTGCCGACCAGTCCGTTGGTGGACGCGCCGCAGACCGCGAATCCGCCTGCCAGCAACCAGAATCCGGGTGTGCGGGCGATCTTGGCCAGCACGGTGAGGGCGCGCGTCGCGCCGACCGTCGCCGGAGTCCGGACGCCGATCACGCTGCCCGGCTCCGCGCCGTACGCGGTGACGCCGACGTCGCTCGGGAAATCGCGAATGAACAGCAGTACCAACGGCACAACGGCCAACGCGGTACCGGCCACGATCAGCGACGGCAGCCGCCAGCCGTGCTCGTGCGCCAGCATCGACACCAGCGGCAGGAACACCAGCTGACCGGTCGCACCCGCCGCCGTGAGCACCCCGGTGACCAGTCCGCGCTGCCGCACGAACCATCGCCCGGTGATGGTCGCCACGAACGGCATCGACATCGATCCCACGCCGACGCCGACCAACAGCCCCCAGGTCATCATCAGATGCCACGGCTGCGTCATGAACACGGTGAGGCCGGCGCCGGCGGCGACCAGCACCAGCGCACCCGAGACCACCTTGCGGATGCCGAATCGATCCATCAGCGCGGCCGCGAACGGTGAAATCAACCCGTACAACAGCAGATTCAGCGAAACCGCCGCCCCGATCGTCCCGTGCGACCAGCCGAACTCCGCATGCAGCGGATCCATCAACACGCTGGGCACCGACCGGAACGCCGCGGCCCCGAGCAATGCGATGAAGCCGACCCCCGCGACGATCCACGCGGGATGCAGCCTGGTCACGGTGCTGTTCGAGGGAACACTCGGCGGCGTCTGCAGTTCGGTCACCCGCTGAGCGTGCCGGAAATCCGCGCCCTCAACGAGTGGCCGGAATGCCACAAACCACCAAGATCGTGCCAGCGCGGCCGACACGCCAATGCGCTCGACACCGCGCGCGGCGTTCCCTATCGTGTCTCGAGGCACTAGACAGGAGTGAACATGATTCGGTGGATCTGGGCCTTCCTGGACCGCCCCGCACAGCGATTCGACGACTGCGCGAAGTTCTGGTCCACGATCACCGGTACCGAACTGTCCGCGCGCCGTGGCGAACACGACGAATTCCTCACGCTGCTCCCCGATCCCGCGCGCTTCGCCGCCGCGGGCGTGAAGATGCAGTCGGTCACCGGCCTCGGCGGCGTCCATCTGGACCTCGACGTCGACCACATCCCGACCGCCGTGCGCACCGCGCTCGACCTCGGCGCCGACCTGGTCGCGAACCACCCCGACTACGCCGTCCTGCGCTCCCCCGGCGGCCAAACCTTTTGTCTCACACCGAGCGGCCGCGCCAAAGGCACACCGGCCCCCGCCGTCGCCGCCCCCGACGGCACCCTCAGCCGCCTCGACCAGGTCTGCCTCGACATCGGCCCCGCCGACCACGCCACCGAGACCGAATTCTGGAAGTCGTTGACCGGCTGGAACTTCCAGCAAGGCCGCCTCCCTGAATTCGCCCGCCTGCGCGCCACCGAGTCCCTGCCGATCCAGCTCCTGCTGCAACGCCTCGACGAAGACCGCACCACCAGCGCCCACATCGATCTGTCGTCCTCCGACATCGCCGCCACCGCCGCCTGGCACGAAACCCTAGGCGCCACAGTGCTAGAACGCTTCGACCACTGGATCGTCATGACCGACCCCGCCGACGCCACCTACTGCATCACCGCCCGCGACCCCCAAGGCGTCTGACCCATCGAGTCGAGTCATATGGTCGCCAATCGATCTTCAACAGCCACCATATGACTCGACTCGATCGCCGAGACCCGTTGCCACACACGAACACCGACACCTGCACGGTGCCGAGCCCTAAGGTCGGCGCAGATCCCGAGCAGGGCGCGGATTTACTGTCCACGTGGATGTTTGGGCGTCGCGCACCGTTTAAGTAGGGTTCTTCGCACACTGCTTCGTTGCCTCGCATATCTGACGGGTTGCTGCGGGGTGTGTGATCGCGCAAGCGAGTGTGCGATGTCTACCTATCTGTCGCTTGGTCTGATCGCTGAGGGCACTTGCGGGATCAAGGGGCGCTGGGTGGCGGCCTCCGGGCGGTCAGCTGGGTAACGGCCTCCGGGTCGTCAGCCGGGGTGGCAGCCTCAAGGTGGTCAGCTGGGTAGCGGCCTCAGGGTCGTCTGCTGGGGTGGCAGCCTCCGGGCGGTCAGCCGGGGTGACAGCCTCCAGGTCGTCAGCCGGGGTGACAGCCTCAAGGTCGTCAGCCGAGTAGCGACCTCCGGGCGGTCAACCGGGGCGGCAGCCTCCAGGCGGTCAACCGGGGTGACAGCCTCCAGGTCGTCAACCGGGGTGACAGCCTCCAGGTCGTCAGCCGAGTAGCGACCTCCAGGCGGTCAACCGGGGTGACAGCCTCCGGGCGGTCAGCTGGGTGGCAGCCTCCGGACGGTCAGCCAGGGCGGCAGCCTCCGGGTCGTCAGCTGGGTGGCAGCCTCCGGACGGTCAGCCAGGGCGGCAGCCTCCGGGTCGTCAGCTGGGTGGCGGACTCAGGGTCGTCAATTGAGTTGCCTCGATCTCTTGCGGGTGCGGGGCGGTGGCAGAGTACCGATGTGCCTACTAACCGATCTACGACCACTGGATCTCTGCTCACCGCGCTGTGCCCGGATCTGCGGGCGGCGCTGACTCGGGTCGGGTATGACGCCGACACGCTGTTGGAGGTGCTCGGGGAGGACGTGCATGCGGCGTTGGGGCGGTCGGAGCCGGTGCCGGTGCGGCGGGCCGCGCGGGATGCGGGGGAATTGGGCACGCTGATTCGGTTGCTGTTGCTCGGGGATGCGTTGCCGGAGCGGGATGTCGCTGCGGCGTTGGCGCCGGTGGATATCGAGCGCGCGGCGGCGGCGGGGCTGCTCGAGCGTGACGGTGATCTGGTTCGGGCAGCGCTCGATCTGCGGCCGCTGGATGCGGGAGCGGGGACTCGCTGGATCCTGTCCGACCTCGATGACTCGATGCGTCGCCGCGCGCTCACCGAAGACCATGTGCTCGGCGTCGGCCACGCCTCCCTGTCGCTGTTGCGCGCGACGCCGACTCGCAAGGTCGGCTCCGTCCTCGACCTCGGCACCGGCTGTGGTGTGCAAGCCATGCACGCCGCCTCCTATGCGAACACCGTGACCGCGACCGACGTCAACACGCGCGCGCTGTGGCTCGCCGAGGCGACCGCCGCGCTCAACGGACTCGACATCGAACTCCTCGAAGGCTCCTGGTTCGAGCCGGTCGCCGGACGCCGCTTCGATCAGGTGGTGGCGAACCCGCCGTTCGTCGTCGGCCCGGCCAGGATCGAGCACACCTACCGCGATTCCGGCCTCGCCCTCGACGGCGCGAGTGAGTTGGTCATCGGACAGGCGGCGGACCTGCTCGCCCCAGGCGGCACCGCGGCGATGCTCGCGGCCTGGGTGCACGTCGACGGCGAAGACTGGCGCCATCGCGTGTCGTCCTGGCTGCCCGCGCACGGGGTCGACGCCTGGGTGGTGCAGCGCGATGTCGCCGACCCCGCTCTCTATGTCGGCACCTGGTTGCGCGACGCCGGCCTCGACCCGCGCGACCCGGCCGCCCAGACCCGCGCCGAACAATGGCTCGACGCGTTCACCGCAGCCGACGTCGAAGGCATCGGCTTCGGCTTCGTCTACTTGCGCGCCATCGACGCCCCGACCGAACTGCTCGCCGAGGACCTCACCCACGGTTTCGACGATCCGCTCGGCGACGAGGCCACCCGCTACTTCGAACGTTCGGCCTGGCTGCGCGCCGTCGCCGGCGACGAAAAACTCGCCTGGACTTCACGTTTCGTGGTCGACCCGGCCACCGCACTCGAACGCGTCGCACTCCCCGGCCCGGACGGCTGGGCGCAGCAGGTGGCCCGCGTGCACCGCGGCGACGGACCCCGCTGGCAGCACGAGGTGGACGAGACAACCATCTCCCTGCTCGCGGGAATGCGGGCCGATGGGCTCCCGTTATACGAGTTGATCGAACTGCTGGCGGTTGCCCACGGATCTGACGAGGTGACCACGGAGTTCGCGGCCGACGCGCTGTCCGTGGTGGCCGGATTGGTCCGCCACGGACTGGTACGCCCCGTGTAATTCCGGCAATCGCGGGTAGGTCGGTGCAGGCACCGGACAACAGGCGCGTTCCACGTCTGAGACCTTCTCAGGAACTTCTCAGACGAGAGTGATGAAAACCGCACGTCAGAGCGGTTTATCTGAGCCGAGACGGGGAACTTTCTCTCTGTCGGGTCCGTTGTTCGGAGTGAGACACCACCGACAGGAGGCAAGTCATGACAAGCCCCGCCACCACTCGTGTGCGCATCAGCGATCAGGACCTCGACGCCCAGAGCCCCGCAGCCGACCTGGTACGCGTGTACCTGAACGGAATCGGCCGTACCGCGCTGCTCACGGCCGCCGACGAGGTCGAGCTGGCCAAGCGTATCGAGGCGGGCCTCTACGCCCAGAACCTGTTGGAGACCGGCAAACGCTTGTCGGCGACCCGCAAACGGGATCTGGCGCAAATCGTCCGCGAGGGTCAAGCCGCGCGGTCGCACCTGCTGGAAGCCAACCTCCGCCTTGTGGTCTCGCTCGCCAAGCGCTACACCGGCCGCGGCATGCCGCTGCTGGACCTCATCCAGGAAGGCAACCTGGGTCTGATCCGCGCCATGGAGAAGTTCGACTACGCCAAGGGCTTCAAGTTCTCCACCTACGCCACCTGGTGGATCCGTCAGGCCATCACCCGTGGCATGGCCGATCAGAGCCGCACCATCCGGCTGCCCGTCCACCTGGTCGAACAGGTGAACAAGCTGGCCCGGATCAAGCGTGAGCTGCACCAGCAGCTCGGCCGCGAAGCCACCGACGCGGAACTGGCCAACGAGTCCGGCATCCCGGTCGAGAAGATCTCGGATCTGCTCGATCACAGCCGCGACCCGGTAAGCCTGGACATGCCGGTCGGCAACGACGAAGAGGCGCCGCTCGGCGACTTCATCGAAGACTCCGAGGCCACCTCGGCCGAGTCCGCGGTGATCGCCGGTCTGCTGCACCACGACGTCCGCAGCGTCCTGGCCACCCTCGACGAGCGCGAACAGCAGGTCATCCGCCTGCGCTTCGGTCTCGACGACGGCCAGCCGCGCACCCTCGACCAGATCGGCAAGCTGTTCGGCCTGTCCCGCGAGCGGGTCCGGCAGATCGAGCGCGAGGTCATGTCGAAGCTGCGCAAGGGCGAGCGGGCCGACCGCCTCCGCGCCTACGCCAGCTGATCCCCTCCCCCGTGCCGGACTCCGGCACCCCTACGACGCCGGGCTCCTCCCCAGACCAGCCCGGCGCGCGACTCGGTGACCTTCGGGGTCACCTGCCAACGCCGGCCGGTGCCGCGCTCTCCGTCCCCTCCGGGAGCCGCGAGCCGGTCGGCGTGAATCCCGTGTGATCCGCCGATGCGACCGGTGCGGTGAACTCTGGGTACGCATTCGGCGGGCCTGAGGGGTCCGTGAAGCGTCAACAATGCGCTCGGCGGATCATTGCCCGCCCCAACGCGCGCATTCAGTGCAGGGGACCTGTGGGCGTCAACGCGTTTCGCGAAGTTCGTCGCAGCGGCGGGTTCAGTGCGACGCAGTTACGCGAATGCGGCGAGGAGCCGTCGGCGCCATCCTGCGCGACCTGATGGCAGCAGCCGGAGGCGACGCAGAACTCCTGGCTCAACTACCCGACCAATCCGCCCACCCTCTCACTGACCATCCTCGGCCGCGCCGTCGCCCCGAGGCGAATGCGCACCCGAAGCCGTACACCCCCGACTAGCCACCTGGCAATCGTCCTGCTCCACAGGATCTCGACTGAGCTGGTGTGCGCGAGAAGCAGGCCGGAGCGAACCCCGCAGCTCCGGCGGGTCAGCCGAGTCGGCGGGGGCCGGTGTCGAAGCGGCTTGGTTCGGGGCCGATTCGGCCTCGTGCGTAGAGGATTTCGGCTGAGTTGGTGGAGGCCAGGACTGGGTCGAAGGAGAGTTCGCGCATTTCTGGTAGGTCGTCGAAGAGGGCTGAGATGCGTTGGGCCAGTTCGGCTAGGGCCGCTTTGTCTACGCGGGGGCTGGCGGGGGTGCCGGAGAGGAGCGGGGCGGCGCGGGGGGCGTCGATGAGGGCGATTGCTTCGTCGGCGGTGAGGGGTAGGGCTCGGTAGGCGCGGTCGCCGAGCAGTTCGATGATCAGGCCGGAGAGGCCGAATTCGATGACCGAGCCGAAGGACGGGTCGTCTTGGACGCGCAGGACGCAGCCGACGCCCTTGGTGGCCATTTTCTGGATGTGCAGGACCGGGTCGCCGCACAGTTCGGCGAGGTCGGCGTAACCCTGGCGCACGGCTTCCGGCCGCCAGAGGTCCAAGCGGACTCCGGTGAGATCCGGACGGCGACGCCACATTTCGCCGGTGGCCTTCGCGGCCACCGGGTAGCCGAGTTCCTCGGCGGCGGCGACCGCTTCCTCCGCATTGCGCACCTCACGGAACTCCACTACCGAAATGCCGTAGCAGTCGAGCAGTTCGACGGTTTCCAGGTCGGTGAGCCGGCGTCCACCGGATTCGGCGATCCACTGGGCTACCAAACGTCTCGCGCGTTCGGTGTCGATTCCGTTGGGGCGCAGCACCTGCGACACCGGCCGGGTCCGCCACTCCGCGTAGCGCCGGACTCGGGCCAGTGCTCGCGCGGCCCGCTCCGGATCGGGGTAGGAGGGAATCGAACCACGCACCGCTGAAGCACCTACACCGCGGACGGACAGCAGGTTCGGAATGCCTTGCTCGGCAACGAAAGTGGTCAGGATCGGCTTGTTCGCGTCGGGCACCTCCGCCGCCGCGGCGCGAATCGCGTCGGCGAAACCCGCCATCGGCAACGGCACCGGGGGCGCGAAAACCACCAGCACGGAGTCGATTTCATCCGAACGCAGCGCCGCGACCGTGGCGTCGAGGTAAGCGCCAGGAGTCGCCTGTGGACCCAGATTCACCGGGTCGCCGACATCGAGTCCCTCACTCTGCGCCGCATCGACGGCCAGCCAGTTCAGTGCCGCACTGTTCCCCACAACCGCCAACCGAGATCCACCGGGCAGCGGTTGATACCCGAGCAACGCGGCACAGTCGAACAACTCCGAGATCGAGTCGACCTGCACAATTCCCGCCTGCGCGAACAGGTCTCGCACGATCGAGCGATCCATATCGCCGGCCGGTTGGGCCGCATGCCTGCCGCTGCTGACCGCGACGATCGGCTTGGTCCTGGCCACCCGGCGCGCGATCCTGGAGAACTTGCGCGGATTACCGAAACTCTCCAGATACAGCAGGATGACCTCAGTGTCCGGATCGGTATCCCAGTACTGGAGCAGGTCGTTGCCGGACACATCGGCACGGTCACCCGCCGACACGAACGTGGACAAACCGAGATTCCTGGCCGCAGCCTCCCCGAGAATCGCCGCCCCCAACGGCCCGGACTGACAGAAGAATCCGATCCGCCCGCGACCGGGCAGCAGCGACGCCAACGTCGCGTTGAGCGCGACCGAGGGGTCGGTATTCGCGATGCCGAGCGCACTCGGCCCGACCACCCGCATCCCGTGCCCCCGCGCGGCGGCGACCAATTCGCGTTCGGCTTCCCCACCACCGACACCGGTCGTGTCGAAACCGGCGGTGAGCACCACAAGTCCCTTGACGCCCTTGGCCATACAGTCGTCGAGCACCGAACCGATCGCCTCCGGCGGCACCGCGACCACCGCGAGATCCACCTCGTCCGGAATCTCGCGCACCGTCGCGTACGCCCGCACCCCGCGCACCGAGTGCCGATTCGGATTCACCGGGAACACCGGCCCCTGGAACACCCCGGACAGCAGGTTGTTCAGCACCGCTCCGCCCACCCGGCCCGCGCTCGGCGTCGCACCGATGACCGCCACCGATCGCGGCGTGAGCAGATTGCCCACGCTGCGCGCCTCGGAGGCACGCTCCCGCGAATCACGTACGGACAGCAAAGCTTCGGACGGATCAATGGCGAATTCGAGGTGCAGCACCGACCCGTCCCGGCTGCGCTCGACCTGATAACCCGCATCCCGGAAGACCGTCACCATCGTGGTGTTCTCGGCCAGCACCTCGGCGACGAAGGTCTCGATCTTGTTCTCCGCGGCGGCACCGGCCAAGTGCTCCAACAGGATCGAGCCGAGCCCACGCCCCTGATGCCCGTCGGCCACCACGAACGCGACCTCCGCGGACCGCCGCCCGACTCGGTCGAGCCCCTCGTAGCGGCCCACCGCAATGATCGCGGTACCGAGCACCAGCACCAAGCCGACCCGGTCGTGATAGTCGACGTGCGTGGTCCGGTACAGGTCCTTCGGCGAAATCCGCGGGTACGGACCGAAATAGCGCAGATACCGCGTGCGATCGGAGAGCGCCCCGTGGAATTCCTGCAACGCCTCCGCGTCGTCGGGCGTGATCGGCCGCAGCCGGACCACACCACCATCGGAGGCGAGCACGTCGGCGAACCAGTGCTGTGGCGGGGGCGGCGGCACGGCCGGGGTGTCCGGAGTGTCTACGGGGTCAGTCACGAGGGTCCTCCGGGTCCAGGCCGAGCAGTCCGAAACTCGCTCGGCGGGTGGCCAGCACGGCCGTGTCGATGGCGCGTTGGGCGCGGTCCACCCGCGCGTCCCCAGTCTCCCCCGTGCCGCCCGGGCCATCCCACCGGCGGTAGGCGATGTCGCCGCCGTCACCCATGGTGCGCGGCGGATCCACCTGCGGCACCTCCGCCTGAACCTGGTCGATCCAGTCCTGCGGAATCACGGTCTCCGGTGCGATGGTGCGGTCCAGCGCGGTGGCGAGCAGATGCGTCCAGGCCCGCGGCACCACCCGGACCAGCCCGTATCCGCCGCCGCCGACGGCGAGCCAGCGGCCTTCGGCGTACTCGTCGGCGAGGTCGCGCATCGCCCGGAAGGCGGCGCGCTGACCGTCCACCGTGAGTTCGAGATCGGCCAGGGGATCCTCGCGATGGGTATCCACCCCGCACTGGCTGACCACGATCTGCGGACGGAACGCGCCGACCGCGCCGGGCACCACCGCGTGAAAACCGCGCAGCCACTGCGCGTCTCGGGTGCCGGGCAGCAGGGGCAGGTTGATCGCGGTGCCCTCGGCGGCACCCATACCGGTCTCCTCCGGCCAGCCGGTATTCGGCCACAGCGTCGCCGGATGCTGGTGCAGCGAGACGGTGAGCACCCGCGGATCCGCGTAGAACGCCCGCTGCACGCCGTCGCCGTGATGCACATCGACATCGAGGTAGGCGATGCGATCGAAGCCGTGGTCGAGCAGCCAGGAGATGGCCACGGCCGCATCGTTGTACACACAGAACCCGGCCGCCGAGTCCGCCATCGCGTGATGCATGCCACCGCCGATGCTCACCGCGCGCCGGGTCCGCCCCTCGGCGATCTCCCTCGCCGCCGCCAGCGTGCCGCCGACGATCACCGAAGCGGCCTGATGCATGCCGGGGAATACCGGATTGTCCGGCGACCCCAGGCCGTACGGCGGCGCCTGCGGCGATCCGATCGGTGGCGTCGCGTGGTCGACCGCGTCGATGTAGTCGGCGGTATGGATGCGCAGCAGGTCTGCCCGATCGGCCGCTGCGGGTGCCAATAACTCGACACCGTCGAGTAATCCGAGACTTTCGGCGAGCGCCATGGTGAACTTCAGGCGCGCCGGTTTCATCGGATGCTCCGGGGTCCAGGTGTAGTCGAGAAACCGGTCGGTCCAGACGACGGTTCCGCGGCTGCGTTGTTCGCCGGGTGGCGCCGGGTGTTCCCTGCGCGGTGCGGTGGCCATGGTCGCAACGCTACGCGGGAAGGTACGGACCCCGTCGAACGTTGCTATGCAGTAGAAATACAGAGAAGAGCGATCGCGGCCGCAAGCCGTGCGCCGACCGGAATCCCGCATTGCCGCGCACCGCGCGGCGCGACACCGTCCGGCGCAGGGCCGTGTCGGTGTGCGTAGGTAGAATTCGTGCCGACGAAGGGGTAACAGGTGAAAGATCTGGTCGACACCACGGAGATGTATCTCCGTACCATCTACGACCTCGAGGAGGAGGGCGTGGTGCCCCTGCGCGCTCGCATCGCCGAGCGCCTCGAGCAGAGTGGACCGACGGTGAGCCAAACTGTCGCGCGGATGGAGCGCGACGGGTTGCTGCTGGTCGCCGGTGACCGGCATCTCGAGCTGACCGAGAAGGGCCGCGGCATGGCGGTCGCCGTGATGCGCAAGCACCGGCTCGCCGAACGCCTGCTCGTCGACATCATCGGCCTGGACTGGCAGAACGTGCACGCCGAGGCCTGCCGCTGGGAACACGTGATGAGCGAGGACGTGGAGCGGCGCCTGGTCGAGGTGCTCAACCACCCGACCACCTCCCCCTACGGCAACCCGATCCCCGGCCTGGACGAGTTGGGCATCGTGCCGCAGAACCACGCGGAAGAGACCCTGGTCCGGCTCTCGGATCTGCCGCACGGTCAGGTGCACGCCGTGGTCGTGCGCCGGCTGGCCGAGCACATCCAGACCGATCCCGAGGTCATCGGCCAGCTGCGCGAAGCGGGCGTGGTGCCCGACGCGCGCGTCACGGTCGAGAACAAGCCGGGTTCGGTGGTCATCACCGTGCCGGGTCACGACGGTTTCGAGTTGTCGGACGAAATGGCCCATGCCGTTCAGGTGAAGCTGGTCTGACGGGTGAAACTTCTCGTCACGGGTGGCGCCGGGTACGTCGGCGGTGTGTGCGCCCAGGTGCTGCTCGAAGAGGGTCATGAGGTCGTCGTCGTAGACGATCTGTCCACCGGCAACGCCGACGGGGTGCCGTCGGAAGCCCGGTTCGTCGAGGGCGACATCGCGCAGGCCGCGACCGCGCTGGTGGGTGCCGAATCCTTCGACGGTGTCCTGCATTTCGCGGCGCAGTCGCTGGTCGGCGAGTCGGTGCAGCAGCCGGAGAAGTACTGGCACGGCAATGTGGTGAAGACCTTCGAGCTGCTGGAGGCGATGCGCCACGCGGGCACCCCACGGCTCGTGTTCTCCTCCACCGCGGCCGTGTACGGCGAACCCGAACAGGTGCCGATCACCGAGGACGCGCCGACCCGGCCGACCAACCCGTACGGTGCGTCGAAACTCGCCATCGATCACGCCATCACCTCCTACTCGATCGCGCACGGGCTGGCGGCAACCAGCCTGCGCTACTTCAACGTCGCCGGCGCCTACGCCGGCCTCGGCGAAAACCGGGTGGTGGAAACGCATCTCATCCCGCTGGTGTTGCAGGTCGCGCTCGGGCATCGCAAGGCGATCTCGGTGTTCGGCACCGACTGGCCGACCCCGGACGGCACCGCGGTCCGCGACTACATCCACATCCGCGACCTGGCCCAGGCCCACCTGCTGGCCCTGGCCACCTCCGAGCCCGGCACGCACCGCGTCTACAACCTCGGCAGCGGCACCGGATTCTCGGTCCGCCAGGTGATCTCGGCCTGCGAACGCGTCACCGGCCTCCCCATCACCGCCCAGGACGCCCCCCGCCGCCCCGGCGACCCGGCCACCCTCATCGCCTCCAGCGCCCGCGCCATCGCCGACCTGGGCTGGCACCCCGAACACAACGACCTCGACGAAATCGTCTCCGACGCCTGGGCATTCCTCCAGACCCTCGGCGACCGCGCCCATAGCGCCCACTGAGTTCACCGTCTCCGATCGACCGGGGCGGCACGGCCTTCCACGCCGCGCCGCCCCGTTCATTTCCCTATCCAGCGGCACTATCTGGATCCGACGCCCGCAGGCTCGCTCACCGCGTCCACACACTGACCGCAGGCTTCGGCCCGCGGGTGCCCGGCCGCGGCGGGAGTTCGTGTCGCCACAGCAGGGTCACCAACTGTTTGGCCTGCTCAGCAACGGATTCGTCTCAGGTGTCCGACTCCTCGGCTATTCGACCTCGCAGATGACATTCCGCATCGCATTGGCAGACCACCCGTCCCCGGTGGCGCTGACTGCCGCATACCGCCCCGATCACCGACTCCCGGCTCCACCGACGGGCCGACAGCCGGTCGCTGTCACGGCGCTGCCTCGTGCTCCCCTTCGAACTCCGTTGGCACCAACCAGAGTTGCGGCCAGGCACGAGTGGCGAGGATGGCTATTTCGTTCGCCACTCGACGGCAGAGCATCGACCCGCACACCGTGCCGACGCCCGATTCACGGAGTGGGTGAGCCCAGGTCGATACCCAGGTCGGCGGCGGTGTCGTAGCCGCTGCGGGCGAGGCGGCGGAGCTGATCGGGGCGCATGCCGACCATGAGTGAGGCCTCCAGCAAGGTGGCGAGGGGGTGGTCGGGGTCGGCGTCCAGGGCGGCTTCGAGGGCGATGCCGGCGAGCGGGCCGTCGCCGCGGACGTAGGCGCTGTAGCCGAGCAGCGACGCGGCTTCGGCACGGTCGCGACCGGTCAGGGCTCGGGTTAGGGCGGCCCACAGGCCCTCGGCGGCCACGGCGTGGTCGCCGACCGCGAGGGCGAACATGGCGTCGCGGACGGCTCGGTCCCGCAGGGCGGCAGCGAGTTCCGCGAGTTCGGGGATCATGAGCTGGATGCCGGACTCGGTGTTCGCGATCTGCCACAGCACGTAGTCGAGGGCCTGCCTGCTGTAGTCGCTCGGATCTCCGCGGCGCACCGCCCGCGCATAACGGTCGCGGGCCACCGACAGCGCGCCGTCCAATACCGCCGCCACCTGATCGCGCACCTCGACGTCTTCCGCGACCAGTGCGGTCAGTTCGGCGCGGGAGCCGCGAATCTGCCTGCCGTCGAGGACATGCGACAGTGCCACCGACGAGGACGACGGATCCGGCAGCGTCCCATGGCAATCCGGGCCGACCAGACTCCACCATGGCTGCTCCGGCTCGATCGCGCGCACCGCCCAGGCACCGGTCAACGCGATCTCGTGGGTGGCGAGCCGCCGGTCCAGCGCGTCGATCAGCACCTCGAATCGTCCGGTGCCGCACCGTTCCCCGGTCTCCGCGCGCCGCGGCGATTCCACCGCCCGATCGTCGACCACGACGGCAAGCACCTCGGCGATGTCGTCGTGCGCACAGATCTGCAACACGCACTGCGCCACCATCCCCGCCCGCAGCCGGCGCCGCCCACCGTCCTGATCCAGGTCGAACCGCACCACCGCGTCGATGATCGACCCGGTGCCGCGCCCCGAAGACCGCAGCACCAGCACGACCAGCGACCGCTCCGGCGGGAACCCGATCATCGCGGGCACCGCCGCGATCACCTCCCCTGGTTCGTCCACGCACACAGCACAATCCGGCGCATCCGCATCGAACGGCGGGGCCTGATCCGCACAGACCAGCACACGCCCGTGACCGCCCACCTCGTACTCGCTACCCGCAACACTGAAATCCGCGTCCGCCGAATCATCGAATTCCTCGTCGTCACCGAACTCGTCCGCATCGTCGCGGTCCCTGTTCACCCTCGCCTCGACGCCGACCCGAGAGCTGTCCCTTAGCGAGCCGATCCCGTTGGGCAGCACATCGTCCGGACACGTCGCACCGCCCGGCTGCGTGGAATCGCCGACTAGCACCGCGTCATCTGCCCGCAGTACGTCATCCGATGGCACGGTGTGCGCCGGCATTACTGCGTCGTCCGGCACCCCCGCACTATTGAGCCGCGCACGTTCACCGGACCGCAGAAACTCGCACGATCGCAACGCCGCGGCGAGGCTCACCGGCGCTCGGGAAGTCGTCTTGCCGCGGAGCAGCGATGGGCGTGAGCAGAAGAGTTCGTCCTTGGGCTTGGTCGCGCCCTCGGAGGAGGAATCGGCCTGTGCGTCAGCAGGACCAGAGGAAGGGGGGTTCGCGGGAGTAGTCATGGCGTCGAGAGTGCTCCCTCCCACTCGCACGCCCGCCGCGCTGACCAGGCAATTCGCTCGCCCTGTGGAATTCTCGGAGGCTGTGGACAGACCATCCTCAGCAGCCTATTTCGACCGCCCGGAACGTCAGCCCAGCCTGCTACCGTGCCCGGCCGGCTACCCCTTCTGCACCCGCTGCACAGCCGTCGTGAACAACTGATCCACCGCCGTCATATCCGGCTCAGCACCCGAAAAAGACATATACGTCACAGTGATTCGCACATCACCCACCTGCCCGGCCAACGTCCGCATCGCCTGTTTCAACCCGGCCCCACCGACATCCGGCTGCACAGTCCGCCGAAACGCCAACGTGTCATCCGCATCGATCGGCGGCGCCGGATCCAGCTCGGTCGTCACGGTCGTCATCGCCGCACCCCGGCTCACCTTCACCGACCCGCACTGCGTCAACTGACTCCGCAGCATCGCGAGCGGCTGCTCCGTCCGCGTCAATTCCACTGTGATCGTCGCCCGCGCAGCATCATCGGTCCCGACCGCGATCGCCGTCTTGTCCACCCCGAACTCCTGCTGCGGCGGCACACAACTCTCCGGCTGCACCCGCCCACCCCGCCCGATCCCGGTCAAATCCCCCGCCGCCTGAGCCGCCGCCTCGGCGGGCAACACCACCGCCGGATACCGCGCCGGAAACTGCCCTGGCTCCACCAGCAACGCCGGCAACGCCGCACCCACATGCCGCGAAACCACGGTCTGCTCCCCTGCGACCGGATGCCCGGCCACCGTCGACCCGCACCCGGCGAGCAGCGCAAAACACGCTGCGGACATGGCGATGCCCGCCCCCTTGCGCGCCGAATCCGCCACAGTCACCCACCCCACTGTGCCAAACTCCCGATGCCCACCCGCGATGCCACGCCGCCGCACCGGGAATGCGCGGGGCGCCGACGCTGTTGCCTCGTCGTATGGGTCGGTGTCCGGCCGAGCGCGGTGGCTGTCACCCATATGGGGGACAATGGACATGGTTCCCGTCTCGGACGCTGCTCGTCTCGAATGACTTCGGTGTCGAAGACCGAGCATCACCCGTGCCGCAGGAACCGCGCAGGAAGGAGCACGCGATGGACCACGAGTCGCGAATGTACGAACTGGAGTTTCCCGCTCCACAGCTGTCGTCCGACGACGGCGAGGGTCCGGTCCTGGTGCACGGACTGGAGGGCTTCACCGATGCCGGGCATGCGGTGCGGCTGGCCACGACGCACCTGCGCGAGAGCCTGGAGAGCGAACTGGTCGCCTCGTTCGACGTGGACGAGCTGCTGGACTACCGCTCGCGCCGCCCGCTGATGACGTTCAAGACCGATCACTTCTCCGAGTACGCCGAGCCCGAGCTCAACCTCTGGGCCCTGCGCGACACGGCGGGCACCCCGTTCCTGCTGCTCGCGGGCATCGAACCGGACCTGCGCTGGGAGAAGTTCACCACCGCGGTGCGCCTGCTCGCCGAACAGCTCGGCGTGCGCCGCAGCATCGGCCTCAGCGCCATCCCGATGGCGATCCCGCACACCCGCCCGCTCGGCGTCACCGCACACTCGTCCGACCGGGACCTGATAGCCGAACATCAGCGCTGGCCCGGCGAACTCCAGGTGCCCGGCAGCGCGTCGTCGCTGCTGGAATACCGGATGGCCCAACACGGTCAGGAGTCCGTGGGCTTCTCGGTGCATGTGCCGCATTACCTGGCGCAGACCGCGTACCCCGAGGCCGCGCAGACCCTGCTGGAGAACGTCGCCGACAACGCAGGCCTGGAGATCCCGCTCGCCGCGCTCGGCGAGGCGGCGGCCAGGGTCCGCGAACAGGTCAACGAGCACATCGCCGGAAACTCCGAGGTGGAGACGGTCGTGCACGCGCTGGAACGCCAGTACGACAGCTTCGTCAGCGCCCAGGAACGCCAGTCGAGCCTGCTCGTCGGCGACGGAGAACTGCCCAGCGGCGACGAGTTGGGCGCCGAATTCGAACGCTTCCTGGCCGAGCAGGGTGGCTACGAGGGCGAAACCGGCCCGGAGACAGGCGAGCAGCGGTAACAACCCTGCGGGCGCCAGCCCGTAGGGTGTTCGGAGTGGATCTGACCGAGCTGCTGGAGATACCGGGAACCGACGCCGACGCCCTCTACGAGTCCTTCGGGGCGTGGGCCGCGGAGCAGGGCACCCCGCTGTATCCGGCGCAGGACGAGGCGCTACTCGAATTAGCGTCCGGGTCCAACGTCATCCTCGCGACGCCGACGGGTTCGGGTAAGTCGCTGGTCGCGGTCGGCGCGCACCTCATCGCGCTGGCCCAGGGCAAGCGCACCTACTACACCGCCCCGATCAAGGCGCTGGTCAGCGAGAAGTTCTTCGCGCTGTGCGAGGTGTTCGGCGCGGACAAGGTCGGCATGGTCACCGGCGACGCCGCGGTCAACGCGGACGCGCCGATCATCTGCGCCACCGCGGAAATCCTCGCGAACCTCGCCTTGCGCGAGGGTTCGGCGGCCGACGTCGGCCAGGTCGTGATGGACGAATTCCACTTCTACGCCGACCCCGACCGCGGCTGGGCCTGGCAGGTCCCGCTCATCGAACTCCCCCGCGCGCAGTTCCTGCTGATGTCGGCCACCCTCGGCGAGGTCGACTTCTTCGCCGAGGACATGCGCCGCCGCACCGGCCGCCCGTCGGCGATCGTGGCCGGCACCGAACGCCCGGTCCCGCTGACCTTCTCCTACGCGCGCACCCCCATCACCGAAACCCTGGAAGAACTCGTCACCACCCACCAGGCCCCGGTCTACGTGGTGCATTTCACCCAGGCCGCCGCGCTCGAACGCGCCCAGGCGCTGACCAGCGTGAACTTCGCCACGCGCACCGAAAAGGACGCCATCGCCACGGCTTTGGGCGAATTCCGGTTCGCCTCCGGCTTCGGCAAGACGCTCTCGCGACTGATCCGGCACGGCATCGGCGTGCACCACGCGGGCATGCTGCCGAAGTACCGCCGCCTGGTCGAACGCCTCGCCCAAGAGGGTCTGCTGAAGGTGGTCTGCGGCACCGACACGCTCGGCGTCGGCATCAACGTCCCCATCCGCACGGTGCTGCTCACCGGCCTGACCAAGTACGACGGCGTGCGCACCCGCCGGCTGAAAGCCCGTGAGTTCCATCAGATCTCGGGCCGCGCGGGCCGCGCGGGTTACGACACCATGGGCACGGTCGTCGTGCAGGCGCCCGAGCACGAGGTGGAGAACACCCGCCTGCTCGCCAAGGCCGGCGACGACCCGAAGAAGCAGCGAAAAGTGGTGCGCCGCAAGCCACCCGAGGGTTTCGTCTCATGGAGCGAGGAGACCTTCGACCGCCTCGTCGCCGCGCAACCGGAGCCGATGGTCTCGCGCTTCAATGTGACGAACTCCATGCTGCTCAACGTGATTGCCCGGCCGGGCAACTGCTTCGACGCCATGCGCCACCTGCTCGAGGACAACCACGAGCCGCGCCCGGCCCAGCGCAGGCACATCCTGCGCGCCATCCGCCTCTACCGCGCGCTGCGCGACGCCGGCGTGGTCCAGCAGCTCGACGAGCCCGACGCGCAGGGCCGCCGCGCCCGCCTCACCGTCGACCTGCAACGCGACTTCGCCCTCGACCAGCCGCTGTCGCCGTTCGCGCTGGCCGCCTTCGAGCTGCTCGACAAAGACGCGCCCGGCTATACCCTCGATGTGGTGTCCCTCATCGAATCGACCCTGGAGGATCCGCGCCAGCTGCTGATGGCTCAGCAGCACAAGGCGCGCGGCGTGGCGATCAATGAGATGAAGGCCGACGGCATCGAGTACGACGAGCGGATGGAACTGCTCGAAGAGGTCACCTGGCCCAAGCCGCTGGCCGAGCTGATCGAGCCCGCGTTCGAGACCTACCGCGCCGGCCATCCGTGGGTGTCGGAGTTCGCGCCGTCACCCAAGTCGGTGGTGCGCGACATGATCGACCGCTCGATGACCTTCGCCGAGCTGATCTCGTTCTACGAGCTGGCCCGCTCCGAGGGTGTCGTGCTGCGCTACCTCGCCGACGCCTACCGCGCGCTGCGCCGCACCGTGCCCGACGCCGCGCGCACCGAGGAACTCGACGACATCACCGAGTGGCTCGGCGAACTGGTCCGCCAGGTCGACTCGAGCCTGCTCGACGAGTGGGAGCAGCTCACCAACCCCGGCGCGGAGATCGACGCCGACCAGCTCGCCTTCGGCGCCGAGACGGTGCGCCCCATCTCGGCCAACGAGCGCGCGTTCCGGGTGATGATCCGCAACACCATGTTCCGCCGGGTCGAGCTGGCCTCGCTGCGCCGCTGGGATCTGCTGGCCGACATGGGCACCGGGCCGGACTGGGAGACCGATCTGGCCCCGTATTTCGACGAGTACGAGCGCATCGGCATCGGCCAGGACGCGCGCGGACCGCAACTGTTCCAGATCGAACGAAGACCCGGTTTCTGGCAGGTGCGTCAGGTCCTCGACGACCCGGCCGGCGATCACGGCTGGTCGATCGTCGGCGTGGTGGACCTGGCCGAGTCCGATGCCGCCGGTGAGGTCGTGTTCGACGAAATCACGGTGTCCGCAGGCTGACCGCACCGCCCGCCCCACCCGAATCACTACAGAATCCATACAGGTCAGCGGCTGTCTCCTACCCGTTAGCGGGTGCTTCGCTGGGGTGCCGCCGACACGAGGTTTGACGGATTCGTTTCTGGGTAGGGGCCGCTGATACTCTCTCCGCTGCTGCCAAGCGAAAGATCAACTATGCCCGAATCACCGTTTCTTGTCATCTATCCCGAGCGAGTGCGTGCGAACTTCCACGCGCTCCATGCCGCCATGCCCGCGGCAAGGATTCGCTTCGCGGTCAAGGCAAGTCCGGTGCCGGAGATCATCCGAGCGCTCGACGAGGAAGGCGCCGAGTTCGATGTCGCCAGCATCGGCGAGATCGAGCTGTGCCTCGCGCTCGGCGTCGAACCGGACACGCTCTGCTACGGCAACCCGATCAAGAAGGCCGCCGACATCGCCCGCGCCTACGCGCTGGGCGTGCGCCGGTACGCCTTCGACACCGAGGACGACCTGCTGCGCATCGTGGAGCACGCGCCGGGCTCGGAGGTCGAATGCCGGTTCCTCGCTTCGGCTCCCGAGTCGCGCACCCCGTTCGGCACCAAGTTCGGCTGCACGCCGGGCGAGGCGTTCCGGCTGCTGGTGCGGGCGCGGGATCTGGGGTTGATCGTCGGCGGGCCGTACTTCCACGTCGGATCCCAGCAGCTCGATCCGGACGCCTGGCGGATCGGTATCGAGCAGGCGGGCCGGATCGTGGAAGCGCTGGCCGACAAGGACATTCACGTCCCGTCGGTGAATATCGGTGGCGGACTGCCGATCGCGTACGCCGATCCGGCGCCCGCCCTCGCCGAGATCGCGGCGGTGATCAACGCCGCCGCGACCGAATTCTTGCCCGGGACCGCCGGATTGGTGGTCGAACCCGGCCGCGCGCTGGTCGGTTCCGCGGGCATCATCCACGCCGAAGTGATCGGCGTGCGCATTGCGCCGGACGCCCGGCGCTGGGTGTATCTCGACATCGGCCGCTACAACGGAATGGCCGAGACCGAGAACGAGTACATCGCCTATCGATTCGTCACGGATCGGGACGGTGACCCTGTCGACGAGGCAGTGGTGGCCGGTCCGACCTGCGACGGAGACGATGTACTGTATCAACGCACGCGAGTCCTCCTACCGACCACGTTGCGAGCCGGTGATCGCATCCAGATCCTCGACACCGGCGCCTATACCGCGAGTTATTCGTCGGTGTCCTTCAATGGTTTTCCGCCCTTGACCGTTCATGTCTCGGGCGCTGAGCGAGAGTGAGTTTGCCCATGACGGCGGATTTCACCGGCTGGCACGTGCTGGCCGAGTTCGGTGGTGTCGACGCGACCCTTTGCGACGACCTCGAACGACTCGAATCGGCGTTGCGCGAGTCTTTGATCGCGGCGGGCGTCACCATCTGCGATGTCGTACACAAGAAGTTCGATCCGCAGGGGGTGACTGTCCTCGCGCTGTTGTCGGAGTCTCACGCCTCGATTCACACCTATCCGGAGTCCGGCGACATCTTTGTCGACGTCTTCACCTGCGGCAGTATCGGCGCAGGCGCGTCGAAAGCTGTCGAGCATCTACGAGATAAGTTGTCTCCCAAAGATGTTCGAATGCAGGTCATCCGCCGCGGGCACGGCTCGCAGTATTCACCCACCCCGTCGGCTCCGCCGACTGCCGACCCCCAGCGGATCGAGGAACCGGTAGGCGCGGGCCTGACCCGCATCTGGGACCTGCACGAGATCATCGTCGACACCCATACTCCGTTCCAGCACATGGTGATCGCGCGCACCGAGCAGGGCATCAGCCTGTTCTCCGACGACGATCGCCAGTCCACGGAGTTCTCCCAGGTGACCTACCACGAGGCGATGATGGTCCCCGCCTTCGCGCTGGCCGAGAAGCTGGAGAAGGTGCTCATCATCGGTTCCGGTGAGGGCGTGGCCAGTCAGATGTCGGTCGAGGCCGGCGCGTCGCTGGTCGATCACGTCGACATCGATCAGCTCGAGGTCGAGCTGTGCGCCGAGCACCTGCCCTACGGCTACACCACCGACGAGCTGACCGCGGCGGTCAAGGGTGAGGGCCCGATCAAGGTGCACTACGCCGACGGCTGGGATTTCCTCGCCGAGGCCGCCGAGGCGGGCACCCGCTACGACGTCATCGTGATCGACCTGCCCGACGAGCGGGTCGAAGACGCGCAGCACAACCGCCTCTACGAGTCGGAGTTCCTGTCCCGATGTCGGGCCCTGCTCGCCCCCGGTGGCGTGCTGAGCGCCCAGGCGGGCTGCGCGACCATGTGGCGCAACGAGACGTTGAAGCGTTCCTGGAACCGCTTCCACGAGCAGTTCGACACCGTCGTGCAGTACGGCAGCGACGAGCACGAATGGACGTTCCTGTTCGGGCGCAACGAGCGGATGGACGACCCGGTGCAGGCCATGACCGATCGTCTGGTCACGCTGCCCTACCGGCCGGAGACCGTCGACGCGCGGGCACTCGTGCGCGGCGCGATCGAGCCGTACGCCCTGCGCGTATAGAAACCGAACGCACCGGCCCCCAAGTGTTTTCACTTGGGGGCCGGTGCTGTTCGGTCAGCGGTTGCGGTAGTCCTCCACGTTGAGGCCGCCGACGCCCCAGTTCGCGAGGTCGACCTCGTCGATGACCACGTAGGTGGTGGCCGGGTCCTTGTCGAGGACTTCATGGAGTAGGTCGGTGACGCCTTTGATCAAGCGCGCCTTCTGTTCCCGGGTGACGCCCTCGTCGGTGACCTTGATGTTGACGTACGGCATCAGGCGGCCCGCCCGGAGATGAAGCCGCCGTCGACGGGGAAGATATGGCCGGTGGTGAACTCGGCGTCCGCGAGATACAGGACCGCTGCGGTGGTTTCGGATACCTCGCCGATCCGGTTCAGCAAAGCCAGTCGGCCGGAAGCGGTTTCGTCGCCGTCGCCGAACAGCGGGGTACGGATGATGCCGGGGGCCACGGCGTTCACCCGGATGCCGTCGGCCGCGAGTTCCGCGGCGAGGCTGGTGGTCAGCGCGTGCACGCCGCCCTTGCTGACCAGTGCGGCCGAGGCGGGCAGCCCGGCCAGCGCGTGGTTGATGAGCACGGTGCCGATGTTCACGATGCTGCCGCCGGAGCCCTGCTGCTTCAGCTGCCGCACCACCGCCTGCGTGGTGAAGTACGTGCCCTTGAGGTTGCCGTTCAAGTAGCTGTCGAGGTCCGCCTCGGTGACGTCCACGAACGGCTTGGCGCCGAAGATTCCCGCGTTGTTCACCAGCACGTGCACGCCGCCGAAGCGTTCGACCGCCGCCTCGACCAGCGCGGAACCCGTTGCGGGAGCGCCGATATCGCCCGCGAACGTGGCGAGCCGCTCGGGCGTGCCGAGCGCCGCGGCGACGTCGGCGAGCTTGCCCGCGTCGCGTCCGTTGAGCACCACATTGTCCCCGCGCTCCACGAACGCACGGGCGATATCCTGCCCGATCCCGCTGGAGGATCCGGTCACGATCACCGTCTTTGTCATATGCTTCTCCTTCTATTGATACGACCGGTCGTCTTGGAATGGACATGAAAAACGACCCGATAGGAAAGCCCAGTTCAGGGCAGGAAGTAGTCCCCCAGTAAACGATCCAAACACTTGTTCAGCGGCGCCATCGTCCGGTCGATCTTCATCCGGATCACCGCCCCCTCCCAGGATTCGAGCAGCAGATCCGCCAGGTCGGTCGCGTCGATGTCGCCGCGAATCATCCCGAGCCCCTGCGCTTGTCGCAGTTGCTCGGCCACCCGGTCCCGCCACGCGCCCCACGCGCTGGACAACGACTCCCGAAGCAGCTCACTGCCTTCCAGCTCCCCGCCCAGATTCGCGATCAAGCATCCGCCGGTGAACTCCGCCTCGACGAAGTCGTCCATCAGCCGGCCGAAGAACGCCCGCAACCCGCTCACCGGATCCGGCGCCGCCCCGAACGCCTCGGTCAAATTCCGCTGCACGCAGAGCGAATGATGCTCGATCACCGCCCGCCCGAAACTCTCCTTGCTGTCGAAGTAGTTGTAGAACGACCCCTTCGGCACGCCGACCTTGTCCAGGACCTGCTTGATCCCGGTCCCGTGATACCCACTCGCCAAGAACCCGGCAGCCCCCTCCTCCACCAGAAGCTGCCGAGTGTCTCCACTCCGTCGCGGTCGCGCCATATCCTGAATATACGACCGGTCGTCTACAAACGCCAATCGGGACCTTTACCGGCCTCGGAGCAGGGTCCTATAGCCCGCGCCGCCAGTCTGCGCACTGGGTGACGAAGTCAGGGAGATAGGTGGCAGTGAAATGATCCGGATACCAATCATCTTGTGCGACAGCGGCCGTCCAGATGTAGGTCCAGACCGGATTCGTAGAGGCCGCCAATTGAATTGCCCGGAGGTCGTATTCGTCGTCTTCGAAGGCGTCGAGGATCCCCCACTCCCCCGCGGTGAGGCCGGTGAGCAGGATCCCGTTCGCCACCGCTTCGGGCTCCGGAACGAGCCCTGGGTACAGGCGGTCGGGTAACACCGCGACTCGCCAGCCGGGCGCGACGGCGGGCACCTGGTTCGGTACGCGGTCGATCAGGACCTTCAGCACCTCCGGGAATCGCAACGTCCCGTAGACGAACAGCGAATGCCCCTGCGCCGCACATTGTTCCCATCGCCTCGACGTCGGCGAATCCATCCGCAGCTCCTCCCGATCCGCACACCTGCGCCGGTCCATCATCGCAAGATCGACGCCGAAACCGCCTGGCGTCCAACGTTTCCTACATCGGACGCTGGGTCCGAATGATCGCCGCCAGGTACTCGTAATCCTCCGCCCGGGCGGTAGACGTGCGGTAGGCGAGGCCAACGGTACGGCCGGGCGCGGGCGTCGCGAAATGCGCGGTATCCAGTGTGCCGCGGGCAGTTTCGGAGGCAACCGCCATTTCGGGGATGAGCGTGACACCGAGTCCGCCTGCGACACACTGCACTACGGTCGCCAACGACGCGGCCCGGGTGTCGCCGACCGCGGCCGGATGGATCTCGGCGGAGCGGCACAGATCCAGGGTTTGGTCACGCAAGCAGTGCCCCTCGTCGAGCAGCAGCAGCGGCAGCGAGTCGAGCACCGACGGAGCGAGATCGGTGCGGCCGGCCAGCTCGTGCCCGCGCGGGGTCACCAGCACGAATTCCTCGGTGTACAGCGGAATCTCGACCAGGCCGGGCACCTCGGTCGGCAGCGCGAGCAGCGCCACATCGAGCACGCCGGTGCGCAGCCCGTCCAGCAGCCGCGCGGTCTGATCCTCGATGACCTGCGGGTGGAGCGCGGGTAACTTCTTCCGCAATTCCGGAAGAAGACCCGGCAGCACATACGGAGCAACCGTCGGAATGATGCCCATCCGCAAGGTGCCGCCGAGACCGTCACCGGTCGCCGACGCGACGAAACGGTCCGCCGCCTCGAGCGTCGCCACCGCCTTCGGCAGCAACCGCATCCCCGCGGCGGTGACGAGCACCCGTCGCGTGCTTCGCTCGATCAGTTGCAGTCCGAGCCCGTGTTCAAGTGCCGCGAGCGCCTGCGATAGCGTGGGTTGGCTCACACTGAGCCGCGCTGCGGCAGTGCCGAAGTGGCGGTATTCCGCGACCGCCACGAACGCACGCAGCTGTGACAGGGTCGGCTGATAAGTCTGATCGGTCACGGCTATCAGTGTAGTGCGACTGATCACCTTTACCTTTCAGCAGCCCTTCGGCAAGATCGCAAGTGAGCTTTTCTGCTTTTCTGCACAGTGCTAGCAAACCCATCACAGAACTGAGGAGATTAGGCATGGCCTTGCTGACCATCGGCGACCAATTCCCGGCATACAACGTCACCGCTGTCATCGGTGGTGATCTGTCGAAGGTCGACGCTCAGCAGCCTGACGACTACTTCACCACGATCACCAGCGACGATCACGCGGGCAAGTGGCGGATCGTCTTCTTCTGGCCGAAGGACTTCACCTTCGTGTGCCCGACGGAGATCGCCGCGTTCGGCAAGCTCAACGAGGAATTCGCGGATCGTGACGCGCAGGTGCTCGGCGCCTCGGTCGACAACGAGTTCGTGCACTTCCAGTGGCGTGCCCAGCACGAGGACCTGAAGACCCTGCCGTTCCCGATCCTGTCCGACCTCAAGCGCGAATTGGCCGCTGCCACCGGCGTTCTCAACGCCGACGGCGTCGCCGACCGCGCGACCTTCATCGTCGACCCGAACAACGAGGTGCAGTTCGTCTCGGTCACCGCGGGTTCGGTCGGCCGCAACGTCGACGAGGTGCTGCGGGTGCTCGACGCGCTCCAGTCCGACGAGCTGTGCGCCTGCAACTGGAAGAAGGGCGACCCGACCATCAACGCGGGCGAACTGCTCGCCGCGAGCGTCTGACACCCATCCCGAAGCACGAAAATCTTTGAAACAGAAGAGGATAGAGATACATGAGCATTGAGAACCTGAAGAACTCCCTCCCCGAGTACGCCAAGGACCTCAAGCTCAATCTGTCATCGCTCGCGCGCACCACCGTGCTGAACGAACAGCAGCTGTGGGGCACCCTGCTGGCGTCGGCGGCCGCGACCCGGTCGGCGACCACGCTGCGCGAGATCGCCGAAGAGGCGGCGGATGTGCTGTCCGAGCAGGCGTACAACGCCGCGCTCGGCGCCGCCTCGATCATGGGCATGAACAATGTGTTCTACCGGGGCAAGGCGTTCCTCGGTGGACGCTACGACGACCTGCGGGCCGGTCTGCGCATGCAGATCATCGGTACCCCGGGGGTCGACAAGGCCGATTTCGAGCTGTGGTCGTTCGCGGTCTCCTCGATCAACGGCTGCGGGCACTGCCTGGAGGCGCACGAGCACACGCTGCGCGAGGCGGGCGTGTCCCGTGAGGTGATCTTCGAGTCGCTGCGCGCGGCCGCGATCGTCGCCGGTGTCGGCCAGGCCGTGCAGTCCACCGAAACGCTGGCCGCCGCTTCGGTCTGAGCAACCCCGCGCAGAGGCCGTCGACGGTCCGTCCAACGGACCGTCGGCGGCCTTTGCCGTACGCTGCCGACCAGCGACGACGCCGCGCTGAACGCGGACTGTGGGCTACGCGACAGCCTCGTGTCGGACCTGGCTAGTAGGCTCGGCAACCATGGGCACACAGGTTGACGTGGTGCGAGTATTCACCGATTCCGCCGGTCGATTCGGCAACGAACTGGGCATCGCGCGCGCCGCGGACGTGCCCGAGGCCGAGCGCCAAGCACTCGCGGCGAAGGCCGGATACAGCGAGACCGTCGTGGTCGAAGACCCGGTCGACGAGGTCGCCCGCGTACGGATCTACACCCCCGCCGTCGAGCTGCCGTTCGCCGGACACCCGTCGGTGGGCACCGCGTGGTGGTTCGCCGAACAGGGCATCCCGGTGCGCCGGCTGACCGTCCCCGCCGGACCGGTCGCGGTCGAGTTGACCGAGGGCCTCACCTGGATCACCGCGCGCGGTGAATGGGCGCCCGACTTCACCTTCCACCAGATCGAAGACCTCGATGAACTGGCAGGCCTGCGCCCGGACGACTTCACCGGCGGCCCGCACTACTTCTGGGCCTGGACCGACCAGAACCGCGGCGCCCTGCGCTCGCGAATGTTCGCCCCCACGTTGGGCATTGCCGAAGACGAGGCGACCGGCGCGGCGGCCGTCGCCATCACCGCGCTGCTGCGCCGCGGCCTGGTCATCACCCAGGGCAAGGGCTCCCAGCTCTTCACCGCCTGGGATTCCGACGGCTGGGTCCGCCTCGGCGGCCGCGTGGTCGCCGATCAATCAGTGGAGATCTGAGCGCGCCGCTCAGGGCAAGACCACCCCGGCGATCGGATCGGTGGTCGGCGCCTTGGATCCGCCGGCCGGTTCGACGGTGACCGCCAACGTCTCCCCCGACTCGAACGACATCACGAACGGCCTTGCCACCGAGGGTAATTCGGTGAACACCCCGGCCGACTGCGGCACCGGCTGCGTACCCGCGGGCACCAGCCACGCTTGATACACCCGCCCGGACGGCGGCGCGGCCACGCCGTCGAACGCCATCGTCGCCAGCCGCTGCTGCGCCGAGAACTCCACCACCACACTGCCGCCGCCGACCACCGGCTTGGACAACGTCCGCGCATCCGGTTGCCGGTGCACCTGCTCCGCCCCCGGCACCGAGGCCGGCTGGGTACCGATGCGGTCGGCGACCAGCCCGCCGCCGATCACCAGGCAGGCCGCCGCGGCCACCGGAACCACCCACCGCATCCGCCGCTGCCACGCGGACGGCAGCCGGTCGCGCCCGTCGTCGGGCAGCGCCGCCAGGATCCTTGCCTCCAGCTCCGGCGGCGGTGCGTGCGCGTCGAGCTCCGCGACCCTCGCCATCACCTCGTGCATCCGCTCGACGGTCTCCGAGAACGCTTGCCGCACAGCCGGATCGGCCTTTGCCAGCCGCTCCTCGATATGCCGCCGTTCGATATCGCCCACCGCGTCCAGCGCGCACGGATATGCCAGGTCGAGCAGTTCCGCGTCGGATCGCGGGAGTTGGTCAGCCATCGGCGCCTTCTACGGACAAGCACTTCTCCAGTCTCTTCAGCCCATCGCGGATGCGGGTCTTGATGGTCGGCAGTGGCACCGATAGATGGTCTGCGACTTCACGGTACGTCCGTCCGGAGTAGTAGGCGAGTGTGATCGCCTCACGCTGGGTCGCAGTCAGCGCGCCCAGGCAGCCGAGCACCTCCTGCTCCTCCATCCGCTGGGTCACCGATTCGGCGACGACGTCGTGGTCACGGCCCCCGTGCGAGTGGCCGTAGGCCAGGTCGCGAACCGCGGAGGCGGCGTCCGCGCGCACCCGGTCGACCGCGCGCCGATGCGCGAGCATCATCAGCCAGCCGATCGGGCTGGCCAGCGCGGCGTCGTACCGGTCGGCGGTCGACCACACCTGGAGGTACACCTCCTGGGTGACCTCTTCCGCGGCGGCGTGACTGCGCAGGATCCGCACGGTGAGCCCGAAGACCCGCGAGCTGGTGTGCCGATAGAACTCGGTGAACGCGGCACGGTCGCCGGTACCGGTTTCCCCGAGCAGGATGACGAGCCGGCGGGCGGCCAGGGCGGAGCGCTGTCGATCGAGTTCGCTGGGCAGCGGGCACAGGCGTAACAGGTCATCGCCTGCCCTGCCGACCGCCGTCTCGCCGGGCCGATGGGCTATCGCGAAACCGTGCTCTGTCATCGCCGAATCCGTGCCTGCATAGACAGGGGTTCGGTATGCACTACCTCATGGATTGGTCTGCGGCGCCGGTCAACTCGAAACTGCCGCAATCAGCATGTACGCGGTACCCAGGTCCATCACCACGTGCGGCACCATCGCCGAGCGTTGCCGCGGCCCGGTCAGCGCCGCGACACACCCACCGGAGCGCAAGAGAACACCCAGGTAGCCCGGCGTGTCGACGAACGGACGGCCGACCGCGAGCGCGACCACCAGCGCGTCCGCGGCGAACAGCGCGGCCAGCCCGAGCGCCGGAATCGGGGCGGGACCGCCGGAATGACCGGACATCGCGTGCCCGGACATGGCGTACAGCATGGCGGCGGCGGTTACCGCGTGATAACCCAGCGGCACGAGCCGCTCGGCCGGCGGCCGATCCGGCGCGCTGCGCCACTCCAGGATTCGACTCACCAACAAGGCCGCGAAGACCACGACCATCGCGGTGAGCACGCCGCGCACGGCCGGCGGGCTCGCGGCCGCGGGGAAGACCAGCATCGCGAGCATCACCAAGCACATGATCAGGTGCGCGGCGTCGGATTCGTGATATCCGGCGATCGATCTCGAGCCACCAGGAGGCGAATCCGCTTGCTGCCGAATCAGATCCGCCGAACCGGAACCTACCGATCCGGCACCTTCCACCAGCCGGGCAGGCGCGGCCAACCGCCCGAGCACGATCGCCCCCGCGATCAGAAACGCCGCCACCACCGACCACCGCAATGCGGCGTACTCCTGCACGAACTGCGCCACACCCCACCACCTCTCGTCGCGGCGACCGTGGACCTGCCCGTTCTATGCTCGCACCCGATAACCGCGGGGGTGCCCTTTTCGCCGGGCCCGCACGCTCAGTGCGGCACCGTCTGCCGGTATCGATCGACGGCCGAGCGCGCGAATCGCCCAGGCGACACGCCGCGCCACTGCTTGAACGCGTTCGAAAAGCTCGGCGCGCCCGAATATCCCATCCGGTAGGCGACATCCTCGACGGTCAGCCCGGTCGAGAGCAGTTCCTCGGCCAGGGTGCCGAAGGTTTCCGCGCACAGCTGGCGATAGGACGTGCCCTCCTCGGACAACCGGCGGCGCATGGTGCGCAGGCTCATGTGCAACCCGGCCGCGACGTCTTCCTGGCTGAGCCTGCCGTTCATCTGATGCATCAGCATCGACCGCACCGATCCGGCCACACCCTGGCGCAGCCCGCGCCGTTGCAGCAGGTCGTCGCACTGCTCCTCGAACAGCTGCGCGGTGAGCGGACTCGCCTGCGGCATCGGCTCATCGATGCCGGTGGCGTCGAAGATCGCGGTCTGTAGCTCCGCGGAGGCGCTGCTCGGGATCTCGAACTGGTCGAAAATCGGTGCCAGCCTGGGCAGTAGCCCGCCGGCCACCTCGACGCGCACCACCGGCGGCGGCACGCCGAACACCAGGAACCAATTCGTCAGCAGTGCGGACACATCGCGCTCGGCGAGGAAGCCGCGCAGGTCCTCGGGCAGCTCGCGGTCGTCGCCGTAGAGCCAGATCTCCTCGCCCCGGTAGACGTGCCAGGCGCGGGAGAACGAGGTCATCAGGCTGAAATACCGCATGGCGACATCGATGGCCTGCCGCATCGTCGGACTGCTGAGCACGGCCAGCGCGAACACGCCGAGGGTGGTGATGTGCGTGCGGGTGCCGGCTTCCAGGCCTAATCCGGGCTTGTCGTCGAGCAGCGTGACGAGATTGCGGACGATGCCGAGTTCCTGCGCGGCGGTGATCTCCGCTCCGGGTGTCTTCAGCACGCGTGGATCCAGCTCCGTGCCACGCAGGCACTGGTTTTGCGTGAGACCGTGATCCTCTCCCAGCTCGACAAGGATCACCGCGTGTGTCACCGACCGCCGCCACTCCCATGAGGCCACTCGTCCATCGTTGCTTGCTATGGCCGATATGCGCAAGGTTTCTGGCCGGAGATCGTAAGTTCCGCTCTCCCAAAGGGTTCGGATCGGCGAATAAAACCGTCCGACCGGTTCGATGTGTACCGCTTGGCCGGATTGCGCAAAGCCCTGACCCGATATCGCATGGAGAGCGGTCCAGCGACAATCTAGCGTTTGAACGAGACAAAGGCAGGCGAAAACATATGTCTCGAAAGACGCTCGCTGGCAAACGGGTCGCGATCACCGGGGGTGCGCACGGCATCGGACGCGAAACCGCCCTGGCGTTCCTGGTGGAGGGCGCCGATGTCGTCATCGGCGACGTGGACGTGGGTGCGGTCCGCGCGGCCGCCGATCAGCTCGGCAGAACCCACGGCGGCACGGTGATCGGGATGGCCCTCGACATCACCGACAGCGCGCGCTTCGGCGGCTTCCTGACCTGCGCCGAACGCAAACTCGGCGGCCTGGATGTCGTGGTGAACGCGGCCGACGTCATGCCGACCGGCCCGTTCCTCGCGGAATCGGAGGCCGAGTCGGATCTCCAGATCGATGTCAATCTGCGCGCGGTGATCATCGGAACCCGTTTGGCGGCAGAACGATTCGTCAGTCAGGGGCACGGGCAGATCGTGAACATCGGCACCGCGGCCGGGGTGCCCGCGGCGCTCGGCGTCGCGGTGTACTGCGCGACCAAACACGGCGTCGTCGGTCTCGGCGCGGCGCTGGATCAGGAGTTGTCGGGCAAGGGCGTCATCGTCAGCACCGTCGCGTCGGGCTCGCTCGCGGATCAGGAGGCGGTCGCCGACGCGGTCATCGATTGCGTCACGCATCGGCGCGGCGGCCTGATCAGCGTGCCACCGACCGGTGGCCTGCGGGCCGCGCTACGGCCGCCGGGCGGGTTGCTGCGACACCTGTTCAGCCGCAACGGGCAGCGCTGATCACAGCTCGCGCAGCACGCGTTTGAGCACCTTCCCGGTCGGGTTGCGCGGCAATTCATCGATGAACAACACATCGCGGGGCACCTTGAAGCGAGCCAGATGCGCCTTCACATGCTCGCGCACCTCGTCCTCAGCGAGCGAATGCCCTTCCCGCACAACGATCACCGCGCGCAGCCGTTGCCCATAGCGCTCGTCGTGCACGCCGAAGGCGCTCACCTCCTCGACCGCCGGATGCGCGGCGAGCAGTTCCTCGACCTCGTTGGGGAAGACGTTCTCGCCACCGGAGACGATCATGTCGTCGTCCCGTCCGTCGATGAAAAGCCTTCCCGCGCGGTCGAAGTGGCCGACATCCCCGGTCGACATCAGGTTGCCGATGCGCACCTTGTCGCCGCCGCCGGTGTACCCCTCGAACTGAAAGTTGTTGCCGACGAAGATCCGTCCGGTCTGCCCGGCCGGCAGCTCGGCACCGTCTTCATCGAGGATCTTCACCGTCGCGCTCGACACCGGACCACCCACGCACCCCGGCTCGACGGCCAGGTCGGCGGGGGTGGCGATGGTCGCGTAGGCCACCTCGGTGGAGCCGTACAGGTTGTAGACCACGGGACCGAACGCCTCGGTCACCTTGGTGCACAGGTCGGCGCCGAGCTGCGAACCGGCGACGAAGATGATCCGCAGCGCGGAGAAGTCATGTCCCGCACGAGCTTGCGGCCCCAGATCGAGCATCCGCTGCAACATCACCGGCACCGCCACCAAGGCGGTGACCCGATTGCGGTCCAGGCTGTCCAGCACGGCCTGCGGGTCGAAGCGGCGGCGGATCACCAGCGTCGAACCGAAACCCAGGGCGATGAACACATGCGCGAAACCGAGGGTATGGAACAGCGGCGCCGGGCATTCGGTGATCTCGCGCGCCCGGAACGGCACCTTGTCGAGGATCGCGCCGAGCGGGGCCAGCGACGTCGGCTCGCGGCGCGGCGCGCCCTTCGGGGTGCCGGTCGTGCCGCTGGTCAGCAGGACCACTTTCGCGGTGGTGGTGGCGCGCCGCGGGGTTGTGCGGGCCGCGCCGGCGATCAGGTTGTCCAGCGTGTCCACGCCGGGCTGCTCGGCCCAGGCGCGATAGCGGCCGCGGCGCGGGGTGAGCTCGCCGAGCACGTCGGCGTACTCCTCGTCGAACACCAGCAGATCGGCCCCCTCCCTGGCCACCACCTCACGCAGCTGCGGGCCGGCGAAATCGGTGTTGAGCAGCACGATTCGAGCCCCGCACTTGGCTGCCCCGAATACCGCGTAGTGGAAACCGCGATGATTGCGGGCCAGGATCGCCACGACCTCGCCGTCGCGCAGGCCGCGCGCCCGCCAGGCGTTGGCCAGCGCGCTGGTGCGGTCGTCGAGTTCGCGGAAGGTGAGCGAACCGAGTTCGTCGATGATCGCGGTGCGGTCCCGGTAGCGCTGGGCGGCGACGGACGGGATCGCGCCGAGCATGCCGTAGCGCACAACCGCCGCGCCGATCTTGGCCAGCCGGTCCGGCCGTTCCGGGGTCACCAACCCCGCGCGAACCGCCAAGCCGGCGTAATAGGTTTCGTCGACGGCGCGGCGAGCAGCGCCCGCCGCCAGCGTGGCGACCTTGGCAAGCTTCATGATTCAGAACCCCCTGGCCGGACAGCGGTGTCCGCCGAGCAAGTGCGGGCGAGTGCCCTCTCAGTAAAGCCTGTTCGATCGAGGTCCGTCGAGTGCGCGCGATTCCGCGCGGGAATGCATCATGGACAAATGTCTGGCAACACCGACCAGTCTGCTACCGCGGCTGCCTCCGTGACGAAGCTCGACCTGCGCATCGTCGTCGACGACCTCTCCGGACCGGAGATCGCCGTCCTGCTCACCGAGCACGTAGCCGAACTGGCCACCCACTCCCCGCCCGAGAGCACGCACGCCCTGGACCTCGATGCCCTGCGCCGGCCGGAGATCACCTTCTGGAGCGGATGGGACGGCGACACCCTGGCCGGCTGCGCCGCACTCAAGCGCCTGGACGACGAGCACGCGGAGATCAAGTCCATGCGCACCGCCGCGACGCACCAACGCCGCGGTGTCGCCTCGATCCTGTTGCGCCACTTGCTCACCGAGGCAACCGCACGCGGATATCGGCGAGTGAGCCTGGAAACCGGCACACCCGAGTTCTTCGTCCCCGCCCAAAAGCTATACGCCGCACACGGTTTCGAGCCCTGCGCCCCCTTCGGCGACTACCTCCCCGACCCGTACAGCCACTTCATGACGCGCACGCTCTGAGCCGCACCACTTCTGATTTCCCGCACCGGGATTCGCATGCGATTCCAGGTACGGGAAATCAGAAAGCGTGCGGGAAATCAAAGGGCGTGCGGGTGATCAGCCGAGGGCGCGGGTGAAGCCCTCGACCAACTCGTCGACCTGGTCGTCGGTCATGACGAACGATGGCGAGATCTGCATGGCGCCCTGGCCTGCCGCGCGGCTCGAAACGCCGTGTGCTCGCAGGGTTTTCACCATCGGCAGGCCCTCGGCGGGGTCGACGAGCTGGACCGCGGCGACCGCGCCGAGTCCGCTGCGCACCTCGGCGACGCGCGGGTGCTCGGCCAGCGGGGCGAGCTTGGCGTGCAGCGTGGCTTCCAGGCGGGCCGACTCGTCCAGGAGGTTCTCCCGCTCGACGATGTCGAGGTTGGCCAGGGCGGCCGCGGCGGCACCCGCGTGCCCGCCGTAGGTGTAGCCGTGCCGCCACCAGACGCCGCCGGCGAAGAACGGCTCGGCGATGTGCGGGGCGATGAACACCGCACCCATCGGGACGTAGCCGGAGGTGAGGCCCTTGGCGGTGGTCATCAGGTCCGGCTCCAGGTCGAAGCGGGACGAGGCGAACCAGGATCCGCCGATCCGGCCGAAGCCGGTGACGACCTCGTCGACGACGAACAGGATCTCGTGCTCGCGGCAGATGCGGCGCACCTCGGCGAGGTAGCCGTCCGGCGGCAGGTAGATGCCGCCCGCGCCGATGATCGGCTCGCAGAAGAACGCGGCGATGCGGTCGGCGCCGATCTCCTCGATGAGGGCGAGCAGCGACTTCGGGTCGTCCCATTCGATGGTGCGCGCGTCGGCCATGAACTCGCCGTAGCCCTCGCGGTTGACCGGGATGCCGGCCAGCGCGGTGCCCGCGACGTGCATGCCGTGATAGGCCTTCTGCCGGCCGACCACGATCGTCTTGTCCGGCTTGCCGAGCTCGTGCCAGTAGCGGCGGGCCAGCTTGGCGGCGGTGTCCACCGAGTCCGAGCCGCCGGAGGTGAAGAAGATCTTGCTGCCCGGCACCGGCGCCATCGCCGAGAGTCGCTCGGCGAGCTGCTGGGTGGCCGGTTCGGTGAAGTCGCCGAAGTTGGAGTAGTGCGCGATCTGGCGCAGCTGCGCGGCGACCGCGTCGGCGATCTCGCCGCGGCCGTGGCCGACGTTGGTGAACCAGAGCCCGGCCGTCGCGTCCAGGTAGCGGTTGTCGTCGGCGTCGTAGATGTAGGCGCCCTCGCCCCGGGCGACGACGAACGCGCCGTCCCGCTCGACCGCACCCATGTCGGCAAATCCGTGCCATAGCGAGTTCATGTGTCCACCTTTACCGGAGGAAGGTGTCGCCCTCCGAATCGCGGCGACGGGTTACCTGCTCGTCGATAACCTCAATACGCGCTACACCAGGCAAAATGCCACCGCACCTCGCGACCCTTATGGCCATCGACACGTCTCCGCCGGCAACGAACGGCCCTGGAGATCAACGTCGTGCTCATGGCGTTCGTAGCCGGGCCCGGCCACCGACGGCCGCGATAGCGACCGCCAGGAGGGTGAAAACGCCGGTGAGAACGATCAAGCCGATCGTGAGTGAGACATAGCCCTGTTGCCGCGGATCCAAGAACGGGTAGGGATACCAGTCGACGATCGGGCCGCGAATGAGGCTGTAGATGCCGTAGATCAGCGGATAGATCAGCCACAGACCGACCAGGCGCGGCGACAGGGCCAGCCGCTGCCGGGCCGGCACCAGCACCCAGTCCGCGACCATCACGATCGGCATCACCCGGTGCATGATGTCGTTGATCCAGCGATCGGTGAGCATCACATCGATATTGGCCAGTAGCACCGCGTAGACCACACCGGTGATGAGCAGATACAGCGCGCTCGCGCCGCGCACGATCTCCCAGCGGCGGCCGTGCGGGTCGAGCAGACCGCCGATCAGCAACACCAGCACGCCGAGCACATTCGACTGAATGGTGAAGAAACTGAAGTAGTTTCCCGGGGAGAACGCCGCCTCGTGCAGGTTGCGCAGCGGGATCCAGACCAGTGCCACGACCCCGAGCACACCGAAGGCGATCCGTAGACCGCGATACACCCAAGCCGTGCCCGAATCGGCGTCCATCGACCGATCCTCGCATATCAACCCCGGTTAACCGGGGAAATCCGGACACTCCGCACACTGTCGGCAACCCGGTCGGGCCGCCTGACGGAAATACCAGTTGCCGCCCTTCGCTACGCTTATGAATGCAATGACCAGGACAGCTGACACCGGACCCCCCGAGCTCCGCACCCGCCTGGCGAATCTCTCCCTCCGCGACGAATACCGGCTGCGCCGCCGGCTCGATCGGGCGCGCGGTGGCGACCTCGGCGAGGTCGAGGCCGAGATCGCCGCGGCCGAGCTCCGTATCGACGCGCGCCGGGCCGCCGTGCCGGAGATCCGCTACCCCGAGCAGCTGCCGGTCACCCAGCGCCGCGAGGACATCGCCGCCGCCATCGCCGAACATCAGGTGGTGATCGTGGCCGGCGAGACCGGCTCCGGCAAGACCACCCAGATCCCGAAGATCTGCCTGGAACTCGGGCGCGGGATCCGCGGCACCATCGGCCACACCCAGCCGCGCAGGCTGGCCGCGCGCACCGTCGCCGAACGCATCGCCGAGGAGCTCGGCACCGAGCTGGGCGACGTCGTCGGCTACACGGTCCGGTTCACCGACCATGCCTCCGAGCGCACGCTGGTCAAGCTGATGACCGACGGCATCCTGCTCGCCGAGATCCAGCGCGACCGGCTGCTGCGCCGCTACGACACGATCATCATCGACGAGGCGCACGAACGCAGCCTCAACATCGACTTCCTGCTCGGCTACCTCAAACAGCTGCTGCCGCGCCGGCCCGACCTCAAGGTGATCATCACCTCGGCGACCATCGACCCGGAATTGTTCGCCCGGCACTTCGCCGACGAGAACGGCACTCCCGCACCGATTGTCGAGGTGTCCGGCCGGTCCTACCCGGTGGAGCTGCGCTACCGGCCGCTGTCGCTGGAGCTGCCCGGCGCCGACGACGAAGACGACGAGGACACCCGGGTGGTCGACCGCGACCCGGTGGACGCCATCGGCGACGCGGTCGCCGAGCTGTTCGACGAGGGCGACGGGGACGTGCTCGTGTTCCTGTCCGGCGAACGCGAAATCCGCGACACCGCCGATGCTTTGCGCGATCTGAAGCTGCCGCGCACCGAGATCGTGCCGCTCTACGCGCGACTGTCCAGCGCCGAACAGCATCGGGTGTTCGCCGCGCATACCGGTCGACGGGTGGTGCTGGCCACCAACGTCGCGGAGACCTCGCTGACCGTGCCGGGCATCCGGTATGTGGTCGACCCTGGGACAGCACGCATTTCGCGCTATTCGATGCGCACCAAGGTGCAGCGGCTGCCGATCGAACCGGTCTCTCAGGCGTCGGCCCGACAGCGGGCCGGACGCTGTGGTCGCGTTGCCGACGGCATCTGCATCCGGCTGTACTCCGAGGACGACTTCGAATCCCGGCCCGCGTTCACCGAACCGGAGATCCTGCGCACCAACCTGGCCGCCGTCATCTTGCAGATGACCTCGCTCGGGCTCGGCGATATCGAGAACTTCCCGTTCGTGGAGGCGCCGGACAAGCGGGCGATCCGCGATGGCATCGCGCTGCTGGAAGAGCTCGGCGCACTGGGCCGCCGGACGAGCAACGACCCGGAATCCGATGCCGGACTCACGCTCACCCCGATCGGGCGCGACATGGCGCAGCTTCCGGTCGATCCGCGGATGGCCCGCATGCTGGTGGAAGCACACAGCAGCGGGAATCTGGCCGAGGTGCTGATCATCGTTGCGGCCCTGTCGATTCAGGACGTGCGCGAGCGCCCCGCCGACAACCAGCAGGCGGCCGACACCAAGCACGCGCGATTCATCGTCGAAGGTTCGGACTTCCTGGCCTACCTGCGCCTGTGGGACTACCTGAACGAGCAACGGAAGTCGCTGTCATCCAACCAGTTCCGCCGGATGTGCCGCGAGGAATTCCTGCACTACCTGCGTATCCGGGAGTGGCAGGACCTACACGGCCAGCTGCGCACCATCACCAGGGGACTCGGCTGGTCGGCAGACGCCGGGCCGGATCGCACTGACGGAGCAGACGACTCGACGCGCGCATCGGAGCAGCCCGGCCGTCGTTCGCGCCGTGGCCGGGGCCGCAACCACAACACACCAAACGGACCCAACTCACCGCAAGGCACCGAAGATGGCTCGGGCCGCGAGCAATCGGGCGACCGCGCGGGCAATTCGCAAGGCAGACAGCCCGGATCATCGCGCGACACCGAGAACGGTTCACGCCGTGGACAAGCTCGCGGCGAAGGCGAACTGGGTGGTGAGCCGGACTCACGGCGGGACGCTGACGATCGTTCGCGCCGCGGGCGATCGAGTGGCAAGTCCGCTCCGTTGTCCGCCGAGGGCCGACCGACCGGTGACGGTGCTGGGGGCGCAGCCTCGAGCGCGAACCGGCAGGATGCCAATGCATCTCGCGGTGGTCGGGCAGGTGGCTCGAAGCGCGGTCGCGGCGGCGCGGCGCAGAATGCCGATGCCTCGACGCTCGAATCCGATGACCTGCCGTGGGATTCCATCGGCATCCATCAGGCCCTGCTGGCGGGCATGCTTTCCCACATCGGGCTGCGCGAGGCGGAATCGCGGGAGTTCCTCGGCGCGCGCAACGCGAAGTTCATGATCTTCCCCGGCTCGTCGCTCGCGAAGAAGCCGCCGCGTTGGGTGATGGCCGCGGAGTTGGTCGAGACGTCGCGGCTGTGGGGCCGGATGGCGGCCAAGGTGGAGCCGGAGTGGGCCGAGCGGCTCGCGGGCGATCTGGTGAAACGCACCTACTCCGAACCGCATTGGTCCGCCAAGCGCGGCGCGGCCAGTGCTTACGAGCGCGTCACCCTGTACGGCATCCCGCTGGTGACCGGCCGGCAGGTCGACTACGGCCGGATCGATCCGGAGCTGTCGCGCGAACTGTTCATCAGACACGCACTGGTGCAAGGCGAATGGCAGACCCGCCACGATTTCTTCCACCGCAACCGCGAATTGATCGACGACGTCGCCGATCTGGAGCACCGTGCCCGCCGCCGCGACATCCTGGTCGACGACGAGGTGCTGTTCGAGTTCTACGACAAGCGCCTGCCCGCCGACATCGTGTCCGTGCGGCACTTCGACAGCTGGTGGAAGAGCGCGCGCCGCAAAGACCCGGCGATGCTGGACTTCTCGACCTCGACGGTGGTCAACGCGGGCACCGCTGCGTTGGATCCGGCCGCTTTCCCCGATGCCTGGCGGCAGGGTGAACTCAGCTTCCCGCTGACCTATCAGTTCGAGCCGGGCAACGAGGAAGACGGTGTCACCGTTCGCATCCCGGTCGAGCAGTTGGCCCATGTGCGGGCCGTCGGCTTCGACTGGTTGGTGCCGGGCATGCGCGACGAGCTGGCCGCGGCGTTGATCAAGACGCTGCCGAAGGCGTTGCGGCGCAGCGTCGTTCCTGCTCCGGATTTCGCGGCGGCGGCGCTGGCCGCGCTCACTCCACGCGCGGAACCGCTGCGGATCGGACTGGCGCGGGAACTGTCCCGACTGGGTTCGATCACCATCGACCCGACCGACCTGGACACTGCCGCACTACCGGATCATCTGCGGATGACCTTCGCCGCCGTCGACACCGCCGGAAAGGTACTGGCCCGGAGCAAGAGTCTCCCAGCGCTGAAAACCCAACTGGCCGAACAGGTTTCCGCCTCGGTTGCCCGCGCGACCGCGGGCGCTGAGCGACCGCCCGCAGCCGCGTGGACATCGGAATCACTCGGCACGGTGGAACCGACGGTCCGCCGCGAGGTCGCCGGCCAAACCGTCACCGGCTATCCCGCCCTGGTCCCCGAGGGCGACGGCGTGGCGGTCCGAGTGCTGAGTTCCCCTGCCGCCCAAGCCACCGCGATGCGGGCAGGCACCCGCACCCTCGTGCTGAACGCGCTCCCGACCTCGGTCCGCACGGTCACCTCCAGCCTGCGCCCGACGGATCGCCTTGCGCTGACCCAGAATCCGTACGGCTCACTGGACGCACTGATCGAGGACTGCCGTGCCGCCGCCGCCGACGAACTCATCGCCGCCGCGGGCGGGCCGGTGCACAACCCCGACGACTTCACGGCGCTGGTCGCCAAGATCCGCCCCGACTTCGTCTCCGCCGTCGCTCAACTGGTCCGCCTGGTGGTACCGATTCTCGCCGAGGCACACCGGGTTTCGGCGGCGCTGGCCGAAACCTCCGAGCGCGACATCGCCGACGACGTGCGCGACCAACTGGACAACCTGGTCTTCCGCGGCTTCGTCTCCGAATGGGGCAGCACCCGGTTACGCGAACTCCCCCGCTACCTGCAAGCCGCCGTCGTCCGCCTGGAAACGCTGCCGGCCTCCGCCGTCCGCGACCGTCAGGGCATGATCGAACTCGACCGCGCCCTCACCGCCTACGACCGCCTGGTCAACTCCCTTCCGGAGAACCGGCGCAACGCCCCGGCAGTCACCGAGATCTGGTGGATGATCGAGGAATTCCGGATCAGCCTGTTCGCCCAGAAACTCGGCACCCCATACCCCGTGTCGGTCAAGCGCATCGAACGCGCCATCGCCGCCATCCGCCGCTGACCCACCCGCACCACTTCTGATTTCGCGCACCTGGAATCGCATGCGATTTCCGGTGCGGCACATCAAAAGGCGTGCGGCTGTTGCTTATTCGACTGCGACCGCTGCGGCCTCGCGCGCGCTGCGCATCTCTTGGATCTCGCGCTCGAAATCCGCTGCGGAGGTGAAGGACCGGTAGACGGAGGCGAACCGGAGGTAGGCGACCTCGTCGAGATCGCGCAGCGGGCCGAGGATGGCCAGGCCGACCTCGTGGCTGGGCACCTCGGGGGAACCCTTGGCGCGCACCGCGTCTTCCACCTTCTGCGCGAGCAGGTTCAGGGCGTCGTCGTCGACCTCGCGGCCCTGGCAGGCGCGGCGCACGCCGCGGATGACCTTTTCCCGGCTGAACGGCTCGGTGACGCCGCTGCGTTTGACCACGGACAGGATCGCGGTTTCTACCGTGCTGAACCGCCGCCCACAGTGCGGGCACGCGCGGCGGCGGCGGATGGCCGCGCCTTCGTCGGCCTCGCGCGAGTCCACCACCCGGGAGTCGGGGTGTCGGCAGTACGGGCAATGCATCCGGGAGATCCTTCGTCGATGCGCGCGCTCGCGGCCGGCCCGGCAACCGATCGGGGTGACCGTCCCGGCGAGCACGTGTACAGGGGCCTAGACCCCGGCACCAGGTAAACCTCAGGCGATATGCGGAATACCTGCATAGCACTTCGAGGATACCCGTCCGGGTACTCAGGTTGTCCCACTCACCCTTTACCGGCGGGCGATGGCCCCGCAATCGCCGCCCACGGCCGGACTATTCGACGACCTGCCACTGCGAGGTCAGGTCCGCGATGAGCTCGGGCAGGCGCGGAATCAGGCGGCCACGGGCGAGTTTGTTCCAGAACGACTCGCCGAGCACGGCCGGCGCGAGCGCGGGATTCAGTTCCATATCGATATGGCGCGGGACCAGGTCGCCGGTGATGTAGGTCCAGCGGGTGTCGCGGTCGGCCCAGTTGAAGTCCGGCAGCGGCGTGCGCAGGGCCAGGGTGCGTCCGCCGATATCGGCGCGGACGGTGGCCGGGGCGAACACACCCGGGGCGCGGACGCCGGGCACGGCGGGTTTGCCTGCGATGGTGCTCACATAGGTGAGGACCCGGCCGATCGGGGCGCGCCCGGACGAGGTCGCGTCCCACTGGTCGGCGATCACCCGGTTCTGCTCGCGGTCGGTCATCCGGATCAGCGCGTCGATCTTGCCCTCAGCGGTGCCCGCGGCGATGGACTGCCACGCAGTGTGGACGTCGGCGTCGAGCACGCCCGCGTCGTACATCTCGTCGATGCCACGCATGCCCAGCGCGACGTACGCCTCGTGCATCGGGACCAGGTCGGTGAAGATGTGCTTCTGCATGATCATCAGCCGGGTCTGGTACCAGGCGACGTCCTCGGCGGTGAGCCGCGAGCCTTCGGCGGCCAGCAGCCGGATGTCGGCGGGCAGTTCGCGCACCAGTTCCGGCGGGGTGCCGCGCAACAGGTCGGCCACCGCGTCGCCGAGTTGATGGATGCCCGGCACGTCGAGCACCACGCCGACGTCGCTCATGTCGAAGAATCCGGAGGCGAACGAGCCGCCCGCGATGCCGGCCAGCCCGGCCCAGTAGAACTCCGGGTGCTGGGTGGTGAGCCGCAGGTAGTTGACGTACACCTGGTTGAACGTGCGCTCGTTGGCGTGCACGCCGCGCGCCGGATCCCAGGCCGCGAGGTCGATGGCGGCGTTGCGGGTCGCGACGACCAGCCAGTACTGGTGCAGCAGGGTCGCGTAGCGGCGGGGCGACACGCCGTCGGCGCGAGCTTCGTCGAGCGCGGCGGACAGGGTCGATTCGTCCAGTGGGAGAGCCGGATTCAAGCCGCCGCCGCCCGCGCCGTCACCGTTGACGGATGGCAGGTCCAGGTACTCCGCGTAGGCGGGCGCCGCCTGGGCGGCCGGGATCGAAGCGAACCCGAAGACGAGACAGAGGGCGAGCCCGACGATTCGGGCGAGCAGCCGGGTGGGGCGTGCGGCGGTGGCGAGGTGCGTCATTGCTAGCTGTCCCGAACTCGTCGATGGGCCAAGGCCGTGTCTGGCAAAGAGCTTTGCCAGATCACGTTTTCAGCACACTAGCAACATGTTCTAGTCGACGATCAACAAATTCGGTCACTTCGCGACCGGCCGGCAAAGTCGGGCGTCAAGCCCGCTACTCGACAAGATGCACGAGGCGGATGGGGCCGCGAGCGGGCCCGGCGATCAGCGCGGCGCGATATCGCTTTGGGGCAGCACACTTCCGGGCACGACATCGACGGGCGCCGACCGGCCATCGACCACCGCGGGCACCGTGCCCGTCGAGGTCTCGCCACCCCAGTCCCCCGCCCGCAGGTGCGCCAGCGTGATGAGCGCGACCACCACGAACGCACTCATCAGCGCGGCCACCGCCAGCACCGCGAAACCCACCTGCGCCTGCTCGACCAGCTCACCCGGATGCGCGCCACCGGGCTTGCGCACGGTCGAAGTGCGTGTGCCGCGGTCGTATACGACCACCCCGCCACCGGGGCGCGCGTTGCGCGGACGCCGGTCGACGGTGGACCGGTGGGTGGAATCCAGTGTCCGCGTACGCAAGGTGCCCCGATGCACCCGCGGGACCGTTTCGAAGGCGAGATCTATCTCCGCCGCATCGATCTCGCGCGGGTCGACCACGCGAGTATCGATCTCACGGACATCGTCCGCCCGGGGCGCGAGCGCCGCGCCGGTGGTGCCGATCTCCGTGTTGATGTCGCTGATCGCAGTGCTCATCGGACAAACCTCCGTGGTGGGTGCTCCGTCTGTGTTCGAGCTGGGGTGTTCGAGCTGGGCGGACCGGTCGGGCTGGTCGGTACCGCTGTTCAGTGCCACTTTTCGATGCATTGTTCGCTCAGGTGTTCGAAGAACTGATGTTCGATTTCTACCACGTGCCACCGACAATGTCAGCAGGAAACGCCCGACACTCTCGAACAGATGTTTGAAACATCGGCTCGACCGGACTAGATTCGAAAGACGAAATTCAGGACAGGCCATGCACAGATATGCCGGGCGGCGGATCAGCCCGGACACAGCAAGGAAGGGCGGTTGCGGTGAGGCACACAGACGACACGGGCGTAGAGAGCGAAGGCGGCGTCGACACGGCGGTTACCGAAGCGGATCTCACCGTGCGTCAACGCAAAGTGCTGGACGTGATCCGGTCTTCGGTGAGCGAGCGCGGGTACCCGCCCAGCATCCGCGAGATCGGTGACGCCGTCGGGCTGACGTCCACCTCCTCGGTGGCGCATCAGCTGCGTGCGCTGGAGCGCAAGGGCTTTCTGCGGCGCGACCCGAATCGCCCACGCGCCGTGGACGTTCGCGGCCTCGACGAGGTGGGGCGCGCGGTCACCAGCCTGCACGCCGCCGCGGTGGACGAATCCGACAGCGCCGCAGCCGATCCGAACCGGCCGACGCCGACGTTCGTGCCGGTCCTCGGCCGGATCGCCGCCGGTGGCCCGATCCTGGCCGAGCAGGCGGTGGAGGACGTGTTCCCGTTGCCGCGCGAACTGGTCGGCGAGGGCTCGCTGTTCCTGCTGAAGGTCGTCGGCCAGTCGATGATCGATGCGGCGATCTGCGACGGCGACTGGGTGGTGGTGCGACAGCAGAACGTCGCCGACAACGGCGACATCGTCGCCGCCATGATCGACGGCGAAGCCACGGTGAAGACGTTCAAGCGCACCGGCAAGGATGTCTGGCTGATGCCGCACAACCCGGTGTTCGAACCGATTCCCGGCAATGACGCACAGGTACTCGGCAAGGTCGTCACGGTGATCCGCAAGATCTAGCCGAGCTCGACACGCGAACGGCCGCACGGTGATCCGTGCGGCCGTTCGCGCATCTCGGCGGCGTTCACAGCACATTGCCAGCGAGCGCCCAGCGCCTTCACCGCTGCGCCGGTCATGCTCCTGCAGTGACCACGATCAGCGCCGCCCCGGCCCTGCCCGATGCGACCGACACCGCCGACCCGCCCGAGCCGGCGGGCCTGCCACCGGCCCGCCGCTGGGAGCGGGTGGGACTGGCCGCGCTCCTGATCGGCACCGCCGCCGCCTACCTATGGCACATCACCGTCAACGGCATGGGCAACAACTTCTACGCCGCCGCCACCTGGGCGGGCTCGCGCGACTGGAAGGCACTGCTGTTCGGCTCCCTCGATCCCGGCAACTTCATCACCGTCGACAAGCCGCCCGTCTCGCAGTGGGTGATGGGGTTGTCCGGTCAGCTGTTCGGCTTCAGCAGTGCGAGCATGCTGATCCCGCAGGCGTTGATGGCCGTCGCGGCCGTCGCGCTGACCTACGCCGCGGTCACCCGCGCGACCGACAGCCGCGGCGCCGGACTGCTCGCCGGGGCGGTGCTGGCCGCTACCCCGGTGGTGGCGTTGATGTTCCGGTTCAACAACCCCGACGCCGTGATGGTGCTGCTCATGACCGCGGGCGCGTACTGCACCATTCGAGCGCTGAAGCATGCGAGCCCGCGCTGGTTGATGCTGGCCGGCGTCGCGCTCGGTTTCGCGTTTCTGGCCAAGATGCTCGAAGGGTTGATGGTGCTGCCCGCGTTGGGTATTGCCTACCTCATCGTCGCGCCGACCTCATTGCGGAATCGGTTGTGGCACTTGACCGGTGCCGCTGCGGCACTGATCGTCTCGTCCGGTTGGTATGTGCTGCTGACCATTCTGTGGCCGGCTTCTTCGCGTCCATACCTGGCCGGGTCGACGAATAACACCTTCATGGATTTGGTGTTGGGCTACAACGGATTTGCGCGATTCCTCGGCCAGAATCACCGGGGCGGCGGCAACCGCTTCGAACTGCCGCCCGGTTACGAAATGCCGCGCAACCTCGGCGGCGGTGGTTTCGGCGGGTTCGGTGGCTTCGGCGGATCGGGACATTGGAAGCTGTTCACCGGTGAGATCGGATTCGAGATCTCCTGGTTGTTGCCCGCCGCGCTGCTGGCATTCGCCGTCGTATCGGTGTCGCGGTGGCGTGCGCCGCGCACCGATCAAATACGCGGTGCGGCATTGGTTTTCGGTCTGTGGCTGATCATCGACGGGATCGCGTTCACTACCATGAAGGGCGGCATGCACGCCTACTACACGCTGGCCATCGGGCCGGCGGTGGCGGGGATGTTCACGCTCGGCGTGCACGAGGTATGGCGGCGACGCGCCGAGGTGTTCGGTAGAATCGGTTCCGCCGCAATGATTCTCGCTACCGGCGTGTGGGCTTTCGTGCTGCTGAACCGGAATGCCGACTGGCTGCCATGGTTGCGCTGGACCCTGCTCGCGGTATCGGTGCCGGCCGCCCTCGGACTGCTGGCCACCGCATTCCCCGCCGTGTCCCGTCGACTGCGCGCCCGGGCCACATCGGTCCTGGTAATCGCGGGACTGCTGGCCGGTCTCGGCGGAACCACGGCCTACGCCGCCGCCACTCTGCCCCAGGAACACACGGGCGGAGGTCCGTCCGTAGGCCCGGCGAAACCCGAAAAGCCGGGCCCCGCAAATCAAATGCGCCGCGCCGTCACCGCATTCCTCGACGGCTCCACTGAACCCCAAGTCGCCGAAATGCTCCGCAACACGACAACCACATGGTCCGCCGCGGTCGACCGCTCCTCCACCGCCGCCGGCCTGGAACTCGACAGCCGCACCCCCGTGATCGCCATCGGCGGCTTCACCTCCGACGACCCGGTCCCCGCCCTCCCCGACTTCGAACACCTCGTCAGCACCCACCAGGTGACCTACTACCTCGCCCAGGAAGTCCAACTCCCCGACTCTTGGAAGGTCGCCGACCAACCCGGCATCATCCCCGACCCCGGCCAACAGCCAAGCGCCCCCGGCCAACCACCAACCAAGCCCGGCCTGTGGCGCCCCTCCGGCAACAAGGAGATCGCCGACTGGGTCGCCGCCCACTACACCTCGGTCCACATCGGCAACGTCGCGGTCTACGACCTCACCACGCCGTCGCATTGAGCCTGGAATGTGTCGGCGGGCAGTGGGATAGTCGAGACCGTGGCTAGTTGGCGCGATTTCGAAGACGAGGCTCCGGAGCTGGCGGCGGCGGTGAAGCGGCGGTTCGAGCTACACGAGAGTCATGTGCTGGCAACGATTCGGCGCGATGGGTCACCCCGGGTCAGTGGTTCGGAGGTCGCGTTCCACGGCCCGGATCTGACCTTCGGATCCATGCCCGATGCGCAGAAGGTCCGAGACCTCCGCCGGGATGGTCGCTGTGCGATTCACGCGCATCCGTCCGATGGGGACGCCAAAGTGTCCGGCGTCGCCATCGAACTGACCGATCCGGCAGAACGAACAGCGGCCGGTGCGGAACCCGAAGGCGAGGACCACGCATTCCGCCTCGAACTCACCGCCGCCGTCCTCACCAGCGTGGACCAGGAGCAACAACTACTGATCGTCGAGGTCTGGCACCCCGGCCAAGGCGTGCAAGTCACCAAACGCCGCTGACCGCAGCACCCGATCCCAAAGCGCAGGACGCCATCCAGATCAGCAGGAACAACTGCTACGCAGAGAGCGCCAAGCTCATGCCCAACGGGACATGATGGAGGAAAGGTGTGGGTGCGGTGAAGGGTTGCGGGTTGCGGCGGGTATCCGGAAACAAGGAGATCGCCGATTGGATTGCCGCCCACTATGACTCGGTTCACATCGGCAATGTCGCGGGCTACGACCTGACTAAAGCCGACGCACTGAACCGGCGGGCCATCGCCGGCGGACTGGCTGTGGTGCGGATGCCGGGGCACGGATACGCTCGTTGAAATGACTACTGATCACGATGCGGGGTCCGCACACGCCGACCTGGCTGAGCACGTTGCACGCTGGGTCGAGTTGTTCAATGCGCGTGACCCTGCTGCGCTCGACGGACTCTATGAACCCGACGCGGTGGTGGTCCCCCAGCCCGGGCATCCGGTCACCGGAGCGGATCGATCCGCTGCCCTGGCCGAATTCATGGGTTTGGGCGTACCCATGAAAGCCGCACTGCGCCAAGCGTATATCGCAAATGATATCGCGCTGCTCGTCATCGACTGGTCGTTGACAGGCACCGGTCCCGACGGACGCGAGATCGACTTGAGCGGCACTGCGACCGATGTTGTCCGACGCAGCGCCGACGGGCAGTGGCGTTACGTCATCGACAATCCCTCAGGTGCCGTGACCTGACGATCAGTGCCGTCCGGCCAGCCGCTCGTTTGTTACCTCGAGTTGGCGGACGGTGCTGACCTCGAGGTTTCGCAGCTGGCCGGGGTTCAAGCGGCCACACAGGCGACCCCAGTGCACGGCGACTCGGTCGCCGGGGGTCACGTCGGGGACGGCCGAGTAGCCGTCGGTCCAGATCTCGGCGTGCTGGGGTGTGGGTTCCGACAAGCTCAATTCGCATCCGTCCCAGACCAATTCGCGGCGGTTCAGCGTGATATCGGTTCCGGCGCAGTCGATTACGGTGCCCCAGGAGATTCGGCAGCCGTCGAGGACTTGGACCGGGTGATTGCTCTTGCCCTTGCCGAGCAGGCGGGTCCACGGGTACACGCCGAGTACGTGGAAGCAGTGGTTGGCGGCCGCTTCGGTGGCGAGGCCGGCGGTCAGGTGAGACCAGTAGTGACCGGCCAGCGGACCGATGACAGCCAGTAGCTCGGCGGCGAACAGCTCGGGATCCAGGTCGGCGCCGATTCCCCCGCCGAGCCAATACGACTCGACGAGACGGTGATCCAGCGGATCGGCGATTCCGGTCAGCCTGGCCATCACCTGGAGGTACGGCCACGCGCCGGAGAACTGCTTGGCCACTGCTCGCACGTCGGTCTCGGAGCCGCCGCGCAACGCGACGGCCTCGGCCGGTCCGCAGAACCCGAGCTTGTTCGGCGCATACGCGTACCTGGCGAAGATCTCCGTGCCGCTGACGACCTGCTCGATAGTCGACTCCTCTCCGCGATCGATTCCCTTCTGTCTCAACAGATCCGGGGCAACTGCTCGCCCGCCGGCAGATCGACGACCCGGGTGCCGCCCAGCGCCGTCCGCGCGACCACCATGCCAGGATGTTCCTCGACACAGACCCCGATGGCCGCAGCGCGGGCACCGAGTGGGTGCTCGCGCATCGCGGCCAGCACCATGTCCGCCTCCTCCGGTGCGACGAAGGCGACCAGCTTGCCTTCGTTGGCGACGTACATCGGGTCGAGCCCGAGCAGTCCGCACGCGTCGCGCACGGCGGCGGGCACCGGGAGCTTCCGCTCATCCAGCGCCACACCGACTTTCGCGGCCCGTGCGATCTCATTGAGCGTCGCCGACACTCCTCCACGGGTGGGGTCCCGCAGCACGTGCAGGTCGGCGCCGGTCGCCAGCATCGCGGCGACCAGTCCATTGAGCGGCGCGGTGTCGCTGCACACGGTGGTGCCGAATTCGAGCCCTTCGCGACAGCTCATCACCGCGACACCGTGCACCCCGATATCGCCGCTGACGATCACCACATCACCGGGGCGCGCCCGCTGCGGCCGGATGTCGACACCGTCGTCCACTAGACCGATGCCCGCGGTGTTGATGAAGATGCCGTCACCGTGCCCGGAATCGACCACCTTGGTATCGCCGGTGACCAGGGTGACGCCGGCCGCGAGCGCCGCCGTGCCGACCGCCTTGGCGACCTGGGCAATATCGGCCAGCGCCGTGCCCTCCTCCAGGATGAACGCGGTGGACAGCACCATCGGGCGCGCGCCGGACATCGCAAGGTCGTTGACCGTGCCGTTCACCGCGAGGTCACCGATCGATCCGCCGGGGAAGATCAGCGGCTTCACCACGAACGAGTCGGTGGAGAACGCGAGCCGCACGCCGCCGAGGGTGACCACCGCGGAATCGCCGAGCCCCGCGTCCGCGGCCGCGCCGAAGGCGGGCAGGAAGAGGTGCTCGATCAGCTCGCCGGACATCGCGCCGCCACCGCCGTGCCCCATCACGATGTTGGGTGAGTCCCGCAGCGGCATCGGGCAGACCCAGCTCTCCATGTCGATGGTCGCCCCCGCGACGACCGTTTCGTCAGGCATGAGCCACCTCCGCGGGCAGGTCCAGACGCCGGTACAGGTAGTAGGCCGCGCACGCGCCCTCGGAGGAAACCATGGTGGCGCCCAGCGGGTTTCGTGGCGTGCACTCCTTGCCGAACGCGGCGCACTCGTGCGGTTTGATCAGCCCTTGCAACACCTCGCCGGAGCGGCAGATCGAGGATTCGTCGGTGTGCATGTCGCTGACCGAGTACCGCAGTTCGGCGTCGTAGTCCCGATAGCGCTCGGACAACTTCCATCCGCTCTGCGGGATCATGCCGATGCCGCGCCAGGCCCGGTCGGTCACGTCGAAGACGTCGCGCAGCATCGCCCGCGCGGCCGGGTTGCCCGCCGCCTGCACCGCGCGCGGATAGGCGTTCTCCAGTTCGTATTTGCCCGCCTCGAGCTGAATCACCGTGCGGCGGATGCCTTCCAGGATGTCGAGCGGCTCGAACCCGGTAACCACCATCGGCACTTTGTATTTCGCGGCCAGCGGCGGGTACTCCTCGGTGCCCATCACGCTGCACACGTGTCCGGCGGCGAGGAACGCCTGCACCCGGCAGCTCGGCGACTCCATGATCGCCGCGATCGCCGGCGGCACCAGTACGTGCGAGACGAGCAGCGAGAAGTTCTCGATGCCAAGGCGTTTGGCCTGGTATACGGTCATCGCGTTGGCCGGGGCGGTGGTCTCGAAGCCGATGCCGAAGAACACCACCTGGCGGTCGGGGTTGTCCCGGGCGATGTTCAGCGCGTCCAGCGGGGAGTAGACGACGCGCACGTCGCCGCCCTCGCTCTTGACGTGGAACAGGTCCTTCGAACTGCCCGGCACGCGCAGCATGTCGCCGAACGAGCAGAAGATCACGCCGGGGCGGGCGGCGATCGCCAGGGCCTTGTCGATCACCTCGAGCGGGGTGACGCACACCGGGCAGCCGGGGCCGTGGATCATCTCGATCTCGTTCGGCAGCAGCTGATCGATGCCGTGGCGGATGATCGAATGCGTCTGCCCGCCACAGACTTCCATGATCGCCCAGCGCTGCGTGGTGACCGCGCGGATCTTGTCGAGCAGCTTCGCGGCCAGGTCCGGATTGCTGAACTCGTCGAGATACTTCATGACGTCACCTCTGTCTCTGGTTGGGCTGGTGCGGCGGTGGGATCGGCGAGGCCGGCCTGTTTGGCCGCGAGCGCGAAGCCGTCGCCGAATTCCTCGTTCAGCACGCCGAGGCGTTCGAATTCGGCCAGCGTCGCCAGCGCCGATTCCTCGTCCAGGCGCTGGATGGCGAAGCCGACGTGGACCACCACGTAGTCGCCGATCGCGGCGTCCGGGATGTATTCCAGGCAGACGTCTTTGTGCACGCCGCCGAAGTCGACGGTGGACATCAGGGTGCCGTCGCGTTCCTGTAAGTCGAGCACCTTTCCTGGTACGGCCAGGCACATGGTTGGGCTCCTTTCCTCATCCCGCGCTGACCGCGAGTAGCTGCCCGAACGCGAGTCCGCCGTCGTTGGGCGGCAGCCTGCGGTGGGATATGACTTGAAAGCCGTTGTCCTGCAACACTCCGCGCGTACGCGAGAGCAGCAGGGCATTCTGGAAGACGCCGCCGGACAGGGCGACCGGGGTCGACGGTGTCGAATAGGACACCGCCAGTTCGAGAATCAGGTGCGCCACCGCGTCGTGGAAGCGGGCGCCGATCACGGCGGACGGAATGCCTTGTGCCACATCCGCTACGACCGCGGCAAGGACCGGTGCCGGGTCGAGCAGTGCGGGAGCGGCCTCGTCGGTTTCTATCGCGAATCGGTACCCGGCGGTGTCCGAAACGCCGCGCGCCAACCCTTCCAGCTCGATCGCCGCCTGCGCCTCGTAATCCACCGCATGCCGCACACCGGCCAGCGATGACACCGCGTCGAACAATCTGCCCATGCTTGACGTCGGCACGCAGCCGAGGCCGGTCTCGAATTGATGCGTCAGCACGGCACGTTCGTCGGCCGGGCAGGCACGCACCGACGGAATCGACTCCGACCACTCGATGCCCGCCGCCCACAGGTGAGCCAACGCCATCCGGTACGGACGATGCACGCTCACGTCACCACCCGCCAACGGTGCGTACTTCAAGTGCGCCAATCGCCGGAATCCCTTGTACCCGGCCGCAAGCACCTCGCCACCCCACACCGCACCATCCGGTCCGAACCCGGTGCCGTCGAACGCGATGCCGAGAACCGTTGCCGCCGCGCCCAATCCGTGCTCGCCCATCACCGACGCGATGTGCGCGTGATGATGCTGCACCAGACGCACCGGCCGGTCCCCCGCATTGCGCTGCGCCCACGCGGTGGACCGATAACGCGGGTGCGCGTCGGCGACGATCTGGACCGGTTCGACGCCGGTGAGCTGCTCAAGGTGACGTTCGGCGTCATCGAACGCCCGCAATGTCGCCAGATCGTCCATGTCCCCGATGTGCTGGCTGAGCCAGGCATATCGCCCGTCCGCCACCGCACACGTGTTCTTCAGATCAGCGCCCACCGCCAGCGTCGGCTGCATCGGAATGGGCAATGCCAGCGGCAGCGGCGCGTGGCCCCGCGAGCGCCGCACGGGCAGTTCGATGCCGTCGACCAGCCGAACCACCGAGTCATCGCAGGGGACAAGAATGCGCCGGTTGTGCGACAACCACCCGTCCGCCAACCCGATAAGCCGGGTACGCGCGTCCTCGTCGTCGTAGCAGATCGGTTCACCACCAAGGTTTCCCGAAGTCATGACCAGCACCCGCGGCCCCGGCAGATCACCGGGCAACCCGAACAGAAGCAGATGCAACGGCGCGTAAGCGATCATGACACCCAGATCAGGATTCCCCGGAGCCACAGACGCCGCAGGAACCACAGCGGCTTGCGCCTCGCCAACCCGACCACCAATTGCGTCCGCCCGGACCGCGCCAACGGATGCAGTGGCCCCCGTACGCCCTGCCGGCTCGACAGGTTCGGCGTCTTCTTCACACTCCACGGCGAAGTCGGTGGGCTGCGTACCTGGAGGCTCCCTGAGCCGCATGGAGCGTTCAGACGTTGGAGTATCGGACTGAATGCGCGCCGGGCGACCGCCTTCGGCCGCGCTCGCTGGCCCGGCCGAGTCAGCCTGTCCAGACAACTCGGTGGATTCGCCGATCGCCACCGGCCCGGTGCCCTGCACGGATACGCCGGATCCAGGTCTCGGCAATCCAGCCGAGACCGCCCGCGCACCGTCTGCCGTTCGCACGTCCTCGGCCGGAAGCGCACCGTCTGCCGCGAGCACACCATCCGTCGCGAGCGCCGTTTGGGCCGCGCCACGGCGGGGCAGCAGCACGATCGGTCGCGCGGGGCTGGTCAGTAGGGCAGCCGCAGCGGCGTCGACCTCGACGATCATGCGGGCGGTGTCGAGGTCCGAGACCATGACCGCGAATGGCTTGTCGCCGCGTTGCTTTCGTTTGCGTAGCTCGGCGACCGCGGCTTCGCTGGTGGCGTCGCAGGCGAGGTGGTAGCCGCCGATGCCCTTGACGGCGAGAATGCCGCCGTCGCGCAACAGGTTTCGGGCGGCGGTCAGGGGGTCGCCGGGGCCGGTGTAGGCGAGGGTGGGGCCGCAGTCGGGGCAGGCGATGGGTTGGGCGTGGAAGCGGCGGTCGGTGGGGTCGGCGTATTCGGCCGCGCAGCGGGCGCACATAGGGAAGTCAGCCATCGAGGTGCGGTCGCGGTCGTAGGGCAGGCTCGCGATGATGGTGAAGCGGGGGCCGCAGTTGGTGCAGTTGATGAAGGGGTGGCGGTGGCGGCGGTTCTCGGGGTCGGCGAGTTCGCGGGCGCAGTCCGCGCAGAGCGCGACATCCGGCGAGGCCAGGGTACGGCCGACGCCGCCGCGGGTGGTGTCGGCGATGTGGAAGCCGGTACCGCCGCGTAGCGCGATGGTCTCCTGTTCGACCGATTCGACCACGGCAAGCGGCGGCGGGTTCTCCCGCATGCGGCGGACGAACTCGTCCAGATCGGCTGGTGCGCCTTCGATTTCGACGATCACGCCGGAACTGTCGTTCGAGACCCGTCCGGACAGCGCCAGTTCCGCGGCGGTGGTGTAGACGAAGGGCCGGAAACCGACCCCCTGCACCACGCCGCGCACCACCACCTTGCGCCGCGACCGGTGCGCGGTCATGGTTCTTCACCACTCCCGAGCATGCGCAACCCGGACAGCGCCGCTGCCGCGCCGGCCTCGTCGGTCTTCTCCAGCACGAAGCCCATGTGGATGATCACCCAGTCGCCGGGACGCGCCGGATCGTCCTCCAGCAGACCGATATTCACCTTCCGCTTCTCGCCCTGGACGTCGACCAGCGCGATCTGATTGTGGTAGCCGTCGAGGATTTCGACGACCCGGCCGGGAATACCAAGGCACATAGGTCATTCCTCCTGTCGAGCTGCGGGTGGCTGGTCATTGAGCGGCGACACCGCAGATTCGGCGTCCGGCGACAAACCCGCGAGGACTTCGACGACCGCCGCGACCGCCGTATCCACCGCGGCGGCAACAGGTTCGGACAAACCCATGCCCTCTTCCACGGTCTCGACCTGACAGCCGACCACGTACGTCGGCGGCAGCGTGCCACCCAACGCGCGAACGCTGGCGAACACCGCCTCCGGATTCATCGCATGCGCATCGAGATTCGCCGCACCAGCACCATCCGGCTCGGCCCGGAACACCCGAACGCTCCCCGGCGCACCACGATTCGGCACCGCATCGATCAGCACCAGCGCATCCCACCCATCGAGCAGGTCGTAGGCCAGGTGCATGCCGCGAATCCCGTAATCGACGACGCGCACTGCGGGATCGGGGTGGCGCGGCAACCGCCGCACCACTTCCGGTCCGAATCCGTCGTCGCCGAGGAAGAAATTGCCGATCCCCGCGACCAGCACCGTCGTCGTCAGATCACCCCTGTTCCTCGGTCGGCGCGGTCGCCCCGCCGACATTCGCGCCGCCGACTTCGCCGGTGGCGGTCTCGTCCGGGTCGTGCGCCTCGGTGGTGCGGCCCTCGTACGGCGGCACCGCCGGTTCGGCGTCGGAACCGGCCGTCGCATTGGTGAATTCGGCGGTCCGTTCGGCATCGGTGCCCTCGGCCGAGGTGGTCTCCTCGTGTCCGATGTCGCCGGCCGGGCGATCCGCGGGCCCGGCCGCCACCGCGTCGGCGCCGGTGTCGCGCGAGCCCGGCTCGCCCCGCTCGGACTGGGGTTCTTCGCGCCGATCAGGGTCGGTCATGACGTTCTCCTCAGTGCTACATGTGCCGAATCTTCAGGTACCGCCGCAAATCCGGTATCGAGCGAATGCCGACGTAAGCGGCGCCGAGCACGATCACCGCGACGACTGCGGTCGCAATAATTCCGACGATCTCCATATCGGGCCTTCCTTTACTTTCCTGGGCTGGCGAGTGGTTCGATTTCGTCCGGCGCGAAATACAGGTAGCGCCCGTACCATTCGTGCAGATCCGCCGCCGGGTCGTCCTCGATGACGACGCCGACGTGGGCGTGGCCGTCGACGTCTTCGTGCACCGAGGTGACGCGCGCGATCTTGCCGTCGAAGAACAGGTCCTGCGCGTCCGCGCGCCGCGAGGGGTGTAGCCGCACCCGGCTGCCCTTGCACACCCGCACCCCGGCGATCGACACCGCGTCGGACTCGGGTTGAACGGCGTTGTCGGCCAGCGGATCCCACCAGTCGACACCCTCGGGGATCTCCGGAATCAGTTGTGCCTGACCGAGATGCGGGTCGCGCAGCACGCCGTGCAGTTGCTGCATCGACTCCGGCGTCATGGCGTCGCAGCGGTCGATGATCTGGGCCGCCCGCGCATCGGTTGCGCGGGCCTGTGCCTTCTCCTCGTCGGTCATGGTCATCACCCGCAGCGTGAGGATCTCGTCGATCTCGGTGGAGTCGAACAGCGGGCCCTCGCTCTGCTCGGCGATCTCCGGGTGGTCGTAGAGGATGATCGGCGAGATCAGCAGCAGGCTCTGGTCGCCGGGCGGTCCGGCGAGCACCGGGAAGCAGCGGTCGCGCACGCAACGGGCGGCGGCCTCGGCCGCGTCGTCCGGTGGTTCGAGCAGCGAAATGAACTGCCCGTCGGTGACTTCGGCGATGACGTGGGCGCCGATCAATGAGCGGGCGATGGCGTCACGCTGGTCCGTCGCCGCCGGGCCGACATTGCGGACCAGCACCGTGAGGCGGACGTAGCCGGCGTCGTGGTCGACGGAGAGTTCGAGTTCCGCGTCGAGCGCGAGCCGAGTACGCACCAATCGGCCCGCGAGCTCCCCTCGCGCGTCGGTGATGTCTTCGATGTCGGTCCCGCCGCTCACCCGCACCGGCCAGGTCCCCGCGGCGAGCGGCATCGGGCCGACCACGATTTCGCGTTCGGTCGCCTCGTCCCAGGCGATCCACGACTGAGCGCCGACGGTCAGCTCCGCGGTCCGCGAACCGTTCCGATCCTCGACCGCCCGCCGCTGCAATTGCAGGAACCGGACGGACAGGGTGATCGTCGTGTCCGGAATCGCGGCGATCAGGCACTGCGCCGAGATACTCGATTCCTCGCCGAGCCCGGCCGAGGCCGCCCCCACGGGACCCAGCACCCCGAACTGCCAGCGCGACTGGTTCTTTCGCGAACTCGCCCGATAGGGGTACAGCAGATAGCCCTCGTACAACACCGCGTCGGCAACGGCGCGCGCCCTGGCCCTGGTCTCGGCGGTCATGTCTCGCCACCGTTCGACGTCTGCTCGGTACACCGTGCCAGCAGCTGAGTCACCGCATCGTCGAAGCCGAGCATGCCGTGCCCGGACTTGTACGCGGCCAACGCATCCAGCGTCTCCCTGCTCAACCGCACCCACCCGGAGTTCGGATAGTGCGCCGCCATCACGTCACGCCACACCGAGACCGGCATGTCGAACTTGTCCTCGCGATCCCACGGAATCTGCTGGATGCCGAAACCCGTTGTCCCTTTGAGGAATACCGTGCCGCTGAACAGGAACAGCAACGGCACGCTGCCTTCCCGCAACGCGTGCAGATACTTGGACCCGGTCACCTCGAAGTCATAGGTGACCGGCATCGGCAGATCCACCTCCGACCCGCCGTGGAATCCGCGAATCATGGTGGCGCAGTGCATCCAGAGAAAGGTCCGCTGTGTGTCCCGCCAGCGTTCCCGCGGACCGAACAGGTCGGCCAGCCCCTCGCCCTCCTCCTCGGAGTACCGGCGACGATGCGGTTCGATGCGCACCTGCGCGCGCAACGCGATCGCGTGCACGGGTTCGTCGGCGAGCGAGGCGATGCCGATGCGCGCGGTCAGATTCGGGGCCACGGCAAAGGGTTCCGGTTTCACGTCGAGGACCGCGAAGGTCATCGAGTTGACCGGACTCATCACGCACCGCCCGGAGGTGCCGGTCGCGCCCGCGCCGACACGGCGGCGAAGAACTGATCGAGGTAGTCGTGCACGTCCCGGCCGCCGTCGAATCCCCGCCACAGCGTGCGCATTCGGCCGACGAACTCGTAGCAGGTGTCGATCGGCAACAGCAGGCACGTCGCCTCCCCGGTGCCGCGTTCGGGCACCCGGATGAGCAGCGCCTCGACATCCGGTGCCAGCACGGTCAATTCGGGATGCCGGTCCAACACCGCCTGCCATTCGGCCAGCGGCAGTTCGGATTCGGTCGCACCGGCCGGACCCGGGTAGAACGCGACGGTCCGGTCCAGGGCGGAGTTGCGGAAGAAGAAGGCAAGCCCCACCGGGATTTCCAGCGCGTCCCACTCCCCCTGGCTGATGGTGAACTCGGGGAAATGCAGGTATCGGTCCGGCACCGCCCGATAGCGCAGCTGGGCGTTCTGATCGGTGAACAGCAGATAGCACCCGCGGCAGGTGCACATCAGTTGCCTGCCTTCGACATTCACCACATGCTGGTGCTCGTCGGCGATCGGCTCGGCACACATCTCGCACCGCTCGCCGACCGGCGTGACGGGTGGGCGGTCGGCGGTGATCCGCTGCAAGGCGCGAAACGGTGAAGTCATCCGCTCACCCCCACGGGCACGGCCACCGACAGTTCCCCGGAACGCACCAGCACGGGCAGCGGTTCGAGATGACCGTCGCCGTCCACTCGCGCACCGGCCCGCACGGCGTCGAAATGCGCGAGGCAGTTCGGGCAGCGCAGCACCGCGTCACCGACCGGATAACCGACCCGCCGATGCAGCGCGGCGCCGGCCAGCGAGCTGTCACAGCTCGGGCAGTGATCCCGGTAGGCGAACAGGTTGTCGCCCACCCGGCAGGCCAGCACGATCAGCCCGGCGATCGCGAATCCGCCCACCTCGCCGGGTTGCAGCTCCCCGAGTTCCGGTACGGCGACCCAGTTTCCGGCCGGCCGGCCGGACTGCTGACCGTTGGCATGCACCCGGGAGAACAGCGAGTCCGCCGAGATCACGCCCGCCGATTCGGCCGGTGGCTGCGCCACTTCGATGGACACGATCTCGGGCGCGGCCGCCCGCACCGCGTCCTCGACGGCCAGTTCCAAGGTCACCGACGACGACGGACACGTCTTGCAGCTGCCCGACAGCTCGAGCCGGACCACCCCGTCCTCGACGCCGAGCAACGCCACGTCCCCACCGTGCGACCCGAGATAGGGCCGCACGGTATCGAGCGCCGTCCGCACGCGCGTGTGCACGTCGTGCGGGTGCAGTCCGTGCACGAGGAGCAGGCTGGCGACCAGATCGTCGTGCACCAGCCGCTCGACCGTGTCGGTGTCGTTGCCGAGCAGCCGCAGCACACGCTGTAATCCCGCGCCGTACAGATCCGCGACCTCACGCACCAGATTCTCGGCCCGTTCACGGGCCATGGCACCACCGGCCGAACTCGCGTCCAGCAGGGTCTCGATCCGGTCACCCGCTGTCCGCCAACGGGTTTCGTCATCGAGTGCGGTGTCTGGTTGGTCTCCCGGGCGATCGTCCACTGTCATCTCTTCCGACCCTCCGCTCGACCGGGCCTCACTCCGCGGTCAGCGTTTGCGTCGGTGAGTGCAGTTTCTCCAGCGTCTTGCCCTCGCCGAGGTACATGTGCACGCCGCAGGGCAGGCAGGGATCGAAGCTGCGCACGGTGCGCATGATGTCGATGCCCTTGAAGTGCTCGCGGTCGTTCTCCTCGAAGATCGGCTGACCCTGCACCGCGTCCTCGTACGGGCCCGGCGTGCCGTAGCTGTCGCGCGGATTGGCGTTCCACGGTGTCGGCGGATACGGGTGGTAGTTCGCGATCTTGCCGTCCCGGATCACCATGTGATGCGACAGCACGCCGCGCACCGCCTCGGTGAAGCCGCAGCCGATGCCCTCGTCGGGCACCTCGAACTTCTCCCAGGTCTTGGTGTGGCCGGCCCGGATCTCCTCCAGCGCCTTCTCCGCGAAGTGCAATGCGCACGCCGCGGCGTAGGCCTGGAAGTAGGTGCGGGCCCGGTTGCGTTCGATCGTGTTGCTGCCGTGCACGGGAATGTGCCATTCGAAGCTGACCGGCCCCTTGAGCGCGGTCTTCGGCAGGTTGATCTGCACGCTGTGCCCGGTCGACTTCACATAACCGATGTCGACCAGCCCGGCCAGCGCGGTCGGCCACAGGCGGGCGAGCGGTCCGCCGCCGGTGTCCAGCGCGAGATGGTCCTTGCCGTCGAACCAGCGCGGCGACATGACCCAGCTGTACTTGTCGTCCATGTCGCGCTTCTGCGGCCTGGGGTTCGTGTGCTGGTTCCAGGGGTGCCTGCGGTCCACCGGGTTGCCCAGCGGATCGGCCTTGACGAACATCTCCTGATCGGTCCAGTCGTCGTAATACGAACTGCCCAAGAGGATTCGGATGCCGAGGTTGATGTCGACCAGCGACGTCGTGACCAGTCGGCCGTCCACGACGACACCCGGGGTCACGAACATCTTGCGGCCCCACTCCGCCATGTCCTGGTAGTTGAAGTTGCAGACGTCGGGGTCTTGGAACGAGCCCCAGCAGCCGAGCAGGGTGCGGCGCAGGCCGACCTGTTCGTAACCGGGCAGCGCCTCGTAGAAGAAGTCGAACAGGTCGTCGTGCATCGGCACGACCTTCTTCATGAACTCGACATAGCGCATCAGCCGGGACATGTAGTCGGTCATCAGCTGAATCGTCGCGACCGTGCCGACGCCGCCGGGATACAGCGTGGACGGATGCACGTGCCTGCCTTCCATCAGGCAGAACATCTCTCGCGTATACCGGCTGACCTGCAAGGCTTCTCGATAGAACTCGCCGGTGAACGGGTTGAGCGCCCGCATGATGTCGGCGATGGTCCGGTAGCCGTGGTCGTTGGAGTGCGGCGAGAGGGTCTTCTCCGCCATGGCCAGCACGCCCGGATTGGTCTCGGCGACCATCCGTTCGCAGAAATCGACGCCGACCAGGTTCTCCTGGAAGATGTTGTGGTCGAACATGTACTCGGCGGCCTCGCCGAGATTGACGATCCATTCGGCCAGGTTCGGCGGCTTCACCCCGTACGCCATGTTCTGGCAGTAGCAGGAGCAGGTCGCGTGGTTGTCACCGCAGATGCCGCAGATGCGACTGGTGATGAAATGGGCGTCGCGTGGATCCTTGCCCTTCATGAAGATCGAGTAGCCGCGGAAGATCGACGAAGTGCTGTGGCACTCGACCACTTCCCGGTTCTCGAAATCGATCTTGGTGTAGATGCCCAGGCTGCCGACAATGCGCGTGATCGGATCCCAGGCCATCTCCACGAGGCTGTTGGGTTCGATCTTCTTGTGCGACGGCTCGGGGACGATGGCAGTCATCGAAGATCCTCCTACCAGGTGCGAGTCGCGCCAGTTGTCAGCTTCTCGCCCTTGTGCCGCCAGCGCGGCTCTTGGTCGACCGTGCGGCCGGTGATGTGTCGGAGGCTGCGGATCACGGATCCGTAGAGCCCGGATGCGGCGGAGGACAGCTTCCCGCCGGGTGGTTCGTCCATGAACGGCATGAACTTGTCGGGGAAGCCGGGCATGGTGCAGCCGATGCAGATGCCGCCCACGTTCGGGCAGCCGCCGACACCATTGATCCAACCGCGTTTGGGCACATTGCATTTGACGACCGGGCCCCAACAACCCAGTTTGACAATGCATTTCGGCGACCCGTATTCGGTCGCGAAATCGCCCTGCTCGTAATAGCCTGCGCGGTCGCAACCTTCGTGCACGGTCGCGCCGAACAGCCACTTGGGCCGCAACGCCTCGTCGAGCGGGATCATCGGCGCCTGGCCGGTGGCCATGTAGAGCAGATAGGTGAGCGTCTCGGACAGGTTGTCCGGTTGAATCGGGCAGCCCGGCACGCAGACGATCGGAATGCCGGCCTTGCTCTGCCAATCCCAGCCGAGATAGTCGGGCACGCCCATGGCACCGGTCGGGTTGCCCGCCATCGCGTGGATGCCGCCGTAGGTGGCGCAGGTGCCGACCGCGACGATCGCGGTCGCCTTGGGCGCCAAGCGGTCCAGCCACTCGCTGGTGGTCATCGGCTGGCCCGTCGCGGGGTCATTGCCGAAGCCGCACCAATATCCTTCGTCGTGCAAATTTTCGTTAGGTATCGAACCCTCTACGACCAGCACAAAGGGTTCCAGTTCGCCTCTATCGGCTTTGAAAAACCACTCCAGGAAGTCGTCGGCCCCACCGTTCGGGCCGCACTCGAAATCGATCAGCGGCCAATGCACCGCAATTTTGGGGAGCCCGGGAAGGGCGCCCAGGGCGATCTCTTCGATACTTGGCTGGGTGGCGGCGGTTAGTGCTACCGAGTCACCATCGCAACTCAGACCCGCGTTGATCCAGAGCACATGGATCAGAGTCTCTTCGGCACGCACTGCTTCTTGAGTTGGCATCTAGCTGCCACCTTCCACAGCGGATCATCGGATTTGCGTCTCTCTGGGCTTGAAGACACATCATCCGAATGTGATCCTGATCACGTTATTTTAGACCCTGCTTGACAGCATCCTCAAGGCCGGTGGATTTCGGAGGACGTTGTTGCTCCAAAAGCCACGAGTACCAGCGATCCACGCCGTGACCTGTGGTTACCGACAGCGGCAGGATCTCGACCCCGGGATTCACCGCCCTGGCAAACTCGCCGCACTTGTCCAGATCGAAGTCGACATAAGGCAGCAGATCGATCTTGTTGATCAGCACCAACTCGGCCGCGGCGAACATGTGCGGATACTTCAGCGGTTTGTCCGTGCCCTCGGTCACCGAGATAACCACGACCTTGCTGCGCTCGCCGAGATCGAACAGCGCCGGGCAGACCAGATTTCCGACATTTTCGATGAACAACAGGGTGCCGCGCGCGGGGTCGAGAGTTTCCAGCGCGCGGTGCATCATCTCCGCGTCCAGGTGGCAACCGGCGCCGGTATTGATCTGCACGACCTTGCAGCCGGTCGCCTGGATGCGCTCGGCGTCCAGCAGGGTCGCCTGATCGCCCTCGATCACCGCCACCGGCAGGTCGCCGAGCTCGCGGATGGTCCGCTCGAGCAGCGTGGTCTTGCCCGCGCCCGGCGAGCTCATCATGTTCAGCGCGAGGATGTCGCGCTCGGCCAGCCACTCCCGATTGTGTTGCGCCAGTTCGTCGTTCTTGGCTAGCACCTTCAGTTCCAGGCTGACCGTCTCGGTGCGGGGCAGGTGCACGTGATCGGCGCCGGGGCCGTGGTGATGATCATGGCCGGGCTCGTGGTCGTGCTCATGATCGCCGTGCTGGTGGTGTTCGTGCGGGACGCGGATCACGGCTGCCGCGTCGTCGCCACATCCACAGGTTGCGCACATGCTTCGCTCACTTCCATCGACCGGATGCGGAGGTCGCGTCCGGAAAGGATCTCGACGTCAGCGCTCCCGCAACGACACAGCACGATCGGATCGGCCAAGCCGAATTCGGCGCCGCAAGACCGGCACTCGCCGGTGCCGAGTATTTGCTCGATGACGAGTCGCGCCCCTTCCGCGACCGTCCCCTCGGCGGCGAGTTCGAAACAGAATTGCATCGCGTCGGGTACTACCGCACATAACGCGCCGACCTCGACGGTGACGCTGTGTACGGTCCGGCCTGCCGCGTGCTCACACACAGCATCGATGACGCTCTGGGTAATGGCCATTTCGTGCATCGCGGTTCTCGGATCATCGAGTAGGAACCCCTTTCGAGGCTACCTCCGCGCGCGACGCCGTCGTGGCCGAATCAGTGCGCTTGTTCCGTTCGGGCGGCGACGATTCCGGCGAGAATGACGCGCAGGCCGTAGTCGAACTCGGCGTCGAAGTCCGCGGTGAAAAGGTCGCCGACCATTTTTGTGGTCAGCGGGAATCGGACAGGGTCGAGGACCGTTTCAATTCGGTCGGGACGGTAGGGATTGCTGTCGTATTCCGCGCCACCGCGGGCCTGTTCCTCGATCACGAAGCCGACCGTGTAATGCAGCAAGATCGGAAAGACGCGGGCCGCCTCGGGGAGGGTGAAGCCGGCGTCCTCCAGCGTGCGCAGCGTCAATTCCACTGTGCGCCACATTGCTTCGTCCTCGACATAGGTGCCGGCGAGCACGTTGGCGCCGTCGCGGTAGCGCAGCATCGAGCGGCGCAGCCGGGCGGCGAGCCCGATCGTCCAGTCCTGCCAGGTCTCGTCGCGCCGCGGCGCCTCGACGCCGTCGATGGCGGCGATGAAGACGGTGCGCGCCATCGCATCGAGCAGTTCGCGCTTGTTCTTCACGTGCCAGTAGAGCGCGGGGGCTTGCACGTCGAGTGCGGCGGCGACCTTGCGCATGGTCAGGCCGTCGAGGCCGACCTCGTCGAGCAGGTCGAGCGCCGCCTGGGCGATGACCTGGGAATCGAGCTTCACGTGCCGCCTCCTGTCGGGAATCTCTTGACAGCTTAACAACGTTCACGTCTACTTAACACCGTTAAGGGATTTAACTTTGTTAAGGAGAGCGTCATGGAGACCACCGAGGTTGTCATCGCAGGCGGCGGGCCTACCGGGCTGATGCTGGCGAGCGAGCTGCGGCTGGCCGACGTCGACGTTGTACTGCTCGACGGGCTGCCCGCGCGCACCGGCGAATCGCGGGCCGGCGGCATCCACGCCCGCACCATGGAAATCTTCGATCAGCGCGGACTGCTCGATGATCTGCTGCCGCAGGGGCGGGTGATGCCCGGCGGGCACTTCGGTGCGCTGCGGATGGACTTCGGCGACTTCGACACTCGGTATCCGTTCATGCTGGCCGTGTTGCAATCGGTGGTCGAACGCGAACTCGACCGACGCACAACGGAATTGGGTGCGCCGGTGCGGTGGGGATCGCCGGTGGTCGGGTTCCGGCAGGACGCGACGGGGATCGATGTCGAGGTCGGCCGACCGGACGGGACGCGCACAATTCGCGCCGCCTATCTGGTGGGTTGCGACGGTGGGCGCAGCGCGGTGCGCAAGCTGGCCGGCATCGCCTTCCCCGGGACCGAGGCGACCGCGACCGGCATGCTGGCCGATGTCGAACTGACCGACCCGCCGGCCGAGCCGTTCTTCGGCCGGCGGCGCGGGGCAGGCGACTACTCCGCGGTGCAGTTCGAACCCGGCTGGTACCGGCTGGTCGTGCAGCGGCACGACCTGGTGATGCCGCGCGGATCGACGCTGACGTTCGAGGAGTTCCGGGCCAACTACGTCGAGATCGCGGGCACCGATTTCGGCATGCACAGCCCGCGGTGGGTGACGCACTACGGGGACTCGGCGCGGCAGGCCGAGCACTACCGCAATGGGCGAGTGTTTCTCGCGGGAGATGCCGCGCACATCCACTACCCCGCCGGTGGGCAAGGGCAGAACCTGTCCGTGCAGGACGCGGTCAACCTCGGGTGGAAGTTGGCAATTGCGTTGCGCACCAACTCATCCGAGATACTCGATACCTACGAGTCGGAACGGCATCCGATCGGTGCGCGCGTGCTGAACAACACCCGGGCACAGACGGCGTTGCAGCGGCCGGGTGCACATATCGAGGCGCTGCGCGACGTCCTGAGCGACCTGATGGAGATGGACGTGGTGCGGCAGCGACTCGGCCTGATGATCACCGGCCTGGACATCCGCTACGACACCAAGGGCGACCACCCGCTGGCCGGACGCCGAGTACCCGACGGCGACCTCAGCACCGCCGACGGCGAGACGCGAGTATTCGAACTACTGCGCCCAGCCCATCCGATCCTGTTGCGCCTCAACGGAACCCAAGTCCCACTGCCCGCCGAATGGCAGAACCGCGTCGACCTGATCGACGCCCGCACCCACACCGACCGCTGGCCCATCCCCGCCGTAGGCGACATCCCAGTACCCGCCGCCATCCTCATCCGCCCCGACGGCTACGCAGCCTGGGTCACCGACCAGCCCGACAACGAAGGCCTACTAGAAGCACTGACCACCTGGTTCGGCCCAGCATCCTGAGCCGCCGAACGGGACATGGCAGAGCGACTACTCGGCCTTCGCCTCGGCCATGTCCCGTTCGGCGGGCGTGCGGGGTCGGAGTGGATGGAATCGGCTTGGGGTTCACGTGAGGTCCCGGTCGACGTGCGTTCGGCGATCGAGTGGCCAGGCGGAATCGGGGTGGTATCTCACGGAGGGTGGGGTGGGGGCGTCTTCTGGGTGTGAGTATGCAGCGGAGGTTGTCGGGGATTCACGCTTCTCGAATGGCTGGGCGCGGGTGGCGAGCCGCGGAGGAAGGGCGGACCTCGCCGCGGTTGCGAGATCTAGCGTTGTCGACGCCGTGTCCGGCACCTCTGCCGCATACCGATGCGGAGCTCGAGCGTCTGCTGGTGATGTTGCAGCAACAGGGGCGGATTGGGACGACCGTCAGCATTGGGCACAGTCGAGACGCGCACTCGATCGCGGCTGCGGAGGCTTTTGCTTCGGCGTGGCGCGAGCGCGGGCACCGCGTGTCGGCCGTGGTGGACTGGCCGGAGGACGCGGCATCGTGGCTGCGGCAGGCGCGACGCCTCACTGCCGGGGAGCCGGACGCCTGGGTGATCGCCGCCGCGGTCGAGGGTTTCGTTCAGTTGAGCCGGCGGCTCGTGCACTCCACGCGGTGGACCGCGCGGCGCACCTTCGCGTTCGCGGCGCTGGCCGAGCCCAGATGCGGCGCGCTCGCGGGCCCCGGAGTCCTGGACGGACTGCGGGGCGCAACCAGCGAAGGTGGGAGCTGGGTAATCTCCGGCAACGAGGTGGTCCTCGCCGCCGACTGACTACCCGGTCTGATCGTCGATCGTGGCGACGGAGGCGTTCTTCTGTACCGACTCGATGCCGTTCTTGGCCGCGGCCTTGCTCTCATACGCCTGGCTTGCGGCGATGACCTCGCCGTTCGCCGCTTTGAGTCGCCACCGGGTCTTCGCGGCCTTGTCCGTGTACAGCTCGAATTTCGCGGCCAACACTAACCTCGTCTTTCGTTCGACCGGATAACACCTGTCTCCCCAGGAGTAACCGCTCAGCTCCCGCTCAATCGAATCAGCGATCAATCGGCAACAGCGACGGTCAGGTGCTGCCGACAGCCTCGTGCTCGATGGACTCCTCGGCGTGCGTGGCGCCGATCCAGTGCAGCAGGTCGTGAATCGTGTCGTCGGCGAGGCGATACCGGACGATGCGGCCGTGCTTCGAACTGGCCACCCATCCCTGATGGCGAAGCAGGCGCAGGGCGTGCGACACAGCAGTACCGGACATACCGACCGCCGCGGCCAGATCACTGACGCTGATGTCGGGCGCGTGGTGCAGGCACACCAGCAGCCGGAGCCGGTTGGCGTCGGAGAGCAGCTCGAACCGGCCGGCCCAATGCTCGATGCCGCCGATATCCAAGCCCGATGCGGCCCGGCCTGCGTGATCGGGGTCCAGCGGAATGCTCACTGCCACACGTCTACTCTGCCGGTCCTGGGCGAATACGACCAGCCCTTGCCGATATCAGAACATCTGTTCATCTGATCAGGTATCGCGCGTATCGTCTTCAGGGGTGAGCAGCAGCACCACCCAGGCCATGCACATGAGCGACGGCATCGTGAACGCGCCGACCTCGTTGATCTTCGCGGCGATCGCGGTCGCGGGCCTGGGTTTCGCGGGCTGGCGGGCGCGCGCCGAACTGGACGAGCGGGCCGCGCCGATGGCCGGTCTGGTAGCCGCGTTCATCTTCGCGGTGCAGATGGTGAACTTTCCGATCATGCCGGGGGTGAGCGGGCATCTGCTGGGCGGTGCGCTCGCCGCGATCCTGGTCGGGCCATACGTGGGCGCGTTGTGCGTGGCGATTGTGCTTGTGGTTCAAGCGCTTCTGTTCGCCGACGGCGGGTTGACCGCGCTCGGGACGAACATCACCAACATGTCGCTGATCGGCGTGACCATCGGCTACACGGTCGCTCGTCTTGTCTTGCCGGTGCTTTCGCGACGACGAGCCGATGCGGGAATCGGGATCGTCGGATTCGTCGCGGCATTCGTCGGAACGGTCGGGGCCGCACTGGGTTTCGTGGTCGAGTACGCGATCGGCGGCGCGGCGGGCTCGACCGTCGGGGCGGTCGCGGGGTACATGCTGGTCACGCACGCGTTGATCGGTGTCGGCGAAGGGATCATCACCGCGATCACGCTCATCGCCGTGGTCAATGCGCGACCTGATCTCGTCTATCTACTACGGGTTACCGGTCAGCGCCGTACCGCCGCGACACCACTGCGGCCCCGGTTGTCGATAACCGGCTTCTTGTTCGCGTTCGCCGCGGTGGCCGTGCTCGTCGCGGGATTGCTGTCGTACGTGGCGAGTTCGCAGCCGGACGGGCTCGACGCCACCACCCAGCGCGGGTGCACCACGGTTCAGGTCGACGGCGCCGAACAGCTCCAGGGCGACTGCATCGCGAAGAACGCGACGGAGCACCATCTCGCGAAATCGCCGCTGGCCGGATACACGATCGATGGCGACGACAAACTCACCGGCGTGGCCGGCGTTCTCGGGGTGGCCGCCGCGTTCGCGGTGTTGTTCGCGGTGGTGAACCTGATCCGGACGGGGCGACGCAAGCATCCGGCCGCTCGGTCGGAGTCGACGTAAGTGACCGTTACCAGCCATCGCCTGTATCGGCCGGGAAGTTCACCGGCGCATCGGGTTCCGGCCGAGGTGAAGATCGTCTGCGCGGTGCTCACCGTCTTCGCCGTCGTGGCGACGCCGCGAGAGTTGTTCTGGCCGTTCGGTTGTTATGCGCTCGGGTTGGTCGCGCTGTGGCGGTGGGCGAGTATTCCGCTGCGCTGGATCGGGCCGCGTCTGCTCATCGAGTTGCCGTTTGTCGTGCTGGCGGTGCTGCTGCCGTTCGCGGCGGGAGAGCCGCGGACGACGTTCCTCGGGCTGTCGCTGTCTACGACCGGGTTGTCTGCGGCGTGGGGCATTGTGGCGAAAGGGACTATCGGCGTTGGAGTTTCGTTGACGTTGGCCGCCACCACCAGCGTGCGTGAATTGCCCGGCGGACTGACCAGGCTGCGGGTTCCCGGCATGATCGTCACGATTGTCGTGCTGATGCTGCGTTATGTCGATGTGCTGCTGGAAGAGGCGGCGCGGATGCGGCTGGCGCGGATCTCCCGCGGCGACGACCCGCGAACGCTTCGCCAAGCGGGCGCGACCGCACGTGGAGCGGGAACACTGTTCCTGCGTTCCTACGAACGCGGTGAGCGAGTTCATTTAGCGATGCTGTCGCGCGGGTTCGATGGTTCCGTACCGAATTTCGGCACACTGCCCGCGACCCGAACACAATGGCTGCTCGGCTGCGTACCGGCCGCCGCCGCAATCTGCGTCTGCCTCACAGCGTGGGTGCTCCGATGACCGATTTCGCTACGCCCGCAGTACGTTTGGTCGACCTGACCTTCGCCTACCCCGACGGAACCGGCGCCCTGCACGGCGTGAACCTCGACATCCACCCCGGCGAACGCGTCGCCGTCCTCGGCCCCAACGGCGCCGGAAAATCCACTCTCATGCTGCATTTGAACGGCGTGCTCATCGCGGAATCCGGTGAAGTGCACATCGGTGGAACCTTGTTGGACCGCAACACCGTTCGCACCATCCGCCAACGCGTCGGCCTCGTCTTCCAAGACCCCGACGACCAACTGTTCATGCCGACCGTCGAACAAGACGTCGCGTTCGGACCGGCCAATTTCGGCGTCCGCGGCGACCAGCTCACCGAGAACGTCCGCGATGCCCTCGCAGCCGTCGGCATGTCCGACCGAGCAGACCGCTCCCCCACCCAACTCTCCGTCGGCGAACGCCGCCGCGCCGCCCTGGCCACCGTCTTGGCCTGCCGCCCAGAAGTACTCGTCCTCGACGAGCCGGCCGCCAACCTCGACCCCGTCGCCCGTCGCGAACTAGCCGACGTCCTGACCGCCCTCCCCACCACGATCCTGATGGTCACCCATGACCTCCCCTACGCCCAGCGCATCTGCGACCGAGTCGTCATCCTCGACACCGGCCGCATAGTCGCCGACGGAACGACCGACGAAATCCTCGACGACACAGCACTTCTCGCCAAACACCGCCTGAGCTGACCGCGACCGATCGCCCTCCCCGACCGTCGATTACGTTGAGCGCATGAGTGATATCCAGATCTCGACCGCACTCCACGCCACGGCCGAACTCGCACAAGAGCTGAACGCACTGGTCCGCCAGCTCTCGAAGACGGCCGCTCCACTCACCGTCGAAGCGCTAGCCGAACTCATCGAATCCGACTCCGCGACCCTGCTCATCGCCGGGTCCGACGAAGGCATCGTCGGCATGCTCACCCTCATCACCTACGCCATCCCGACCGGCATCCGCGCCCGCATCGAAGACGTGGTCGTCGACGAATCCGCCCGCGGCAAGGGCGTCGCCTTCGATCTGACCAACACCGCGGTCGAACTCGCCCGCAAGGCCGGCTCCCGCACCGTCGACCTGACCTCGCGCCCGTCCCGCGAGTCCGCGATCCGCCTCTACCAGCGAGCCGGTTTCACGCCCCGCGACTCCCTCACTTACCGCTTGACGCTAGAGCAGGGCTAGCCTCCGTTTCGGGGTGGCGGTGCAGGCCTTTGCGTTCGTAGAACGAGGTCGCCGCATACCCGAGCGCGAGCGCGAGGACCAGCCCGACGGCCATCATCGTCCAAGCTCGGAACAGCCCGGCGTCACCGGAAGCGTTGAAGTACAGGATCGCTCGCACGCCTCCGGTGAGTTGCCGCATGGGCTCGAACACACTGAGGTGGCGATAGAACGCGGGCACGGTCTCCAGCGGAATCGTGCCGCCGGACGACGGAATCGCCAGGGCGATGAAGACGAAGGTGGACACGAACATGCCGGGCGTGCCGAAGGTCGCCAGGATCGACAGGCAGCTGATGCCGACCGCGACGATGCCGAAGTAGGAGAACACCCACAGCAAGGGCAGGTGACCGGCGTCCATGCCGAGCACGGTGATGGACGCGATCATGATCAACGTGGCCATCGGTATCGCGAGCCCGGCCATCAATCCCCAAGCGGTGTACAGGGTGTGACGGCGGTCGATGGGTGCCTTGGGTCCGTGACTGTGCCACGGGCCCAGGTCGCTCGGCGCGAATCCCAGGCCGGAATCGACGAGCCCGTTCAAGACGTTCGCGCCGATGAATCCGCACATCACCAGCAGCAGCGCGTAGAAGAAGGCGGTCATGCCCAGGCCGCTGTTCTCGCTGAGGGCGTGGCCGACGTCGGTGCGGATCGAGATCGGATCGGCGAGCAGGTATTGCTGGTCGGCGGTCAGCGTTTGATGCTGTCGGGCCGCCGTCGTCAGCTGATCACCGAGGTGCGCCGAGGCGGTATGAGCCGCCTGCTGGGCGACGCTCGACGCCAGGGATGACGCGAGGCTGCCCGCGGCGGGGTTGGTCAGGATCGTGACCGCCGGGTGCTGCCCGCCTTGCCGCGCCGGATCACCAAGGGCAAGAACCGAAGACGTGAAATCGGCCGGCACGACAAGGGCTCCGTAGAGCTTGCCCTCGGCCATCTCGTCGCGGGCTTGCTGCTCGGTGAGCTGTTTCCAGGACACCTTGCCGTCGGTGGACGCGGCGGTGATCCCGTCGGTGATCCGCTGCCCGATATTCAGCCGGCCATCGGCCTGGGCCGCACCGGCGTCGGAATTCACCAGCCCGACCGGCAACTCGTGCATCGCCGCGCGTGGATTGACGATCGCACCCATGTACGCGAGGGAAAGCAGGAAGGCGAAGACGCTGAGGATGACGCCGGCGGGCACCCACATCTTGCGCGAGCGCAGTACCTGGCGTGCGGTGACGCGGACGGCGTCGGCCTGCGGTTTTTCGGTCATCGGCCACTTTCCTGTGATTGGATACTTGAACTATCCAATGTAGGATAGCTGCACTATCCAACGAAGGCCATCGGGTCTTCGTCACACCCGCGGAGGTACGCACCGTGAAGTTGTCGGAACTGAGCGAGCGGTCGGGCGTGCCGATTGCGAGCATCAAGTTCTATCGACGGGAAGGACTGCTGCCACCGGGTCGCTCACTCCGCGCGACGACAGCGGACTACGACGAGGGACACCTGCGCCGGCTCGAATTGATCCGGGCGATGACCCGCTTCGGCGGCCTGCCGGTCGCCGCGGTCCGCGATGTGCTTGCGGCGCTGGATGAACCGCACAGTCCGGCGGAGGTGCTGGGCATCGTGGATTACGCCATGCCCACCGATCTTCCCGAGGGTGCGGCTTCGGTGCCGGACGAGGACGGCCCGGTCTGGGCGGCGGAATTGGTCGAGCGGATGGGGTGGGACGTCTCGGAGCAGTCGCCGCACCGGGCGGCGCTCGACGAGCGGATGCGTGCGCTACAGCGCCTCGACATGGATTGGGACATCGAGGAATTGCTGCCGTACGCGGAGCTGGCGGAATCGGTGGCGCGGCTCGATGCCACGCATATGCAGCAGCTCGGGGACAACGTGACGCTGGCTGAACGCGCGGTGGTCTTCAGCGCGTTGTTCGGGCCCGTGCTGGCATTGTTGCGTCGCCTCGCGCACGAGAATCAAGCCCGGCAGCGCAGCGATACACCTTCGGGGACTTGAGGATCGAGGTTGCGCGCGGCGTTGCCGGCCCCGCGCAACCTCATCATCGAAACAGCTTGCGGTCAGGACAGTTTCAGCGAACGCCCGATGATTTCCTTCATGATCTCGGTGGTGCCGCCGTAGATCGTCTGGACGCGAGCGTCCATGTACGCCTTGGCAATCGGGTATTCCTTCATGTATCCGTAGCCGCCGTGCAGCTGGAGGCAGCGGTCGATCAGCTCGACCTGCTCCTCGGTGCTCCACCACTTGGCCATGGCGGCGTCCTCGACCGAGAGCTTGCCGCGGTTGAGGTCCTCGATGAAGCGGTCGACCAGGACGCGCACGGCGGTGGTCTTGGTGGCGAGTTCGGCGAGGACGAAGCGGGTGTTCTGGAAGGTGCCGATCGGCTTGCCGAACGCCTTGCGGTCACGCACGTACTGAATGGTCATGTCCAGGCAGGCCTCCATCGCGGCGGCGGCCATCACGGCGATGGACAGGCGCTCCTGCGGGAGGTTCTGCATCAGGTGGATGAAGCCCGAACCCTCCTGGCCGAGCAGGTTGGCGGCCGGCACCCGGACGTCGGTGAAGCTCAGCTCGGCGGTGTCCTGCGCCTTGAGGCCGAGCTTGTCCAGGTTGCGGCCGCGCTCGAAGCCGGGCATGCCGCGCTCGACGACGAGCAGGCTGAAGCCCATCGCGCCCTTGTCCGGGTCGGTCTGCGCGACCACGATCACGATGTCGGAGTTGATGCCGTTGGTGATGAAGGTCTTGGAGCCGTTGAGCACCCAGTCGTCACCGTCGCGGACCGCGCGGGTTTTGATGCCCTGGAGGTCGGAGCCGGTGCCGGGCTCGGTCATCGCGATCGCGGTGATGATCTCGCCGGAACAGAAACCGGGCAGCCAGCGCTGCTTCTGCTCCTCGTTGGCCAGCTCGGACAGGTACGGGGCGATCACATCGTTGTGCAGGGCGAAACCGAGGCCGGAGTACTGGCCGCGCACCGATTCCTCGGCCACGATCGCGTTGTAGCGGAAATCCTTGACCCCGCCGCCGCCGTACTCCTCCGGCATGGCCATGCCGAGGAAGCCCTGCTTGCCCGCCTCGAGCCAGACCTCGCGGTCGACAATCCCCTGCTCTTCCCACTTCGCGTGGTTCGGCGCGACGTGCTGATCGAGAAACTTGCGGAACGACTCCCGGAACAGATCGTGCTCGGGTTCGAACAGTGTGCGCTCCACACCAACCTCCTAGTGACCACACCGGCCGGTCCACACCGACCCGTCGTTGTCTCATACGGTACCCGGAATGAGAATCGCAGTTCACTTCTGGGGCGTAATCGTCTGCTAACCAGGCCCTGCGTCGGGTCGCGCGGAAGAAGACCGAGATTCTCGACAAACCGCGGCGGAACCGGCCGTGTCCTCGACCACACAATTCCGACGCCGTGTTAACCCGCTGTCCAACTTTTGGTGAACATCAGCATGCGACCGTTGGGCAATGGCGGCGACCCTCATCGCGACGGCTCCGACCGGTTCCGTTGCCTCATCCCCCAGTCCGACAGCTCTGCCACCGGCGCGTCCGGTGGAACGTGCCGGGCTGGTCGTGCTGTTGCTCGGAACCGCGATCGCGTACCTGTGGCACATCACCGTGAACGGCATGGGCAACAACTTCTACGCGGGTGCGACCTGGGCAGGGTCGCGGGACTGGAAGGCGTTGCTGTTCGGGTCGCTGGATCCGAGCAACTTCATCACGGTGGACAAGCCGCCGGTCTCGCAGTGGGTGATGGGGCTGTCCGGGCAGTTGTTCGGGTTCAGCAGTGCGAGCATGTTGGTGCCGCAGGCGTTGATGGCGGTGGGGGCGGTGGGGTTGACGTATGCGGCGGTGACGCGGGCGACGCTCAGCCGGGGTGCGGGGTTGCTGGCCGGGTTGGCGTTGGCGGCAACTCCGGTGGTGGCGTTGATGTTTCGGTTCAACAATCCGGACGCGGTGTTGGTGTTGCTGATGACGGCGGGCGGGTATTGCACGATCCGGGCGTTGGAGCGGGCCGACAGGCGTTGGCTGATGCTGGCCGGTGTTGCGCTCGGGTTCGCGTTTCTGGCGAAGTTGCTCGAAGGGTTGATGGTGTTGCCTGCGCTGGGTGTTACCTATCTGATTGTTGCGCCGACTTCGTTGCGGAATCGGTTGTGGCACTTGGTTGGGGCGGCCGCGGCGTTGGTTGTTTCGGCGGGTTGGTATGTGTTGCTGACTATTTTGTGGCCGGAATCTTCGCGGCCTTATCTTGCGGGGTCTACGGACAACTCGTTCATGGATTCGGTGTTGGGGTACAACGGGTTTGGCCGGTTCCTCGGTAATACGCCGGCGACGGGGCAGATTGCGCTGCCGTCCGGGTATCAGACGCCGCCGGGGCTGTTGCAGAGTTTCAATGACTTCGGTTCGCCGGGGCTTGGCCGATTGTTCGTCGGAGAGAGTGGGTTCGAGATCTCGTGGCTGGTTCCGGCTGCGCTGTTGTCGTTCGTCGTGGTGCTGGTGTCGCGGTGGAGTGCGCCGCGTACCGACCAAATACGGGGTGCGGCATTGGTTTTCGGGTTGTGGTTGATCACCATGGGTGGGGCCTTCAGTGCGATGAAGGCGATCGAGCATTCCTATTACACGCTGACCCTTGCGCCTGCTGCTGCCGGGATGGTCGCGGTGGGGGTGCATGAACTGTGGCGGCGACGCGATGAGCTTTTCGGCAAGCTGGGTGCCGCCGCGTTGATCCTGGTCATGGGGTTGTGGGCTTTGGTTGTGCTGCAACGTAATTCGGATTGGCTGCCGTGGTTGCGATGGACCGTTGCGGTGGTGGCGGTGGTCGCGGCGCTCGGCGTGCTGGCGACTGCGATCCCGGTTCCTAGCGCGTGGCGTACCGCGCGGACCAGGGTGACCGCAATCTTGCTGGTTATCGGAGTGCTCGCCGGGCTCGGCGGATCGACAGCCTATGCGGCGGCCACCTTGCCGCAGGCACATACCGGCCGCAGTCCCGTCGTCGGACCAGCCAAACCCGTCGAGACCGGCATCGCCGCCCTGATCCACCGCCAGACGCAGAACTTCGCCGACGGCGGCGCGTTCACCAACCCGCAGCTCGTCACGATGCTGATGAGCAGCACGACCAGATGGTCCGCCGCGGTGGACCGCGGCTCGATCGCCGCCGCCCTCGAATTGGCCAGCCGCACACCGGTAATCGCCATCGGCGGCTTCGCGGCCGAAGACCCGGCACCAACGCTAGAGGAGTTCCAGCACATCGTGGCCGATCACGAGTTGACCTACTACCTGGTCCAGGAAATGCAACTCCCCGCCTCCTGGAAAGTCGGCGGCCAACCCGCCCCAACCAGCCCCTCCACCCCCGAAAAGCCCTGGCAGGTAACCGGAAAACCGGACATCGCCACCTGGGTCAGCCACCACTACACCGCCACCCACATAGGCAACATCGCCGTCTACGACCTCACCCCCCACCCAAACTAGCCCCACCCCGCACCACTCCTGATTTCCCGCACCGGGAATTGCATACGAATTCCGGTGCGGGAAATCAGAAATGGTGCGGCGGCGTCACTGTGGCCGCATACGCGCTCGCCGGGTCGAGAGGTGAACTCAATGCACGGACGGCCTGCGCAACCGGCCGAGCTGGTAGCGGAGACGACCGAGGTAGGGCTCACCAAGTCAGGTGTCAGCTCGGCGCGAGGGACGGACCGCTCGCACAAATTCGCCGAGGATGTCAGCGGCGGAGGCGGTCGCGCACGCGGCCGAGGAGGGTGCGGCCGGAGTCGTGTTCGCGTTCGGTGAAGAGGAATTTCAGTTCCTCTTCCAGGGCTTTGCGGACTACGTCGCGCAATTCCTTTGCGGCCGTGGTGATGTCGTCGGCGTCGCGCCAGGGGGCGGGGTCGATCGGGGTGCCGGCGGAGAAGTAGAAGCGTTCAGGGCGCGGGAGGACGGTGGGGCCGAGGCCGCGGAGCAGTGGGGGTGTCAGTTCAGGGTTCATGCCGAGGGCCTGGACGGTCCAGCGCAGGGGGCGCAGCAGCGGGTGGTCGCCGTCGATCACGATGTCGTAGGCGTCGTCGACGCCGATCATCGCGACCGGCACGATCGGCGCGCCCGCCTCGATCGCCATCCGCGCGAAGCCGGTGCGACCCTCCCATTTGAGCAGGTACTTCTCGTTCTTACGGCGCACCGCCTCGCGACCGCCGCCGGGGAACACGATGACGGCCTCGCCGCGCTTCAGCAGGGCCAGGCAGTTGCCACGGGTGCCGCGGACCGCGCCGTAGCGATGCAGGAAGTGGCGCACGCCGGGGACCGCGATCAGCACGTGCTCGGCGAGCCCGCGGATCAGCCGGTCACGTCGGCGCAGCACCTCGGGCAGCAGCAGCGGGGCGTCGATGCCGCCCATCAGATTATGATTGCCGACCAGAAGAACCGGCCCATCGGTCGGGATGTTGTCCAGCCCGTAGAACCGCGGACTCGTCCACGCCCGCAACGGCGACAGCAGCGCCTCGATTACCCGAAGATCGCTGTCGGTCAGCGAAACCGCCAGCGGAGCCCCATCGCTGAGCGCAGGCTTGTCGAGCACCAGCGCACCAGACGCCTCGATTGCGGAATCAGCCGAACCCGAACGGTCGTGCGACATACATCCCTCCTGATGTCGCCCCGAACGATACCGTAACGAAATCCACTGTGCCGCATCAGATGTGAGCGCCAACACAGTCCACCCGGTCTGCTATCGCCTTACCGATCTTCACCCCACCCCCAAAACCACCCTCAGCCTGCCCCGCACCCCTCCTCCCCCTGACGCCTAAATTTGCTGACAATTTCACCCACTTCAACACAACCTTTACGCGCACCGTGACGCATGCGCGCCACCACGGACACGCAGGGCAGACCGCTTCCCCCATTCAAGCCCTGCCGTACCTCACCGAACCGGACAATGAACCCAGCCGATGCAATCCCGGTCCGAGTTGAGGAGCGAAAATGCCCGACGAAACAAGCCCGGTCCCCACCCAAGACCTCACCGCCGAAGCAGACACCACCATCGCCCGATCGGACAGCCTCGACCTCTCGAACGAGACACCAATCGACGGCACAGCCACAATCGAGGTCAAATACCTCTAACTCCGCACGCCCCGCGGCCCCACTGCGCACGGAATTGCCAGCAGGTCCCTACGCAGCGACCAATCCGTGTCCCGGTTGGACGCCAGCGGTGGTCAGCGGCTACGGCTTGCCACACCCGCCGGTGGGCTTGCTAGCCCAACCTCATCCAACAGGTGAGCCTTCGCGAGCGAGACATTGCTGCGCCGAAGCTCAAGTGGGCCATCAACCTGGTCCCGTTCGACGGCAGAGAACCCACCGAACGGGACATGACCGCGGCAAAGCCCGAGTATGTACTCAGCCAGGTCCCGATCGGCGGCAGAGGCTCGGCGAGTGGGACCTGGCTGGGGTGTGATGCGGGTGCTGGTTCGGTCAGCCCCTGTTGGGTCAGGGTTCGGGGTGGCCGTTGGGGGCTGGGGTGTCCGATCCGCCGGCGTGGGCGTATTCGGAGAGGGCGGCGGCGAGGGAGTGGGGGACTCGGGCGTGGACTCGGGTGCCGCCTTCCTCGTGGGTGGAGTCGATGATGCGGCCGTCGGCGTGGATGCGCGCGAGGAGGTCACCTCGGCTGTAGGGCAGCAGGATGCTGATTTCGGCGTCGAGGCCGCCTAACACCTCGGCGAGGCGGTCACGCAACGCGTCGATGCCGAGGTCGGCGCGGACGGAGACGTAGGCCGCGTCGGGGAGCTGGCCGCGCAGGCGGGTCAATGCCATCGGGTCGAGGGCGTCGATCTTGTTGACCACCAGCAGTTCCGGCGGGGCGGGGGTGCCCTGTTCCTTGATCACGTCGGTGATCACCTCGCGGACCGCCTTGATCTGTTCGGCGGGCAGCGCGTCGGAGCCGTCGACCACGTGCAGCAGCAGGTCGGCGCCGGTGACCTCTTCCAGCGTCGACCGGAAGGCCTCGACCAGCTGGGTCGGCAGGTGCCGGACGAAACCGACGGTGTCGGTGAAGACGACCTCGCGGCCGTCGTCGAGATCGGCGCGACGGGTGGTCGGGTCCAAGGTGGCGAACAGCGCGTCCTGCACCAGGAGTCCGGCGCCGGTGAGCGCGTTCATCAGGCTGGACTTGCCCGCGTTGGTGTAGCCGACGATCGCTACCGACGGGATGCCGCTGGAGTTGCGGCGGGCCCGCATGGTGTCGCGCGCGGTCTTCATCTCGCGGATCTCGCGGCGCAGCTTGGCCATCCGCTCGCGGATGCGGCGACGATCGGTTTCGATCTTCGTCTCACCGGGACCACGCAGACCCACGCCGCCGTTGCTGCCGGCCCGACCACCGGCCTGCCGGGACATGGACTCACCCCAGCCACGCAGTCGCGGCAGCATGTATTCCATCTGCGCGAGCGCGACCTGCGCCTTGCCCTCGCGGGAGGTGGCGTGCTGGGCGAAGATGTCGAGGATCAGCGCGGTCCGGTCGATCACCTTGACCTTGACGACCTTCTCCAGCGCGGTCAGCTGCGCGGGAGTCAGCTCACCGTCGCAGATGACGGTGTCGGCGCCGGTTTCGAGCACCACGGCCCGCAGCTCTTCGGCCTTGCCGGAACCGATGTAGGTGGCCGGGTCCGGCTTGTCGCGGCGCTGGATCAGCCCTTCGAGCACCTCGGAACCGGCGGTCTCGGCGAGCGCGGCCAGTTCGGTCATGCTCGCGTCGGCCTGCGCGGCGCTGCCCGTGGTCCACACGCCGACCAGCACGACCCGCTCCAGGCGCAGCTGCCGGTACTCGACCTCGGTGATGTCGGTGAGCTCGGTGGACAGCCCGGCGACGCGACGCAGCGAGCTGCGTTCGTCGAGCTGCATCTCGCCGACCGTGGGCTCGGCGGACGTCCAGCCGCCGGAGCGCTTCATCCGCGCGGCGTGCTCGGCGACGACATCGCCGGTTACGGCGTCGTCGGACTGAGCGCCGTCAGCGGCGGCGTCGAGCTGGATGTCGTCATCGGCCGTCTCGGTGAAGTCGTCGGCCGGAGTGAATTCGTACGTCTTGGATTTCGTCATTCAACCTCATCGATTGCTCTTCGGAACGGCAGAAAACCGCTTCCCGGTAAGCAGATCGACATCATCGTTGGCACTTGGTTGTGTGCCGGTGTCCCCTCAGATTACGCCCATCACGGTTCCGTATCGCTGGAGCGCGGTCAAGCGAGTTTCGCCGGCGACGCGCCGCCTACGCTGCGGTTCGCACATTTATACAGGTCAGCTATGACGGCCGGATGCCGACAGGGAGTCAGAGGTGATGCCACCAGCCCTCGGCGATCGCACCCGAGGCGACGAGTACGGAAGGGCCGCGGAGCCAGGCGGTGCCTTTATCCAGGCCGACGGTGACCTCTCCGCCCGGAATGCGAACGCGAACTTCACCGGTGTCGGTTGCGATGTCGAACCCTTCGCGCGCGAGCGCTGCGGCCGCCGCGGCGACGGTTCCGGTTCCGCAGGAACGGGTTTCGCCGACGCCGCGTTCGTAGACGCGCATGTCGACGGAACCGTCGGCGAGCGGGGTCACGATTTCCACGTTGACGCCGTGCGGGAAGAGGTCGGGGTCGTAGCCGGGGGGCACGGTGAGGTCGAGTTTGGCCAGGCCGTCGGCGGACAGGTCGGGGACGACGCAGGCCAGGTGCGGGTTGCCGACGTCGATGCCGATGCCGGAGTAGGCCCAGCCCGCGACGGTGGCGGTGGATTCGCCCAGCTCGCGCACGGTGCCCATGTCCACGGTGACCATGTCGACCGTGACGTCACCGTCGACCGCACCGGCGGAATGCACGACCACCGGACGTCCACCGGCCCGACTGCCGACGACGAACTCGTGCGCGCTCTCCAAACCGGAAGAAACCAGGTAGTGGGCGAAAACCCGCACCCCGTTGCCGCACATCTCGGCGATCGAACCGTCGGCGTTGCGGTAGTCCATGAACCAGTCGGTCTCGCTCACCGCGGGCGGCAGCTCGGGCAGCACACCCGCGGCCCGCAACGCACCGGCCCGCGCCACACGCAGCACACCGTCGGCCCCGAGCCCGCGTTGCCGATCGCACAGCGCGCTGATCCGCTCGGCGGTCAGCTCCAGCTGAACCTCGAGGTCAGGCAGCACCACGAAATCGTTCTGGGTGCCGTGCCCTTTGGTGAACTCGATATCCGACACGTGCGTGTTCTCCCTAACTACTCGTCATTTGGCAAACGTCCGGCGCTGCCGGGAAATTTCGTAGAGCGCGACCGCCGCGGCCGAGGGTGCGCCGAGCGAGCTGGCGGTGCCGCCCATCGGGATATGCACCATGTCGTCGCAGGCGTCCTGCCAGGCGGCGCTCATTCCGCTGGTCTCGTTGCCGACGACGAGGATGGTGGCCTCGGTGAAGTCGTGGTCGTAGGCCGCGCGCGGTCCGTTCTCGTCGGTGCCGACGATCCGGGTCGGGATGCCGCGCAGCACCTGACGATCCCGGAATTCCAGAACCTGGGCGGCGCCGGCCGCACGTAGCACGGGCATCGCGAACAGCGAACCGGTGGACGCACGAACGGCCTGCGGGTCGTACTGGTCGGCACCGTGCCCGGTGACGATCACCCCGCTGGCGCCGAACGCGTCGGCCGATCGGATCAGCGTGCCGAGATTGCCCGGCGAGTTCGGGCGGTCGAACACGACGACCACGGGCGCGGCCTCCCCCGGCTCCCCCGGTTCGAACGTGTCGAGGTCCTGCTGCCGCGACACCGCGACGGCCACCAATTCCGGTATGCCGCCGACCTTTTCACCCAGCTCGGCCATCAACTCCGGCACCAGGCCGACCTGCGGCACGTCGCTGGTATCCAGGACCTCCCTGGCCCAACTGGACAGGTCAGGGGTGCCGAGGCGGTAGAGCAGCGTCTCCAACGGCCAGTCGTTCGCCACGGCCTGGGTGATCGGGCGCACGCCCTGCACCAGGAAACGCCCGTCACGATGCCGCTTGGTCCGGTTGTTCAGGTACGCCTGCCACACCTGGACCGAGGCATTGCGGGTGCTCACACGTCGGGTCACTGCGGAGTCCATTCTTTCTCGTCGAGCAGGGCGAGCGCGGTCGCCACCAGATCGGGGGCGGCGCCGTCCACCCAGTGCACCCTGGGGTCGCGCCGGAACCACGAGCGCTGCCGTCGAACGTAGCGCCGGGTGCCGATGAGGGTGCGTTCTTGCGCGTGCTTCAAGTCGTATTCGTTGTCGAGGTAGGACAGGACTTGTGCGTATCCGATGGCGCGCCGGGCGGTGACGCCGTCCCGCAGGCCATGGTCGAGCAAGCCGCGGACCTCGTCGACGAGTCCGGCGGCGAACATCAGCTCGGTGCGGCGTTCGATCCGCTCGTCCAGTGCGGCGGTGTCGCGGTCGACGCCGATGATCACGGTCCCCCAACGCGGCGTGCCGATTTCGGGTGCGGACGCGGCGAACGGCTGACCGGTGAGTTCGACGACCTCGAGCGCGCGCACCATGCGGCGTCCGTCGGTGGGCAGGATGGTGGCCGCCGCGGCCGGATCGGCGGCTTGCAACGCCGCGTGCACCGCGTCGACACCGCCCTCGGCGAGCACGGCTTCCCAGCGGGCGCGCACGACCGGGTCGGTGGCCGGGAACTCCCATTTGTCCAGCAGCGCTTGCACATACATCATCGAGCCGCCGACGATCACCGGGACGCGGCCGCGCGCCATGATGTCGACCACGTCCGCGGCGGCCGCGGACTGGTACGCGGCGACGGTCGCGGTTTCGGTCACGTCCAGCACATCGAGTTGGTGATGCGGAATGTCACGCCGTTCTTCGACGGTGAGTTTCGCGGTGCCGACATCCATGCCGCGGTAGAGCTGCATCGCGTCGATGTTGACGATCTCGCCGCCGAGTCGTTCGGCGAGGTCGAGGCCGAGATTCGATTTGCCGGTCGCGGTAGGACCGACGACGGCGATCGGGGTGATGCCGGGATCGCTCACGAGTCCGCCTCGTGGTGCGCGACGAGCTCCTGTGGCGCACGCGCGTGATCGGGCTGCCCGGAAATGACCAGCTGCGAACTGAGCCGCGCCAGATGCTCCGCGGGCTCGCATCCCCGGCCCGATGTCGTTGCGCCCTCGCTCATGCGGACTCCGCCGGTCGCCACAGACTCACGTGATAACCGACGCCGAACGGAGCGTCCCGGTAGAACGTCTCGACCACGGGATCAGTGTCGAACAACCCGGCCAGCACCTGATACGCGGCCCGGCCGGACATCACCAATTCCGCACACAGTCCGGGATCCAGCGCACGTAACCCGGCCCGGTCCCCCATGGCCAGCGCACGATCCAGCTCGTCCTGCACGGCGGCAGCCCGCTCGTCGAGATATCCGGGAGCCTTCAACGACAACGTCGCGGCACCGTCTGCGATAACAAGCACTCCATGTCGTTCGTCCGAATTGTCCAATTCCGCGCGCAATTTCGCGCCGAGCTCGAAGCAGCAAGCCACCGGAGTGTCCTCAGCCACAATGCGAACCTCGGCACTCACGCCCGGCGCCACCTGCTCCCGCAACCACCCAGCGATCAACACCGGCAGCGGATGCTGGGGATCGGGCTCGGCCGCGGCGTCCGGCGAAAGCGCGACCCGCACGTCCGCACCGAACCCGCGGAACGTACCGACCGCCTCGGGCCCGAACACCTGGTCGGCGGCCCCGGTGCCGATCACTGTCCAGCGGTCTGTCACTCCCGCAAGCCTTTCCGCGGCGGCCAGCACGGCCGCCCGCAGCACCGCGCGCGGATCGTCGAGCCGGCCCGCAATCGCGCCCGTCGCACCGCCGCAGAGCTCGGGCACCAGGATCGGCGGCGACGGGACCAGGGCGGCAATCGAGAACACGGGTCAACCGTAACCGTTCCGCGCGACGCCCTTACGCACCGCGGGTACCGCCCGGGTTCGAGTGTCTCTGCCGCAAAGCTGGTCGAGATTGATACTGTTCGATGAGCTACAACCCAGGTCATCAGGGGTTGCAATCCCCGAGATTCCTGCACGTGAAGGCCTGGGTCGATGGTCACAAGCGCTCGGACCGGGTTCAATGGGATGAGCTAGGGCGTAACCAGGCAGCCGTGACGCGCGGCAGGGACGAGGAGCAATGACCGACAGCAACGGAACCGCGAAAGCCAGCCCCGGCGCGATGCCGCGCTCTTCCGGTGCCCCGAAACCCGGCGGCTCGATCCAACCTCCCAAGCCGCACGCGACGCCGGGCCAGACTCAGCATCCGCATCCCGTCGTGCCCACCACCTCCGATCCCAGTGCCTGGGGCCGGGTCGACGACGACGGCACCGCCTGGGTGAAGACCGCCGACGGCGAACGTCAGGTCGGTTCCTGGCAGGCCGGTGACGCCGCCGAGGGCCTGGCCCACTTCGGTCGCCGGTTCGACGACCTGGCCACTGAGGTCGCGCTCCTGGAAGCCCGCCTCGCGGCCGGCGCGGACGCGCGCAAGACCAAGGCCGCCGCCGTCGCCCTCGCCGAATCGCTGCCCACCGCCGCCGTCATCGGCGATATCGACGGGCTGGCCAAGCGCCTGGCCGCGATCGCCGAACACTCCGAAGAGGCTGCCGCGCACGCCAAGGAGGAGAAGGACAAGGCGCGTCACGAGCACACCGAGCGCAAGGAAACGCTGTGCGCCGAGGCGGAGAAGATCGCCGCCGAATCCACCCAGTGGAAGGCCGCGGGCGATCGGCTGCGCGAGATCCTCGACGAGTGGAAGTCGATCCGCGGCGTGGACCGCAAGGTCGACGACGCCCTGTGGAAGCGCTACTCCAAGGCCCGTGAGGCGTTCAACCGCAGGCGCGGTGCACACTTCGCCGAACTCGACCGGGAACGCGCCTCCGCGAAGACGCGCAAGGAAGAGTTGTGCGTGCGCGCCGAGGAACTCTCCGGTTCGACCGACTGGGTCGGCACCGCGGGCATCTTCCGCGACCTGCTCGCCGAGTGGAAGGCCGCGGGCCGCGCGCCCCGCGAAGCCGACGAGGCACTGTGGCGGCGGTTCAAGAGCGCGCAGGACGTGTTCTTCGCCGCCCGCAACGCCGCCGTCACCGAACGCGACGCCGAGTTCGACACGAACGCTTCCGCCAAGGAAGAACTGTTGCAGGCCTACGAGCACATCGACCCGGCCAACGGCCTGGAGGCCGCCCGCGCGTCGCTGCGTGAATTGCAGGACAAGTGGGACGCGATCGGCAAGGTCCCGCGCGAACGCATGCAGGAGCTGGAAGGCAAGCTGCGCGCCATCGAGAAGCGGGTCCGCGACGCGGTCGACGCGCAGTGGCGGCGCACCGACCCGGAGGCGATGGCTCGGGCGGCGCAATTCCGTGAGCGGGTAGCGCAATTCGAGGAGCAGGCCGCCAAGGCGCAAGCCGCAGGTAAGGCGCGCGATGCGGAGAAGGCGCTGGAGCAGGCCAAGCAGTGGCGAGAGTGGGCCGAGGCCGCGGAGGGTGCGGTCACCAACCGCTGACGGCCGCCGAACACCCGCATATGCCTTGATCTGACGCACACCTAATCGCATGCGATTCGGTGTGCGTCTTGTCAGAAGGTGTGCGCCTACTTCACTTTTCGCCGGTGAGGCGGCGGCGGTCGTGCTCTTCGGCGGCGATCGACGCGTTGCGGCGCTGCTCTTCGGCAGCCAATTGCAACGCGGTGCGGCTCCAGACCACGCGAATCCAGTGGAACGTCAACACGATCGCGGCGATGGTGCCCAGGATCAGGCCGATGGCCGGTCCGGCGCCGTGGTAGTTGTTGATGCCGGGCGTCTGCCGGTGCCAGATCGAGAAGACACCGAACACGCTGGTGATAGCTGTACCCGCGACCGCGATCCACGCCAGGAACCAGCGCCGGGTCATCAGCGCGAGCGTGGAGAATCCGACGCCGAAAACAACCAGGAACCAGACGAAGATCCGCGACGGCAGCCCGATGTGCTCCATCCGCGCGGCCTCGGTACCGAGCAGCACGTCGAACCCGCGCGCACCACCGGCATGCGGCAGCACCAGCGAAAGCAACAGGACGAACACCGCGCCGGCCACCACCATGGCGCGCACGCCGGGATCGATCTCGCCGGCGATGCGCCGTTCCACCGCATCGAGATCATCGCGGAACTGTTCGAAGTTGCTGCTCTCGACCGAGTTCACTGAACCCTCGTTTCGTTCGGCTTGTTCGTGGTTCGCTGCTGTGCCCGCGTCCACTGTGCCATCACCGGGTTCGCGCACGTCGCCCGACCCACTACCGCCAGTAGTAGGTTTGCGGTCCGGTTCGGGCGCCGGGTCCGCCCCGCCCGCCACGAAGCCGTCTTCACCAGGCTTGTCGTTCACGCCGCCCCCTCGCGAATACTCGGTTCGGGCGCGCCCCACTCGGTCAGGCAGACACCCGAAATGTGTTCGGCTCCAGCATGACCCCGTCTCGCGATCCGCGCACTCATGCGCCGCAACCGGTCGAACAGCCAGCGGCCGCGACCGGTTCCGGCGCGGGCGCGCCGATGCGGGGCAGTCCGAGGCCGACGCCGATCGGCTCGGTCTTCGGGGTGACGCCGCGTTCGTGCGCATCACCGGCGGTGGTGCGGCGGTGCGACTTGATCGGCGAGTCGGCGATCAGGTGGTGCGGCGCCGCCTCGGTGATGTCGACGGTGACGATATCGCCGGGACGGATCGACTCCGGCGTGCCACCCGGGCGGAAATGCACCAGCCTGCCGTCCCTGGCGCGACCGCTCATCCGCGCGGTGGCCGCGTTCTTCTTGCCCGCGCCGTCGGCGACCAGCAGTTCGACCTCGGTGCCGATGAGCGCCCGGTTCGCGTCCAGCGACACTTCCTCCTGCAACGCGATGAGCCGCATATAGCGTTCCTGCACAACGGCTTTCGGCAGCTGATCGGGCATGTCGGCGGCGGGCGTGCCCGGTCGCTTGGAGTACTGGAAGGTGTACGCGCTGGTGAACCGCGCCTGCCGGACCACGTCCAGGGTCTCCTGGAAGTCCTCCTCGGTCTCCCCCGGGAACCCGACGATGATGTCGGTGGTGATCGCCGCGTGCGGCATCACCGCCCGCACCTTCTCGATGATGCCCAGGAAGCGCGTCTTGCGGTAGGAGCGGCGCATCGACTTGAGCACCTTGTCCGAACCGGACTGCAACGGCATGTGCAGCTGCGGGCAGATGTTCGGCGTCTCGGCCATCGCCTCGATCACGTCGTCGGTGAACTCGGCCGGGTGCGGCGAGGTGAAGCGCACCCGTTCGAGTCCGTCGATGTCGCCGCACGCGCGCAACAGCTTGGCGAACGCACCGCGATCGCGCGTCTCCTCGGGATCGGCGAACGACGCGCCGTAGGCGTTCACGTTCTGCCCGAGCAGGGTGACCTCCAGCACGCCCTGGTCGACCAGCGCCTGCACCTCGGCGAGCACGTCACCGGGGCGGCGGTCCACCTCCTTGCCGCGCAGCGACGGAACGATGCAGAAGGTGCAGGTGTTGTTGCAGCCGACCGAGATCGACACCCAGCCCGAGTACGCGGACTCGCGCTTGGCCGGCAGGCTCGACGGGAACGCCTCCAGCGACTCCAGGATCTCCACCTGCGCCTCGGCATTGTGCCGCGCGCGTTCCAGCAGGACCGGCAGCGAGCCGATGTTGTGCGTGCCGAACACCACGTCCACCCACGGCGCCTTGCGCACGACCGTGCCGCGGTCCTTCTGCGCCAGGCAACCGCCGACGGCGATCTGCATGCCCGGCTGGTCGGCCTTGATCGACGCCAGATGGCCCAGGGTGCCGTAGAGCTTGTTGTCCGCGTTCTCGCGCACCGCGCAGGTGTTGAGCACGACCAGGTCGGCCGTCGCCCCCGGCGCGGCCTTCACGTAACCCGCGTCCTCCAGGAGTCCGGACAAGCGTTCGGAATCGTGCACGTTCATCTGGCAGCCGAAGGTGCGTACCTCGTAGCTGCGAGAGCCGTCAGTGGGGAGTTGGGTGGGGTTCAACACTGCCTGTCCGATCGAATCCACGCGTCCAGAGTACGGGCAGCGGCAACCCCAATTTTAGGGGCATAGGCCTCGGGAACGCGCCGCCAAACGGCGGCACGTTTGGCGTCGGCCCGCTCACTTGTGGCAGCGGGTGTCTTGGCACACACCATCGCTGATCAGGCACGCTGCGTCACCGTCGCGCCCGCCCAGGCGTTCGACGATCGCGATTCGGACGAACCGGACGAGGGCGTTAACGGCACGTGTCGGCTCGGCGCGGCAAAACGGTGTGTCGCCGAAACTCGGGCAAATCCGCATTTTGCCTTTACAGTCTTGGACCATGACCGACGACGCCGCCGCGCCCGATACAACCGGGAACGCTTCAACCGGGGACGCCAGCGCCGCCAGCGCGCCGATGATCTCGATGCGCAACGTGCAAAAGCACTTCGGTGAACTACACGTCCTGCGCGATATCGACCTGGAAGTCCCCAAAGGACAGGTAGTCATTGTTCTCGGGCCCTCAGGTTCCGGGAAATCGACGCTGTGCCGCACTATCAACCGCCTCGAACCCATCGACTCCGGTGACATCGCCATCGACGGTGTCCCCCTGCCCGCCGAAGGCCGCGGCCTCGCCGCGCTGCGCGCCGACGTCGGCATGGTTTTCCAATCGTTCAACCTCTTCGCGCACAAGACGATCGTCGAGAACGTCATGCTCGCGCCGATGAAAGTCCGCAAGATCAAGAAAGACGCGGCGCACACCCACGCGATGGAGCTGCTCAACCGGGTCGGCATCGCCAACCAGGCCGACAAGTACCCGGCCCAGCTGTCCGGCGGTCAGCAGCAGCGCGTCGCCATCGCCCGCGCACTGGCGATGAACCCCAAGGTGATGCTGTTCGACGAGCCGACCTCGGCGCTGGACCCGGAAATGGTCCAGGAAGTGCTCGACGTGATGGTCTCGCTGGCCAAGGACGGGATGACCATGCTGGTCGTCACCCACGAGATGGGCTTCGCCCGTCGCGCGGGCAACCGGGTCCTGTTCATGGCCGACGGCCAGGTGGTGGAGGACGCCGAACCCGAGGTCTTCTTCACCGCGCCGAAGTCCGAACGTGCCAAGGACTTCCTCGGCAAGATATTGAGCCACTGAAACATAGAGATCGACCCGCTGCGCCCGTGCCGAACATTTGGACGGCCTTGTTCCAAGATCACGGCCAGCAAACCCATGAGAGGGAGAAGGAAACTCGATGAGGATCAACCGTGCCCTGCGACTCGGAATCGGCGCGATCGCGCTGACCGTCGTCGCCGCGACCGCCACCGCGTGTGGCGGCGGTGACAGCAAGTCCGCCCTGGATCACGCCAAGGACGGCAAGCTCACCATCGGCATCAAGTTCGACCAGCCCGGCATCGGGCTGCGCAACAAGGACGGGTCCTACAGCGGCTTCGACGTCGAGGTCGCCAAGTACGTGGCCGGCAAGCTCGGGGTGAAGCCGGAAGGCATCACCTTCAAAGAATCGCCGTCCGCCCAGCGCGAGACGCTGATCGAGAACGGTCAGGTCGACTACGTCGTGGCCAGCTACTCGATCAACGACGCCCGCAAGCAGAAGGTCGACTTCGCCGGCCCGTACTACGTTGCGGGACAGTCGTTCCTGGTCCGCGCGGACAACACCGACATCGGCAGCCCCGAGTCGCTGAAGGGCAAGAAGGTCTGCTCGGTGAAGGGCTCCACGCCCGCGCAGAACATCGACAAGAACTTCAAAGACACCCAGCTGCAAGCCAACGACACCTACTCGCTGTGCCTCGAGGGCCTGCGCGCCGGCTCGTGGGACGCGGTGACCACCGATGACATCATCCTGGCCGGCTACGCGGCACAGAGCACCGGTGCGTTCAAGGTCGTCGGCAAGCCGTTCACCACGGAGAACTACGGCATCGGCCTCAAGAAGGGCGACAAGGAACTCCGCGACAAGGTGAACGACGCGATCGAGGCGATGTTCGCCGACGGTTCCTGGAAGAAGGCGTTCGACGCGAGCGTCGGCGGATCCGGATACCAGGCGCCGACGCCGCCCAAGGTCGACCGGTACTGAGTTCTACCCGCACGGGTGGCCCGATCCCACCGGGCCGGGCCACCCGCCGCACGCCCCCTGAAAAATCGAGACCCGATGGGAGGGACACGTACGCCGTGTTCGACCTGATCTCGAGGTATGACGATCAAATCCTCGACGCCTTCTGGGTGACCATCAAACTGACCGTCCTTTCGGCGGTCGGCGCGCTGATCCTGGGCACTTTAGTCGCCGCGCTGCGTGTGTCCCCCGTACCGATCGCCCGCGCGGTAGGCACCGCCTACGTCACCATTTTCCGCAACACCCCGCTCACGCTGATCATCGTCTTCATGTCGCTGGGCCTCTACACCACGATGGGCTGGAAGCTCGCCGGCGAGGGACCGGATTCGGTCGCGCAGAACAACTTCCGCTATGCCATCGTCGGACTCAGCATCTACACCGCGGCGTTCGTCTGTGAATCCCTGCGCTCCGGCATCAACACCGTCGCCATGGGCCAGTCGGAGGCGGGCCGGTCGCTCGGGCTGACCTTCAGCCAGAATCTGCGGCTCATCGTGCTGCCGCAGGCCTTCCGGGCAGTCATCGCCCCGCTCGGCAGCGTGCTCATCGCGTTGACCAAGAACACCACCATCGCCTCCGCCATCGGCGTGGTCGAGGCCGCGTTCTTGATGGCCGACATCAACGAGAACGCCGCAGACGTCATCTCCGTCGGCGCCATCTTCGCCCTCGGGTTCGTCATCCTGACCCTGCCGACCGGCCTGCTCTTCGGCTGGCTCGCCAAACGATTCGAGGTCGCACGATGACTGCTGCGCCTTCGGTGCTGTTCGACGCACCAGGCCCCCGCGGACGCCTTCGGCACCATCTCTACTCGGTCGTCGTGGTCGTCGCCGTGGCATCGTTTCTCTGGGTGCTCTACAGCGGCTTCGCCGACAAGGGACAGTTCACCGCCGAGAAGTGGAAGCCGTTCCTCGACCTGCAGGTCTGGCAGACGTATCTGCTGCCCGGCCTGAAGGGCACCGTCGTCGCGGCCCTGCTGTCGATCGTGTTCGCGCTGGTGATCGGCATGATCTTCGGCATCCTGCGATTGTCCGAACACCGCGTGGTGCGGTTGGTCGCAGGCACGGTCGTCGAGGTGGCGCGAGCCATTCCGGTGCTGATCCTGATGATCTTCCTGTTCTTCACGTTCGCGAAGTATCAGGTGTTCAAATCGGATGATCTGGCGTTGGCCGCCGTGGTGATCGCGCTGACCATCTACAACGGCTCGGTCGTCGCGGAGATCGTGCGAGCGGGCATCCGCTCGCTGCCGAAGGGCCAGACCGAGGCCGCGGTGGCCTTGGGTATGCGCAAGAACCAGCTGATGCGACTGATCCTGCTGCCGCAGGCGATCACCGCCATGCTGCCCGCGTTGATCTCCCAAATGGTTGTCGCCCTGAAGGATTCGGCGCTCGGCTACCAGATCACCTATGTCGAGATCGTGCGCTCCAGCCAGCAGCTCGGCTCGGCCGAACAGAACACGATCCCCAGCCTCATGGTGATCGCCGTCGTCATGGTCATACTCAACAGCGCCCTGACCCAGGTGGCTACGAGACTGGAGCGGCGACTGCGCGCCCGCAAGAAGGGCAAGGGTGGCGGCGCCGTGCTCGGGGCGGAATCGGTGCTCACCGATGCCGCACCCGGTATGGACCTCACCAAGAAGTAACAGCACGACCCCGACGCGATGCGGCGGTGCCTTGGACGCGGTGATCCGCTCCAGCGCACCGCCGTTCGCGTTGAATGCCGGGATCCGTTGCGGTGCACCGCAGGTCGGAGCGCTTGTGTCGGCATCCCGAAACTTTTGAAGAATCCGATGGAACCGATCGAGGCTCTGGCGCGTCAAAACCTCTGAAGAAGAACTCAGAGGGGGGTTCAGCACTGGCAGAGCCTGTCCGAGTCATGTTCGTTGTCCATACGATTCATCGAAGGTAGAGCTCCATGCGATATTCCAATCCAGTTCGCAAACAACTATCCATGACGACAAAGGTGACCTCAGGCGCCTTGGCAGTAGCCTGCATGTGGACGCTGGCAGCAACGCTCAACGCTGGAGTTGCCTCCGCAAGACCAGAGAACTGCCACGACAATATCGATTCCAGAAAAATTTCGGTGACAACGGTGTGCAGTTCCGGCTCCGGGTGGCACCGAGCAGTAGCGGTTTGCGAAGATCCCGGCACAGGTGAACGGTCGTTTCAGTACGGCGAATGGGAAGAAGCAACCACCGTATCGCGGGCATTCTGCCGAGGAGCGCAGTATGTGTCCTCGAGTGGCCTCGATACGAAGAACTAGGGGGAATAGCACATGCGCATCAAATACATCGCCGTCGCCGGTCTCTTCGCCGTCACTTCGGTCGCACAAATACTTGGCTCAGCATCTGCCACTGCGGGAACGCCGACAAATTGCACATCGAAATTGATGGGTCGAGGCGCGATCGTCTCTTGCGCAAACTCGAACGGCGGGAGCTATCGAGCCACGGCAATATGCGTCAGCATCGATGGCACACAGGACATTCCGCGCACCGCGCCGATCTGGGTACAAAATGGGGCGTCCATGGTGACCTGTCCGGAATTCACTATCGAGACGAAACCCGGAGTAGAGACCAGGGACTACTGAGAAAGACCGGCAAGAGATCCCTGTTCGGATTCGAATGAACGAATCGGCGGTGTGCTGGATGCGGTATCTCGCTCATCCCACCGCCGTTCCCGTTGGCCGGGGACTCGGGTAGGGGCGATGGGATTGGGGGCGGGTGGGTGGCGGGGTGGGCGGCTAACATCGCGGGTGTGCGGGTTGGGCGAGGGGTTTCCGGGGTCCTGGCGTTTTTTGTGCTGCTTGCTGTGGTGGTGGGGACGGTGTGGGAGCAGCAGCCGCACGGGTATCGGGGGTTGGGGGCGGCGGGGGACGTTTTCAGTGCCGAGCGGGCGTTTGGGGTGGTGCGGGAGATTGCGCAGCGGCCGCATCCGGTGGGGACGGCGGAGCATGATCGGGTTCGGGATCATCTGGTCGGCGAGTTGCGGAAGCTTGGGCTGGACGCCGAGATTCAGGACGGGGTGGGGCGGTATCCGGGTTCGCTCCGGCGGGATGTGGTGGGGATGGCGCGGGTGGCGAACATCGTCGCCCGGATCCCCGGGACGGATTCGACCGGCACGGTTTTTCTGACGGCGCATTATGATTCCGTCGCTTCGGGGCCCGGGGCGAATGACGACGGGGTCGGGGTGGCGGCGGTGCTGGAAGCGGTGCGGGCGCTGCGGGCCGGCGGTACCGCGCTGCGTAATGACGTGGTGGTGCTGCTGACCGATGCGGAGGAGACGGGGCTGCTCGGGTCGGAGGCGTTTGTCGCGTCGGGCAAGGACGGCCGGGACAACGGGGTGGTCGTCAACCACGAGGCCCGTGGGGCGGGCGGGCCGGTGTTGCTGTGGCGGACCACCCATCCCGATGGCGCGCTGGTCGATGCCGTCGAAAAGGTCGCGCCGTTTCCGAACACGGACTCGTTGACCACGACGTTGGCGGGCGCGCAGACCGGGAGCAATACCGATTTCGCCTCCTTCGAGCCGGGTGGGCTGCGCGTGCTCGACTGGGCCTTCGCCGGTCGTAGCGCCTACTACCACAACATCTTCGACGATCCGGCGCACGTGGATCTGGCGACGGTGCAGCAGATGGGCGACAACAGTCTCGCGCTGGTCAAGGAGTTCGGCGGCAAGGATCTCACGGCCGCGGACGACGCCGATCGTTCGTTCTTCCAGCTGCCGTTCGGCGTGCTGGTGGTGCTGCCGTTCTGGGTGATCATGGCGCTCGCGGCGGCCACCGTGATTGCTGTCGCATGGCTCAGCTGGCGGCTCCGACGGGCCGGCGAGACCAGCCTGCGGAAGATATTCGGTTCCGCCGCAACGGCTTTGGTTGCCGCGCCGCTGGCGACGGGTGCGGTGTACGGGTTATGGGAAGTGGTGAAGCTGATCCGGCCGGAGTATCGGCCGCTGTTCGTCGATCCCTATCGGCCCGAGTTCTATTACGTATCGATCCTCGTACTGTCCGCCGCGGTTCTGCTCGCCTGGTACTCGATCGGGCGGCGACTGTTCGGCACAACGGCCGCCATGGCCGGGCTGCTGTGCTGCCTGGCGTTATTGGGCGGGGTCCTCGCGATCGTCGCCCCAGCGACCGCGCATGTACTGGTCGTGCCCACTTTGGGCGCGACGCTCGGGGTGGCTGCCACCTTCGCGGTGCCCGAGCGCTGGCGGCTGCCGGTGCTCACCGTCTTCCTGATACCCACGGCGGTATTCCTCGGCAGCGCAACGTGGCCCGCGCTGCAGACCGGTATCACCACCGCCCCGTTCCTGGTCGCGCCCGCGGTGGTGCTGCTCGGCGGGCTGCTCCTGCTGACCCTGACCCAGGCGTGGCCGGATCGGCGCGGCTGGGCGATACCGTCGACCGCGTTCGTCGTCGCCGTTGCCTTGGCCGCCGCCGGGTTGGCGGTGGACCGTTTCGACGATCAACATCCGCTGACGTCTCAGCTCGTGTACGCACTCGACGCCGACCGCAACGAGGCCCTGTGGTTGTCGCGAGACGCCCCTGATCGGTGGACCCGCAACTTCGTAAGTGAGACAGCGCCGAGCCGGCCATTCGCCCAGCTCTGGCCGACCACCGCCGCCAGCGGCCCCGCGACGGCCGAGAAACTCTCTCCGCCGACTGCCGAAATACTCTCCGACACAACAGAATCCGGACAGCGAACGGTACATCTGCGCCTACGCACCACGCGCGCCGCCACGAGCATCGCTCTGCGCTACGAGACGGCACCGACCTCCATCCGGGTGGCCGGTCGCGACCTGACCCCGGTGCCGAAAACGGGTTTCCAGTTCTACGCGCCCTCGCCCGACGGCGTCGACGTACAACTCGTCGCGCCGGTCGGCCCCCTGTCCCTGCAACTGGTCGACTACACCTGGCTCCCCGACTCCGGCATCCCGTCCTATCGAAATCCCCCGGGCGACATCTACTTCCGGCAGGACAGCGCGGGCGCGGTATTCGTCTCCATCCCCGGGCTGTGAGATGTCACGGCCCTATCCGTCCAGTTCGCCCAACACCTGCAAGATCAAACCCCTTGCCTCCCTGCCATAGACGGCCGAACCCTTGAGCACCTCGAACATGCGGGCATACAACGCGCACTCGGCGGGCTGGGTGACCTGAATACCCGCGGTCGGCGTCTCGAGTGCGACCAGCGCGTCGTCGAAGATCCAGAATCCGGTGGAACCGACCGCCTCGCGTTCGGTCATGAGCGGAATGATGCCGAGCGAGATGTTCGGCATCGACATCAACTCCAACAGCCGACCCAGTTGTCCCACTTGAACTTCCGCCGTGCCGAACCAGGTGCGCAGCGCCTGCTCCTCGAGCACGGCCACGAACCGTTTGCCACCCCGATGCAGCACGCGCTGCCGATCCATGCGGACGGCGACGGCTTCGTCGAGATCGTTGGGCGTATCGAGAAACCGGATCCAGAACGACAGCATGGCCGCCGTGTACTCCGCCGTCTGGAACAGGCCGGGGATGACGTTGTGCTCGTAGATGCGGAACACCTTCGTCGCCTGATACCGCTCGGGCGTGTGCGCGCCGAGCACTCGCTTCATGCCGGCCCGGCTCTGCCGCCGGTATTCCAGGTAGGCCGAGTCGACCGCGCGCAGGGTCGCGACCAAGTCGAGTTCCTGATCGACCGCGGCGCAGACCCGGCACCAGGCGCTGATGTCGCGATCGGTCGGGAACTGCACGCCGTTCTCGATCTTGGACACTCGAGTGAAATGCTGGCCGGTCTCCGCGCCGAGCTGACGGATGGTGATACCGGCGGCTTTGCGGATATCCCGCAGCCGGTTGCCGAGGGCCCGTCGGGCCTCCTGCGCGGAACTAACGGGGCCGGTAGTCACGGTGCGGGATGGACAGCCGCCACGCGGCCTCGAAGGCGTTGCGGCACAGCTGAATATCGTGCGGGTCGAGGGAGGTGACCTGGTCGGTGGCCACGCCGCTGCCCGCGTAGTGGAGGAAGATCACGAGCCGGTTGTCGAGCAGGTAGAAGTCGTTGCCGGGCATGGCGACCGAGGACGTCCGGCGCCGAGGGACCCAGCGGATATCCTCGCCGGCCTCGACCATCGGTGCGGCGATGCTGTGTGACCATCGTTGATAGTCACTCAGCGGTTCGGACACGATTCTGGCTCGGCGCACCGATCGGCCCGCCGATACATGGTCGCGGACCGTTGTGCACCAGCCTTGCAACCAGACCAGGTCGTCGGTTTCTCCGGCGGTCCACTGCGCGATATGCGGCAGCTCGATCGCCGTGCTGTAGGTGTCCCGAGTCTCCAGATGCACTGACTCCACTACGAACTCGCCCAGTAATCGCTCGAACTCTTCATAGGCTATCGATGCCACGGTCTCCCTTCCTGAAGAACTGAATCATCCGGTCCGGGATCTCGACGCAGGTTTCACCCTGCGGAATGTTCATGTGGGCAAGAACCTCGGGGTCGGTGACTACCCATCCCTGGACGATCCACGAATCTCGGTCGGTGCGATACACCGTGGGCGAACCGTTCGGATTCGAGCCCGGATCCTCGCCGATAAAAGTCAGACGCATCGTTGACCCCTTGTCCTGGGATGTTGCGAACTGTTGCCCCGAGCCCGTCGATTGTCTCGCTCCACCGGACCACCGGTCAAGGGCCGGTTTGCTGGTCAAGTGATCGAATATGCGTGTGGTGCAGGGAAATCCGGGAAGGTTCCAGCCAGGAACCTGCCCGCGACCAATGTCCGCAACTTTTCGCAACATGCTGTCCATCCGGCGCCGGCCACTTCTAACCTCGGAGGTTGCACGCGAGTCAGCTACCGAGGAGAGGGCAACTGGGGATGTGGGGACGGCCAACGGCGATCGGGTACCTGCGCCGCGATGTGTCGGGGGTGTCGCAGGTCTGGGACGAGACGCAGATCCGCAGTGTGGCAAAGAGACTCGGGTATGAGCTGACCAAGATAGTGGTGTTCGGCGCGCAGACCGAGCAGCCGGTGCAGCAACTGCTGAACGCGATCGAGCGGGTGGACGCCGATGCCGTCGTCATGCCGAATCTCACACATCTCGCGGATGAGTTGGATCGGGTGGTCCGGGTGTGCGACGTGATCACGGTGAATCCGGAGAACACCTATGCGCGCTGGGTTCTGCCGACAGACCGGTGGCCTGCGCCCGGGACCGCGGAAGCGGCAAGACCCCTCGACGAAACGGGAAGCAAGCAGCAGCCGGACGGGCTCGAACGCCTCGACTGACGTCAAGCAGGCTTGCCGCGACCGCTCGGGCCGAAGCCGGCGAAAGCGACGTCGCCGCTAGTCCTGTTCCAGGTCCGACGTGTCGAACTCGGCCTGGGCCAGTTCGGTTTTGACCACGGTGAAGGCCGTCGACTGGTTGTATCCGCGGCGGGCGAGCATGCCGACCAGCCGGCGGATCGTCTTCTCCCGGTCGAGTCCGGACGGGATGCTGCGGAGTTTGCGTCGGACGAGTTCGCGGGCGCGGGATTCCTCGTCGTCGGAGCTGATCGCGTCGAGCGCGGCTTCGGCGTCGGATTGGGCGACGCCTTTGCGGCGAAGTTCCTGGGCGAGCGCCTGTTTGCCCTTGCCGGAGAAGGTGTGCCGGGCGTGTACCCATTCCTCGGCGAAGGCCGCGTCGTTGATCAGGCCGACCTCGGTGAGCCGGTCGAGGGCGCGGTCGGTGATCTCGGTGCTGTAGCCCTTGGTCGCCAAGCGCTGGGCGAGTTCGGCGCGGCTGCGGGCGCGGACGGCGAGCAGGCGAAGACATGCCTCCTTCGCCTGCTCGACCGTCCCGCCTGGCGGAGTGAGCTCCGTGGAGCGGCCACCCCGCTCGGATCCGGCCGCCACCGGATCCGCCCATCGGCCTTCGGCATGTTCGGAATCAGCCGACTGGGAGTCTGTGCGCCGGGACGACTTTCGTCGTCCACGGCCGGACCCAGTCGAACGCGCCCGCTGCGGATCGGACGCGCTCGACCGAGTTCCCAACGTGTCCGATTCGGCCGAACCACCTTCGGCCGACCGGACTCGTCCGGGGTCCTGTTCGCCGGGCCAAGATCCGAGTGGATCGGTGGAGGCACCAGAGGCGGACAGGAGTTCTTGAAGCCGACGGCGCATCTCCTGCACCGGCTCGGACCGCGACTCATCGGGCGCGGTCCGGCGCGGCTGGGGCGAGCGTCGGCCGTTCATCGGATCAGAAATCGGCGGGGACCTCAGCGGTACCCGCATCCGCGGTCACATCGGCGCCGATGCCGAGCTTCTCTTTGATCTTCTTCTCGATCTCGTCGCGGATGTCGGTGTTCTCCAGCAGGAACTTGCGGGCGTTCTCCTTGCCCTGGCCGAGCTGATCGCCCTCGTAGGTGTACCAGGAGCCGGACTTGCGCACGAAGCCGTGCTCGACGCCCATGTCGATGAGCGAGCCCTCCTTGGAGATGCCGTGGCCGTAGAGGATGTCGAACTCGGCCTGCTTGAACGGCGGGCTGACCTTGTTCTTCACCACCTTGACCCGGGTACGGTTGCCGACCGCGTCGGTGCCGTCCTTGAGCGTTTCGATGCGGCGCACGTCGAGGCGGACCGAGGCGTAGAACTTCAACGCCTTACCACCCGTGGTGGTTTCGGGGGAACCGAACATCACGCCGATCTTCTCGCGCAGCTGGTTGATGAAGATGGCGGTGGTATTGGAGTTGCTCAACGCACCGGTCATCTTGCGCAGCGCCTGGCTCATCAGGCGAGCTTGCAGGCCGACGTGGCTGTCACCCATCTCACCCTCGATCTCGGCGCGCGGCACCAGCGCGGCCACCGAGTCGATGACGATGATGTCGATGGCGCCGGAACGCACCAGCATGTCGGCGATTTCGAGCGCCTGCTCACCGGTGTCGGGCTGCGAGACGAGCAGCGCGTCGGTGTCGACGCCCAGCTTCTTGGCGTAATCCGGGTCGAGGGCGTGCTCCGCGTCGATGAACGCGGCGACACCGCCGGCGGCCTGGGCATTGGCCACCGCGTGCAGCGCGACCGTGGTCTTACCCGAGGATTCCGGGCCGTAGACCTCGACGATGCGGCCGCGGGGCAGGCCGCCGATGCCGAGCGCGACGTCCAGCGCGATGGAGCCGGTCGGGATCACCGCGAGGGGCTGACGTACCTCATCACCGAGACGCATGACCGCGCCCTTGCCGAAGTTCTTCTCGACCTGAGCAAGTGCGAGTTCGAGAGCCTTGTCGCGGTCGTACGCCTGTGGTGCCATGTCTTGATCCCCTTTTCGACGGGTAAGTCTCTTCTGTGGTTGGCGCCAACATTAGAGGGCGGCACCGACAAGTTCTGACGGCAAGATTAGACGAACACGTGTTCGAGTCAAGCGACGCGGCCGGTTCTGCCTCGCCGAGTTTTCCGGCCGGACTCGTGTGCGCAGCTCAGTGCCGTTGACAGCCGGCGGTAAGCCGCAGGTCAGGTTAGCCGGTGCCCGAGCAGTTACCCGGGCACTCGCGAAATCAGTGATCGACCTGGGTCAACGCACCAGCGACACCCGGTCGCTGTTCAGCAGCGTCTGCGCCTGCTTGAGCACGCGCAACGAGGGGGTGACCTCGAAGTCGGTGATGCCGTCCAGCGGGCCGAGACGCTCGGTGATGTAGCGGTAGAGGTGGGGCGTGTCGCGACAGATCAGCGATGCCATCAGGTTGGTCGGGCCGGTGGTGGCGGCCACGAACACGATCTCCGGATGAGTTGCCATCGCCCGGCCCACCGCGTCCAGATCGGCCGGGCGGACCCGCAACCACAGCGCCCCGCGCACGGTGTATCCCATGCGTTCGATCGCGAAGTCGAGGTCGAAATACAGCACGCCGGACTGCGCCAGCTCGGCCATCCGGCGCGCGACTCGTGGTGCGGTCCAACCGGTTTCGGCCGCGATCTGTGCGTACGGCGCGCGGCCGTCGCGACCGAGCAGCGCGAGCATCGCCTCGTCCTCGGGCGTCAGATCCGGCGGTGTGTCCGGCCCGGCACCCTCCAACCGGGACCGCTGCGGGCCCAGCTCGCGCAGCTGCTCTTCGGTGAACAGGTGGCTGAAGCGCGGCCATTCCTCGTCGGCCTCGAAGCGGTGCATCACCTCGTGCGCGATCACCTCGCGCACCTGACTGGCCCGCGGCAAGGTGTGCAGCAGCAGTGCGTCGCGACGTTCGAGCGAGCGCGGGCGGCTCACGCAGGTCACCTCGGAGCCGGTGGACAGCAGCGTGACCCAGCTCAAATCCGGGAATCCGGCCAGTGATTCGGCCAATCGCAGCGCCTTGTCCGGCGTGGATTTGATCCGCAGCACCCAGCGCGCGTGCCCGAGCGGGACCGCGTTCACCTGCCCGGAGACGTGCATGATGCCGCGCTCGCGCAGCGAACGGTAGCGGCGCGCGACGGTCTGCTCGGAGACGTCGAGGACGGCGCCGAGCTTGGCGAACGGGATCCGGGCGTCGTGCACCAGCGCGTGCAGGATCTGCCGGTCGAGAACGTCCAGCGCGGAGGATTCCGGGGTTTCGTCGTACCGCATAGGAGGAATCTAACGCGGGAGTGCATCCGGCTAGGGCTATACGTTCGATTGCCGCACGCTTGGCGTCGATATCGTTCGATTCCGCCGTGGAGGCACTTGTGAAGAAATGGCTCCCCCTGTTCGCCGCGTGTCTCGGCACGCTGATGCTCCTCATCGACGTCACCATCGTGAATGTCGCGTTGCCCGACATCGCGGCCGATCTGCATGCCGGGTTGTCCAGCCTGCAATGGGTGGTGGACGGGTACGCGCTGGCCTTGGCGGCGCTGCTGCTCGTGCTCGGTTCGCTCGCCGATCGGGTCGGCGCGAAACGCGCCTACCTTGCCGGACTGGTCCTGTTCGCACTCGCCTCGCTCGGTTGCGGGATCGCCGACACCTCGTCGAATCTCATTGCGGCGCGGGTACTTCAGGGAATCGGCGGCGCGGCCATGTTCGCGACGACACTGTCGCTGCTGCACTCGACCTACACCGGACGCGACCGTGGCGTCGCGTTCGGCGTCTGGGGTGCGGTGTCCGGTGCGGCGGCGGGCATCGGGGTGGTGCTCGGCGGTGTGCTCACCGAGGCGTTGTCGTGGCGGTGGATCTTCTTCGTCAACCTGCCGATCGCGGTGCTGGCAATCGCGTTGACCGTCAGCGTGTTTCCGGCGTCGGTGCGGCGGGCGGACAAGGCCATCGATGTGCCCGGCATGCTCGCCTTCGCCACCGCCGCGACCGCGCTCACCTACGGCGTTATTCGTGGTGGTGAGCATGGCTGGTCGGACGGTCGTGCGGTGACCGCGCTGGTGCTGGGTGTGATTGCGGTGGTGATCTTCGCCGTCGTCGAAACCCGCAGTGCGGCACCGATGTTCCCGCTGACGCTGCTGCGCAACCGCGACTTCGGCGCGACGCTGCTCGGGGCAAGCGGGCAGACGTTCGCGGCTTTCGCCTGCACTCCCCTGGTTTCGCTGTGGTTGCAGCAGCAGTTGCGGATGACGCCGCTACACGCCGGCTTGGCCTTGCTGCCGATGGCCGCGACAGCGTTCCTGGTCGCCGGGGTGTTCGGCCGGGTGATGCACGACGTCGCGCCGAAGTGGACCATCGGCGCCGGGCTGGTCGTGGTCGGTATCGGCACGGGGCTGCTGACCGTGATCGATGCCGGATCGTCCTGGGCAGCATTGGTTCCCGGGTTCGTGGTGATCGGCGCGGGGATCGGGATCAACGCGCCCGCGCTCGTGTCGGTGGGGATGGCCGCGGTGCCGCCGCAGCAGGGTGGCACTGCGGCGGGTGCGGTGAACACGGCGCGGCAACTCGGCCTCGCCCTCGGAGTCGCGGTGCTGGGCACAGTGTTTCGCGGAGCATCGGACGCCGACCAGCCGATGACCCTGCCGCACTTCGTCACCGGCCTCGACGCCGCCTTCACGGTCGCCGCGGCGGTCGGCATCGTCTTCGGAGTGATCGCCTTCGCCCTACTCCACCACCAGCGTCCCGCCGTGACACCGGGCAACGTCGAGCAGAAAGTCGCCGCGGCCTGACCTGCACCGCGGCTGGGCACTGCGCGCGACCCGACGAGGTGGGTCCGCTGGTTGGCACAACACCACCCACCGGCGACGCGGCAGCCGGCGCAGTTCGTGGTCGACGGGACATGGTGGCGGATTCACACTCCGCCACCATGTCCCGTTGATCAGCAATGGTTACTGCTGGGGCAGCACCGAATCGTCGCCTGGTTCGCGCGGGCCGTGGATGCGGCGGGCAGATTCGGGAATGCGGACATCGTTGATGCTGGCTTCGCGGCGCGACATCAGGCCGTCGGGGGCGAATTCCCATTGTTCGTTGCCGTAGCTGCGCCACCATTGGCCGGATTCGTCGTGCCATTCGTATTGGAAGCGCACGGCGATGCGGTTGCCCTCGAAGGCCCAGAGGTCCTTGCGGAGGGCGTAGCCGTTTTCCGAAGCCCATTTGCGGGTGAGGAATTCGACGATGGCGGCGCGGCCGGTGAAGAACTCGTCGCGGTTACGCCAGACCGAGTCCTCGGTGTAGGCGGCGGCGACCTTCTCCGGATCGCGGGTGTTCCAAGCGTTTTCGGCGGCGAGCACCTTGAACTTGGCGGATTCGAGGTCGAATGGTGGCAGTGGGGGTCGCACGGACGACTCCTTATCTCTGGGATTCAGGGGTTGACGGGGGAAAGTTCGGGCGGGCCCCAGCGCAGCGGGCCCGCGCCGGCGCGTTCGACGACCTCGGTGATGGTGAAGTCGATCGAGCATTGCGCACCGGTGGCGAAAGTTTCCGGCGCCCAGGTCAACTCGGCGGTTCCGGTGAGTTGAAGGGTGCCGCCGGTGGTCCAGTCCGGGACGAGGATGCCACAGTGCGGGTTCACCTCGATGTTTCCGAGGGTCATGAACATCGAGTTGCCGCGGTAGTCGGGCCAGCGCAGGTGGGTCGGCGAAAGTACTTGCAGGAAGCCGGGATTGCCGCCGCGATGGGAGGCGTCGGCGTTGCCCCCGGTGTCGGCGGTCGCGACGAAGAACGCGTCGGCCGCAGTGATCGTAGCCTGCTGGCGGGTATCGAGTTCGGTGCTGCGCCGGGGCAGCGGCGGCTCGACATCCGGCTGGTAGGACTCGATGTGCCTGCGGGTGATGTACTTCGGGCAGTTCGCGTAGACCTGGTCAGCGGCGATGCGCAGGCCGCCACCCGCCGCTGTCGCCGCGCCGTTGATCCGCATCCGCCTGCGCCGCTGCGGTTGCAGCGCGATCATGCCGATCCGGGCCGGATGAGTCAGCGCCTCCCGCAACGGATCTCCCGCCGTGGGCCGCGCGTCGACCGCGATGGTTTCCGTGTCGACGGCGTGCATGAAGCCCGGCGGCCCGACCAGTTCGCTCGCCCACAACCGGCCCGCGGTGTCGGCGGCCGCGATCACCACCATCGGCTGCTCGGCCAGGAAAGACGCGGCGACGGCCGGGATGTCGGCGCGGATCGACCGGCCGACCCGGTCGGCGATCTCCGACTGCCCCATCCGCTGCTGGACCGCGAGTTCACCGGAATGGAAGGGCGCCATCGCAATACTCCTGTCGAGCTGGGTGATCCGTTCAACGATGCTGCGGCTCAGAAGAATCCACAGGTCGGCGCGTCGCCACTGGGCGCGGGCGCGGACTCGGCCCCGGTCGGCGCGTAGACCTCGAGCCGGATGCCGTCGGGGTCGGTGAAGAAGATGCCGCCGGACGCGGTGCCCTCGCCGTGCGCGACGACGCCGTCATGGAGGATCTGCACGGACTGCTCGCGCAGCGCCGCCTCGACCGCGCGCACCTGATCGAGCGAGTCGACCTGGAACGAAAGATGGTGCAGGCCCGGCGTTTCACCGGAGAACGAGCCCGCGCTCTGCTGCCACAGGGTCAGCGAGAGCTTGCCGCCCGCACCGAGGAACGCCCATTTCCGCTCGCCGTCGGTGCTCGCGGCGAGCTGCTCGAAACCCAGTGCGCGACGGTAGAAATCGACCGAACGCTCTAGATCGGAGACGTTCAGGCCGATGTGTCCGGTGGCGAGCTGGGGTGCGGTGACCGTGGTCATGTGATCCTCCTCGACGGGTGAAACCGTCTTCAACGGTTTAACTGGTTAGAAGATAACCACCACCCAGCCTCGCAGTCAACCTGTAAAATGACTATAAACGGTTAGAGACGCAGCCGTTGCCTTGGTTACCGGAAGGAGCTGGATACCCTCAGTCATGCACGATCCACGCCCCCACCTCGGCGAACCGCTGTCGCTCGACCTGCTGGACACGCGGTGGAACCAGCACGGACAGCCGCAGGACCTGCTCACCGACGTGACAGGTCTCGGCATCTGGCTGGCCTCGGCGGGGCTGACCGATCGCGCGACCGCCGACGAGGCGACGCTCGCCGCGGTCCTGACGGCGCGCACGGCCATCTATGACGTGGTGCAGAGCGCCACACACAAAGCATTGAACGAGGTACTCGAGCACGGACGAATCCGGCGCATGCTCACCGACGCCGGACCCGAGAACGTCATCGACGTCCCCGACCCCACCTGGCTGCCCGCCTGGCTGGCGGCCGACAACCTGCTCCAGCTACTCGCCGAGGCGCCGGACCGCATCCGCCAGTGCGCGCACCCCGACTGCGTGCTGTTCTTCTACGACACCTCGAAAAACGGCACCCGACGCTGGCATTCGATGGCAACGTGCGGCAACCGCACCAAGGCGGCCCGGCATTACGCGAAGAAGCCTTGAACCTCAGAACAATTCGTCGAGCAGGCGGTAGTACTCCAGGCGACGGTGATCCGGTTCGGTGAGACCGTAGGCGGCGAAGAAGGCGGTCACCTCGGCTTCGCCGAAGTCGTCGCGCAGGTCACGCACGGCGAGGGAGAGGTCGCGATAGCGGTCGGCGACGCCGAGCGCGCCGACATCGAGCAGGATCGAGCCTTCGAGCACGTTCGGCGGAGTGAAGTCGCCGTGTGCCACGACCAGATCCTCATGGTCGGGACGCTCGGCAATCAGTTGTGCCAGAACGTCTTCCGGGGTGATCCCCCGGTTCTCCGCTTCGAAGTCGTCCAGATCGACCAAGCCCTCGATCACCTGACGACGCGCCTGTGCCAGCACGACGTCGAGACTTCCGTCGAACGGGCATTCGGCGACCGGAATGCTGTGCAACCGGCGCAGTAGCTCACCCATGACCGTGCCGACCGAGGTGTCGCCCGAGCCCGCGTCGTCGCGCGCGGCCAGGCTCGACGTACCCGCATCGGCGAGGACCAGCACGTCACCGTCGAACACGAGGATCTCCGGCAGTCGAATTCCGCGGTCGCGCAACCAGTTCAATCGCCGGCGCTCCGCCACGGCCTTCGGCCCCCGCTTGACCCAGAACGCCTCGTTGACGAACGAGACGCCGCCGCTTTGCCCTTCGTGCTCGTCCGACCACGTCGAGTCCGTGCCGAGCAACGCGGCGACCTTCGGCGGCAACGAAATCGGCAGCGAGGCAAGTCGTTCCAGCGCGACCCGAGTGGATTCGATCTCTTCGGAATCGCCCTCGGCCGTACGCAAGTCGAGTGCCTCGCGCAGCAGCGTGTGTGCTTCGGTCAGTTGATCCTGTTCGGCCAGCGCCTTGCCGAGATGTTGCACGGCGAACGACAGCACGTCCGGCACGGCCGCCCGCGCGTGCTCGACGGCCCGGCGGTACAGCGTCTCGGCGGTGAACGCGTCGCCCTGATAGCGGTAGACGTCGCCGAGGTTGATCCACACCGTGATCCGGCGTTCCTCGGTGTCCACGAGTTCCAGCGCCCGGTCGAGCAGATCGAGGGCCTGGTCGTAGCGGCCGAGCAGCATCGCCTCGATCCCGGTCTGCCGATATCCGGCGAAGTCGGCCGGCTCGGCCTTCGCCAGCCGCGCGGCCAGCCGTTCCGGATCGACCGGGATCATCCGTTCCCGCTCGTCGAACCGATACAGCGGACCGTCGCGATCCACCGCCTGGCCCGGCACGCTCACCACCGCCCCCGCGGCACGTCGAACTCCGAGCAGAGCGCCCGCCACACGTCGCGCGGATCCACCCCCGCCTCGATGGCATCGGACCCCGTCCGCCCCAACGACGGGATCACATGATCGGCCAGCAGGGCATCGCCCCGCGCCGACCCGAATTCGGTATGCAACAGCTCCTGGAACTCCGTCAATCGCACCGTGCCCAAGATACCCGCGCTCCCCCACCACCCCCACCGCCCCCGCTACTCGCACGGAGCCGACGCCGGCTAACCCGCTCGGACCGTGTCGAGGATCTGGTGGCAGAGGTGGATGGGGTCGGTGATGTCGGTGGCGGTTGCGGCTGCTTGTTCGGCGGCGGCGGCGAAGGTTGGGGTGTCGAGGATTTCCAGGACGGTGGCGCGGACCGCGGCGGGGGTCAGGGGGCGGACGAGGAGTGAGCTGCCTTGGCGGACGGCTCGGTTGGCGAGTTCCCACTGGTCGCCGCCGCCGGGGATGGTGACGATCGGGACTGCCGCGGAGAGGGATTTGGCGAGCAGGCCGTGGCCGCCGCCGCCGACCACCACCGCGGCGTGGGTGAGGAGTTCGTCTTGGCGGCCCAGACCTGCTGTGGCCCAAGGGGGTAGGTCGGCTGGTGGGGGGTCGAGGGTCGAGATGGCTACGCGGACATCGGCTCCCGCGAGGGCGTCGAGCACGGTTTCGACCATGCCGATTACGCCGGTATGGGCGGTGGAGGGGGCGACCATCACCAACGGAGCGTCGCCCGGCGGAGGTTCGAGGATCGAGTCGGTCGGTTCCCAGAAGAGCGGGCCGATGACGTGGGCGTTGTCCGGCCAGTCGGGGCGCGGCACCTCCAGCGCGGGGAGGGTGGCGATCAGGCGGGCGGCGGGGCCCGGGTCGGTGGCGGGCAGGCCGATGCCTTCGCGAGCGTGTTCGCGCTGACGCAGACCATTACGGATGTCCCGCGCGGTCATGGTGCGCAGCACGCCGTCGCGCATCCGACCGCGCAACCCCTCACCGGGCGCGAGGCCACTCCCGATGGGCGGCAAGGCTTTCGACGGTAGATAGAGCGGATGCGGGGACAGCTCCACCCAGGGCACGCCGAGGCGTTCCGCGGCCAGACCGCCGCCTGCGGTGAGTACATCGGAGACGACCAGTTCGGGCAGCATGGCGCCGAGGTCGGGCATGATCTCGGTGGAGATGTGCGCGGCGCGTTCGTGGATGCGCTGGCCTGCGTCGGTGTCGTCGTCGGCGGGGCGAGGCGCCAGGCCCTTCAGGCGACGCACGCCGATGCCCGCGTCCCGCGCGGCCTCGAACCAGCGCGGGGCGGTGAACAGCACCGGCTCATCACCGGCGGCCAGGAAACGCAAGCACAACGCGATGGCGGGAAACGCATGTCCCGGATCGGGTCCCGCGACTACGGCTACTCGCATCCGCATAGCGTGCCACACCGCTCGACGGCTCGGTCACACCCACGTCCCGCGTCTTCACCTGCTCGACAGCTGAACTTCACGTGACCTCCGACGCCCACCGCGATATGGTCTAGACCAATTAGTGTCGGAGAGGGAGCAGATCGTGCGGGTGTCCACCGTGGACGAATTGATGGTGCTGCTGGCGAACGGCGAGGACGTCTGGGACATGCCGGACCGCAGCGGCGATCCGGTCGACATCCTCGACCACGACCGGCAGTGCGCGGAACTGCTGCGGCAGCGGTATCCGCAGGACGAGGAGTTGCAGGTCGCGGGGCTGGTGCACGACATCGGCCATCAGCTCGTGCCCGGCGATGACGCGGGGCACGGCCGGCACGGCGCGGACGCGATCCGCGAGTTGCTCGGCGCGCGCGTGGCCCGTTTGGTCGAGCTGCATGTGGTCGCGAAACGCTATCTGGCAGCGACGGATTCGGCGCACACCGAGGGCCTCTCCCCCTCCAGCCAACGCACTTTGATCGCTCAGGGCGGCCCGATGAACGCCGCCGAAGTCGCCGAGTTCCGCGCCGATCCGGACTTCGAGGCCGCCCTCGCCCTGCGTCGCGCCGATGACGCGGGCAAGGTCGTCGGCCTCACCGTCGCTCCGCTCAACTCCTGGATTCCGGTCATCGACCGCGTCGCCGCGACCCAACGGGCGCGTTCCCGAGATCAAAACGACCTGGCGCAGGAGGCCAGCCGCTCGCGACAGGCCTAGTGGGCGGAACCGCTGAAGTAGTAAAGCTCGAACCCGACGGCACGTTCGGCAGGAAATCCTTCGATCGGCCCGGTCCCTCGATCCACGATCGCACTGACCTGATCCGCCACCGGCTCCGAGCTGAGCACCTCGAGGTAGCGGCGGTGTTCGGCCAAGGAAGCCTTCGCCTGATCGATGTGCGCGCCGACGTCGACGGCGTGAGTCACGTTGGGGCCCACCACCGCTCCCCACCGTGGAGACCACGGCACGTCGGTCAGCTCGGGAAAGATCCACTCGTTACCGGCGTCGGAAATAGCGTCGAGCGCGGCCCGGCCGACGGCCCGATGATCGGCGCTGTTGGCGAAACCGGGAGCCCAGGTGTCGCCGAAGTTGAACAGCACCACCAGTTCTGGCTGATGCCGACGGATCGCGGCGGCCAAATCGCGACGCAGCTGCAAGGACTCCTCGACCCGGCCGTCCGGGTACCCGAGGAACTCGACCTGTTGCACGCCAACGGCTTTGGCGGAGGCGATCTCCTCCCCCTCGCGCACCGGCCCGGATTCCGCGGGCGGCAGTCCGGCGATCCCCGCCTCGCCGCTGGTGACCAGGACGTAGCGAATGTCCTTGCCCTGTCCCGTCCACCGGGCGACCGCCGCGGCGGCACCGTATTCGATGTCGTCCGGATGCGCGACGATCACGATGCCGCGCTGCCAATCCTCCGGTACCTGCTCCACGTGCTGACCCTTTCCTAGTCGTCGGGCCAGCCTAGAGGGCCTGGATCAGCGCGCAGGCAGCAGTGACGAAGGGGCCGTGCGCTTTCCCCTCATCGGGGAGCGCACGGCCCCGGTCCGGACGGTTCGCGACTTCGCTCGCGCCTCCCGGTGGCATCCCGGCCACACCTGGATCCGTCCGACGACCGCCCGCACGACGGCGCAGCGCTACCCGGCGCGCGCCAGCCGTTCCGCAGGCGGAAGCTAGAGCTTGCTGACCGAGTTGTCCGAGCCCGACACCGCCTTGTACAGCAGGTACAGCCCGAACACGATGGCGCTGATCACCAGGATCGGGAACAGCCCCTTGATCAGCGCACCGATGATGGCCAACGCGATCCAGGCGACCGCGACGATTCCGATAATCTTCCACAACATGTGCCAGCCTCCGAGGGTGTAAGCGAACCGTCTCCCACGATCCGACAGGTTCCACTCTGGCAGCTCGGCGACGATAAATCACCAGGTCAGCAACGATATCCGGGGAAGATCAGGGTGAACCCTGACTAGCTACCCGTCGTAGGTTGTACCGCGGTCGCCGCGCCTTCGGCGATCAGTTCGGCCGCGACCTTCGTCGCGATCCGGATGAAGGCCGCGACCAGCGGACGGTCCTCGCCCGCGCGGCAGGCGACGGCCAGCACCGACGGCGCAACATCGAGCAATGGCCGGGTGATCACGCCGGACCACGGGAAGAAGCGGGAGACCGAGGCGACCGAGACCGCGACCGCCTGACCACTGCCGACGGCGGCGAGCAGATCTTCCAGCGTGGCCACCTCGGCGCCGATGGTCGCGGGACCGTCGCGATAGTCGGCCAGGGTCATGAAGTCGCGGGCCGCGAGGTCGCGGTTGTCGGTCCACCACGCGAACGGCTGAACGGCCATCTCGGCCGGTGGGACCGCGGTGGTCGCCGCGAACGGATGGTCGGCGGGGAGCAGGGCGATCCGCTCCTCCCCGAGCAGCGGCGTCACGTCGAGCCCGTCCGGCGCGGGCAACCAGATCAGCCCGACGTCCGCGGCGCCGACCAGCACGCCCGCGCTCGCATCGTCGAAGCCGACCTTCCCGACGGTGACCGCGACGTGCGGATACTCGGTCGCGAAGGCGCGCAGCACCCGGGGCGTGATGTCCAGGCCGGTGACGCCGCGGATGCCGACGATCAGCTCGGTGCGCTGACCGGACTCGGTGTCGCGGGTGTCGGCGATCGCCGCGCCGACGGTATCCAGGATGTCGGGCACCCGGGCCAGCAGCGTGCGGCCGGCGTCGGTGAGCGTCACCTGACGGCTGTTGCGCTGGAAAAGCGTCGCGCCGATGCGGGTTTCGAGCTGTTTGATCTGATTGCTCAACGCCTGCTGGGTCAGGTGCAGCTGGGCCGCCGCCCGGGTGAAGTTCAGCTCGGTCGCCAGTACGTGGAACGCACGCAGGTGCCGGAATTCCACATCCACAACTGTGGATTGTAGATCCGACAGCCGATCGGTGTTTCCGTTCTCGGCTCCCCGGATCGAGCATGGTCACAGCGGGTTATTCGAATCGAGGAGTGTCACCTTGCCGGAACAGCGTCAGGAACTCGGGCCGCACGAGCCGATCGCGGAGTGGGCGTTCGGCCGCCTGGTGATCTGGCATCAGCGCGCCGAGACCACCGGCGGGGTGCTGTCGCTGGCCGAGGTCGTGCTGGCGCAGGGTGACGAGCCGCCGGTGCATCTGCATTCGCGGGAGGACGAGTTGTGCTTCGTGCTCGAGGGTGAGCTGACCGTGCATCGCGGGCTGGCCCGCATCCAGGCCGGGCCGGGCAGCTCGGTGTGGCTGCCGCGGGGGATTCCGCACGGGTTCGCGGTGCATACCGCGACGGCGCGGGTGCTGCACCACTACCTGCCCGCGGGGGTGGAGCGGGCGCACCGGGCGTTCGGTACCGCGGCAACCGAACTGGTGTTGCCGCCCGCCGATACCCGGCGGCCGTCGGGTGCGGAGGTGGAGGCGGAGTTCGCGCGCTACGGGGTCACCGTCGTCGGGCCCGCGCCGTCGAAGCGGAAGGAGGAGTGAGAATGACTGTGCCGCAAGGCATTGTCTATTCGGCCCGGGTCCCCGAGCCGGGGTACGCGCAGGTGCGCGTGCTCGGACCGGTGTCGGTGACCGACGGGGCGCGGACGATCGGGGTGGACCGTCCGCTGGAGCGGGCGGTGCTGGTCCGGCTCGCGCTCGCGGGTGGGGTTCCCGTTCCCGATCGGCGACTGGCGGCCGATCTGTGGGGTGACGGTGAGCTGTCGCGGCCGGTCGAACGATTGCGGGTGGTGGTGTCCCGGTTGCGAACGGCGTTGGGGCAGTACGGCGCAACCGTGTTGCGCACTCCAGCGGGGTACCGGACGACGATGGTCGTCGGCGATCTGCTCGCCGCGGAATCCATCGCGGATCGGTTGCATGCCGCGCAGCGAGCCGGTCGATTTACCGAGGTCTGGGCGGCGGCCGACGAAGCGCGGCGGCTCTGGCGCGGGCCGGCGCTGGCCGATCTGCTGTGGGCGCCGTATGCGGCGGTGGAGGCCGCGCGGCTGGATGCGTGGCGGCTCGAATTGACCGTCGCCGGACAGGAAGCGGCGCTGCAGCTGGGCTCCGGTCTCGAATGCCTCAGGGAGATGGGCATTCTGGCGGGTGAGCATCCGCTGCACGAACCGCTGGCCCGGCTGCATGCGCTGGCCCTCTATCGGGCAGGGCGGCAGGTCGATGCGCTCGATCGCCTGCGCGGCTTACGGTCAACGCTCGCTGCGCAATTCGGTGCGGCACTCGCGCCGGAAACCGTCGAGCTCGAGGTGCGCATCCTGCGGCACGATCCGGGTCTGCATCCAGCTCCGCCGGTGGTAAGGCCGAGCAGCCCAGCGCATTCGACCGTTCGGCGGATCGTCCGGTACCGCGACGTGGCGACCTCGGCGCATCGATTCCGGCGGTCCGAGCCCGGCTACTGATCGGCGATGCTGTTGCCGCCCTGGATGATTCGAATGATATGGGTGAGGATCAGGTCCACCCTGATCCTCACCCGGTGATATCAATCGAGGCAGCGACGGTCACTTACGCCGCGGGTCGCGCCGATCGCGGTCGACGCCCTCGGTCTCGATCCGCTCCTTACGCACCGTCTCGGACACGGTCTGCTCGTCCTGGACCTGGTCGACGGCGAGGCGGACGCGCTCGACCGGCACCGTCTCCTTCTGCACCGTCACCCGCTCCTCGTGCAGGGTGACCTCGGCCTCCTGCTCGCCGATGTCGGCGCGGCCGACCTGCGAGCGGTCGGTGATCGGCTCGCGCTCGATCCGGACCTCCTCGTGCGTGGTCGGCACGGTGACGGTCTGCTCCTCGGTCACCACGTACTTGTGCAGCCGCGCGTGGCCGACCTCCTCGTTCTGCTTGTTGACCGCGAGGCGCTCCTCGGAGCGGACCATGCCCTCGTCGTCGGCGCGACGAGCCTGATCAGGGCGGCGAGTCTGCTCGTCGGGGCGGCGTCCGCCGCGCATCTGCTGCTTGCCGCCCATGTCCATGCCGGCCCGGTTCGGGTCGATGTGGTAGTGGTCGAACAGTTCGCGTTCGGCCTCGGGGCTGATCAGACCGTCGTGCTCGAGATGCGGCGCGGTCTTCACCTCCTCCTTCTCCACGCGCACCTGCAACGCTTCCGGGTCGTGGCGCAGCTGCGCGCCGGCCAGCGGGACCAGCGAGTCGCCGCTGAACATTCCGGTGGTCACCGACACCCAGGTCGGGGCGCCGGAGGTGTTGTCGACGTAGATCCGCTTGACCTTGCCGATCTTGTCGCCTTCCGGCGAGTACACAGCGCTTCCGATGAGTTCTTCCAGCATTCCGGTCATGGTTCGATTCCTCCGCGTGCGTTCGATGAGAGTGATTCAGGCACTTGCTCGGTGATCGGACTGGTCGAGATCCTCGGCGATTCGCTGCGATTGCCGCGAGCGTCGGACCGGATCGTCGACGTTGCCCCAGGCCAGATATCTGCTGATATCCAGGCGTTGCGTGTCCTGGTCGATCGCGGATTTTCGGTAGGCAATATCAAGCATCTGTCTGCTCCTGCCCTTGTACTGAATGTTCCCGATCCCAGTGATGGAATCCGGCCGATCAGCTACATGAAGGCAACTACCCGGCGTGATCTACACCAAACTCCTCGTCGGTGAAATCGGCCTCGGACCGGGCGATGTGTCACGGGCGAGCAGTGCGGCGGCGCGAAAGTCGGTGTTCCGGACGGCCCCGTCGCCTATTACGCTTCGCGAAAGGCTTGGGTTCTGCACGCTCCCGGCCGCGCCGTCGGTCAGTGTACGGTTGTACTCTGATCTTGCGCGCAGCTTTCCGGATAGCCGCAGTCAGGAAGGGATGGTCGACTTATGCACACACCTTGTTCGGCACACACTCATACACTGAATCCCACGTGACGGTCGGTGGCTGATGGAAAACGAACTCGCACAAGAACTGGCCGCGGCGGCTCGTCGCCACGGCGGAGCGATCGCCGGAATCGTCGGCGGCGCGGCCCGCAAGGCCTCCTGGGAGGTACTCGACCTGATGGCCGAGGGCCGCGAACTGGTGAACGCCGCCCTACGCGCCCGCGCCGAAGAACTACGACGCAAGGACACCCTGCGCTGAATCAGCACCGGTAGCGCGCGATTCACCGGTAGCCCGTGTCGACTGTTCGGCGGATACAGCGAAGTCCGCCGAACAGCCACGATGAACCCATGAGCGATGCCTCACCCCTCGATTCCCCGGTATCGCACCATCGGGATTCACCATGCCTGCCCCTCTGCGACCCGATCCCCCGATACCTGGCGAAACAGTACCTGGGCCCGCCGTACGCACCCCCGCAGAACACCGTGCCCGAGCACCCGGCGATACGGCACCCGGGTCAGCCGGAGGCGCGCCGAACCGCGCTGCCGAACGTCGTAAAACTCACGGCCACAGCACTTTTCGTGCTTCTGGCGGCTGTTCTCGCACGCCCGCTCAGCAAGCTGCCGACGTGGGCACAGTCGGCAACACGTCGACTCCAGCATCGGACATAACAGCATGTCCGGACCCGCCATGCACCACCGCACTCCGATCACCCTCATGCCCGGCGAAACGCTGCGACTCTCGACTCAGTTCAGCCCGTTCTTGATCCTGACCCACCTGAAGATCACCCTCGCGGTGACCGATCGCCGGGTGGTCGTGCGCAGACCGAACACCATCTTCGCGGTAATTCCGCGCGGCTTTTTCGAGCAGGCCACCCCACTCACCCAGGTCAGTGAGATCGCCGCGGGCGAGGCAGTATCGACGCCACACCTCTTCTTCGGGACCGGATCCTTGCTGGCCGGGCTGCTTTCGCTGTTCGGTGTGCTGATCCCGGACGTGGCAGGCAGGCTCATCGGGCTGGTGCTGCTGGGAATATCGGCGTATTTGTTGCTGACTTCGATGCACATCGGCATCTGGGTGCGCAATCACGGCGGTGGCGTCTTGCGTGCGCCCGCCGGACGCAATGAACGCCGCCTGGTCGACGAGGCTCGACAATGCCTCGACGCGTTGCTCTTCGGCGATACCGCGACCGTAAGCAGTTCGGCAACAACGGTTTCCGCGGTACCGCAGCCGATTCCCGGTGCCACTCCGCCGAACACGCGGCCCGGCATCGTGCCGAACTCACCGAGCAGCCACGCCGCTGACGCAGCGACATCCGCACCCGATGTCCGGCCGGATGCCGTGCGCGCCGCGGATCCGCAGACCTCGCCGACCGCGTTGCGTGAAATCGCCCAGCGCTGGCCGGGATTGCGCGCCGCGGTCGCGGCGAACCCCGCCGCGAATCCGGGCCTACTGGCCTGGCTCGGTCAACTCGGTGATCCCGCCGTGGACAAGGCGCTGGCCGGCCGGCAGTAGGGGGTGTCATCACCGACCGGTGACTGTCTGTCCGGCAACTCCTCCCGCCGGACAGACCAACGGCCACCTTCCTTCGCGCCTGCAATCGAAGGAAGGTGGCCCACACCGTATTCGGATGAGATGGCTCAGCAATAGCCGATCGAACCGTGCGTTCGCGACTCTTAGTGCTGTCCGGGCTGGGAGAGCGGGACTTGCTGGTCGGCGACCTCGGTGAGGGCCTGGGCCCAGCCGTCGAGGCGGTCGGCGGCGTGGCGGAGGTCGGCGACGATGGCGTCGAAATTGTGGCGGAGGACGGCACTTTCGGGGACCGCGAGGATGCGGCCCGCGGCGGCGACCACCTGTTCGTATTCGACGACGCCGGTGTCGAGGCGGCCGAGGGCGAACTGGAGGTTGTCGGTGAGGGCGTCTGCCGCAGGGGATTTGGCGCGGCCCATGGCGCCGAGGGCCTGTTCCATCGCGGTGACGTCGGCGGCCAGGGCGTGCAGGGCGGCGGAACCGGAGCCTGCGGTTTCGAGCATGTCGGTGAGTTCGTCGTCGGGCAGGCGGTTGCCGCGGGCGATCTGTGCGCCGAGACCGTGCAGCGCGCGTTCGGCGCGGACCAGTCTGGCGATGGGTCCGCGCGCGCGGGACCACATGGGTGGTTGTTTGCGGGGAATGAAGGTGGCCTGTGGCAGGGGTACGCCGCGCAACCGCAGATAGCGGCGGGCGCTGAGCGCGGTGCCGGTGACCAGCGCGACCGCACCGCCACCGAGCACCACGACGATCCAGGCGGGGGCCGAGATGACCACGAGCCCAACGGCTCCCGCGGTGGTGAGGCCGGAGGCGGTGCCGAGCTGGAAGCTGCGGCGGCGGACCCGGCGCCGGCGGCGCAGTTCCCGTTCGCGCGGATCGGCCCAGCGGCGCACCGCGACGAGCGCGTGCTCGCCGACCTCGCGCAGACTGTCGGGCAGGCTTCCCGGTTGCGGCGCGAGCGCGGCCTGCGCCCGCACGATCGCCGCATCGCGCCTGCGGCCCGGAAGCGACTTATCCCGAGTCATGCCATCTCTCCCACTGCTAGCGCGGATCGGACCAGCACGGTCCCGGCGCGGCCGACGGCCGGCCCGCCGGGTACCCGTGCAGTGTCTGCCAGTGAACCATCCACCACCGACAAAGTCCTCACCGAGCGTCCGAGGCGTTACTGCTGTGCGGCCTGGCCCTTGTTCATCTGCGGCTGCGCCGGATTGGCCTGGGCCGGTGCGGGATTGACGGCGGGCTGCGCCGCGCCACCCGCGGGCAGCTGATCGCCGCGCATCGACGCGCGGATCTGCTCGAGCTTGCTGTGCCCGGCCATCTGGATGCTGGCCTGCTGCACCTCCAGCATGCGTCCCTGCACGGTGTTCTGCGCGAGCTCGGCGGAACCGAGCGCGTTGGCGTAGCGGCGCTCGATCTTCTCCCGCACCGCGTCCAGGCTCGGGGTGCTGCCCGGCGCGGACAGCGTCGAGTCCATCTGCTGCAGCGACGCGGAGACCTGCTCCTGCATCTTGGCCTGCTCCAGCTGGCTGAGCAGCTTGGTGCGCTCGGCGACCTTCTGCTGCAGCAACATCGCGTTCTGCTCGACGGCCTTCTTCGCCTGGGTGGCCGCCTGCAGCGACTGGTCGTGCAGCACCTTCAGGTCCTCGACCGACTGCTCGGCGGTGACCAGCTGCGCGGCGAACGCCTCGGCGGCGTTGGTGTACTGGATCGCCTTCTCGGTGTCGCCCGCGTTGGCGGCCTGATCGGCGAGCGTGACCGCCTGCCGGGCGTTGGCATTGAGCTTCTCGACCTCGTCGAGCTGCCGGTTCAGCTTCATCTCCAGCTGACGCTGGTTGCCGATGACCGATGCGGCCTGCTGCGAGAGGGCCTGATGCTGGCGCTGAGCTTCCTCGATAGCCTGCTGAATCTGGACCTTCGGATCCGCATGCTCCTCGATCTTCGAATCAAAGAGGGCCATCAGGTATTTCCAGGCCTTGACGAACGGATTAGCCATCGATTGATCCCGCCTCCATCTGACGTGCCGCGCCCTCGACGCGGCTCCAGTGCGCGACCGTCACGCACTCGATATATGCCTATCCTCCACCATGCGGCCGCTGGGCCGGGTATACCCGGCCCAACCGACGCCTAGTGAGAATCTATCCGCTTTGGGCGCCGGTCCGCAGCGTTGCCGCGGTGGCCACCTGTCGCTAGGTGTCACATGCCCTTCACCAGGACCAGCATGTCGGCCTTGGGTGCGGGAATGACGATTCGGGTGTCCATGGCCAGCGGCAGCGGGCGAGCGCCCGCACCGGCCACCGACAGACTGGCACTCGCGGGCGCGAGCGCGGGCTCGGCGGCGGGTGCGTCCGCGGCGGGCGCGGCCTCGGCCGGAGTGGCGGTCTGCTCCGCGTCGACCGGCAACGGCGCGGCCGCGGCGTCGGCCGGGGTACGCGTGGGCAGGCCGTCGGCGCCGGCCATGATCGTGCTCACGTCCCAGAGCACCCGGGACAGCGGCACGTCCAGGGCCGCGCAGATGGCGGCCAGTAGCTCACTGGAGGCTTCTTTACGGCCCCGCTCGACCTCGGAGAGATAGCCCAGGCTCACGCGCGCCGAGGTGGACACCTCGCGCAGGGTCCGGCTCTGGGCGAGACGAGCACGCCGCAGACTGTCCCCGATGGCCTCTCGCAGCAGCGTCATCTCGTTCTCCTTCGCTCCCTGTCAGGGGACCTGCATGACACTCACGAGTGCCACGCACGCCGTTCTTTCTGGCACAACGTCGGACATGGGCCGGTTGGTTCCCGCCCGGCGCAAATCACTCACCTTGCCCGTCCTGCCCGGCCGGACGCTGGTCCGGCCGTCGTACACAGCGCAGCAACTCGCGCACCGCGGTGTGCGTCGCACTGATCCTGATCGTCCATCGGTCACCGACGAGTTTCAACCGCATCACCTCGGTGTGCCCCGGACCGGCCAGACCGAGGAAAACCGTGCCGACCGCATGTCCGTCCTGCGCGTCCGGCCCGGCCACACCGGTCAGTGCCACTCCCCAGTCTGCCCCGCAATTCGTTCGCGCGCCGACCGCCAGTTGTTCAGCGGTGCTCGCGGCGACCGGACCTTCCGTCTCCAGTACTTCGTCGCTGACGCCGGCGAGGCTGTGTTTGAGGTCTGTGGCGTACACCACGAGGCCGCCGCGCAGCACGGCGCTGGCGCCCGGAACACCGGCAATGGTCGCGGACAACAGCCCGGCGGTGAGGGATTCGGCGGTCGCGACGGTCTGGCCGACCGCGGTCAGCGCGCGCACGAGCTCGGCGACCGGTGCGTCGGCGGTCAACGGATCGGCCGACACCGACGACGTCGCGGTCATGCGCCGCGCGTTCGGCCCGGCCCGCCCGCGAACCACACCCGCATCGCCTGGCCGACATAGTCGAGGCCGGTGAGCACGGTCAGCGCGACGGCCACATACATCAGCCACATGCCCGCGCTCGCGAGCCAGCCGCCCAACGGCAGCAGCAGCACCGCGATCGCGAGGGATTGCACGAGGGTTTTCAGCTTGCCGCCGCGTCCGGCGGGAATCACGCCGCGGCGCACCACGGCCAGCCGCAACAGGGTCACGCCGATCTCGCGACCGCAGATGACCAGGGTGATCCACCAGGCCAGGTCGCCGAGCACGGACAACCCGATCACCGCGGAACCGATCAGCGCCTTGTCCGCGATCGGATCGGCGAGCTTGCCGAAGTCGGTGACCAGGCCGTACTTGCGCGCCAGTTGCCCGTCGAACCGATCGGTGATCGCGGCGATGCCGAACAGCGCGGCCGCGATGATCCGCCAGGCCGGGTCGTGCCCGCCGTCGACGAAGAGCGCGACCACGAACAGCGGGACCAGCGCGATCCGCAGCATGGTCAGGATGTTCGCGATATTCATCAGCGGCACGACGGGTTCGGCGTGCGGCGCGGCCATGCCGGATCGGATCGGACTGGCCCCGGTCCAACGCCGCTCGATCTCTTCCGGCTGTGCGCTCATCGACACTCCAGACTCAACACGGCACGACGATGACCAGCACCGGGCCGGCGCGCGTCATGCCTGACCCACTGCGGTGAGTGGGACGACTGGATGTGTGGCACACGTTCAGCCTATCGGTAACCCACCCGACTACTCTGCACCCCATGAACTCTCGGGGACCACTAGGTGGTTCGACCAGCGACGCACATCCGGGCGTGCCTCTAGGCGCGCACAGCACCGCACTGGTTGTCCGACGCGCGCGAACCTCCGACGTGCCCGAGATCAAACGCCTCGTCGATGTCTACGCCGGCCGGATACTGCTGGAAAAGAACCTGGTCACGCTCTATGAGGCCGTGCAGGAATTCTGGGTGGCCGAGCTGGACGGCCGGGTGGTCGGCTGTGGGGCGCTGCATGTGCTGTGGGCCGATCTCGGCGAGGTGCGCACGGTCGCGGTGCATCCGGATGTCAAGGGCAGCGGCGTCGGCCGGGTCGTGGTGGAGCATCTGATCGCGGTGGCCCGCGAGCTGGAACTGCGGCGGGTGTTCGTGCTGACCTTCGAGGTGGACTTCTTCGCGCGGCACGGCTTCGCGGAGATCGAGGGGACGCCGGTGACGGCCGAGGTGTACGCGGAGATGTGCCGGTCCTACGACACCGGTGTCGCGGAGTTCCTCGACCTGAGCTACGTGAAGCCGAACACCCTCGGCAATACTCGGATGCTGCTCACTCTCTGACAGGAAGCGATTCGCCGTGCCGATCTTCGCCGTTCACTACACCTACTCCGAGGCCACGGTTCCGGGCCGGGACACCCACCGCCCGGCGCACCGCGGCTGGCTCGCCGATCAGCTCGCGGCCGGCGCACTGCTGACCAGCGGGCCGTATCCGGACGGATCCGGTGCGCTGCTGCTGTTCAAGGCCGCGGACGCGAAGGCGTTGAACGCGTTGCTCGCGGTGGATCCGTTCGCGCAGGAGCGGCTGATCGATGACGTGCGCGTCGTCGAATGGCTGCCGGTGCTCGGCGCTTTCGCGTCCTGAACGTGCCACCCGCTCGCCCGTCCTGATTCCCCGTTTGCCGGTTCTGCCTGCGGGGAATCAGGCGGCGAGGCCGGGTAGTTAGCCGAAGACAGCTAACTTCCGGCGACACACCGCGCGCGATACGGACATACCGCCTACCCCACCGGCAGACTCGCGGCCATGCGCACATACGTAGCGGTTTTCGCGTCGACGGCTGCCACCGCTGGCCTGTTGTACGCGTACCTGGGCGTACCGGACAAATCGGACCCAGCAACTTCCTCGTCGGCCCGGCCGCTGACCCAGCCCGGCGTCGCCGACCCGGTGTGGTACCGCAACGCCGACGGCTACTACTTCCAGACGGCGGACCGGCAGATCACCTGCGCCATCCTCGACCAGCCGACCGGCCAGCCGCGCCGCGCTGCGGGTTGTCAAGGCGCGACCGGTCCCGCGCCGCCGCACATGCAGAAATGCTGGAGCACCGATCCGACGGCCGCGGCCGTGGCGGTCGGCGAGGACGCCGGATACCTCTGCGTGAATCAGGGCTTCTACACCGGACCGCAGGTCGAGGCCGGCCCGGTGCTGCCCGCCGGATCCGCCTTGCATGCGCACGGATTCACCTGCCGCGCCGACACTTTCAGCGTCACCTGCAGCAATGATAAAGACGGGCACGGGTTCGAGATCGCGCCGGACAGCAACCGGGTGTTCTGAACGTTCGCGCCCCGCTCAGCCCGATCGGGCGCGAGTGCGGGTGCGCAGCAGGCTGGCGACCGTCGCGATGACCAGGATGCCGATGATCACACCGAGCGAGACGCCGGTGGAGATCTCCGGCACGCTGACGTGCTTGCCGCCATTGATGAACGGCAGTGTGTTCTCGTGCAACGCGTGCAGCACCAGCTTCACGCCGATGAACGCGAGGATCGCGGACAGGCCGTAGGACAGATAGACCAGACGATCGAGGAGTCCACCGATCAGGAAGTACAACTGCCGTAAACCCATGAGCGCGAACGCGTTTGCGGTGAATACCAGGTACGGCTCGCTCGTCAGACCGTAGATCGCCGGGATCGAGTCCAGGGCGAACAGCAGGTCGGCGAAGCCGATCGCCAGCAACGCCAGCAGCAGCGGGGTTACCACGCGACGTCCGTCGACGCGGGTGACCAGCTTGTCGCCGTCGTAGCTGTCGGTGGTCGGCAGTACCCGTTTGGCCAGCGCGACCACCCGGCTGTCGCGCTTCTCCTCGTGCTCGGCCTCGTGGCCGCTCTCGGTGACCAGCTTGATCGCGGTGTAGACGAGGAACAGGCCGAACAGATAGAACACCCAGCTGAACGCGCTGATCGCGGCCGCGCCGACGGCGATGAACACGCCACGCATCACCAGCGCGATCACGATGCCGATCAGCAGCGCCTTCTGCTGATACATCCGTGGCACCGCGAAGGTGGACATGATGATGAGGAAGATGAACAGGTTGTCCACCGAGAGCGCCTTCTCGGTGACGAAGCCCGCGTAGTACTCCCCCGCGAACGTCGAACCCCAGCGCCAGGCGACGAAACCGCCGAAGGCCAGGGCGATTCCGATGTAGACGGCGGACCAGAAGCCGGACTCGCGGAAGCTCGGTTCGTGCGGGGTGCGCACATGGGCGAAGAAATCGAAGACGAACAAGCCGAGGATCACCACGCAGGTGATCACCCATTCGAGAGCGGTTACCTGCATGCGGTGCGTCGATCGGTAGCGAAGGTCATGGCGTCCATCATGCCCGATTTGTCCGTTCTGGTTGGCTAGCGGGTTGGTTGCTGACCATAATTTCACATGCGCCCGCCGTGGCGTCCGTGCCAGAGTGGCGTCCGTGACCGACGACTACCTCCGCCTGAACAAGGCCAACTGGGACGAGCGCGCACCGGTGCACGCAGCAGCGCGCGACTACGCGGTGCAACGGTTCATCGACGAACCGGATTTTCTCAGCGAGGTCGTCCGGTTCGATCGGCCGCTGCTCGGCGACATCGGCGGGCTGCGCGGGGTGCATCTGCAATGCCACATCGGCACCGACACGCTCTCGCTGGCCCGGCTCGGCGCGACCATGACCGGGCTCGACTTCTCCCCAGCGTCGCTGGCGCTGGCGCGGACGCTCGCCGAAAAGACCGGAGCGCATATCGATTTCGTCGAATCGAACGTCTACGACGCGGTATCCGCGCTCGGCGGAGCACAATTCGATCTGGTGTACACGGGAATCGGTGCGCTGTGCTGGCTTCCGAGCATCGCACGCTGGGCGCAGACCGTCGCCGGACTCCTGCGGCCCGGTGGACAGCTGTTCATCCGGGACAGCCATCCGATGCTGAGCACAATCGACGAAACCCACACCGACCGACTGGTTGTCGGCTACCCGTACTTCGAAACGCCGGAGCCGATGGTGTTTTCCGACGGCGGCACCTACGTCGAGACCGACGCCGAGTTCGTCCAGACCACGACCCACGAATGGAATCACGGGTTCGGCGAGATCGTGACCGCGCTGCTGCACGCCGGCCTGACGATCACCGGGCTGACCGAGCACCGAACCGTGCCGTGGGAGGCGTTGCCCGGGATGATGACGCGCGGCCAAGGTGACGAATGGCACCTCACCGAGCATCCGGAGCGGCTGCCGCTCAGCTTCACGGTGCAGGCGCGCAAACCGCCCGGCGCGTCCTGACCGAAAGCTCGCGCACGCGGTACAGAATGCCCCTCATGCAAATCCGAGGAGCTCGTATCGCTGTGGTGCCCTGCGCCGTCGCGCTGGCGTTGCTGGCCGGGTGTGGCAATGACGACAAGGGTTCGGGCACACCGACCACCCGCGGCTCGGTGCCGCCGAGTTCGGCCGTGACCAGTTCCCCGGTCGCGCCGACCACTCCGGCGACGACCTCCTCCGCCGCGCCCACCACGACGCGTGGGCCCGTGTCCGGTCCGGTCGATCCGGCGCAGTACCGGCAGTCGATGGGGTACTACTTCCAATCGCCGAGCGGGTCGTTCCTGTGCGCGATCCTCGATCAGCCGATCGATGACAACGCCCAAGCCGGTTGTCAGGGTACGACTTCCCCCGCGCCCGCACAGTTCAAGGACTGCTGGAGCAAGCACCCGCAGGCGAGCACGCTCACCGTCGGCACACACTCCGAGGCGCTCTGCTTGAACCAGGGCGTGTTCGTCGGCGCGCCGACCGACGGCGGCAACCGCGGCGGCGGCCGAGTGCTGCCGTACGGTGGGATGCTCACCGTGGGAGCGTTCACCTGTGACTCCGCCGAAAACGGAGTGACCTGCACGAACGACACCACCGGTGCCGGGTTCACGATCTCGCGGGAGTCCAACCGAACCTTCTGAGTGGAAAATTCGGTTCCCATCGCGAAATCCGGATGTTAACGTCGGTACCAACAAAACACACGACCAGGAAGGCGAAGACGATGACCGGGATCCAGCAGCGACAGCTGTCGCTAAGCGGGACCTGGCAGTCGTGCGCCGATGCCGTGCTATCGACGGTCGCCTATCGACGGCTGACCGTGCGGAGCTGCCCCTGATTCGTGTCTGCTCATAGACCCGAGAAAGGGGTCACTCCGCGGCAAAAGCCAAGGGGTGACCCCTTTTTCGTGTATACGGACGTAGCTCAACTGGAAGAGCAGCGACCTCCAAAGCCGCCGGTTGTGGGTTCGAGTCCCGCCGTCCGTGCTCGACAACTGAACAGCGACGAAACTTGGCAGCATGCCCGAGCGGCCGAAGGGGCCTGACTGTAAATCAGGTATATACACCGGAGGTTCGAATCCTCCTGCTGCCACCGTGTTTCATATCCGTGTAGCTCAGTGGAAGAGCGGCACCCTCCGAAGGTGCAGGTCGGTGGTTCGACTCCACTCACGGATACGAAACCCGATCCCTCGTAGCCCAATCGGTAGAGGCACCGGACCTAGATTCCGGGAGGTGCGAGTTCGAATCTCGCCGAGGGAACCCGCTTTCCGGCCCCACCCGGGGCCGAGTGCCCGTAGCTCAGCGGAGAGAGCGCCTGCCTACGAAGCAGGAGGTCGGAGGTTCAAATCCTTTCGGGCACACCAATTCAAGGCTTTGCGGAGAACCGTGCCCGGCTACAGCGAATCCCGCTGGTGGATACCGCCGTTCGAATCGAGTTCGAGCACGGTGTCGACGCCGATCCTGCGCAGGAACGGATAGTCGTGACTGACCACCAGGATCGCGCCGCGATAGTCGGCCAACGCGTCGACGAGCTGGTCGACGCTGGCGATGTCCAGGTTGTTGGTCGGCTCGTCGAGGATCAGCAACTGCGCCGGCGGGTCGGCGAGGAGCAAGCGCGCCAACGAGACTCGGAACCGTTCGCCGCCGGACAGCGTCGATACCGGCCGCTCGACGCCGCTGCCGCGCAGGAGCAGGCGGGCCAGCTGGTTGCGGATGGTGGCCGGCGGGGCGGCGGCGGCGACCGCGTGTACGTTGTCGAGCGCGCCGACGTGCTCGTCCAGATCATCGAGGCGTTGTGGGAGGTAACCCACCCGGTCGGTGAGCAGGGTGCCGTGTTCTGGGTCGCGACCGTGGATCAGGTTCTCGATCAGCGTCGTCTTGCCCGCACCGTTGCGGCCGATCAGGGCGACGCGCTCCGGACCCTGGATGACGAAGCCGCGATCAGCATCGCGCAGTTCCGCGATGCGACGACTGCGCGGCACATCGGGATCCGGCAGTTCGAGATGGATGTGCTCCTCGCGGCGCACCCGCGCCGCCGCCGACGCCAGGGCATCTTGGGCCGCAACGACTTTCGCGTCCAGCGTGGTGCGCATCGCCCCGGCCGAGGCCTGCGCCTTGCTGGCCCGGTTGCCCGCCAGGATCCGTGGAATGCCGCCGTTCTGCTGGGTGTTGCGCCCCGTGCGTTCGCGTCTGGCGAGTTTGGTCTCGGCCTCGATCCGTTGTCGTTTCTCGACTTTCAACGCCTGCTCGGCGGTTCGGGCCGCCTGCGCGGCCGCCGCCTGTTCCTGCTCGATGTGCCGCTGCCAGTCGCTGTAGGGACCGCCGAACACGTCCAGGGTCGCGCCGTGCAGTTCCGCGGTGGCGTCCATGCGTTCGAGCAACTCGAGGTCGTGGCTGACCACCACCAGGGTGCCGGGCCAGGTGTCCACGAATTCGGCCAGCTGGGCACGGGTTTCGCGATCGAGGTTGTTGGTCGGCTCGTCGAGCAGCGTGATCGGCGTGCGCTGCACCCGCAGGCCGGTGATCGCGACGAGAACCGCCTCGCCGCCGGAGATCTCCCCCACCCGCCGATCCAGATCGGCCGCACTGAAACCGATGTCGTCGAGCGCCTCGTCGGCGCGGGCCTCGATGTCCCAGTCGTCACCGATCGTCTCGAAATGCCGCTCCGCGCTGTCACCGGATTCGATCGCGCGCAACGCCGCGAGAGTGTCGGCGATGCCGAGCAATTGGGCGATGGTGGCGTCGCGGCCGAGGGTGAGGGTCTGCGGTAGATAGCCCACCGCACCGGTGGTTTCGATGCGTCCGGACGTCGGGGTGAGGATTCCGGCGATCAGCCGCAGTAGCGTCGATTTGCCCGAGCCGTTTCGGCCGACCAAACCGGTGCGCCCGGTGCCGAGGGTGCCGTCGACCCCGGCGAGCGCGACCGTGCCGTCGGGCCATTCGAAGGTCAACTGCTGCAAGGTGATCGCGGATTGCGTGGATATAGCCATGATTCGTCGACTCTTTCCTGCTCGCGAACGAGCGGGCCGCAAGTTTCGCGCCGAGGTCACAGAGACCGTGGGCGCGGTGATGTGGGAACTTTGCGGAAACAGACGGAGGCGAAATGGGCGCAGGCACGAAAGACCTCAGGCGGTCCCCGATCCGGGACACCGGACAGAATGTGCAATCAATACGCCGCCTCCGACTGGGCGGCTACAGTCTGTCGACTTCCTCCATGATCACGTAATCACCCTAACATTTGGCCCTATCCCCGACGTGTGATCGGCCGCGGTAGCGCGGGCGGCCACCGCGGCCGATCGGTACGTCAGCGCCGCTGGGCGCGAAGAGCGGTGAGGGCCTCGCCCGCGGTGGCGACGGAGACGCCGAGCAGGACCAAGTCTTTGATCAGGAAGCCGCCGCCCGAGCCGAGGAACGGGAAGCCGTAGCCGGGCTGCCAGACGCCGGGGGCGCTGAGCAGGAAGCTCAGGGTGGTCAGGAACAGGATGACGGCGCCGGCGCTGCCCAGCACGGCGACGCGCGGGGCGAAGCGCCATGCGGCGATCGCCAGCCCGATCGCGATTTCCACGACACCGAGGACCGCCGAGAGCGCGTCGACGCTCAGCAGGTCGTAGAGCCAGGACATCAGCGGCGAGCTGGCCACCAGCGGCTGGATGCCCTGCGCCTCGAAGGAGAAGAACTTCATCGCGCCGATCCAGATGATGACCAACGCCAAGCCGTAGCGGCTCAGCGCGGCGCCGATCCTCGGCAGTGCCGCTACTCGGTCGAACGTCGAGGTCCGGGTGATGGTTGCCATGACATGCTCCCTGCTTTCAGTGATAGTGCCGGTTCTCACTCCTGAAGTGACCGGCTAAATCGGAACACTGGTCATTGTGACCCGCGGCACCGTGACCGGTCAAGTGGTTACACTGGTCTCATGACGATGGAGGGTCAGCCCGCACCGGTACAGCGACTGGTGGCGTTCATCAACACACGGCACTGCCCCGACGGCGACGACGTGCTGACCGACGAGCGCGCGCCGGGCTGGCTGGCCGCCTGGCTCGGGCGCGACGACACAGAACTGTCCGTCGAGCCGGAAGAGCTACTGGCGCTGCGCAATCTGCGTGAGGGCATGCGCGAACTGGCCGCGGCCAACAACGGGCAGCAGTCCGACACCGACGTGATCCAGAGCGCGGCAACGGTTTTGGCGTCCGCGCCGGTGATCCTGCAACTCGGTGACAACCAGCAGGGCCCGCACCTGGTCGCCGATTCCGGCGCGGATCCGGTGCGGCACACGGTTGCCGCCGTGGCGCAGTCCTACCTCACGGTCCGCGCCTCCGGCGACTGGGCCAGGGTCAAATCCTGCGCCGCGGCCGACTGCCGCTGGGTCTACTTCGACACCTCACGCAACCGTTCGCGCCGCTGGTGCGACATGACCAACTGCGGCAATCGAGCCAAGAACCGCACCTGGCGCGAACGGGTCCGCTCGGGCGAGCACGCCGACTGAGCGCACTGCCGCCGACGGACCCTACTCGGACTCCTCCGGGGGCGGCTCGTCGCCACCACCGCGGATGGTCCACAACAGGCCATCCAGTTCGTCGGGCTTGATGAGGACGTCGCGGGCCTTGGAGCCTTCGCTGGGGCCGACTACGCCGCGGGTTTCCATGAGGTCCATGAGGCGGCCGGCCTTGGCGAAGCCGACGCGGAGCTTGCGTTGCAGCATGGAGGTGGAGCCGAATTGTGAGGTGACGACGAGTTCGACGGCTTGGATGAAGACGTCGAGGTCGTCGCCGATGTCGGGGTCGACGTCTTTCTTCTCGCCCTGTTTGGCGGCGGTGACGCCCTCTTGGTATTCGGGCTCGGCCTGGTTCTTGGCGAAGTCGACGACCGCGTGGATTTCCTCGTCGCTGATGAACGCGCCTTGCAGGCGGGTCGGCTTGTTCGCACCCATGGGCAGGAACAGGCCGTCGCCCATGCCGATCAGTTTCTCGGCGCCGGGCTGATCCAGGATGACCCGCGAGTCGGTCAATGACGAAGTGGCGAAGGCCAATCGGGACGGCACGTTGGTCTTGATCAGGCCGGTGACCACGTCGACCGAGGGACGCTGGGTGGCCAGGACCAGGTGAATGCCTGCGGCACGGGCCTTTTGGGTGATCCGCACGATCGCGTCCTCGACGTCGCGCGGCGCGGTCATCATCAGGTCGGCGAGCTCGTCGACGATGGCGAGGATGTACGGGTAGGGCCGGTACACCCGTTCGCTGCCCAGCGGCGCGGTGATCGCGCCGGACTTGACCTTCTTGTTGAAGTCGTCGATGTGGCGAACCTTGTTGGCCTGCATGTCCTGATAGCGCTGTTCCATCTCCTCGACCAGCCAGGTCAGCGCGGCGGCCGCCTTCTTCGGCTGGGTGATGATGGGCGTGATCAGGTGCGGAATGCCCTCGTACGGGGTGAGTTCCACCATCTTCGGGTCGATCAGGATCATCCGGACCTCGTCCGGCGTGGCCCGGTGCAGCAGCGAGACCAGCATCGAGTTCACGAAACTCGACTTACCCGAACCGGTGGAGCCGGCGACCAGCAGGTGCGGCATCTTGGCCAGGTTCGCGGCGAGGTAGTCGCCCTCGATGTTCTTGCCGAGCCCGATCACCAACGGGTGGTGGTCGTTTCGGGTCGACGGCGCCTTGAGCACGTCGGCGAGGCGGACCAGTTCGCGATCGGAGTTGGGCACCTCGATGCCGACGGCGGACTTACCGGGGATCGGCGCGAGCAGCCGAACGTTCTCCGTGGCAACGGCATACGCGATATTGCGGGCCAGCGCGGTGATCTTCTCGACCTTCACGCCGGGTCCGAGTTCCACCTCGTAGCGGGTGACCGTCGGGCCGCGCACGAAACCGGTGACCGCGGCGTCGATCTTGAACTGCACCAGCACCTCGGTGATCGCCTCGATCATCGATTCGTTGGCGGCACTGCGCTTCTTGGGCGGGTCGCCGTCGGTCAGCAGCGACATCGGCGGCAGCACGTAGTCGCCTTCGACCTCGCGGTCGGCGACGAATTCGAGCTGCTTCGGCGGCGGCGGGGTCTGATCCTCGACCTTCGGGACCGGGCGCTGCTTCTTCGGTTTCGGCTTGGCGGCAGGCTCTTCCGTCGCGATCGGCTTGGCGTCCTGCAACGGCGGCTCGCCGATCACCTCGGTCACCGCGTCGGGATCGCCGAACTCGTCGGGCGGGTAGTTCTCCACCGGCGTGCGGCCGCGGCGCTTCGCCTTGGCGGAGTGCAGCGGGAACCCGTCGGCGTCGTATTTGGCCGGGTCGTAACCGAATTCACCCTCGTACTCGCCGTATTCGTCGCCACCGCTGCCGGTGCCGAAGTACTCACGCAGCCGGGCGGGCACCTCCCGCACCGTCGTACCGGTCAGCAGCAACACACCGAAGACGATGGCCAGCAACAGGATCGGCACCGACAGCCAGGCGGTGAGTCCGTTGGTGAGCGGCCCGCCCACCACGAAACCGACGAAACCCGCGGCGCGCGAACGCCCGTGCGGATCGGTCGGCGCACCGGCGATGACGTGCCACAGCCCGAGCACCGGCAGACCGACCAGCAGCCCGCCGAGCACCAGCCGCGGCCGGATCTCCGGATGTGCCTCGGTCCGCATGAGGATGACCGCGATCGCGGTGGCCACGAACGGCAAACCCGCCGAGGCCGAGCCGGACACGGCGCGGATGGCTTCGCCCACCCAGTGCCCCACCGGGCCGCCCGCCGACAGCCACACCGCGGCGGCGATCACCGCGCTCAACGCGATCAGGGCCAGCGCGATGCCGTCGCGACGATGACCGTGCTCGATCTCCCCCGCCTTGCTCAACGTCCGTGTGGTAGCGCCGAGGCCGCGCGCGAGCATGTTCCAGCCGCTGCTGATGCCGCGGCTCAGCACGGCCAGCGGCGCGGTGTTCGACGTGCGCCGAACCGGCCTGCGAGCTGGTGCGCGGCGCGCGCGAGTGGTCGGCGTGGTGCGGGGCGTTGCCGAACGGGACCGAGCCGCCGTGGTCCTTCCCCGCGCCGATCCCGCCCGCGCCCGAGTAGTCGTGGTGCTGCGGGACTTACCTGCCATGGACCCAGGCTAGCCGCAAACGCCCCTCCCAGACCATCCGCAACACTGGTATCCCCCGTCTCAGCAGTGCCGAACTGTGCAGATGCCCAGGTCGCCGATGATCCGACTGCGCACGCCCCCAGCGGCCGATCCAGCGTGTCGAAGCCGACCGGTCGGGCCTGAAACGTCGAGCAAACCGCCGGTTCGCGCAAGCCGCGACCGGACTGCCCGGTGTGCGAACGATCAGACGGAGCGATCCAGCGTCAAAACGGCCTGTACGGCTTCCGGCGTCCCGGTGGTCTCGATCCGGACCTCGTCCCGGCCGAACGAGTGCAGCAGCAGCTCCGAAGGCGCCCCGGTCAGCACCACTTCCTCGCCCGACTTCGACCGGACGACCGCGCGCCGCTCGTCCAACGTCTCCAGCACGACCTGAACCGGCGAATTCCGGTAGGACCGCCGGGCCATCCGCCGGACCAACTGCCAATACCTGTCCTCGTCCACCTGCGACAGCGCACGCGGCTCCCAGCCCGGGCTACCGCGCCGCACGTCCTCGTGGTGCACGAACATTTCGGTCACATTCGCGATCGCATCGACCGGCCGCAGCGGCGACCACCACGGCGGCCCGGTCCGGACCAGTTCCAGCAGCTCAGGGAACGGCCGGCTCGCCGTTTTGGCCTGCACCCCGTCGAGATACCCGGCGAACGGCTTCAGCATGATGCCCGGCGCGGCGTCGGGGCGTCGCTCGCGAACGACCAAGTGCGCGGCGAGGTCTCGCACCGTCCAGGTCCCACACAGCGTCGGCGCCTCCGGCCCGACCGCGGTCATGGTCTCGACGAGCTTCTGACGTTCCCGCTGCGCGATGCTCACCCCCTGAACATACCGACCAACCCGGGCATCCTCGCCCCGGCGTCGCGGATACCGACACGCGAGACCCCCGAATTCTTGGGTAGCGCAATGAGTGTTCGCTATGTACCTTGTCACTCGGTCCATCGGGTCGTGGACCTAAATACAAGAAGGGCAAATTCCCTGTGAAGAAGTTTATGACTGGTGCAGCCGTCGTGGCCGCCGCAGGTTGCGCGCTGGCTATCAGTGCGCCTACGGCACAAGCCAAGGCTTACAACTACGGCGCGATCGCACTGTCCACCTCAACCGGACTGATCGGGTACTCCTACGATTACCCCGATTCGGGGTCCGCGCAGGCGCGGGCGATCCGCAGCTGCGGCGCCGGCGATTGCGAGACGGTGGTCTGGTTCGCCAACGGCTGTGGGGCGGTGGCCTATTCGAGCCGGACCGGCGCCTACAGCTGGGGTTACGCCGCGTCGCGCAGCGGCGCGCAGAGCAAGGCGCGGGTGAACAACTCCTCCGACGCCTACATCGTGCACTGGAACTGCACGTCCAACCACGGCTGATGTCCGCGAATCGATTCAGGGGAAACATCGTGAAACACCGCACTTTCCGGACCGCCGTGGCCGTCGTGCTGACCGCCGCCGCGTGCACGCTCACCGCCTGCGCCTCCGGCGACAAGGAGTCCTCGTCGCCGAGCACCTCCGCCAATCCCGACACCAAGCCCGGCGAGCTCCAGGGCGGAAGTGACAAGGGCGACAAGGAAACCGGCTCCGCGCCGACCACGCCGTCCTCGCCGGCCCTGGCCAAGCCGTCCACCCAGCAGCTGAACGACCGCCTGACCAAGGCGTTCGATCCGAACGTGCCGAACCAGGAGAAGATCAGCTGGATCCAGGCCGCCGAGCAGGATCCCTACCTGGTCGCCAACCTGGTCGACGCCGCCAAGAAGCAGGGCGTCAAGGTCGAGATCACCAAGGTGAACGATCCCACCGACGGCAAGCTGAAGGCCGACGCGAAGGTCACCATCAACGGCAGCCCGGTCGACGACGCGTTCGTTTCGTTCGTCTCCGAAGGCGGCGAATGGAAGGTCGACCACACCTTCGCCTGCAACATCGTCAAGAGCGCGAAGATCGCCTCCGCGGCTTGCGAGGAATGAGCTAGCTCAAACGAAAAGCGCCGGAAGCCAATGGCTTCCGGCGCTTTCGGCGTTATGGGATCAGACGCCGATCACCGTGGGCACGATCATCGGGCGGCGGCGGTAGGTGTCGGCGACCCAGCGGCCGACGACGCGCCGTACGCTCTGCGCGATCCGGTGGATGTCGGTGACCCCCTCGGTGGCCAGCCGCTGCAACTCCGCCTCGACCAGTTCGGCCGCGTCGGACAGCGCCGTCGGATCGTCGGAGAAACCGCGTCCGCTCACCTCCGGCGCGCTCACCGCCTTGCCGGTGGTCTCGTCGATCGCGACGGTGATCGAGATGAAACCGCCCTCGCCGAGCACCAGGCGGTCCGACAGCGTCGATTCGCCGACGTCACCGACCGAGAGGCCGTCGACGTACACGTGCCCGACCGGCACCCGCCCGACGATCGAGGCGATGCCGTCGACCAGGTCGACCACCACGCCGTCCTCGGCCAGCATGACCCGGTCCTCCGGCACGCCGGTCGCGATGGCCAGCGCGGCATTGGCGCGCAGGTGCCGCCATTCGCCGTGCACGGGCATCGCGTTGGTCGGGCGCACCGCGTTGTACAGGTACAGCAGCTCGCCCGCGGACGCGTGCCCGGAGACGTGCACCTTGGCGTTCTGCTGGGTGATCACCGTGGCACCGAGCCTGGCCAGGCCGTTCACCACCGCGAACACCGAGTTCTCGTTGCCCGGGATGAGCGAGGAGGCCAGCACCACGAGATCGTCCTCGCGGATGTTGATCTGGCGGTGATCGCCGCGGGCCATCCGGGACAGCGCCGAGAGCGGCTCGCCCTGCGAACCGGTCGAGATCAGCACCAGGCGATCGCCGGGCAGGGTCGCGGCCTGGTCCAGGTCGACGACCACGCTGTCCGGCACGGTCAGGTAGCCGAGGTCCTGCGCGATCTGCATGTTGCGGACCATCGAGCGGCCGACGAAGCAGATTCGCCTGCCGTACTTCTGGGCCACGTCGACCACCTGCTGGATGCGGTGCACGTGGCTGGCGAACGAGGCGACGATCACCCGGTTGCGCGCCTTGCCGATGACCGTGTCGAGCACGCCGCCGATCTCGCGTTCCGGCGTGACGAAGCCGGGCACCTCGGCGTTGGTGGAGTCCACCAGGAACAGGTCGACGCCCTCGTCGCCGAGCCGGGAGAAACCGGCCAGGTCGGTGAGGCGACCGTCCAGCGGCAGCTGGTCGAGCTTGATGTCACCGGTGTGCAGCACGACGCCCGCGGGGGTGCGGATGGCGACGGCGAGCGCGTCCGGGATGGAGTGGTTGACCGCGAAGTACTCGCAGTCGAACGGGCCGTGGTTGGTGTGCTGGCCCTCGATGACCTCGATCAGCTTCGGCTGCTGGCGGTGCTCCCGGCACTTCGCCGCGACCAGCGCGAGGGTGAACTTGGAGCCGACCACCGGAATGTCGGCGCGCAGCCGCAGCAGGAACGGGATCGCGCCGATGTGATCCTCGTGACCGTGCGTGAGCACGACGGCGACCACGTCGTTGATCCGGTGCTCGATCGGCCGGAAGTCGGGCAGGATCAGGTCGACGCCGGGCTGCTGGTCCTCGGGGAACAGCACGCCGCAGTCGACGATGAGCAGCTTGCCGCCGTATTCGAAAACGGTCATGTTGCGGCCGATTTCGCCGATGCCGCCGAGCGCGAAGATGCGCAGGCCGTTCTTGGCCAGCTTCGGCGGTGCGCCGAGGCGATCGTGCGCGAGCGCTGCGGCGCGCGGATCCTGTTGCGGCGCGGACTGTTCGGCGCGACCTCGACCGGACTGCTGACGGCCGCGGCCGGATTTGCGGGCCGGCTGGCCGTTTTGTGGCGCTTCCGCGCGCGGGGCGTTCTGCTTGGCCGGCGCGGACTTCTTCGCCGCCGACTTGCGCGGCTGCGAGGTCTTCGTCACGGCGGGCTCGGGCGTGGTCGCCGGGGCCTGCGCGACCTCCGGCTGCACCGCGACTTCGGGCTGGGCCGCGGGCTTTTCGACGCGCTTGGGCTGCTCGGCCGGCACCGGCGGCGGCGGTCCCGCGGTACGGGACGCGGTCCGACGGGGACGACGTGCGACAGGTTCGGTCATGCCTGCACCTCGCTGGCGCTCGGTTCCGGCCTGACCGGCGTCGCTGTGTCGATGATTCGCTCGCTGCGCTCCCTCATGGGCACCTCGATGCACTGGGTATTTAGCTCGCTCTGCTGTGTGGTGATTCGCTCGCTCCGCTCTCTCATCCGAGCACCCCGGCCGCCCGTAGATCGGCGGCGAGGAACTCGAGTTGTTCAGGGTTCGGCATCAACTGCGGCAACCGCGGCTCGCCCGCGTCGATCCCGAGCAGGCGGAGGCCGCCTTTGCTCATCGCGACACCGCCCAAACGGAACATCGCCGCGTTCAACGGCACCAGGCCGGCGTTGATCTCGCGGGCGCGCGCGACCGCGCCCGCGGTGTAGGCAGTGAGCAGCTCACGCAGCCGCTCGGGGACGAGATGTCCGATGACGCTGATGAATCCGGTCGCGCCGATCGACAGCCAGGGCAGATTCAGCGTGTCGTCGCCGGAGTAGAAGGCCAGGTCGGTGTTCGCGATCAGGTCGGCGCCGGCGTTCAGGTCGCCCTTGGCGTCCTTCACCGCGACGATGCGCGGGTGCTCGGCCAGACGGCGGATGGTGTCGCTGGCGATCGGCACCACCGAGCGCGGCGGAATGTCGTAGAGGGTGACCGGCAGGTCGGTGGCGTCGGCGACCGCGGTGAAGTGCGCGAGCAGACCCTCCTGCGAGGGACGCGAGTAGTACGGCGTCACCACCAGCAGGCCGTGCGCGCCCGCCCGCTGGGCGTTGCGGGCCAGTTCGATGGAATGGGCGGTGTCGTAGGTGCCCGCGCCCGCGATCACCGTGGCGCGGTCGCCGACGGCATCGACGACGGCACGCAGCAGGTCCGCCTTTTCCTGTTCGGTGGTGGTCGGCGACTCGCCGGTGGTGCCGGAGATCGCGAGCAGGTCGACTCCGCGCTCGACCAGGCGGGCCGCGAGCGCGACCCCGGCATCGACGTCGAGCTTGCCGTCGGCACTGAAGGGGGTCACCATCGCGACACCGACCGTGCCGGACGCGCGCAGCTCGTTCTGCGTCGATTCACCGTTCGTCATGGTCAGAAAGGCTACCCGGTCGAAGGAACACCCTCGACACCGTCGCCACCGAATGGACCGGCCGGTTCGGTGCGCGGTCACCCGCGGCACGATCGTGATGTCATTCCCCTCCTTGCGTGACATCAAATATGACGCCACACTGATGTCATGGATCTGAACAAGTACACCGCCCGCCTGCGCGAGGACCTGATCGCGGCCGCCACCCTCGGCGACGAGAAGACCCAGGCCACCGCGGCGGCGCTGGCCGCGGCGACGGAGAGCTCGGCCCGGCTGGTGCTACTTGCCGCGCTGTCCGAACTCGCCACCGAGCTCAGCACCGAGCTGGGTGACCGCACGGTGCACCTCTCGTTCGACGGCACCGAGGCCAAGGTCGATCTGCGCAAGAAGTCGTCCGCGGACGATCACCCGACCTTCGACGAAATGACCGGCGACATCAGCCGCGTCACCCTGCGACTGGTCGAAACGCTGAAGTCCAAGGCCGAAGAGGCTGCCGCACAGAGCAACCAGTCGTTGAACTCCTGGTTGTCCGGTGCGGTCTCGGGCGCCCTGCGCGACCAGATGCGCGGTTACGGGCAGAAGCGCGACGTCTGATCAGAGGAACGGGGCGAGATTGCCCTTGGCGCCGATCACGACCTTGTCGAGTTCGAGCCAGTCGGCCATTTCCCGCAGCGACTCGGTGAGGGCGTGCGCGGTGGCGGGGGTGTCGAAGCCGGGTTCGGCGAAGGCGGCGGGGACCGAGAGCCGGCCTGCGGCGCGTTCGGCGCGCAGGTCGACCCGGCCGACCAGTTCGCCGTTCAGCAGGAACGGGAAGACGTAATAGCCGTGCACCCGTTTGGGTTCCGGCGTGTAGATCTCCAGCCGGTAGTGGAAGTCGAAGAGTCGTTCGGTGCGGGCGCGGAAGAAGATCAGCGGGTCGAACGGGCACAGCAGTGCCGCGCCTTCGATGCGGCGCGGAATAGGCGTGCCCTCGCGGAGATAGGCGGGTTTGTCCCAGCCTTCGACCTGGACCTGATGTAGCTCGCCCGCATCGACGAGATCGGCGATGGCCGGTTCGGTTTGGCTGCGCTGTAGCCGGTAGTAGTCGCGCAGGTCGGGTTCGGTGCCGATGCCGTGTGCGGTGGCCGCGCGGAGCATCAGTTCGCGGATCGCGTCCTCCTCGGACACGGTGCGCGCCAGCACATCCGGCGGGATCACCCGTTCGGCGAGGTCGTAGTACCTGGCGAAGCTGACCCGCTTGTCGATCGACAGCGCGCCCGCGGCGAACAGCTGCTCGCAGATCGTCTTGGTGTCGCTGAGGTTCCACCAGGAACCGCCGCCGCGCGGCTTGTCCAACTCCAGATGCCGTTCGACGTCACCGGCGGTGCACGGGCCGACCTCGGTGAGCACATCCAGGATGTCGTTGCCCAGGCTGGGATTGCGCTCGACCACCTTGGTGGCGGCCGACCAGCGGCCGTTCTCGAACCGCTTCATCCGCCAGCGCATCAGCGGCCAGTCCTCGACCGGGATCAGCGCGGCCTCGTGCGCCCAGTACTCCACCAGTCGCCGCGGCCGCCGCGCGTTGTGGCTCCACGCCGCTTCCTCGAGCAACGACCGGTCGTAGGCGCCGATCCGGCTGAACACCGGCGCGTAGTGCGCCCGCACCACCGCCGATACCGAATCCAACTGCAGCAGTTGGGTTTTCTCGACCACCCCGAGGACCGCGCGCCGGGTGGCCCGGGCCGGCCGCCGCGCCGCGAACCCCTGCGCCGCCAGCGCAATCCGTCGCGCCGCCGCCACACTGAACTTCCGCATCCCTGCAATATGCCACGGGGGTCCGACAAGCTTCGCCGAGCGGGCCTAGGTGGAGATCTTGATGCTGCCGGCGGCGTCGATCTCGGTGCGCCGGTCTTGTTCGGGGGCGTTGGCCAGGACCGTGGCGAGGATGCGGCGGCCCATGGGGAGCACTCGAACGGTGACCGAGCCCGTGTTGGCGGCGTCCAATTCCTTTGTCGCGGCTTCGATTACCTGTTGCCGGACCCAGCGGGGCACGCCGGCGAAGCCGCCGTCGTCGAGCAGGACCACCTCGACGCCGCGGGAGCGGGCGCCGCGGGCGGCGCTGCTGAGTTCGTCGGTGACGAGTTGCGGGGCGCGCAGGCCGTCGCGCAGCTCCGCTTCCAGCAATCGGCACTGTTCGCGTTCGGTGGCGGTGAGTTCGACGCCGTCGGCGATGCGTTCCAGGATCGGCCGGGCCACCTTGTCCAGGCGGGCCAGCTGACGGTCGCGTTCGCCGTTCTCCGCGGCCATGGTGGCCTCGGCGGCGGCGCGCATCGTCGACTCCTCGCGCAGCAGGCGCAACGAGCGTTGCGTCGGCCGCATGATCACCGCGAACAGCGAGACCCCGGCGACGGTGGAGATCGGCACGATCGAGCCGGCGATCACCTCGCCGCGCAGCCCGTTCACCACGCCGACGGTCGCGATCACGGCCGCGACGCCACCGACGCCGAGCCACGCCGCACCCAACCGTCCGCGCAGCACGAGCACCGCGAGCACATAGGACGACGCGAACGCGGTCCACACCTGCTTGGACCAGCCGTGTTCGGCGTCGAACGAGGTGAGCGCGGTGGCCAGCGGTCCGGACGCGGCCACAAAAATCGTGGCCGGCAACGGCAGCGGATCGACCGGGATGACCACCACCAGCACCCCGGCCGCGGCCAGCAGCACCAGCGCGCTCACCGCCGCGACCAGCGGCGAATCGCCGAAGTTGCGGACCATGTACAGCACGATGGTCGCTTGGAGGATGAGCAGGAACAGCCCGGCCGCCGGATCCCGCAGTCCGAGCAGATCGCGCAGCCCGAATTCGGTATCCGAGTCAGCCATCGCTACCCCACACCAATGTCACCGTGGTGCCCTCGCCCGGCTGCGATTCCACGAAACCCGCACCGCCGGCCAGCTGACGCATCCGGCCGAGGATGCTCACCGAGATGCCGAGGCGATCGGCGGGCACCTGACCCAGATCGAAACCCGCACCGTCGTCCCGGAATACGACCCGGATGCCGCCCGCGCTGATGGTCACCGTGACGGTGCGCTGCACCTCCCGGCCCGGCACGGTCGCGTGCCGCAGGCTGTTGCGCACCGCTTCGGTGAGCGCGGCGGCGATGGTGCCCGCGGCGTCCACCGGCAGTCGCAGGTCGTCGAATCCGGACCAGCGGCGCGCGGTGAAGCGGATGCCGGGGTTGACCTCGTGCACCGCCGACCGCAGGAACCCGGTGGCCGACTGCGCGTCCAGCCGATTCGGTTCGACGTCGCCGACCCGGCATTCGTCGAGCTGTTCGAGGGTTCGCTCGGCCTGCCTGCGCAGCACCGGCGAATCGGTGCCCGCCCGGGACGCGTCGAGCAGCGTGGACAGCACCGCGTCGTGGATCAGCGCCGCGAAACGCGCACGTTCACGATCACGAGCCGCGGCGCCGGCCACCGCCGCCGCACGCCTGCTCTCGATCGCCGACTCCCGGTCCACCCGATCCGCGGCGGCCTTCGCGTAGATGGCGCACCACAGGAACAGCGCGCACAACCCGGCCGCGCGGACGAAGTCGCCGGCCCACACCACGGGTGTCGCGTCCGGCAGCACAAAGGCATTGGCGAACGCCGACAGCGCCGCACCGATCACCAGATAGATCACCGCGAACAGCGGCCGCCAGGCCAGCACGGCCGCGAGCACGCCGAGCGCGAGCACCCGATACAGCCACACCGAGGATGCCTCGGGCGCCGGATCCGGATACGCGAACGGGATCACCGCCATCGCGGCGAGAAAACTCACCGCCGCCGCACCCGAAACCAGTTGGATCAGTTGCCTGCTCGACGCGATCGACACCGCGGCCAGCACCGGGAACAACCCGAACGCCAGGACCACCGTGAGGATCGTCCAGCCGCCCGCGATAAACCGGCTCTGGTCCGCGATCTCCGGCAGTTCCACCACCGCGACGATCACGCCGGCGATGCCGATCGCCAACCCGAAGCGGCGCAGAATTCGATCGGACGCGCCCTCGTACCCACTCTGTTTGGACACCGGAGCCGCTCCCCTGCGCCAACGGCTCGGGGAGATGCGCTCGAGTGACACGGTTGGGGTCGGGGTGTCCAGCATGCTGGACGCAGTCATCCGCGTGGATGCCGCTCGGGCACCGGAAGCCATCCGTCCTCCACTGCCCGCTTGTACAGGTCGGTCTTGGTCGGCGCCGGGCGGCCCGCGTCGGCGTACTTCTGCCGGATGCGACCGAGGTAGTCGTTGACCGTCTGTTCGGACAGACCGGTCAATCGCGCTACCCGGGAAGCCTTCTCGCCGGACGCGTACAGCGTGAGCACCTCTTCCTGACGCGGGCTGAGCCCGACGTCGGACAGCTGCGGATCGCCGTCGATGGCGGCGGCCCAGTCGGTGGTCACCACCTGTTCGCCGGAACCGGCGCGGCGCACGGCGGCGACCACGGTCTGCACGTCCTCGGATTTGCGCACCACGCCGAGCACACCGGCCCGCGCGGCGGACCGCACGAGGAACGCGTTGTCCGCGCCGGTGAAGATCAGTACCTCGATGCCACGGTCGCGCAGGGCGCGCACGTTGTCCTCGGGCGTCGACCCGTCGGCCAGGCGCAGGTCGAGCACGACCAGATCCAGTTGCGGTAGATCCTGAGCGGCGGCCAATAACTCGGGCACCGTGCCTGCGGTCAGCACCAGGTCGAGATCGGGTTCGGGCGCAAGCATTGCGGCCAGTCCGATCGCTACTGATTCGTGGTCTTCGACCACTCCGATCCGGCGCGGTGCGTTATTGCCCCCTTCGGCCAACGTCACCTGAAATCTCCATTCCCGAGCAAACTCGTCACATCCCCACCGCAACAACGTTCTGTCAGTATGCCGGGCCGAAGCACCGAATGGTCAGACACCAGAAATCGGGGCCGTCCCTAAATCGCGTCCGGCAGAGATTGTCACTGCCAGCTATTTCGGGGACAAAAACTGTCAGTCGCCCATTAGTTGCGCGGCAATGGTCGCACCGAGCTCCCAGCAGCGCTGGATGTCGTCCTTGGTGGGTGGGCCGGACACGATGACCGGTGCGGCCGACTGTTGCCAGCCGAGGCCCGTGGTGACCCGTTCCACCCCGCGTTCGGCGCCCTCGGTGCCCTCGTTGCCGTGCAAGTAGAAACCGAAGGGCCGACCGGTGGTGGAGTCGAGACAAGGATAGTAGAACGTGTCGAAGGCGTGCTTGAGGGCACCCGACATGTAGCCCAGATTGGCCGGGCTACCGAGCAGATATCCGTTGGCGGCCAACACATCCGAGGCGGTGACCGCGAGCGCCGCGCGGCGGACGACCTGTACGCCTTCGATCTCCGGATCGTTCGCGCCGGAGACCACCGCCTCGAACATGGCCTGCATGTGCGGGGACGGCGTGTGATGGATGATCAGCAGCTGCGCCACACGACGAGCTTAGTGTTCGTGCGCGGATCCCGGTCGGCGCAGGCCGCCGCGAGATAGCGCAGGTCTTGCTCGAATGGTCGCACCGAGTCGGTTCGCGGATATCCGGCGAAGTAGTCCGCAGCCTCCTCCGGTCATGGCAGTCGGCGGATGGCAGCGCGAAATATCCTCGGACGTGAGCGAATTCACCGGACGGCCGGCGCGCGCTCCGGGCGATTCGGCCGATGGCACGTCCGGAAGTCGTAGTTGAAACCGTCACTACCGCGTCGAGTCGGCTTGTCGGTGAAATCTGCGGCCATCAGTGTTCGTAGAAACATCGCAATATGCGCAACAGCTCCGGGGCCGGTTCAGCGCGCTTGGTCGCGTTCGAGTTTTTCCAGCGCGACGGCGCGGCGCATGGTGGCGCGGGCGCGGGTGCGGTCGCCGGCGTAGTCGTAGGCGCGGGCGAGGCGGTAGGAGACGCGCCAGTTGTCCGGGTCCGCTTCCCATTCGGTTTTGACCTGGGCGAACAGTTCGTCGGCCGCGTCCCGTTCGATGCGGCCGGACGGGCGGTGCGGCAGTTCGGAGACGTCGAGTTCGCCACCCTCTTCGTGCATGCGGCGGGCCAGGCGCTGGTGGGCCAGCGCGGCGAGCACGGTGGCCGCGACGACCCAGACGCCGACGAACGGCAGGATCAGCACGCCGATGCCGATGAGGATCGCGGCGACACCGCCGGTGCCGATGAGGCTGAACGCGATTCGGCCGAGCAGCAGGAAGTAGAAGCCGAGCACGAGGACCAGCACGGCGAGGAACGCGACGACCTTGACCACGTCGCGGTTCTGCTTGGCCCCGTCCGCGGCGGGGTCGGCGGCGTTCACGCTCGCACCTCGATGCGCTCGCTCACAGGTCGAGGAAGGGGTCGAGGCCGACGGTGAGGCCGGGGCGCTGGGCGATCTCGCGCACGCCGAGCAGCACGCCCGGGGCGAACGAGGATCGGTCGATCGAGTCGTGCCGGATGGTGAGCGTCTCGCCCTGGGTGCCGAACAGCACCTCCTGGTGCGCGACCAGGCCGGCCAGGCGCACCGAGTGCACCCGCACGCCGTCGACGTCGGCGCCGCGCGCGCCGTCGAGTTCGGTGGTGGTGGCGTCGGGGCTGCGGCCGACGCCCGCCTGCTCGCGGGCGGCGGCGATCAGGCCCGCGGTGCGGTAGGCGGTGCCGGAGGGCGCGTCGGCCTTGTTCGGGTGGTGCAGCTCGATGACCTCGACCGATTCGAAGAACCGGGCGGCCTGTTCGGCGAAGCGCATGGACAGCACCGCGCCGATGGCGAAGTTCGGGGCGATCAGCACGCCGGTGTCAGGGCGGTCGGCCAGCCAGCCGCGCACCTCGTCGAGGCGGGCGGCGTCGAAGCCGGTGGTGCCGACGACGGCGTGGATGCCGTTCTGCACCAGGAACTTCAGGTTCGCCATCACCACGTCGGGGTGGGTGAAGTCGACGACGACCTGGGCGTTCGCCGCGGTGAACGCGTCGAGCGAGTCTTCCTTGTCGACGGCGGCGACCAGTTCCAGATCGGCTGCGGCGTCTACCGCCGCGCAGATGGCCTGTCCGACTTTGCCGCGCGCTCCGAGCACTCCGACCCGTGTGGTCACCGCACCTCCTCTTTCCGTTTTCGTCGGTGCCAGCCTATCGACCTGGCCGGGGCGCCGGTCTGCTGACCTCTGTGATTTACATTGCTACATGCGCATGTTTGCGCACCACCGATATCTCCCCTACCGTCACGGGCGTGGCTTCGATTCGGGAACGGGCAGCGATCTTCCTTGGGCAGCACGACCGCAAGAAACTCGATGCCGGACAACCCAGTTGGCACTACTACACCGGCGGCGCCGGCGATCCGGTGCTACTACTCGGTGGCGGTTCGGGGATCGGTATCGGCTGGCTCGATCTGGCGCCCGCGCTGACGCCGCGGTTCCGGACGATCGCGCCCGACTATCCGTCGAGCGCCGGTTCGTGCGCCGAGTTGGTCGACGGCTTGGTCTCGGTGCTCGATGCGGAGGGGATCGATCGGGCGCATGTGATCGGGCAGTCGGCGGGCGGCATGTTCGCGGAACTCCTTTCGCGTCGGGTACCGGAGCGGGTCCGGTCGCTTACCTTGTCGAGCACCGGGTTGTACGGGCCGGAGGATGTCGACCGGCTGCGGATGCGGGTGAAGACCACCTTGGCGACGCCGTGGCCGCAGACGCAGGAGGCGATTCGGACCGCGTTGCGGAGCACCTGGCAGGACTCCGACGACGCCGAGTTCTGGATCGAGCAGGTGGTGACGGCCGCCGACGCGGCGGGCAGTGCCGGTGCCGCCAATTCCTATCGCCTACTGCTCGAACTCGCCGAGGGTGTCGACGAGCTCATGCAGGGTCCCGCCTGGGCCGGACCCACACTGCTCTTCCGCGCGGACGACGATCCGCTGATCACCACCACCCACACCGGGCGCCTGCGCGACCTGCACCCGAACTGCGATTTCCGCACCTTCCCCGAGGGCGGTCACTCCCTGCTGATCAGCCGGACCGCCGACTACATCGACCTGGTGACGGAGTTTCTCGCACGCGCCGACTAGTCACGCCAGGGGCATACGACTGGCACCCCGGTCGGGGCAAAATGCTTGACGTTGCGCGTAACCACTTCGAGCCCATGGGATTCCGCGGTTGCGGCGATCAGTGCATCCGCGGCTTCAACGGGATTCCCGCTCCCCTCGGTTCGCGCAACCATCCGTCCCCATGCCTGTGCGACTATCCCATCGACCGAGAGGAGGCGTCCCTCGAACCGGTCGATCAGTGACTCCGTCAGCCAGTCCACCAGCCGACGCTTCTTGGGTGAGTCCACCATCTTCTCGATACCCTTGCGGATTTCCCCAAGGGTGATGACGCTGAGATGAAGGCGATCCTCGTCAGCGGTGTGCAGCCACAGGCTCAGGCCCGGATCCGGCCGGGGCTTCACCCATTCCGACACCGCACTCGTATCGAGCAGATAGCTCCTCACAGTTCTACGTCGCGCACATCCATATGGATGCGTTCGATCTCGACACCGGAATCGCGCAGCGGCGAGGCCGCGAAAAACTCCGCGAGACTCCCCTGCCTGTTCGTCTTCTGCCGCCATTCATCGATGTGCACGACAACAGCGACCTCTCGCCCGTGCTTACTGATCACCTGCGGCCCCTCCCGTTCCACCTTGTCGATCAACTCGGACAACCTGGCCTTCGCGTCGGCAAGGGGCCATGCGATATCGGGTCGCGCCGACCGCTTTCCAGCCATCTGATCACCCGTTTCGACTACTTTGACTACTCTGGTCAATTCAGAATAGCTATCGAACCGGGTCGGCGCCAGCCATATTCGCGGCCATCTTCTCCAGCACCCGCATGGTCTCGGCGAACTGCTCGTCGGTGATGCCCTCGGCCATCTTCCGGCGGCGCGTGCCGATCCGAATCCAGGCCTGGTCGTGCACCTCCCGGCCCGCATCGGTCAGCGCGAGCGTGCCCAGCTCGTCGACGACCAGGCCCCGGGCGAGGACCGCCGCGAGTTCGGCGTCCCACTCCGCCCGGTCGGTCAAGAACGTGTCGAGCGCGGCGTATAGCTCGTTCGACTGCTGCGCGCCGTCGGACAATGAGTGCAGGATCTGCCAGTGCCTGCGGCTGAGCTCGCCGGCGGCGAGGTCCTCGTCGAACCGCTCGGTGATCAGGCGATCGAGTTCGACGAGCCAGTAACCGATGTGGCGGCGGACGGCCATTGTTCCTCCAGAAGCATGTATACAAACAACTATATGTACTATTACATGAAACCTTGGCGGATGAAAGAGCGCGCAACAGGAAGAAGCAACCGATGACGGAACACGACGCGATCACCGAAGCCGTCGAAGCGGCGATGATCCGAATCCGGCGCAGACAGACGCGGGGGGCGCTGGCCGGCGACTCCCCGATCCCGGTGGCGCTGCATCGCGTGCTGGACGCGGTCGTCGCCACCGAATCTCCCACGGTCACCGCTCTGGCCCCCGCCCTGGGCGTCGATCAGCCGCGCGCCAGCCGCCTTGTCGCGCAGGCTGTTTCGCACGGACTGCTGGAACGCGTCGCCGACCAGCACGACGGACGCCGCGCCGTGCTCCGCCTGACCGGCGACGGGCAGCAGGCGATGGCGGCCGCCCGCACCGGGCGCCGCACCGCGATGGCCGCCGCCATGTCCGAGTGGACCGCGACCGAGCGCGCCGAATTCGCGCGCCTGCTAGAACGTTTCGTCGACGCGATGGACGCGCCGAATCCGCACTGAAACTCGGCTCAGTCGAAGACGATCACCTGTCGCAGCGCATGACCAGCGGCGAGTTCGTCCATGGCGTGGTTGATTTCGTCGAGACCGATATGCGCGGACACCAAACGCTCGACCGGCAGCCGGCCTTCGCGCCACATGCCGACATAGGTAGGAATGTCGCGCGACGGAACCGCCGAGCCCAGATAGCTACCGACAATCGAACGCCCCTGTGCGACCAGCGCAAGCGGCGAGATGCTCGCCCGGGCATCCGGTGCAGGTAGCCCGACAGTCACCGTGGTGCCACCGGGCGCCGTTGCCGCGACGGCGGTTTCGAAGGCCCGAATGTTGCCCGCGGCCTCGACCACGATCTCCGCCTGCACACCCAGCTCGGCCACCTGCGCCGGCGTATAAGCCGCGGTAGCGCCCAATTCCTTTGCCAGAGTGAGCTTTTCCGCAACCGTATCCACCGCGATGACCTCCCGGCCATCCGCCGCCAACGACACCGCGACCAGCACCGCCGCCATGCCGACCCCGCCGAGCCCGACCACCATGATCCGGTCGCCCGGCCCCGGCTTCGCCGAATTCAACAGCGCACCACCACCGGTCAGCACCGCGCACCCGAGCACCGCCGCCACCTCGGGCGGCACGTCGTCATCCACCGGAACCACCGAACGGCGGTCCACCACAGCATGCGTCGCGAACGCGGACACCCCGAGATGGTGGTGCACCTCGTCACCGTCGCGCGTCAGCCGTCGCCCACCGCCGAGCAGTTCACCCGCGTTGTTGGCGACACTGCCCGGAATGCACGGCGTCCGGCCGTCGGTCGCACAACCGGCGCAGTCACCGCAGCGCGGCAGAAAGGTCATCACCACGCGCTGCCCGAGCGCGAGATCGCTACCGCCGGGACCGATCGCCTCGACCCGCCCGGCCGCCTCGTGCCCGAGCAGCATCGGTACCGGCCGCACCCGGTTCCCGTCGACCACCGACAGGTCCGAATGGCACAGCCCAGCCGCCTCGATCCGAACCAGCAGCTCCCCCGCGCCCGGCTCGCCCAGCTCCAACTCACCCACGCTGATCGGCGCCGATTCGGCGAACGGCACGGGCGCCGCGATCCGCTCCAGGACCGCCCCACGAATCTTCATTCCGCCGACGCTACCGTCCGCACTGTCCCAGGCACAGGGGGCAGCGGCTACCGCACCCGTTCCGCCACCGTGGTCGCTCGGTGGAGCAACCACTCCAGCGGCCCGCGACGGAAGAAGCGACTCCAGCAGTAGGCGAACATCATGATGATCGCGCTCAGGCCGAGCAGGACCGGAAGCGAACCGGCCGGGAGCACATCGAAGCCGAGAATGGCGATCGCGACGACGTGAAATACGTAGGCGGTCAACGACATACTGCCGACCGCGATCAGCGGGGTAGCCACCTTCAGGATCCGCCGAGACCCGTCGCACGCGGCCAGGCAAACGACCAGAACGGTAAGCGCGACACCGGTATTCGCGATGATCGACAGCGTGGTCTCGCTGTGCGGCATCGCCCCCAACTGGTATCGCCAGCCCGCGGGATCTTCGGCCATGTCGGACCACCACGGCGCGTACATGATTCCCGGCCGCTCCCGCACGCCCGGCGCGAAATGCAGTGCCAGCGCGGAACCGCCGTACCCGAGCACCGCAAGACCGATGCCGGTCAACGCCAGCCGAACCCGAATCACGGTGGCGGCCAAGTCGAGTCGAGCGACCGCCATCCCCGCGAACACGAACGGCATCCAGCTCAACGCCGGGTAATTGCCCGTGATCAGCAGCCCGATCACCCCGTCACCACTCCCGATCGGATCGCCCCGGCTCCCCGACCAGGCCAGCGGATCGAACCGATTCACCGCATCGGTCCAGCTGAGATCCTGCAAGACCAGGAAGACGAGCTGCGACAGCGCCAACGCGCTCACCGCGGCGATCACCGCCAACGTGCCCGCACGCAACCGCGCGAACGGCAGCGCCAGCAGGAAGTACATCCCGTAGTAGGCCAGAATCACCTCCACCTTCGTCCCGGTCGCGGTCAGCGCGGTACCGATCACCAGCAGAATCCCCGCCCGAATCAGGATCTTGACCCGCGCCTGCCGCCCCGCCTGTCCCACCTTCGGCACTCGCCGCCCGGTGATCAGCAGAATCGAGAACCCCGCCAGAAACGCGAACAGCGCCGAGGACCGCCCATGGGTCAGCTCCATGACGAACCCCTCGACCCCGCCCTCCCGCGGATCCGGCCCCACATGCGCGGCATACATCCCCAGCACCGCGAGACCCCGCGCGAGATCCACCCCGAGCAGCCGCGCGCCAGCCCGCATCCCGTCGCCCGACCGCACCGCGGCGGCGCACTCCACGGCACCATCCGCCCGCGACGCACCACCTGGCCGCCCTGCGTCCGCGAACACCGCATAACCGACCCGCGCACCGGCCTGCTCGACACCACCCGACAACACCGGGCCACCCGAGCCATCACCCGCAGCCGGCCCGGCAATCTCGGCATCGACCGATGCGGGAGTTCCGTTGTGTGCCATACGTCCAGCGTTGAGAACGCCCGATTCATCCGGTATCCGGCACGCGTCCGGATGCGCTCCGCCCAGTGGCGGCGGGTAACCCGCCGACCGGCTGGACCACCCCCGCCGGTCGGCCGTCGCACCCGCCTCGCCCACGGGTCCACACTTCGCCGGGATCTAGGCTCACGTGCAGGAATAGGTATGGGCGAAGGAGGTGTGGCGGGTGATTCGGGTGGTGGTCGTCGATGACGAGGCGCTGGTGCGGTCCGGGTTCGAGATGATCCTGAATGCGGCCGCCGACATCGAGGTGGTCGCGACGGCGACCGGGGCGGAAGCGGTCGAGGCGGTGACGGCGGCCCGGCCGGACGTCGTGCTGCTCGACATCAGGATGCCCGATGTCGACGGGCTGACCGTGCTGCGGCAGCTGCGGGCGACGCCCGATCCGCCGGTGGTCGCGATGCTCACCACGTTCGACACCGACGACTACATCCTGTCCGCATTGCGTTCCGGCGCAGCGGGTTTCGTGCTCAAGGACACCGAACCCGAGCAACTCGCCCAGCTGACCCGCACCCTCGCCGCGGGCGGCGTCGTGCTGTCCCCGAAGGCCTCGGCGGCCCTGTTGCGCAACGCCGAACCCGCCACCGCCGCGGGCATCGATGCCGACGCCGCGCGCGTCGAACGGCTCACCGGACGGGAACGCGCGGTGCTGGTGCTGATCGCCGGCGGGCTGTCGAACGCGGAGATCGGGCAGCAGATTCACCTGAGCGTCGGCACGGTGAAAGACCATGTCAGCGCCATCTTCACCAAACTGCGAGTGACCAGCCGGGTGCAGGCGGCATTGCTGGCACAGCGAGCCGGTCTGCTGCCGTGAACCGGTTCCCGGCGTGGCTGATCGACCTGGCGCTCGTCGCGATCGCCGTGGCCGACGTGCTCGTCGACGGCGGCGTCAGCACCCGGCTCGAGCTCGCCGCCGCTGTTCTGGCCTGCGCCGCGTTGCTGCTGCGCCGCCGCTTCCCCTTGCTGACCTTCGTCCTGACGCTGCCCGTGAGCTGGATGCTCGACATCCTGGTCGCCCCCGCGGTCGCGCTGTATACCTTGGCCGAACGCACGAGCAATCGCGCGCTGCTGTGGGCGGCCGTGCTCGCCACCTCGATCGCCGCGTCCGCTCCGTGGCCGCTCGGCGACGCCTTCGACCAACGCGGCGCGCTCGTCTCCTTCGCCTATTCGCTGGCCTGGGCGGGCGCGCCGGCGCTGCTCGGTCAGCTCGTGCGGACCCGCCGCGACCTGTCCGAGCGATTGGTCGAGATCGAGGAGGCGCGCGACCACGAACGCCAGCTGCACGCCCAAGCCGTGCTGGCCCGCGAACGCGCGCAGATCGGCCGCGAGATGCACGACGTCGTCGCCCATCAGGTCAGTTTGATCGCCGTGCGCGCGGGCGCGCTCCAGGTGGCGGCGACCGATCCGGACGCGGCCGACGCCGCCCGCACCATCCGCCGGCTCAGCGTCGACACCCTCGACGAACTCCGCCACATGGTCACGCTGCTGCGCGCCGCGGGCGGTCAGAGCACCGAGCTCACCCCCCAGCCGACGCTCGCGGATCTGCGAAAGCTGCTCGACTCCAGCGGGATTCCGGTCGAGTTGCGCGGCCAGCTGCCCGACGAACTGTCCGCGCCCGGCCAGCGCACCATCTATCGCACCGTGCAGGAAGCCCTCACCAACGTCCGCAAACACGCGCCCGGCGCGAGCGCGACCATCGAGCTGTGGCACGACAGCGAACACTTCGGCGTCACCGTCACCAACACCATGTCGACCCGCCCCGCGGTCGCGCTGCCCAGCTCCCGGCACGGGCTGATCGGCCTGACGGAACGGGCCGAGCTGCTGGGCGGCACCTTCGAGTCCGGCCCGACCGCCGACCGCGGCTATCGCGCGGCCCTGCGCCTGCCGCGCTGACCGAAACATGGTCTGGGTCACTGGATACTGGCGAAATCCATGGGACGTTTGCTAGCGTCGTTGACCGTGACGGTGCTCCCGTTGGCCGCCTTGTACCGAGCCCGGGGTCGGGACCGTCACGGCACAAGGAGAAATTCCCCTGTCAGTACAGTTCAATCACACCATTGTCGGTTGCCGAGATAATCGAGCGACCGCCGAATTCTGGGCAGACATCCTCGGTACGGAACTGGGGGCCGAATGGGGCCCGTTCATTCCACTGCCGCTGGATAACTCGGTAACCTTCGATTTCGCGAACGTGCCACCGCACGTCACAGAAATCTCGCCCCAGCACTACGCATTCCTGATCTCCGAGCCCGAATTCGACGTGGCCTACGCCAAGATCCAGCGCGACAAACTGGAGCACTGGGCCGATCCGCGTCAACAGGGCGTCAACCAGATCAATCACAACGACGGCGGCCGCGGCGTCTACTTCCTTGACCCCAACGGCCACTTCATGGAATTGATCACCGTCCCGTACGGTGGCTGGCCGAGTTAAATGATCCAGGGGCGGCAGCCGGTCGGCTGCCGCCCCGGACATACCGACTGATCCCTCTGCATTGTCACCCTTGGTGACGATTTCTGTTGTCGCGGTTTGTTTTTCGAGTTGGGCGTGGCGCGACCCCCGGCTGAGTACCCTTGACGTACTCCGAAAGGCCTTACGGGGATTCGCACTTTGCGACTCTTATATCGAAACTCGCGCCAGTGGCGCGGGATACAGGACTGCGAGTAAATCCATGCCTATCGCCCTGCAGAATTTGATCGTGCTCGGGGACAGTCTGTCCGACGTCGGGAACAAACGCGAGGCCCCGACCGGGCTGTTCGCGCGCGCCATCAAAGCGATGCGCACCAACGAGATCGGCCGCTACAGCGACGGAAAGAACTGGACGGACTTCCTGATCGAGTGGGCGGGCGCGGACCCCTTGGTCCAGTCCACCAAGGAGCTGACCGAGCAAGCCACCGAATACCACCGCAGCCTGACCAAACACTCGATGCTGCTGAAAACCGACGTCGACTCGAATCCGCCTGTCCGCTATGCCAATTACGCCGAGGGCGGCGCGATCGCCGGCTCGGACTGGAGTCCCAAAGCGGGCGCGCTCGGCTACCTGAAGACGCAGGTCGCGCAGTACATCAAGGCCCGAAAAGCGCTGGGCGACCAGTTCACCGGCGACACCATGCACATCATCTGGATCGGGCTGAACGACATCGTCACCGCCGAGCGTGCCGAGGGCAACGTCATGACCTCGCCGGACGGTGTGTTCGAGGTGCCACGCGGGATGAAGGACAAGGCCGGTACCGGCATCACGCCGGTGGTCGCGGAGATCAAGGGCCTGGTCGACAGCATCGCGAACGCCTTCCCCGGGCCGCCCGATCGCAACCATTTCATGCTGATCGATCTGCCCAGCCCGACCGTGTCGATCCGGTTCCAGGATCAGATCGCCGATGGCAAACGTAAACAGGTGGACCAGTTCTCGGCCAACACCGCCCGGTTCAACCAGGTGCTCGAGTACCTCACCAAGCACTGGCCGATGACCGCCAAGGACCCGCAGCCGGGCGCCACGCCGAACCATGTGTCGCTAGTGCGGATGTGCGACTGGATGACCTACGTCGCCGACAACGCGAAAGCGTTCGACCTCACCGGATTCGCGCAGCTGCACGGTGTCGCGGTGCCCTATCTCGGCGAGAAAGACACGGTCGAACCGGCGATCCGCCGCTGCCTCACCACCAGTGACCTGGCCCATCCCACCCAAGCGGTGTATGAACTGATCGCCAGGAAGATCGCCGACGATCTGCTGAAGGGTTACACGCTAGGACGGTTGAACCCCCAGTCCTGGACCAGGATTCGACCGTACGCGGACGTGTAACCCCTACTCCGGCAGCTCCGGCGGCCATGGGTTCGGTTTGACGTTGGCCGGCTTGCGGGTCGGGATGTCGTCCCAGTCGAAATGGGTGCCGACCCAGGCCGTCGGCCGGTCGAAGGTGATCTCGCCGGCGTTGAACTTGGCGTCCACGAAGGAGATGTCGCCGAAGAAGTCGCCCTCGCTGAAGTCGACAGAGCGGCCGGCGAAGGTGGTGCCCGCGAAGGTGGTCGCGCCGTGGAATTCGGCTCGATTGAAGTCGATGTCGCGGGTGCCGCGGTTGCGCATGCGGGCGGGAGTGCCGATCCGGGTCTCGTCGAAGGCGACGGTGCCCGCCTCGAACTGGGCTCCCGAGAAGGTGATTCGCGGGCTGGAGATGTCCGCGCCGGTGAAGGCGAGGTGCTGACCGTCCAGCGTGGCGCATTCGAACGAGGTGAGGTCGGCGTGGAACTTGGTGTCCTGGAACGAAGTTCGCTTCCCGGTCGTGCGGATGCCGGCGAAGGTGGTGCGCGGGCCGACAAAGGTGGCCTGCTCGAAGGACACCGAGCCGTCGAACCGCGCACCGTCGAAAGTGGTGCCGTACTCGGCGCGTACGGCCTTTTCCGGCCGGGTCGAACCGAAGTGCGCGTGGTCGAACAACACGGGTCCGCCGTCGAAGGTCGCCTCCCGGAAGGTGACCTGCGGACCGGCGAAGGTCACGTGTTCGAAAGTGGTGCGACCGCTGAATACCGCGCGGGCGAACGAGGTCTTCCGCCCGGCGAACACCGCGTGCCGGAAGTCGGCGCGCTCGATGACGGCGTTGTTGAAGGTGAAATCGCAGTTCGACCAGGAGACCTCGGCCGACCGCTGGAGGTGATCGGCGATCACTTGCACGATGGTCCGGCGCACCTCCCGATCGTTCTGCCGGAACTGGTAGACACGCTCGACCTTCAGGCCCGATTCGTCGACCGTTTCCGCCTGCGACACAAGGTGGTTCGCACCGGCGACCGGGTCATAGGGCAGACGGAGGTAAGCACAGAGCACGTCGACGCATTGCTGACGCCGACTCGTTGACCGGAACTCGTCGGCGATCCCGGTCATCGCGTAGACCCCCGCGATCCGCACCGCCACATCCGAATCGCCCAGCTGCCGCGAGGCAGCCCCGAACAATTCGGCGAAGCGGCCGCGTTCGAGGTCTCGTTGCCGCCGATAAGCCACCACCAACGCGACGGCGCCACCGACGCCGGCCGCGACCGCCAACGCGATCTTGGTCAGATCCAGCTGATTCGGCGTCTCGGCCTTCGCCCCGAGCGCCAGCCACAGCAGCCACCAGGTGAGCGCCGCGATGCCGAGGCCGCAGACAACCGCTACCAGCACCGCAAGCAGCAACGCCGCGCGGTGCAGTCGGTCGCCCAACCTCCCCCATCGCATTAGCGCATGGTAGCCGCATTGCCGCCCGCCGACTACCGGACAAGATCGGCTATCCCTGCGCCCCAAACCCTTTCAAATGTCCTCTATCCACGAAGGGCACAGCATGCGGCTCGTTGGCGTCGGATGGCGCATAACGGACACCGCTCGGCCGTCGCGTCGCTGGGCGACTCGGACGTTCCGCTCGAGTAGTCTGCGGACATGTCTGCTTCCGATTCGCTCGATCCGGTGGCCGAAGTCGAGGCCGTGCACGCGCTGCTCGCCACCTGGTTGGGGACCGACGCCGAGCCGGAGGTTCTCGAACGTTTCGCCGCGACTCAGCACGACACGATGTCCATGGTGACCACCGGCGGCACGCGGCTGAGCCGCTCCGAGCTGCTGTCCGGGCTGCGGCGCGCGCGCAACGCCCGGCCCGGCCTCGATATCGAGATCTCCGAGGTGGAGGTGCTCTTCGCCGAGGGGAATGTGACCGTCGTCCGGTTCATGGAGCGGCACCACTTCGACGGCAAACACGCCGATCGCTGGACGACCGCGGTGCTGACCGCCGAGGGCCTCCCGCCCCGCTACAGCTGGCGGGTGCTGCACGAGACCGAGGCGCCCGGCGACTGACACCCGCGGTGCCGTCAACGCCCCGGAAACTGTCCATGCGATGTGTGGTGTTCGGCGCGACCGGCTACATCGGCGGACGACTGGTCGCCGGCCCGCGCGCATCGTCGCGACCGTGGCCGCCGCGAGCCCGAGCTGGGTGGCGGACGACGTGTCGGCAGCGGGCGACCATCGAGCCCTCGCGGGTTGCCGAAGCTACTGAACGTCGACGTGATTCGTGTTCATCGGTGAAGATCCCGAATGAATTGGGCTTGATCGCTCAGAAAGCCTTCCGCGAACAACGACCGGGGTGCGGCGATCGCCACGGCGACGGTCTTGACCGTGCTGTCCTCGATGTTCTTGCGTATCAAGGCGTGGGTGGCGTCGCGGTAGTGCCGCACGTGCAGCAGGTCGGCGGGAATCAGTTGGCGGTAGCGGGTTTCGGTGTCGACGATGTCGACGTTGAGGTCGTGGTCGGCCAAGACCAGCAGCACCGGGATGCGGACCGCGGCCAGGTCGGCGGCGGCATCGGCGGTGTAGTTGCGCTGGATGAACCGCCAGCGTTGCGGGGTCGTGTCCGCGGTGACGACCGCTGCGGCGCGGGCCTGTTCGTAGCTCGCGCCGTCGCGCAGGAATTGGCGGGTGCGGTCGCTGGCCGCGACCGCGGCATCGATCTCTGCCGGATTCGCGTGCGCGGCAGTCAGTTCGGCGATCGTGTTGTAGCGGCCTTGCTGGAGCCAGTTCACGGCCGGTGACACCGCGATCATGAATTGCACGCCGGGGTCGCGCGCGGCGACCGCGGGCAGGACCCAGCCGGCTTGGCTGGCTCCCCACAATCCGATCCGGGCCGGATCGATCTCGGATCGTGTTCTGGCCCAGGCGATCGCGTCGAGGGTCTCGGTGGTCCGATCGGCCATGGTCTGGTCCAGCCAGTCGCCCGGCGCGCCCGCGATACCGGGCTTGTCCCACGACAGCGACGCATAACCCGCTCGCGCCAACGATTCCCAGATCGGGCGGTAGAACGTGTCGTGGGTGGCGTCGGCCGGGCCGTCGCCGTGGACGAAGACCACCAGGCCGAACGGTGCCGTGCCGGTTTTCGGCAGCGCGAGAACACCGTGCAGCGGCTGCGCGCTGCCGGGCATGGTCACCCGTTGTTCGCGCAGGTCGTAGCTGTTCTGGTAGACGACCCAGCCGCCCGCCGCGGCGATCAGCACCAGGATCACCGTGACCGGCACGAGTATTCGACGGCGGCGCGAAACGGGTTCAGCGCGGGGTGTTTCCGACGGCATGGCCGCTCCAATCGTTCGTTCTGGAAACCATCGTTTGTATGCTGAGCGGATCAGCATCGATCGAGGGAGGTGGACGGTGGCGACACACAGCGCTGAGGTGACGACCCGGACCCTGGTGGAGAGCATGGTCCGGGAGGACGCCACCATCGACGGCGGTGAGCTCTACACGGTCGCGAACGCGCTGGGCATGACGGATCAGCAGGTCCGGTTGTGCGTTCGCCGCCTGGTCGCCGACGGTCAGTTCACCCAGCAGGGCCGGGGGCGCAAAGCGATCCTGCGCGCCACCGCGGCGACGATGCGCACGCTCGCGCCGGACGTGGAGTTCGTGCGGTTCATGTTCGAGCAGGATCGCGGTGCGGCCCCGTGGGACGGGTGCTGGCATCTGGTCGCGTTCGCGATTCCCGAGGCCGCGCGGCCGGCCCGAGATGCCATGCGCGACGGGATCGTTCGGCTCGGCGGTGCGCCGGTCCAGGGCGGGTTGTACGTCAGCGCGAACGCGTGGGAGGCACAGCTGGACGCGCTCGCCGCTGGGCTCGAGGTGAGCGACCACATCACCACGTTCACCAGTGCGGACCTGCGGATCGGGCAGACCGAGTCGCCGCGCCGGATCGCCGCACGGCTGTGGCCGCTGGACGATATCGCGGCGCGGCATCGGCGGCTGCTGGATTTCGCGCGGCGCACGCTGCGACGGTTGCGCGAGACCGAGCTGGACGACACCGAATTGCTCACCGTCACAATCGAACTGGCTGCCGAATTCACCCGCGCGATGGAGCCCGATCCCTTGCTCCCGCCGCAGTTGCTGCCGCAGCCGTGGGCCGGCACCAAGGCGCGCGGGATGGTCGCGGAGTGCTGGTCGTTGCTGCTTGCCACCGAGACACACGCTCCGACAAGGCTTTTCCGTGCTTACGGCGACGTGATCCGCGATGTGGCCGTTCATGCTGGACGGGTTTCGTAGGCCGCGCCGAACACCGCAGGCACGAGGACCAGGACTGCCGAAATCGCGGTGAACACTGTCGTCGCGAACCAGAACTGGGTCCAGGCCGGCGGCAACGGCGTCAGGACCACCGCCAGCACCGCATAGAGCACCGCAGCCCGTCGCAGCCGCCGCTCGCTGCGAATCTGCCGCTGCTGAGCAGTAGCGCCCGACCATGCACGGGGGCTGATGACTATTCGCCAGGTATGCGCGGTCAGGCCGAACATCGCGATCAACAACCCCAGGCCGAGCAGCTGAATCCAGTCCTGGAGCCGGTCCGCGGGGCCGCTCGACGGCAGCGCGACAGCCGCGAACGCGATGCCGCCCGCGGCCTCGAGGAGGACTAGTCGCCGCATCGGCCCGAGCGGTCGTCCGCGCAGGAAACTCACTCTCGAATCGTTCATGTTACCGTCGATCGTAACCGCAATGAACGATATTGCGTAGGCGGAGGAGAGACATGAAGGTGCTGGCGCTGGGCGGAGCGGGTGCGATGGGGGCGGCGGCGGTGCGGACGGCGGCAGGGTTGCCCGGCGTGCGGGAGATCGTCGTCGCCGATCGCGATTCGGCCGCGGCAGAGGATCTCGTTCGCACGCTGCCGGGTGCCGAGGTGCGGGCAATACGGGTCGACATCACCGACCGGGCGGCGCTCTATGACGCGCTCCGGGAGGCCGACGTTGTCTTGAATACCGTTGGCCCGTACTACCGATTCGGCTTGGCGGTGCTGCGGGCGGCGATCGAGACGGGCACGCATTACCTCGACATCTGCGACGACTGGGAACCGACGATGCAGATGCTCGAATACGACGCCGACGCGCGGGCCGCGGGGGTCTGCGCGATCGTCGGGATCGGCGCGAGTCCCGGGGTGAGCAATCTGCTCGCGGCGCGCGCCGCTCGGCAACTCGACCACGTCGAGGACGTCTATACCGCCTGGCCCGTCGATGTGCCCGGTGCGGGCAATCCGGACGACGCCCAGCTCACCGGTCCTTCTGGGGCGCCGACGGCCGCTGCGGTGCATTGGATGCAGCAGATCAGCGGCACGGTCGCCGTCGTTCGCTCGGGACAGCTGGTGCAGGAGTCGCCGCTGCGTCCGGTGCCGTTGTCACTACCCGGTGGGCGGGCCGGGACGGCCTACACCGTCGGGCATCCCGAACCGGTCACCCTGCACTGGACCCTCGCACCAGCCGGGCGGGCGGCAAATCTGATGGTCGTCACGCCGGGCACCGCCGCGTTCCTGGACATATTGCGCACTGATATCGACAGCGGCACCCTCACCAACGAGTCCGCGGCCGCCGAGTTGGCCGCGCCCTCCCTGCGGCGTGGGCTGCGTTCGATGGTGCGTTCCCGGCGATTCGCCGCGCCGGGAACCTTGCCGCCGTTCTTCGCCGCCGCCTCGGGCCGCAAAGACGGTGTGGCACTCACGGTCTTGGCGCACCTCGATGGTGGGCTGATCGACAATATGGCGGAGGCCACCGGAATCCCGCTGGCGCTCGGGCTTTCTCAGCTCATCGACGGTTCGGTGCTGCGACCGGGCGTGCATCCACCCGAGGCGATACTCGACCTCGACCGGTTCTTCGACGATCTCGCCGAACACTCCTGCCGGGTCGTCATCGAACAGTCCTAGTACGAAATACCCAGTGCGGCATACGCCTCCGCCCCACCCAATCCGCCGAACCCGAACGCGGCCTCCAACCCGCCGGAGACACCGTCGGCATGCACGTAACCGAGCGACTTCGTCGCCGGTACGCCCAGGATTTCGTCGACATCACGCCGCCGGATCTCGGTGGCCGTGTCGATGCACCGACTCCGCGACCACATACCCGAACGTCAAGCTGTGATATCCGGTCTTCTCCCCCGCCGAATCCGCCGCACCTGCCCACGCATCAACCACCAACTCGCCCTGGTAATACGCGGCCACCTGACAACCGACTTCCCGCCCCGACTCGACAAGCGAATCGAGCAACTGCTGCGTCCGGCCCTGAGTGTCGTGCGGCATGGTGGAATCTCCAGATCCGATGATGAGTTGCGGACCACTCGATCCTCACTCAGCACCAACTCTTCGCACTTCCGATAAAAAGCCCATCTATATCGCTTTCCCGCCATTCCACTCATCAGCGCCCTCAACGCCGCTACCCGCCCCCGCGCACGAATCCTTCGGTCGTGCACGGAATTGCTTGGCTAATTCAGGTGGGGCGGAGCGATGCGTGCACAGCGGACTGATGCGGGTGCGGGCGGGCGGTCCAGTGTGCGGCGGGCAACATTTGCGGTGGTTCGGGGAACGTCGCGCATTCGTTCTTTCCAAGCCGGAGAACGGGATTCGTGGGTACCGTCCGAATATGGCTAATGATGTGTTGGTGCTGGGGGCGGGTGTGATCGGACTGACCACCGCGGTCTGCCTGGCAGAGGAGGGTCATCGGGTCCGGGTGTGGGCGGAGCGGCCGCCGGAGCGGACGACGTCGGCCGTGGCGAGCGGGTTGTGGGGACCCGGCAGCACGCCAAGGGATTTGGCGTGGAGCCGAGTGACCTTCGCCGAATTCAGGAAGCTGGCCGAGAATCCCGCGTCCGGCCTGCATTTCGAACGCGGACTGCAGGTTTCGCGTGCCTGGTCCGAACCGCCCTCCTGGGTCGAGGATTTGGTCGATGTCCAGATGTGTACCCCCGACGAACTGCCCGAGGGCATGCGGTTCGGCTTCTGGTGCACGGCCCCGCTCATCGATCTGCCCCGCTATCTCCGTTACCTGACCGATCGCCTTACCGCACAAGACATCACGATCGAGCAGCGAACCGTGCACGACCTCGCCGAGCCCGCGGCCGCCGCCCCCGTTGTGGTGAACTGCACCGGCGTCGCGGCGGGCAAACTCGCCGACGACGACGCCGTACAACCGGTACGCGGACAGCACGTGATCGTCCGCAACCCCGGCATCGCCGACTTCTACGTCGAGCTCGGCGGCGAAACCGAATGGGCCGGCTTCTTCCCGCACGGCGACCGCCTCATCCTCGGCGGCGTCCGCCAACACGGACAATGGAGCCTCGACCCGGACCCCGAAATCGCCGATCAAATCCTCCGCCGCTGCATCGCCGTCGAACCCAAACTCGCCACCGCCGAAATCGTCGGCCACGAAGTCGGCCTACGTCCCGGACGCACCGAGGTCCGCCTCGACGAAGAACGCATCGGCCGAGCCCGGGTAGTGCACAACTACGGCCACGACGGCCAAGGCGTCAGCCTCTCCTGGGGCAGCGCCCGCGAGGTCGCGGGGATGCTCGCCGACTGATCACCCCGCACCGAGTTGGCGGTCCGCCTCTGGAAGCGGCTGTGTCCGAGCCATTTCCAGGTCCAGGAGACGCTCGGCTCGCGGTACCACGAAGGTGCGGTTGATGAACAGCCACAGGCCCACCAGCACTATCAGGGGTAGGCCGGACAGGAGTGAGGATTCTCCCGCCTGGTCGGCTGAGTAGCTGTAGACCACTATTACCCGCAAGATCGCATCGATCAGTAGCACCACACCTAGTGTCGCGGTGACGAAGCGATAGATCGCGCGGAAGCGTGGGGATTTCAGCCAGGTTCGGTCGAAGCCTTCGGCGCGGAGCGGGTCTCCCTTCGCGGCAACGGGTTTGAGGGCGTCGCGCATGAACGGATGCTCCGTACAGATGCTGGCGAGGATGACTATGCCGGCGACGGCGATGTACAAAGAGCTGCGGGCAAGGACAAAACGGGCGTCGCCGCTGATCGAGGTCAGCACGATGCCGGCCACGACTTCGGCGAGCACCAGGACGGCGAATCGGTCGATCGGGTGTGTTCGGTTGCCCCGCAACCGGGTTCGGACGAGGTCGCCGATGACGATCAGTCCGGCGACGACCGTGCTCGCCACCATGCTCATGGTGTCACCGAACTCGCTGAAGTAGCACCCGAGGAGCACCGCGGTAGACGCCGAAGCCAGGGCGAGGGCAAACCGCCAACGGAATTCCCCGGCGTGGAGTCCACCGCCGATGGCCTTGGCGGCCAGCAACGTCCCGCCGAGCGACAACCGGATCGTCGCGGGCAATCCCGTGGGCGCGAGCAGCGCGAACACCACAGTAGGCAGCAACAGATCGATGGCCGTGTTGGCGACCATCAGGACCAGCCACCCGGCCTGCTTCCGCTTGTCGATCGTGCCGTGCATGAACACTCACCCCGTTCCCTCGAAATATCTCAGGAGATAATCCTCTTAGTTGCTAAGATACCGAGAGACTAAGTTATTATGAGCACATGACGCAAGAGGTGCCAGCGGACCCAACCCTCCTCGGCCGCGAGTTCGCGTCGGCGATGGTGAACTTCCACGCCGCAACCGGAAAACTGCTCGGCCTCAGCGCGGTCGAACGCAAATGCATGGACACACTGCGCATCCTCGGCCCGGTACCGGCCGGCACCATCGCCGAGCACACCGGCCTGACCACCGGCGCGGTCACCGGCCTGGTGGACCGCCTCGAGAAAGCCGGCTACGCGAAACGCACCCGAGACCCGCTCGACCGGCGCAAAGTCCGCGTGGAACTCGTGCCCAACGAGCGGGTCGACGAACTACTGGCCGAGGTCTTCGTCCCGTTCGGCACAGAGATGGCCGAACTGATGACCAGATACTCCCCCGCGGAGTTGCAGGCGATCCGCGACTGGATCGACCGCACCACCGACATCCTGGTGAGAAACACCCAGCGAATCTCCGACCCGGATTTCAAGCCCGCGTCGGCACACTGAGTAACCCTGCGGCAGAACAGAACTCGCCCCTCAGGTGTTGTCCGACAGGCGATACCAGGTGCGCGCTACGTCGAACGAACTACCGCTGCCGTCGTCGCGAGAGCAATAGATGGAGATGCCGTTCTCGCCGGACGCCGCGCAGACGAACCGCCCGACGCGCTGGTGGTCACCGGGCTGCCACTTCGGCACATTCGTGCCGCCCCGATAGGTTCGGCACGCATAGTGCACGGTTGCCGGTCCGGACAGGTAGACGGAAGCCGCGCCGTAGGACGGGCAGTCCTTCGGCCGCTCACCCGGTATCGGATAGGTCGGCTCGTTGGGAAAGCACTCCGCTTTGGTAACCGTCATCTGGCACAGGAGGTCATGCCGCGATCCCGGCTGGCCGGCATGGTCTCCGATGAAGAACCAGAAGTCGTCGGCGTGGGCAACGCCCGCCGCACCGGTGATGGTCGCGGCGACCGCCGCACAGGCCACCGCGAGGCGGCCGATAATTGTTCGCTTCATGATCGCTCCTCAGGCGTTGTCCGACAGGCGGTACCAGGTGCGCGCTACGTCGAACGAATTACCGCCGCCGTCGTCGCGCGAGCAATAGATGGAGCTGCCGTTCTCGTCCGAGGCCGCGCAGACGAACCGGCCGACCCGCTGATGGTCGCCGGGCTGCCATTTCGGCACGTTCGTCGTGCCGGGATAGTCGCGGCAGGTGTAGTGCAGGATGGCCGGACCTGACGAGTAGACCGATGCCGCACCGCCGGACAGGCAACCTTGCGGACGGTCTCCCGGTATCGGATAGGTCGGCCAGTTCGGATAGCATTCCGCTTTCTGAATTGTCATCTGGCACAAGACATCATGCGGTGTACCCGGGGCACCGTCGTAGTCTCCGGCGTAGAACCAGAACGTGTCCGCATGGGCGACGCCCGCCGCTGCGGTGATGGTCGCGGCGACCGCCGCACAGGCCACGGCGAGGCGGCCGATAATCGTTGATTGCATGTGGAAGACGGTAAGAACGGCCCGTCTCAAACCAGTTTCAAACCCGTCTCACGTAACCGGCCGGGCTTTCCGAAGAGCGGATGACGGGATTTGAACCCGCGACCCTCACCTTGGCAAGGTGATGCGCTACCACTGCGCTACATCCGCATTCGCACCCCGGGTGACTCCGTGATGCGAGATAGAACTTTAGCCGATCGACGGCGGAAAATGCCAATCCGTGCTCAGGCCGCCGATTCGACGGCCGTGCGGGTGCGCCGCAGACCGAGCCCGGCGGCGGTCAGGCAGGCCAGCGAGACGACCACGACGAACCACGGGAACACCGTGCTCAGACCCCAGGTGGTGGCGGCCCAGCCGGCCAGGATGGTCGGCAGCGCCATGGCCGTGTAGGCGAGCAGGTAGTACGCCGACATGGTCTCGCCCCGCTTGTGGTGCGGCACGACCTCGGACAGGTGGCGTAGCGAGCCGCCGAAGCCGAGTCCGAAAGTGGCGCCGAGCAATACGCCGGCCAGCAACACCACGACCCAGTTGCCGGTGTGCAGCGCGGGCACGGTGAGCAGCAGCGCGATCGCCATGCCGGTGTCGCCGCCGATGGCCGCGCGCCGGGCCGGGATCTTGGTGGCGAACAGCTGCGAGGTGGCGCCGGCCAGCGCGGTCGACGCGACCACCGCGCCGCCGAAAACCAGGTTGTGGATACCGGTTTCGGCCGAGGCCAGCGACGGGTACAGCGACAGCAGCACGCCGAGCACCGACCAGGCCGCCATCACGCCGAGCGCGGAGAACCAGAAGTCGCCGCGAATCTCCGGCGGCACAGCGGGTTTCGCGATCCGGATGCGTCCGGCGATCCGACCGGTGTGCGGTTCCTCCAGCGCGATCACGCCGATGCCGATGACCAGGCAGACCACGGTGATGACCACGTACGGCGTGCGCAACGGATGCGGCGCGTACTGCGCGAGCAGCGCCGAGCCCAGAATCGCCACGGCCATACCGACATTGAACGCGACGCCGGTGAGCTGACCGGATCGCGCGCCATGCTTGGGCCGCAGATCCAGCAGCGCGGCCGCACCGGCGACTACCGTCGCGCCGACCGCGAACCCGTGCAACGCGCGCGCCACCAACAGCATCACCACGTTGTCGGCCAGCAGGAACACCGCCAGCCCTGCGATCATCGTCACAAAGGCGCCGAGCAGCACCGGCTTACGGCCGACCACATCGGAGATCTTGCCGGACACCAGCACCGCGCCCAAGGCCGCGAACGCGTAGACGGCGAACACGAAAGTCGTGGTGAGCGGCGAGAAATGCCACTCCTTCTGGTACATCCCGTACAGCGGGGCGGGCACCCCGGAGACGCCGAGCGCGACCCCGCCCGCGGCCAGAACGAGCCCGTAGGCCCAACGCTGTGATGTCTGCTCGTCAGCGGCGGGCACCGCTATCGTCGCTGCCATCGAAACTCCGATCAGGTAAGTTTGATAATGATCGAACCGCATTCGACAGTACAGACAGTATGACGATCATCAAACCCCGGAGTGAGGTAGATCATGACCGAAGCTAAGGAGGCGGCGGCCGACGCCCCGCCGGTGGCCGCGTTGTCCACCGTGCTCGGCGCGATCCAGGACCCCATCCGCCTGGAGATGGTGCGCCGCCTGAGCAACGCGGGCGTCGCCGTCCGCTGCAACGAGCTCTACGAGGTGATCAACAAGTCGACCGCGACGCACCACTTCAAGATCCTGCGCGAGGCAGGCGTGATCGAACGGGTGATCGTGGACGGCCAGATCTGGCAGCGCCTGCGCGCGCGAGATCTCGAAACCGCGCTGCCCGGCGTGGTTTCCGCGGTCGTCGAGGCCGCCAACCGCGCGAACGCGAAGTAGCTCAGCCCTCGACCAACCGGCGCACCGCGGCGGGCAGTTCGCGAGTTCGCTTGTACGGCCCGGCAATCGAGGCCGCGAAGGGCCGCGACAGCAGCGTGTTCGCGATGGCGGAGACCTCGTCGGTGGTGACCGCGTCGATCCGCGCCAGCGTTTCCGACACGCTGCGATGGTTGCCGTAGCTGAGTTCGCTGCGGCCGATGCGATTCATCCGGGACGCGGAATCCTCCAGGCCGAGCACCAGCCCACCGCGCAGCGAGCCCTTGGCCCGCGCGCATTCGGCGTCCGTGATGCCGTTGGCCGCAACCTCTTCCAGCACCCCACGAGCCAAAGTGGCCACCTTGCCGAGGTTTTCCGGCTGGCAGCCGATGTACACCGAGAACGCGCCGGTGTCGGCGAAGGTGTCCACGCTGGAGTACACCGAGTAGGCCAGGCCGCGTTCTTCCCGAATCCGTTGGAACAGACGCGAACTCAGCCCGCCACCGACCACCGTGTTGAGCACCGAGAGCGGCCAGCGCCGCTCCCCCTCGTGCCGGCCGAACGCGCGCACGCCGAACGCCAGGTGCGCCTGCTCGCTGTCGCGGTGGCTCCAGTGCAGTTCCGGATCGCTGGCCGGGCGGAACTTGCCCTCCCGGCGCTTGGCCGGGGTGGCGGCCGGATCGAGCCGGTTCTCGAACGCGCGGTGCACCAGCTCCACCGTGTGCTCGTGTTCGACATTGCCCGCGACCGCGACGACCATCCGGTCCGGCCGGTAGCGACGCAGGTGGAAGCCGCGCAGCTGGGCCGCGTGCATCGACTCGATGGATTCGATGGAGCCGATCACCGGCCGCCCGATCGGGTGATCGCCGAACAGGGCGGACAGGAACGCGTCGCCGACCAGGTCTTCCGGGTCGTCGTCGCGCATGGCGATCTCTTCGAGCACCACCTGGCGTTCCAGGTCGACGTCCTCGGCCCGGCACAGCCCGTTGAGCACCACGTCGGAGACCAGGTCCACGGCCAGCGGCAGGTCCTCGTCGAGCACGTGCGCGTAATAGCAGGTCTGCTCCTTCGCGGTGAACGCATTGAGCTCGCCACCGACGGCGTCCATCGCCTGCGCGATGTCCAGCGCGGTGCGCGTGGGGGTGGCCTTGAACAGCAGGTGCTCGAGGAAGTGCGCCGCACCGGCGACGGTGGGCCCTTCATCGCGCGAGCCGACGCCCACCCAGACGCCGATCGAGGCCGAGCGCACGCCGGGGACATGTTCGGTCACCACGCGCAGTCCGCCGGGTAGCACGGTGCGTTGAACGCCGGGATCGGTCATGTTGGCTCGCAGCTCCAGTGACGAACCCCCCTGCTCGCGTCGGAGCAGAGGGGCTGTCGTCTTCTTCGTCGTCACAAAGACAAGTACTACTCGGTCGCTGCCGCGCCCGCATCAACGGTCTCGGCTTCGGCCGGCTCTTCGGCGTTCTCCTCGACCGGGACCAGCGAGATCTTGCCGCGGTTGTCGATATCGGCGATCTCGACGCGCAGCTTGTCGCCGACGTTCACCACATCTTCGACCTTGGCCACGCGCTTGCCGTTGCCGAGCTTGGAGATGTGCACCAGGCCGTCGCGGCCGGGCAGCAGCGAGACGAACGCGCCGAAGGCGGTGGTCTTGACGACCGTGCCCAGGAAGCGCTCGCCGACCTTCGGCAGCTGCGGGTTCGCGATGGCGTTGATCTGGTCGATCGCCGCCTGCGCCGCCGGGCCGCTGGTCGCACCGACGTAGACCGTGCCGTCATCCTCGATCGAGATGTTGGCGCCGGTCTCCTCGGTGATCTGGTTGATCACCTTGCCCTTGGGCCCGATCACCTCGCCGATCTTGTCGACCGGGATCTTGATCGCGGTGACCCGCGGCGCGTACTGGCTCATCTCGTCCGGGGTGTCGATGGCCTCGGCCATGACCTCCAGGATGGCGGTGCGGGCGTCGTGCGCCTGGCTCAGCGCGCCGGCCAGCACCTGCGAGGGGATGCCGTCGAGCTTGGTGTCGAGCTGCAGCGCGGTGACGAAGTCCCGGGTGCCCGCGACCTTGAAGTCCATGTCGCCGAAGGCATCCTCGGCGCCCAGGATGTCGGTGAGGGCGACGTAGCGCACCTCGTCCTCACCCTTGTCGTTCTTGATCGTGTCGGACACCAGGCCCATGGCGATGCCCGCGACCGGCGCCTTCAGCGGCACGCCGGCGTTGAGCAGCGACAGGGTCGAGGCGCAGACCGAGCCCATCGAGGTGGAACCGTTGGAGGACAACGCCTCCGACACCTGACGGATGGCGTACGGGAACTCTTCCTGGCTCGGCAGCACCGGCATCAGGGCCCGCTCGGCGAGCGCGCCGTGGCCGATCTCGCGGCGCTTCGGCGAGCCGACGCGGCCGGTCTCACCGGTGGAGTACGGCGGGAAGTTGTAGTGGTGCATGTAGCGCTTGCTGGTCTCCGGGCCGAGCGAGTCGACCTGCTGGGCCATCTTCACCATGTCGAGGGTGGTGACGCCGAGGATCTGCGTCTCGCCCCGCTCGAACAGCGCCGAACCGTGCGCCCGCGGCACCACGGCGACCTCGGCGGACAGCGCGCGGATGTCCGCGAGACCGCGGCCGTCGATGCGGAAGCCGTCGGTCAGGATGCGCTGGCGGACCAGCTTCTTGGTGACCGAGCGGAACGCGGCGCCCAGCTCCTTCTCGCGGCCGACGAAGTCGTCGCCGAGCCGGGAGAGCACGTCGAGCTTGATCTCGTCGATCTTGGCTTCGCGCTCCTGCTTGTCCGCGATCGACAGCGCCTCGCCCAGCTCACGCTTGGACGTGCCCTCGACGGCCTCGAACACATCGGCCTCGTACGGCGGGAACAGCGCGAACTCACCGGTCGGCTTGGCGGCCAGCTCGGCGAGGTCGGCCTGCGCCTTGCACAGACGGGCGATGAACGGCTTGGCGGCCTCGAGGCCCTCGGCCACGACGGCCTCGGTCGGCGCCTGCGCGCCACCGTCGATCAGCGCGATGACCTTGTCGGTGGCCTCGGCCTCGACCATCATGATCGCGACGTCACCGGACTCGACCACGCGGCCCGCGACGACCATGTCGAACACGGCGCCCTCGAGCTGCTCGACGGTCGGGAACGCGACCCACTGGCCCTCGATCAGCGCGACGCGCACGCCGCCGACCGGGCCGGAGAACGGCAGGCCGGCGATCTGGGTGGACGCGGACGCGGCGTTGATCGCGACCACGTCGTACAGGTCGTTCGGGTCCAGACTCATGATCGTGACGACGACCTGGATCTCGTTGCGCAGGCCGTCGACGAAGGACGGGCGCAGCGGGCGGTCGATCAGGCGGCAGGTCAGGATCGCGTCGGTGGACGGACGGCCCTCGCGACGGAAGAACGAGCCGGGGATGCGGCCCGCGGCGTACATGCGCTCTTCGACGTCGACCGTCAGCGGGAAGAAGTCGAACTGCTCTTTCGGGTGCTTGCCCGCGGAGGTGGCGGACAGCAGCATCGTCTCGTCGTCCAGGTAGGCCACGACCGCGCCGGCGGCCTGACGGGCCAGGCGGCCGGTCTCGAAGCGGACGGTGCGGGTGCCGTAGCTGCCGTTGTCGATCAGCGCGACGGATTCGAACACACCGGGCTCGACCTCTACCGCCGAGGACTTGCGTTCAGTTGTTTCGGTCATTCTCTTCTCTCAACCTCTCGTCTTCGCCGGATCAAGCGCCATCTGGCGCGATCCAGCTCTTCGTCAGCCGTACCTGGTACGGACGCGCGGCAACCATCCTGGCTGCGGCCCGAGCACCCGGCCGAATCCCCTTGGATCACGGCGACGCGGAGGCGGTCATCGATCGAAGCCCGCCGGCGGTGTTTGCCCTGCCGGGAGGCCACTACCGAAGACCGACGCCACGCAGGCGGGTGCTTACGGCTGTGCAATGTCGTCGTGATCGGGCCCACGCAAAAGACTGCGGCCCGCATACACGAATAGCCAACGGGGAGATTGTACGTCTCCCCGTTGGCCGGGTCTGCGGCTACCTCGGGTAACCGGCGTGTGGAGCGATCAGCGGCGCAGGCCGAGACGCTCGATCAGCGAACGGTAGCGCTGGATGTCGTTGGCGGCCAGGTACTTCGACAGCCGACGACGACGGCCGATCAGCGCGAGCAGGCCGTGCCGGGTGTGGTGATCGTGCTTGTGCACCTTCAGGTGCTCGGTGAGGTCGGAGATCCGCTTCGACAGCATCGCGATCTGGGCTTCCGGCGAGCCGGTGTCCTTCTCGTGCAGGCCGTATTCCTTGAGAATCGCCGACTTCTGTTCGGTGGTCAGGGCCATGAGGCATCCACTCTCTATTTCAGTACCGCGCTCGAATTTCCGGTTACCCGGGCCGGGTGCCACCGCGGACCGCAGCAAACCCGAGGATCTACCTTACCGGATCGGATTCGGCGGACCGAATCGGGCTAGCGGTCGTCCACGGCGATGAGGATCTTGCGCGCGTTCTCCACGTCGCGGCCCATGTGCTCGATGAGTTCGTCGACCGAGTCGAATTTGCGCTGGCCGCGGACGTGATCGACGAAATCGACCGCGACGTGCTGGCCGTAGAGGTCGGCCTCGCCGTCGAGCACGTACGCCTCGACCGTGCGCGCGCGACCGGAGAAGGTGGGATTGGTGCCGACCGAGATGGCCGCCATCGCACGCTCACCCGGGGTGACGGTGCCGATGGTCGGTCCGGGGCCGAGCACAGTGAACCAGCCCGCGTACACGCCGTCGGCCGGGATCGCGGCGTGCATCGGCGGCGCGACGTTCGCGGTCGGGAAGCCGAGCTGCCTGCCGCGGCCGTCGCCGTGCACCACCACGCCCTCGACCCGGTGCGGGCGGCCGAGCGCCTCGGCGGCGGCGGCCATGTCGCCCGCGTCCACGCAGGCGCGGATGTAGGTGGAGGAGAAGGTGACCGCGTGTTCGCCGAGCAGCTTCGCGCCGTCGACCTCGAAGCCCCAGCGGGTGCCGAGCTCACGCATGGTGTCGATGGTGCCCGCGGCCTTCTTGCCGAAGGTGAAGTTGTCGCCGACCACGACCTCGGCCACGTGCAACCGCTCGACCAGCAGGTCGTGCACGTAGCGCGCGGGGGTCAGCTTCATGAAGGCCTGGGTGAACGGCATCACGCAGAACACGTCGATGCCCAGTTCCTCGGCCAGTTCCGCACGCCGGGTGAGCGTGGTCAGCTGCGCCGGATGCGAGCCGGGCCGGACCACCTCCATCGGGTGCGGATCGAAGGTCATCAGCACCGCGGGAACGCCGCGCGCCGCCGCCGATTTCACCGCCCGGCTGATCAGCTGCGCGTGTCCGCGGTGCACGCCGTCGAACACGCCGATCGTGAGTACACATCGGCCCCAGTCCGCGGGAACGTCGTCCAGCCCTCGCCATCTCTGCACAATCGGCAGCTTATATCGCGCACCTGAACGGAGTTCGACCGAAGTCCGTGATGTCACACAACGCTTCCAGCGGTGTGTACGAGTGGTGAATCCCTGGTTCCACTGTGCGGCGAGCTGTGTCTTTCGGCATTGCTGTGCTTAAGCTCGAGTATGTGCCCGGTAAACGAGACATCGCCACCCGCCGTGAGCTAGCCGACGCTGCCGCGCCGAGACAAGCCACCGGCGGCACCGCGACGATCGCGCCTGTGCTCTCCTCGGTTGCCCAGGACTATCTGAAGGTGATCTGGACCGCGCAGGAGTGGTCGCAGGAGAAGGTATCGACCAAGCTGCTCGCCGAACGCATCGGGGTCTCCGCGTCCACCGTCTCCGAGGCCGTGCGCAAGCTCGCCGATCAGGGCCTGGTCGAGCACGCCCGCTACGGATCGATCACGCTGACCGACGGCGGACGCCGGGCCGCGATCGCGATGGTGCGCAGGCATCGGCTGATCGAGACGTTCCTGGTGAACGAGCTCGGCTACGGCTGGGACGAGGTGCACGACGAGGCCGAGGTGCTCGAGCACGCGGTCTCCGAACTGCTGATGGCGCGCATCGACGCCAAACTCGGCTACCCCGACCGGGATCCGCACGGCGACCCGATCCCGTCGGTCGACGGCGCGGTGCCGACGCCGCCGGCCCGGCAGCTCAGCGACTTCGGCGCGGGCGAGTCCGGCCGGGTCGCGCGCATCTCCGACTCCGATCCGGAGATGCTGCGCTACTTCGACTCCGTCGGCATCGCGCTGGACACCGCGATCACGGTCGTGGAACGGCGAGATTTCGCCGGCACCATCGCGATTCGCATCGGGACCACCGAGACCCCTACCGATCTCGGCAGTCCCGCCGCCGAAGCGATCTGGCTCACCGCCTGAGGGTGTGGCCCACCGCCTGAGCACGCGGCTCACCGACGCGCCGCGCGTCAGGCTCGGTCGTCAGTGCGATTCCGCGCCGACCGGATCCACCAATTCGGCTGCGCGGCTCGCGATGGCCGCGGCGAGATCCGTGGTCGTCGCGGTACCGCCCAGGTCTGGAGTCAAGACCTCGCCCGCGCCGAGCACGTCGCAGACGGCGCGGTCCACCGCGGCGGCCGCGGTGTGTTCGCCGAGATGGTCGAGCAGCATCGCGCCGGCGAGGATCTGCGCGACCGGGTTCGCGATGCCCTGACCGGCGATGTCGGGTGCGCTGCCGTGCACGGCCTCGAACATCGACGGTGCGGTGCCCGCGGGGTTGATATTGCCGGACGGGGCCAGTCCGAGCCCGCCGGTCACCGCGGCGGCCAGGTCGGACAGGATGTCGCCGAACAGGTTCGAGCCGACGATCACGTCGAGCCGGTCCGGGTGCAGCACGATCTCCGCGGCCAGCGCGTCGACGTGCATCTGCCGGGTCTGCACGTCGGGGTATTCGCCGGCGATGCGGTCAAACACGCTGTCCCAGTACGGCATCGAGTGGATCAGGCCGTTGGACTTGGTGGCCGAGCACAGCTTGCCGCCACGTTCGCGGGCACGGTCGAACGCGTAGCGGATGATCCGTTCGCAGCCGACCCGGGTGAATACCGACTCCTGGAGCACGAATTCGTCGTCCCGGCCGGGGTTGTGCTTGCCGCCGATCTCGGAGTACTCGCCTTCGGAATTCTCCCGCACGATCAGGATGTCGAGGTCTTCGGCGGTCCGGTCGCGCAGCGCCGACTCGGTGCCCGGCAGCAACCGCACCGGGCGGAGGTTGACGTACTGACTGAACGCGCGCCGCAACGGAATCAGCAGGCCCCACAGCGAAACATGGTCGGGCACACCGGGAAAGCCGACGGCGCCGAGCAGGATCGCGTCGAAGCCGGCCAGCAGTTCGGGGCCGTCCGCGGGCATCATCTGGCCGGTGCGCAGGTAATTCGCGCAGGACCAATCGAATTCGGTCCACTCGAGGCCGGGCAGAACGGTGTCGAGCACCGTGACCGCCGCCGCGGTGACGTCGACGCCGATGCCGTCGCCGGGGATGGTCGCGATGCGGTACTTGCGGTCACTCACAGGCGCACTCCGATGTATTTGGTCTCGAGGAACTCGTCGATGCCGGTCGTCCCGCCTTCGCGGCCTAGGCCGGATTCCTTGACGCCGCCGAAGGGGGCGGCGGGGTTGGACACGACGCCCTGGTTGAGCCCGACCATGCCGGTCTCCAGGGCCTCGCAGACCCGCAGCCCGCGCCGCAGGTGCTCGGTGAAAACATAGCCGACCAGGCCGTACGGGGTGTTGTTGGCGCGGGCGATCACCTCGGCCTCGGTGTCGAAGGCGGCGATCGACGCGACCGGACCGAAGATCTCGGTGTGGCACATCTGGGCGTCGTCGGGCACGCCGGTCAGCACGGTCGCGGGATAGAAGTTGCCCGGCCCCTCGATCGCGGCGCCGCCGGTCAAGACCCGCGCGCCGCGGCGGCACGCGTCGGCGACCAGTTCACTGACCTTGGTCACCGCGTCGGCGTCGATCAGCGGGCCGACGACCACGCCGGGCTCGGTGCCCCGGCCCATCGGCAGCGCCGCCATCCGGGTGGCGAGCTTGTTCGCGAACTCGTCGACGACGTTGCGCTGCACGAAGATTCGGTTGGCCGCGGTGCAGGCTTGGCCGATGTTGCGCATCTTCGCGGCCATAGCGCCCTCGACGGCCTCGTCCAGGTCCGCGTCGTCGAACACGATGAAGGCCGCGTTGCCGCCCAGCTCCATCGAGGTGCGCATCACCGTCTGCGCGCACTGTTCGAGCAGTCGCTTGCCGACCGCGGTCGAGCCGGTGAAGGACAGCTTGCGCGAGCGGGTGTCCAGGATGAGCGGCGTCATCAGCGCGCCGGGGTCGGCGGTGGTGAGCACGTTGACCACCCCGCGCGGCGCGCCCGCGCGGTCGAGGATGTCCGCGAGCGCGAGCATCGACAAAGGTGTCTGCTCAGCGGGTTTCACCACGCAGGTGCAGCCGGCCGCGAGCGCGGGCGCGATCTTGCGCGCGCCCATGGCCATCGGGAAGTTCCACGGCGTGATCAGCAGGCTCGGTCCGACCGGCTGTTTGGTCACCAGGAATCGCGCGCCACCGGCCGGTGCGGGCATGTAGCCGCCGTCGAGGCGCACAGCCTCCTCGGCGAACCAGCGGAAAAACTCAGCGGCATAGGCGATTTCGCCGCGCGCCTCGGCGATCGGCTTGCCCATTTCCAGGGTCATGACGAGCGCGAGCCGGTCGGTGTCGTCGAGCAGCGCGTGGTGCGCGCGCATGAGCAGATCGGCGCGTTCCCTGGGCGGGGTCGCGGCCCAGGCGGATTGGGCGGCGTGCGCGGCGGTGAGCGCGTCGAGTCCGTCCTGCGGGCGTGCGTCGGCGACCGCGCACAGCGGCCGGCCGGTGGCCGGATCCAGCACGGGTAGTTCGGCATTCGTCTCGCACCACCGGCCGTCGATATACAGACCCGTTGGCACAGTGTCGATTACGGCTCGTTCCGCGGCGGACAAGGTCTCGGTGAGCATCGGCGCCGGACTCCTTTCACTGGCCGGACGCGACCGCGGGCTATTGCTGCGGCCACTGTCGCCATGTTATGCATATTGTCAACAATCCGACAATAGACAATCTGCGGATGTTGCGCGCGCACCACTTTCCCGGGAGGCGATCACCATGACCGAACTTTCGCCCGTTCTGCGACAGGCCACCCCGGTGACCGTCGACCACGGAACCGGCTGCTACCTCTACGGCACCGACGGGCGCCGCTATCTCGACTTCACCGCGGGCATCGGCGTCACCAGCACCGGCCACTGCCATCCCCACGTGGTCGCGGCCGCGCAGGCGCAGGTGGCCAGCCTGATCCACGGGCAGTACACGACCGTCATGCACCGGCCGATGCTCCAGCTCATCGAACGCCTCGGCACCGTGCTGCCCGACGGCTTGGACACGCTGTTCTTCGCCAACTCCGGCAGCGAGGCGATCGAGGCGGCGCTGCGGCTCGCGCGGCAGGCCACCGGGCGGCCGAATGTCGTTGTCTTCCATGGTGGTTTCCATGGCCGCACGGTCGCGGCGGCGACCATGACGACCTCCGGCACCCGCTTCTCCGCCGGGTTCAGCCCGCTGATGTCGGGGGTGCACGTGGCGCCGTTCCCGACCGCGTACCGCTACGGCTGGACCGAGGCGGAGGCCACCGCGTTCGCCCTGCGCGAGCTGGACTATCTGTTCGCGACGATCACCTCGCCCGCGGAAACCGCCGCGTTCGTGGTCGAGCCGATGCTCGGCGAGGGCGGCTACATCCCGGGCAACACCGCGTTCTTCCACGGCCTGCGCGAACGGGCCGACCGGCACGGCATCCTGCTGGTCATCGATGAGATCCAGACCGGCTTCGGGCGCACCGGAAAGTTCTTCGGGCATCAGCACTTCGGGGTGCGGCCGGACATCATCACCATCGCGAAGGGGCTCGCCAGCGGCTTCCCGCTGTCCGGCATCGCGGCCTCGCGCGAGCTGATGGCCAAGGCGTGGCCGGGCTCGCAGGGCGGCACCTACGGCGGCAATGCCGTGGCCTGCGCGGCCGCCGTGGCAACGCTCGAAGTCATCGAATCCGAGCACCTGGTGGACAACGCCGCCGCACGCGGCGAGCAACTGCTCACCGGGCTGCGTGCGAGCGCCACCAAGGCGATCGGCGATGTGCGCGGTCTCGGGCTGCTGGCCGGCGCCGAATTCACCACCGCGACCGGCGAACCCGATACCGAGACGGCCAGTGCCGCGCAACGGCTCGCGGTCGAGAAGGGATTGCTGCTGCTCACCTGCGGCGCGCACATGAATGTGGTGCGGATGATCCCGCCGCTGATCGTGACCGATACTCAGATCGATGACGCGCTCGCGATCTGGACCGAGGTGCTCGCCGAACTCTGAGCCGCTCCCCCTGACCGACGACCAGAAAGCAGAAACCGATGGCCCGCTACATCACCATCACCCTGACCAAGGCCGCCGTCACCTGCCGCGCCCGGCTGCTCGACGCGGAGGCGCCGCACACCTGCGCGGCCGTGTGGGACGCGCTGCCACAGGAAGGGGACGCGTTCCACGCCAAGTACGCCCGCAACGAGGTGTACACGCTGGTCCCCCGCATCGGCGCGGCCCCGCACCGGGAGAACCCGACCGTCACGCCGATCCCCGGCGACGTCTGCCTGTTCGACTTCGAAGCCTGGGAGATCGGCAATCCCGCTTACGGTTACGAGCCCGGCTCGACCGCGCACCACGATCAGGGCGCGACCGATCTCGCGATCTTCTACGGCCGCAACAACTTGCTGATCAACGGCGACATGGGCTGGGTGCCCGGCAATGTGTTCGCGACCATCGAAGAGGGGTTGGCCGACATCGCCGCGGCCTGCAATGAGCTGTGGCTGCACGGGGTTTCGGGCGAGACGCTGTCCTTCGCCCGCGCTTGATCCGACGCGTCGTCGCCGGTCCGGATCGTTTCCGGGCCGGCGACGATGTCGTATTTCAGGGTGTCAGAACGTATTCGGCGTAGCGGGCGACCGCGAGCACCAGGTCGTCGGAGTGCCGCGGGCCGATGATCTGCATGCCGACCGGGAGCCCGTCCTCGGTCGTGCCGACCGGGATGCTGATGGCCGGCTGCTGAGTCATGTTGAACGGGTAGGTGAACGGCGTCCACTGCGGCCAGCTGGTCAGGCCGCTGCCCGGCGGCACATTGTGGCCCGCCTCGAAGGCCGTGATCGGCATCGTCGGCGTGATCAGCACGTCGTAGGCGGTGTGGAAGGCGCCCATGGTGATACCGATCTCGGCGGCCACGTTGCGGGCGTCGAGATAGTCGACGGCGCGGACGGCGTCGCCCTGTTCCCAGACCTCGCGCAGGGCCGGATCCACCCGCTCCCGCGATCCCTCGGGGAACTTCGACAGCATGGTGGCCGCGCCCGCCGCCCACAGCAGCTCGAACGCCTCGCGTGGATCGGCGAAGCCGGGATCCGCTGCGACGACGCGTAATTCGGCGTCGGCGAGCTTCCGCATCGCCGCGTCGATCAGCGCGGCGACCTCGGGGTCGACCGTCGCGTAACCGAGGGTCGGCGAGTAGGCGACGGTCAGTCCGCGGACCTCGCGCACCACCTGCCCGCGGAACGTCGTCAGGGTCGGCGCGAGGCTGGTCGGGTCGCGCGGGTCGGGCAGCGACAGGATGTCCATCAGCAGCGCGGCGTCCTCGACGGTCCTGGTCATCGGCCCCGCGTGGGCGAGCGGGCCGAACGGGCTCGCCGGGTACAGCGGAATCCGGCCGTGCGTCGGCTTGAACCCGACGATGCCGCAGAACGCCGCCGGAATGCGAATGCTGCCACCGCCATCGGTGCCGACCGAGACCGGTCCCATGCCGCCCGCGACCGCCGCCGCGCTGCCGCCGGACGAGCCGCCCGCGGTGGTCGTCGGGTCGACGGGGTTGCGGGTGATGCCGGTCAGCGGGCTATCCGTGACCGCCTTCCAAGCGATCTCCGGCGTCGTCGTCTTGCCGAGGAACACCATGCCGTCCTCGCGCAGCCGCGCGGCGACGGGACTGTCCACCGTCCACGGTCCGGCCGGATCCACCGACGTGGAGCCGCGCCTGGTCGGCCAGCCCTCGGTGAGGAAGATGTCCTTGATCGAGATCGGCACGCCGTCGAGCAGCCCGCGGGCGTGCCCGGAGTGCCAGCGCGCCTCGGAGTCCTTGGCCTGCACCAGCGCTCGATCGGGATCGACCAGGCAGTACGCGTTCACGTCTGGATCGCGGGTCGCGATGGCGTCCAGAACGGCCTCGGTCGCCTCGACGGGTGAGAGCGCGCCCGCGGCGTAAGCCGTGACCAGCTGGACGGCGGTCATCGCCGCCGGTTCGGTAGGAATGTTGATATCGGGGTAGCTCATGGCTGCGCCTCGCTGGCGCTCGGCTCCGCCATGCCTACGGCACGCTGGCACATGATTCGCTCACTACGTTCGCTCATGGGATGAGACTCCTTCAGCCGGGCACGTACCCCAGCTCCTTGTCGACCACGTTCTGCAATGGCCGGCCGGCGATCCAGTTGTCGAAGTTCTCGGCGAACGCGCTGACGATCTCGGTCCGCCAGCCGACGAAATCGCCCGAATTGTGCGGTGTGATCGACACGTTCGGCAGATCCCACAGCGGATGGTCGGGCGGCAGCGGCTCGGGGTCGACCACATCGAGTGCGGCCCCGGCGATCGATCCGGCGGCGAGTGCGGCCACCAGATCATCGGTAACTACGAGTTCCCCGCGGCCTACGTTGACAAACCTCGCGTGTGGCTTCATCGCGGCGAATTCTCTGGCGCCGAACATGTTCCGGGTCTGCGGTGTCAGCGGGGCGATCGCCACCACATAGTCGGCCGACGGTAACTCGGCGTAGAGATCGGTGCCGACCGAGCCGAAATCCGGGTCCGCCGAGCGCATTCGGCGGCCGACCGCGCGAATGTTCATCCCGGCCGCGCGCAGCAGTCGCGCGATGGCGCGCCCGATCGAGCCGGTGCCGACGATCAGCACGGTGCTGCCCGCGACCCGTTCGTTCTCCCGATGCTCCCACTCGTGACGCAGCTGCCTGCGCATCGATCCGGGCAGGTCCTTGGCGAAACCGAGGATCTGCCCGAGCACGTATTCCGCGATAGCCGTGTCGAATAGACCGCGCGTGTTGGTCACGACGACGTCGCTGGACCGCAGTTCGGGGAACATCGCCGGGTCCACCCCGGTCGATCCCATGTGCAACCATTGCAGCCGGTCGGCCGATGGCCACGCGCCGGGGATCGCGCGGGTCAGGAAGTCGTAGACGAACAGCACGTCGGCACCGCGCAGCGCGGTCGCCAGACCGGTTGCCTCGGTGTAGCGCACAGTTGCCCGAGTTGCCACGGCGGCCATCAGATCCGCCTCGGGCACGCGGTCACTGTGCAGGACGGTGACAATGGGGCCCGTTTCCACATTGACACAGTAAGATCGCATCGTATGATTGTCAACAATCCGACTCTGTTCGGAGGTCCAGCCAGCTGAGTGCGAGAGGGGCCGTAGTGGAACTCAGCTTCCCGGATATCGAGGGCCCCGTCGCACAACGGGGCATCGGCATCATCGCTCCGTTCGACCTCGCGCTCGAACGTGAGCTCTGGCGTTGGGCGCCGATGGAGGTCAGCCTCCATCTCGCCCGAACGCCCTACGAACCCGTACCGGTCTCGTTGGCGATGGCCGAACTGGTGTCCAATCCAGCGCATTTGACCACCGCTACCCGCGACGTGCTGCACGTCGAACCGGAAGTGGTTGCGTACCTGTGCACTTCGGGCAGCTTCATCAAGGGCCTGGAGTACGAGCGGTCGTTGCGCGAAACGATCTGCGCGGCAGGGGCATTGGATGCGGTCACCACCTCGGGGGCGCTGATCGAGGCGATCCGGCATCTGGACATCAGCCGGCTCTCGGTGCTCACCCCGTACGACGAGATCCTGACCAACAAGTTGCACGACTTCCTCGGCGAGGCAGGGTGTTCCGTCATCCGGTCGGATCATCTCGGGCTCGGCGGCGGCATCTGGAAGGTCAACTACCGCACCATCGCCGAACGCATTGTCGGCGCGGACGATCCGGCCGCGCAGGCCATCTTCGTCAGCTGTACCAACCTGCCCACCTACGACGTCATCGAGCCGCTGGAACAGGCCCTCGGCAAACCCGTGCTCACCGCGAACCAGCTCACCATGTGGGCCTGTCTCGGCCGGATGAAGCTACCGATGATGGGTCCGGGCAAGTGGCTACTGAACGTCTTCTGATCGGGAGAACCACACATGCAGATACCCACCATCGGTTTCATCTACCCGGATCACGCGGCCGAGGACGACTACCCGCTGGCCGCCGCCGCGCTCGGCGCCGGTCTGCCGGTGGCGCACATCTACGGCACCGATCTGCACGCCATCCCCGAGCTGCTGGATCTGGGTAGCCCGGACAAGCTGCGGCATGGAGCCGAGCTGCTCGCGCCGCATCGGCCCGAGGCGATCGTATGGGCTTGCACCTCAGGCAGTTTCGTCTACGGGCCGCGGGGGGCGCGCGATCAGGTCGACGCGTTGGCCGCCGCCGCGGGAGTGCCCGCGACCAGCACCAGCCTCGCCTTCGTCGACGCGGTGCGCGCGCTCGGCGTGCGGACCGTCGCGATCGCGGCCAGCTATCCGGATGACGTCGCGGAGGTGTTCGTCGAATTCCTGGCCGACGCGGGGATCGAGGTGGTCTCGATGCGCAGTGCGGGCATCGACACCGCCGCCGAGGTCGGCACCCTGAACGCCGAGCAGGTCCGGCAGCTCGCCGTGGCCAACGATCATCCCGACGCCGAGGCGCTGCTCATCCCCGACACGGCGATGCATACGCTTGCCGTGCTGCCGGAACTCGAGGCCGCCCTCGGCAAGCCGGTACTCACCGCCAACCAGGTCACCATCTGGGCGGGGCTGCGACTGGCCGGCGCCGCCGTGACCTGCCCGGCCCTCGGCACCCTGTTCACAGAAAGGCACGCGCATGCCGCTCGTTGAGATCGAGCCGGTCAGCAGACAATCCACCGCCGAGGTCATCGCCGACCGGCTGCGCGAGGCGATCATGCGCGGCAGCTTCGCGCCCGGCGATCAGCTCGGCGAGGCCGACCTCGCGGCCCGCTTCGACGTGTCCCGCGGGCCGGTGCGCGAGGCGATGCAGCGTCTCGTCTCCGAGGGTCTGCTGCACAGCATCCGCCATCGCGGCATCTTCGTCATCGATCTCACCCTCGACGACGTCGTCGACATCTACCAGGCCAGGACCGCCATCGAAGGCGGTGCGCTGGAGCTGATCCTGGACGGCCGCCGCGAGATCGCCTACGCGGCGCTCGGCGACAGCGTCGCCCAGATGTGCGCGGCCGCCGAAATCGGCGATGCCGCAGCACTTTCCGACGCCGACCAAGCTTTTCACGTCGCGCTGGTCGACAGCGCGGGCAGCCCGCGCCTGGCCCGCGCCGCCCGCACGCTGCTGATCGAGACCCGAATGTGCCTGGGCGCCTTGCAGACCACGAATCCGGACCTCACCGAACAGGCCCGCGAGCACGTCGAGCTGCGCACCGCCATCGGCACCGGGCCGGCCGCCCGCGCGCGCAAGCTGCTGATCGACCATATGCAGGATGCGGTCCGAGCTATCGCCGCCCAGCGCAGTCAGGCGGTCGAGCCGAACGCGGTGTGAGGTTCTCGGTCAGCAGCTGAAGTACGGCCGGAGGCGGGCAGGGACGCCGTCGGCGGCGGCCTTGGTCCAGCAGACGTCGTGCGGGAAGTAGACGTAGGTGATCCAGCCGTCGACCGCGTGGCGGACGATGCGCTGACTGTCGCCCGGGGAATCCCACACGATGACCGCCCACGCGCCGTCGCACTGGCTGACCGTGGCGTTCGCGCTGGTCAGTTCGCCGATGTCGTCGAGGTCGTGGACGATCGTCGCGGCGGCGCACGACGGGGCAAGTCCCGGTTCCTCGAAGCGCAGCTGGCCGGAGACGAGTTGGCCTTCGCGTACCAGGAAGAGGCTGTGCATGCCCTCCGGGACCGGTGCGGTGCCGGGCGGCGGAGTTCCCATCCCGAAGAAGTAACAGCCGGTCGGCACCGAGAACGTCGCGATTCCGGCACCGTCGGTGACCGCGTCGCGGCGCAGCACCTCTACGGTCTCGCCGAGCGGAATGTCTTGGGACGCTGGGTCACACGGTTGCACCAAGGAAAGATGAACCGGCACGTTCGGTACCGGGCTGCCGGAGAGTGTTTGGGTGCGGATGACCGCCGTGCCGAATGTCAGCGGCAGGTTGCCGGGCGACGGCTTGCCAGGCGACGGGTTCGCCGACGGCGGATTCCCTGGTGACACATACGTTGTAGGCTGCTGCGGCTTCGACCCCGGTGCGGAACTGATCGTCAGTGTGGCACTGATCGTCGGCGTCTCCCGCGACCCCACTCCATCATCCCCACCGCACGCCGAACCAGCCACCAGCACCACAGCCAGCAACCCCACCACTCGCCCCAACCGACGAACAACCATCGCCCCACCTCCCAATCGAGCGACCAGATACCTACCTATCGCCAACCAGCCCCGCCCGGTTAACACCGCCAACCCATAGCCACACCGAACGGGACATGAACGCAGCCAATCGGCATGCCGCCACCACCACGCCCCGCTCGCCGAATCGAAGCGCTCCTGGCCACGCCATTCTTACGATGACGCGCACCCAACGGATAAAGGCCAGCGAATCGGCACGTCACCACCACCTCCCGCTCACCGAACCCTCCATGAACGCAAGCGAATCGACATCTCGCCACCACCACGTCCCGCCCACCAAAACGAATGCTCCAGGCCGCGACTCTCATGGCGGCGCGCGTCCAACGGACAAAGGCCTGCCAATCGGCACGCCACAACCACGTCCCGCTCACCGAACCGAAGCGCTCCCGGCCACGCGATTCTCACGATGACGCGTGTCCGACCGACAAATGCCGGCGAATCGGCGCGTCACCACCACGTCCGCTCACCGAACCGAACCTTCCTGGCCGCGATTCTCGCGGTGACACGCACCCAACGAACATGAAAGCGGGCGAATCAAGGTGGTCCCGCCGGAAGGTGGCCCGTTCGTTGGTGATCAGCGGGCGAGAAAGTCCAGCAGGGAACGGAATTCGGCGAGCGAGAGGTAGCCGTCGTTGTCCTGGTCGGCGGCGGCCAGCAGGGTTTCGGCGGACTCCTCGATGCGGCCCTCCCCTACGTGGCGAATGAGGGACTCGAGTTCCTCGACCGAGATCCGACCGTCCTGGTTGATATCGAAAACCTGGAACGCGGCATCGGCGTCGGTCACCTCGATCCGTCCACCCACCAGCGCGGCATCGAATTCCGCCCGGGAGATCAGGAAGTCGCCATTGGTATCCGCAGCGGCGACCATCCGCTCCACCGCATCGTCATCGACCTCGAGCCCGAGTGCCCTGATCCCAGCCGTGATGTCGGCAACCGAAACAAGCCCGTCCCCATCCCGATCCCACACCTCGAACGTATCAACCGGCCGCTCACCCATTACCCGAATCCTCCCGCTGCCGCCCCATCCACACTGTACGGATTCCCTCGCCCCCAAGCAGCCCAGCAGCCCACCCTCACGAACGGGCCATGGCCGAGCAGCCACCCACACTCCGCCAGAGCGAAACTCCGCCAGAGCGAAGTCCCGTACGTCAGCGACCGGTGGTGCGAACGGGACATCAACGGGGTACCACTCGTACTCCGCCGCATCCAATCCCGTTCGGCAGGAACACATTGCCGACAAGCGGGGGCCATTGAGCCGCACCACGAACGGGACATGGCCGAGCGGGACTGTCTCGCTAAAGGTGTTTCCGGCGGTTTCTCTCAGTAGGTTTGTGCGTTGGGCCAGCGGTCGGCGAAGGTGATCGCGAAGGCGTTGACCGCGGGTTTCCAGCGTTGGGTCCATCGTGCCTGACCACGCCCGGTCGGGTCCAGGGATCGGGTGACGAGGTAGAGGCATTTCAGGGCGGCTTGCTCGGTGGGAAAGTGACCTCGGGCTTTGATCGCGCGCCGGTAGCGAGCGTTGAGGCTCTCGATCGCGTTGGTGGAGCAGATCACCTGCCGGATCTCGACGTCGTAGTCGAGAAACGGAATGAACTCCTCCCACGCAGTCTCCCAAAGACGAACTATCGCAGCATATTTCGTGCCCCACTTCCCGGTGAGCTCGTCGAGCGCAGCACGGGCAGCGGTAGCGTTGACCGCGGTGTAGATCGGTTTCACGTCGTGGCGCAACCCGTCCCAGTCCTTGCGCGAGGCAAGACGGAAAGTGTTGCGGATCAGGTGAATGATGCAGGTCTGCACGATCGCTAACGGCCAGACATTCGCGACGACTTCGGGCAGGCCTTTCAATCCGTCACAGACCACGAAGAAGGTGTCTTTGACACCGCGGTTGCGCAGGTCGGTGAGCACGCTCATCCAGAACTTCGCGCCCTCACCACCGGTGCCGGCCCACAACCCGAGCACGTCTTTGCCGCCCTCGACCGTGACCCCGATCGCGGCATAGATCGGCCGGTTGGCGACCTGACCATCCCGGACCTTCACCACGATCGCATCGATGAAGACCGCGGCATACACGCCATCGAGGGGCCGGTTGACCCAATCCTGCATTTCCTCGATCACCTTGTCAGTGATCCTCGAGACGGTTTCCTTCGACACCGACGCCCCATAGATTTCAGCGAAATGCGCCGAAATCTCCCCTGTCGTCAGGCCTTTGGCATACAACGACAACACGATCTCATCGACCCCGCTCAACCGACGCTGACGTTTCTTCACGATCTGCGGCTCGAAACTGCCATCGCGATCTCGGGGCACCTCGATCGGCACATGACCACTCGCTTCGGTCAGCACCGTCTTCGAACGGGTCCCGTTGCGGACGTTGGCTGATTCCCGATCGACAGGCGCTTCGTTCTTGCCATAGCCGAGGTGCTCGGTCATCTCCTCGTTCAACGCCGTCTCCAGGACCGCCTTGGTGAACTGCTTGAGCAGCCCATCCGGCCCGGTCAACGACAGACCTTGCTCCTTGGCCATCCGGACCAACTCCGCCGCTGCCGCGGCCTCCGCCGAGGTCTCACGAACCTTCTTCTTCGATGCCACGCCATCCAGTGTCGCCATCACGGCACCTTCCCCGCTGAACTTCGTTCAGCGAATCAGGCCAGAAACACCGTTGAATCCACAGTCCCGGCCGAGCGGCTACTCGCACTCCGCCGCCGTGAAGTCCGCTCGGCAACCGCTGGTGGTGCGGACGGGACATCTGGGAGTCGCCACTCGTGCTTCGCTGCGGTGAAGGCTCGGTCAGGGCGGGTGGCCTATCTGCTGTGCGCGGTGGGATTCGCTCGAGTCGTGCCTGGGTCAGCTGGAGGTGTGGGCGGCGGTTGGTGTCGGGGTGGTGGGGGTGTGCTTTTCGTCGGCGGTGGCTAGGTAGAGGTAGATCGGGGGGAGGATGACTTCGATGGCGGTGAGGACGATTTGGAACCAGTGGGGCCAGCCGTAGACGGCGACGGAGATGAAGCGGCCGACGGCGCCTAACAGGAAGATGGCGGCGAGCCAGCGGATGACGGTGGCGGGAATCGGGGTTTGGCGGGCGGCCCAGATCCAGACGACGCCGTAACCGAGGAAGATCGCGCCGAAGAAGCGGGTCTGGCTGTCGGCGGTGACGCCGGAGGAGCCCATGTCGGGGATGCCGTCGATGCCGGCCGCGAGGTGGAAGATGCCGATTGCCACGCAGGCGACGCCCATCGCCATGGAGAGCCATTTGAGTGCGGTTGCCATATTGTTCCTCCGCGGGTACGACGAATCATGCTGGCGGACAGCGGGTTCCCACTCCAGCCACCGACCGCAGGCTAGTTGACGTTTGTCTACTAAATGACCCTACGACGCTTAGTAGACAGACGTCAACTAGAGTTTCGGGATGAGCGCTCGCCGTCGCCTGCCCCCCGAAGAGCGCCGTCAGGTGCTGTTGGAGGCGGGCGCGCAGCTGTTCGCCGAGCGCGCGTACGACGCCGTGCTGATGGAGGACGTCGCCACGGCCGCAGGCGTCTCGCGGGCCCTGCTCTATCGCCATTTCCCGAGCAAGCGCGACCTATTCGCCGGAGTCTACGAGCAGGCAGCGGAACAACTCCTGGTCGCCACGCCGCTCGACAACGGACAGCCACTCGCCGAGCAGCTGACCGCCGGGCTGAACACCCACTTCGACTACTTCGAGGCGAACGCCAACAGCGTGCTCGCGGCGAATCGGGTGCTCGCCGGCGACCCGACCATCCAGGCCATCATCGCGGGCGAACTAGGCGAACTGCGCCGCCGACTCCTCGATGCCCTAGGCGTCGAAGGAACCCTACGAACTCAGGTCTCCTCGATCCTGATGAGCTGGCTCACCTTCGTCCGCGTACTGACCGTCGAATGGCTGGAGAACCATCACTATTCGCGCGCCGAACTGCTCGACATCAGCATCGGTTCACTACTCGGCGCGCTGCATCCGATCCTCGGGCCGGAATTCCCCATCAAGTGACGCACGCATAATCGCTGTGCCGCAGCAACTTCCGCGCCGCCGGACCCTATGTCTTACAAGTTCGACGGGCGGACGACCATCACCGACGCGGCACGTTTACCACTTTCCTGGAGCAGGGCGATGGCTCGGCCGTCGGGGGCGAGGGCGGCGTAGACGCCGGGGAGGCCGATGGGGTCCAGCCAGCGGCCGTTGCGCAGGTCGTCGACTTGGGATTCGTCTATTTCGCGGTGGGGGAAGGCGGTTCGCACGGCCTCGTCCATGTCGAGGCTGAGCAGGGCGGCGTCGGATTCTGCGGCTTCGGCCAATTCGCCCAGGGTGCGGGCGTGTTCGAGGGTGAAGGGGCCGACTCTGGTGCGGCGCAACGCGGTCAGGTGGCCGCCGACCTCGAGGGCGGCGCCGAGGTCGCGGGCCAGGGCGCGGACGTAGGTGCCGGAAGTGCATTCGACGACTACGTCGAGGTCGACGAATTCGCCGTCCGGCACGTCGCGGCGGGCGAGGATGTCGAAGCGGGACACCGTGACCGGGCGCGCGGCCAGCTGGACCTCTTCGCCGGCGCGATGCCGGGCGTAGGCGCGTTCGCCGTTCACCTTGATCGCGCTGACGGTGGCGGGGACCTGTTCGATGTCGCCGGTGAGTTTCGTTGTCTGCGCGGCGATCTCGTCGTCGGCGAGGTGCAGGGCGGGGGTGGTCGAGAGCACCTCACCCTCGGCGTCGTCGGTGCTGGTGGCCTGGCCGAGGCGGATGGTCGCGGTGTATGCCTTGGTGGTCAGGGTGAGCAGGCCGAGCAGCTTGGTGGCCCGTTCGACGCCGAGCACGAGCACGCCGGTGGCCATCGGGTCGAGAGTGCCGGCGTGCCCGACCTTCTTGGTGCGCAACAGCTTCCGGCAGCGTGCGACGACGTCGTGACTGGTGAGGCCGCTGTCCTTGTCGACGATCAGCAGCCCGCCGAGACCGTCCATCAGCCGTGCACGATCGCGGTGAGAATGAACCCGTCGGCGATCAGCCACCGGCCGTCGAACGAGATCAACGGCACCCCACCGTCATTGGTCTGCCCGGGCACCAGCAGCTCGCTGTGGAACGTGCCGTGCCCGGAATCGTCGGTGCTGTCCTGGATGTCGAAGGTGATGTGCGCGTCTTCGAAGCCGAGCCAGCGCGCGGTCAGCGGGAACCACGCCTTGTAGGTCGCCTCCTTGGCGCAGAACAGCAGCCGGTCCAGGTGCAGAGCGGAACCGGTGGCCTGCAACCACTCCCGCTCCGGCGGCAGGCTCACCGAATCGAGGATGCCCTCGGGCAGCGTCGCGTGCGGCTCGGCGTCGATGCCCACCGAGCGGAAGCGCAGCTTGTGCGCCAGCGCCGCGCCCCGATAGCCGTCGCAGTGCGTCATGCTGCCGACGATGCCGCGCGGCCAGATCGGCGCGCCCCGCTCGCCCTTGCCGATCGCGACCGGCGGCTCACCGAGCTCGGCCAGCGCCAACCGCGCGCAATGCCTGGCCCCGATGAAGTCCCGGCGACGCTTCTCCACCGCCTTCGCGATGAGATGCTCCTCCGCCGGATGCGCCTTCAGGTCCTCCGGATACTCCAGCAGCTCAGCCGACGCGACTCCCGACGGCAAAATTGTCTCGATCATCGCCATCGAGCCTAGACGAGGCGCGGACAAAGATCGCAGCCGCACATCTCCTGATTTCCCGCACAGGCAATCGCATGCGATTCGGTGTGCGGGAAATCAAAGGGTGTGCGGCGGGGGGTTCGGTCAGACGCCTCGGCGACGCTCGGCTTTGGCGCGCATCTCCTCGGCGGCGGCCTTCATTTCCGGCGTGACCTGGAAGTGGCCGCCCCACTCGTTCAGCGAGCCGGGCGGGTATACCGGGGCGGGGAGGATCTGGCGGAGCAGGCGTTCGGGGAGGCCGCGGCGCTGCCATTCGCGGGGGTAGCCGAGGGACACCTCCTCGAAGCGGACGCCGTCGTAGGTGGAGGTGCGCGGAATGTGCAGGTGGCCGTAAACCGAGCAGACCACGTTGTAGCGGGTGTGCCAGTCGGCGGTCAGCTCGGTGCCGCACCAGAGCGCGAACTCCGGGTAGAACAGCACGTCGGTCGGCTGCCGGACCATCGGGAAGTGGTTGATCATCACGATCGGCGCACCCTCGGGCAGCGCGTCCAGCTTGCGCTGGGTGACCTGCACGCGGGCGTGGCACCAGGCGTCCCTGGTCAGGTACGGGTCCGGGGAGAGCAGGTACTCGTCGGTGGCCACCACATTGCGGTCCCGCGCGATGGCGAGCCCCTCCGCCTTGGTGGTGGCGCCCTTCGGCAGGAACGAATAGTCGTAGAGCAGGAACAGCGGCGCCAGCGTCACCGGGCCGCCGTACTGTTCGGCGCCCGCGCCTTCCCAGACCGGGAACGGGTCCTCGGGGGTCAGCACGTCCAGGTCGCGGCAGATCGACACGAGGTAGTCGTAGCGAGCGACGCCGGTCATCTGCACCGGGTCCTTCGCCGTCGTCCACAGCTCGTGATTGCCGGGCACCCAGATCACCTTGGCGAACCGGCCGCGCAGCAGCTCCAGCGCCCACCGGATGTCGTCGGTCTTCTCCCCCACGTCCCCGGCCACGATCAGCCAGTCCTCCGGTGAGTCGGCATGAATCTGCTCGACCACCGGCCGATTCCCCTGGTGCCCGACGTGAATGTCGCTCACCGCCATCAACTTGGGTATCACCACACCTACCTTGGCACACCCGACCCGGTTCGCGCCCGTCACCCCGCCGGGATCGGAACGCCGGGGTGGGTTCGCCGCAGTTGCGCGTTACGCACGGGGAACCCTTCGAGCCCTCGGTCAAACCGAAATGAGGCAATTATCTCGGAACACCCAACCCGCTGGATCCGCGCGCACGACCCGGTAGGTTGTCCGAACATGATCGCACGCAACACATTCCGAGGGATTGTCGTGGCATCATCGGCCGCGGCAGCCGGCTTCGCCATTCCTGCTCTCGCCGGGGCCACCATCAGTCCGCCGAGCAGCGCGTCGTTTCAGGTCGCCGGGGAGACCCTGACCGCGACGCCGAGCCGGATCAGCACCGACCTCGTCGGCGGCACCGTGCAGTGCACGCTGCTGGTCGACGGCGACCCGCGGCAGAACCTGCTGTCCCCCAGGCAGCCCGCGCCGGCCGATTTCACGCTGACCCGCCAGCTGGCCGAGGGCGAGCACCTCGCGCTGACCTACTGCGCCGACTTCCCCGCCGATTCCGATACGCCGAGCTCGTATCCGACGCTGGCCTGCGCCAAGGTGACGGTGCCCGTCGGCACGGTGGAGCAGTTGCCGAACGACGCCTGCTTCCTGACCAACAGCTGACCTGCTTACCCGGCGGCCCGGACCTGCCCGGGAACTTCGGCGCCGATCTGCGCCCAGCGCCCGGACCAGGCCCGCCAGGACACGGCGGCCAAGCGCAAGACCATGAAAGCGACCAGGCCCGACCAGATTCCGGCGATCCCCCAGTCGAACGCCAGCGACAGCCAGATCGCCGGGAGGAACCCGAGCAGGGCCGAGCCGAGCGTGGTGGTGCGCAGGTAGGCGGCGTCACCCGCGCCGAGCAGGACCCCGTCGAGGGCGAAGACGACGCCGGCCACCGGGATGATGCAGACGAAGAACCACCAGGTGACGTGCGTACGGTCCAGCACGTCGGGGTCGTCGGTGAACAGCCTCGGGATCAGCGCGGCCCCGGCGGCGAAGCACGCGGCGAGGCCGAGCGCGAAGATCTCCGACCAGCCGGTGACGCGCTTGGCCAGCGCGCGGGCACCGGGTGCGTCGCCCGCACCGAGGGCCGCGCCGACCAGGGTCTGCGCGGCGATGGCCAGCGAATCCAGGGTCAGCGCAAGGAAATTCCACAATTGCAGCACCAGCTGATGCGCGGCGACCGAGGCCGCGCCGAACCGGGCGGCAACGGCCGCGGCCGAGACGAAGCACGCCTGGAAGGCGAGGCTGCGCACGATCAGATCCCGCCCGAGGACCAGCTGAGCGCGCATGACCGGCCACTGCGGTGCGAGCGAAACCCGTTCGCGAACAAGCGCATTCAGAAACAAACCGGCCATCACCAGCTGCCCCGCCACGTTCGCGACGGCAGAACCAGGTAGCTCCATGCGCGGCGCACCCAGTAACCCGTGCACCAGCACCGGACACAGCACACCCGAAACAATCAGTCCGGCAACGACATAGATCAGCGGACGACGAGTCTCCTGCACCCCGCGCAACCACCCGTTGCCCGCCATCGAGATCAGGATCAACGGCACCCCGAACAGCGCGATCCGCACCCACTCCAGCGCCTCGTCGGCGATCTCCCCACCGCCGGCGATCGCACCGGTCAGCGGCACCGCGAAGACCTGAACCAGCACCAGGATCAACACACCGACCGAGATCGCCAGCCAGGTCGCCTGCACACCCTCGGCCACCGCGCCGCGCTCATCACCCGCGCCATGCTTGCGCGCGGCCCGCGCGGTGGTGCCGTAGGACAGGAAGGTCAGCTGCGAACTGGTCTGCGCCAGAATCAATCCACCCACGGCGAGCCCGGCCAATGCGAGCGCCCCGAGCCGCCCGACCACGGCGAGATCGAACAGCAGATAGATCGGCTCCGCGACCAGCACGCCGAGCGTGGGCACCGCGATCCGCAGTATCCGCCCGGGCCCGATCTCGGCCGCGGGCTCGACCAGCGCGCCGGTGGCAACCGTCGACGGCGCCGCACCCTCCGCCGGGTCGCCCTCGGTGGACAACTCCCCGCTCATGAAACCTCCCTCACCACAACACATCCAGCGCGCCAGGCAGCCCGGCACCACGGTCGAATCGCGATCACCCTGACTCGGCAACATGTTCCGGCGGGGCAGCGATTACTCCTGTTACCCTGCCACGAGGCACCGACAGACCAGCGGCTTCACACACCCTGTCGCTACGCACACCGGGTGTAACCCGGCAAGCTGCTCGCGTCGCCAACCGACAGCGGCTCAGCCCAACGCAGCCAGCAGCGTGGCAACGAGTTCGTCCGCGGCTCCGTATGCCGTATAACCAGCGGCAAAACGATGCCCGCCACCCCCGAGCGCGCTCGCCACCTCGGCAACGTCCACCCCGTCGTCCGCCCCCGGCCGACTGTCGCGCGCACGCAACGACACCGTCCACCGATCGCCCCCGGCCCCGGATTCCTTGAACACCGCGGCAATCCCCGCCTCGGACGTCGTACGGACGATGTCGATGACACTCTCCGCCTCTTCGGAACTCACCTCGGCGATGTCATCGAGCCGTACGAACGCGTAGACCAGCCCGATACCGCCCCGCACGCCCGGCACCAACTGCGCGGTCGCGAGCACCCTGGACAGCATGGTCAACCACCCGAACGGATGCGTGTCCAGCAAGGTCCTGGCGATCTCGCCGCCGTCGATCCCGGTGGCCAACAACCGCTCGGCCAGCTCGTGCGTGCCGGGCCGAACCCACCGGAACGACCCGGTATCGGTCACCAGTCCCGCGTAAAGGCAATGCGCCACTTCGAGATCGATCGGCACACCCCACGCGTCGAGCAACCGCACGATCAGGCTGGTCGTCGATTCCGCCCCGGCATCGACCAGATTGATCGTCCCGAACCGGTCATTGGACCGATGATGATCGATCACCAAAGTCTTTGCGGCCCCGGCGATTCGATCGGCCAACGCGCCGAGCCGCCCGACGCTGCCGCAATCGACCGCGATCAGCAGATCGACCGACGCGGGCACCTCGGCGGGCGGCACCAGATGGTGCACGCCCGGCAACGACCGCATCGATTCGGGCAACTCCGCCGGTTCGGCGAACGACACCCAGACCGGAATCCCGCGCCGGTGCAAGACCAGCGCCAGCGCGAGACCGCTACCGACGGTGTCGGCGTCCGGTTGTACATGGCAAACGATGGTGACCGAGCGGGCGGCGTTCAACGCCTCGACCGCAGATTCGAGGTCGACCGCGTCCCGCATTGTCGTCATCGTCTACCGCATGTCACTCGGTGTCGTCGCGTTCGACCTTGTACGGGTCGGCGTCGCCGGCGTGCCTGGCGTTGGCGGCGACCTTGGCCACCTCTTCGTCCGCGGCCTTGGCCCGAGCCAGCAGCTCCTCCATGTCCTTGGCGACCTCGGGCACCTTGTCGAGCACGAACGCCAGGGTCGGCGTGAACTTCACGCCGGTGCCCGCGCCCACCTTCGAGCGCAGCACCCCCTTGGCCTTCTCCAGGCCCGCGGCGGCGCCCTGATAGTCCGGTTCGGTGTCCAAGGTTTCGCCCAGCACCGTGTAGTACACCGTCGCCTCACGCAGATCGCCGGTGACCTTGGCGTCGGTGATGGTCACGAAACCCAGCCGCGGATCCTTGATCTCGTATTCGATCGCGGTGGCCACGATCGAGGAGATCCGCTTGGCGAGTCGGCGTGCCCTGGCTTGATCCACCATGGCTGAACCTTCCTCACTAGATAGTTAGTCTTCGGGTCCGAAGATCCTGCGGCGCACTGCCAGCAACTGTAACTCCGGACGTGCCGCGACGTGCCGCTCACAGCGGTCGAGTACCTCGGTCAGGTGTTCCATACCGGAACTGACCAGGGCAACCCCCAGCAATGAACGACGATGGCGGTCTTGTTCGCCGCCCTCGGCGGCACTCACACCGAAGCGCTGCAATTCGGCCAGGATCGGCCGGATCACCGAACGCTTCTCTTTCAGTGAGTGCACGTCTCCGAGCAGGAGGTCGAACTCGAGTGCCCCCAGGAACAACTACGCACCTCTTTGTGTCGAGCCTGCGGCCCGAGCTTTCGAGAGCTCATCCCGCACGTCACGCCGGGCGGACGGCCCGGCGTGACGTGCGGTCGGAGAACTCAGTCGCGCGGCTTCTCGCGCAGCTCGTAGGCCTGGATGATGTCGCCTTCCTTGATGTCGTTGTAGGTCAACGTCAAACCGCATTCGAAGCCCTCACGGACCTCGGTGACGTCGTCCTTTTCCCGCTTCAAGGAGGAGATGGTGACCGTCTCCGCGATCACCACATTGTCGCGGAGCAAGCGCGCCTTGGCGTTGCGCTTGACCGAGCCCTCGAGGACCATGCAGCCGGCGATGTTGCCGACCTTCGACGAACGGAAGATCGCGCGGATCTCCGCCCGGCCCAGGTCGACCTCTTCGTAAATCGGCTTGAGCATGCCCTTGAGGGCCTTCTCGATCTCGTCGATGGCCTGGTAGATCACCGAGTAGTACCGGATGTCCACGCCTTCGCGGTTGGCCAGCTCGGTGGCCTTGCCCTCCGCCCGGACGTTGAACCCGATGATGATCGCGTTCGACGCCGACGCCAGGTTGACGTTGGTCTCGGTGACGCCACCGACACCGCGGTCGATGACCCGCAGCCGAACCTCGTCGTCGATCTGGATACCGAGCAGCGCCTCTTCGAGGGCCTCGACGGTACCGGAGTTGTCGCCCTTGAGGATCAGGTTGAGCTCCGAAGTCTCCTTCAGTGCGGCATCGAGATCTTCCAGGCTGATCCGCTTGCGGCTGCGTGCGGCCAGCGCGTTGCGCTTGCGTGCGTTGCGGCGGTCGGCGATCTGGCGAGCGATCCGGTCTTCGTCGACAACCAGGAGGTTGTCACCGGCGCCCGGCACCGACGTGAAGCCGATGACCTGGACCGGCCGCGACGGGAGTGCCGCGATGACATCCTCGCCGTGCTCGTCGACCATGCGCCGGACGCGACCGTAGGCGTCGCCCGCCACGATCGAGTCGCCGACGCGCAGCGTGCCGCGCTGGATGAGCACGGTCGCCACCGGGCCACGGCCGCGGTCGAGGTGGGCCTCGATGGCCACACCCTGCGCGTCCATGTCCGGGTTCGCCCGCAGGTCCAGTGCCGCGTCCGCGGTGAGCAGAACAGCCTCGAGCAGAGCCTCGATGTTGATGTTCTCCCGCGCGGAGATGTCGACGAACATGGTGTCGCCACCGTATTCCTCGGCCACCAGGTTGTACTCGGTCAGCTGCTGCCGGATCTTGTCCGGGTTCGCGCCTTCCTTGTCGATCTTGTTGACCGCCACCACGATCGGCACGTCGGCCGCCTGCGCGTGGTTGATCGCCTCCACCGTCTGCGGCATGACGCCGTCGTCGGCGGCGACCACCAGGATCGCGATGTCGGTGGCCTTCGCACCACGGGCACGCATGGCGGTGAACGCCTCGTGACCCGGGGTGTCGATGAAGGTGATGAGCCGGTCGGTCTCGCCGAGGTGGGTCATCACCTGGTAGGCGCCGATGTGCTGGGTGATGCCGCCTGCCTCGCCCTCACGGACGTTGGCCTTACGGATCGTGTCCAGCAGTCGGGTCTTACCGTGGTCGACGTGACCCATGACGGTCACCACCGGCGGACGCTGCTCGAGATCGTCTTCGCCACCCGCGTCTTCGCCGTAGGTCAGGTCGAACGATTCCAGCAGCTCGCGGTCCTCGTCCTCCGGGCTGACCACGTGCACGACGTAGTTCATCTCGCTGCCGAGCAGCTCGAGCGTCTCGTCGTTCACCGACTGGGTAGCGGTGACCATTTCGCCGAGGTTGAACAGGGCTTGTACCAAGGCAGCCGGGTTCGCGTCGATCTTCTCCGCGAAGTCCGAGAGCGAGGCGCCGCGAGCGAGGCGGATGACCTCGCCGTTGCCGCGGGGCAGCCGCACGCCACCGATGGCGGGAGCTTGCATGCTCTCGTACTCGGCGCGCTTCGCCCGCTTCGACTTACGGCCACGACGCGGTGCGCCACCGGGACGACCGAACGCGCCGGCCGCTCCGCCACGACCACCGGGACCACCCGGACGACCGCCGCCACCGCCACCGGGACGACCGCGGAAACCACCGGGAGCGCCACCGGCACCGGGAGCACCCGTGCCTGCACCTGCGCCACCACCGGGAGCGCCGCCGCCGCGGTAACCACCGCCACCGCCGCCGCCACCGGGACGACCTGCGCCGCCACCGCCGCCGGGACGACCACCGGGACCACCCGGACGACCGGCGCCGGGTCCACCGGCACCGCCCGGACGTGCCGCACGAGACGGCATCGCACCCGGGTTAGGCCGCGGCGGCATCGAGCCGGGGCTCGGCCGCGGTCCGCCGGGACGGGGACCGCCCTGGCCGGGCGCGGGACGGGAGCCGCCCTGCGCCGGAGTACCCGGACGCGGCGAACCCTGAGCCGGACCCGGACGGGGACCGCCCTGGGCCGGACCCGGACGCGGGCCACCCTGGCCGGGGGCCGGACGCGGCGCGGGACGCTCGGGCGCCGAGGAGTACGGATTGTTGCCGACCCGCGGGGTCTTCGGACCCGGACGCGGACCCGAACCACCCGGACGCGGCGAACCCTGTGCCGGTGCGGCACCGGGACGCTGCTGCTGCTGACCCGGACGCGCGGCGTTCGGCGTCGGGCGCGGCCCGGCCGGTGCCGCGGGCGCGGAGCTCGCGGGCGCTTCGGTGGAGGCCGCGGCGGCGGGTGCCGGTGCGACTTCCTGGGCGGCGGCCGGCTTGGGCGCCGGAGCCGGGGTCGGACGTGCTGCGGGGCCCGGCTTCACGGCCGGTCCCTCACTGGTCCGCGGGGCTTCGCGGACGGTTTCCTGCTGAGCCGCTGCGGCCGGGGCGGGCGCGGGAGCCGGCGGACGCGGTCCCGGACGGGGACCGTTTCCTGCGGGCTTCGCGGCCGGACGGGCCGACGAGGACGGGCCGGGGCGTGATCCCGACTTGGTGCCGTTCGCGGGGGCTGATTTGGATGCGAACGACTCACGCAGACGGCGTGCGACGGGAGCTTCCACCGTCGAGGACGCCGACTTCACGAACTCGCCCTGCTCCTTGAGCTGTGCGAGTAGTTCCTTGCTGGTGACACCGAGTTCTTTGGCCAACTCGTGCACGCGGGCCTTGCCTGCCACTGCTCTCCTCACTGAGAGGTCGAGCAGGTGCACCCGTTGTTCAGGGACGGGGCCCGCACGACCTCGGGTTATCTCCGATGGACGTTCATCGTTGGTGCTTCACGGTGTGCTCATGAGTGCTCGTGCCTGTTCTCGAGGTACTTCTCCAGGGCTGAGATATCCAGATTTCCGGACACTCTTAGTGCTCTGCCGAATGCTCGGCGCCGTTCTGCCGCGGTCAGACAAGCCGAGACGGGGTGCAACCAGGCACCCCGTCCGGGAAGTCTGCGCCGCGGATCGGGAAGGATCGTGACGGAATGCGGGCCGTTTCCGGTATCCGCTTCCCGTGCCACGATCCGCAACAGATCGGCGGCCAACTCGCGCTTCCGGCATCCGATACAGGTCCGAATCGGTTGCGCGTGCTGAACCTGTGTCCACTCTACCGCCGACCCGGTCGGATCAACGAACCGCTCCCCTGCGGAAGTTACCAACATGTCATCCCGACGGTCCGATTCCCGACCCGTGATGCCCAACGGACGGTGTCCCGCGTCGGTTCCGGTCAACTCCGGTGCGCCTCCGTCCGCACCGAGCCGCCGCCCATGTCCGGGGCGGCGTCGCTGCGGATATCGATCCGCCAGCCGGTCAGCCGGGCGGCCAGGCGGGCGTTCTGCCCCTCCTTGCCGATGGCCAGCGACAGCTGGAAGTCCGGCACCACGACCCGCGCGGCGCGCGCCTCGGGATCGACGATGGTGACCGACACCACTTTCGACGGCGAGAGCGCGTTGCCGACGAAGGTGGCCGGATCCTCGGCGTAATCGATGATGTCGATCTTCTCGCCGGCCAGCTCGCTCATCACGTTGCGCACCCGCTGGCCCATCGGGCCGATGCAGGCGCCCTTGGCGTTGACCCCGGACACCGTGCTGCGCACCGCGATCTTGGAACGGTGCCCGGCCTCGCGCGCCACCGCGACGATCTCCACCGAGCCGTCGGCGATTTCGGGCACCTCGAGCGCGAACAGCCGGCGCACCAGATTGGGGTGGGTACGCGAGAGGGTGATCTGCGGGCCGCGCGGACCACGCGAGACGCCGACGACGTAACACTTGATCCGGTCGCCGTGCTCGTAGGTCTCGCCGGGCACCTGCTCGGCCGGCGGGATCAGCCCCTCGGCGCCGTTGATCTCGCTGCCGATGCGCACCACGATGGTGCCGCGGGCGTTGGCTCTGGCATCGCGCTGCACCACGCCGCCGACGATGTCGCCCTCGTGCGTGGAGAACTCGCCGAAGGACTTCTCGTTCTCCGCGTCACGCAGCCGCTGCAACACCACCTGGCGCGCGGTGGTCGCCGCGATCCGGCCGAAACCCTCTGGGGTGTCGTCCCATTCGGAGATCATGTTGCCGTCGGCGTCCAGCTCGCGCGCCATCACCCGGACCGTGCCGGTCTTCTGGTTGATGTCGATGCGCGCGTTGGGCTGATGCCCCTCGGTATGCCGGTAAGCGGTGAGCAGTGCCGACTCGATCGCGGAGATCACGGTCTCGATCGAGATCCCCTTGTCGGCGACGATCGCGCGCAGGGCTTCGATTTCGATGTTCATTCCACGGTCCCTTCGGTCGGCGAATCGGACGCTGTTACTGATTCGGGTAGTAATGGTGTTGATCCTCGAACATCCGCGGCGTCGACCGCCGGCTCGTCATCTTGCTGGCCTGGTACCGGGCGACCGGGGATGATGCCCCCGGCGAGTGCCAATTCTTTCGCGCCCGGCTTGGAGAACTCCACCTGCACGACCGCCTCGGCGATATCGGCGAGCGGGACGTGCACCAGGTGTGGTTTGTGTTTGCCACCGAGCACCAGCGCCACTGTGTCGCCGCTGAGCTCACCCACCCTGGCTTCGAACTTCGCCGCACCGCCCGGCTCGGGAGCGGGCGCTCCCTCGCGCAGCAGGACGCGCACCTTGCGCCCGCGCGCGCGACGCCAGTGCCGGTCCGCGCTGAGCGGACGGTCCACGCCCGGTGTGGTGACTTCCAAAAGATACGGCGTCTCGCCGAAATCGCCTGCCTCGTCCAGCAACTCCGACAGTTCGGTGCTGAGCGTGGCGATGGTGTCCAAATCGGAAGGGCCGTCGCTGTCGACGGTCACCTTCACTCGAGCCTGCGCGTCCGCATGCTTGCCGGTCGTCGAGATCTCGACGCCCTCGAGGTCGAATCCTCGGCGTTCGACGAGGCCGGCGATCAGCTGGCTCAGCCTTTCCTCGGTCGGCATCGGCATATGGGGCGGCTCCTGGTTCAGTTGTGACGGCGGTGGGAATTACTTATACCGAGGGTCTAGCGTAACGCGCCCAGAGAGTGTAAAGGACCAACGGGCAGCCACTACGCTCGCCACACGATGCCTCGTCCGGAGCAGTCCGGTGAATCTGGCACGATGGTGCCGTGCCTATCCGCCTTCCCGCGCAGCCGATCGTCCTGTGCACCTCCGGCATCCCGTCCGACCGGCACGATTCCCGGTTCGCCGTGGACCGTCGCAGCATGTTACGGCTGGCCGGTGGCGGCGCGGTCGGCGCCTTGGCGCTCGGCGCGATCACGGCCTGCGGTACCGAGGACAAGGTGTACGAGCCGGATCCGCTTGCCGCCCAAGAGGTTCAGGCCCGCACCGATGCCGCCGCGGCGACCGCGGCCATCGCCTTGACCCCGCAGCGGCACAGCGCGTTGACCGCGATCGCGGCCGAAAGGACCGCGCACGCAGACGCTTTGAAGGCGGAGATCGATCGATTGATCGGTGTCTACGGCGACGGCACCAAGCCGGTGCACCGCACCCGGGAGAACGGCCCCGGACAGTCTTCGGGCCCGTCCGCGGTGTCTTCCGGCACGGCGATACCGCCCAGCCCGCCACCGTCGGTCGACGCGCTACGCGCACAGCTCGTCGAGTCGCGGCGGTCGGCCGCCGATCTGGCCCGCGGCCAGTCCGGTTACCGGGCGGGGCTGCTCGCCTCGATCAGCGCGGCCTGCGCCGTTCAGGCGGGAGTGTTGCTCGCATGACCGATACCGAACGCCAAGCTCTGCTCGACGCGCTGCGTGCCGAATACGGTGCGGTGTACGCCTACGGCGTGATCGCCGCCTACGCCTCGGCCGAACGCGGCCGTCTGGTCGCGGAAAGCACTGCCGCGCACCGGGCCCGCCGGGACGCCACCATCGACGCCCTCACCGCGGCCGGCGTCACCGCGCCGCCGCCGGACGCCGCCTATACGATGCCGTTCCCGGTCAACGACCCGATTCCGGCGGCCCGGCTGGCCGCGACGGTCGAGACCGACACCGCGGTGGCGTGGCGCTCGGTGGTCGAACGCGGCGACACCGAGAACATCCGCCGCATGGGCGTCGACGCGCTCACCGAAAGCGCTGTGCGCCTTGCCACTTGGCAGTCGATCCTGGGCACCAACCCGCCGACGACCGCCTTCCCCGGCAAAGCCTGACCCGACCACGAGAAAGAGGCCGGCCCCGCAGTCGTTGCGGGACCGGCCTTTTCGGTGGAACCCAGATTTACGGGCGCATCTCGTACGCACCGTCGTACGACGCGACCTCGGCCCAGATCCGGTCGAAGCGCGGCCGGTCGGCCACCGGCGGACGCAAGGCCGAGGCAGCCCAGCCCTGCTGATCCGGAGTGGCGGACGGCTTGCCGTACAGCGTGGTGGCGTAGGTGTTGAAGTCACGGATCTGGAAGTCGAAGATCTGGTCGAGCAGATCGCGGTCCAGGCCGGTGAGCGCCGCCTGCTCCAGGATCAGCTGGCCGTAGACCACCAGGGAGAACAGGTGGCCGATGGTCAGCATGAAGTCCAGGTCCTTCTGCTGATCGGCGCTGGGGGCCGCGTTGCTCAGCAACGTGCGCAGCGCCTGGGCCTGCTCGAAGAAGCGGCCGACGTTCGGGATGTCGGCGTGCTTCTCATACGCCGGGGTCCAGTCGGCGAACTGCACCTTGCCTGCGCCGCGCGCCGGGCCCTGATGCCAGAAGAACTCGTCGTCGGCGGCGTCCTGCCGGGTGCCGATCTCCGGGTAGTCCTTCGGGTTGAACAGGTAGTTCGGCATGAACTTCAGGATCTGCCCGACGTTCACGTGCACCGTGCCCTCGAGCCGGGGCAGCGTGTTGATCAGCCGGGCCACCTCGGCGAAGTAGGTGTTCTTCTCGAAGCCCTTGGCCGCCAGCACATCCAGCAGCAGCGTCATCACGGTCTCGCCCTCGGAGGTCACCTTGGACTTCGTCATCGGGTTGAACAGCAGGTAGCGCCGGTCCTCCAGGCTCGCGCTGCGGAAGTAGTCCACGGCCCGGTCGCTGAACAGCTTCATCGCCACGATGCGCGCGTAGGCGTCCACGAAATTCGTTCGCACGTGCGGGAACTCGGTGACCGGGTTGCCGTAGAGGATGCGGTTGTTGGCGTGCGTGATCGCCTCGTAGAACGAGTGCTCGACCATGCCGATGCCGCCGTGGCAGAGGTTGAACTTGCCGACGTTGACCGTGTTCAAAGCGGCGGAGAACGCCTCGGGTCCGGTGTGCAGGATGTCCGCCGCGCGCACCGGGTAGTTCTCCAGCCGGAAGGTACTGACGTACATCTGCTGGTGCACGACATTGCCGAGCAGCCGGTAGTTCTCGTGCCTGCTGTCCGCGGCGAACCACACGTATCCGTCCGCGCCGTCGATGTCGGCGCGCCGGGAGAACACCGACACCATGCTCGCCACGTTGCCGTTGCCGATGTAGTACTTCTCGCCGTTGGCGCGGAACAGGATTCCGGCCTCGGCGTCGGCGCTGCCCGGCTCGCTCGGGGTCAGCACGAGGTCGGTGTTGTAGATGTCGGCGCCGTGCTCGCGCTCGGACAGGCCGAACGCCATTACCTGGCCCTCGGCCAGGTCCGCGGCCGCGCGCTTCTTCGCTTCCTCGTTGTCGCTCTGCCAGATCGGGCCGAGGCCGAGGATGGTCACCTGCTCGGCGTACCAGTAGGCCAGGCCGTAGAAGCCGAAGATCTCGGACAGGGCCGCGTTGCGCGCCGCGTCCCAGCGCCGGTTCTCGTCGCCGTCGGCGTACGCGGCCGGGGTCAGGAAGGTCGCGAACAGCTTCTCCTTCGCGACGAAGTCCAGGAAGTCCGCCGTCCACACCGCGTCCGCGTCGTCGGCCAGCAACTGCTGCTTACCCCGCGACTCGAACCACTCGACGGTCGCGCGCAGCAGCCGCCGAGTCTCGGCGTCGAACTGCTGCGGGTCGTAGGTGGCCGGGTTGAACAACAACGCGTCGGTGCTCGTCATGCCGTTAACTTACCAGCGGGTAATCGCACGCCGGAGCGGGTCTGTCGTACCTCACACGGCAAATCTCGCCTACGCGACCGTAGGTCCGCCGGTCTGTTCCGCCGCGGAAACAGCGCGGCCCCGATGGGATGTCCATCGGGGCCGCGCCGCTAGGTCGATGGCTAGCCGCGAACCTTCGCGACCACCGCGTCGACGGCCGAGTCGGCGGGGATCTCGTCGGCTTCGCCGGTGAAGCGGTCGCGCAGTTCGACCTTGCCCTCGGCCCAGCCGCGGCCGACCACGAGAACCAGTGGCATGCCGAGCAATTCGGCGTCCTTGAACTTCACCCCCGGCGAGGCGGTGCGGTCGTCGAACAGGACGTCGAGGCCCTGGGCGTTGAGGCCGGCGACGACTTCCTCGGCCCCCGCGCGGGCGGCCTCGTCCTTGTTCGCGATGACGACGTGCACGTCGAACGGCGCGGCCTCGGCGGGCCAGCGCAGGCCCTTGTCGTCGTGCTGCTGCTCGGCGATCACGGCGACCATGCGGGACACGCCGAGGCCGTAGGAGCCCATGGTCAGGCGCACCGGCTTGCCGTTCTCGCCGAGCACGTCCACGTCGAACGCGTTGGTGTACTTCTGGCCGAGCTGGAAGATGTGGCCGATCTCGATGCCGCGCGAGGCGACCAGCACGCCCCGGCCGTCCGGCGAGGGATCGCCGTCGCGGACCTCGGCGGCCTCGATGGTGCCGTCCGGGGTGAAGTCGCGCCCGGCGACCAGGCCGACGACGTGCTTGCCCGGCGCGTCGGCGCCGGTGATCCAGGCGGTGCCGGTGACCACGCGGGGATCGACCAGGAAGCGAACACCGTTGGCCTGCAATGCCTTCGGCCCGATGTAGCCCTTCACCAGGAACGGATTGGCGGCGAAGTCGGCCTCGGTGAGCAACTCGACCTCGGCCGGCTCGACCGAGGAGCCGAGGCGCTTGTCGTCGACCTCGCGGTCGCCGGGGATGCCGATGCCGACGATCTCTTCCTTGCCGTCCGGGTGGCGCAGCTTCACCATGACGTTCTTCAAGGTGTCGGCGGCGGTGACCGGACGACCGAACTGCTCCGCGATCCCGGCGCCGTTGGCCCAGTCGACCAGCGTCGCGATGGTGGGGGCGTCCGGGGTGTCGTGCACGACCGCCTCGGCCAGACCGTCCAGCGGCAGCGGCGCGGGGGCGGGCGTGACCACGGCCTCCACGTTCGCCGCGTAGCCGGACTCGACGCAGCGCACGTAGGTGTCCTCGCCGGACGGGCTGTCGGCCAGGAACTCCTCGGACGCGCTGCCGCCCATCGCGCCGGAGGTGGCCGCCACGATGACGTACTTGACCTGCAACCGGTCGAAGATCCGCTGGTACGCCTCGCGATGGGCGTTGTAGCTGGTCTTGAGGCCGTCCTCGTCCAGGTCGAACGAGTAGGAGTCCTTCATGATGAACTCGCGGCCACGCAGGATGCCCGCGCGCGGACGTTCCTCATCGCGGTACTTGGTCTGGACCTGGTACAGGATCACCGGCAGGTCCTTGTACGAGTTGTATTCGCCCTTCACGGTGAGCGCGAACAGTTCCTCGTGCGTCGGGCCGAGCAGGTAGTCGGCGCCCTTGCGGTCCTGGAGCCGGAACAGGTTGTCGCCGTACTCGGTCCAGCGATTGGTGGTCTCGTACGGCTCGCGCGGCAGCAGCGCCGGCAGCGAGATCTCCTGGGCGCCGATCGCGTCCATCTCTTCGCGCACGACTTCCTCGACCCGGCGCAGCACCCGCAGGCCGAGCGGCAGCCAGGAGTAGACGCCCGGCGCGATGCGCCGCACGTATCCGGCGCGGACGAGCAGTTTGTGGCTGGGCACCTCGGCGTCGGCGGGATCGTCGCGCAGGGTACGCAGGAAAAGTCGAGAGAGGCGGGTGATCACGGATGCACAGGGTAGTCGCTGGCCCCGCGCGGGTCACAGCGCATTACCGTTATCGCTCGTGCTGGTGCTGCTGCCTCCCTCCGAAACCAAGTCCGACGGTGGTACGGACGTTCCGCTCGACCTCGACGCGCTGTCGATGCCGCAGCTCACAGCGGTGCGCGACCGGCTCATCGACGAGGTGACCAAGCTGGCCACCGACCCGGACGCCAGTCGCGCCGTGCTGGATCTCGGCAAGGGGGCTGACCTGGAAATCGCGCGCAACGCGGCCCTGCGGACCTCGCCGACACGCCCGGCGCTGGAGCGTTATACCGGGGTGCTCTACGACGCGCTGGACGCGCGGTCGTTCACCAAGGCGCAGCGGACGAAGGCGTATGCGCGGCTCGGCATCGGGTCGGCGTTGTTCGGCGCGGTCCGGGCGAGCGATCCGATTCCGGCCTACCGGCTTTCCGGCGGATCGAAACTGCCGGGTCTGCCGACGCTTTCGGCGGTTTGGCGGGAGTCGCTGCCCGAGGCGCTGCTCGCCGAGGCCGCGGGTGAGCTGGTGGTGGATCTGCGCTCGGGGGTCTATCAACAGCTCGGGCGCGTTCCCGGCGCGGTCACGGCCAATGTGCTGACCGAACATCCCGACGGCTCGCGGACCGTGGTGAGTCACTTCAACAAGCACCACAAGGGGCTGCTGGCGCGTGCTCTCGTCCTGTCCCGCGCCGAGCCGACCGATGTCCGCGGGCTCGCGCGAGTGGCGACCAAGTCGGGGCTGAAGACCGAAATCGCCTCTCCCACCGAGTTGCTGATTCTCACCTGAGCGTTCGGGTCAGTCCGTCGGCTCGGTGAGTTCCGCCAGTTCCCGCTGGAGGTTCGCGCGTGCCGCGGCCTCGTATCGCGTTCGGGCCGTGGGTGTTCGGAACAGTCGCGGCTGCTGCGCCAGTCCCTGAAGTACCGCCGCGCGTCCGGCCCGGAACAGCGCGTCGGGCACATGTCCGTACTCCGCCCTGACCGCGGCGGTGTACGCGGCATAACCCGATTCGTCGGCGGCCAGTACGGCAAGGTCGGCATCGCACAGGACACCACCGTTGCGGTCGTCGTCGGCCGGATCGTGGGTCGCGGTGAGCCGCACCAGTCTGGCCACCTCGCCGACGAGTTCTGGTGCGGCACCGAGGGATTCGAGCACCTTCTCGGCCAGCACCGCGCTCTGCTCTTCGTTGTCCGCACGATCCACGGCGTAAACGGCGTCGTGAAAGAACGCCGCATACCGAACCGCGTCGGCATCATCGGCGTCGCCGGCCAGCTCGTCGATCACCGGCAGCATCGCCGCCAGGTGATCGATCGTGTGATACCGCCGATGCGGCTCCTGATACCGCTGGATCAGGTCGTCCCCGACCGCCGCGGCGTCCGCCCCCGCCAGTACCGCCCACCGCTCGCGCAGGCCCGTCTCCATCGCTGTCCCCATCGCCACAGTCTGCCGATCCGCGCCTCCGCCGACAATGCCCCGGCCTCTGTGCCGTACAGCACAGCACGCACCGGCCACCGGAAAATAAGATGCGCCGACCGCGCACCGGTCCGTACCGTGGGCATCGGAGCTCGGGGTTGCCGGAACGGGAGGATTCGGTGGCCCCGAGCCGAATGTTGGTGCACCGCGCGGTAATTGCGCGGCGGGGAGGTAGAGATGACGAAGCTGAATCAGATCATTGCGGTGGAGAAGGGCATCAAGAGCGGTGCCCTGCGCGAGCTGGCCGAGGCGCACGGCTCGTTGCAGAAGGCGCCGCTGCTGGCCGGACTCGCGCGCACCTATCAGCCGAAAGACGAAGAGGGCGAGCAGCTTCCGTCGGAGTCCACCCGGGTGCAGGTGAAGTCCGAGGAGGTGCTGCGGCAGACCGCGGCGACGCTGACCCGGCTGTTCGATGTCACCGCGACCAAGGACTGGGCGAACACCGCGGCCAAGGCCGATGTGACGGTGGACGGCGAGGTGCTGCTGCGCGACGTGCCGGTCTCCTACCTGCTGTTCCTGGAGAAGCAGCTGGCCGAGCTGCACACCTTCGTGAAGAAGCTGCCGGTGCTGGACGCGGCCGAGGTGTGGTCGTTCGACGACTCGTCCGACACCTGGCGCACCGACGCCGTGCGCACCATGCGCACGAAGAAGGTGCCGCGCAACCACGTGAAGGCCGAGGCGACCGAGAAGCACCCGGCCCAGGTCGAGGTGTACTACGAGGACATCTCCGTCGGTTACTGGACGCTGGTGCGGTTCTCCGGCGCGCTGCCGGCCCGGCGGATCAACGAACTGGCCGTGCGAGTCGAAAAGCTCCAGCGGGCAGTGCAATTCGCGCGTGAAGAGGCGAACGGGACCGAGGTCACCGACCGCAAGACCGGTGACGTGATCTTCGGATACCTCTTCCGCTGACCCGGCGCAGGCCGACCGCCATCGGCCCCGCGCCCCACAGACTCCCCCGCCACGTGCGGGGGAAGCGCAAGGAGCGCAAAACTCAATCTGAAGCCGAAGCTGAATCACACGGCGACAGTGGGGGTTCGAGTCCCCCTCCGGGCATCCAGGTCCGGGTAGCCCAACTGGTAGAGGCAACCGTGGTCAACCTCAGACTCTCGCTCCAGCACGAGTATTCGCCGCCGAACACCGCGGGACGAGGAAAGGACATGCCCGCGACGAGATGCCGGTTCAACTCCGGTCTTCCGCGCCCATGCGGAGGTGGTCTAACCGTATGACACGTCGCTGACCTGAAGCTCATCCGATCCCGACGCCGGGGTGTGCGAATTGGGCGGCATTCTGAAACCCGGGAGCAGGCTACGCTCCCGGGTTTCGCATATCCGTCAGCGCTGCGCGGTGGCCAGCAGCGCGCTGATCTTCGCCGCGTCGGCGGGCGCACCGTCGTTCTCCCAGAACGGAAGTGCCGACGCGTACGGGTCCGCGTACACCGGCGTGTTCACCTGGAAGCGCCAGCTCTCGCTCAGCGGGCCGACGTCGACGGCGTCATAGCCGAGCACGTCGAGCAGTTGTGCCGCAGCGGCTTTCGCGTCCGCGTCGTCGCCTGCGATCGGCAGCGCCGTGCGATCCGGCGAGCCGATCGGGCGGGCCAGCTGGCCGAGGTGGGCGAAGTAGATGTTGTTGAACGCCTTCACGACCTTCGAGGTCGGCAGATGCTGTTGCAACAGTTCGCTGCTCGTCGTCGACCCGTCCGCGACCTCGGCGAACGTGCCGTCCCGGTCCGGGTAGTAGTTGTTCGTGTCGATCACGACCTTGCCGGCCAGCGGCGCCACCGGCACCTGCCGGTAATTGCGCAGCGGCACGGTGACCACCACGATGTCCCCCGCCGCGGCCGCCTCGTCGGCGGTCGCCGCCCTTGCCCGCGGGCCGAGCTCGGCGACGAGATCGGCCAGCGTCTCCGGCCCGCGCGAGTTGCTGAGCACCACATCCAGCCCGGCGGCGATGGCGAGCCGCGCCACGGTACTGCCGATGTTCCCGCTACCGATCAATCCAAGGGTTGTCATACGCCGTCAAACGCGCCCGTGACCTCGGATGTTCCCAAACCGGACAAAGGCCACAGCGGCAGGTGAGACACGTCACGCGGGATCGATCACGGCACGTCGGCGTTAGCGGTGAGATCGCGGATGAGCAGCGCGGCGTGCAGCGACGTGCGCGACTCGCCGTCCTCGAGATCGACGGCGAGGATGCGTTCGATGCGGGCCAGCCGGTCGTAGAGCGTCGGCCTGCTGATGCTGAGCCGGCGCGCGAGTTCGGTCTTGTTCCCGGCCAGGTCGAGGAACTGGCGCAGGGTGCGGGTCAGGTCGGCGGTGTGCCGAATGTCGTAGCGCAGCAACGCACTCAGCTCGGTCTCGGCGAAACGTTGCACGCCCGGTTCGTTGCGGATCAACGAGAGCAGGCCGCGCAGCCGCACATCGCCGCTGCGGTAGAACGCCCGCGGCGCCGAAGTCTTCAGGGACAGTGCGACTTCCGCGACGTGTGCGGCGTGCGGCAGCTCGTGCGCGGTGTCGAGCAGCGAATCCGATTCCGCGCCGACGCCGATCACCACGCGCTCGACACCGTCCACGCGACGCACCTCGCCGGTGATCGCCGTGCAGGCGGCCGTCAGGCTGTGGTCCAGATCGCCGGATCGGGGCAGCGCCAGAATCATGCCGACCCGGTCGCCTTGATCGGCCGCGGCGAGCGCGGTCAATTTCGCCAAACCGAGGCCGTGCGTGACCGCGTCCAGGATCCCCGCAGCCCGGCGTTGCCTGGCGACCGGATCGGTCTCCGCGACCGCGGCGACGTCGATAGCCAGCGGAACGTAGGCGGCACGACGAGCCAGACCCAGGGCGGCAGCGCGCGCCACCGCGTCCCGCTCGTCCAGCACCCGACCGTTGACCAGGTCGTCGATCAGCCCGGTCTGCGCCTGCCGATGCAGGCCGAAGCGGTCCTTCTCGATCATCCGGTGCAGGGTCAACGTTTGCGCGGCGCGTTCGAGCACCATCCGGGCGCGGGCGGTCGGCACGTCGTTGGCGGGCAGGATCAGCCGCCCCCACCGCTGCGTGTGCGGGCCGACGGCCACCGCGTCCCAGCCGTCGGGCAGCAGCCGCGAGGTGGTCTCCCAGTCGTCCAGCAGCGTCGAGGTGGACGCGTGCCGGGCGGTGAGCGTGAGCACCCGATGCGCCAGGTCCTCCAGCACCACCGACGAATCCAGCATGCCCGCAGCGGTTTTCACGATCTCGGCGAGTGACGCGCGGCGCACGCTGAGGTCGGTGAAGGTCTCGTGCACGGTGCGCGCGAATTCGAGTTCGGCGTACTGCTCGGCCACGATGACCCGGTGCACCGCCTCGGTGATCTCGACGAACCGGGTGATCTTGTGCAGCACGATCACCGGCAGCCCCAGCGCGTCGGCGGTCGCGGCCACGACCGGCGCGAGTTCAGGCACGTAGCCGCCCAGCTCGATGACCAGCCCCGCCACCCCGGCGGCGGCCAGCGCGGTCAGATAGCCGACCGTCGCGATGTCGCCGTGACTCATGGCCTGGCCGGTGGTCAGAATCAGTTCCCCGCCGACCAGCAGCTGCGCCACATCGGCCACGTCGCTGACGTGCACCCAGCGCACCGGCCGATCGAGCGATCCGCCCGCCACGACCTGCGGCTCGCCGGCGCACACGACCGGCATCGCCAGCACATCGGCCACGGAGGGAAGCACCGACGAATCGTAATACGAAATCGGAAATCACGTACAGATCGTCGGGCCATCCAGGATGGTTGATGGCGCAGAGTAGTACCCAGGAGGCGTCCACCCGCCGACGCACCGCGACGCTCACGGATCGAATCGAGGAGAAATGCAGACAATCGCGCACTGGCTCGACGGCAAGGCTTTCGCAGGCACCAGCGAGACGACCGCGCCGGTGACCAATCCGGCGACCGGGGTGGTGACCGGACAGGTCGCGCTCGCGAATGTCGCGGACACCCGCGCCGCGATCGACGCCGCCGCCGATGCCTTTCCCGCCTGGCGGGACGCCTCGCTGGCGCGGCGCACGCAGGTCCTGTTCCGGTTCCGTGAGCTGCTGAACGAACGCAAGGAAGACCTGGCGAAGCTGATCACCGCCGAGCACGGCAAGGTGCTGGCCGACGCCATGGGCGAGGTGAGCCGCGGCCTGGAGGTGGTCGAATTCGCCTGCGGCGTACCGCATCTGCTCAAGGGCGGGTACACCGAGAACGCGTCGACGAAGGTGGACATCTTCTCCATCCGCCAGCCCCTTGGCCCGGTGGCGGTGATCTCGCCGTTCAACTTCCCGGCGATGGTGCCGATGTGGTTCTTCCCGCTGGCCATCGCCGCGGGCAACACGGTGGTGCTCAAGCCGAGCGAGAAGGATCCGTCGGCGTCGCTGTGGCTGGCCGAGCTGTGGGCCGAAGCCGGTTTGCCCGCCGGTGTTTTCAACGTGGTGCAGGGCGACAAGGTCGCGGTCGACGAGCTGCTGGACAACCCGGCGATCAAGGCCGTGTCGTTCGTCGGCTCGACCCCGATCGCGAAGTACGTCTATCAGCGCGGCACCACCGCGGGCAAGCGAGTGCAGGCGCTCGGCGGCGCGAAGAACCACATGGTGGTGCTGCCGGACGCCGACCTGGACCTGGCCGCCGACGCCGCGGTGAACGCCGGATTCGGTTCCGCGGGTGAACGATGCATGGCGATCAGCGTGGTGGTCGCGGTCGGCGACGCAGCCGACGAACTGGTCGGCAAGATCACCGAGCGGGCCACCACGATCAAGACCGGCGACGGCACCCGCGGCACCGACATGGGCCCGCTGGTCACCCTGGCGCACCGGGACAAGGTCGCCGAGTACATCGCGGCGGGCGAATCCGCCGGTGCCAGTGTGGTTCTCGACGGACGCGGGATCGAGGCCGACGGCGCTGCGGACGGATTCTGGCTCGGACCGACGATTCTCGATCACGTCGACGCCGAGATGAGCGTCTACACCGACGAGATCTTCGGCCCCGTCCTGTCAGTGGTGCGGGTGGACAGCTACGACGACGCGCTCGCGCTGATCAACGCCAACCCCTACGGCAACGGCACCGCCATCTTCACCAACGACGGCGGCGCGGCCCGGCGCTTCCACAACGAAGTTGAGGTCGGCATGGTCGGCATCAACGTGCCGATCCCGGTGCCCATGTCCTACTACAGCTTCGGCGGCTGGAAGAACTCGCTGTTCGGCGACTCGCACGCGCACGGCGCCGACGGCGTGCACTTCTTCACCCGGGGCAAGGCCGTGACGACGCGCTGGCTCGACCCGAGCCATGGCGGGATCAATCTCGGCTTCCCCGAGAACAAATAGCCACCGCCCCGAGTACAAGTAACCCACAATCCCAGCGACGCAGGAGAACTCGCCGATGACCCTCCCGAACGGATTGACACCGGAGTCCGCCCGCGCGGCCGCCGAACGCGCGTACGAGCTCGACCGCCGCCACGTCTTCCACTCCTGGTCCGCCCAGGCGAACCTGAACCCGATGACGATCAGCGCGAGCCAGGGCTGTTACGTCTGGGACGGGGAGGGCAACCGGCTGCTCGACTTCTCCTCCCAGATGGTGAACACCAATATCGGCCATCAACACCCGAAAGTCGTTGCGGCGATCCAGGAACAGGCCGCCAAGCTGTGCACCGTGGCGCCGCCGCACGTCAACGACGCCCGCTCGGAGGCGGCGCGGCTGATCGCCGAGCGGACTCCGGGCGAGCTGAACAAGATCTTCTTCACCAACGGCGGCGCCGAGGCGGTCGAGCACGCGGTGCGGATGGCCCGGCTGCACACCGGCCGCTACAAGGTGCTGGCCCGCTACCGCTCCTATCACGGCGGCACCGAGACCGCGGTCAACCTGACCGGCGATCCGCGGCGCTGGGCCAACGATCACGGCAACGCCGGCGTGGTGCACTTCTTCGGCCCGTTCCTCTACCGCACGCAATTCCACTCGACCGACGAAACCCAGGAAACCGAGCGCGCTTTGGCGCATCTCGAGCAGACCATCGCGTTCGAGGGGCCGAACACCATCGCGGCGATCGTGCTCGAATCCATCCCGGGCACAGCGGGAATCATGATTCCGCCGCCGGGGTACATGGCGGGCGTGCGCGCGCTGTGCGACAAGTACGGCATCATCTTCATCGCCGACGAGGTGATGTCGGGGTTCGGCCGGACCGGAAAGTGGTTCGCGATAGAGCATTTCGAGGGCGTCGTCCCCGATCTGATCACCTTCGCCAAGGGCGTGAACTCCGGGTACGTGCCGCTCGGCGGGGTGGCGATCAGCCCGGCCATCGCCGCGACGTTCGACGACAAGCCCTACCCCGGCGGGCTCACCTACTCGGGTCATCCGCTGGCCACGGCCGCTGCCGTCGCGACGATCAACGCGATGGCGGATGAACGCATCGTCGAGAACGCCGCCGACATCGGTGCCCGGGTCCTCGGTCCCGGCCTGCGGGAGATCGCCGAGCGGCACCCGAGCATCGGCGAGGTGCGTGGCACCGGGGTGTTCTGGGCGCTGGAACTGGTCCGCGACCAGGCGACGCGCGAACCGCTCGCGCCGTACGGCGGCACCAGTCCGGCGATGAACGAGGTCGTGGCCGCGTGCAAGGCGGCGGGACTGCTGATGTTCGTCAACTTCAACCGGCTGCACGTGGTGCCGCCGTGCATCGTCAGCGAGGCCGAGGCGAAGGAAGGTCTGGCCATCCTGGACAACACGCTCGCGGTCGCCGACCGGCACGCTTCCTGACCACACCCTGGCGACAGCCCGGAATGCCGTCGGCTTCCGGGCTGTTCCCTTTATGCGTGACCGATACCACTGAGCTTTCCGAAGATCTGAAGAAGTATCTGGACGAGTCCAACGTGTTCGCGACGGTGGCCACGACGAACCCGAACGGCCAGCCGCACCTCACCGTCATCTGGCTCGAGCGCGACGGCGACGACCTGCTGTTCTCCACCACCACCGATCGCCAGCAGGGCAAGAACCTGGCCCGCGATCCGCGGATCACCATCATGATCAACCCGCCGGAGAACCCGTACACCTACGCCGAGATCCGCGGCACCGCGACGCTCACCCCGGATCCGGACAAGACCCTGCCGAACAAGCTGTCGGAGAGGTACACCGGGCAGAAGTACCTGGACTTCAACCCCGCCTCGGTCAACGACGGCCCGCGCGTCATCGTGCGGGTGACGCCGAGCAAGGTCGCCGGCCGGCTCTGAACAACCAGCGGCCCGGCAGGCTCAGGCCTGCTGGGCCTCTTCCTGCGCGTGCTGCGCCTGCGCGAGCTGAGCCGGGGTGAACCGCAGGGTCAACGCGATCAGCCCGGCCACGAACGCGACGATCGCGCAGACGAACAACACCAGCGTGTAACCGCTGCCGAGCGCCGCGACCTCGGTCGCGTTCATCTCGGTCACCTTGCCGGTGCGGCCGCCGAGCGAGAGCGTGCGCGAGGCCGCGATCGGCGTGAGCAGGCCGATGGCCACCGGCGTCGCCAGGTTCATGAACATCTGCCCGACCGCGGACAGCGGCCCGATGTTCTCCGCCGACACCCCGACCAGCACGCACAGCGGCGCGAGCACCATCGCCATGCCGACGCCGAAGCCGATCACTACGAGCAGCGGCAGCAGGGTGGTCGGGTAATCCACGTCGCCGTCGAGCGTCGAACCGAACAGCAGGCCGATGCCGAGCACGACCGCCGCCCCGGCCAGCAGCCAGCGCGGCGCGAAGAGCATGGCGAGCTTGGAGGCCAGCGCGCCGCCGATGCCGATGCCGATGGTGAACGGGATGGCCGCGACGCCGGCTTGCAGCGGGCTGTAGCCGATGACGTTCTGCAAGAACTGGGCGACGAAGAAGGTCATCGCGCCGAGCACGCCGCCGGCCAGGAAGATCAGCAGGAAGGTCGCGACCCGGTCGCGGCTGTCGAACAGCGACCACGGCAGCAGCGGATCCTCGATCTGCCGCTCCATGATCACGAACACCACCAGCAGCACCACGCCGCCGATCAGCGCGCCGATGATGAACGGGTTGTCCCAGCCCATCTCGGGTCCCTCGGTCGCGCCGAACACGATGGCCGCGCAGGCGAGCGTGCCGAGGATCGCGCCGCGCACGTCCAGCGGCGAGCGGTGATGCGCGGTGTCGGCCAGCTTGTAGATCGCGCCCACGATGATCAGCACGCCGATCGGCACGTTGATCAGGAAGATCCACCGCCAGGACACCTGGGTCAGCGCGCCGCCGACCACCAGGCCGCCGACCGAGCCGATGCCGACCATCGAGCCGACGATCGCGATCGCCTGGTTGCGCGCCTTGCCCGGCGCGAAAGTCGTTGCCACGAGGGCGAACGCGGTCGGGGCCGCGATCGCCGCGCCCGCGCCCTGAATCGCGCGGGCGGCGAGCAGCATGCCCTCGTTCTGGGCCAGCCCGCACAGCAACGAGGCGAAGGTGAACAGCGCGACGCCGATGATCAGCATCCGCTTGCGCCCGAACGCGTCGCCGAGCCGGCCGCCGAGCAGCATGAGCCCGGCGAAGGTCAGGCCGTAGGAGGTCACCGTCCACGCGCTACCCGCGCTGGACAGCCCCATCTCCTCCTGCAACCGGGGCAGCGCGAAGATCACCACGGTGCCGTCCAGCACCACCATGAGTTGCAGCCCGCTCAGCACAAGGATGGCGAGCCCGAAGGCCCGCTGCTTCATCGGATACTGCATCGTCGCAGCGGGATTCTCGAGCACAGTGAGCCACTGTACTTACCCTGGCGCTCCGCACGGTATCGGCGGCCTGTCGCCCGCACCCCGCAGCACGCGTGCTCCCGGCGAGCCGGACAGACGCACACCTTCTGACATACGCACGCGTGTTTGCGCGGCGAGTCGGTGTGCGGGGAATCAGAAGGTGTGCGGCTGTGGGCGTCAGTTGTCCGCGGAGAAACCTGCGGTGGGGCCGATGACCACGATGGCGGGCGGGCGGATGCCCTCGTCTTTGACCCGGGCGGCGACGGTGCCGAGGTCGGCGCGCAGCACGCGCTGGGTGCGCATGGTGCCCTCCTGGATGACCGTGGCGGGGGTGCTCGCGGCGCGGCCGTTCTCGATGAGCACGGTGGCGAACTGCTCGATGCGTTCGACGGCCATCATCAGCACGATGGTGCCGCGGAGGCGGGCGAGGGCGGGCCAGTCGACCAGCGAGTCCGGGTGATCGGGCGCGACGTGGCCGCTGACCACGACGAATTCGTGGGTGACGCCGCGATGGGTCACCGGAATACCGGCGGCCGCGGGGACCGAGATCGGGCTGGTGATGCCGGGGACCACGGTGACCGGGATGCCCGCGTCGACACAGGCTTCGAGTTCTTCGAAGCCGCGGCCGAAGACATAGGGATCGCCGCCCTTGAGCCGGACGACGAACTTGCCTGCCTTCGCGCCCTCGATGAGCGCGGCATTGATCGCGTCCTGGGCCATCGCCCGTCCGTACGGGATCTTCGCCGCGTCGATCACCTCGACGTCGGGGCCGAGTTCGGCCAGCAGTTCCGGCGGGGCCAGGCGGTCGGCGACCACCAGGTTCGCCCGGCCGAGCAGCCGACGGCCGCGCACCGTGATCAGGTCCGGGTCGCCGGGTCCGCCGCCGACCAGGGCGACGCCCGGCGTGATCGGCGTCGAATCATCGGTCACCACACCGGATTGCAGCGCCTCGAGCAGCGCGTTGCGCACCGCGGCCGAGCGGCGATGCTGCCCGCCGGCCAGCACGCCGAGGGTCATGCCGTCATAGCGGGCGGTGGCCGGCGTGACCGCGGTGCCGAGCCGGGCGATGTCCGCGCGCACGCAGAAGATGCGGCGGCGCGTGGCCTCCTCGACCACGGCCGCGTTGGTCTCCGGCTCGTCGGTGCAGGCGATCGCGTACCACGCGCCGTCCAGGTCGCCCTCGGCGTAGGCCCGCAGCGTGACGGTGATCTGCCCGGAGGTCGCCATCCCCTCGACCGCCGGGGTGACCTCGCGACTGACCACATGTACGTCCGCGCCGGAGGCGATCAGCAGCCCGAGCCTGCGCTGCGCCACCGTCCCGCCGCCGACCACGACGACGCGGCGCCCGTCGAGATCGAGCCCGACCAGATAGTTCGGGTCGCCCTCGTTGGACGCGGCGGTATCGGATACCGCCTGGTCGGCGGTGTGGTCTGACGTGTTCGGCACAGTTTTCGAGCCTACGGCCTGGCTCCGACGCCACGGCAATCGAGTCGGGTCACCGCTGGTCGGAGGCTCGCGACGGCGGCAAAAGCAGGGCTCGACCAGCGGGAAACGGCCGAGGCCCCAGGTTAGGTGACCATGATCGTTCCTATACTCGGGCGCATGAACCGCTGGAGTCGGACAGTGCAATTCGTGGTCGCTTCGATAGCTCTGGCGTGCGTGCCGGCCACGGCCGGTGTGGCGCAGGCTGATCCGGCACCGTATGTCCCGACGCAGGGTGTCGAATCGAAGTACTTCCAGCCGGGTCCGGCGGCGGTGACCGAGAAGTTGGGGTTCGGGTGTTGCGACTCCACCGGGGCGAAGTTCGATGTCTGGTATCCGGCCGATCTCGGTGCCACTCGGCATCCGATCGTGGTGTGGGGTGACGGGACCAATGCGGTGCCGAGCCAATATGCCTACCTGCTGCGGCATTTGGCGTCGTGGGGGTTCGTGGTGATCGGCACCGAGAACCAGAGCACCGGGTCCGGGGTCGATATCCGGAAGTCGCTGGATTACCTGCTGGCGCAGGACGGCGATCCGACGAGCGTGTTCTACGGGAAGCTGGACAAGGCGGCGGTCGGCGCGATGGGGCATTCGCAAGGTGCGTCGGGGGTGCTGAACGCGCTGCGCGATGCGGGCGGGGCGATCAAAACCGCGGTGCCGCTGGAGCTTCCGGCCCAGCACTTCTGCTCGAATTCGACCTCCTGTGCCGATACCCGTTCGCTGACAACGGGTTCGGTGTTCTTGGTGAACGGGACGGCGGACGGACTCATCTCCCCCTCGCAGCAGTTGCTGCCGTGGCAGGCGGAGGGGTTGCAGTCGAATCAGGCTTACTACGAGGCAACTCCGGCGAATCTGGCGAAGGCGTGGGGCACGCTCAACGGCCCGAATCACAACGACGTGCAGGGGCAACCGGACTGCGCGGGCGCGTCGGTTCCGTGCACGACCGGGGTGTACGGCTATCTCGGGTATCCGACGGCGTGGCTGATGGCGCAGTTGCGCGGCGATGCCGCCGCCCTGGACGCCTTCCGGCCGGGCGGTGAGTTCGGCACGGCGTCGCCGAATTGGAGCAACCAGGTCAGCGCCGTCGCCGGATAAGCAGGGGGTGGGCGAATTGTCCGCCGTGCGGTAACTACTGACGTACGGTTCGTCCGTTGCCCGACGGCCCGGCACGGACGAGTGTTCATACATGGCTTTGACCGATGACACGCCGCTGGCGTCCGAATACGCCGACCGCGTCATCGCGGTGGAACCGGGCGGCAACGAGCACATTCCCGACGACGCCCGGCACGGCAAACCACGCCAGCTGTTCTGGACCTGGATGTCGCCGAACCTGGAATTCGCCACCATCTTCATCGGCGTGCTGTCGGTCACCGCGTTCGGGATGAACTTCTGGCAGGCGACGCTCGGTCTCGCGGTGGGCGTCGGGCTCGGCGCCGCAGCGCATTACGTGCTCTCGGCCCGTGGACCCGCGCACGGCGTGCCGCAGATGGTGTTGGGGCGCTTGGCCTTCGGGTATCGGGGCAACGCGCTGCCCGCGGCGTTCATGTCGATCATGTGCGGGGTCGGCTGGTTCGCCACCAACAGCGTGAGCGGCGCGTTCGCGTTGAGCACGCTGACCGGGATGCCGAAGCTCACCGCGCTGATCCTGATCGTGCTGGTGCAGACCGGGTTTGCCGCGTTCGGCCACAACCTGGTGCACGCGTTCGAGCGGTTCGTGTTCCCGGTGCTCGCGGTCGTGTTCCTGGTGGTGACCGTCGTCATCTTCACCAAGGCCGACCTCGGCGCGGCCGCACCGTCCGGTGGCGTCGGCGGGATCGGCGGATTCCTGCTGACCGTCGGTACCGCGTTCGGCTACGCGGGCGGCTGGAATCCGTACGCGGCGGACTACTCGCGCTACCTGCCCAAGACCGTGTCGCGGGTCGCCACCGGCGGCTATGCCGGGGCCGGGCTGTTCGTTTCCTGCTTGTGGCTCTCGGCGCTCGGCGCGGCCTCGGCCACCATTGCCGGCTCGGTGCAGGGCAGTCCGACGGATGTGTTCACCGCGAATCTGCCTGGCCTGCTGGCGAACCTGACCCTGCTCGCCATCGCGCTCGGCGCGGTCGCGGCCAATGCGTTGAATGTGTATTCGGGCGCAATGGCATTCGTGACGATCGGCATCAAGCTGCCGATCCGCACGCAGCGGGCCGTGGTCTCGATCGGCTTCGGCGCCATCGGTTTCCTGGTCGCGTGGTGGGCGCTGCCCGACGCCGCCGCCAGCTACGAGGCGTTCCTGCTGATCGTCGCGTACTGGATCGGCCCGTGGCTGGGCGTGATGTTCGTCGACCAATACCTGCGCCGCGGCCGCAAGATCGACGACCTGCTCTACAACCGGTCGTACACCAATTGGCCTGGCGTAACGGCATTCCTACTCGGCCTGGCGATCTCGGTCCTCCTGTTCTCCAACCAGGCCAAGTTCACCGGCTACCTCGTCCGCCAACTCCCCGACCTCGGCGACATCACCTTCTTCGTCGGCTTCGTCCTCGCGGCGGCGACCTACCTCGTGCTCGGCCGGCGCGGCGGCACCAGCGACTGAGCAAGCCTGGGGTGATGCAATTGAGCCGGCCGGCGTCCGCGAGCTGCCCCGCAGGCACGTCCGGCCAACTGGGATGGCAATCGCCGTAAACATCGTCTGGATTCGCATTCGCGTCCGAAGCCCGAGAGCGGGGTCGACGAGCGGTGCGGACGGAGCAGGTCGAGGAGTTCGTCGCCATGGTCGAATCGGTCGCCGCAGCGGCGCGACAAGTCAAGGGGTGGCGAGGCGATGGGCGCACAGGGCGAGGAGGAGGGTGCCGGTCAGGGCGGGGGCGGCGGGGTCGTAGCCGAGGAGGTCGCGGATGCGGTCGAGGCGCTGGTAGAGGGATTGGCGGCCGATGTGCAGGGTGGTGGCGCAGCGGGTGGGGCTGGCGCCGTGGCGGAGGTAGACCTCGAGGGTTCGGGTGAGGTTGCTGTGATGGGTTGTGTCCCAGGCAATCAGCGGGGCGATGGTGGTGGCGATGAGGCGGGCTCGCTCGGTGGCGGGGAGGGATTCGACGACGAGTTCGGTGGCCAGTTCGCGGCAGGTGGAGATGGGGCTGCCGGCCAGCCAGTCGCGGCGGTGGCGGGTGGCCAGGCGCAGCGCGGACCGGGTGGCTTCGAGTGAGCCGGTGAGCGCGGCGGAGGTGAAGTCGCAGGGATCGCCGACCACCAGGGTGACGCCGTCGATGCTGTTGGTGGTGAACGCGTTTCGCAGCATTCGGACCGTTTCACCGACCGGGTCGGCGGTGGCTGGGTCCAGTGCGAGCACCCCGTAGGTGGTGGCGTGCACCTCGGCGATCAGTCCCGGCCTGCCGAGTTCCTTTGCCGCGGTGTCGATCAGACGGGTCGCGATGCGGGCATCGGGTGCGTCGACCGCCACCGGCACCAGCCTGCGTCCGGCCAGCGCGGGCACGCCCGCGGCCGCGGCGCGTACCTTCAGATCGGCTTGGCGAATCGGCTTGCCGTCCAACAGGTCCGCGAGCAGCGTCGTCGCGGCGAGCTGCGGGCGTCCGGCCGGGGCGCCCGAATTCGCCAGCGCGAGGCCGAGACTCGGCGCGGACTGGTCGAGGACGACGGCGAGGGTCGCGCTGTCCAGGGACGAGCCCGGCCCTGCGGTGAGGGTCCCCAGGGTGTTGTCCTTGGCGCGAATCGAAGCCGCCGCGGCGGCGGATTCGACTGCGGCCCAGGCCGATCGATCATCATCGACGCCGTGCGCTGCGATCAGCGCACCATTGCCGCTCGTCACGATCAGCGCGCAACCGGTGACTCGACCGATCCTGGCGAGCAGCTGCGCGAGACCGTTCCCCGCCGCCAGCTCGCCGGTCAGATCGCGCGCCAGTTCATTGAGCATCCGCAGCAACCGCACCTCGCGCGACACGATCTCCGTGTTCGCCGCGCGACACAGATCGATGAACGGCACCACACTGCGCAACGCGATCAACGGCAGGCTGTGCCGCGACGCCTCGGCCACCATGTCCGGCGGGATGGCATCGAAGGTGCGGCCGAGTTCGAAGGCGACACCGGCCACCCCGCGCCCGGCGATCTCGCGCAGGTAATGCCGCCGCATCCCCGCGTCCACGCCCGTCAGCCCGAGACCGGTGGTGAGCAGCAGCTCCCCGCCGGACAGCAGCGGGCTGATCTCGTAGATCTCGCTCGAGTGCACCCACCGCACCGACCGTCGAAGTGCGCTGCGACCTGCCAGGACGAGCGGATCGGCCGCGACGAACTGATCGTCGAGCAACTCGCGCACGGTAGGCAACATACGGTCATCCTGTCATCCGCAGGCTCAGACCGGGCGGACGATCTGTACGTTGCGGCCGGCGCGGTTCCCTTGGAGGCTGGACCCATGACGCAGGCGATACCGGCACGACAACTGCTCGAGGTGGCATACGACGAGGCCCAGCTCGGCCTGGCCGAGGGCGGCATCCCGATCGGCGCCGCGCTGTTCGCGGCCGACGGCACCCTGCTCGGCCGCGGCCACAACCGCCGCGTGCAGTCCGGCGATCCCAGCATCCACGCCGAAACCGACGCCTTCCGCGCCGCGGGCCGCCGCCGCGACTACGGCTCGACGATCATGGTGACCACCCTGTCGCCGTGCTGGTATTGCAGCGGGCTGGTCCGTCAGTTCGGCATCGGCGCGGTCATCGTCGGCGAATCGCAGACCTTCCACGGCGGCCACGACTGGCTGGCCGAGCACGGCGTCGCGGTGACGGTGCTCGAGGACGACCGGTGCGTCGAGATGATGACCAGGTTCATCACCGACTATCCCGCGCTCTGGAACGAAGACATCGGCGTCGCCGACGAGGTCGAGGCGTAGCGAACCAGTCCCGCAGAGAGTGAGACGAGATAAACGCGATCGCAACGATCGATCTGGCCGCGTGGCGGGCCGGCGGCGCCGCGGCGGCCGAGGTCGAGCGCGAGGTGGACGAGGGGTTGCGTCGCGCCGGGTTCCTGCTGGTCCACGGGCACGGCGTGCCGGGAGGCCTGGCCGGTGCCGTGCGTGCGGCCGTTCGGCGCTTCTTCGCGCTGCCGGACGCGGTGAAGGAACGCTATGCCGTCACGGTCGGCGGGCGCGGGTGGATCGGACCGGGTAAGGAGGCCAACGGTTATGCCGAGGGCACCGAGACACCGCCCGACTTGAAGGAGACCTTCGCCGTCGGCGCGGACACCGCCACCGGCGATCGGCACATCGATGACGTCTGGTTCCTGCCCAATGTCTGGCCGGACGAGGTGATCGAACTGCGCGAGTTACTGACCGCCTACACCGACGCCGTCCACACCCTGTCCGACGAACTCCTCGCACTGTTCGCCGCGGCACTTCACTTGCCCGCCAACCCTTTCCAAGACTTGGCCGGCCGCCCCACCTGGACCTGCAACATCAATCACTACCCACCGATGTCCATGGTCGGCCCACCGGAACCCGGCCAGTTCCGGATCGGCCCACACACCGATTTCGGCACCGTCACCGTGCTGGACCGCGAGCCCGGCGCAGGCGGACTACAGGTCTATACCGAGGCGGAAGGCTGGGCCGACGCTCCCTACGATCCCACCGCACTGACGGTGAATATCGGTGACCTGCTTGCCTATTGGAGCGGCGAACGCTGGCCGTCCGGTCGCCACCGCGTGCTGCCACCGCAAGCGGAGGCCCCTGAAGAAGACCTGGTCTCGCTGATCTTCTTCTACGAACTCGACCACGACGCCGTCGTCACCCCATTGGAACCACCGATCGGCCGCGTAACCGGCCTCCCACCAGTCGTCTCAGCCGACTTCCTACGCACCCGCCTCGACGCGATCACCATCGCCTGACCTCAGCCGCACCACTCTTGATTTCCCGCACCGGGAATCGCAATCAATTCCCGGTGCGGGAAATCAGAACTGGTGCGGCTGCGCGGCGGGAGTGCCGAAACGTTACTGCGCTAGCGGATCTGCGGCGGCGACGGTGGCACACACCTCGTTGAATGCTTGCAGGAGCGCCGTGTCTCGATCGGCGCGCCACACCAGACCCCATTGCAGCGGACCGGCGTCGCGGATCGGCACATACGCCAGGTCGGGGCGGACGTGGAACAGTGCGGTGTGCGCGGAGACGATGACCACTCCTTTGCCCGCCGCCGCGAGCATCATCAGCTCCAGGAAGGTCTCCGAGACCGCGCCCTGGGGGATCCGTCGACCCGCCGGCGTGTAGACCGGATTACGGTCCACCCGAACCGATTCCGGCATCGATTCCGGCATCCGGAGCAGCTGCTCGTCGGCGAGCTCCTCGAGGGAGATGTCCGGCTGCCCGGCCAACCGGTGCGTCGCCGAGACGGCGAGCAACCGAGGTTCGGTGATCAGGACCGGCCCCGCGACGATATCCGGATCCGTCACCGGGTACGGCATGAACGCCGCGTCCGCGGTGTCGGCGCGCAGCCGCTGCATGACGTCGGCCAGCTGGGCCTCGCGGATGCGCACCTGGCAGTGCGGCGACCGGCGACGGAACTCGTCGGCGGCCGTGGTCAGCAGGTGTCCACCACCGATGCTGATGAACAGAATGTCCAGGGCATGCTCGCCGCCCTGCCCCGCTCGGATGGCCCTGGCCATCGCGGCCTGCGCTTGCGACCAGGCGGGCAGCAGATCCTGATACAGCTGCGCGCCGATCTCGGACAGCTTCACCTGCCGGCTCGTGCGATGGAACAGCGGAGTTCCGATGCGCCGCTCCAGCTTTCCCACGGTCTGGCTCACCGAGGACGGCGACAGATGCAACCGCTTCGCCGTTCGCCCGAAATGCAACTCCTCGGCCAAGGTGAGAAAGATCTCGACTTCCTGCCGTTCGATCACCCGTACCCCCCATCATTCAGTTCACCTTCATGATCGTGTCCCGATCACGCCTTGATCGACCCGCCGCGAGTGTGGGAAGTTCGTTACAACCACCGTTCCAGGTGGGGTGCGCGTGCTCGAATACGTTGCTGCACTTCGCATTACGAGCACAGGGCCTGGGATGCGCACCAGCGTTGCGGACCAGTGAAGGGGAATCATGTCCGACGTTTTCGAAGAACTGCACTGCGATCCCCTTGTCGCGATTGACATCTCAGCTCCCGAACGGCGGGCGGAGCTGTTGCGCACCGCCGCGCGGACGTTCGCGCAGCGGGGGTTCGCGGCCACCACGGTTCGCGATATCGGCGAGGCCGCCGGCACCTTCGCCGACAGCATCTACTACCACTTCGAGTCGAAAGACGCGATGGTGGACGAGATTCTGCGCGAATTCCTGGAGGACCTGTTCGGCCGTTACGGCGACATCAAGCTGAGCGGTCTCGATCCGGTGGAAACCCTCCGGCTCATCCTCGCGGCATCGTTCGAGTCGATCTTCATCCATCACGACGCCGTCGTCATCTATCAGGCCGAATCGGCTCAGCTGACCGCACGCTCGGCGAGGTTCGCCTATCTCGACGACTACAACCTCGAGTTCCATCGGAACTGGACCGAACTGCTGCGGGCCGGCATCGCGCTCGGGCGGCTGCGGGCCGACCTCGACGTGGATATGACCTACAAGTATCTGCGGGATGCGGTCTGGTCGGCGGTCCGGTGGTACCGCCCGGGCTGCGGCAGGTCGGCAGAAGAGTTGTCGGACAAGTACTTCGAGATCGTGTTGCACGGCGTAGGTGGAGCACGGTGACGGTCAATTCCGCGGGAACCTGATCGTGCGCCCCACCCCGTCGGGCTGGCCCGCTGCGCGCTGTTCGGCGGCGAACCGGGTGAGGCGGGTGAAGACGTCGGCGGGCAACGGGGCGGTCTTTCTCGTGCCGAGATCGACGTGCAGGTCCAACTGTTCGGATACGGCCACCCGCGTCCGGTCGCCGAGATTGCGTACCTCGTGAAAGAAGTGCAGCCGCTTGGCATCCACTCCCAGCAACCAGGAATCGACGGCCAGCCGTGACCCTTGCCGCACCTCTCGTTCGTAAGTCATGGCCGTCTGCACGACGACCTTCCCGAATCCGGTGGTCCGGACGTAATCGTCGCCGAGTCCGAGGGCGTCGGTGAACGCGGCATGGGCGCGGTAGACCACGATCCCGTAGTACTGGGCGTTCATATGGTCGTTGATATCGATCCAGTCCACATCGACGTCACATTCGAGGGTTCGCAAACCGCCACCTTCCCCACGTTGTCAGCAGTTACCCGCACAGAGTACAACCAAGCGCTTGTTTGGGGCAACCGATGCCGTGTCTAACGTGGACGAAACATGTTCTGGCAGAACCCGTTTGGCACACTTCCGCTTTGGGCTCGAAGCACGCAGATCGGCCTCGAATGATCTTCGATGACTTGGATCACAGGCTCAGGTGCAGCCGTTGCGGTCGGTATTTAGGTGACGTAATGTCCGAAGCGGGGCGATAAGACAGCAACATCACTTCGAATCCTATTGCGCCCCTGCGTTAGTCGCATGGTGGTGTTGCCTGATCGCAGATGCCGCTGGGGGTTTTCGACAATCTCTTGATTTGCCACAGACGCCAGACCCGTCGTGATTTCGAATCACACACAGCTCCATCGAGCGCTAGCACGCCGGGCGGATTGAATATCCATCCAGGGAAGGGGAGAAACGTGCAGCCCACACATTTGTCTACCAAGCGGAACAACGCACCGCCGACGAAATTCAAGCTGCCGGCCGGGCCGGAATGCTGGTTGGTCACCAGTTACGAAGATGCTCGAAAGGTATTCGCGGATCCCAGCTTCGGCCGGGCCGATCTGTTCTCCGGAGAACTGCCCGATCTCGTTCCCTCGCCGAACATGATCGAAGATCCGGACAACCTGACGAATCTCGACGGCGCCGACCACCGACGCCTCCGCGGTCTACTCCAGCGAACGTTCACACCGTCGGCCATCGCGCTCTGGCGCCCGTGGATCGAATCGGTCGTCGAGCAGTACGTTTCGGCGTTGCACGAGTTGCCCGACGGCTTCGACCTGATCGCGGAATTCACCCACACGCTGCCGGTCTCGGTGATCACCAGACTGATGGGACTACCCGCCGCGCGCCAATCGGACATGCTGCGCTGGAGCGAGATCTCGTTGACCACCGAGGGCGTCACCCTCGACGACATCCAGCAGAGCAACAACGAATTCAAGGACTGGGCCAGGGAACTCATGGCGGCCCGGCGGGCCGAACCCGGTGACGATCTCATCAGCTACCTGGTGCAACGCGACGACGGGACGATTCCCGAGGGGCAGCTGACCACCCTCGTCTGCGTCCTGATCATGGCGGGCCACGAGACGACGATGTCGATGCTCGGGAACTTCCTCGTCTATCTGCTCGCCTACGACCGGGAAGCCTGGGCGGCGTTGCGCACCGCGGACGACGACCAGATGGAGCGGATCGTCGAGGATCTGCTGCGAATAACCCCGCTCGGCGACCGGAAACACCGGCCAGGACCACTGCGGTATACCAAGTCGGACATCGTCGTCGGCGGGGTGCAGTTCCGTAAGGGCGATGTGGTCGCCATCGATGTGGTGGCGTCCAACCACGATCCGGAATTCCACTGCCCGGTTTCGAAGATCGACACCGAAGTCGATCTTCCGGTACCGCATCTGACCTTCAGCTCCGGGCCGCATCTGTGCATCGGCGCCTGGCTGGCGCGGTGGGAACTGGGGCTCGCGCTCCGTGGGCTCGCGCGGGCGTTCCCCGATCTGACGCTGGCCGACGATATCGATGAACTCACCTGGATCATCCGCATGGTGACCCGTAGTCCTCGAAAGCTTCGAGTCAACAAGGGTGTTGCGCATGGAAAAGCGTAATCCCATGGAAGAGCGCCGTTTCTACGTCGACCGGAAGTCTTGCATGGGCACCGGGCTGTGCTTCGGCGCCTATCCCAATTCGTTCGAGCCGGTGGCACCCAATCAGGCACGGGTTCGTCGCGAATCCGCGGCATTGTCCGAGCTGGAGATTGCCACGAACAATTGTCCGACCGGGGCCATTCGGGAAGCGAATTCCGTTCTCGGCAAGTAGTCGGCAAACAGGGTCGTCATCACCAGCGAGGAGGTGCGGTGCAGACTCGGACATCCACGGTCCATCCGATCGGCGCCATGACGGCGCTGGGCTTCGGCGTGCTGTCGTACAGCCTGACCCAGACCATGATGGTCCCGGCCATCGGCGTGCTGCAGCGGGCGCTGCACACCAGCGCCGCCGGCGCGACCTGGGCGGTGCTCAGCGCCCCGCTGCTGGCCGGCGCGATAGTCACGCCGCTGGCCGCCCGGCTCGGGGACCGCTATGGGCGACGGCGCGTGCTGCTGATCGTGCTCGGCCTCGCGCTGGCCGCGATGCTGGTTGCGCTGGTCGCACCCGGGATCGGCTGGCTGATCGCGGCGCGGGCGGTGCAGGGCATCAGTTTGGCCGTCCTACCGCTCGCCTTCGGTGCGGTGCCGGATATTCTGCGGCCCGAGCGGGTGCCTGCCGGGCTCGCGCTGCTGTCCGGCATGATCGGCGGCACCGCGGGCATCGGCCTGATCGGCGGTGGGCTGATCGTCGACCATGCCTCGTGGCGTTGGCTTTTCGTGGTCGGCACCGGATTGGCCGGCACCGCGCTGGTCGCCGGCTATCTGTTCGTCCCGGAAGGCCTTGCGCACAAGGCGGGGCGGCTGGATCCGGTCGGCGCACTGTTGCTGACGGCCGCGCTGAGCGGAATCCTGTTGGCGCTCACCATCGGACCGGGCAGCGGGTGGTCGTCCGCCCCGACGCTCGCGCTGGCCGGGGCCGGGGTGGTGTTGCTCGTGGTGTTCGTCCGGGTCGAGCGGGTGTTGCGATATCCGTTGCTGGACATGGATCTTGTGCTACATCGACGAGTCGGGATCGCACACATCGCGGCCTTCGCACTCGGTCTGATGCAGTTCCTGTACTACGTACTGGTACCCAAACTGACCGTATTGTCCGTCGACGCAGGCGGATTCGGCCGGTCGGTGACGGTGGCCGGGCTCGTCATGGTGCCGCACACGCTGGTGATCCTGCCGACCGGCGGGGTCGCCGCGCGGATCATCGCCCGGGTCGGGCCGCGCATCCCGCTGGCGGGCGGGCTGCTGGTCACCGCGGCCGGGACGACGCTGCTGGCGCTGTACCACGCGCAGCCGTGGCAGCTGGCGGTCTGCGCGATTCCGATCGGCCTCGGCACCGGCCTGGTGATGACGGCGCTGCCCGCTCAACTACATCGGGTTGTCGAACCGGCGCAGGCTGCCACGGCCAATGGCATCAATACCGTGATGCGCACGGTCGGCGGCGCAGTGGGCAGCCAACTGGGCGCGGCGCTGGTCGCCGGCGGCTTTCGGACCGGCATTCCGGTCGCCTTCTGGGTGGCCACGGCCATCGGAATCGGCGGTGCCGCACTGGTTTTCACCGTGCTGTCGGCAGCCACATCAGTGGAGCACGAGATGGCGCGCAATTGATGTTGTTCCTGCGGAGGGAGATGAGATGACGCGGATGGCCGGCAAGGTGGCGCTGATCACCGGTGCACGTCAGGGCGTGGGGCGGTCGTGCGCGATACGACTCGCGGAGCAGGGCGCGGACATTGTCGCCCTGGATCAGCCGGGGCCGGAATCGGACCGCGCACTGGGCTCGCTGGCGGATTCGGTGCGTGAGCTCGGGCGCAAGTCGGTCGTTGCGACCGCCGACATCCGCGACCTCGACGCGGTCGCGGTCGCGGTGCGGGCGGGCGTGGACGAGCTCGGCCCGCTCGACGTCGTCGTGGCCAATGCGGGGATTTTCGATGCGCCGGGGCCGTCCTGGGAGATCGATGAGGAGGTGTGGCTCCGCTCGATCGACGTGAACGTGACCGGCACCTGGAACACCGTCAAAGCCGCAGTCGCGCAGCTGAATCCGCGCGGCGGATCGGTGATCATCATGAGTTCCACGGCGACGGTCAAGTCGCACGCGGGGTCATCGCATTACTCGGCGGCCAAGAACGCGATCACCGGTCTGGCCATGACACTCGCGAATGAGTTGGGCGAGCGCTCTATTCGGGTGAACTCGGTGCATCCGGGCTCCGTGGCCACGCCGATGATCCTGAATCCCACGACCTTCGCGCGGTTACGACCCGACCTGGACGATCCGACGGCCGAGGACGTGGCGCCGGTGTTGGCGGGCCGGACGCTGCTGCCCGTCCCCTGGGTGGATCCGATCGATGTCAGCAATGCCGTGCTGTTCCTGGCGTCCGACGAATCCCGGTATGTCACCGGACTACAGCTGGTCGTGGACGCCGGCCTGGCGCAGAAGGTCGCGTGATGACGGGACGGTTGAACGGCAAGGTCGCGCTGATCACCGGGGCGGCGCATCAGGTGGGACGCGCGCAGGCCGTGCGTTTCGCGCAGGAAGGCGCGGATATCGTCGCGATCGACACGTCGTCGTGGGATCTCGCCGAAACAGTCGGCCGGGTCGAGGCGTTGAACCGGCGGATTCGGGCGTTCGAGGCCGATATCGGCGACCATGCGGCGCTCGGCGCGGCGATCGCCGCCGGTGTTGATGCGCTGGGTCGGCTCGATATCCTCTGCGCCACAGCCGATGTCGATTCGACCGGCCCCGCGCTCGACGTTGCGGCGCCGGACTGGAGGAACGCGCTGGAGGCGAACCTCACCGGCGTGTGGCGGATCTGCAAGGCGGGCATCCCGCACCTCGTCGAAGGTGGACGTGGTGGCGCGATCGTGCTGCTGGGATCGGTGGGCGGGTTACGCGGCCTGGCCGGCGTAGGTTCGGCCACGACCGCCGAACACGGCGTGGTCGGGCTGATGAAGTCGCTGGCGAACGAGTTGGCGCAACACCACGTGCGCGTGAATACGGTGCACCCGACACCGCACCGTTTCGGGAAGGCGATGCACCTGTTGCCGGTGGAATCCGTCGAGCCGGAGGACATCGCGAACGCCAGCCTGTTCCTCGCCTCCGACGAGGCGCGTTTCATCACCGGCGTCACCTTGCCCGTGGACGCCGGACACTGTGTGAAGTAGCCGCACGCCCTGGATAGCGTGCGGCTACGTCGGTCAGCTGAAGTGCGGGTAGTCCTGGACCCACTTGAACTCGGTGCTGCGCAACGGGAACGAGTCGAGGTCCACTTGCTCGAGCGAAATCGTGACGTGGTGGCCGTTCAGTTGGCCGTCCAGGCTCAATCGGTCCGGCGCGGGCTGGGTATAGGTGAACGAGGCGACCTGCGTCGGCTGCGCCTGCGCGATCTGCCCGGGCAACGCTTCGCCTGCCGCTTGGGACACCGTGAGGGTGTGGGCCTGGGTGTCGACCGTGCCGACCACCGGTACCAGCGTGCCGTCCATCTTCTGATAGTTCATCCCGCCGATGTCGAAAACCACTCGCTGCCAACGGTTCTGGTCGGTGGCCAGCGGCGCGAGCGGCTGGCCGTCCTGACTGAACTCCGACACCGTCCAGATCCCGTACAGCGCGGGTTTGTCCGCGCCGCCGCTCTCTTTCCAGAACTCCAGGTCCTGTTGCACCTGACCGAGCAGCACCCACACGCCGAGCACGACCTGCACCCCGGCCGCGATCAACCGGACGCGACGCGAACGGAACGGCTCGGGTTGCGTCGCGGGTGCCGAAGAGCGTTGCAGCACAAGCACGTTCGCCAGCTTCCCGGCTTGCGGCGCGAGCAGCACCAGCGAGATCAGCATGAGGTGCCCGGCCAGGATCTTCACCGGCACATCGAAGGTCATGTTCAGCACGAACACCTGCATCATGCTCACCAGGCTGATCATCGTGCCCAGCGTCGCGGTCCGCGGCAGGAACAGCAACAGCCCGCCGAGCACCTCCGCCGAGCCGAGCAGGATCTCGTAGACCGGCGAACTGCCGACTTGCATCCAGAGCACCGCCGCCGGGGTGAAGTCGCCGTACTGGGTGAGCAGGGTGGCCAGCGGCGGCTCCGGCATCTGCGACGGGATGACCTTGGCCATGCCGTAGAAGAGCATCTGCCCGCCGAGGCAGAGCCGCAGGAAGAGCAGGAACCAGGCGTTGAGCCGCTGATAGTTCGGGCGGTGGCGATCCAGCACCGTCCACAACGCCGCCACCAGCACCGCGACCACCAGGATGCAGAACAGGAAGACCCAGATGATCGCCTGATCGCCGCTGCCCGAGTCCAGGTGCAACTCGACGTCCGCGCCGAAGACGTGCCGCCCGGCCCACTCCCAGATCGGACTCAGCGGATACAGGAACCCATTGATCGCCCGCTCCGGCAGCTTCGGACCGAGCGCCCCCGAATAGACGAACAGGAACTGCGGAAAAATCAGGCAGAACAGCCCGAAATAGGTGAAGCAGAACCGGAATGCGATGCGGGTCAACAGGTTCCACCGCTTGTCCGGGCCGGCATCCACGGCTTCCGCGTCTCGGTCCCGTTCGACCGACACCGTTCTGACAGCACTCAAAACGAACCCCTCAATCCGAAAACCTCCGCGTGCGGCCAACGGTATTTCGGCGAGGAGTTGCCGACATCCAGGAAATCCCCGGTCTTTCCCTAGGTAATCAGTCGTACGTGCTACCCACACCCAGACCCTCGTGCCAACCCGGGGTGTCGCCGAGTACTCGCATGTCAAGGCCCGGTTCCGGCCAGTGAGCGGGTTCGAGAACCTCGATCGTTTTCCGCCCACGGGCCGACTGGAACGCGTTACTGTCGCGTATCGCGGCGGACCGCCGTCGATGTGGGCTGTGCCGAGGCAGGCCCGCGTTTCATGGCGTCAGGAGGACAACGATGGCCGAAGATCCGGATCCCGCCAAGCGGCAGCAGCTGACCGTCAGCGAGCGCGATCTCGACGTGCTCGCCGAGGATCTGGCGCGCTGGCTGGATTCGCGCGTCTCCGCCGATCATCCGCCGAAGGTCTCCGGGCTGTCCCGGCCGCAGTCGGGCGGGATGTCGAGCACCTCCATCCTGTTCGACGCCGAATGGAGCGTGGACGGGCGGCAGGAGCGCGGATCGTTCGTGGCCAGGATGGCGCCCGAGGACGGCTCGTTCCCGGTATTCGAGACCTACGATCTGGCCACCCAGTACAAGGTGATGGCCGGCGTCGCCGAGACCACCGACGTGCCGGTGCCCGGCCTGTGCTGGCTGGAAGAGGACGAGAAGGCGCTCGGCACACCGTTTTTCGTGATGAAGCGGGTCGACGGCCGGGTGCCCACGGACAATCCGCCGTACGTGTTCATCGGCTGGCTGTTCGACGCGACCGCCGAGGAACGCGCGCGGCTCACCGCGAACACCGTCGAGGTGATCGCGAAGGTGCACGCCATCCCGGATCCGGCCATTCGGTTCCCGGCCCTGCGTGGTCCGGGGCAGTCGCTGCGCAGGCACGTCGAGGCGCAGAAGGCCTGGTACCGCTGGGCACTGTCCGACGACGGCTTCGAGATCCCTTTGCTGGAGCGGACTTTCGCCTGGCTCGACGACAACTGGCCCGCCGATCCGGGACCCGACGTGCTCAGCTGGGGCGACGCCCGGCCCGGCAACATCATCTACGACGAATTCGATCCCGCCGCCGTATTGGACTGGGAGATGGCCGCATTGGGGCCGCGCGAGCTGGACGTCGCTTGGGTGATCTTCATCCACCGGTTCTTCCAGGACATCGCCACCCGATTCGAGCAGCCGGGCCTGCCCGACTTCCTGCGCCGCGCCGACGTGGTCGCGAAATACGAAGAGCTGACCGGTCATACGGTCCAGAACCTGGATTGGCACATCATCTACGCCGCGCTGCGGCACGGCATCGTGATGGCCAGGGTGAAGCGTCGGATGATCCATTTCGGCGAGGACACCGACACCCCCGACCGGGACGACTATGTCATGCATCGAGCCAGCCTGGAACGGCTGCTCGAAGGAACCTACGAGTGGGATTGAGATCTGCCATGCCAGTTCCGTTGGACGAGTACCCGATTCACCAGACCGGTCTCTCGCTGGCCCGGGTGGCCAGCACCGACCGCAACTTCTACGACCGCAGCTATTTCAACGGTCACAACCGCGACGGCGGCACCTTCTTCATCACCGGCTTCGGCGTCTACCCGAACCTCGGGGTGACCGACGCCTACGCGCTGGTCCGCCGCGGCGACGTGCAACGCAGCGTGCGCTTCTCCGACGCGCTCGGTGACCGCAGCCTGGAGCAGCGGGTCGGCGGCTACCGCATCGAGGTGGTCGAGCCGCTGCAACGCATCCGGGTGATCTGCGAGCACGACGACCTGTCCTTCGACCTCACCTGGGAGGGCGCCTTCCCGACCGTGCAGGAGCAGCCGCACCTGATCCTGGCCGGCAATCGGCCGATCATCCAGGCGTCGCGGTTCGCCCAGCTCGGCTCGTGGGCCGGGACGTTGCACGTGGACGGCGACGACATCACCGTCGACCCGGCGGTGTGGACCGGCACCAGGGATCGGTCCTGGGGCATCCGACCGGTCGGCGAGAGCGAGCCGCCCGGGCGCGTGGCCAGCGAACCGGCCGGCGGCTTCTGGTGGATGTACGTGCCGCTGCGGTTCGACGATTTCGCGGTCGTCGTCATCGTGCAGGAGGACCCGGACGGGACCCGCACGCTGAACGACGCCGTGCGGATCTGGCCGGACGGGCGCACCGAGCAGCTCGGCTGGCCACGCATCTCGATCGACTACCGTTCCGGCACAAGGATTCCCGTCGGCGCGCGACTGGAACTGACCACGCCGGACGGCAAGCCGCTGGAGATCGAGGTGACCACGGGCACCAATGTGCCGCTGCACGTCGGTTGCGGTTACGGCGGCGACCCGGACTGGCAGCACGGTCAGTGGAAGGGGCGCGACTGGTCGTTATCCAGCGTGTACGACCTCACCGATCCGGCCATCGTCGCGCGCACGCCCTACGGCGTCATCGACCATGTGGCGCATGCTCGGTGCGGCGACGCCGAGGGCTGGGGACTGTTCGAACACGCCAGCCTCGGCCGGCACGACCCGACCGGCTTCGCCGACTGGGGCTCGGTCGCGCCGTAGGTCAGAACGCGGGGCGGGCCAGTTCGGGACGCTTGCGGTAATCGGTCAGGCCGATCACATTGCCCCACGGATCGGCGATCTCCACGCTCCAGCCGGTCGCGACTTCGAAGGGCGCGGTGCGCATCTCGACACCGCGCCCTTCGAGTTCGGCCGCGGCGGCCTGGGCGTCGGGCACCTCCAGCCAGACCCGCATCGCGGGCGGCCCGCCCTGGCCTGCGGCCGGATCGACCATGGCCATGATGCCCGGGGTCTCCGCCGCGACGCCGAACAGTGCGATGCCGCGCTCGGGCACGGTGAAGCGCAGCGAGAGGCCTAGTCCGGTCGCGTAGAAGTCCACTGCGGCGTCGAGATCCCCCACGGGAACCAGCACGTTGTCGATCCCTCGGATATCCACTCCGTCATCAAACCACTCGATGAGCGCGCGCGGAGCCCTCAGTCGGAGATGCGCCGTGCCGCAGCGATGACTACGCCGTGCACAGTGCGTTTGGGGACCACCAAGTCGCCGCCGCCGGCCGCGAGGATGGCGGCCGCCTCGGCGACGCTCGCCGTGCCCACCGCGGCCACCGTCCGCGAATCAGGGTTCGGCACAGCCACTTCGGCCAGTTCGGCGGCGGTGAAGGTCCGAATCGGCACGCCCAGGATTGCCGCCGCATCGAGCAAACCGGGCTCTGCGGCGCGTCGATCGATGGTCGCCAAGCAACTGACCTCATTGAAGGCCAGCACTTTACGTACCACCACGACGATGCGGTCAGCGGAGGTCCCGGGACGCAGCCCTAGGCCGACAATCAATTCAGGCACTGATCACCTTCATGCTCATAAGAGCGGAGAGTCGCACACGGCGTGCGGCGGATGGAATTGCGACAGCAGTCGCTCGGCGCAGCAAGATCCACGCCGCGGCCCGGGGCTTCCGCCACTGGATAACCGACCCGAGCACCCGCGTATTCGGCCGCCGCCACGAAGCGGATCGCGGATTCGAGGTACCCATCCACTCGACGGCTTGGACCAGCACCCACCAAATCGGTTGCGGCACAAAGTGGTGCAGGCTCGAGGACTCCGCCCGCTCAGTGGCTGGCATGAGCGCGCGCGTACTCGGTTGCGGTTGTGACGAAACGGGATGTGGCTTTGGGGTTTCCGGCTGGATGGGTGTGTAGGTAGGAGGCGTGGACGTGGTGGACGAGCGCGCCCTCGCGGGCGGGTGCGCCGTCGCTGCCACGCCAACCCCACGCGGGGGTGGCCGAGGCGGCTGCGGTCACGCGGGTTCGATGGAATTCGTGTCCGCGGACGCGTTCGCCCGCTCGCCACAGCGGGGAATCGGCCAGCGCCACCGCATCTCGATAGCCGAGGGTCAGTCGTGGGCCGAATTCGGCGTCGGCGTCGATCACCCCGGCCATCGGATGTCCGTCGAGTGAACGCGTCAGATAAAGCAATCCCGCGCATTCCGCATGCACCGGCATACCCCGTCGGGCCTGCTCCGCCACCGCGCTCAGCAGAGCGGTATTCGCCGCCAGCGCCGCCGCATGCTCCTCCGGGAAACCGCCGGGCAACACCAAACCCGCCGTCCCGCTCGGTAATTCGTCCCGCAGCGGATCGAACACCGCCACCTGCGCGCCTGCCGCCAGCAGCAATTCGCGATGCTCAGCGTAACCGAAGGTGAAGGCAGGCCCGCCCGCCATCGCAATCAGTGGGCCGGAGCCTGTGGACAGCTCCGAAATGCCGGTGGATCGGTCGCCGACCGGACCGGACGTCAGACCGTCGGCTCCCCCGGTCGATGCACCGGCAAGGCCGAATCCGTTGTTGCCGAACGAAGTTACCGCGCTGTCCGTAGCGCCATTCATACCGCCCGCAGCGTGCTCTTCCCACACCGCTTCTACCGGATCCCAGGCCGGTCCGCTCGCGGTCGAACGAGACAGGGCCGCAATTGCCCGTAGATCTACATGGGCCGCCACCAGATCCGTCATCGAAGACACCGCAGCGGTTGCGGCCGCTCCGTGCTCCACCGCGGGGATCAACCCGAGATGCCGTGAGGGCAACTCCAATTCGGCCATCCGCGGCAGTGATCCGAGCACCGGCAGTCCGACGCGATCACAGGCCGCCCGCAAAACCTGATCGTGCCGTTCGCTACCGACCCGATTCAGGATCACCCCGCCGAGCCGAATACCGCTGTCGAAGGTCGCGAAACCGTGCAGCAGCGCGGCCAAACTCTGACTGTGCCCACGAGCATCCACCACCAAAATCACCGGCGCACCGAGCAAACTCGCGACCTGCGCGGTAGATCCCTCGGCGACCGGCCCGGCATGGTTCTCATCGATGCGACCATCGAACAGCCCCATCACGCCCTCGACCACCGCGAGATCGCAGTCCCGCGCACCGTGTTGATACAGCGGCACAACACATTCCGCTCCGACAAGCACCGGATCGAGATTGCGCCCCGGCCGCCCCGCCGCCAACCCGTGATACCCCGGATCGATGTAATCCGGCCCCACCTTGAACGGCGCAACCCGATGACCGGCCCGCCGTAGCGCCCCGATCAATCCCGTTGCCACCGTGGTCTTCCCACTCCCGGAAGCAGGCGCGGCAATCACCACCGCAGGCACACTCGCACTCACGAGACCTCCCCAACCCGCAAGGCAACGACCTTCCCAGCGAACGCCGAACGGCTCGCCGCACCAACTGCCGCCCGCTGGCGGAATTCGCACCACGTCTCGGGATCCGCACCGGCTATGGGGCCCCATACCGGGCGCGGATCCCGAGAGAGAGTGCGGGAGTTCACCATTCGATGCCGCGCTGGCCCTTGCGGCCCGCGTCCATGGGGTGCTTGAGCTTCGTCATCTCGGTGACGAGGTCGGCGGCGTCGATGAGCGCCTGGGGTGCATCGCGGCCGGTGATGACCACGTGCTGGTTGCCGGGGCGGGTGCGCAGCGTCTCGACGACCTCGTCGATGTCGACCCACCCCCACTTCAGCGGATAGGTGAACTCGTCGAGGACGTAGAAGCGGTGCTGCTCGTCCTTCAGGCGACGGGCGATCTCCTGCCACCCGGCGAGCGCGGCGGCGGCATGGTCCTCGTCGCTGCCCTGCTTGCGGGTCCAGGACCAGCCTTCACCCATCTTGTGCCATTCGACCGCGCCGCCGGCCCCGGTCTCCTCGTGCAGGGTGCCGAGGGTGCGGAAGACCGCCTCCTCCCCAACCTTCCACTTGGCGCTCTTCACGAACTGGAACACCGCGACGTCGAACCCCTGGTTCCAGGCCCGCAGCGCCATGCCGAACGCTGCGGTCGACTTCCCCTTGCCCGGCCCGGTGTGCACGGCGAGCACCGGCTGATTGCGCCGCTGTCGCGTGGTGAGGCCGTCGTCGGGCACAGTCTCCGGAACACCCTTAGGCATCGAATCTCCTTGTCAGTCCACGACTCATCATCGAGCCGCCCACATCGTCACGCCGATCCTCGCCGCCGCGCGGCCCGCGCGACTGCCGCGCGGACCGTCGCCGATCAAGCCGCGCGCACCGCCGCCGAACCAGGCCGCCCGGATCCGGCGCGCACCACGTCGGCGACCGAATCGCCGGTCAGCTCAGCAAGTTTCAGGTATCCCCCGCGCAGCTCGCGCGCCAGCTCGGCGGCGAGACCGAGCCGGATCATCCCGCGCTCGCAGTCCACCACGATCGAGGTGACCCCGTCGTTCGCGAGGCGGGCGGCGGCCGCGCGGGCGCGCGGCAGCGGATCCACCCCACCGGTGGCGCGACCGTCGGTGAGCAGCACCAGCATCGGACGGCGGCGCGGGTCCCGGACCCGTTCCCGCAGTACGATTTCGCGCGCCTTCACCAGCCCGGCGGCCAGCGGCGTCTTGCCGCCGGTGCGCATGGCGGACAACCGGCGCACGGCGATATCGACCGAAGACGTCGGCGGCAGCACGAGTTCGGCGTCCTGCCCACGCACCGTGATGACCGCGACCTTGTCCCGCCGCTGGTACGAATCCCGCAGCAGGGTGACGACCGCGCCGGTGACGGCGGACAACCGATCCCTGGACGCCATCGAGCCCGAGGCATCGACCACGAAGACGACCAGATTGCCTTCGCGCCCTTCGCGATACGCGCCGCGCAGGTCCTCGGCCGCCAGCTTCAGCGGACCGTCGCCGCGGCCGCGCGACCACTGATGCGGCGCGGCGGCGAAGACGGTGCCGAGCAGGTGCAGGCCGGTCGAGGTATCGGTGCTCGGCCGGACGACCCGGCCGTGCCGCGACTCCGCCCGGGAGCGCCGGCCGGGAGCGCCTTCGCCGATGCCGGGCACTTCCCAGCGCGGCGGCTTCGCGGCGGCCGAACCCGGTGCGCCACTGCGACCTTCGCGCGCGCTGGGCTGCTGCCCGCTACCGGGGCCGTCAGGCGGCGAGTCCGGGTCGTCATCCGGGCCCTGATCTCCGTCGGCGGGCGGTGACTGATCGGCGGCGGAATCCTCGGACTCGGACTGATTTGCCCCCGCCGGCGACTGCCGCTGCTCACCGGACTCGAATTCGTCTGTCTCGCTGAGCGACTCGTCTGTCGCACTGGGTGACTGCGCTTCGCGATCCACTTCCTCGGCGGCATCGCGCATCGCGTCGTCGAGCTGGTCCTCGCTGATCCCCGGCTCGTCGAACGGATCGCGCCGACGCCGGTGCGGCAGCGCGAGTTCCGCGGCGATCCGCACATCCTCCTCGGTGACCGCGTCCGCGCCGCGCCACGCGGCGTGCGCCGTCGCGGTCCGTGCGACCACCAGGTCCGCGCGCATGCCGTCGACGTCGAAGGCGGCGCACAGCGCGGCAATTCGCCGCAGCTCCCCGTCGTCGAGCCCGACCTCAGCGACCCGATCCCGCGCACCGAGGATGCGCTCGGCCACCGCCCGATCCGCGGCGGCATAACTATCGGCGAATCCGGCCGGATCGGCCTCGTAGTCCAACCGCCGGCGCACCACCGACATCCGCACGTCCACATTCCGCGAGGCGGCCACGTCGACGGTGAGCCCGAACCGGTCCAGCAGCTGCGGACGCAGCTCGCCCTCCTCCGGGTTCATGGTGCCGACGAGCACGAATCGCGCCGGATGCGAGTGCGAGACGCCGTCGCGTTCGATGTGCACCCGGCCCATCGCCGCGGCGTCGAGCAGCACGTCGACCAGATGGTCGTGCAGCAGGTTGACCTCGTCGACGTAGAGCACGCCGTGATGCGCGGCCGCCAGCAGACCGGGCCGGAACGCCTGTTCCCCGTCGCGCAGCACCCGCTCCAGATCCAGCGAGCCGACCACGCGATCCTCGGTCGCACCGACGGGCAGTTCCACGAGTCGCGCGGGCCGCGCGCCGGTCTCGTCGACGACCGGCGGCAGCAGCTGCGCCAGCGCGCGCACCACCGTCGACTTCGCGGTGCCCTTCTCGCCGCGCACCAGCACACCGCCGATGCCGGGGTGCACCGCGCACAGAATCAACGCCAGTTGCAGCCGCTCCTGACCGACCACGGCGGAGAACGGAAAACCCACCTCGAGGTCGCTGCCCGGACGCGTACGTGATCCGGTCAACGAGTGAGGCGACGGCACAGTTTCGGCATGGGACAACGACACGCCCCAACTCTATGCGCGCTCGCGCAGTCCACCGACGCTGCCCTGCGGATCGAGGCATCCCCTGGAGACACCACCGCCCTCGTCGCGGGTGGGCGACGAGGGCGGCGGCCGATCAACGGCTCGGCGATCACCCCTTGCGCATCGGAATGTGCAGGATCCCGTCTTCGTCGAATTCCTCACCATCGGGCTTGAACCCGTGCTTGGCGTACATGTCCACCAGGTAGGACTGCGCGTTCAACCGCACGGTCGCCGAGCCGACCTCAGCGAGCGCCGCCTGCAACAGGCGCGTGGTGTAGCCGTGGCCGCGGGCGGGCGGAACCGTGCAGAGCCGGCCGATGCGGAAGGACTTCACCCCGTCCGCGTGCTCCTCCAGCAGCCGCAGCGTGGCGATCACCTCGCCCTCGTCATCGAGCCAGAAGTGCCGAGTCTCCGGCAGCAGGTCCAGCCCGTCCAGTTCCGGATACGCGCACTTCTGCTCGACGACAAAGACTTCGACGCGAAGTTTCAACAGCTGATAGAGGGTGGCGTTGTCGAGATCCAACGCCCATGACCGTTTGAGAGCAACCGTTGACATCATCGCCTGTTGCTATCACACCTAGCGGTTTGCCGCGACCCCCGCGTGCTTGGGCGTGTTATCTGTGCCACCCGTGAGGTTCAGCGTCTTGGACGTCCAATCCCACACTTCGTGGAACAACGCCTGATCCTCGGACAGCTTCACGCCGAGTGAGGGAATCATCTCCTTGAGCTTCGGCGTCCACCCGGCGTACTCGGTCGGGAAGCAGCGCTGCATGACGTCGAGCATCGCGGTGACGCCCGTCGACGCGCCCGGGGAGGCGCCGAGCAGGCCGGCGATGGAGCCGTCGGCCGCGGCGACCACGGCGGTGCCGAACTCGAGCACGCCGCCCGCGCCCTTGCGCCGGATCACCTGCACGCGCTGGCCCGCGGTGATCAGCTCCCAGTCCCGGCCGTCGGCGCGCGGGATGAACTCCTTGAGCGTGTCCACCTTGCCCGCCTCGGACTTGAGCAGCTCACTGACCAGGTACTTGGTCAGGCCCAGTTCGGTGACGCCGACGCCGAGCAGCGAGAACAGGTTGTTCGGCTTCACCGACTTGAACAGGTCGGTGAGCTTGCCCTCCTTGAGGAACTTCGGCGTCCAGCCCGCGTACGGACCGAACAGCAGGCCGGGCACGCCCTTGATCACGCGAGTGTCCAAGTGCGGCACCGACATCGGCGGCGCGCCGACCGCGGCCTTGCCGTACACCTTGGCCTCGTGCTGCTGGATCAGCTCCGGGTTGGTGCAGCGGAAGAACTGACCGCTGACCGGGAAGCCGCCGAAGCCGTCGATCTCCTTGATGCCCGACTTCTGCAGCAGCGGCAGCGCGCCGCCGCCCGCGCCGACGAAGACGAATTTGCTGATGAGCGTGCGGGTTTCGCGGGTGCGCAGGTTGCGCACCTTGACCAGCCAGGAGCCGTCGGACTGCTTGGACAGGTCGCGTACCTCGTGGCCGAAGGCCAGGTCCGCGCCGCTGGCGCCGAGGTAGGCGAGCAGTTCCTTGGTGAGCGAGCCGAAGTCGATGTCGGTGCCGCCGTCGGTCCAGTTCAGCGCGACCGGATCGGAGAAGTCGCGACCGCGGGCCATCAGCGGCAGGCGGCGGGCGAATTCGTCGGGGCTGTCGATGAACTCCATGCCCTCGAACAACGGGTGCGGCGACAGCGCCTCGTAGCGCTTGCGCAGGTACTCGACGTTGTCCGCGCCGTGCACGAAGCTCACGTGCGGGATCGGGTTGATGAACCGCGACGGGTCACCGAGGACGTTGTTCTCCACGGCGTAGGACCAGAACTGGCGCGACACCTGGAACCGCTCGTTGATGTCGATGGCCTTGCTGATGTCCACCGAGCCGTCGGCGTTCTGCGGGCTGTAGTTCAGCTCGCACAGCGCGGAGTGGCCGGTGCCCGCGTTGTTCCACGGGTCGCTGCTCTCCGCCGACGCGGCGTCGAGCCGCTCGAACAGGGAGATCGACCAATCGGGCTGCAGCTGGCGCAGCAGCGCACCGAGGGTGGCACTCATGATGCCGGCGCCGATGAGTACAACATCGGTCTTTTCAGTCATGGCAGCGTTCGGCACGGCTAGATCGACTTCCTTGTCCTTCTACGCGGGCCCACCGGGCGGGTGGACCTGCCTGGGCACGGTGCTTGCGAGTTATTGCCTCGGTTCGAGTTCCTAAACCATGGCGGGAGCTAGGTTACCCGCCGTTCACCTAGCCCCAATTGTGCACCTCACCACGTCGATCCCCCGCGCCGAACCCGCCGAATGTGACCTAGATTGTGTATGTGACAAAGGAAACTTCACTCGCCGCTCCGAAATCCGACACCCAGGGCGATGGCCAGTGGAAAGCCGATGTCCTCGGCGCGAACTACCAGCAGCGCACGCTGTCTTTCGGGGCCGATCCGGACGGCGAAGGCGAGGCCGTGGCCACCCTGGTGCGCTATCTGCCCGGCGGAAAAGTCGAGGCAGGCGCGGGGGCCGTGCTGTATGTGCACGGGTTCACCGACTACTTCTTCCAAGAACATCTCGCGGAGCATTTCGCGGCACAGGGGTACCAGTTCTACGCGCTCGATCTGCGTAAATGCGGACGGTCGCTGCGCGAGGGGCAGACGCCGCATTATGTGACCGATCTCGCACTGTATGACGCGGAGTTGAACGAGGCATTGCGAATCGTGCGGGCGGAGACCGGCGCACCGGTCGTGCTGAACGCGCATTCGACCGGCGGGCTGATCCTGCCGCTGTGGCTGGACCGGCTCAACCGCGCGGGCGGCACGGCGGCGGCCGGTGTGGCCGGCCTGGTGCTCAACAGCCCGTGGTTCGATCTGCAGGGTCCGTCCTACTACCGGACCGTCGGGACACCGATCATCAAGGGGCTCGGCCGGTTTCGGAAGATGTTCGAGCTGCCGAGCGGCAAGGTCAGCACCTACGGTGACAGCCTGCATCGCAGCGTGGCCGGCGAATGGGACTACAACCTGGACTGGAAACCGTTGCACGGCTTCCCCGTTCGGTTCGGCTGGCTGCGGGCGATCCGCAACGGGCACGCGAAACTGCACGGCGGGCTGGACATCGGGGTGCCGTCGCTGATCCTGCGTTCCCGGATGACGAAGTTCGCCCGCCGCTACGGCCCCGCCGTGGACGTGGCCGACGCGGTGCTGGACGTCAAGCAGATTCAGCGCTGGTCCGGCTGCCTCGGCGACCGCACCAACATCGTGCCGATCGACGGCGCGAAGCACGACGTGTTCCTGTCCTCGGCCGAGCCGCTCGCGCACGCGTTCGCCGAACTCGACAGCTGGCTCGCGTGGCTGACCGTTTACCGGGCCGAGTCCAGCTCACCAGGTGCTGGTGCGTAGCACGATCTCCGTGGCCAGCTCGTGGTCGGCCTCGGTCGCCACATTGGTGACGTCGATGTCGACCACCCGGAATTCGCCGTAGACGAAGCGGCCGGAGGCGTCGGCCACCGAGCGCGGCAGGTTCTTGGTCACCAGCACCGTGGTCGGCAATTCGACTGGACGGACCGTGGCGTCGGCGACGGTCCCGTCCGGGCCCGGAGCCGCCGGATGGCCGTGATCGGCCACCACGAGGCTGATGAAGCGCCCGAATCCGGCCGCGCAGGCCCGCCACGCCAGTTCCGCGCCGGTGCCGCGCGCGGCGACGTTCGCCCAGGGCACGCCGATCTGATCCAGGATCGCGGTGACGCCCGCGCCGTCGAGCCCGTCGATCGACTCCAGCACCACGGTGCGCAGATCCGAATTGTGCAATCGAGCACATACCTGGTCGTAGACGTCCGCCGGGTCGTTCGCGTCGGGCAGCAACAGCACGCTGTGCCGGGATTCCGGGCCGTCGACCCGCACGGTCCATGCCCGATCGCCCACCGTGATCTGCCGAGATTTCATGCCGAATGACGCTACACGGGTCTGCTGAACGAAGCCCGGTCTTCGTCAGGCCAGCAGCCGCATACCCGCGCGTTCACCGGCGTTGTGATCGAAGGTGACGGTGAGGTCGCAACCGGCCTCCTGACCGAGTTGCTGGATGAGCGCATCGGCGAAGTCCGCGCCGTCGGCGGCCTGGCGCAGCGCCTGGCGCACGGTGTCCGCGCGCTCGACCACGATCTCGGTCGAGTCGAGCAGGCCGAGCAGCACGTCGGTGACCGCCTCGGGGTCCTGCTTGTAGCCGCGGCGCAGCACCCAGTGGATCTCCGCGAGCACGATCATGGTCACGTACCCGGGGCGGCTCTCGCTGAGGCCGTCGATCACCTGATTGGCGCGCGCGGACTGCTCCGGATCGTCCTGGGTGAGGTAGCGGATCAGCACATTGGCGTCCAGACCGATCATTTCTGCTTGCCTTCCACGACGTTGCCGGTGATCGCCTCGTTCATCTGCTCGAGGCCGATCGGCGAGCCGGACCAGCCGACTATTCCCTTGAGCGACTTGATGGTCCGGGTCTCCGGGACCAGTTCGTAGGTGCCGTTGACGGTGGGCACGAAGGCGACCCGGACCCCGGCCCGCAGGCCCATGGCGACCCGGACGTCGATCGGGATGGTGATCTGTCCCTTGCTCGTCACGGTCGCGGACACCACGTTTCCCGCCCTGCTGTTGGACTTCTTGTCTGCCACTTCACTCACCGACCCGTGCTACTCCCACGCCCATCGCCCCGCGCGCCTTACCCGGAGCCGAATTCCTTACTGAAAGGTAAGGGGCGAGGTACGTCGCGTCAACAGTTCAGGTACGCGAGGTTGCCGAAGTGGGGAGCGCGTGGGTTGCCAGGGTGGGCAGATCGGCGGGCGCGCCGTCGGTGAGCAGGCGCTCCAGCTGGGCCAGATCGAGGTGCTGCTCGACGAGGTCGGCGAGCAGGTCGAGTTGGTTCGAGCGCACGGTGGCGACGGAAGTGTCCTCGGCGGCAACGAAACCCGTGCGGCCGGCCGCGGCGGCCACCGAACGCAGCCAGGTGCGGCGGAATTCGTCGGATTCGAGCAGGCCGTGCAGGTGGGTGCCCCAGAGTGCTTGGCGGACGCTGCCTTCCGGTTCGCCGTCGAGGTCGAGCCAGGCCGGGTCCCCGTTGCCGATCACCCGGCCGTGGTGGATCTCGTAGCCGTGCACCGGGATTCCCGCGGTGTCGTGGCCGCTGGTGCGGCGCAACACTTTCGGGTCGGCGAATTCGATCTCCAGGTCGAGCAGGTCCAGTCCGTCGACCGAGCCCGCGCCCGACTCGATCGGGTCGATGATCCGTTTGCCGAGCATCTGGTAGCCGCCGCAGATGCCGAGGATCGGGCGGCCTGCCGCGGCCCGGGCGCGCAGCACGTCGGCGATTCCGGTGCGGCGCAACCACTCCAGGTCCGACACGGTCGCCTTGCTGCCGGGCAGCACGACGAGGTCGGCCTCGGCCAGGCGGGACGGTTCGCTCGCCCAGCGCACCGAAACGCCCGGCTCACAGGCCAATGCCTCGATGTCGGTGGAGTTGGAGATGCGGGGCAGCCGGATGGCGGCGACGGTGAGCCATTCGGTGCCGACCGGTGGGCGCGGGCGGCCGACCGGTGCGTCGGCGAGGGTGCTCAGCGAGTCCTCGGCGTCGATCCAGAGGTCGTCGGTGTACGGGAGCACGCCGAGGGTGGGCCGGCAGGTCAGTTCGGTCAGCCGGTCCAGGCCGGGACGCAGCAGTTCGACGTCGCCGCGGAACTTGTTGATCACGAAGCCGGAAATCAGTTGCTGGTCTTCGGGTTCCAGGATGGCGACGGTGCCGAAGAGGTGGGCCAGCACGCCGCCGCGATCGATGTCGCCGACCAGCAGCACCGGCAGCCGGGCGGGCTGCGCGAGGCCCATGTTCGCCAGATCGGTTGCGCGGAGGTTGATTTCGGCGGGCGATCCGGCGCCCTCGCAGATCACCACGTCGAATTCGGCGCGCAGCGAAGCGAGTTCGCCGGCGACCACCTCGCGCAGCCGCTGCCGATGCTGGAAGTAGTCGCGCGCGCCGACCGTGCCGACCGCCTTACCCCGCACCACCAGCTGCGAGCGCCGATCGCTGCCCGGCTTCAGCAGCACCGGGTTGAACCGCACGCTCGGCTCGAGCCCGCACGCCTGCGCCTGCAACGCCTGCGCGCGGCCGATCTCCCCGCCGTCCAGGGTGACGACGGAGTTGTTCGACATGTTCTGCGCCTTGAACGGCGCCACCCGCACTCCGCGCCGCGCCAGCATCCGGCAGATGCCCGCCACCACAACGCTTTTGCCCGCGTCCGAAGTAGTCCCCGCGACGAGCAGCGCCCCTTTCACCGCGCAGCCCAGACGCCGCACAACCTTTGATTTCCCGCACACGGATTCGCATGCGATTCGGTATGCGGGAAATCAAGGGGTGTGCGGCTGTCGGGCTTCCTCACGGAAGGGTGAGGATTTCCGCGCCGGTGTCGGTGACGACCAGGGTGTGCTCGAACTGCGCGGTCCACTTGCGGTCCTTGGTGACCACGGTCCAGCCGTCGTCCCAGATCTCGTAGTCGATGCCGCCGAGGTTGATCATCGGCTCGATGGTGAAGGTCATGCCCGGCTCGATGATCGACTCGATGGCCGGCTGGTCGTAATGCAGGATCACCAGGCCGCTGTGGAAGGTGGGGCCGACGCCGTGCCCGGTGAAGTCGCGGACCACGCCGTAGCCGAATCGGTTGGCGTAGGACTCGATGACCCGCCCGATGACGTTGAGCGCCCGGCCCGGCCGGACCGCCTTGATCGCCCGCAGCGTGGCCTCTTCGGTCCGCTCGACCAGCAGCCGGACGTCCTCGTCCACGTCACCGGCCAGGTAGGTCTTGTTGGTGTCGCCGTGCACGCCGTGGATGTAGGCGGTGACATCGATGTTGACGATGTCGCCGTCCTCGATCACCGTCGAGTCCGGAATCCCGTGGCAGATGACCTCGTTCAGCGAGGTGCAGCAGGACTTCGGAAATCCCTTGTAGCCCAGCGTCGACGGGTACGCGCCGTGGTCGCACATGTACTCGTGCGCGATCCGGTCCAGCTCGTCGGTCGTCACGCCGGGCGCGACCGCCTTGCCCGCCTCTTCCAGCGCCTGTGCCGCGATCTTGCTCGCGATCCGCATCTTGTCGATCGTCTCCGCCGTCTGCACCCACGGCTCCCGACCCTCGTTGACGGTCTTCTTCCACGCGTACTCCGGGCGCTCGATCGTGCGCGGAACCTCGCGGGTGGGTGACTGGGTGCCGGGTACGAGCGGCTTGCGAGTGCGGACAGACATGCGAACAGCCTAATCGGCCCCCGTCCCGAGCGCTCGAGCACCAGACCGACACGACACCGGAGGCCCTGCGGAGCCGGGTCGGCGTGTCGTCTCGGTGTTGCGACGGTGTGCTCTCGGTTCGGCCGCGTCGTCCCGGCGCGAGACCTACCCTTGGTGTCGTCGGTCCTAGAACTGAGGTGGGGTATGGATCCGGTTTCGCTCGGGATTGCGGCTGCGGCGTTGCTGGCGTCGAAGTTCGGCGAAGAGCTGGCGAGGGACGCAGGCGGGAGCGCCTGGCGGGCGGTCGGACGGCTCCGTGAACTCGTCACCTCCAGGTTCCGCGACGAGCCCGAAACCCACACTGCGCTGACCACTTCGGTCGAAACCGCGCAGGCCCGATCGGTGGTTGCCGACCGTATCTCCGCGGTGGCACGGCACGATCCAGGCTTTGCCGGGGAGGTGGAGCGGCTGGTGACCGCGGCCCGGCAGGATCGGACGGCGGAGGTGTTCGTGGCCCAAGCCTTCGACGACGCCAAGCAGGTCAACATTCACGGCGACAACAGCGGCACGATCAACCTCGGGTAGCGCCCGTGCCGGAGTTCGACGCTCGCGATCAGGCTCGGCAGGTCAACGTGGCCGGCGACAACACCGGCACGATCGACGCGTCCGTGCACGCGCCGCCACCACCGCGACCGGTGGTGACCACCGCGTTGCGCCGTGATGTCGGGGTCTTCATCGACCGTGAGGACGAGCTGCAACGCATCCTGGACGCAGTGGGAGCGGTGTCGGTCCACACCGTCGACGGCATGGCCGGGGTCGGCAAGACCGCGTTGGTCACGCGAGCCGCCCATGTACTGGCGCCGAAGTTTCCGGATGGCCGCTATTTCATCGATCTGCACACCCACACGCCCGGGCACAGCCCAGCCGATCCCGCAGATGTGCTGGGCAGGTTGCTGATCGGTCTGGGTATCGATCCGCGCAATATTCCGGACAGTCTCGATGGCCGCCGCGATCAATGGCGTGATCGGCTCACGGGTAAACGAGTACTGCTGGTGCTCGACGATGCTCGCGATCATGCCCAGATCGAACCGCTGCTGCCCGCAGGCCCGGACTGCCTGACGTTGGTCACCAGCCGCCGGCGCTTGATCGCCCTCGATGCGGCGAAGCCATTGGCGTTGGATGTCCTCGACCACGCTCTGGCCGTCGAACTGTTCTGTGTCCTCGCCCACCGTCCGGCCATGACCGGCGCCGATCAGCGCGCGGTCGCGCGGATCGTGGAGTTGTGCGGCTTCTTGCCGTTGGCGATCGCGCTGCTGGCGGGGCGGCTGGCCCACCACCCGGCCTGGACCATCCCGGCCCTGGCCGACGGGTTCGCCGCGACCAGCGATCGGCTCACCGAACTCGACGCCGGTGACCGCGCCGTGTACGCGGCGTTCACGATGTCCTACCAGCACCTGCCGCCCGTGCGGCAGCGGTTGTTCCGGTGCCTCGGCCTGCACCCCGGCATCGACATCGATATCGCCGCCACCGCGGCCCTGGCCGGTCTCCGCACCACAGAAGCGCGGCGGGAGCTGGATGCTCTCTACGTAGACCATCTCATCGACGAGACAATGCCCGGCCGGTACCGGTTACACGATCTGCTGCGTGAATACGCCCGGGTGCTCGCCGCCGCGGACCCGTCCGACGACAACGGCCGAGCGCTGGATCGGCTACTGGACTACTACCAGCACACAGCCGTCAACGCGGACCGGCGGCTGGCCCATTCCACCCGCCCGGCCAGGTCGGCCGCGGCCGCGGTGGCCGCGGGCGTCGTGATCCGGGATTTCGGTGCCGAGGTGCAGGCGCTGTCCTGGCTGCGCAGCGAGCGCGTCAATCTGCTGAACTGCCTCGATTACGCGGCCGCGCACCAGATCTCGCGAGTCGCCGACCTGACCGGCGCACTCGCGGGGTTGCTGGAATACGACGGTCCGTGGCCGCAGGCGCAGACGCTGCACCGGCAGGCGCAGGTCACTGCCCGACAGCTCGGCGACCGGATCGGTGACGCGAACGCGCTGACCGACCTGGGTCGGACGCACGCGCTGACCGAACGCCATGCCGAGGCGATCGACCTGTACCAACAGGCGCTCGACGGCTACCGCGACCTCGGCAACCGCCTCGGCGAGGCGAACGCCCTCACCTACTGCGGCGCACTGCGGCAATGGGTCGGCGACGACGCCGGAACCGCCGAACTGCACCAAGCGCTCGGCATCTACCGCGACCTCGGTGACCGCCTCGGCGAGGCGAACGCCCTGGTCTACCTCGGCGCGCTGCGTCAGTGGATCGGCGGCGATGCCGCGACCGCCGAACTGCGCCAAGCGCTGACCCTCTACCGCGACGTCGGCTATCGCTTCGGCGAGGCGACCACGTTGATGAATCTCGGCTTCCACTGCCAGCGCAACGGGGACTACGCCGAGGCAGTCACCCTGTGCGGGCAGGCGCTGGTCATCTATCGCGACCTCGGCAACCGCTTCGGCGAAGCCACAACCTTGACGAATCTCGGTGTCGTGCACCAACGCACCGGGAACTTCGCCGAGGCCATTGCCGCGTCCGAGCAGGCGCGAGCCATCCTCCATGAGATCGGCAACCGCCTCGGCGAGGCCCACGCGCTCGGCAACCTCGGCATCGTGCACCGGCGGACCGGGGACTACACCGCGGCATCCGCCTTGTTCCAGCGAGCGGTCGCCATCCTCCGTGAGTTGGGTAGCGGCTTTTGGGAAGCCATCGCGTTCAACGAGATCGGGCAGCTGCTGATCGACACCGGCGAGCTGCGCAATGCGCTGGACGTCTTCACCGATGCGCTCGGATTTGCCCGCGGCACCGGCAACTCGTTCGAACAGGCCCGTGCGTTGGAGGGGCTCGCCCGCTGCCGGACAGGCCTCGGCGAGCACAGCGCCGCCGTGACCGACCTACGCGAAGCCGTCGAGATCTACCAGCGCCTCGGGGTTCCCGAGGCGGAACCCGCAGCCGAGTACCTCAGCACGCTGGAGCACGACGCGCCATCACCGTGACCGGCATCGGTCGGCCCGCTCGACCTGCGTGGAATACCTGCGGACCGTGGTCCGTTTACGCTATTGGTTGACGTAGACACTACTGAAGGAAGAGGCTCGACCGTGGAATTGGGACTCACGACGTTCGCCGAGCTGTATCCGGCCGGGGATCGACCCGCGCCTAGTGCGGCCGAGCGGTTGCGCGAGGTGGTCGAGGAAGCTGTGGCCACCGAGCAGGCCGGACTTGCCGTCTACGGCGTCGGCGAACATCATCGCAAGGATTTTGCTGCTTCTTCGCCGGCCGTCGTGCTGGCGGCGATCGCGGCGCGGACCGAGAAGATTCAGCTGACCAGTGCGGTTACCGTGCTCAGCTCGGATGATCCGGTACGGGTGTACCAGGATTTCTCCACGTTGGACGGACTGTCCAACGGTCGCGCGGAGCTGATGGCCGGGCGTGGGTCGTTCACGGAATCGTTCCCGCTGTTCGGCTACGACCTCAGCGACTACGACGAGCTGTTCGAGGAGAAGCTGGCCCTGCTGTTGCACATCCGCGAGGACAAGCCGGTCACCTGGAACGGCAAGTTCCGCGCACCGCTGCGCGAGGCCACCGTCTACCCGCGCACCGACAACCGTCCGCTGCCGGTGTGGATCGCGGTCGGCGGCTCCCCCGAATCCGTCGTTCGCGCCGGACTTCTCGGCCTCCCGCTGGCCATCGCGATCATCGGCGGACAGCCGGCCCGGTTCAAGCCGCTGGTCGATCTGTACCACCGCGCCCTCGCCGAGGGCGGCCACGAGAAGCAGCCGGTGGCCGTGCACGCGCACGGTTACATCGCCGACACCGAAGAACAAGCCGTCGCCGACTTCTACGAGCCGTACGCCCGAGCCATGAGCGTCATCGGCCGCGAACGCGGCTGGGGCCCGATGACTCGCGCCCAGTTCGACGGCCTCTGTTCGAAGGAAGGTTCGCTGTTCGTCGGCAATCCCGACTATGTCGCCGAGAAGATCGCCGACATCCGCGACACCCTCGGCCTGGACCGCTTCATGCTGCACACCAGCGTCGGCACGCTGCCGCACGAAAAGGTCCTGCACAACATCGAACTGCTCGGCGCGAAGGTTGCCCCGCAGGTCGGCTGAGCCGAAACCCGGGGCGGGTCAACGCATTCGGAGCCAGGCGTGGAACTCCGGGCCGTCGAATGCCTTGCCCGCCAAGGCCGGGGTCGTGCCCGAGGAAATGACGGTGACCCTGGTTCGCGTCCACGCGAACCAGGTATGGGTCGGATAGTCGAGCAGCAGTCGCGCGTCGGCGGCGCGCGGTTGACTCGTCTCTTCCACCCCGGTTGCCATGGCCTGCGGGAGATACGCGGGCGATGGCGTCAACTGCAACGTATCGGCGGCATCGCGCCCGGTGACGCGAACCGGCACCGCGAGATAGGACTCGATCCCGGCGCGCTCGAGGGTGCGTCCGGGATCGTCACGGAATGACGGATCGGTCGCGTACACCGTGACCGGAGCGCCGTCTCGCCGAAACTTCACGGCGCCAGCATCATTCGACGCACCCGACGATCGAAGGAACGACCCCACGAGGCGCTGCGCCGCCGGAGTATCGATCGCACTGTCGACGACACCGCTGTCCGGCTCGCGCTCCCACGCCGGCGTGGGTGCGGCATCATCCGCACACCCCGCCAGGACCCCGACAGCCGACAGCCCGACCAGGAAACGCAGCACCGACCCGCTCATCGAGGCGCGATGCCGTAATCCTCGCCGAACCATGTCCAGTCCGAATTCCGGGTGTAGGAGTCGATCGACTGCGTGACACTGCGCCGCGACGACGGCCACGGGTCCCCGTAGGTGACGGTGCCCGCATCCACGTCGAACCCGTAGATCACCTGCGCGTGCCCGCCCCCGGACGCCCACGCGATACCGGTGAGGATCGGCCGATCGGCCGAGATCTCGTCGACGACCTTGGTCATCGACAAGGGCGCGCCGACGGCCGCGTCGAACCCGATCCCTCGAAATGCCGAGGCGATCTGCTCGAGCGATGCCTCCTCGTCGGGGCAGGCGCCCTCGGCGCTGACGCCGTGTACCAGTGCGCAGTATTGATTCTGGCTGATCGGCCGGTGCAGGTAGGTGGCGATCGATGAGCCGTCGGCCGCCCAGCACCACTGATCGGCGATCTGGGCCTGCTGGAGATACGGCAGGGTCTGCGCGCCGAAAACAGCGACGCGCGGTTCCGGCACCCGAGGCAGATTCGGCGTCACCGTCAATCCATAGGAACGCCCGCCCGCATTCCCCTCGACCGGGCCCGGGTCGGCGACCGCGGATCCGTGCAGCGCCAAGGCGAGCAACATCGCGACGGGGCCGCCGAACAGCTTCCATTTTCGCGCCATGCCTCATCCTTCCGAGCGGAAATACCATGGCACGCTACATATCCGCGCAGCCGGCCGCAATAAGGTCGCGCCGAATCACCGGAGGGATGGGCGACTTGGGCGAATTTACTTGCGAGACATCGCCGTTAACCATGACTTAAATGAATCATCGTGACTTTTATATTGTCGCCGCCGAAATGCCGTGGAACACTCCCTGTTCAGTTCACCGATCATTCCATCCGGAAGTGATTGACCATGGGGGCTCAGCAGGAGGAACCTTGCACTATTCGCGCTTGTCCACCGCTTTCGTATCCGCCCTGGGAATCAGCCTCGCGGTGTCGGTCACCGCGCACGCCGCCCCGGACGAACCCGCTCCGCAGATCAAGCACCACGCCTTCGGCCTCGACCGCGCGGCCGCGCACGACAGCCTCGGCCGCGACACCACCGTCGGGTCGGCGCTGCCGGTTCAGCTGGGCGCGATCGGTGCGCCACCCGCCGCATATTCGTTGCGCCAGTACGCATTACCCGCGGGCGATCAGGGCCCGGTCGGCTCGTGCGTCACCTGGGCGACCGGATACACCGGGTACGGGGTACTGATGAACGAGCAGCAGATCGCCGGCGATCCGATGGCGCCCATGTTCATCTACGCGCAGATCGCGCAGGGCAACGATCAAGGCACCTACGCCGGAGTCGCGCTGCCGCTGGAACAGCAGCAGGGCATCGACACCAAAGCCGACTACTGGCAGGGCGATTTCGACTACACCACCCAGCCCGACGCCAAGGAACGCGCGAACGCCACTCATTACAAACTGTCCGGCGCACTGGATCTCACCAAGGGCGATATCGTCACCAACATCAAGAAGGCGATCGCCTCCGGCCTGCCGGTCCCCTTCGGCTTCGACGCCAGGAAAGCTTCGAAGACCTGGACAGCACCAACGACAATTACAACCCCTCGCCCCGCGAGAAAATCCTGGGCGGCCACGAGGTCACCATCGTCGCCTACGACGCGAAAGGCGTGACGGTCGAGAATTCCTGGGGCCCGAATTGGGGCAAAAACGGCTTCTTCACCGCCCCCTGGTCCTTCATCACCAGTGCCGACGTGAACGAAATCCACTCGATGGGCCGACTGCTCCCGGCCTGAGCTATTTGGTGAGGTGGGCTTCGAAGGCGATCCGGTCGCCGCGGTAGAGGCCGCGGACGCGTTCGATCGGATCGCCGTCGGCGTCGAGGCTGCGGCGGTGCAGGAGCAAAAGCGGTAGGGCCGTGGTGCATTCGAGGAGGGCGGCCTCGCGCGGGGAGGCGAGGACGGTCTCGATGCGCTCGGTGGCGCGGCCGAAGATCACGCCGGAGCCGCGGACCGCGGCGTACAGCGAGGTGGTCGGGTCGTAGGTACTGCGCAAGTCCGCGAAGCGGTGCAGCGGGAGGAAGGTGCTTTCCAGGCCGATGCGTTCACCGTCGGCGAGCAGCACTCGTTCCAGGTGCATGACCGAAGTGCCCACGGGGACAGCGAGATCGCGGGCGGTGTCGGCGTCGGCGGGGACGTCGTCCCAGCTGACCAGCAGGCGGCCGGGGACGCGGCCGTAGCTGATCGCGCCCTCGGTGTAGGAGCGAAGCGACAGCGGCTGCACCATTTTCGGGCGAGAGACCACGGTGCCGCGGCCTTGCCGGCGAATTCGGCCTTCCACCAACAGGTCTCGCAGCGCCTGCCGGACGGTCTCGCGCGCCACCTCGAACCGGACCGCCAGATCACGCTCCGACGGCACCGGATCGCCCTCGGCCAGATCGTCGAGGATGGTCTCCAACTCGGTGCGCACGCGATACGACTTCGGCAGCCGGTCGGGCAGCGCGAATTCGGCTCGCCCGCCGGGCATCTCGCCGGGCGCCACCGCGGCGCCGACTCCGTCCACCTCCGTTGCTTTCATGTGGCACAGCATACCCACAATTGGTCTATACCAATTGTTAACCTGGCGTTTGCGCAGGAAACACCCGTTGGTCTAGACCAATGTGCACCATGGGTGCCATGCGATTGGTCATCATCGGAGGTGGAATCCTCGGCACCGCCCACGCCTTGGCCGCGGTTCGCCGCGGGCACGAGGTCGTGCAGTTGGAGCGGGAGACCGAGGCCCGCGGCGCCACGGTACGCAACTTCGGCCTGGTGTGGGTCTCCGGGCGCTCCGCCGCCGAACTGGAGCTGACGCTGCGCTCCCGGGAGCTGTGGGAGGAGATCGGCGGCCAGGTTCCCGGCGTCGGATTCCGGCCGGCCGGATCGATCACGCTGGTCCGCACCCCGGTCGAGCTGGCCGTCGCCGAGGCCGCCGCGTCCGGTCCGTCGGCCGAGGCGCGCGGATTCGAGCTGCTCGAGCCGGAACAGGTGCGCGCGCTCAACCCCGCACTGCGCGGGAAATTCTTTGCCGGACTGCACTGTTCGACGGACGCCGCGGTCGAGTCGCGGCAGGCGCTGCCCGCGTTGCGCGCCTATATGGCCGCCACCGGCCGCTACACCTTCCACGCGAGCACCGAGGCCAGGTCGGTCACCGACACCGGCACGGGCGCGACCGTACTCGACGATCAGGGCCGCCGCTTCGACGCCGACCTGGCGCTGGCCTGCCCCGGCGCGGCGCACGGCGGCCTGACCCGCGAGCTGGTCGAGCACCTCCCGGTGCGCCGGGTCCGGTTGCAGATGATGCAGACCGCCCCGCTCGGCGAACCGCTCGCCACCGCCATCGCCGACGGCGACAGCTTCCGCTACTACCCCGGCTTCGCGGGCGAGCAGGTGGACACGCTGAATCGCGAACAGTCCCAATCGGCTACCGCCGCCGAGCACAAGATGCAGCTGCTCTGCGTGCAGCGCCTGCACGGCGGGCTCACCATCGGCGACACCCACGAATACGACGAGCCGTTCGCGTTCGACGTGGACGAGTCCCCCTACGAACACCTCACCGCGGTCACCGAGGAACTGCTCGGACGCAAACTGCCGCAGGTGGTTCGGCGCTGGGCCGGCGTGTACAGCCAGAGCCTCGACCCGACCGCGATCGTCACCCGCGCGCAGGCGGGCGAGCACACGTGGGTGATCACCGGCCCCGGCGGCCGTGGCATGACCCTTGGCCCCGCGCTCGGCGAGGAAACCGCCGACCTGCTGAATCTTTAAGGAATCACGTTGTCGAACAACACCATTCAACTAGTCGCGCTGGACATGGCGGGCACCACCGTGGCCGACGGCGGACTGGTCCTGCGCGCCTTCGACGTCGCCGCGACGGCGGCGGGCATCGAAGCCGAAGGGCCGCACCGTGAACGGGCGCGCAAGTACGTGCTCGACACGATGGGCCAGTCCAAGATCGCCGTCTTCCGCGCGCTGCTCGACGACGAGGACCGCGCCCAGGCCGCGAACGCGGCCTTCGAACGCGCCTACGAGGCGTTGATCGACGAGGTCGACATCACCCCGATTCCGGGTGCCGCCGAAGCCATCGGCAAGCTGCGCGGCGCGGGCGTCAAGGTCGCGCTCACCACCGGCTTCAGCCGCAGCACCCAGGACCGCCTGCTGAACGCGCTGGACTGGAAGGACATCGCCGACCTGACGCTCGCCCCGTCCGACGCCGGTCGTGGTCGCCCCTACCCCGACCTGGTGCTCACCGCGCTGCTGCGCCTGCACGCCGACGCCGTGGATCGCGTTGCGGTGCTGGGCGATACGACCAGCGACGTCGCCACCGGCCTGGCCGCGGGCGCCCGGATCGTCGCGGGCACGCTCACCGGCGCGCACGACGAGGCGCAGCTGCGCGCGGCCGGGGCAACCCATGTCGTGCCGTCCGTGGTCGAGTTCGCCGAATTGGTGCTGGCCGAGCACAACTGACCCCCGTCGACCGGCCTCGGCCGCCGACGGTCCATCCGCCCCTTCGACTCCGACACTCCTCACGAACCGAAAGTTGTAGTCATCGTGCGTACTTCGTACAAGCCGGTCCAGCTGGCACGCACCCTCGCCCGCACCACCCTGCTCGTCGCCACCGCGACCGCCGTCGCGGCGACCGCGGCCTGCGGCGGCACCGGGACCGAGAGCGCCAGCGGCAAGACCGTCACGGTCTACTCCGCCGACGGCGTCGGCCCCTGGTACCAGACCCAGTTCGCGGCGTTCCAGAAGGAGACCGGGATCGCGGTCAACCTGGTCGAGGCGGGCTCCGGCGAGGTCGTCAACCGGGTCGACAAGGAGCAGGCCAACCCGCAGGCCGACGTGGTCGTCACGCTGCCGCCGTTCATCCAGAAGGCGAAAGCCAGTGGGCTGCTGCAGGACAGCGGCGTCGACACCAGCGCGGTCCCGGCGGCCGACAAGGACCCCGAGGGCAAGTTCGTCACCCTGGCCAACAATTACCTGTGCTTCATCGCCAACCCGTCGGTCGACGCCGCCGCGTTGAAGTGGGACGACCTGCTGAAGCCGGAATTCAAAGGCAAGCTGCAGTATTCGACGCCCGGCCAGGCCGGCGACGGCACCGCGGTGCTGATCCTGCTGCAGAAGCTGCTCGGCAAGCAGGGCGCGCTGGACTACCTGAACAAGTTGCAGGCCAACAACGTCGGGCCGTCCTCGTCCACCGGCAAGTTGCAGGCCAAGGTCGACAAAGGCGAGCTGTCCGTCGCCAACGGTGACGTACAGATGAACCTGACCACCATCAAGGACAAGGGTTCGAAGTTCAACGTCTTCTTCCCGGCCACCGCCGACGGCAAGAAGTCGACCGTCGCGGTCCCCTACGTGATGGGCCTGGCCAAGGGCGCACCGCACAAGTCCGAGGCGACCAAGCTGATGACCTTCCTGCTCTCCGCCGAGGCGCAGAAGACGTTGGGCCCGGACGCGTTCGCGGTGCCGGCCCGCGCGGAACTGCGGGACGCCCCGGCCACCGGATCGGGGCCGTCGCCGAGTTCGGCGCTCAAGGGCGTCGAGCTGCTGCCGGTCGATTGGAACAAGGTGCTCACCGACCTGGACGGCGACCTGGCCGCCTACCAGAAGGCCACCGGTAGCTGAAACGCCGTCCACCACTTAGGGAGTCGACATGTCCACCGGTGACGCGCTCACGAAGTCATCCACCTCTGCCCCGCCCAGAACCGCCGCCGCCGAACCGGCGATCGTGTTCGACCGGGTCGGCGTCAGCTACCGCAGCGGCCGCAAAACCACTGTCGCGCTGGCCGATTTCACGCTGCGCGTCGCCGCGGGCGAGACCGTCGCCCTGCTCGGACCGAGCGGCTCCGGCAAGTCGACCGCGCTCAAGGCCCTGGCCGGCTTCGTCCGGCCGACCTCGGGCGCGGTCCGGCTGGCCGGGCGCGACGTCACCGACCTGTCCCCCGCCAAGCGCGGGATCGGCGTGGTCGTGCAGTCCTACGCGCTGTTCCCGCACATGAGCGTGCACGGCAATGTCGCCTTCGGGCTGAAGTCACATCGGGTGCCGCGCAACGAGATCGACGCCCGCGTGACCGAGGCGCTGGCCATGGTCGGCATGGGCGCGTACGCCAAGCGGCTGCCGCGCGAGCTGTCCGGCGGCCAGCAGCAGCGGGTGGCGATCGCCAGGGCGCTGGCCATCCGGCCCAAGGTGCTGCTGCTCGACGAGCCGCTCGCCGCGCTGGACGCGCAGCTGCGCCAGTCCATGCTCGGCGAGTTGCAGGAGTTGCGAAAGGCGTTGCCGGACACGGCGATGCTGTACGTGACACACGATCAATCCGAGGCGCTCGCGCTGGCCGATCGGATCGCGGTCATGTGTGACGCGCATCTGGTCGATATCGACACCGCCGAGAACCTGTGGCGGCGACCGCCCAGCGACTTCACCGCCGCCTTCCTGGGTGGAGCGAACCTGCTGCCCTGCACGGTGAATCGACTGTCGGGCGGGTCGGCACTCGTCACGGTCGGCACCCAGACGCTGCGCGCGGAGGCACCCACCCCCGGTGTCGGCCAGGAGAATTGGGTCCTCGACTCCCCCGCACTACTGTGCGTTCGTCCGCATACCGTGCGGATCGGCGCGACCTCCGAGCGAGACGCGTTGCGCGGCAGGGTGATCTCCGCCGTCTGGCGCGGCGCGTCCACCCGGCTGAATGTGGCGGTAGACGGCTTGGCCGACGAGGTCACGGCCGACGTCCCCGGCCAGGTCGACACCGCCATCGGCGCGGTCGTCGGCGTCCGCTTCCCCGACCCCGCCGGCGTCCTGATCCCCCGCGCGGTCGGCCGCACCACCCCCATCGAGGTCCCGCAATGACGCGCAACCAGAATTCGCGCACACCTGCTGACTCACCGCATACGCAATCGCATGCGATTCGGTGTGCGGGAGATCAAGGGGTATGCGGCGCGCTGGAAGGCGGCCGGGCATGAGTGCACCCGCGGTGCTGGAGCCGATTGCTGCGGCCGAGCCGTCGAGTCTTCCGGGGCGGCAACGTAACTGGAAGCCGGTGGTGTGGAGTCTGCCGCCGATGCTGGTGGTCCTGTTCATCGCGGTGTACCCGATTATCCGGGTGCTCGCCGAGTCGACGGTGACGCCGACCGGCCGGGGCACTTCGGTCTGGTCGCAGGTGCTGGGTTCGGAGTCGTTCCGGGATGCGTTGTGGCGCACCGTGTTCATCGCGGTCAGCTCGGTCGCGGGCTGCCTGGTGCTGGGCACGTTCCTGGCGATCGTGCTGGCGTTCGTGCCGTTTCCGGGCTCGCAGGTGGTCGGCCGGCTCATCGATACCGTGCTGACGCTGCCGTCGTTCCTCATCACGCTGGCCTTCACGTTCCTCTACGGAACGGCAGGCGCGGTGAACGCTCTGATCTCCCGCGTCACCGGGAACAACGAACCGGTACTGAACTTCCTGAGCACTCCGCTCGGCGTAATCCTGGCCGAGATCACCTTTTTCACGCCGTTCGTGGTGCGCCCGCTGCTCGCCGCGTTCGCCCAACTCCCGCGCGAACAGCTCGACGTGGCAGCCAGTCTCGGCGCTTCGCCGTGGCGAGTGCTGCGCCAGGTGGTGCTGCCAGAAGCGTGGCCCGCACTCGCGGCGGGCGGCAGCCTCGTATTGCTGTTGACGCTCAACGAGTTCGGCATCGTCCTGTTCACCGGCGCGAAAGGCGTTATCACGCTGCCCGCGCTGATCTACACCCGCGGCATCGTCACCTTCGACCTGCCCGGCGCGGCAGTGCTCGCCTCGGTGCAGGTGCTGCTCTCGCTCACGCTGTACATCGGGTACCGGCTGATCTTCGCCCGGTTCACGGCCCGGAAGGAGAACTGACGCGATGCTGATGTGGACCAAACGCGGCCGGGGCCTGGTGCTCGCCGCCTTCGCGCTGGTCGTGTTCGTGGTGTTCGTCGCGCCGATCGCCACCGTCATCGCGGCCGCGTTCGCCGGTCACTGGACCGGCCCGTTGCCCTCCGACCTCGGCTTCGCCAACTTCGACCGCGCGTTGTCCGGTGAACAGGCGGCCAGCCTGTCGGTCAGTCTCCAGACCGCGCTGCTGGCCGGGGCCGTCTCGCTGGTCCTCGGCACCTGGGCGGCGCTGGCCGCTCGCGAGGCGCCGGGCTGGTGGCGGCGCTGCACCGACGCGGTGTTCCACCTGCCGGTCGCGGTCCCGTCGGTGGCCATCGGCCTCGGCGTGCTGATCGCGTTCAACGAGCGGCCGGTGCTGCTCGGCGGCACCAAATGGATTGTCATCCTTGCGCATTCGGTGCTCGTGCTGGCCTACGCGTTCAGCGCGGTCGCCGCCGCGCTCGACCGCCTCGACCCCGGCTACCGCGAGGCCGCCGAATCGCTCGGCGCGAGTCCGATCCGCGTGCTCTGCCAGGTCACGCTGCCGCTGCTGCTGCCGGCGCTCGGCGCGGCCGCCGGTCTCGCCGTGGCCCTGTCCATGGGTGAACTGGGCGCGACCATCATGGTCTATCCGGCCACCTGGAAGACCCTGCCGGTCGGCATCTTCGCCGAAACCGACCGCGGCGAGGTCTTCGACGCCGCCGCGAGCACCACCCTCCTGGTCCTGGTCACTCTGGTCGCGCTGATCCTGCTCGGCCGCCTGCGCAGCCGCGCCGCCCTGCGCTGACCCCGCGTGTTCTCGACGGTCGAGGCGGGCGATCCCGTCTCGACCTAGGATGACTTCGTGTCAGCACTTCCCCTCATCTTCACCGCGGGCTGGGCGAGCGGCGTCAACGCCTACGCCGTGGTGCTGCTGCTCGGCCTCTTCGGCCGCACCGGCCTGTCCGATGCGGTGCCGGACGCCCTGCAGCGCACCGACGTGCTGATCGCCGCGGCGGTGCTGTTCCTGATCGAGGCGGTCGCGGACAAGATTCCGTACCTGGACTCGTTCTGGGACGCGCTGCACACCGTGGTCCGCCCCGCCGCGGGCGCGGTCGTCGCGGCATTGCTTGCGGGACAAGACGGTTCGCTGCCCGAGCTGGCGGCGGGCGCAGTCGGCGGCGCGACCGCGCTGGCCAGCCACCTGGTCAAGGCGGGCACCCGGATGGCGATCAACACCTCGCCGGAACCGGTGACCAACATCGTGACCAGCACCGCCGAGGACGTGTCGGTCGCGGGCATCGTCACCCTGGCCATCTTCCATCCGCTGCTCGCGGCCATCGTCGCGGGCGCGCTGCTGGTGACCGGGTTGATCCTGGTGGCCTTCCTCGCCACCCGCATCCGCCGTTATCTGCGCCGCCGCAGAGAGCGCCGGGAGGCGCGCAGCGCCGCCGCTACCTGAGCGCGGCGGGTTGCCGCACGGGCCGCCGATTCGATCTCGGTCCGGCGAAACCCGGTGTGCGCGACATATCCTCACAACGACCACGGGGGATTCCTCCGCTTCAGAGGGAAGGTTGGCGGTCGAACAATGGCATCACCGGCGACGAAGCTAGTGAAGGACATCGAGCCGTTGTCCGCGCCGCAGCGGCGCCGGGCCATCGCGGCGGTCGCGCTGCGGTTGGCCGGCACGGCCGAACTCACCGCGCTGCTGACCGATCTGGCCGGACGCGGACGCTACGAGCGGGTCCTCTCGATTCATCTGGCGGCGATCGCCGCCGAGCGCGATCACCTTGTCGGCCAATTGGATTCGTCCGGCCAGGAGTTCGTCTCGCGGGCGGTCGTCGCGCTGGTCCGGCTCGGCGTCGAACCGCGGTTGCTGGTCGACCGGTTGCCGCGGATGGCGCACCGGACGCGGCGGGTGCTGTATCGCGCGGTCGGCCGCCGCGCACACGACCCGGGTCTGGCCGACGCCCTGCTACCCGAGGTACGACGACTGTTCGGCGACGCCGAGGCCGCGCGCATCCTCCCCTATTGCTCGACGCGACTGGTCACCGAGTACCTGCCCGAGTTCGCCTACGCGGCACCGAACTGGCAGACGTTGGCCCGCAGGCACGGCGAGGCGGTACTCACCTACCTGACCGACCTCGCGGCCCAGGCGGGCGAGTCGGACTGGCCCGAGCTGTGGCCGCGCATCGCCACCGGGTCAGGCACCTTCGCGATCCACGACCCGGACCGCCTGCTCGCGCTCGCCGCGCAGGCGGTGACGCACCTGCAGATCAACGGCCTGCACGCGATCGCGGGCAAGCTGACTCGGCACGACCCCGAGGCGGTCGTCGCACTGATCCTGCACCCGAGCGGCCGGGGCAACTGCCTCGCCGGGCGCGCGGTGTTCACCGCGTTGCGCGAGCTGTCCGACGATCGGCTGATCGCCGTGTGCGCCGCGTATTCCGGCTATCACCGGCGGCAATTCCTGCATTCGCTGCCGCCGAGCCGGCGCACCGAACTGGTGCGGGAGGTGTTCATCCGCCCCGGTGTCGACGCCGCGCTGGTCGATCTCGATGCGCTGGACAGCCTGCCCCGGTCCGATCGAGCGACGCTCGCGCGCGAATTGCTTTCGCGCCATGGCGGCTCCGATGATCGGCAGATCCGGGAGCGGCTGATCGCCCGGCTTTCCTGGGAGGAGGCCGAACCCGTCCTGCACGAGAGCATCCGCAGGCCGACCGCCGACGAGCGGTCCGAGGCGTATCCGCTGCTGGTGGTCGCGGCGGTCGGCAGCCGCGATCCCGACGTGGTTGGCGCGCTGTTCGAATCCCTGCGCCGCCTGCGCAACGAGCAGGACCCGGTGCGGCGCACCGCTTTACAGGCGATCAACGAGATCCCGCCGAGCCTGCTGCACCCCGCGCACCTGCCCGCGCTGGAAATCCTGGCGACCGACGCACTGCAAGCCCGCGATCGATCGACCATGACCACCGGCGCGGTCGGCACGCTGGCGCGCACCCTGCTGGTGCACGGCGCCCGCATCGACGATCCGGCCTGCACGGAGTCGGCCTTGCGGCTGATCGAAAGCCTTGCGGCGCATGCCAGCTCGATCCCGCTGCGCGATCTGGACCGCAATCTGCCCCGCGGCGCGGAGCATCGGCTGTTCGCGGCGCTGCACCGGCGACTGGACAACGACGCGATGCGCGACGAGTGGACTCTGACGCTCGGCCTGGCCAACGGCCTGAACAAGCGGGCATGGAAGGTCGGCGCCTTGCAGCAATTGCTGCTCCGGGCCTGCGGCGCGCGCAACGACTCCGTGATCCACAACGCCGTAGATCTGGTACTGGCCAACCCGATCACCCGCGACGAGCACCTGGCCGTCCTGCTGAACCGGGATCGCTCGCTCATCTCGCTACCCCGGGTGCAGCACGTGATCGCCACGCGCCGAACGGATCTGCTCGACCTGGTGCTCAACGGGGCCACCCCGGGCCGGTTCATCGCGCCGAAAGTGCGTCTGGTGCCGGAGTTCTCGGCCGGCTTCGACGGCTGGACGCCGCGCCAGATCGAGCTGTACGCGCGGGCGCTCACCGGGCTGGTCCGGTCGAAGGAGTCCTCGCTGTGGGAGAAGACCTGGGCGGTACGGCGATTGGGCCGCCTGCCGGGTAGCTTCGCGCGCCTGGTGGGCTACGTCGAGCATGCCGAACTGACGGTCGCCGAGGCCGCGCTCACCGCGCTCGGCCGCAGTGCCGATGCCGAGGCCGCGATCGGCGTGCTCGGTCGCTACGTGGATTCGGACCGGGCGCGAGTCGCGGTGAGCGGCATCGCCTCCCGGGCCAGGAGCATCGCGCCGGATCGGCTCGCGGCCGCGCTCACCCCGCTGCTGGATTCGCCGAAGATCACCTCGCTCAAGGAGGGCGTGCGGCTGCTCGCCGCGCTGCACGTACCGGAGGCGATCGACACCATCCGGGCGATCTGGGACCGGCCGAATCAGCATCGCGACGTCAAACGCGCGGTCGTCTTCGCCTGTCGCTGGCTGCTCGACCACGACGAGGCCTGGCAGATCCTCACCGACGCGTCCCTCGACCCGGCGGTGGCCGGCGAGGCGCTGAATCTCACGCCGACGCTGCTGCCGATTCCGCAGCGCCGCCGGATGGCCGCGCTGGTGCGGGAGATGGCGGGCGGCACCGACGTCCAGCTGGCCACCGAGGCGATGCGGGTGCTCAGCGCCTGGCAGCGCTGGGCGCCCGCCGACACCGGCGACATGCTGGTGCGCAGGCTCGCCGATCTGGGTGAGGCCGGGCTGTGGCGGCAGTCCGCGCGGGTGCTGGTCGGCGGCGCCTTCCGGGCGGAGGTGCCTGCCGCCGTGGATCGGCTGCTGGCCGCCGAGGACATCGTCATCCCCGGTCGTGATCTGCCGGCCCGGCAACGGCTTTCGAGCCTGCTCGAAAGCCTCGAGCAGGCGGCCGGACGGTCGGAGTCGGCGCGGGCGACGGCGGTCGCGGTGGCCGAGCGCCTCTCCGGCGAGACGCAGTGGCGGCGGTTTGCCATCGATCTGCTGCTCGCCCAGATCCGTTGGGCCGATACGGCGTCGAGCGTGCGGGCGATTCAGCAGGCGTGCGGTCTGGCCCGCGGTGCGATGGTGGTCTACCCCGCCGAGCAGCTGCGCATACGGCTGGCGCGGACCGGGCAGATGGTCGATGCCGACACCATGACGACGGTCGCGCGGGATCTGTCCACCGATGTCGACAGTGCGACCGCGCTGGCCGCGCTGGCGTTGATCGCGCAGTGCGGCAATCACTTCGGCTGGACGCCGACGTGGGTGGAACTACTCGCCAGAATGCGTACGCACGGGCAGAGCAACGTCCGAGTGATGGCGCACGAAATCTTCACCGTTGCCGAATGAGGGGCGGCACCGAATGCGGTGCGGTGAAATTCTCAGCGGGCGTGCCGCGCCAGTCGACCACGCGGCACGCCGGGCGGGGCGCCCCGTTGCGCCCGCCGTCACTGGGCAGGCGACGTTTCGTCCATAGGGGGTCACTGGTCGGATGACCACCCTGGGACATCGCCCTCGAGCAAGCGACGCTGTCGGGGCAGTGTCACTATCGCGGGGTAAACCGTCGATCGGAAATGATCACTGCTCTGGCAATCGGCGGCGGCCACCGGCCACGTCGGTTACCAAATCAGTGTACCCATCGACAAGTTCTGCCAGGTGGTACCAATGTTTATGGGTATTGTCGCTGCGCGCGCCGTCGACGTCAATGGCCTGGTTCGCGTCCACCCAACTGCGCGCCATCCGGTCCACCACCGCCCCAAGGCTTTCCGTGTGCAGCGAGGCTCCGTTGCGATGCTGCGGAATCTCCTTGCCGATCCAATCGTTGATGTCGTCGACGAGTTCACTTCGGCGACAGTCGATTTCGATGATCAGCGCGGAATCGCACACCTGCTGCCTGCGCGCATGCAACTCGGCGAGCGCATGGGCGGAGCGGAGCATTTCTCGATCTTGAAAACGGCGTCCTTGAAAGGCACACAGTAATTGCGGAGCTGTCGGCAGTACCCCCACCGTTGGCGCACTCATACGTTCACCCCGAGTTCGCCCGACACCAACACGCTTTGTACCAACATAATTGGCTCTCGATTCGGTTATCCCGGTCATCGGATCGGTTGTTCACAACTAGGCTAGCTGGATCATGCACTTACTGATGCAAGAACGCAAGAGTGCGTCTGCATTGCTGCGACCCGTCTGTTCCCGCACTCTCGACCGTCCGGTTTCGTACCCGGACAACAGCTTCCGCACCCCGTGAGCAGGGGCGTCGCCGATGACCTCGGGCGATGCGCGAGCCGACTCCCCCTGCCCGCTTCAGACTTGGCAACAGCGTGTCCCGATAGCCGATCGGCCTGCGTCCGAATGGATGCCGAGCGGTTGCTCATCGACACCATAGATCGCACTATCCGCCGTAAAACATGTCAAGGTGGGTTGCGAACCGCGCCCGGGTCTGATTACTCCGGGTCAGCGCATGCGGGTGAACGTGGCGTAGTGATCGCCGGTGTACCAGGCGGACTTGTCGTTTCCGGTGACGATGCGTTCGGCATCGCGGCTCTGGCCGGGCTTCTTGATATTGACGTCCCACTCTTGATAAGCGATCCGGCGTCCCGCCGAATCCGTGCTCGGCAGCGTCCCCTCCCGATTCGACCAGGTCCCACCGCCCTTCGTGCCGGACCCGTCGTTCGGCGGCCAGGCGCCCGCGTCGATCCGGGCGAGGGTGTCCCAGGCGCGTTGCGGGATGGCGGTGCTGACCAGCGTGACCGAGTCCGCGTACACCGAGCGCGGCGACTGCTCCCCCGTCGACAGCCCGAAGACCAGCGCCAAAGTCGCCACCAGCACGGCGAGAATGTGCACGAACCGCTTCGAGGTCGATCCCGCCCCAGTCATACCGCGTGAACCTACGTGCCCAAGCCGAACTCCAGGTTTCGGCAGGTTTCCGATCCGGAAAACGTTGGCGACTACCCGCGTTCGGACATCCGGCAGCGCAGCAGATAGTCGAGCTGCTCCGCGGCGCGGTCGAGCGGGGTGACCGAACGGGTGGCGATGGACATGACAACAGCGCCTTCGATCGCGGCCACCGCCATGGTGGCCAGCGATTCCGCCGCCGCGGCATCGAGCCCCTCGCCGGTCAGCTGCTCGGCGATCAGCCCTTCCCATTCGGCGAAGGCCTCCGCGGCGATGGTCGGCGCCGCGGGCACCTCCGAGCCGGACAGCGCGGCCGCGACCACCGGGCACCCCGCGGTGAAGTCGGCGGCCAGCAGCGTGTCCTTCCACATCCGGACGAAGCTCGCGAGCCGCGACGCCGAACTTCCGCCCTCCTCGGTGGCGGTGATAGCCGCGGCCATCACCTGACCCGCCGTCCGGGTCGCCTCCTCGATCAGCTGTTGCTTGCCGCGCGGAAAGTTCTGATAGATCGACCGGCGGGCGGTGTTGCTGTGCGCGAGCAGCTCGGTCATGCCGGTGCCCGCGACGCCATTGCGCCGGATCAGGTCGATCGCGCCCATGATGAGCCGTTCACGTGGCCGCATCGTCATAGTCGCAGCTTACCCATCTCCCGCTTGCGATAGACCGATCATTCTACTACCTTGAGACCACACGTGACCCGCCGTAACAGGAATGCGCCGCCGATCACCCCGGCCGGCCGGCCGGACGCACGCACGCGGTCGCCGTGCCCATCGCCGATCCCGAACACCCTGCGCGACAAAAGGACTCACCGATGACAACGCTCGCCGACGCACTCCCGCTGCCGTGTGGCCAGGTCCTGTCGAACCGGCTGATGAAGTCGGCCCTGAGCGAGGGGCTCGGCAACCCCGTCAACGCGCCTGACCAGCGGCTGACCCGGCTCTACACGCGCTGGGGCGCGGGCGGCTACGGCTTGGTGGTCACCGGGAACGTGATGGTCGACCGCGGCCACCTCGGCGAGCCGGGCAATGTCGTGGTCGACGACGAGCGCGACCTCGACGCGCTGACCGCGTGGGCCAAGGCCACCCACGACGGCGGTGCGCCGATCTGGATGCAGATCAATCACCCCGGCCGGCAGGCCAATCCGCTGGCCACGCGAACCCGGCCGGTCGCCCCCTCGGCGATCGCGCCGAAGATCCCCGGCATGCCGACCCCGCGAGCGCTCACCGACGCCGAGATCGAGGCCGTCATCGACCGGTACGCGGCCACCGCGCGGATCGCCGAGATCGCCGGCTTCGACGGCGTACAGATCCACGGCGCGCACGGATACCTTGTGTCGCAATTCCTTTCGCCGCTGGCCAATCAGCGCACCGATCGCTGGGGCGGCAATCCCGAGCGCCGCATGCGCTTCGCCGTGGAGGTGGTCCGGCGGATTCGCGACGCGGTCGCCCCGCGCTTCGCCGTCGCGATCAAGCTCAACTCCGCCGACTTCCAGCGCGGCGGATTCACCGAGGACGAGTCCCGCGCGGTGGTCGAGCGACTCTCCACCGAGGGCCTCGACCTGATCGAAATCAGTGGCGGCAGTTACGAATCTCCCGCCATGATGGGCCGCAAGGACGCACCGGCGGCCAGCACGCTCGCCCGCGAGGCCTACTTCCTCGACTACGCGCGCACCGTCCGCGCCGCGGCAGGCGGCCTGCCCCTCGCCGTCACCGGCGGCTTCCGTTCCCGCGCCGCCATGGCCGAGGCCGTGTCCTCCGGCGACTGCGACGTGATCGGCATCGGCCGCCCCACCTGCCTCACCCCCGACGCCGCCGACGCGGTGCTCACCGGCCGCGACGAACGCCTGCGCAGCGCGGGCATCGCCATGGGCCTGCGCGGCCCGCTGTCCGCGTTCACCAGCCTCCGCTCGCTGGACGGCGCCCTCGATCTGCAATGGCACACCGACCAACTGCACCGCCTCGGCGCGGGCGCGGATCCCGACCCCACCCGGCCGTGGTGGAAGACCACCGTGTCCATGCTCGGCCGCAACGGCCTCGACGCGTTCCGGCACAAGCGCGGCTGACCGGCTTCGGGAATCTGCCAGTTCGGAACCGGAAACCTTGGACCTCACCAGGTTAGGAAGCGGTACTCTTTCGTCCTATCGAATGCGCGCTGTCGTCGCAGGCGGGACCGAAGGGATGTTGTCATGGCAGGCAAGCGCACCGTCCTGACCGTGCGATTGCGCCGGTTGGCCGCGATGCTGCACGAAATGCGTGAACACGCCGGACTCAGCAAAGAGGAGGTGAGCGCGCAGACCGGGATCAACGTGACCACGTTGTACCGGATCGAGACGGCCCAGGCGCGGCCGCAGCGGCGCACCCTCCAGGCGATGCTCGACCTGTACGGCATGAGCGAGGAACAGCGCGAGGACGCGATGGAACTGCTGGCGGACGCGCTGAAACCGGGCATGTCGCGGGCGTACGAGGGCAGCGTGTCGGAGGTGTACGCGGCCTACATCAACTTCGAGGCCGAGGCGCTGTCCGCCCGGCACTACCAGACCTCCACCATCCCAGGGCTTTTGCAGACGATGGAGTACGCGACGGCGGTGATCGACACGTCGATGCCGAAGGTCGAAGCGGCGATCATGGAGGATCGGGCGCGCGCCCGGATGGATCGCGCCGCGAATCTGACCAAGGAAGAGCCGCTCGAACTGTGGGTCGTGATGGACGAGGCGGCGATTCGGCGCACCGTCGGCGGGCCCGCGGTCATGCACGGGCAGTTGGATCGGCTGCTGCAGGAAACCAAGCGCAAGAACGTGATCCTGCAAATCCTGCCGTTCGACGCGGGCGCGCATCCGGGCATGGCGGGTTCGTTCACGCTGCTGGATTTCCACGATCCGGCCGACCCGGAGCTGGTGTACGTGGAGGGCATCGCCGGTGACGAGCTGATCGAGGGGCATCCCGAAATACGTCGCTTCGGCGTGATTTTCGACCAGTTGCGCGCGATGGCGCTGAGCCCGCGGGACTCCGCGGAGATGATCATGGACACCGCCGCGCGGATGGGTCGTTAAGCCCGGCTGGCCCTGCGGTATCCGACGGCGGCCGGCACCGCGAACACCACGATCGCGCCGACCGACCAGGTCACGGTCGCCAACAGTGGCGCGCGCACCGGCCCACCCAGTGACAGTCCGCGCATGGCATCGATCGCGTAGGTCATCGGTTGATGCGCGACAATCGGTTTGGCCCAGGCCGGGTACGCGGTCAGCGGCACGAAGCCGGTGCTGAAGAACATCATGATCGATGAGCCGAGCGAAACCGCTTCCACCAGAGCTGTTTTCGCGCTGAAGACCGCGACGGCGGTAACCAATGTCGCGAACCCGAGCCCATACAGCAGTGGCACCCCGAACAATGCGAGCCCGGCGAGCACTCCTTGTTCGAACCGGAAACCGAGCACCATGCCCACCGCGAACAACACCATGGTGCACAGCAGAATCCGCACCCCTTCGGCCACGATCCGCGAGGCCAGCCCGGACGCGCGATGCACCGGCAGCACCCACAACCGGGCCAGCAGACCCTGATCGCGTTCCCGGCCCAGCGTGATCGCGCCCGCCAGCGACCCCGACATCACCCCGACCAGCGCCACCATCGGCACCGACCCGTACAACGCGCTCGCCCCGGAGAACATCGAAATCTGCTTGCCGAGCACGGTATTCAACACGATCAGCAGCAACGCCGGAAAAACCAGCGACTGCACCATCGTCAACGGGTCACGCCACCAACGCAATAACAGGCGTCGCGTTTGAATAATGGTCTGCGGCACCAGCAGCCGCCAGGTCTCGGTCCGGCCGTGCACCAAGGGCAGATTCGCGGCACGGTCCTCGGTCGTCGTCATTCCGACCTCCGCACGGCTACCGCCACGCCCAGCGCACCGAGCACCACGAGTATCCCTGCCGCCCAAGCCAAGCCGGGTCCGAGCACCGGCCAGCCGACGACGCCCGCATTGCCGGTCGAATCACCGGCCAGCGCCCGCATTCCGTACACGAACTGCGACACCGGTTGGTTGCGCGCGAAACCTTGCAACCACGAGGGGAATTGAGTCGCGGGCGCGAGACCGGTGGACACCAGGCCGAGGATCAGCTGCGGAAAGATGAGCACCTGCGTGATCGCCTCCGGACTCTTGACCAGACTGCCGATCAGATCCGCACCCACGCACAGCGCCAACGCCACCAGCACCGCGAAACCCATGAATCCCGCGGTCTCCCAGAAACTTCCGTAGAACCGGACGCCGATCACCCGGCCGCACAGCATCGCGACCGCCAACGAGATCACCGCGCGATACATGGCCGCGGTGATCCGGGCCGCCAGCGGCGCCGCCGCGGGCATCGGCATGGAACCGAATCGCACGGTGAGCCCGTCCTTGGCGTCGCTGGCCGCGCGGAACGCGGCCGAGGTGGCGCAGAACGCCACCGCCTGCATCACGATCATCGGCATGAGGAACTGCGCGTAGCTGCTGAGTCCGTGCCCGTACACGCTCATGACCAGGTTCAACGGCACATAGAACCCGAGGGTGAACACGGTCGGCGCGACCACCGCGGTCACCAGTTCGCCGTTGCGCCAGGACGGCCGGATCAGGCGGCAGGTCAGCACCCACCACTGGGCGACCGCCCCGATCCGCGGCCGCGACGGCACCGTCAGCAGGCTCATCTGCACGCTCTCATCCTGCGGATATCCCCGCCGGTTTGCCGGGAACCGGCGGTTGCCCGCATGTCGTGGGCGGCTGTCCTAGGAGATACCGAAATAGCGTGCGATTCGGTTCATCGGTCGACTAATTTCGGACGATTCGGGTACTTCAACCATCTGTTGCGAAACATCTGGGAGGGACCGCATGGCCGACGTCACCACACAGCGGGAAGCAGAACCGGAGCTGAAGCGGGTGATGGGTCCGTGGCTGCTGTTGCTGTTCATCATCGGCGACATCCTCGGCTCCTCGGTCTACGCGCTCACCGGAAAGGTGGCGCACGAGGTGGGCGGCGCGGTGTGGGTGCCGTTCGTGGTGTCCTTCCTGGTCGCGCTGGTCACCGCGATGAGTTACCTGGAGCTGGTCACCAAATACCCGAATGCCGCAGGGGCCGCGCTCTATACGCACAAGGCGTTCGGCATCCAGTTCCTCACGTTCATGGTCGCGTTCGCGGTGATGTGCTCCGGGATCACCTCCGCCTCGACGGCTTCGCGCGCCTTCGCGGCCAACTTCGCCGAGGCGTTCAACCTCGATATCGGCACCGGTTTCGTGGTCACGGTGATCGCGCTGGGCTTCATGGCGGTGATCGCGGTGATCAATCTGCGCGGGGTGAGCGAGGGCGTGAAGCTGAACGTGGTGCTCACCTGTGTCGAGCTGACCGGTCTGCTGATCGTCATCGGGATCGGCTGCTGGGCGCTCGGCGCGGGGGACGGGGATTTCGGGCGGATCACCGAATTCGACACCGGTGACCGGACCGCCGTCGGCGGCGTCATCGCCGCGACCACGCTGGCGTTCTACGCGATGGTCGGCTTCGAGGACTCGGTGAACATGGCCGAGGAGTGCAAGCAGCCGAGCCGGATCTTCCCGAAGGTGCTGCTGGCCGGGCTCACCGTCACCGTCGTCGTCTATGTGCTGGTGTCGATCACCGCGGTCGCGCTGGTGCCGGTGTCCGAGCTCAGCCAGGGCGACACACCGTTGCTGCAGGTGGTGCGGGTGGGCTGGCCGTCGTTCCCGACGCATGTCTTCGCCTACATCAGCATGATCGCCGTGGCCAACACCGCGCTGATCAACATGTTGATGGCCAGTCGCCTGCTCTACGGCATGGCCAAGCAGGGGGTGTTGCCGCGGGCGCTCGGGCGGGTCCATTCCGGTCGGCGCACGCCCTATATTGCGATCTTGTTCACCACGCTGCTCGCGCTGGCGCTGATCGCGTTCGTCAGCGAGGTGCCGGAACTCGGCGGCACGACGGCGCTGCTGCTGCTCGCGGTGTTCACCATCGTGAATGTCACCGTGCTGGTGTTGCGCCGGGATCGGGTGGAGCACGAGCACTTCCACACGCCGACCGTACTGCCGGTGATCGGCGCGCTGACGTGCGGGTTCCTGGTGACGCCGTGGACCGATCGCAATCCGCAGCAATACACGATCGCGGGCATTCTGCTGGCGATCGGCGTCGTGCTGTGGGCGGTGAATCAGGTGCTGATCCGGTACCTGCACGCCGAACCCGCGGCCGCGGAACCGCCGGCCGAATAGTGGATCTTGGTCCTGGACAGTGCACCAACTCACGCCGGGTTCGTCCGGATCACTAGATGACTAGTGCCGACCCTGTGAGTAATGTGTGCCGAGATGACCAGCATGGAAGCTCGTTTCGGTGACGCGACCCGAACCGTGCCCCTCCCGAACCCGTGGAACGTCACCGCCTACCTCGCCGCCGTCGCCGCGCACCGTGGCCGCTCCATCAGCCTGCACACCGCGCCCAAGGCACTGTTGAACGAGATCGGTTGTGGCGGAGGCGGTTTGTGGGTCGCGCGCAAACACGACGACCTCGTCATCTATGACGCGGAGGCGACCGATCGCAATGCCGATCACATCATCCTGCACGAGGTGGGACACATGCTGCTCGGGCACGGCACCCAGGAGTCGGATCGCTCCGCGTCGGTGCCGCCGGCGTTGACGCTGATGCTGCCGTCGATTTCGCCGCAGTCGGTCGAGCATGTGCTCGGGCGCAGTGAATTCGGGGTCGATCGGGAGCGGGAGGCGGAGGTGTTCGCCGATATGACCATGGTTTATGCCACTTTGCCGCAGCGAAGGAGCCGGTCGTTCCGGTTGTTCGGGCGGAAGTGAGTCACCAGTGGTCGTACGGGTCGTCGGGTAATCGGCGGATCCCGTTGCGCAGGTCGTCGATGAGATCCTGGTAGCCGTCGGCCATTTCCTCGATCTGCACCCAGGCGTCGTAGAAGACCGCTTCCGGGGCGAAGGCCAGTCCGGCGAACGCCTGCGCGGTCAGGCCCGCGAGCCGGTCCACCAGTCGGCCGACGGTTTCGGAGTGTTCGGGCGCCGCGATCTCCGGGATCGGAGTCGCCAGCGTCACCCAGCGATCGATGGTCCGCACCAGTTGCGTGCGGCGGCGATCGATCTTCACCGCCTCGATGGCCGGGGTGCGTTCGCGCGCGAGGTGCAGCTGGGCCAGTTCACCCGCCGCCTCCAGCATCGGATGATCGGCGTGCGGGAAGCCGCGGAACGCGGCCAGCAGCAGGTCCTTCCCCGGCAGTCTTCGGTCATAACCCATCGCAACACCCCCACCTGGCCGTGCGCCGGTGCGCCCCGCCCCTCGGGTGGTGACGCCGTTGCCGCAGCACATCCCGCACTTGGCACACATCGATAGCGTGAACGAGATTTCCCCCCTTCACCTCGATTTCACCTACTTCCGCCCGTCCGACACGCACCGGTCAGCCATCTCCCCACCAGTACGCCGCCCCCGGAATCGGCCGCGGCAAACCTAGAGTGACCACACCTTAATCTGCCACTCGGAAGTATTCACCTGCGGCTATGCCCAGCCCACCCGCCGCCCCAACCATTCCCGGGCGAGTCGGGCAAATCGCGCCTGATGCGCGCGCAGATGCGGTGAACGCGGCAGCGACGGTCTCCGGGCGTTGACCGCCCAGTACCCGGCCAGCGCGCACACGAACGCATCGATCACCCCAGGCTCGACGTTCTCGGTGACCGGATGCCCGGCGATGATCGGCTCCGAGTCGACGCCACAGTCCTCGAAATACGGTGCGAGCAACACCAAGTCGATCCAGGCCGCACCTCGGCAGGCTCGGTGAAGAAGGGCTGCCGAGTGAGATGTCAGTGCGAGTGGGCGGTGAGGTAGTCGGGGCCGCCGATGTAGACGGTGTGGCCGGATTCGGTGGGGCTGGTGGTGGCTTCGGCTACCGCGGTGGCGAATTCGGGGATGGTGGGGAGGGGGGCGGTGTCGCGGCGGGCGGAGACGGCGGCGGGATTTCGGCGTTCGAGGAGTTGGACGATGACGGTGCCGTCGATCATGTCGCCGGAGACGGTGTGCAGGGTGATGCCGTGCGTGGCGAGGGTGGGGATCATGCCGCGGAGGGCGTCTTCACCTGCGCGTTTGCTGGCGGCGATGGGTTCGTAGTCGGCGGGGACGGGCTTGCGGCCGTGGAAGTGGGCCTGGTGGCTGGTGACGAAGACGATGCGGGAGCCGGACGGCATGTGCGGGACGGCCAGTTCGACCAGGCGGGTCTGGGCGTCGCGGTTGATCGACATGGCGTAGTCGGGGGCGGCGTTGCGTTCGAGGCCGCCGGAGGCGTTGAGCACGAGGACGTCCAGGCGGCCGAACTGCTCGACGATGTTTCCACCAGGGTGCGGGCGGAGGTCGCGTCGGAGATGTCGGCGCCGGCGGTCGAGGCGCTGCCGCCCGCGGCGATGATCTCGTCGGCAATCGTCTTGGCGCGCTTGAGCTTTTCCCGATAGTTGATGATCACGTGGTCGCCGCGGGCGGCGAGAATGCGCGCGGTTTCGGCGCCGATGCCGCGGGAGGCACCGGTGATCAGAACGACTCGCTGTCCGGCTGGATGACCCACATTTCCCTCTCGATGGCGGACCGTCGGCCCGGCGGATTGCTTCTAAATCAGAATCACTATGGTAGTTCTAAATGAGAAGCGCAAGCGGGGCGAAGCCGCCCAACGGCCGGGGCGATCCGGCGAGCGCGCCGGTGCCGGCCGCGATGGAACTGCTGGGACAGCGGTGGATTCTGCGCGTGTTGTGGGAGCTGGCGCCCGGTCGGCTCGGGTTCCTCGAGCTGCGCCGGCGGATGGACAACTGCTCCTCCAGCATGCTTTCGGTGCGGTTGCAGCACCTGCAGAGCACCGGGCTGATCGTGAAGAACGCGGACAAGTCCTACGAACTGACCAGTGCGGGAACAGAACTCGGTGTCGCGCTGGAAGGCGTGTGGGAGTGGTCGCGGCGGTGGGAAGCGTCGCTCACCGAACCGGACAGCTGAGCGGGTTGACCTTCGGCCTACCTGAGACTTCATGATGGCCGGGTGGCAGACAGTTTGATCACGATAGGCGTGCTGGCGCGAGCGAGCGGGCTCACGGCCAGCGCACTGCGGTTCTACGACGACTGCGGGTTGCTGACGCCCGCCCGCGTCGATCCGCTCACCGGGTATCGGTATTACACCGAGGACCAGCGCGAACGCGCGATGCTGATTCGCCGGCTGCGGGCGATCGAGGTGCCGCTCGAGACGATCTCGGAGATCCTGTCCGGGGACGCCGGGCGGGCGGAGCGGATGCTGGACGAGCATGTCGGTGAGCTGAAGCGGCGCGCGGTGGCGGCTGCGGTCGTGGCCGAGTCGATCAAGCAGACGCTCGCGGCGGGCGACCGGGTTGCGGTGCCGGCCTGGCTGCTCGCGGAGGCGTTCGAGCAAGTGCGGGCCGCGGCGGCGAGTGATCGCGAAATACCTGTTCTCGCGGGCATTCTGCTGGAGGCGAGTGGGAATTCGTTGACGCTCACTGCCACTGACCGCTACCGGCTTTCGACTCGGACCGTGGTGTCGCGGGATCGGCAAGGTGGCGATTGGTCGCTGGTGGTCGATGGGGGCGAACTTGCCCCTGTTGTCGAATGGCTTCGCAGCCTGGACGAAATCGTCGCTGCCCCAACGGATCAGGGATTGCTGCTGACCGGCGGCAGTAGCGAGCGACGTTGCCGAGTGATCGATGAACCGTTCCCCGACTATCGAGTAGTGCTGGCTGGCTTGGAACCAGTCCGGACGCGCGTACTGACTGAGCGCAGGCCGTTGCTCGATGTTCTCGAAAGCGCCTCCCCCACAGTTCGATTCGAAGTCGGCCCGACCGGACTCACGGTGGCCGGCAGCCACCTGCCCGCCACCGTCACCGGCTCCGCCATCGATCTCTTCTTCGAAGTCACCACCCTGCTCCCCGCGATAAACACCGCGCTGGGCCCGGATCTCATGCTCGACATCGCCGCCGCCGGGCACCCGGTCGTCATCCGCTCCGCCACCGACGGCGACCTCACCACCCTGGCCATGCCAGCCAACGGATAGGACCCAATGCCATGACCGACGACACCATGACCGCCATCACGCGCGCCGTAGCCCTCGGCCACGAAGGCCAACCCGACGCCGCCCGCGAGTCCCTGCTCGCCCTCTGGAATTCCATTGGCCCCCAGGGTGATCCACTACACCGCTGCACCCTCGCCCACTACCTCGCCGACCTCCACGACGACGCCGCCGAAGCCCTCGCCTGGGACATCCGCGCCTTGGACGCCGCCGACTCCCTCACCAACGCCCGCGCCCGCGAATTCGACGCCTCCCTCGACGTCCAAGGCTTCTACCCCTCCCTCCACCTCAACCTCGCCGACAACTACCGCAGACTCAGCTCCTTCCCCGCCGCCCAACGCGAACTGGCCGCCGCCCGAGCCAAACTCCACACCCTCCCCGAAACCCCTTACAGCACAATGATTCACACCGCAGTAGCCGAAGTCGAAGCAGCAATCCAAGCCCAAGACACCACCCCCCGCCCATCAGCCCCGACCGGCCGCGAGTAACACCGACCGGGACAGCGCCGCCGATCCCAAGAAGCGTCGCACTGATGTCCCCCTCAGCAGCCTCCGCCCCACCAAACGGGACATAGCTATACGGAAACACGAGAGCGCCCTCCACTATGTCCCGCTCGGCGCTTGCTGCGCCCAGCCGGCTCGGGTCGGGTGGGGTTGCGACACGCCGTTCGTGTCGACCCGGCTGATCGTGGGTCATGGACTGGGTAGGGCGGGTGGTGTGAGGTTCAACAACGCTTCAGCGAATGTCTGGATGCCAGAGTGGTACCAGCGCAAGGGAAGTCTTCGATAAAGCCTGGAACAGCTGGTTCTGTATCTTCGGATCTCCGGACTCTCGTTGGAAACCCGTTCGCGGGACCAAGTGGTCAATCGCTCGAGCGAGTTCGGCGAACCAACGACCCCGCCTACCATTTAGGCGACGCTAACCTTAGCGCCAACAGAATTCGGCAGTATACGAACACCCCGGGAACCAACAAGGTTTAGGCTGTGCGCCGTGGTCGAACCCCAACCCTCCATCGCGCCCCATCCCGATATCGCACCCTTGGCTCCACTGCTCGGTACCTGGCGGGGCGACGGGCACGGCGAATATCCGACCATCGAGTCGTTCGATTACCTGGAAGAGGTCCGGTTCGGGCATCTCGGCCGCCCGTTCCTCACCTACCGGCAGCGCACGCGGGCCGCCGACGGCAGTCGCCCGATGCACGCCGAAACCGGATATCTGCGCTGCCCGAGCCCGGACCGGGTGGAATTGATCTTGGCGCACCCGACCGGAATCACCGAAATATGTGAGGGCGCATTGAATGTCGCCGATGGTGCGTTGCACATGGAGTTCGACTCGACCAGTATCGGCCGCACCAGCACCGCGAAACTCGTTACCGCCCTTGGCCGCACCTTTCAGTTGAAGGGCGACACCATCGATTACACGCTGCGCATGGCGGCGGTCGGCGAGCCGTTGCAGCACCATCTCGCCGCCACCCTGCGCCGGGCCGACTGAAAAGCACTACGCGCCCAGGCCGTTCATGGCCAGCTCGAGGAACCGCCGCCAATCCCCGCTGCCGGTACGGATAGTCGCGGACAGCGCGCCGACCAGCATGTAGACGTCGGCGACCGTCGCATCGGCCCGGATGGCCCCGGCGGCGCGACCGTCGTCGAGCAGATCACGCACGGCCGCCTTGAGTTCCACCCTGGCCGCGCCCCGCGGTTCGGTCTCCGAAGTCCCCCTGGCAGCCTCGATGGCCGCGGATAATCCGCGGTCACTCGCCAGCACCTCGCCGACTCTGACGAGATAGACCTCCACCCCACGCTCGGGCACGCGGCGACATTCGGTGCGCGCGTATTCGGCCAACTCCGCGAACCGCTGCTCGGCCGCCGCCTCGACCAGCGCTTGACGCGTGGGAAAGTGCCGATACACCGTGCCGACCCCAACCCCCGCAGCCTTCGCAAGCTCAGGCATCTGCACCTCCTCGCCCCGCTCGGCGAACAACGCGCGCGCAGTTTCCAGCACCCGCTCTCGGTTACGTCGTGCGTCGGTGCGCCCAGTTCGATTGGGCGGCAACGGGGTTGACAAGGCGGCACTCCTCGGCGCTCATTGAAACGGAAGCGGATTCCGCTTCCAGTATTGCATCCAGGAAGGTAGCTCGCCAATGTCCAAGGACAGATTCCCCCTCCTCGACCCCACCGAGGCCCGCCCCGGCCGGGTACCGCTGCCGCCCGCGTTCGCGGTCAAAGCGATGACCGCCGACACCGAAGGACGGTTCTCCCTGCTCGAAGTGGTTGTCGCCCGCCCGATTCCGCGCCACATCCACGACGCGGCCGACGAGTGCATCTACGTGCTGGACGGCGAACTCGGCATCGAATTCGACGACCGCAACTACACCGCCGGAAAAGGCTGCTTCACGCTGCTCCCGAAAGGCGTCCCGCACGCCCTGCACCCCGTCTCGACTCCCCGCCCCGGGTCCTGCAAATCTCCGCACCCGGCGGCTGGGAGCACTACCTCGAAGACCTCTTCGAAGCCGGCCCCGCGGTGCTCACCGACGGCCAACTCGACCCCGCGAAGATCAACCCGATCGCCGCCGCCTACGACATCCGCTACGAAGTACGCGCATAACGCCTCGTCGACCAGGTTGCTCTCGGGCAATATCGGACACCCTCCGCCCGCACGAGGCAGAATCCGGAACATTATCTGACCGAATGGCGCGTCCGACGGAGTTGTTTTCGTATTCGGCGAATTCCGCGAAATTACCCACCCGCGCGGAGGTAGTCTCTCCGAGATTCGTCCGAAATGTGACCTGAGACACTTTCTTGCTGCGCTGTGTGGTCAGCCACTCGAGCTTGTTCGGCGAATCGATCCCGGTTTACGGTTCCGAAGTCAGCAAACTTTCAGAAAACAATGCGCGGGTAATCCCTGCGCGGCCCAGCTAGAACCCTTCCCCGTCGACACCCCTGACCTGAGGGAGCCGAACAATGAAGCGTTCCACCACAATTCTGGCCAGTGTGGCCATCGTCCTCGGCGGCGCCGCAACCGTCCAGATCCTCGACGGCGGCGACGCCGGCGCCGTGATCATGGACCACACCGCCTCGACCAGCAATCCGTCCGCACAGGACGGCGCGGCTCAGTAACCCGGTGGCAGCGCGGCGATCATGTCGCGGCTGACCGCGACCGCGTTGTCGGAGCTGCCACCCTTGACCAATAACGTCGCGAACGCGATATCCCCGCGGTAACCGACGAACCACGAGTGCGACCCACCGTCGACCTCGGCCTCACCGGTTTTCCCGTACACCTCACCCTGATCGGCGATCCGCTCTGCGGTGCCGCCGGTGACCACCCTGCGCATCATCGCCCGCAGCCCGGTGATCACCTGCGGCGAGAGAGCGGGCTCGGCGCCGTCCACCGTCGTCGCGCGTCCCGCGATCAGGTACGGAACCGGCACCGAGCCGTGCGCGACGGTGGCCGCCATCAAGGCCATGCCGAGCGGGCTGACCACCACCTTGCCCTGGCCGATGCCGTCCTCGGTGCGCTGGATCAACTCGTCCGACGGCGGCACCGAGCCGGAGAAAGTCGGCAGCCCCGCCACCGAATAACCCGGTCCCACACCGAGTTTCGCGGCGGCGGTATGCAGCGCGTCACCCGGCAGCCGACTGGCGACGTTGGCGAACGCGGTGTTGCAGGACCGCTCGTAGGCGGTGATCATCGGCGCGTCCCCGATGGTGAACAGGTTGTAATTGGGAATCGTGCGGTCCCCGATGGTGATTCGGCTCGGGCAGGGCAGCACCGTGTCCGGGGTGGCGAGACCGGTGGACATCGCCGCGGCCGCGGTCACCGTCTTGAACACCGAACCCGGCGGATACTGGCCGATGGTCGCGACCGGCCCGTCCCGATCCGCCGCCTTATTCTGCGCGATCGCCAGGATCGCCCCGGTCGACGGCCGCAGCACCACCATCATGGTCTGCTCTTCGCGCAGGTCGACAGCGCGTTGCGCGGCGTTCTGCACGTTGCGGTCCACGCTGAGCGAGAACGACGGGGCCGGCTGCGACGGGACCTCGGTGAGCACGTCGGTGTCGGCGCCGTTCGCGTTCATGGTGACCACACTCCAGCCCGCCTTGCCGTCCACCTCGGCGATCACCGTCTTGCGGATCTGCGCGAGCAAATCCGGCGCGAACGCGCGATCGGTAGGCACCAGGTCCCACTCCGAGGTGACCACGACCCCGGGCAGGCCGATGACATCGGTGCTCACCTGGTCGAATTCGCTCTCGGTGAGCAACGCGACGGTGTAGGCGCCCTTGGCCGCGAGCGCCGCGTCCCGGACGGATTCGGGGGTCAGCTCCGGATCGAACGGGCTCAGCGCCGCCGACAGCGAGGTGGCGACCGCGCCGACGTCGGCGGCGTTGGCCGCGGTGAACGCGACCCGGGACACCTTGCCCGGCACCAGCACATCGCTACCCGCCTGCTCGTTCACCCGCGCCCGCGGCGCCGGGTTGGCGCGCAACGACATCGTCTGGGTGTCGCCGAGCTTGGGATGGATGTTCGAGGAGGTCCAGCGCACCTTCCAGCGACCACCGCTGCGACCCATCTGCAACTGCCCGGTGTAGCGCCAGGTCCGATCCTTGGGCAACTGCCACTCGTAGGTGTAGTCGACGGTCGCGGTGTCACCGGAGACCCGAGCCGAACCGGTACTCGCCTTCAACTTCTCCGCCTGCAAGTGATCCCACGCGGAATTCAGTGCGGGACTGGCCTTTTCGGGCTGATTGGTGAAGCTCGCGGCGGCCGTCAGGTCGTGCTTCGCGAACGCCTCGACGAAGTCGTCGGCGGCCGGCACCGGCCCCTGCGGACCGCGCGCGCAGCCGGCCGCGGGCACCGCGAGCAGCGCGACAGCCAGCGTGACGATGAGCGGTTTCCGCAGCGATTCAATCCTGGTCGACATCGGCACCGATCGTAATAGCCAATGTTGAGCAAACCTCCGCGCCGCTCCGTGTTGCATTCCACTGAAACAGCTTTCAGCCCAACCCGGGTCAGTCGAGCAGGATGGTGGAGAAGGTGGCGATCTGCCGGAAGCCGACGCGGCTGTAGGCGCGGCGCGCGACTTCGTTGTAGTCGTTCACGTACAGGCTCGCGGTACGCCCGGAGGCGACCACCGCGTTCGCGATGGCGGCTGTTCCCGCGGTGCCGAGCCCGGTACCACGGTGTTCGGGATGCACCCAGACGCCTTGGATCTGACCGGTGCGCCGGGACAACGATCCGACCTCGGCCTTGAACACGACCTCGCCGTCTTCGAAACGTGCCCAGGCGCGGCCGGATTCGATCAGGCTCTGAATGCGGCGACGGTAGCCGCGGCCACCGTCGCCCGCGCGCGGATCCACGCCGACTTCCTCGATGAACATGGCGATCGCGGCGCAGAGATAGCGGTCGAGTTCGTCCGGGCGCACGCGGCGGACGTTCGGATCGGGGGTGGCCAGCGGCGGTTGCGCGAGGGCGAGCAGCGGCTGCTCGCCGCGCAGTTCCCGCTCCGGCCCCCAGTGCCCGGACAACATCTCCCACAGCGGCAACGCCAGTTCCCGGCGTCCCACCACGGACGAGGCGATCCGCGGCCACCGGAGCGCCCGGTCCGCGAACGCCCGCAGCGCGTCGTGATCGCCACGCAACGGAACCAGGTTCGCGCCGGAGAAACACAGCGACTCCGCGGGACCGCCGCGGCTCCACAGTTCGCCCTGCCCACATCGAGAACTGTCCAGGCCGAATTCCTGGAGCCGGGCGGCGACCATGCACGAGGCCACCGGATCGGCATCCAGCACTCGGAGGACCTGTCCCAGGTCCCGGTTCGCGAGCTGACGCGCGGGAACGTACTTCGCCCTACGCGTCGGCTCCAGCAGACTCCGCACGTTGCTAGCCTGCCACGAAAATCGACGATGTGGTACGGCTATGCCGAACGCAACAGTTCATGATTCGTTCAGCTGAACCCGACGAAGTCCGGCTACACACCGGCGGCGGCGTCAGCCGACCGTGACGACCGGCTCGCCGGCACCCGCGTCCACGCCCATTTGCTCGGCGATGCGCAGCGCCTCCTCGATCAGGGTCTCCACGATCATCGCCTCCGGCACGGTCTTGATGACCTCGCCCTTGACGAAAATCTGCCCCTTACCGTTACCGGACGCGACGCCCAGATCCGCCTCGCGCGCCTCGCCGGGCCCGTTCACCACGCAGCCCATCACGGCGACCCGCAGCGGCACCTCCATGCCCTCCAAACCGGCGCTGACCGCGTTCGCGAGGCTGTACACGTCCACCTGGGCGCGGCCACACGACGGGCAGGACACGATCTCGAGCTTGCGCGGGCGCAGGTTCATCGATTGCAGGATCTGATCGCCGACCTTGATCTCCTCGGCCGGCGGCGCGGACAGCGAGACGCGGATGGTGTCGCCGATGCCCTCCGACAGCAGCGCACCGAAGGCCACCGCGGACTTGATCGTGCCCTGGAACGCCGGACCGGCCTCGGTCACGCCGAGGTGCAGCGGGTAGTCGCTGCGCGCGGCCAGCTGACGGTAGGCCTCCACCATGATCACCGGGTCGTTGTGCTTGACCGAGATCTTGATGTCGCCGAACCCGTGGTCCTCGAACAGGCTCGCCTCCCAGAGCGCGGATTCGACCAGCGCCTCCGGGGTGGCCTTGCCGTACTTCTCCAGCATCCGCTTGTCCAGCGAACCGGCGTTGACGCCGATGCGGATCGGGATGCCCGCGGCGGCCGCGGCCTTGGCGACCTCGCCGACCCGGCCGTCGAATTCCTTGATGTTGCCCGGGTTCACCCGCACCGCGGCACAACCGGCGTCGATCGCCGCGAAGATGTAGCGGGGCTGGAAGTGGATGTCGGCGATGACCGGGATCTGGCTCTTGCGCGCGATCGTCGCCAGCGCGTCCGCGTCTTCCTGACGCGGGCAGGCCACCCGGACGATGTCGCAGCCGGACGCGGTGAGCTCCGCGATCTGCTGCAGCGTGGCGTTGATGTCGTGGGTCTTGGTGGTGGTCATCGACTGCACGGAGATCGGGTGATCACTTCCGACCCCGACATTGCCCACCTTCAACTGGCGAGTCTTGCGTCGAGGAGCGAGAACGGCCGCAGGAGCGGCGGGCATCCCCAATCCGATTGTGCTGGTCACTTTCGGCTGCCTACTTTCGTACGTACATTGTGGGCCGTTCGCTTTCCGAGCTTAGTCGCGCACGCCGAACCCACCCTGTGACGCCCACGACAGACGTGCTCTGTCCCCCAAGTGCCGGCGACAGGGTACCTCGTTCGCGCGAAATCAGAACAACTTGATCGGATTGACGATGTCGGCGACCAAGGTGAGCACCATGTACGCGCCGCCGATCACCACCGCGACATAGGTCAGCGGCAACAGCTTCAGATAGTCGACCGGACCGCCGGGGGCCAGGCCCTTCCAGCCGCGGATGGTGTTGCGGACCTTCTCGTAGAGCACCACCGCCATGTGCCCGCCGTCCAACGGCAGCAGCGGCAGGATGTTGAACGCGCCGAGGAAGAAGTTCAGGCTGGCCAGAACCAGGATGAAGACGCCCCACAGCCCGCGTTCGGCGGTCTCGCCGCCGATCTTGCTCGCGCCGTAGACGCTGACCGGGGTTTCCGGGTCGCGCTCGCCGCCGGTCACCGCGGACCACAGCGCGGTCACCTTCTGCGGCAGCTGGGCCAGTGACTGGAAGGTGCGCACGAACATGTCGCCGGTGAACGCGCCCGCGGCGGGGATCGCGCTCAGCACGTTGTACTTGACCGGCTCGTAGAAGTCCGCACCGACGCCGACCGCACCGACCTCACGTCCGGCCCCGCCGCCCTCCGGGTAACGCATGACGCGTTCCGGGGTGACCGGGATGGTGATGGTCTTGCCGTCACGCTCGACGGTGTAGGTGAACGGGCCGGACTGCTTCTGGGTTTCGGACTGGAAGTCCTTCCAGGTCGTCACCTTCACGTCGTTGACCGACTTGACGATGTCGCCGCGTTGCAGACCCGCGCGCTGCGCCGGACCCGCGCCCGAGCACGGCTGGGTGCTGCCGTCCGGATTCTGCTGCGGGACACAGCTCATGTTGCCGAGCGCGGTGGCCGGCGGCTGGTCGAACCGGGGCAGGCCCCAGCCGATGGCCAGGAAGACCACCAGGATGAAACCGAGCAGGAAGTTCATCGCGATGCCGCCGGACATCACGACCATCCGCTTCCAGGTTTCCTGGCGGTACATCGCGCGGTCGATTTCCTCCGGCGCGAGGTCGTCCAGGGCGGTCATGCCCGCGATATCGCAGAAGCCGCCGAGCGGCAGCGCCTTGAGGCCGTATTCGGTCTCGCCGCGCCGGAACGAGAACACCTTGGGCCCGAAACCGATGAAGTACCGCCGCACCTTCATGCCGGTGGCCTGGGCGGTCCACATGTGCCCGCATTCGTGCAGCGCGATCGAAATCGTGATGCCTAGCGCGAACAGCACGAACCCCAACGCGTAGACCATGTGTTTAGCAGCCCTCCTGCATAGCGCAGCTCGCCTTGATGAAGTGCGACCGCCGGATCGGCCGCCCACAAACCTGGCCCGCACATCCCGTCACGGCCGCGAGCACCCCGACCACAGTAACCGGACCCCGCCCGGCACTACGTGTTCAGTGTGCCAGGTGGCGGTCGGCGGGCGAGTCCGGTCGGGGTACAGGGTCAGGCGTGCACGCGGGCGCGGGCGAATTCGCGGGCCCAGGTGTCGGCGGCGAGGACCTCGGCGAGCGAATCGGGTTCGGTGCGCCACTGGTCGGCGGCCTCGATCGCGGCGGCCACCGTGCGGACGATGTCCGGGAAACGGATGACGCCGTCCAGGAAGGCTTGCACCGCAACCTCATTGGCGGCGTTGTAGACGGCGGTGACGCTGCCGCCCGCCTCGCCGGCCCGGCGGGCCAGCTCGATGGCCGGGAAGACCTCGTGGTCGACCGGCTCGAAGGTCCAGGTGGCGGCGGTGCCGAAGTCGCAGGCCAGGGCCGCGCCGGGGACCCGGTCGGGCCAGCCGAGGGCGAGCGCGATGGGCAGTTTCATGTCCGGCGGGCTGGCCTGGGCGAGGGTGGAGCCGTCGGTGAAGGTGACCATCGAGTGCACGATCGACTGCGGGTGCACGGTGACGTCGATGCGGTCGTAGGGAATGCCGAACAGCAGGTGCGTCTCGATCAGCTCCAGGCCCTTGTTCACCAGCGAGGCCGAGTTCAGCGTGTTCATCGGGCCCATGGACCAGGTCGGATGGGTCTTGGCCTCAGCGGGATTCACCGATTCCAGCATCTCCGCGGTCCAGCCGCGGAACGGTCCGCCGGACGCGGTGAGCACCAGCCGGTCCACCTCCTCGGCGCGGCCGCCGCGCAGGCACTGGGCCAGCGCGGAATGCTCGGAGTCGACCGGCACGATCTGGCCGGGCGCGGCGGCGCGGGTCACCAGTGAACCGCCTGCGACCAGCGATTCCTTGTTCGCCAGCGCGAGCCGGGTACCCGCTTGCAGGGTGGCCAGGGTCGGCTCCAGCCCGAGCGAGCCGACCAGCGCGTTCAGCACGACATCGGCCTCGGTGCGGCGCACCAGTTCGGTCGCCGCGTCCGGGCCGGCCAGCGGAATGTCGAGCTGCTGAGCGGCTTTCGGATCGGCGACCGCGACATTGCGCGTCCCGGTGGCCGCGATCTGCGCGGCGAGTAGCTCGGTATTGCCGCCGCGCGCGGCCAGGCCGACCACCTCGAACCGGTCGGGGTTGGCGGCGATCACCTCGAGCGCTTGGGTACCGATGGATCCGGTACTGCCGAGGAGCAGGACTCTCACGATGTCGGACACGCCTTCATTGTGGCGCACAAAAAGTTACGTACTGTCCTTACCCGCCCCGTCGGCTCCGCCTTCCCCCAGCGGCGTGTCCCGACTTACAACGACGCACCGTCGTATGTCACGATATCGAGCAGCAGTCCATCCCGAACCAGCTAAGGAGCGAATCGTGGCCGCCACGGAACTCGAACCCGCCAGCACCGAGCGCGGCATCGTCACTCACGTGGACACCGCCGAGGTTCCCTCCGCCGCATGGGGGTGGAGCGGTGAGTCGCCCCGCACCTTCCGCATCGCCGGCTGGATCGTCGCGTTCATCCTGGTCGCGATGGTGATCGGTAACCACAAGGGACGTGTCGAGGACATCTACCTGATCGGTTTCGCCGCCGCCATCGTCGGCATCCTGGTCCGGGACTCGTTCCTGCGCCGCAAGCCGCGCTGATCGACCGGGGCCGAATGCCCTGACAGATATTGGCTTTCGCCGGGTATGTACGGCCAAGTACGGTATGCGTCGAGAGGTCCGCGACTCGGTTGGGTCGCGGACCTTCGCTTGCTGACCAGACCGTGAGGACGCTATGCCCAAGATTTTCGCTGCCGCGCTGCTGACCGCCAGTGCCGTCGGTTCGCTGTTCCTGCTGCCCGCCGGCACGGCGCACGCCCAGTCCGAGACCTGTGGCCGTGCCGTCGACGCGATCAACAAGGCGGTCGCCGGATCCCCCAACGGGGTCCTGGAGGACCCGGTCGCCCAGGCATTGCACCTCACCCTGCTGTCCATCGCCGCGAGCGGTGGCGAGCAGGCCGAGAAGGACGTCATCGTCGCCTACGCCAACGCGCTGTCCGACGACAACGTCACCGACCTGGACCCCGTCACCAACGAACTCAACCGGGTGTGCGGGGCGAACAGCTGAATTCGCCAGTAGGCGAATGAGTTTCGACGCTCGTCGAGCGGGACATCACTTGTCCCGCTCGACGGGTCGGATCAGTTGGCATTGTCCGTCTGTACAAGAACGTTGCAGCCGCCCCCGCGATATCGTCTGCAACAATCCGATCGCCCAGCAGGTCGGACAGCCGCGGAGTACGACGAAGCCGATCGGGGCAAGCAGCAGACTCGCCGCTCCTGCCCACGGCATCAGCGCGAACGCTCCGATCAACGCGCCGAATCCCGCGACGCCGCGGATCAGATGCCGCGGTACCGAACTGCTCGCGAAGGTCTGCTCGTTCATTCGCGACCGTCCCAGCCGTCGCGCAACGAGCACTGCACGGCCGAACGAGCCCGGTGCAGCCGCGATTTCATCGCCGCCGTGCTGAGACCGAGCCGCTCGGCCACCATTCGCCCGCCGAGCCCCTGGATATCCCGCATGATCAGCACCTGCCGCTGATCGAGGGGCAAGGCCGCGATGGCCGACGCCACCCGCTCGGCCTCCCAGCGCCGGATCGCCTCTTCCTCCGCCGATACCGTCGAGTCGTCCGGTATCGGCTCATCCCGGCCCGCCAATTGCCGTACCTGGCGCAGGCATTCGTTGCGGACGATCCGAAACATCCACGACGCCAACGCTCCTGACGCGCGCAGCGTGCCGATCTTGCGATACAGAATGATCAGCGCCTCCTGCGCCGCGTCCTCGGCGTCTTCGGCAGACGCGCACAGCGAAAAGGCGAACCGCCTGATATGCGGATGCGTTCCCGACACCAGGGCGGTGAGCGAGTCCACATCGCCCGCGCGCGCCGCCGCCACCAACTGCTCATCGGGCCAAGTCATTTCGAACTCCGACGACGCAGTACGGCGACGCTGCATGCGCAAACAAGCAGTACGGCAACAACAATCGCGGCAATGATCACGACAACCTCCCGATCTCCGGCCGGCGTGGTCGCCGGCACGGACATGAGAGGGGCCGACACCGCAAAAGGATTCACCCCAGGCTCAGCGCCCTCGACGCTTCGCCGGCTTCTTCTTGGCGGCCGTATTCTTTGCCGGGTTCGGTCGACCGGCTCGCTTCGGCGGCGTCTTCTTCTGCGGCTCAGGGCTTTTGGCGCGCGCGGCCGGGGAACGAGAACTACGTTCGGACCGCCCGCGGACCACGCCGACGAAATCCTCGACCAGATCGCTGGTCCGATCCGTCGGCCAGGCCAGGGCGATCTCCGTGTCCGCGACATCGGTCACCGTCCGGTACACCAGGTCGCGCCGAGCGTGCAGCCGAGCGATCGAATGCGGAACCACCGCGACACCCACGCCGGCCGCGACCAGCTCGATGGCGCCCTCGACCGCATCGATATCGGACGCGTCCTGCATCCGTTCATCGGCCAGGTCCGCCATGCTCACCTGCTCGAAGACCGAGATCGGATGATCCTTCGGCACCACAACCACCGGCAGTTCCCGATACAGCGGAATCGCGCTCATCCCGTCCCGATCGATCGGCAACCGGACGAAGCACAGCTCGACCCGCCCCTCCCGCAGCGCCGCTTCCTGCTCCCCCATCGGCACGCCCACCACCTCGAGCGGCGTATCCGGAAAACGCTCGCTCCAGATCCGCGTCCACTTCGACACCGTCACCCCCGGCACGAACCCCACCCGCAACGCCGCGGGCCCGTCCGGCCGCTCCTCGACCGCCGCCTCCGCCGCCCGCGCGAGCAACTCCCGCGCCTCCCCCAGCAGTTCCTCGCCGTCCGCGGTCAGCTGAGTCGGCTGCGCCCCCGGCACGAACAGTTTCGTGCCCAGCTCCCCCTCCAAATCGATGACCGTTTGACTCAACCGCTGCCGCGAAATATTCAACCCCTTCGCCGCCCGCGCAAAATGCAACTCCTCGGCCACCGCGACAAACCACCGTAGGCGCGCGACATCGATCGACTCGAACCGGCTCATGCCAGGAACCATATCGGCACCGGATACTCTGTTTCAGTGAGCCCGGACCCGAACCCCCAGCTGATGAAGCCTCTGACCGCAGCCAACAAGCTCGGCATCTACCTCCCCGCGGCCCCCGAATCGTTCCGCAACACCCCGCTCTCCCGCGCCGACCTCGACGCCCTCCGCACCGATCCCCCGGAGTGGCTCACCGAACTCCGCCGCACCGGCCCCTTCCCCCGCGACGTCACCGCCCGCAAACTCGGCGTCTCCAACTCCGGCCTCTCCCGCGCCGAAGTCTCCGACGCCCTGACCGCCGACGAAATCGCCACCCTCCTCGCCGACCCCCCACAATGGCTACTCCGCGAGCGCGAAAACTACGCCGAGGTCGTCAAGGAAAACGAGCGAATCGCCACCAAGGAAGCCGAACGCCGCGCCGCCACCAACAGGCCGGCCAAAAACCGCACCTAGCGCGGCCTCACATACCGCTGACGAACTCGCGGTAGAGAAACTTCTGGTGCAAGCCCTCCAAGGTTCCCGAATAGCGCCGAAAGGGAACCAAGGCGAGCCGAAGCGGCCGGGTGATCGGTATCCCCGGCCCGACCAGTTCCGCAACCGATGCCGCGGCCTCGATCAGGGTGGTCTCCGTCTCGTTCGGCTCGGCCGATTCAAGACCCAATCGCCTGAGCAGTTGATCGCGGACGCCTTCCACGTCGAGTTCCAGGCGACGTGCTTCCTCTTCGGTATCGCAGCGAGACAGTGCGCGCCGGAAATCGACTGCACGCGAGCGGTATTCGTCGATGCGCCCACAGATCATCTGTAGCCAGCGCTCATCGGTGAACCGTCCGCGGTCGCGCAGTGACCACAATCGCCCGCCCAGCAGTGGCAACTGGTACTCCAGCATTTGCAAGCGACGCCCCTGCCGCGCCCCGGCGACCTTCCGAATCTCACTGGGTATCCCGCGAACCGCCGAAATCACTTCCTCGATCGCACTCTCCGCGACGCCGTCGTCGAAGAGGTCGAACATCACCGAGAAGTCGCGGCGCAGCGGATGTGGTGTGTAGGCGACACTTTTCACCTTCGCCCGCGCCGAGTAGCGCAGCGACCGCACCAATGTCGCGATGAGCCACAGCTGCTGTTCACTGTCCTCGATCAAACTGCGGAATTGTCCCTCCATCGCGAACGATGACGCCCGCGCCCACTGACCGAACGGGTCGAGTTCCACTCCATCGGCGCCGCTGATCCGGGCGCGGTGATGACCTTCGATCCGCACGTTCTCCCACTGGTAATCCGCCCACGCCGCGATATTCGCCAGCATCCGCTGACCGCCGCCGCGCTCCTGCACCTCGCGATCGGCGCGGCGAGTCTTATCGATAAACCGCAGCATCGTCTCGACGCCGGTTGTTTTGAGCGTCTCCATGGCAGCGTGCTCGGCCGTGACCAAAGCCGCCGCTTCACCCGAGCCGATCGACATCGGCACCGCGATTCGCAGATCGAAGAGATGGCGAAGGATTCGCGGGAGGTCGCCGTAGTCGGCAGGAATCGGGTTCAGTTTGATCGGGTGCGGGACGAGCACCTCGTCGAAGTAGATGAGTGACTGGACGAGTTCCGCATAGCATTGCTGCGCAAAGGGATCGCGAGGCCGTGCCGGGGAGCTGTGGTTCTGGGAGAGGATGAATTCCTCGGCGCTGATGAACGTCGTGATGTCCACCATGACACGATTCGACATCAACCACTCCGGGACTCGGCGAGCAACTCGACGAACCACCGCACGCAGTCCGGGTCGCCTGCAATCGTTTCGGGGAAAATGGGCTCGCGTTGGTTCAGGAACTCCTGGGCGAGCGGCAGCGGGGAGATCCCGCGGCCGTCGGTGGCTGTGCGGCCCATCGCTGCCGTCAGGCCGATGCCTGCGGCGCCGTCCCAGACTTTCTGATTCGGCCGGTAGAACAGGTCGAACTGGGATTCCGGCGCCTGCGTCCAGGCGGACAGGTCGATACAGGTTCTGACCATGTCGAGGGTTTGGGATGTGGTGCGGGTCTTCATGAGGCAACCGGCGTCGGCGAGATCGATTTCGAACTTCCGGGCGGTGGAGTTCTTGCTGCGCGTCACTGACGCGCGTCTCGGTGACGTTGTCGGGCTGATTGGCTCCGCCGTATGCCCGTTCACCGTGACTTCTCCCGACCAGTGAATCGTTATCGGTGAGCGATCGACACCCAATTCGGGAGCAAGGACGTACGCCGCGCTCGGTACACCATGTTCGAGAAGGCATACGACACTACAGAATTCGCGTCCGCTGGCGGTGACGAACTCGCTCGTGCCGTCGATCGGATCGATGATCCAGGTCGGCTCACCGGAGCCGGGCAACTCCGCTTCGTCTTCTTCGGCAACGAATCGCGACCCGGGGAAATGCCGCCCGATGGTTTCGATGATGGCCGTCTGGGTGGCCAGGTCCGCCTCGGACAGCAGCGTGTTGTCGGCCTTCGTGTCGACCTGTAGCGACGCGAGGTTGCGGCGGTATCGGCGGAGCAACGGCAGCAGCTGCTCGTCCAGTGCCTCCCACAACGATCCGACGTCCCGCAACGCACCCTCCCCGCACAGTGTTGTCCGTCGAGCGTAGCGGCTGTGCGCGTCGCTGAGGGCGTAACCTGCGGGTTCCGCTCAGATGTCCGGCACCCGATCGCTCGTCTGCCTCATCGCGATGTCAGCCAATCTTTGAACTGGTTCGTGTCGAACTGTTTGCCGGTCAGGTCGGGGTGGGTGCTGGAGGAGATTGTGGTGACTTGGGTTTGGGTCCAGGCGAACCAGGTGTGGGTGGGGTAGTCGAGGAGGAGGCGGGCGTTGGTGGGGAGGGATTGGGCGGATTGGGATTCTTCGGTTCCGGTGGCTATCGCTTGGGGGGTGTGGGGTGGGGTTGGGGTTAGTTGGATTGTGTCGGGGGTGGGTCGGGGGGTGATTGTCGCTGGTATGGCGATGTAGGACGGGGCGCCGGCGGTTTGTAGGGAGGATTGGGGATCGGTCGCGAACTTTGGATTGGTTGCGTAGACCAGTATTTGGGTGCCCATGCGGCGGAGGGGGTGGGGGTTATCGGTGGTGAGGGGTGGGTGCTGGGATCCGAGGAACGAGGCGGCTAGTCGAGTTGCCTCGGGAGAATCCAGGACTCGATCGATCGTTTCGGTATCCGGGGTGGGGGCCCAGTTGAGGTCGGCGCTTGCCGGGGTGTGGGGCGCGGCGCAGCCTGGGATTGTCAGTGCGGCGGCGAGCAGGAGGGCGGCTGCGGGGCGGCTCATTTCTTTTTCGATATTCCGTAATCTTCGCCGAACCAAGCCCATTCGGGGTTTTGGGTATATGACGTGAGGGTCTGGGTGACGATTCGTTGTGCCGCCGGCCAGGGATCTCCGTAGGTGACGGTGCCGTTGTCTGCGTCGTAGCCATACATGACTTGGGCGTGCCCGCCGCCGGCGGTCCAGGCTATTCCGGTGAGGATGGGGCGGTTTGCCGAGATCTCGGCGGCGATTTTGGTCATGGAGAACGGGGAGCCGACCGATGCGTTGAAGCCGATCTTCTTGAATGCGGCGGCGATCTCTTCGAGCGACGCACTCTCGTTCGGGCACTGTTTACCCTGCGCGGTTGCGTGCACGAGTTTGCAGTAGTCGGCCTGCGCGATTCGGTGGCCGAGGTAGGTGGATATCGCGGCGCCGTCGGCCGCCCAGCACCATTGATTCCACTCCTGCACCTGTTGCGCGTACGGAAGCGTTTTCGAACCGGTGGCGGTAACCCGCGGTTCGATGACGCCGGGTAACCCGGTGGTGACCTTCAGTCCGGTCGGACGCGCGGTGAAATCCGTTCCAGGAGAGGGCGGTTCGGCAACGGACGCACCGTGGCCGAACGAAAGGAGCACCACTGTCGCGGCAATTGTCCAAGCATGAAGTTTTCTTCGCGGCAGCACTAGGACACCCTCTTTCGGGTCGCTGAATTTCAGGAAAAACTACGCCGCGACTTCCGACGGCAGCAAGTGGGGAACGTCCCCAATCCGAAACACGATAACAACACCCAATGCTGTTGCCGCACTGATGTTTTGCGAGGAGCATTCGCAAGGTGGCAACGGAGAGCCCGAGCTGTTCAACAGTTCAACAATTTCGGCTACCGGTGCGCATCGGGCAACTGCCCTAAATCGACAAAACGGACAAATCAACCAGGAGTTGTCATGCGTTATTCAATACTGCCTGCCGCAGTGGCATTCGCGGTCGGCATCGGACTCGTCTCGGTGGGAATCGCACAAGCGGATCCGCCCACCGCGGGCCCCGAACTCAAGCACCATTCCTTCGGCTTCGATGTGCAAGCGGCAAAGGCCAATCAGGACAAAGACACCAGCACCGGTTTCGCGCTGCCGGTCCGGGTCGGCTCGGCCGTCGCGCCGCCGTCCTATTCGCTCAAGCAGTTCGCGGCGCCGGCGGGCGACCAGGGTCCGGTCGGGTCGTGCGTGGCCTGGGCGACCGGTTACACCGGCTACGGCGTGCTGATGAACGAGCAGGGGATCACCGGCGGTCCGATGGCCCCGATGTACATCTACGCGCAGATCGCGAAGGGCAACGACCAGGGCACCTGGGCGGGTGTCGCGCTGCCGATGGAGCGCAGCCAGGGCATCGACACCAAATCCCACTACTGGCAGGGCGATTTCGACTACACCACCCAGCCCGATGCGTCGGAGCGCGCGAATGCCGCGCACTACAAGCTTTCCGGCGCACAGGATCTGGATTCCGGCGATCGCGTGACCAACATCAAGAATGCGATCTCGGCCGGGCTGCCGGTCCCGATCGGATTCGAGGTCAGGCAGAGTTTCATGAACCTGAGCAAGAGCAACTCCCGCTACAACCCGTCGCGCAACGAGCGCACGGTCGGCGGCCATGAGGTGACGATCGTCGGATACGACCAGAATGGCGTCACCATCCAGAATTCCTGGGGAGCGAGTTGGGGTGACAGCGGATTCTTCACCGCGCCGTGGTCCTTCATCACCGGCGGCGACGTCGATGAAATTCACTCGATGGGACGACTTGTCACCGGATGATCGATCACGTCATGAGTAGTGCGAAGTCCTGATTCCTGCCGACTGTACCGCCGGCAGGAACCAGGCGTTTTCCGCCGATTGCACCTCGTGCAATCCGCTCCGCGTCTACCCCTCCGGAACTGGGGAAACAACCCGTTGACCAGCCGAATTCCCCACTCTCATACTGGGGATCCGGACGACGCCGAACATGTCATGATTCAAACGGTTGGCCGGACTCGGCGGCACCCCCATCGGCCGGGTCAACCACCAGCACAATATATTTCGGTTCTCGTTCGCCTACGATCTTCGGGCCATCGCCGCGCGCACACAGAAATGTCGCGGTGAACGATTCGCTGACCTTTATGCGATTCCGTTCATCGGGGACCGATCCAACGTCCCCATAGGGAGGACCCCATGCGAACGGCGAAATCTACCGGGCTCGTCGCAATGGTCGCGAGTCTATTGATCGGCATAGCCGCGGTGTTGGTGGGATTCACCAACGCACCGGCCCAGACCGCGGCCGCGGCGCCCCCGACCTCCGGCGGTGTCAAAATCGGCTACTACAACCAATGGTCGGTCTACGACAACGCCTTCTACCTCAAGAACGTCGACACCTCGGGCATGGCAGGCAAGCTCGACTACATGATGTACGCGTTCGCGAACATCCACCCCACCGACCTGACCTGCTTCGAGGCGAACAAGGCGGCCAGCCAGGACGAGAACAACCCGAATGCCGGTGACGGCGCGGGTGATTCGTTCGCCGACTACGGCAAGTCGTTCGGCGCGGGGATCAGCGTCGACGGCACCGCGGACGCCTGGAACGACCCGATCGTCGGCAACTTCAAGCAGATCAAGCAGCTCAAGGCCAAGCACCCGAACCTGAAGGTGCTCTTGTCGATCGGCGGCTGGACCTACTCGAAGTTCTTCTCCGACATCTCCGCGACCGATGCCGCGCGCAAGAAGTTCGCGTCCTCCTGCATCGACATGTTCATCAAGGGCAACCTGCCGAAGGCCGACGGTTACGGCGGCCCCGGCACCGGTAAGGGCGTGTTCGACGGCCTCGATCTGGACTGGGAGTATCCCGGTGGCGGCGGCCATCTCGGCAACCATGCCTCACCGGCCGACCGGGCCAACTTCACCTTGCTGACCGCCGAGTTGCGCAAGCAGCTGGACGCGCAGGGCCTGGTGGACAACAAGCGTTACTCGCTGACCGCGGCCGTGGCGGCGGGGCAGGACAAGATCCGCAACTACGAGACCGACAAACTCGGCAACTACCTCGACCTCGTCAATGTCATGACCTACGACATGCACGGCGCATGGGATGCCAAGGGCCCGACCAACTTCCAGGATCCGATCTACAGCAGGCCGGACGACCCGATGAACCCGGTCCCGCCGGGCAACGCGAAATACAACATCGATGAGGCGATCACCGCGTGGACCACGGGTGACAGTTCCTACGGCATCCCCGGTGGCTTCCCGCCGACCAAACTGACCATCGGCTACCCGTTCTACTACCGCGGCTGGACGGGCGTGCAGCCCGGCAACAAGAATGGGCTGTTCCAACCCGCGACCGGTCCGGCGCCGGGCGGACCGTCCTCCGGCAACGTCCCTGGCATCCGGATGTACAAGGAGTTGGCCGGCGTCGTCGACAATCCGTCCCGCACGTTCTACGACCCGGTAGCGCAGGCCGCCTACTTCTACGACGGCACCAACTTCTGGGGCGGCGACTCGCTGCAATCCATCCAGGCCAAGTCGGATTACCTGCACTGCAAGGGACTCGGCGGCGCGATGATGTACTCGCTGGAGAACCTGGACGCGGCGTCGACGCTGTTCAACCAGGTGGTCAAGACCGTCAACGGCAGCGCTTCCACCTGCACGCCGCCGACGACCACACCGACGACTCCGCCGACCTCCACGACTACGACCACGACGACCACCACCACGTCTGTTCCGCCGACCACCACAACCACCACGCCGCCCACCGGAAACGGTGTGGTCAACGGTGATTTCGAAGGCGGTTCACTGGCCCCGTGGTCCTGCGCGGGCAACCTCGGCACGCTCGTCACCAGCCCGGTGCACGGCGGCAAGAACGCCCTCACCGCGGCGGCGAGCAGCGGCGACACTGCTCAGTGCACGCAGCAGATAACGGTCGAGCCGAATCACGCGTACACGTTGTCGGCGTGGGTGAACGGCAACTACGTCTACCTCGGCGTCACCGGTTCGGGCACCACTGACACGTCCACCTGGACTCCGGGTACCGGCGGTGCGTACCAACAACTTTCGACCAAGTTCACCACCGGTGCCTCGACCACGAAGGTCACCGTATGGGTGCACGGTTGGTACGGCCAAGGGTCGTACAGCGTGGATGACATCACGCTGAAGTAGAAAGCTGGAATGTGAAGGTGGGCTTCGTTTTACGAGGCCCACCTTTGCTCTGTCACAGCTCGCTGTCGTCCCGGTACGCGAGCCATCGCGTGGTCGAATGCGACGTCGCGCACCACAGGGCGATGAGTGAAAACACCGGCACCGAGCCGAAGATCGCCAGGCTGGTGTAGTCGCGGTCGATGAGCACCGCGCCGACGGCGGCCAAGCCGGCGAGTGTGACGATCGCGGAACCGATTGCGACCGCCAGCCTTCCGCCGCGTTTTCGCAGCATGAGTGCCAAAGATCCGCCGATGAGCAATGCCGCGAGTGCGGTGACAACGGCTGCTATCGCGATCATTTCGGTGGCCGCGTCGGTGCCATGTCCCCTGATCAACTCGATCACTGCGCCGACCGCGGGCACCTCGGCGATCAGTCCGAACAGCAAGGCGAGGACGGCGGCGGTTTTGGCGGCACGGCCCGATGGGCGGGGCGGATCGGCTACCGGTGACATCTGCCACGGATACACCGATGCCGGATCCGAGTGTTGATTCAGCATTGTCGGCGCGGTACGCCGTCGCGGATCGCTGTCGACCGCAGGTGACGGAGTCGGCTCGGGTCGCGTGTTCAGCACGGTCGGTGCCGTCCGGTACCCCGCGACGGCAGGCCTGCCGAACAGCGCATCCTTCGCCGCCTCCGCGAATTCGCTACAGCTGGCGAACCTTTCGTGTCGCTGCTTGGCCATCGCGCGGCCGATGACGTCGTCGAGCGGCGCCGGCAGGTCGGGGCGTCGATCGCTGAGCCGTGGGACCGGTTTGGTGATGTGCCCGGCGACTATCTGCCCTGGATTCGTTGCGGGGTAAGGGGTTTGCCCTGCCAGCAGAGTGAAAAGCGTGCAGGCCAGCGAATATTGGTCGGCGCGGTGATCCACCTGTTCGCCGGACAGTTGTTCCGGCGACGCGTAAGCGAGTGTGGCGGTGAATGTTCCGGTGGCGGTCAGCTTGGTGTCGGCATCGAGCAATCGGGCGATACCGAAATCGGTGAGGATCGCGCGCGGCCCCTGCCCGGATTTCGATTCGGTCAGCAGGATATTCGCGGGTTTGATGTCCCGATGCAGCACTCCGCGACCATGGGCGTAGTCGAGTGCGTCCGCCGTGTCGGTGACAATCTGCACGACGTGTCCCGGAGGCGCGGCACGAGGATCTAGTCGCGCGGCGTCGGTGCCGGCGATGTACTGCATGGAGATCCAGAGATGCCCATCCTGGGTGCCGCGGTCATAGACCCCGACGATTCCCGGATGATCCAGGCGCGCAACAACATTGGCTTCCAATTCGAAGCGCCGCCGCAATTCCTCGTCTTCGGACACCGCGCGGTGCAGCAGCTTGAGCGCGACCAGTCGCGGCAAACGCGGATGCCGGGCCCGATAGACGGTGCCCATCCCGCCCTGCCCGAGCACACCCTCGACGAGATAACCGGCGAACGAGTCCCCCACCCCAAGCACCACGCCCCCTTCCCATCGAGCATTCGGATCGAGGCAGCATAACCCGTGTCCGATTCGGGGCGGCCGATCTGTTCGTGAACTATCCGGAACGAGTTGTGTTCCAACCATTTTCGAGGAGATCGAAGATGTCTTCCGCGGCACGTTCGGGGTCGGGGTGACGTTCGATGAGATCGCTGGCGTCCAGGGCGAAACGGGCCAGAGCGGCGCAGGCGGGGTCGTCGGCAGGGGCGCCGACGGCTACGGCGATGGCGGTGGCCAGGGCGGTTTCGTGGCGGAGCCACATGCGGCGGGCGTAGTCGCGCAGGACGGGGGTCTCGGCGATCATCTGGACGAATGCGGCGGTTTGACCCGCCGCTGCCTGCACTTTCGCGACCCGCGACAGGATGTGGTCGCGCAGGGCCTGCGGGATGGACCGGCCGGGCGCGCGGTCGCGGATCGCGGCGACGAGGGCCGCCTCCAGATCGTCGTCCAGGTCGAAGACCAGGGCTTCTTTACTGGGGAAATGCTTGAAGAGGGTGGTCACCGAGACGTCGGCGGCATCGGCGACGTCCTTGACCCCGACTCGGTCGTAGCCGTGCTCGAGGAACAGGCGCAGCGCGGCATCGGCCAGCGACTTGCGGGTCTGGGCCTTCTTGCGCTCGCGGCGCCCGATCGGTTCGTCCACGCCGCCCAGACTACCAATGAAGGTCTAGTCACTATGAAAGTTTAGTGATTGCACTTTTTTAGTGAGTTAGGTTTCATGGAGGCATGAGCTTCTCTTCAGATCCCCGCATCGCGGTCGTCGGCGCCGGCCTCGGCGGACTTGCTTGCGCCCGCGGACTTCAACTGCACGGTCGCGCGGTCACCGTGTTCGAACAAGAGCACTCCCCTGGCGCTCGTAGCCAGGGTGGGACGCTCGACCTGCACGCCGACACGGGTCAGGTCGCTCTTCGGGCGGCCGGGTTGTTCGACGCGTTCCGCGAGCTGGCGCGTCCCGAAGGCCAGGAGATGCGTGCCCTCGATCCCGTTACCGCCAAACTCCTGCGTCACGAACAGCCTTCTACCGGTGAGGATTACGCGCCGGAGATCGACCGAGGTCAATTGCGCGGCCTGTTCCTCGAATCGCTCGCTCCCGGGACCGTCCGCTGGGGGCAAGCCGTCGAGTCGGTCCTCGATGACACGACACTGCGGTTTCGCGATGGCACCACCCAGGAGTTCGATCTCGTCATCGGCGCGGATGGTGCCTGGTCACGGGTCCGGCCGACCCTGTCCACCGCCACCCCGACGCATACCGGCAGCACCCTCGTCGAAACCTTCCTCGACGACGTCGACACCCGCCACCCCGCGCTGGCGCAACTGGTCGGCGACGGCACCGTCATCGCCAAGTCCGGTCCCACGATGCTGTCGGCGCAACGCAACAGCGGCGGCCACATCCGCGTCTATGCCGGGCTGGAGGTTCCGCACGACTGGTACCGCACCGCGGGTCTGGAACTGGACGACACCGCGGCCGTCCGCGCATACCTGCTGACCGTGTTCGATGGTTGGCACGACAGCTTGCTCGACCTATTCCGTTGCAGTGACGGCGGATTCGTCAACCGTCCGCTGTTCATCCTCCCGGTCGGACACACCTGGGACCACCTCCCCGGCCGCACCCTGCTCGGCGACGCCGCCCACCTGATGCCCCCGTTCGGCATCGGCGCGAACCTCGCCATGCTCGATGGCACCGACCTGGCCGCCGCCATCGCCACCCACCCCACCCTCGACGAAGCGGTCCGCGCGTACGAATCCGTCATGCTGCCCCGCTCCACCGCGGCCGCCCTGGCCTGCGCCGACCTGGACCGGATCTTCGCCTCGGGCGAGCCGATCGATGTCGACGGAGTACGCAGATACCTCAACGAGCGACTCCTGCAACCCCAGGTCGATCGCTCGTGACCCCACCTTGGGTGGGGATCTGCTCCACCTGGGAGGTCCGGGCTCAGCACTCGGGGGCCTGATATCGGCGGCGGCTGCGGCGCACAGTTGTAGCTGTCACCACCAGCGAATCCGGAGCCTCCGATGCCGAACTCGAGCACCATCGTCACCTCGGCCGAACGCCGTGCCACGGTTTCGACCGAAGACGGTGTGGCGCTTGCGGTTCGCGAATACGGACCGCGGAACGCGGAGCTGACTGTTGTTCTCCTGCACGGACATTGCTTGCGCACCGAGTCCTGGACCTACGTTCGCGACGCACTGCTTCGTCAGTACGCCGGGGCCCGGGTGGTCTGTTACGACCATCGGGGTCATGGTGATTCGGCCGCGGCGTCTCGGCGGACCTACCACCTCGAGCAGCTCGGCCACGACCTGCGTGACGTGCTCGATGCGGTCGCCCCTACCGGTCCGGTCATCCTCGTCGGCCATTCGATGGGCGGCATGGCCGTGCTCACCTACGTCAGCCAGCGTCCACACGAAATCGGTTCGCGCATAGTCGGTGTCGGACTCATCGCGACGGCGGCGAGCGGGCTGGCCGACGCGGGGTTCGGCCGGCTGCTGCGTAACCCGGTGGTTTCGGTGTTCCAGTCGGCGGTCCGGCGGGCTCCGGTGCTCATGCAGCACGCGAAGCTGTTGGCCTGCAAGGTTTTCGCGCCGATCATCCGGATGGCGGAGTTCGGCGATCGCCAGGTCAGTCCGCGGGTGCTCGCGCTGGCCAACGCGATGCACAACGAGACGCCCATCGTGACCATGGCGAGCTTCCTGAGCGGCTTCATGGGCTACGACCAGACCGACGCGCTCGCGGTGCTCTCGAAGATCCCGACGTTGGTGCTGTGCGGTTCCGCCGATCTGATGACGCCGGCGTCGCATTCCGTCGCGATGGCGGCCGCGGTCGAGTACGCGGACTTCGTCATGGTCGAGGGCGCAGGGCATTCGGTGATTCTGGAGCAGCCGGGGCGGGTGGCCGAGGCCGTTGCTCGCCTGCTGACGCGAGCGGGTGGGACCGGTCAGAGCCGGGTCGCGCACCTCACGCTCGTTGCTTAGAACGGACGGACGCGTGGCCACTGATGCGGCCACGCGTCCATTCGACGGTGTGGGTTTAGGAGTACTTGCCCTGCAACGCAATCACAAAGCCGCCGGCGCCGTTGGCGTCCGTTCCGGTGTCGAGGACCTTGTCGTCCAGGAACGCGGCAGCCTCCTGATCCAGGAAGATTCGCGAGCCCTCGGCGGTCAGGACCTGGTCTTGCTCGCCCGGAATGGCGGCCACTTCGAGCTGTAGCGTCTCGGCGCCGTCCGCGGTGGAGATGCGTAGGCCGGCCTCATCCGGTGCGCCTTCCGCGGACGTGATGTTGCGAACGACCTCGATGGCGGTGGGGGTGAGCATCAGCATGTATTCGTTTCCTTCCCGCTGTCGTTGCGGTCCGCCAAGTACTGGCGAACTGCGGTTCCGCCGACCAGCCGTCTGCACGATATCTGCGCCGACGGCCAGTATCGGCGTTCTCCAAGGGGTAGCCACATGCTGGTTCGCGAAACTACTTTTCTCGGCGCGGTACCTGTTCGACCTGGTCAGAGACCGATTGTGACCCTTGCCGCACTCGTTCAGCTAGCGGTCAGCGGCCGGACCTGGTAATAGGCGTTACGCGGAGCGGTTGCCGGAGCTACCCAGCGACTTGGCCCACTGGAACACCAGCAGCACCGGCAGGATGAACGCCTGGAAGAACATCCAGTACGAGCCGCCTTCGAAGAGGAAGGCGAGGTAGATGCCGTAGCCCACGAACAGGGTGCCGAAGACGGCGTTGAGGATTTGGCCGACGTTGCCCTGAGACTTGGCGAAGGACAAGGCCAGCATCGCCAGGCCGCTCACCAGCAGTAGGACCACGTACCACGAGAATTGTGGGTCGTTGCTGAAGTCGAGATTCACGAAATTTCCCCCATCAAAAAGTTTGTCCAACACAAAGTTCGGCGATGTCGAACGAGCCCCCCGAACCTGCGAATCGTGCCACTGCTGTTGGGTGTCCGCAAGTTGTCGGCGCGCGACGCGCCTGAATCGGTCCGAACATAGTTTGCTTTCAACACTTTTCAGCGATCTGACGACACCGACGCGACCGTGCCCGAGGTTGTCGAGTAGTAGGCGCCGTTGGTCAACGATCCGGTAGTCAGCCGGATCGGGCGAGCACTGGATCCTATTGCGCCGATTCGGTTTTCGTGATGAGCGAAACCACGGTGCGCAGTTCCGCGGCGGCGTCGAGGAGCGCGGTGGCGCGGGCGGTGAGGCCGGCGTCGCGGGCGGCGAGCGCGGAGTTCAGGTCTTCGGATCGGTGCACGCTCCGCAGGTCCGGCATCACGGCGCGTAGGTGGGCGATCGGGTAACCCGCTTTTCGGAGTTGATGGACGATTCGGGCGTCGCGTACCTGGTTCGGTGTGTAGTGCCGGGCTCCTTGTCGAGTGTGGTTGCGGTCTGGAATCACCAAACCTTCTGCGTCCCAATGCCGCAACGTCGAGGTGCGGATGCCGAGCGCGTCGGCTAGCTGGGCGATGCTCATCGCGTCGGAGCTGTGCACGTCATCGATCGGCTCGAGGGAGATCGAGGCTGCAGCCTGTTCGGCATGTCCGAGTTCGATGCGCTCGGTGTGCAGTCGCGCATGGGCCGCATCGAGTAGGGCAAGGGCTTCCGGGATCGGGCCGTTGTGGAACGTTCGGAGGATCCGCTTGGCCTCGGTCGGGCCCGCGCCCGCCGCAAGTGCTCGATAGGCGAGCGCCGAGTGCAGGTGGGTCTCCCCGTAGATCCGGTGACCCGTCGCGGTGCGCGTGGCGGGCGGCAGTACGCCGTCCCGTTCGAGATTGCGCACCTGCTGGACCGAGTAGCCCGCGCGTCGAGCGATATCGACCGTGCGCTTCACCTGCGATTTGAGATTTACCACCCGAATCTCCTCGTGACTGCATGCCAAGTCCACACAAGCACTTGAATGAGACGCTGGAACCTATGACCATAGACGAGATCATCGACTTCGTGGCCGGCCTCGACGGCGTTCTCATCCTCAGCCCGACCGCGGGGACCGAATGGCCGGAGATCAGTTGGGGCGACTCCTTCTTCTACTACTCCCCCGAGGGCGTGGTGCCCACCAAAACCCAGCCCTTCGCGACAGTCGTGACCAAGGATTATCCCGGCGAGCCGAGCTCAGACCTGAACCACCCCAACAGCTTCCGCGTCAACATCGCCGCCGGAAAAGCAGCCTTCACCGAATGGACCGGCCACACACCACGACAGCAACCCACCGACGTGGACTACCGAGTCACCGACACCGTCCTCCCCCACCCCACCTACAGCTCCGCCGGCTGGCTCGCCGTGGTCAATCCCGGCGCCCGCACCGAGACGACGACACGTGAGCTGCTCCACACGGCGTACGACCGCGCCCGTTCCCGCTACGAGCGCCATTCCGGATCGGAGTCGCACTGAATAGGACGAGTCGGCCAACCTCGCTTAGCCCGCTCAACAGCCCTCATGTGCCACAGCTAACACACAGCTAGCCTTGTTTGACGCGACTCGCCGACTTACCTTTGATGCATATCTTCATGCGGGATAGCTATCGTCAGCGGGACCGCGAGGCGTCCAGGATGTCCCGCGACATGTCCGAAAACCCGTTCTGATGCGCGGTGCCGCCGTGCCAGCAGGCCGAATCGAAGGCAGTGTGCGCATGAATGTTTCGACGAAATTCGTTGCCGTGTCAGTGTTGACGGCAGCGATCGTGGCGGGTTCGCTGAGCACGGCACAGGCCGACCCAGAGCCGGCCGGCCTGCACTACACCGCGCAGGCCCTCGGCGGCTCGATGGTCCTGTCCACCGACTCGGGCTCGCTCGACACCGCCGACGACAAGCTCGAGATCCGCGACGACAGCGGCAACCTGATGGCCGCGTTCCCACTCGGCTACTACCGGGACAACCAGCGTTGGCCGATCGCCGCCCGAATCGACGGCAACACCGCGACCCTGACGCCGAGCGTGGACCCCGCGAGCGCGACGCCGGCGCCGGGCACCACCGACCAGCTGAACGACGTCGCCCTGGACCCGATGTCCCCCGCCTTCGGCGCGGCCCTGTCCACCTTCTCCACCATCGTCGGCATCGGCACCGCACTGGGCACGATCATCGGCACCCTCGTCGGCGCCTCCCTCGGTTGCTTGCTCGGCGGCCTGCTGGTCGGCGGTGCCGCCACCATCCCCACCTTCGGCGCCCTCACCATCCCCGGCTTCCTCGGCGGCTGCATCGTCACCGCCATCCCCGGAGCCGCCCTCGGCGCAATCGTCGGCACCATCGTCTTCGGTGTCCCCGCGATCATCATCGGCGGAATCTTCCTCGGCGGAGCGCTGGCCGGTTAAGCGCGGGCGCCACTGGTCACATCGGACCACGAAGACAAGCTCTCTTGTCGACAATCAAGGTTGGCGCATTGCTACCTACTTCCGTCAGACGCCAACGGTAAGCTGACCAGGCGAGCAACACGTCGAATAGGGGAGGGAAGATGCCGGAACCGACACGCGATCAGCCGAGATACCACAAGCCTGTCGCTGTGCCCGAGGACCTGCACCTGCTCACAGGTCCAACCAGTGGCATCGTCAACCTCCCGACGCATCTCGACTGGTCCGGCCATGCCGAGTACGACCTGGACCGGCCAGGCCGAATCGTCGACCTCTACCGCACCGTGATCAACGAAGCCGCCAGCCCAACTGACCTGAACTCCTACCTCAACGAAGCAGTTCTCAAACGGCTCTGGTCCTACATGTGGCTTCCTCTGCAGATCAAGCGTGCCTGGGAAGGCCGGTTCCCCGAACTCGCGCAGCTCAGCCGGTCTGCTTCGGCGTAGGCACCCAGTGGAAGCCCGCCATCGCAAGCTCGCAGAAATCGCACTCGCAGCAGCCGGCGACCAAGGATTCGCCCTCGCTGGCGGCTATGCCATCCGCGCCCACGGTATGGGTAACCGGCCTAGTGGCGATGTCGACCTGTTCACCGACTGGCACCGCCGCGCAGATTTCCCCGGAGCCGTCAAGGCCGTCATCACCGCCCTCGAACAACACGGATATGTGGTCGCCACCACGATGAGCGGTGACACCTTCGCACGCCTACTGGTCTCCTCCTCCACCGAGCCAAACGCCACCGCGGACAAACTGGAGCTGTCGGCAGACTGGCGAGCGCATCCTCCTGTCCTGCTCGATATCGGACCAGTCCTCCACCCCGACGATGCCGTCGCGAACAAGATGTGCGCACTCTACGGGCGAGCACTTCCGCGAGATTTCCTCGACGTCGACGCTGCTATAACCAGCGACCGCTACAGCCGCAACCGGCTGCTTGACCTCGCTAAGAATTCCGACGACGGGTTCGACCCGCACATGTTCGCCGACGCATTGGGCGCGCTCAACCAGATCACCGACGACGCATTCGCCGAATACGACATCCCAGCCGAGCACATCACCGCTATGCGCGGTCGTTTCACCGATTGGCGCCGGATACTCCAGACGCCCTCAACCGAATAGATTCGCGCTCAAGGAGTTTCGGCCGATCCGCGATACCGGGATCAGGGCTGCGGACGAAGCGCCGCTGCGGCGATGGCTTCGCGCGTGTCGTTCGACTCGGTTGATGAGAGGTCGCTCGGGCGGCGGGTGAAGGCGTCGTCGTCGATAGTCGTCAAGCCCTGTTTTGTGGTGCTGCGGGATCGTAGAGCCGTTCGTAATGCTCGACAGCGCTGCCGATGCTTCGTCCCGGCCGATCAGGGCGATTCGCGAGAGGCTATCCGGCTGCCCAGCCGGTGGTGGCCTGCGTTGCAGCGGAGCGAGCGGCGGCAGGACTTTGGCGTAGCGGACGGCACACAGAGACCATTCGATGTATGCCGAATTGCGGTCACAGCACTCGGAGAGCAGTCATGCACCAGCGATCAGCGCGAGTGCGGGCAATGGGCGCGGCAAGCGCGAAATGACGGCGCCCTCGGCCGAAAGCGGCGCACAGCCCGCAGCACCACTGTTGACCATCACAACGTCGACTCGGGTCAGTACCGCGGTGCCTAACGCACGACCGGGCATGAATCCACCCCCCGACCAAGGTGCGTACCGCCGAGACCACCGACGGATCTGCCATGGCGTCGAGGTGAGCGATTGGCCGGCGGTGATCGAGTACCTCGAGGGACAATGTCATCGCAGTGGGCGCCAGCATTTCCTGAAATCGATAAGCTAGCCCTCAGCTGCCAATTGTCCGCAGGCCGCAGCGATTTCTTGGCCGCGGGTGTCGCGGACTGTGCACAGGACGCCTTGGGCGTTGACGCGGCGAACGAATTCGGCCTCAACGGGTTTCGGGCTCGCGTCCCATTTGCTGCCGGGGGTCGGGTTCAGCGGGATCACGTTGACGTGCACGCGGGAACCCAGCGCCTTGTGCAGTTTCTGGCCGAGCATGTCCGCGCGCCAGGGCTGGTCGTTGATGTCGCGGATCAGCGCGTACTCGATCGAGACTCGGCGACCGGACTTGTCGGCGTAGTAGCGGGCGGCGTCGAGGACCTCGGCGATCGGCCAGCGGTTGTTGACCGGGACCAAGGTGTCGCGGAGTTCGTCGTCGGGGGCGACCTCACCGTCACGCATCGCAGGCGACATGCTTGACCACCGACATGAGCGGCGGGAACAACGCCTCGCCGATCTTTTCACGCACCGACGCGGGCGGATCCGTCATCAGTTCCGGGACGGATCAACCCCCATAGGCACTCGTCTGAAGTCCAACACCCATTGATGAAGTCCATCAACGCTTACCGTATCGACTAAAGATGTTCGGTCGTGCGCTTGCCGATGGCTGCGCTGAGCGCGTCCAGCTCGGCCAAAACGTCTACAGCGGCCCAAATACGGTTCCGTTTGCTCTCCGACAAAACCTCGAGGACCCCCGCGTCGGTGAGTCTGGCCAGAGCACGATACGTGCTCGCATCGGTGGTGCCGACTATCCGTTGTGCGGTGTCCGCGTTGAAGATTGGCGTATCGAGCAGCGCGGCGAGCAGGGTCTCGTCCGTGGAGTTCGCGCGAGGGCGGGCAAGTTCGCGCCAGCGCGCGGGTAGTGCTGCCAGTGCACGCGCGGATTCTTGCGCTGCCTCGCTGGCATGCAGCGCACCCACACCCACGTATTCGACGAACGTGTCCACCTGCCCATCACGATAGGCATTGAGGTGGGCGAAGTATCGGCTGGTGTCAGCCAGCATGGCTGAGGCCAACGGGATAGTCACCCGACGGGTGAGGTCGCGGCGACGCAGGACGGCACTTATCAACGCGCGCCCCACGCGGCCGTTGCCGTCGGTGAACGGATGGATAGACTCGAACTGCGCGTGGGCAATCGCGGCCTGCGCCAGGATCGGTAGATCGGTGCGATTCACGAAGACGAGCAGGTCATCCATGAGCTCGGCGACCAGTTCAGGAGGCGGCGGAATGTAAGCCGCGCCGACAGGCGTGTAGTCGCTGCCACCAATCCAGTTCTGAACCTCACGCAGCTGACCTGACTCGCGCGCGGCGTAAAAGTCGGGAGCCATCAACAGACGGTGTGCTGCCAGAAGATCGTCAATCGTGATGAGCCCGGTCCCCGCGGCATCGACCATGGCGATCAGCACCTTGACCGCTGCCAGCTGCGACTGCGCCTCAACGCTGGCTTTCCCGCCGGCGACTGCTTTTCCGAACGCACGCCACCCTGCGTCAATATGTTCGATCTTCGACGAGGCGACCGATTCGCTGCGCAGCAGAAAATCGGCCAGCGGAGCCAGATGTTCGCCGAATCCGGCCTCGAGACGCGCGATCGCGATCACGGCCGCTTCGTGCGCGCGAGCCACCGGCCCGGCTGGATCGTACTCGAGGTCGCCGATGTGAGGTGGAATCGCGACTTCAATGCGGTCGAGGGTGCGGTCAGCCCTGGATCCCTGCCGTTGGCGCGGGATCCAGGCGCGTTCCTCGATGCGATGCGGTGGCCAGTTCATAAGGCGCTTTCGTGGACGAAAAGGCTACTTCGCATCCCCATAGCTTAGTTTATACACTAAAAACGCGACCATGGATTTCTTGTTGTACCTTTCGGCGCGATCTTCAGTGATTCTGCCTTCAGGGCGCTGAGCGGAGTGCGGCTCTGGCGATCGCTTCGCGGGTGTCGTTCAGCTCGGTTGGTGTGAGTTCGATCGGGCGGTGGGTGAAGGCGTTGTCTTCGATGGTGGTCAATGCTTGGCCGGCCGAGCGGGTGAGACCTTGGAGCCAGTCCGTCATGTTCAGCAAGGCTGCCGAGGCTTCGGTGCCCGCGTCGAGCAGCTGGTGCTGCTCGAAACTTTCGGAGAGGGACTGGAACGCCTTCATCACGTCTGCGGGTGGACCAGGGTCGGTCTTGGTCAGTACCTTGGCCATCCGGTTGTTCCAGTTTTCCCAGCGCCAATCGCGCCAGTGCTCGGCGATCGCATCCAGGACACTGGAATTGTTGTCGAATGCCCACCAGGCACCACACTTCTGCGCGGGGTCGAGATGGAGGCCGTACGGCGGCATGGTGGGCAAGCGGTCGGCCCGCTTCCAACCGGCGATGACGTCGACCAGCGCAGGTCCCTGCTCCAGTAAATGCACCAAATCGATAGCGGGCGTGTACAACCGGGGCTTGTCGGGGGCAACGACCGTGACAATGCATTGCGGCCAACGACCGGTGCAATAGTCGATCAGGTCCCGTTCTTGGAATTCTGCCCATTGGATAGACCAATTCGGCCAGGTTTCCCGCATCGTCTCGAAGACAGCGCAGCGAATCGCGTCTTCCTTACACGCGCTGGAGTGCCACAACAACATTCGGTTGTCGACATCGATCACTGCCGCCGCTTCGAGGTCGTAAATCCAGTTCTCGACCTCTTCCTGCGCGGTAGCGAACCGCAGTGCGCTCTGCACTCCCGGCAAAAGATCCAGGTGTAGCGCTCGAGCACCCCAGTGGGTATAGAACTTCCGTTGTGTCCCTGCGTCGATGACTACGATCTCAGCTCGCGACCCCATGCGAGCACACTAAGCGCCGAGCCACTCAATCCAGTTGCGAATGAACCTGTTCTAAGCGGGAGCATCGAGACGGCGACCGGACTGCGGTTCCATGAATTGTGAAATGCGGTCACAGCACTCGGAGGGCGGTCATGCGCCAGTGATCGGCGCGCGTACGGGCAATGTGTGCGGCGAGGGCGAAATGGCGGTGGCCTCGGTCGTACGCGGCGCACAGTTCCGCGGCGTCACTGTTGACCATCACCACGTTGACCCGGGTCAGTACTGCGGTGCCTAATGCGCGGCCGGGCACGAAACCGCCCGCGACCAAGGTGCGGATCGCCGAGACCACCGGCGGTTCTGCTATGGCGTCGAGGTGGGCGATCGGTCGGCGGTGATCGAGTACCTCGAGGGCGATTCGTAACGCTCCGTGAGCGAATTCCCTTACCTCGCTGTCCGGTTCGCCGATCGAGGGCGACCCGATGTGCCCAGCACGCAGCAGGCGACGCGGACCTGATCTTCCGGACCGCCGAGACTGCTCGTCGCGCAGTGCCGGTCGATGATCACCGGACGGCCCACTCGCAGACGGGACCGCCACCCCCGCACATTGCCGAGGAGCAGCCACTGCGGTTTCGGTACTCGGCGCTGCCGGTGGCGCCACAAAGCTATCCACGTCAAATCCCCCTCGGTTCCCGTCGCGTCCCCCGCGATCGCGACAGCATTCCACGGCCACCGAACCCTGTCCACCAACCAAGCGACCACTCTTGTATGGTCCTGCACGTTCTCACCAGTCGGGCCGAAGGTCATGAATCCCACGCCATATTCGGGCGTTCTTCCGGCTTGTGCGCTGACGCATCGCACTCCCCTCTCCGTTGGCAGCGCCGGCAGGCAAATCACGGGTTCTCAGGTACCAACGGCCGCAATCTCCCGACCGCGCGCACCGTGCATGGGATCAGACGTAACGTCAGCCTCCGAAAAGCTCGCGGCGGGCATCCAATCCCTTGCTAATGTTGTTGAGCAGCAGCATGATCGGTTGTGGACCACCAGCTGTGGTGCTCGATCGCGAACCGCTGGGCAATACGTCGAGAGAGGTAAGTTGTGGCCAATCCCGAAGTGCCGGAAGGGATCGACCTGGGCAGGCCCAGCATCGCGCGGGCCTACGACGCAGTGTTGGGCGGCAAGGACAACTACGATGTTGATCAACAAGTGGCTGATCGACTTCGGGAGACCATGCCCCAGATCGGCGAACTCGCTTGGTACAACCGGGCAATCCTCGGCCGCGGTGTGCGGTACCTGACCGGCGAGGCCGGGATCCGGCAGTTCCTGGATCTCGGTGCGGGATTGCCGACAATGGAGAACACTCACCAGGTCGCCCAGAGCGTCGACCCGCACGCACGGGTGGTCTATGTCGACATCGACCCGATCGTGTTGGCGCACGGGCGAGCTCTGTTGGCCACCAATGGACTCACCAACGTGGAAACGGCTGATCTGCGCGACTCGGAGGCGGTGCTGGGTTCGCCCCGCGTCCGGAAACTGATCGACTTCACCGAACCGGTGGCGGTGATGCTGGTGGGCATGCTGCATCACCTGCACGACGACGAGGACCCAAAGGGCATCGTCGACGCGTACATGAGTGCGGTGCCGTCGGGAAGCTACCTGTTCCTGACCCATTTCTGCGATTCGGGTCCCGAGGCCCGCGAGCTCGAAAAGACGTTTCTCACCTTCCTCGGCACCGGCCGTTTCCGCACGCACGACGAAGTTGCCGCGTTGTTCGCCGGCCTCGAGATGGTTGACCCTGGATTGGTTTACCTGCCTCAGTGGCGCCCGGACCGCATCGTCCGCGACAAGCTGACCATCGCCGAACGCCTCATGATCGGCGCAATCGCTCGCAAACCCTGACTCCGGCAGCGTTATCCGGGGCGCCACCGCGCATCGACGCCGGCGTTACGGCAGGGCGTCGAGGAGTTTGTTCAGCACGGCGGGCGTCTCTTCCGGTGGTCGGGCATAGACCGCACTCAGGACATCCATCAGCTGCCGATAGTGCTGCAGATCCGAGCTCTTGTCCAGATAGAGTGCGCCGGTGAGCTGTTCGAGGTAGACGATGTCGGGCAGCTCCGATTCGGGGAAGCGAAGCATGCTGAACGAGCCGCCTTCGGCCGGAGTCGGACCAGCCGTCTCCGGCAAGACCTGCAGCGTGATGTTCGGCCGCTCGATCAGCTCGAGGAGATGCTCCAGCTGATCGCGGGCAATTCGAGGCTCCGGAGGCTGCCTGCGCAGCACATGCTCATCGACGACCGCCCACACCGACGGTGCGTCCGGTTCGCGAGTCAAGATCCGCTGCCGTCGCATCCGCATGTCGACCAGGCGCTGCGCTTCCTGCGCCGAGTCGAGACCGAAGATGTATCGGGCGTAATCAGCGGTCTGGAAAAGGCCTGGGATGTAATGGGTTTCGTAGATCCGGATCCGCTGGGCGGCCTGCTCCAGGCCAACGTAGGTCTCGAACCAGGAGGGGAGCACATCACTGTAGCGGTGCCACCAGCCGGGCTGGTTCGCCTGCTGGGCCAGGTCCAGAAAACGCTCACGCTCGTCCAGGTCGAGCACGCCGTACAACGTGAGCAAGTCCGCCATGTCGCGTTCTTTGAACCCGGTCTGCCCCAGCTCCATACGCGTGATCTTGGTTTCGGACGCCCGCAACGCTTCACCGGCGACGCGCCGACTGATATTGCGTTCTTCACGAAGCTTGCGCAGTTGGCCGCCGAGCGCGATTCGCAAAACCGTTGGGCCCCTTGCGGCTGAGAGTTCCGCTACCGCAGGATTTGCATGTTCCGGCCTGACTGCCATCAAGTCGTCTCCGATGTTGTATCGCCGCCGATGTGCGTGGGGAGCCACGTCCCAGTAGCCACACCAACGAAATACTTTACCGCATCAGGCCATCGAAACAGCCGTTCTTGATCGCCCCGACGAACGCATCGAACTCCGTGCGGCCAAACGTCAGCACCGCTCCTCGTGGGTGCCGCGAATTGCGCAATCCGATCCGATCTGCCGAAAGCTGCGCCACCTCAACACAATTGCCGTGCGGACCACTGTATGAGCTCTTCCGCCAGACGATTTCGCTCGAAGGTAGCTCGTGCGCCGCAGTTCTCTCCGACATGACACTCTCGACTTTCTGGTTAACGCCGCTCACCAAACAATGTACACGCCAACGCACGTGCGAATGTACGTGCGTTCGCAGGTGCAGACGCAGGTGCCGTTGCATCTGCGCGCCGGGTCTGAAACACTGTGATCGCCCAAATCGCCCCGTTCGGGGCATGCAGCGTGAGCAGCCGAACGCTGTTGCACCACAGAAGGACACGGCATGGATCGTCTCGACGAACAGGCGGCTGAATCGCCTCCTGCCCCGGAGACCGATGTCGATCCGCGGGTGCGCTGCCGCCGAGGAGAATCGCAATGAGACGCAGAGGGCTGCGCACGACCACAACGGCCGATGGCCGCAAAGCCGCTGAATGGCAGCTGGTTCGGCGACGCCCGTGGATTCTGCGGATAACGCTGTTCAGCGACCCTGGCCCTGCGGTCGAATGGCCGGACAAGCCGCTGCCGTTGGCCCAGCCCGGAACGATCGTCTTCGATAGCGACACATCCTCGCTGGATCTCGCCGACGCGCGGGAGAAGCTGCCGCAGCATCAAGACCTGTGGAATGCCGTGCAACACGAGTTCTGGACAACCCTGTTCGATTCCAGCGAGCTCCACGCGACCGCAGGCGACGCATAATGAATCCGGCTGCAGCAGAAACTGTTCCACGCCACGGGATGATCATCGGTATCGCGGATCAGCGCCCATCATCGGTCTGATCGTCGCCCGGCTAAACCCGAACCAGGAACTACCCTTCGGCTGCCAATTGTCCGCAGGCGGCGGCGATTTCTTGGCCGCGGGTGTCGCGGACTGTGCACGGGACGCCTTGGGCGTTGACGCGGCGAACGAATTCGGCCTCAACGGGTTTCGGGCTCGCGTCCCATTTGCTGCCGGGGGTCGGGTTCAGCGGGATCACGTTGACGTGCACGCGGGAACCCAGCGCCTTGTGCAGTTTCTGGCCGAGCATGTCCGCGCGCCAGGGCTGGTCGTTGATGTCGCGGATCAGCGCGTACTCGATCGAGACTCGGCGACCGGACTTGTCGGCGTAGTAGCGGGCGGCGTCGAGGACCTCGGCGATCGGCCAGCGGTTGTTGACCGGGACCAAGGTGTCGCGGAGTTCGTCGTCGGGGGTGTGCAGGGAGACGGCGAGGGTGACGGAGAGGTCTTCGTCGGCCAGTTTGCGGATCGCGGGGGCCAGGCCGACGGTGGAGACGACCACATTGCGCTGGGAGATGCCGAAACCGTCCGGCGACGGGGAGGTGATGCGGCGGACCGCGGCGACCACCCGCTTGTAGTTGGCCAGGGGTTCGCCCATGCCCATGAAGACGATGTTGGACAGGCGGCCGGGGCCGCCGGCGACCTCACCGTCACGCATCGCGGCGGCCGCGGCGCGGACCTGGTCGACGATTTCGGCGGTGGACAGGTTGCGGTTCAATCCGCCCTGTCCGGTCGCGCAGAACGGACACGCCATGCCGCAGCCGGCCTGGCTGGAGATGCAGAGGGTGGCGCGGTCGGGGTAGCGCATGAGCACGCTCTCCAGCAGGGTGCCATCACCCGCACGCCACAACGTCTTTCGCGTCTCGCCCGCATCGCAGGCGACGTGCTTGACCACGGACATGAGCGGCGGGAACAGCGCCTCGCCGATCTTTTCGCGCACCGGCGCGGGCAGGTCCGTCATCTGTTCCGGGTCGGCTTGCAGCCTGCCGTAGTACTGGCGGGCGATCTGGTCGGCGCGGAACTTGGGCAGTCCCAGCTCCTCGATGGCTGCCCGCCTGCCCTCGGCGTCGAGGTCGGCGAGGTGCCGAGGCGGCATGCCACGGCGCGGAGCATCGAAAACGAGGGGCAGGGAGACGGTCATAGTTCCTCCATTCTCCCATCTGGGCGAATGTGCCGCACACCCGCCCGTACGCCCGGGCCTCGACATGACCAGTTCGTTGCAAGGAAATACGTGTAACTGTCATAGCAGTGGGCAATGATCGGGATATGTCCACCAATGCTGACCACCTGTCGGATCCCGATCCGGCCTTCCCGGACGAGCCGATGACCAAGGCTCCCCCGGCGACCACCCCGCCCGCCACCACCGCCCCGCCTGCCGTCCCCGCCGCCAAGCATCGCCAGTCGCTGTCCTCCCGGACCGGCAACACCTGGATCGGGCTGATCGCGGGCGCACTGATCCTGATCGTGCTGCTGGTCTTCATCCTGCAGAACCTCGACCAGGTTCAGGTCGGCCTGTTCTTCTGGCACTTCTCGCTGCCCCTCGGCGTCGCCGTCCTGCTGTCGGTAATCGGCGGCGCGCTGGTGATGGCCCTGGTCGGCGGAGTCCGCATCCTCCAACTGCGCCGAGCCGCCAAGAAGTAGGTCACCGCGCCTGGCGACCGACGACCGTCAGGCGCGGAGAGCCCGGACGAGCGCACGAATCCGGGCTGGGTTTCCGTTCCAATTGCGCAGTGCGCGTCCCGGCTGATCGAAGTGCTTGCGCAGCAGCCCGAGTGCTTCGGTGAAGGTAGTGCCGCTCGGCCATTCGGACTGTTCCGCGTAGCCGCACTCCAACAGCCGGGCGATATCTTCCGCATCGCGCGGCGCTAGTCGCTGCCCGTAGGCGAACACCTTGATGCAGATGGCAGTCGGTATGTCGGGGATCGCGATCCGAGCGGCAAGCTGAGTGCCGTCGGTCAGCGTGGCATCGAGGCCGATCCATACCGGGTCCCTGGCCAGCGCGACGTGCAGCGCGGGAATTCCGTCGACGGCGATCGGCCCGGCGTCGAGGTCGGGCACGTGCCGATTGGTGCACGAAGGAGCCAGCAAGTCGATCGTCGCGGCGGTTCCGGCGACCGATCGCTCGAAACGATTTCCGGATCGCGGATTGTCGTAGCCCAGCTCGCGCAAGCTGTCCAACAGGACACCGTCGCGAATGGCGACCAGCTCGACCGCGAGGTCGGCATCCCGGGTGGCACGCAGCGGGATCGAAACCCCACTGCGCAGGACGTGCAGGTTGACCATGTGCCCACCGACCACCGTCCACGACTCCAGCGCCCGCGAGACGAGCGCGGCATCGGCCAGGGCTCGATACGCGCCATCCTCGGCCCGCGAACCGCTGTAGACCGCAAGGTCTTTCACGCGGCGCGCTCGAGCTCGGCGCGGGCGCTGAGGAAGCGTTCTTCGAGCTCGGCGACGGCCTCGGCGGCGTCGGGTTTATTGCCGATGAGCATGTGCCTGGCCACCTCGATGACCGGTGCCAGCGGCCACACCTGGGCCTGGAGTCCGCCCATCGCGGCGGCCAGCGCCGCGTCGAGGCGCCAGCCGGGTGGGGATTTGCCGATAGTTACCACCAGGCTCGCATCGGATGGATCCGTGTCGACCGGGACGAAACCGGCCTCATCCAACTCCAAACGCGCGTCGGCGTGCAGCACGACGATCTCCGGAATTCGCCACGGAGCGATTCGGTCGGCCGCCCAGTCACCGCATACGTGAAGTGAAACCCGCTGGGCGGCGGCCCGTTCCAGTGCGAGTTCGATCTGCCTCGGGCCGTTGTCCAGGCTGTACCAGGCCTCCACCGTGGTCACCCTGGGCGGGCGAGCGGTGACGAGGTGATCGAAGACCGCGCGGGGACGCAGCACCCGCCAGCCCTCGGCGCAGCGCTCGGTCCAGCCGCGGGTATCCGCGATCGCCATGATCTGCGAGACCCGGGCCTGGGTGACGCCGGTGGCCGCGGCGATATGGACCTGGCGTTGCGGCGCGGGACTGCCGAGCAGATACGACAGCACCGCTACCTCGGCGTGCGACAGTCGGAACTGGGCCATGTGGCGAGTATAAATTTTTGCCAGCTGTCCGGCAAATATTTATAGTGCCTGGTCAGAGGAGGGTGGAGAGGACCAGCCAGGAGACGAAGGCGGAGGGGAGCATGGAGTCGAGGCGGTCCATGATGCCGCCGTGGCCGGGGAGCAGGGTGCCCATGTCCTTGATGCCGAGTTCGCGCTTGATCTGGGATTCGATCAGGTCGCCGCAGGTGGCGACGAGGACGAGGCCGACGCCGAGGACGACGCCGATCATCGAGTTGGCGTCGAGCAGCAGGGTGACGGTGAGCAGGCCGCCGATGACGCTGAAGACTAGCGAGCCGCCGAAACCCTCCCAGGATTTCTTCGGGCTGATCGACGGCACCATCGGATGCCTGCCGAACAGCACCCCGGCGACGTAGCCGCCGACGTCGGAGCAGACGACCAGGATCATGAAGGTCAGCACCCGCAGGTTGCCGTCGGGTTCGAGCAGCAGCAGCGTCGCGAACGAGGCGAGCAGCGGGATCCAGGCCAGGGTGAAGATGGCAATGGCGGTGTCGCGCAGGAAGTTTCGCGGCGCGGTTTGCAGTCCATGATCGAACAGCCGCCACACCATGCAGGTCAGCGCGGTCGCGGCGAAGGCCCCGGCGACACCGCTGGCGCCGTACGGCCAGCCGAGCCAGAACACGGCCTGACCACCGACGATGAGCGGAATCCGCGGCACCAGAACGTCGGCCTCGCGCAGCCGCTTGGCGACCTCCCAGGTGGCGACGCCCACCGCGACGCCGACGACACCGATGAACACCTTCGGCACGAACAGCAGAATCGCGATCAGCGACAGCCCGAGCCCGAAGCCGACGGCGAGCGCCGCGGGCAGGTTCCGCCCCGCGCGCGAACCGGCCGGCGGGGTCGCGGCGAGCACTGCGTTGGGACCGTGCGCCTCCGGATCGTGCTCGGCGGCTGAGACGGCCGGAACCGCCTGCTCGGTCGCGGCGGACGCCCACGCGGCACCATCGGCGGCCGGAGCGTCGTGCACGGACGCCGCAGCCGAGGCTAAAGGCTCGTAACCCGATGCTCCCGCATCGGGCACGTGCTCTTGCCTCGCATCAGCTGTGCCGTTCACCGGCCTCGGCTCCTCAGCCGCACCGGTCGCGGCGGCGTTCTCGGCCACGATTGTCCCGTCGCTCAACTCGTCGTTCCGTTCGTCCCCCGCCCGGGCGGGCCTGCTGCGTCGATCGGCGGCGCGCCGCCGTCAGCGTCAGACCTCGAGCAGTTCAGCTTCTTTGTGTTTGACCAGTTCGTCGATCTGGCCGACGTACCTGGCGGTGGTCTTGTCGAGGTCCTTCTCGGCACGCCCGACCTCGTCCTCACCCGCCTCGCCATCCTTCTGGATGCGCGACAGTTCGTCCATGGCTTTGCGGCGGACATTGCGGATCGACACCTTGGCGTCCTCCCCCTTGCCCTTGGCCTGCTTGGCCAGCTCGCGGCGACGCTCCTCGGTCAGCTGCGGCACCGAAATGCGAATGATGTCACCGTTGTTGGTGGGGTTGACGCCGAGATCGGAGTTGCGGATCGCGGTTTCGATCGCGCCGAGCTGCGCCTGCTCGTACGGCTTGATCACGACCATGCGCGGCTCCGGCACCGTGATGCTGGACATCTGGGTGATGGGGGTGAGCGAGCCGTAGTAGTCCACGACGATCCGAGTGAACATCCCCGGGTTGGCGCGTCCGGTGCGGATGCCCGCGAGATCGTCCTTCGCTACCGTGACAGCCTTTTCCATCTTCTCCTCGGCGTCGAAGAGCGCTTCTTCAATCACGACCGTTTCCTCCACAGCGTCGTCATCGTCATGATCCGCGGGTCGCGGGGTCAGGACCGAACCAATGTGCCGATCTTCTCACCGGCGACCGCTCGGGCGATATTGCCCTTGGTCAACAAATTGAACACCAGCATCGGCATCTGGTTGTCCATACAGAGACTGAAGGCGGTCGCGTCGGCGACCTTGAGCCCCTTCTCGATGACCTCTTTGTGGGTGATCTCGGAGTACATGGTGGCGTCTTCGTCGACCTTGGGATCGGCGGTGAACACGCCGTCGACCGCCTTGGCCATCAGCACCACCTCGGCGCCGATCTCCAGGGCGCGCTGGGCAGCCGTGGTGTCGGTAGAGAAGTAGGGCATGCCCATGCCTGCGCCGAAGATGACCACGCGGCCCTTCTCCAGGTGGCGCTTGGCGCGCAGCGGCAGGTACGGCTCGGCGACCTGACCCATGGTGATCGCGGTCTGCACCCGGGTCTCGATTCCCTGCTTCTGCAAAAAGTCTTGCAGCGCAAGGCTGTTCATCACGGTGCCGAGCATGCCCATGTAGTCCGAGCGGGCGCGTTCCATGCCGCGCTCCTCCAGCTCGGCGCCGCGGAAGAAGTTGCCGCCGCCGATCACCACGGCCACCTGCACGCCGGTCGCGACGACCTCGGCGATCTGCTCGGCGACCGTCTCCACCACGTCGGGGTCGAGCCCGACCCGGCCGCCGCCGAACATCTCGCCACCTAGCTTGAGAAGCACCCGGCGATATCCTGGGCGATCGATCCCCGGGTCCGTCATGGGTGTTCTTCTCCTTCGGCGGTCAACGTTGTTCTCGGCAGGCAAGTGCGTCAAAGAATTCGGCAGCTCGGAAAGGCTCCTCAACACGGAGCGGCCCCTATCCTGCCCTATGTGTGTTCGGCGGCATAAGAAGACCCCCCGTCAACCGGCAAATCGGTCGACAGGGGGTCTGCTCGCTATGGTGCTGTGAGTGCGGCTAGACCCGGTCCCGCGCGTCTCGATCCCGGCGGGTGCCGGGATGACCGCGCGGGGCGCGATCAGTTGGAGCCGACCTCGAAGCGGGCGAAGCGGGTCACGGTGACCCCGGCCTCGTCCAGCAGGGCCTTGACGGTCTTCTTCGAATCGGTGACCGACGACTGCTCGAGCAGCACGACGTCCTTGAAGAAGCCGTTGACCCGGCCCTCGGTGATCTTCGGCAGTGCGGCTTCGGGCTTGCCCTCTTCGCGCGCGGTCTGCTCGGCGATGCGGCGCTCGTTCTCCACGATGTCGGCCGGAACCTCGTCGCGGGTCACGTACTTCGCCTTGAGCGCGGCCACCTGCATGGCGGCGGCACGCGCGGCGTCGGCCGCCGCGTCACCCTCGCCCTGGTACTCGATCAGCACGCCGACAGCCGGCGGCAGATCCGAGGCACGCTTGTGCAGGTAGGTGGCGACCGGGCCGTCGAGCGAGATGACGCGACGCAGCTCGAGCTTCTCGCCGATCTTCGCGGCAAGCGCCTGCACGGCCTGATCGGCGGTCTGGCCGCCGAGGTCGATGGCCTTGAGCGCGTCCAGGTCGGCGGGCTTGGCAGCCGCGGCGGCAGCCACGATCTGGTCGGCCAGCGCCTGGAACTCCGCGTTCTTCGCGACGAAGTCGGTCTCGGAGTTGATCTCGACCATGACGCCGCCCTTGGCGGTGACCAGGCCCTCGGCGGTGGTGCGCTCGGCACGCTTGCCGACGTCCTTGGCGCCCTTGATGCGCAGGATCTCGACGGCCTTCTCGAAATCGCCGTCGGTCTCGGCCAGCGCGTTCTTACAGTCCATCATCCCGGAGCCGGTGAGCTCCCGGAGCCGCTTCACATCGGCAGCGGTGTAGTTCGCCATCGGTGGCGAGCCTCCTTCGGAGAAAGTTCTGGAAATACTGGGCAGCGGTGATCACCATCGCACGCGATCATGATCACCGCTGGAACAGCGGGTTACGAGACTCAGGCCTCGGCCGGGGTCTCCACAGCGGCAACCTCGACAGGCGCCTCTGCCGGTGCTTCGGCCGGAGCCTCAGCAGGGGCCTCGGCGGCGGCTTCGGCAGGGGCCTCGGCGGCCGGTGCGGCAGAAGCGAGCAGCTCCTGCTCCCACTCGGCCAGCGGCTCGCCCGCGCCCGCTTCCGGCTTGTCGTCACCGGAGGACAGGCCGGCCCGCGCCTGCACGCCCTCGGCCACCGCGGAGGCAACGACCTTGGTCAGCAGAGCGGCGGAACGGATCGCGTCGTCGTTACCCGGGATCGGGTAGTCGACCAGGTCGGGGTCGCAGTTGGTATCCAGGATCGCGATGACCGGGATGTTCAGCTTGCGCGCCTCGCCGACGGCGATGTGCTCCTTGTTGGTGTCGACGACCCAGATGGCCGAGGGCACCTTGGCCATGTCGCGGATACCGCCGAGGGTGCGGTCCAGCTTGTTCATCTCACGCGTGAGCATGAGGATTTCCTTCTTGGTGCGACCCTCGAAGCCACCGGTCTGCTCCATGGCCTCGAGCTCCTTGAGGCGCTGCAGGCGCTTGTGCACGGTGGAGAAGTTGGTGAGCATGCCACCCAGCCAGCGCTGGTTGACGTAGGGCATCCCGACGCGAGTCGCCTCGGCCGCGATCGACTCCTGGGCCTGCTTCTTGGTGCCGACGAAGAGAACGGTGCCACCGTGGGCGACAGTCTCCTTGACGAACTCGTAGGCCTTGTCGATGTAGGTCAGCGTCTGCTGCAGGTCGATGATGTAGATGCCGTTGCGGTCGGTGAAGATGAACCGCTTCATCTTCGGGTTCCAGCGCCGTGTCTGGTGCCCGAAGTGCGCGCCGCTGTCCAGCAGCTGCTTCATTGTTACGACAGCCATAGCTCCCGTATCTCTCTTTCGTTTGCCGGTTGACGCAACGAATCGGTGACTCGTTGCCCTGGCGCCTCCGAACCGTCGGACCCGACCTCGAGGGTGGGGACCAGCCGACGACTCCCTGCTCCGCACAGGCTCTGCCGCGAACCGAAAACTGATGAACTCGATTCGAACAGCGCCGTTGCGAACAAGCACGGGGTGGCGCGCGAAGTCGGTCCGTGCACGCACAGACCGCTCGATCAGTCTACGGGGTAGGGGGCTCAGCTTCTAAATCGGCCTGTCAGGGGGTACGCGAGGGTGGTTGCGGCGGGTGGAACGGGAGATGTCCACAGTTGAGAAAGTTGTCCACAATCGGGGTGGTGGGGGTTCCGCGGGCGGGCCGGGCGGATGAGGCTTCATGGCATGCCTTCGAATCCGATTTCTTCGATGATCACGCTGGCCATACCGCTTTTCTTCGTGCTTGCCGTGTTGACGGCTCCGCCGGTCGCGGGTGCGCGGGAAGCGGCGAGACCGGAGCCCGCGGGTTCGATCGGCGGGTGGCTGTGGCACGAACCCGTGCCCGGGGCGTGCACGGGTTCGTTCTGCGGGTTGGTGCGTCCGGCGCCGTTGCGGGTGGCGGACGGAGTTTCGCCGCTCGATCCGGAGTTTTGCGAATATGTCGGGCCCGCACCGTTTTTCATGTCGCCGAGTGATTCCGAGTTCTGCGGGCTGCTCGCGCCGGCTCCGTTGGCGTTGCCGTCGGTGGCCGAGTGATGCCGGGTGATGTCGCGGAACTGGGCGCGTTCGAATGTCGTCACCGCGGTGCTCGTGGGGCTCGTGCTGACCGGTGCGGAACCGGTGGCGGCGACGCCCGTCGGACAGTTCGGCTGGCCTTTACAGCCGCGGCCGACCGTATTGCGACGGTTCGACAAGCCTGCGCAGGATTGGCTGCCGGGACATCGCGGAGTCGATCTGGCTGCGGCGGCGGGGCAGGCGGTGCTGGCGGCCGGGGACGGGATCGTGGTGTTCGCGGGGACGGTGGCCGACAAGCCGGTGGTGTCGATCGACCATCCGGGTGGGCTGCGGACGACGTATGAGCCCGTGCGTGCCGAGGTTGCGGTCGGGCGGCGGGTCGGGCGAGGTGCCCGGATCGGCACCGTGGCGGCCGGGCATGAAGGGTGCGGGACTTGTCTGCACTGGGGGCTGCGGAGTGAGGGTGGCGGTCGGCGGCGACGGGAGTATCTGGATCCGCTGGGTCTGCTCCACTTCACTCCTCTGCGGCTCAAGCCGGTCGCGCCGGCCTGAACTGTTCGCGTCGGTAGCCGACGTTCCGCTACCCGGCCGCGGTTCCGCCTCTCTCCGGATCACATCGAGACGAGGCGGGGCGCGCGGCGTGTCGAAACAGACGCGGCGGATTGCTTCCCAATGGCGTCGGGTGCGGGTGAAGATCGGGAGATGGAGCAAGCGCCAGGCGATCCGCCGTTCACGTATTCGGAAGTCGGTGCGACGACCAGTGAATTGCCGGAGGGGTATCACCGGTTTCGGTTGCGGCGGCGGATCGGGCATGGACGGGCGTTGTTCGAGCATGCCGGCGCGGAGATTCTGAACTATCGGATGCAGAAGGGCACCGGGATCTTTCATGACGCGTCGACCGTGAAGGCCGAGCCCGGTACGCGTTTGACGGTGCGGCTCGGGGTCGGGCCGTTGGCGATCATCGCGCCGTGCCGGGTGGTGTACGTGCTGGCCGCGCCGAACCAGCGCGGGTTCGCCTACGGGACGTTGCCGGGGCATCCGGAGATCGGCGAGGAATTGTTCGCTGTCGAGTACGACCCGGCCGACGAATCGGTGTACGGCATCGTGACCGCGTTCTCGCGGCCCGGGACCTGGTACACCAAGCTCGGCGGGCCCGTGGTGCGCGTCATCCAGCGCTTCTTCGCCGGGCGGTATATCAAGACCCTGCCCACGTCGGTGTGAATCGGACCGGCGGCACATCGCGAATCACGGTGTCCGTCAAGCAGATATGACACTCGACAGACATCGTCGGATAGCTACTTCTTCGGTCTAGAGCAGGTCGGCCAGCGCCTTGGCCTGCGCACGCAAGTCCTCGGCATGTTCCGCCCGCCCGTGTCCGTCGTACTCCTCGGCGACCGTGTGGCGTTCGGCGATCTCGGCACGCACGATCTGCTCGATGTCGCTGTCGGTCAACTCGCGGCGGGCGACTTCGGCGACACCGAGGCCGACCGGGCTGCTCTCCACCGAACCGGCCCGGTGCTCGCCGACGTCGACGGCTTCCGCGTTGTCGATGGCGCCCAAGGTGGACCGCAGGGCGGTGATCGCCTGACGGTCACGGGACTTCATCGCAACGGACAGCGCGGCGCGCAGGCGCTCGCGCAGCGGCGGCCGATCGGCCGAGGGTTCGGTTGACATGTGCACCACCGTAAGGAGGGTCGGTTTCGGAGTCGAACAGTTTTCCGGCAGGCGGACTACCCGAGCGTGCCGCGCGGGGTGACGATGGTGAAATCCGGGTCCGGCGAATCGAATACACCGACCAGCTCGGCCAGCTTGGTGACGTCGCCGTCGATCAGGATGTCGCCCGCGGCGGCCGCCACCCCGAAATCCTCACCCGCCAGCAGCACTCGAATGAGCGTCGCCTTGCTCAGCGTGAAGACCGCGTCGGGCTCCGGCAGCGGCACCCCGTCCGGCCGGGCGTAGTGGGTCAGCCGTCCGTTGCGCAGTTCGAGACGGTGGACGCGATCCTCGTCGTTGATCTGCCAATCCGCGACGACCCGCTGGTTCCACGCCTTCGGTCCGTCGACGCGCAGCGCCATGGCGTCGAAGACCTGCTCCACGGTCAGCGCGGCGAGCATGGACGGCGCGTTGGCTTTGGTCGGTGTGCCGAACGAGCCGTAGCGCAGTTCGTAGGCGCCGCTGAGATAGAAGTTGCGCCACGTCGCGTTCTCCGCGCCGTAGCCGAGTTGCTCGAATGTGCTGGCCTGCAACGCTTTCGCGGCATCGTTGGTGGGATCAGCGTAGATCACGTAGTTGACCACCTGCGCCACCCACCGGTAGTCACCCGCGTCGTAGGACTTGCGCGCCTTGCGCAGCACCTCCTCGGCGCCGCCCATGAATTCCACGTGCCGCATGGCGGATTCGACCGGCGGGTGCTCCCACAGATGGGCGGGGTTGCCGTCGAACCAGCCCATGTACCGCTGGTAGATGGCTTTGACGTTGTGGCTGACCGACCCGTAGTACCCGTGCGTGTGCCAGCTGCCCTCGACCGCCGAGGGCAGCGTGATCATTTCGGCGATCTCGGCGCCGACGTATCCCTGGTTCAGCAGCCGCAAGGTCTGGTCGTTCAGATATCCGTATAGATCACGTTGCAGCGCAAGGAATTCCACCAGTCGATCGGTGCCCCAGGTCGGCCAGTGATGGGAGGCGAACACCACATCGGAGCGGCGCGCGTACAGGTTGATCGCCTCGGTCAGGTACTTCGCCCAGATGTGCGGGTCGCGCACCAGCGCACCGCGCAGGGTGAGCAGGTTATGCAGGGTGTGCGTGGCGTTTTCGGCCATGCACAGGGCGCGGTGATCGGGGAAGTAGAAGTTCATCTCGGCGGGCGCTTCGGTGCCGGGGGTGATCTGGAAGACGATCCGGATCCCGTCGACCGTCTCCTCCTGCCCGGTCGCGGTGATGTCGACGGTCGGCGGGATCAGGGTGATCGTGCCGATCGAATTGGTCTGTCCGAGACCGGCGCCCACCGCGCCGAGCGGGCCGCGTGGCAGCACCGCGCCGTACATGTAGCCGGCCCGGCGCGCCATCGCGGTGCCCGCGTAAACGTTCTCGGCCACCGCGTGTTCCAGGAACCCCGCCGGGGCCAGGATCGGACAACGCCCTGCCTCGACCTCTTCGGTGGTCGTCACGCCCAGCACGCCGCCGAAATGGTCCACGTGCGAATGGGTGTAGATGACGCCGGTCACCGGGCGGTCGCCGCGATGCGCTCGATACAACGCCAGTCCGGCCGCCGCGGTCTCCGCGGAAACCAGCGGATCGATCACGAGCACACCGGTTTTGCCCTCGACGAGGGTCATGTTGGACAGGTCGAGTCCGCGAATCTGATAGATCCCGTCGGTGACCTCGAACAGTCCCTGCTTCACGACCAGGCCGGACTGCCGCCACAGGCCGGGATTGACCGAGGCGGGGCAGGGTTCGTGCAGGAAGTCGTAGGAATCGTTGTCCCACACCACGCTTCCGTCTTCGGCGGTCACCACGCCGGGCTCGAGCGCGGCGATGAACCCGCGATCGGCGTCCTCGAGGTCGGCGGTGTCGGCGAACGGCATTGCCGCGGCGGCACGCTGCTGTTCTGCGACGATGAAGTCGCTCGGCTCGGTCGCGGTGCTCATGCCCGCACCTCGCCGCTGCTCGGCTCCGGCATGCGCGACGCACACTGGCCCACGATTCGCTCACTTCGCTCACGTCGTTCGCTCATGTCGTCCTCCTGGGAGTCGGTGCAAAGTTGCTGTGCCGGTGAGGGTCTAGGGCACTGGGTCGGTGAACTCGATGCCTACCGCGATCACCGCAACGGACACCACGGCCGCGGTCGCCGCGGCGACGACCCAGCCGCCGTGACTGTGGCGCCCCTCGTGCAAGCTGCGGTTGCGCAGGTAACTCAGGCCGGCCAGCGCCGCCATGGCGATCGCCGCGCCGATCGGCGCGATCAACGCGGGACGCCACCCGCTGGTCACGGCGTGGTTCAGGAACAGCGCGCCGGTGATCATCGAGGCCACCGCCGTCCGCCGCCAGGCCAGGGCGGTGCGCTCCGCGGCGAGTCCGGCGCGGCTCATCGCAGCAACACCGCGACACCGGCCAGCACCGAGACGACGGCGATGCCCGCGGACAGGATCGGCACCAGCACCGTGTCGGGCAGCGGCCGCCCCTGCCGCATCGCCACCCCCACCCGCCGCCAATGCGCGTACGCGCCAACGGCAATGACCACCGCGAGCACGAGACAACTCAAGGCGAGCACCCGCCGCACGCCGCCCATCCGGAACGGCTGCACCAACGTATGCACCGCGACTCCACCGGCGAGCAGACCGAGCGACGTACGCATCCACGCCAGGAACGTGCGCTCGTTGGCCAGAGTGAACCGGTAGTCGACCTCTTCTTCCCCGTCCTCCGACTCGGCGTCGGGGCGCGGGAGCGTCATGCCGCCCCGACTCGGGCGGTGGCGGGCTCGGGTGGCTTGTCGGCGCGCAGCGGCGCGCCGAACGGCACGGTCATCACGACGCTCCACGCTACGTCCGGCGGCCGGTAACCGCGTGATTCCGCCAGGCCGTCGCCTGGAGCCAGCAGCGGGCGCTGGTCGTCGGAATTCACGGGCACCTCTCCTATACAGATCGGCTTCGTGTCGCGAGCAAACTGCCCGCTAAGTCACCCTAACCGGCCGTCCTGGGGGCGTCCACGAACCGCGCGGGCCGTGATCATGCGGTTACTCGATGTGTCGTTCCCGCTGGTTGTAGCTGTAACTACACAACGGCCGCGTCTTCGAAGGTCATCGCCAGCCGGGAGATGGTGGAGGTCATGACGGCGCGGTGCGGCAGGCGCAGCGATCGCAGTTCGTCGGCGAGGGGGTGGCCGCCCAGGGCGAGGGTGGCGCCGCCGGGACGGGCGCGCATGCCGGAGGGTTCCATCCGCCATGGCGTGCACCGGGTGACGCCGTCGATGTGCGAGTAGGCGTCGAACGAGGCGGCGGTGTTTCGGCGTTGCGGGGTGGAAATGCCCTGCTGGACGGTCAGATCGACGACGAGCCTGCCGTTCTGGTGCAGCGCGCCGTGGCGCGGTCCGGCGTCGTGCCGCACGGTGAAATCGGCGAGTTCCTTGGGGAATCCCCAGATTCCGCGACCGGCCGCAAGGGTGAAGTCGCCGTCGACCGGCAGTCGATGGATGAACACTCCGGCCCGGCTCGTGGCCAAGGCGCGGAGGTCGCCGAAACGCTCGGCCGGGTCGGCGGTGTGGTGCCGGACCATGAACGAGACGCCGAACTCGTTGTACGGGCCGAGATCACCGTCGACGTACTCGACGAAGACGAGCGAGCACATCGCGCGACCGCCCGGCAGTCGCAGCACCCGCAGTCCGGAGTAGTCGATCACCTGCTGCGCGGCGTCGGCGGGAACCAGGTAGCTCGCCAGGAACGCCCGCGCGAGGCGGATGCGAACCGGCATGCGAACTTCCCGACCGAGGACGGTGTGGGTGCTCACGCGAACGCCTTCCTGTGCACCCCACGCCGGAACCGTTGAGGTGCACCGCGTCTCCGGGTCTGCGCCCGTCGAAACTAGAACTCGTTCCAGTTTATCAAGACAACCCGGCGTCGGCGTCCCGATCCCCCGATCGTTCCGCGGAACCCTCGGGCAGCCGGTGCTCCAGACCGTCCAGCAGGCACAGCAAGCCGAAATCGAACGCCATCGCCCGCGCCGCGTCGGGGCTGACCGGCGAGAGCGCCCGATAGTCCGACATCATGTCCGGATAGTCCCCGGCCACCTCTTCCATCATCTGCACGATGGAGTCCCGGTTGATATCGACGTCGCCATACGTCTTGGCCCACGCGATCTCCGGCGTCACGATCCCGAGCACGTAGGACATCACCGTCCCGCTGGCGAGGTAGATGTCGATGCCACGGAAGCCCGCGCGGATGTACGCGCGCCGCAGCCGATCGGTGAGCCGCAACGCATTCGGCCCCATGCTGGGCAGTTGGCCGATCAGCGAGGCGCTCCATCCGTGCGCGCGCAGCGTGTCACGGAAGTTGTAGGCGAAGGTCGTCAGCACTTCCCGCCAGGGCGCGTCGTCCGATTCCGGCACCTCGACCATGCCCCAGAACTCGTCGAGCACCAATTCCAGTAGCTCGTCCTTGTTCGCGACATACCAATAGAGGCTGGTCGCGCCCGCGTCGAGCTTGGCGCCGATCTTGCGCATGCTCAACGAATCGAGCCCCTCGGCGTCGAGCAGGTCGACGGCCGCACCGACGATGTGGTCCAGGCGTAACCCCGACGCCTTCGGTTGCCGGGGTTCGCGGAGCCATACCGAGTCGAACTGCTTGGTCACCGGCCAATCTTATATTCATTCGCACACTGTGCGAGTTAATCGTACGCTGTTCGAGTGGAATCGAACGTTGTACGAGACCCTCGCCGTTGGTGGATTCTGGGGGTCCTTTGCCTGTCCTTGCTGGTGCTGATGCTCGACAGCACTGTGCTCAACCTCGCTATCCCGTCGCTGATTCGCGAGCTCGGGGCCACGCCGTCGGACGTGCAGTGGATCCTGGACGGCTACGTGCTGGTCTTCGCCGGACTGCTGCTCACCGCGGGCAGCCTGTCCGACCGATTCGGCAGGCGGCGGATGCTGATCTACGGCTTGGCCGTGTTCGGCGTGGCCTCGCTGGCCGCGGTGCTGGCCACCGAGCCGTGGCATGTCGTCGCCGCGCGGGTGCTGATGGGCGTCGGCGGTTCGCTGCTGATGCCGTCGACCATCTCCATCCTGATGACCACCTTCGCCGAGGACGAACGGCGCAAGGCGATGGCCGCCTGGTCCACCGTGTCGATGGTGGGCATCGTCGCCGGGCCGACGCTGGGCGGCCTGCTGCTACAGCACTATTGGTGGGGCTCGGTGTTCCTGCTGAACATCCCGGTGGCGGCGCTCGCCATCGTCGCGGCGCTGGTGCTGATGCCGGAAACCACCGGTGAGCAGCGGCCGGTCGACCTGGTCGGGGTGCTGTTGTCCATCGTCGCGCTCGTCTCGACGGTCTACGTGATCATCGAGCGGGAGTGGAACATCGGCATGATCGTGCTGGCCGTGCTGACCGCGGTCGGGTTCGTGGTGTGGGAGAGCCGGTCCGAGCATCCGATGCTGCCGCTGGCGGTGTTCCGCAATCGGGACTTCACCGGCACCGCGCTGACGCTGCTGTTGATGGTGTTCGGGATGGGCGCGGTCATGCTGATGCTCACCCAGTATCTGCAATTCGTGCTCGGTTATGGACCGATGAAGGCCGGGTTGGCGCTACTCCCCTACGCCGTGGCGGCCGCCGTGTGCAACGGGCTCGGCGCGACCTTGGGCAAGAAGCTCACCAACAAGACGCTGATCGTGTCGGGTCTGCTGATCATGGGTGGGGCGTTCGCGATCCTCGCGGTCAGTGAGAGTTATGGGTGGATCCTGGTCAGCATGCTGGTCATGGGCGTCGGCGGCGGGTTGGCCGGTCCGGCCGCGTATGCCGCGATCATGAGTGCCATTCCGCTCGAGCATGCCGGCGTCGGTTCGGCGATGAACGACACGTTGCAGCAGGTCGGCATGGCGATCAGCATCGCCATCCTCGGCAGCGTGCTGGCCGGTGTGTTCACCGAGAAGATGCCGGCGGATGTGCCCGAGGCGGCGCGCGAATCCATCGGCGCCGCATTCCAGCTCGGGTTCGCCGAGCCGGCGAAGGTCGCATTCACCGCGGCGATGTCCACGGGTTCGTGGATCAGCGCCGGGTTCTGTGTCGCGGCCGCGTTGCTCGGCCTGACCTTGCTTCGTGCGCGGCGGACACCGGCCGATCAGCCGCAGGAGCCTGTGGTCGAGGTCGGATAAGAACTGGCGTCGTCGCCTCTCCGTGCAGCGCGGAGAGGCGACGATGCTGCCGGACTCGCTGCGTCGCAGACGGATCGAAATACCTCAGGCGCGCGGGTGGGCCTGGTCGTGGACCTTCTTGAGGCGTTCGATCGATACGTGGGTGTAGAGCTGGGTGGTGGCCATGCTGGCGTGGCCGAGGAGTTCTTGGACGACGCGGAGGTCGGCGCCACCTTCCAGGAGGTGGGTGGCGGCGGTGTGGCGTAGGCCGTGCGGGCCCATGTCGGGAGCTCCGGGGATGGATGAGACCACCTCGTGCACAACGGTTCTGGCTTGGCGTTGATCGAGGCGTTTACCGCGGCGGCCGAGGAGGAGGGCGCGGCCGGAGTCCGCCGTCGCGAAGGCGGCGCGGCCGTACTGTAGCCAGTTGCCGATCGCCTCGTCGGCGGGGATGCCGAAGGGGGCCGAGCGTTCCTTGATTCCCTTGCCGAGGACGCGGACCACTCGGCGTTCGCGGTCGACGTCATCGATGTCGAGGCCGCACAGCTCGCTGACTCGAATTCCGGTGGAGTACAACAGCTCCACGATCAACCGGTCCCGCAGGGCCATCGGCTCATGCTGTGCGGCACCGGATTCCGCGGCATCCATCGCGCCGAGCGCCTGCTGGCGGCCGAGCACGGCGGGGAGCACCCGGTGCGCCTTGGGGGAACCGAGCCGCAGTCCCGGATCGACGGGCAGCCGGCCGGTCTGGGTGAGCCAGGCGGTGAAGGTCCGGGCCGAGGAGGCCCGCCGCGCCATCGTGGTCCGCGCGACGCCGGCCTGCGACTGCTGGGCGAGCCAGGAGCGCATCAGCAGCAGATCCAGTTCGCGCACCGCCGAATCCGCCGACCTGGCGTACAGGTGGGCCAGCAGCGAACGCGCGTCGCCGAGGTAGGCGCGCACCGTGTGCGCCGACCGGTTCCGGCCGAGCCGCAGGTGCCTGCTGTACTCGGTCAGCAGCGCTTCCAGGTCCTCGGGCAGTTCTTCCATCTCACCACCGTCCCGACCGTCGTCTCGGTTGGCAAGCCACCGCGCCGGTCATAGGTCGTCCGGCAGCACGCGGAAGCCCTCGGCGCCGGTGAGTGGCCGGATCGCGCGAAAATCCTTGCGGTCCAGGGTCAGGATCACGTCGGTCTCGTATTCGGCGGCCAGCACGACGTTTACCGCGTCGGTGAAGTCGAGTCGCAGATCGGCGTACCGGTCCTGCACCCTGCGCGCCTTGCGCAGGTGCTCGCTCGGCAACGGCGCTACGGCGACGCGGCCGAGCGGTTCCTGGGCGAGCAGCCAGTCGTGGACGACGCCCACTGTGTGCCGGTCGAAGTCTCGGGTCACGATGTGTTCGATTTCGAGTAGCACCAGGGGGCAGACAACCGTCAGCGCCGCCGCGGCCAATGCGGCGCGCGCGCCTTCGTGTTCCGAATGATCGGTGTCGAACGCGGCGACCAGGGCGGAGGTATCGCCGATGACGATCAACTGTTCCGCCGCACGATCTCCTCGTGCACCACCTGGCTCATCTCCTCGGCCGTTCGCGAGGTGCCGGAACTGATCGTCGGGATGTCCCAGTCGTCGTCCCAGCGCTTGGTGCGCAGTGCGGCGATGTGGAACGCCTCGCGGAAAATCTCGGACTCGGGCCTGCCCTCCCGCGCGGCAGCCGCCTTGATGAGGGCCAGGTCCTCTTCGTCGACCATCACTGTCGTCTTTTTCAGCATGGAGGTTATGGTACCTGCACCATACATTTGTGTCAGCTTTCTTTTCTGGGGTGGGTGGCATCGGTCAGGTGTCCTCGGTATGGCGACGAGCGGTCGTTTTCCGGTACCAACCGCCTTCGCTCGTGCCGACGAACTCCGCGAGTTCGAGGGCGGGCAGGGCCGCGCGCACGGCGGGTAGCGACAGTCCGGACTGCTGGGCCAGTTCGCGGGGTGTGCGCGAACCGATCTTCGGGAGCGCGGCGAAGACGAGGGCTTCGTCGCCGGACAGCGAATCCTCGGGGCTGCCGATCGAACCGGGCAGCGGCAAGCGCAGCGGCCCCGCCTCGTCGACGACCTCCTCGGCTCGCGTGACGAGCAAGGCTTCGCCTTCCCGGATCATCCGGTGACAGCCGACGGAGGCCGCCGAGGTGACCGGGCCGGGGACGGCCAGCGCCGGACGGCCCAGGCGCCGTGCCCATTTCACCGTGTTGCGCGCCCCGCTGCGCAATCCCGCCTCGACGACCAGCACGCCGTCGGCCAGCGCGGCGACGAGTCGATTCCGAGCCAGGAACTGGTGTTTGTGCGCGGCGGTGCCCGGCGGATATTCGCTGACCACCAGCCCGGTCTCGGCGATCTCGGCCAGCAGCCGATCGTGTTGCGCCGGATACGGACGATCGATGCCGCAGGCCAGCACCGCGATGGTGGCACCGCCGACGGCCAAGGCCGCGCGATGCGCCATCCCGTCGATCCCGAAGGCCGCGCCGGACACGATCGTCCAGCCTTTCGCCGCGAGATCGCCCGCGATCTCACCGGTGACCTGGTTCCCGTACCCAGTGCAGCACCGGGCGCCCACGACCGCGAGGGCACGGTCACTCGATTCCAGCAGCGACCGCGGACCGCGCACCCACAGCACCAGCGGCACGGCGCCATCCCGGTCGCGACCGGCATCGAGTTGGGCGAGACCCAACAGCCGCCAGGCAGGCCACTCCGGATCATCCGGCGTCACCACCCGCCCACCGATCCGCTCGATCAACTCCAGATCCCGTGCCGCCGAGTCTGTTCCGCGCCGCTGCTCGGTCGGCCCGCGCAACGACTGCGGCAACTCGCACTCGCGCACCGCGCGGGCCGCCTCGATCACTCCGACCGACTCGATCAAGGCCGAGAGCGCCGCACACGGCCCCGCCACCACCCGGGACAGGTACACCCACGCCAGCCGTCGCTCGTAGGCATCCATATCGAACGCCGCGGAGCAGCTTTCCGTCGACCACACCGGCAGCTCGATGCCCCCGCCGTTCGTCGGAGATGGCACCGCCTCCGCGCTCACTGCGCACCACGCTGACGAAAGTTCAATGCCGCCAGCACATCCTGCGCGGTCGGCAAGTCCGCACCACGCAGGTCACTGATCGTCCATGCGACTCGAATGGCCCGATCCGCACCACGCGCGGACATCCGCCCGAGCCGCAACGCCGTCTCGACCGGCGCGATCGCGTCATGCGGTAACCGGAATCGCTGGCGCAGAATATGGCCCGGCACTTCGGCATTGGTCAGCCAGCCGTACTCCTGCCAGCGCCGCACCGCCGCCTGCCGCGCCAGCGCGACCCGATCACGCACCACCGCACTGCTTTCGGCCTTGTCGGTACTGAACGCGGCCCCGGACTGCCCGCGCATCTGCACCCAGATATCGATCCGATCCATCAACGGCCCGGACAGTTTCCCGAGATAACGTCGCCGGGCAAGCGGCGCACAGATGCAGTCGACGTCCCGGGCCGGCGCGCACGGGCACGGATTGGCGGCCAGGACGAGCTGGAATCGCGCCGGATACCGGGCCACACCGTCGCGGCGCGCGATGCGAACTTCGCCCTCCTCCAATGGAGTTCGCATCGCCTCCAGCACCTTGGCGCCGATCTCCGCGCACTCGTCGAGAAAGAGCACCCCGCGATGCGCCCGGCTCACGGCACCAGGTCGCGCGGTGCCCGACCCACCACCGACCATGGCGGTCACCGACGTCGAATGATGCGGCGCGACGAACGGCGGCATCGTGATGAGCGGATGATCGCCGGACAACACGCCCGCCATGGAGTGGATGGCGGTCACCTCTAGCGACTCGGCCTCCGACAACGGCGGCAACAACCCCGGAAGCCGTTGCGCCAACATCGTTTTCCCGATCCCCGGCGGCCCGGTGAGCAGCAGATGATGCCCGCCCGCCGCGGCCACCTCCAACGCCCAGCGGGCCTCGTCCTGCCCGACCACCTCACTCAGATCGCCGCCGGACCGCACCGGCTCCGGCATCCGCCCGGTCGGCTCGCACAGCGAGCCTTCCCCACGCAACCACGCCACCACCGTGCGCAGGCTCGCCGCCCCGAAAACCGCTATCCCATCCACCAATCCGGCCTCGGCCAGCGCCGATTCCGGCACCACGACCGCAGGCCACCCCGCATTGCGGGCGGCGATCACCGCGGGCAGGATGCCGCGCACCCGCCGAACCCGCCCGTCCAACGCGAGCTCGCCGAGCAACACCGTCTTCGCGAGCCGCTCGGACGGAACCGCCCCCGACGCGTCGAGTACCGAAATCGCCAGGGCCAGATCGTAAACGCTGCCGATCTTCGGCAACGTGGCCGGCGAGAGCGCCAGAATGACCCGCCCGTCCGGCCACTTCTCCCCCGAGTTCGCCACCGCCGAGCGAACCCGATTCCGCGACTCCTGCAACGCCGTATCCGGTAGCCCCACCAGGTGCACCGAGGGCAATCCCTGCCCGATGTCGGCCTCGATCTCGACCAGCAGCCCGTCCACGCCGGTGACCGCGACCGAATGGGCCCGGCCGAGGGCCATCAGAACACCGCCTTGAGATGATCGATGACCGGCTCGTGCCCGCGGGCCAGCAGCACGGAGACGACGTCGAACCGGATCTGCCGCCACGGACCTTCTTGATCGGCCAGCCACAGCAGGGACAGCCGCCGGATCCGCTGCTGTTTGACGAAGGTGACCGACTCGGCCGGCGTCCCGAACCCGAGCCCCGATCGGGTTTTGACCTCCACGAACGCGGTGACCCCGGCGTCCCGGACGACCATGTCCAGTTCACCGTATCTGCATCGCCAGTTCCTGCTGACGATCTCGATCCCCGCTGCCTCGAGGAACCGTGCCGCCAGTTCTTCCCCACGCGCGCCGAGCGCCCTTTTATCCGTCACTCGGCCAATGTGCCCGGCGGCTCAGCGCGGCCTCGTCCGCCGACCTGGGCAAATACCGCCCTTGGGGATAGCCGAGCCCCTGTGCACAACTTCCGGTGAGCAGCTATCCGGGGCCACCGGATTGTCGGTGGACCGTGCTACTACTCCGGCAGGCGTAGGTCCGGCTTCTCCAGCTCTTCGATGTTGACGTCCTTGAAGGTGATCACACGGACGTGCTTGACGAAGCGGGCCGGACGGTACATGTCCCACACCCAGGCATCGCTCATCCGAACCTCGAAATACACCTCACCGTCGGCGTTCTGCGGGCGCAACTCCACGGAGTTGGCCAGGTAGAAGCGGCGCTCGGTCTCCACCACGTACGAGAACTGACCGACGATGTCTTTGTACTCTCGGTACAGCGAGAGCTCCATCTCGGTTTCGTACTTCTCGAGGTCCTCGGCACTCATCGGGTGGGACGTCCTCCTTCTCGCCGCGCTGCGTCGTGTGCTGACATCATCGCGCATGGGTAGCGCCGGTAGCCACTCGGCTATCCGGACGCCCGTCTTGGAACTCATCGGACATCATCGGGGTCTCCTCGCCGGAGAGCATCACATCCGCCGCTTCGGCCACCGCGGAGACCGGTCGCAGGCCCTCGACCTCGCGCACGTTGCGCCAGGAACGCCGGTGCTCGTCGCTGGGCCCGAGCCTGCGCAAGGCGGCGAGGTGGTCGGGCGTGTTGTAGCCCTTGTGGCCGGCGAATCCGTAACCGGGGAACCGTTCGTCGAGATCGACCATCATCCGATCCCTGGTGACCTTCGCCAGGATGCTGGCGGCGGCGATGCAGGCCGCGGCCGCGTCACCGCCGATCACCGGCAGCGACGGCGCGGGGATGCCGGGCACCCGGAATCCGTCGGTCAGTACATATCCCGGTGTCTCGCCGAGCCCGGCGACCGCGCGGCGCATGCCCTCGATATTGGCGACGTGGATGCCGATCGAGTCGATCTCCCAGGCCGGGATCACCACGACATTCCAGGCCAGCGACAGCCGGACGATGACCGGGTACAGCTCTTCCCGGACCGCCTCGGTGAGCTTCTTGGAGTCGTCGAGCCCGGCCAGCTTGTCGTAGGCCTTGGGCGCGGGCAGGCAGGCCGCGACGACCAGCGGTCCCGCGCACGGCCCGCGGCCCGCCTCGTCGACGCCGGCGACCGGGCCGAGCCCGCTGCGGATCAACGCCGCTTCGAGCGTGCGTAACCCACCCGCCTTTCGCATCACCACGCGCGGCGGCCACCCATTGCTCTGTACCACTCGGCTCTGCCCCACCGTCCAATTATGCTGCGGCCGCTGATGATCAGTTCGCTTGGGCGTTCTGTGAGCGGACCGGACCGATCCGGCTCGGCGGCCAGATCTTGAACACGGCCTTGCCGCGGACGTTGTCCACCGGGACGGTGCCTTGCAGTTCATCGGTGATGTGGGCGCGCGAATCGGCAGACTCGTTGCGGTTGTCGCCCATCACCCACAGATGCCCCTCGGGCACCTTGACCGGCTTGAACTCGCGCCCGCCGCCGGGGCCGTAGGGCTGACCCGGGACGTACGGGAGCAGATAACGCGCGTATGGCTCGTCGAGCGGCTTGCCGTCGACCAAGACCCGGCCCTGCGCGTCGCAGCACTGCACGGTCTGACCGCCGACCGCGATCACCCGCTTCACCAGATCGTTCTCGTCCGGCGGCACCAGGCCGAAGAAGGAGAAGAAGTTCTGCACCCCGCGTGCGACGGCGTTGTCCGAACGGATCGACTGGTAGTGCGTGTTCCAAGACGGCGGGCCGACGAACACGACGACGTCACCGGGCTGCGGATCGCCCCAGTAGTAGCTCAGTTTCTGCACGTAGATGCGGTCGCCGGTGCACCCGGCGCAGCCGTGCAGCGTGGTCTCCATCGATTGCGACGGAATCACGTAGGGGCGTCCGACGAAGGTGACCATCAGCGCCGCGATCACCGCCGCGATGACGACGAGGATCGGCAGCTCCTGCCAGAACGGCCGCTGTTTCTTCTCGCGTCGCCGCCTGCTGCGCCGCGGTTGCACCCGCTCGTCGTCCGAATCGGACACCGACACCGACCCACTTTCGTCTGCCACGCCGAACAGATTAGCCCGGCACCCTGAGACTCGGCTGACGCCGGGCGATCGGCGTCCACACTAATTCGATTGTGGATTCTCCGATCGCACCGGCCCGATCCGGCTCGGCGGCCAGATCTTGAACACCGCTTTGCCCCGGACGTTGTCGACGGGGACGGTCCCGTGCAGCTCGTCGGTGATGTGCGCGCGCGAGTCGCGTGAGTTGTTGCGGTTGTCGCCCATCACCCACAACGAGCCGTCGGGCACCTTGACCGGCGCGAACTCGCGGCCGCCGCCGGCGCCGAAGGGCTGGCCCGGCTTGTACGGGAGGGTGTAGCGGGCGTACGGCTCGTCCAACGGCTTGCCGTCGACCAGAACCCGGCCCTGCGCGTCGCAGCACTGCACGGTCTGGCCGCCGACCGCGACCACGCGCTTGACCAGATCGTTCTCGTCCGGCGGCACGATCCCGAAGAACGAGAAGAAGTTCTGCACCCCGCGGACGACGGTGTTCTGCGAACGCGTCGACTGGAACGTGTCGTTCCACGACGGCGGCCCGACGAACACGACGACGTCGCCCGGCTGCGGATCACCCCAGTAGTAGCTCAGTTTCTGCACGTAGATGCGGTCGCCCGTGCACCCGGCACAACCGTGCAACGTGGTCTCCATCGACTCCGACGGGATCAGATACGGACGCCCCACGAAGTTGACCATCAACGCGGCGATGACCGCGGCGATCACGATGAGGATCGGCAGTTCCTGCCAGAACGGGCGCTGCTTCTTCGCCCGCCGGCGCCTGCCGCGACGCCCTCCCCCGTGGTCGGCCGATTCCATCGAGGACGCGCTGTGGTCTGTCACACCGAAAACAGTAGCCCGGCAGCGGAACTGAGTTCCGCGGCCGGGCTACCAGACGCTCTGTCGTGCGAAAAGCTAGATCAGCGCTTTTCCTTGATCTTGGCGGCCTTGCCGCGCAGATCGCGCAGGTAGTACAGCTTGGCGCGGCGGACGTCACCGCGGGTGACGACCTCGATGTGGTCGATGTTCGGGGTGTGCACCGGGAAGGTGCGCTCCACGCCGACACCGAAGGACACCTTGCGGACCGTGAAGGTCTCGCGGATGCCACCGCCCTGGCGTCGGATGACGACGCCCTTGAAGACCTGGATGCGCTCCTTCGAGCCTTCGATGACCTTTACGTGCACATTGAGGGTGTCGCCCGGCCGGAAGTCGGGGACGTCGCTGCGCAGCGACTTCTCGTCGACGAAGTCAAGGGTGTTCATTTCCATCCTTATGGGTTCGCGCGAACAGAGGACCCTGGCGGCACTTCGCGTGCTCGGCCGGTTCATGCTCCGATTCAAGGGGATGCGCCTGGTGCACAACTCGCCCAGGGCAACCTGAGTATTGTGCCAGATCAGCGGGTCGCCGGAAAAATCGGCCCCCGGATCAGGCCGGGGCCTCGGGTACCGCGAACAGGCGAACGCTCATCGGTTGCGCGCCCTCGGGTGCGTCCTCGCGGGCGGCGCCGTGCCGGGCGAGCAACGCTTTGTACTCCGCGACGAACGCTACCACCTGGTCTTTTGTCATATAGGTTCCGGTGCGCTGCACCTGCGCCCAGCCGTCCGGGCCCGCCCATTCGCGCACCGCTCGCAGGTACAGCTCGATGTCGCGGCCGGATTTCAGCCGGCCGAGATGCTCGGCCGCCGCGTATTCGGCCGGCGCCATGGTCGCCGGATCGGGCGTGGTGTGTTCGAACGGCAGCGACTTCCACCAGCGCTCGCGGCCCGTCGACTTCTCCGCGATCTCGGTGATGAGGCCGAGTTCGGCCAGCTTGCGCAGGTGGTAGCTGGTGCTGCCGGTGCTCTCGTCCAGCACCTCGGCCAGGGTCGCCGAGTTCGCTTCGCCGTGTTTGCCCAGGTAGTCGAGGATTCGGCCGCGCAGGGGGTGAGCGAGCGTGCGGTAGAGCGCGGTGCGCTCGGCGCTGGTCATGTCGTCGCTTCTGCGCGGTGCCATGGGGCGAAGAATAGCAAACGATTCTTTGCAAAGAAATGTTTGCAAAGAGTTCTTTGCGGACGTAGCGTGGCCGTCATGCGAATGACTGCCCTACTCCCTTCTCGAACCCGGCTGGTGCGCGACAAAGCGCGCTGGTTCATCGCCGCCAGCGCGCTCGCGCTCGTGCCGTGGGCCGCCATCCTCTGGAATACGTTGCCCAGCACCGCGGACGTGCGGAACTGGTCGTCGGCGTGGGTCGGCCTGGATCTCTTTCTCGCCGCCGGTTGCGGATTGACCACGGGGTTGTTGCACCGCAACGACTCCCGGGCCCGGCTGGTGGCGTCGGCGGTCGCCGGTGCGGCGGTCATCGACCTGTGGTTCGACCTGGTGACCGCCGACCCCGGAGCACCCCTGGCGCAGGCGATGGTCTGTGCGGTCGCCGAGACCGTGTTGATCGCCGCGTGCATGCACGTGGCACTGACCCCGGACGACGCCGTCACATCGCCGCGCATGCGGCGAATTACCGTTCAGCCCTGAGTATTTCGGGCGGCACGGTGCAGCGCCGAGGCCAGCCTCTCGTTTTCCGCCGCATTGAAGGCGAAGGCGGCGCGACGGCGGGTGTAGCCGTAGGACAGGCCGCTGTGCGGGTCGGCGAAGCCATCGGAACCGGCGGCGCCGGTGTGGCCGAAGGCGTTTGCGCCGAGGAACGGATAGCCGAGGCCCTTGGCCTCGAATCCGACCAGATAGGGCGCGTTGTCGCCGCGGACCAAATCGTGGCCCGCGGTCTGGATGGTGGTGAACACCGCGAGCGTGTCGGGTTTCAATAGCGCTGCACGGCCGTTGATTTCGGAGATCGCCGCCGCGTACATCGCCGCCAGGCCACGCGCGCTACCCACACCGCCCATCGAGGCGGGACCGTTCGCGCGCAGATCGGCGTAGTTAGGCAGCGAGAGCACATCGCCGGGGGTGAATCCGGTGGCGTTGAGGTTGTACGAGATGCCCGGAATGCTGTGCGGACCAGGAGAATTCGCCTCGAACACGGCCCGCATCTCCGGCGTCGCCGACCAGGGCAGGATCGCCAGGTACCGATCCTCCAGTGCCGCAGGCAATCCGAGATAGAGGTCCAGATCGTACGGGGCTCTGATGCGTTCCTCGAACAGCTCCTGGATCGAACTGCCTGTACGGCGGCGAATCACCTCGCCGATGATGGCGAAGGTAACGAAGCCGCCGTAACCCTGCACGACTCCCGGCCGGAAGAACGGGCGTTGACCGGCGACGCGTTGCGCGATCAGCCGATCGTCGGCGAGTTCGGCCAGGGTGAAACCGCCGTCGACCCCGATCACGCCGGATTTGTTGGTGAGTACCTGCCGCAAGGTGATCGTGACCTTGCCCGCGGCGGCGAACTCCGGCCAGTAGGCCGCGACGGGCCGGTCCAGGTCGAGTACTCCGTCCTGCACGAGCAAGGCGACGACCAGCGTCGCTGCGCCTTTGGTCGAGGACAACAGGCCGGTCAGCGTTTCGCCGGTCACCTCTGGGCCGGCCCAGAGATCGACCACCGGTCTGCCGTGCACGAAAGCGGCCAGTTGCGAACCGGATTCGCCGTTATCCTCGGCCACGACCTCGGCAAACTCGTCCCGCACTGCCTCGAATCCCGGTGCGACAGTGCCTTGTACGTTGTTCATAGTTCGCTCCTCCTTGCCGAGGCCTCAGGCCGCCGAACGACGCAGCAAGGCCAGGGGATTGCGCCGACCGCTGGGCGGCCGCAGCCCCCACGACGCCAGGCTCAGCCCGGCGAACACCAGCGGCCCGATCGCCGCCTTCGGCTCGTCACCGGCTGCGAGGTGCGACACCGCCGCGCCGCCGTAGACGAAAGTCAGTCCGGCATAGGCCCATTCCTCGGCGCGCGGATGGCCGGGCAGCACGATCGCGGCCACCGCCGCCGCCTTGGCGACGCCGAGCATGGTCGCGAAATACATCGGATATTCGAGCCGCTCGAAAACCTCACGGACATAAGGAATCCGGGCGAGGTCCCAATAGGAGCCGATCACCGATTCGGTGAGCACGACCCCGGTCGCACCCAGGTAGGCAACGCTCCGTGCGAGGTTCTTCGTATCGGTGTTCATGATGTGGTTCCTTCCGTCGCTGTTACCTCTCTGACGAGTGGGGCGGCGAAGAGGTAACCGGCCGCGAGTTGTCACATCGGGCGCGCGAGATTCGTCATCACTGTGAGACGACCCTGCGGAGGAGACCACGTGGACGAATACCTGGCCGATCGGTTCGAGACGCATCGCGCGCATCTGGTCGCGGTGGCCTACCGGATGCTCGGGTCGCCGGCCGAGGCCGAGGACGCCGTGCAGGAGGCGTGGCTGCGGTTGGCCCGCACCGACGCGGACGGCATCGACAATCTCGGCGGCTGGCTGACCACCGCCGTGAGCCGGGTGTGCCTGGACGTGTTGCGCTCGCGCCGGGCGCGACGGGAGGACTCGTTCGGGGAGCAACTGCCAGACCCGGTGGTCCGGCTCGACGACGGCACCGATCCGGAACAGCAAGCGATGCTGGCGGATTCGGTCGGTATCGCGCTGCTGGTGGTGCTGGAGTCGTTGAATCCGGCCGAGCGGCTCGCATTCGTGCTGCACGACATGTTCGCCCTGCCGTACGACGAGATCGCGCCGATCCTCGGCAAGACGCCCGGCGCGGCCAAGATGATCGCGAGCCGCGCCCGCCGTCGCGTCCAAGGCGGCGCACCGCGGCTGGACCCGGACCTCCCGCGCCAGCGGCGCGCCGTTGCCGCATTCCTCGCCGCCGCGCGAGACGGCAGCTTCGACGATCTGCTGTCGCTGCTCGATCCCGATGTGGTGCTGCGCGCCGACGCCGGAGCCGGTGGCATCCAGATCATCCGGGGCGCGTCCGCCGTCGCCGGGCTACTGGACACCTTCCACCGCTTCGCCAACCAGTACGACGTCACGCACGCCGTGGTCAATGGTGTTGCGGGCCTGCTGAGTACGGCCGACGGCGCACCGATGTCGGTGATCGCCTTCAGCGTCGCCGACGACAAGATCACCGCGATCGACCTGCTGGCCGACCGAACTCGACTCGCCACCCTCCCCCTCCCGGCCCGCTGACGCGCGAACTTGCCGATCAGCGCTCGGCAGGACAACTCACGGGCGGCGGCAGGCTCAGTCGCGATCCGTGGCGTTGGCCACCGGTTCGGGTTCGTGGTCCGAGGGGAACAGCGAGAGGTGGTGGCGGTGCGGCGCCGGCGGGGCGGGGACGACGGTGCGGGTCAGCTCGGCCTCGGCGGCGGTGCGGACGTGTTCGACGTCCGGTTTGCCCGCGACCAGGTCTTGGACGAAGATCTTGGCGCGGATGACCGGGCGCCGGTAGCGCCGTTCGCGGACAATGGCCCGGTACATGAGCCGACGCCGATCCGAATACCGCCAACGAGCCCACGGCGCGCCGGGCCGGCTCAGCCGCAGCGCCCCGACGAACAGCAGCGGCAGGAAGAACATCCCGAACAACCCGGTCCAGATCTTCCCCTTGGCGATCACGATCGCGGCGAGCGCGAGGTTCACCACCGCGAAGAAGACGACGAACACCCGGACCTCGATGCTCGGGTCACTGCGGAAGTCGTTGATGTCGAGCAACCACAGCGGATGAAATCCCAACAGCAGCAACCCGGTGACCGCGAGCGCGACGAACACCGCGTCCACCGAGGTCCGCCCCTGCTCTTCCCAGTACACATCGCGCAGATAGAAGATCAGCGCGAATTCGTCCAGGGTCAGCGCCGCGCCGACCCCGAAGAACGCGGCGAGCACGGCGGCCGTGGTGACGTCGGCGGTCTGGTACAGGGTGACCATGCCGACGCCGGACACCAGCACGAGGATCACCCCGAACACCATGTGGTGGATGTGTACGCCGCCGGACCGCAGGTTCCCCGGCCACCAGCGCACCTGCTTGCGGATCATCCGGACGCTGAGCCGGATCAACAGGAAACCGACGATGAACCCTAGAAGGAAGCACAGCAGCGGAAGCCGGCCCTGCGCGATCACATCCTCACTGAGCCATCGTCGCATGGCCGCCTGAAACCTCCGTCTGACCTACTGTCCGAAACCTGCCCGGCGCAAGGCGTCCGCCATCGAACCACTGGGTGCGGGCGCGTTGCGACGCTGATTGCCGCCGCCACGGGCCTGGCCTTGACTCTGATTACGCTGTCCTTGATTTCGGCCCTGCTGGTTCTTACCCTGACCATTCTGCCGGTCCGGCGCGCCGCCCTTGCGGTCACCTTGACCACGCTGGCGGTTCTCGCCCCGTTCGCCCTTCACCGCGGGCCCCGGCTCGTCGTCCAGGCGCAGCGACAGACCGATGCGCTGGCGCGCCACATCGACCTCGAGCACCTTCACCTTGACCACGTCGCCGGTGTTCACCACCTCGCGCGGATCCTTGATGAAGTTGTGCGACATCGCCGAAACGTGCACGAGGCCGTCCTGGTGCACGCCGATGTCGACGAACGCGCCGAAGGCCGCGACGTTCGTGACGACGCCTTCGAGCACCATGCCCGGCTCCAGGTCGGCGACCTTCTCCACGCCGGCGGCGAATTCCGCGGTCTTGAACTCCGGTCGCGGGTCGCGGCCCGGCTTCTCCAGTTCGGTGATGATGTCGGTGACGGTCGGCACGCCGAAGCGTTCGTCGGTGAACTCGTCGGCCCGCAGCGCGCGCAGCACCGTCGTGTTGCCGATGACCTCGGTGATGTCGCGGCCGGTGGATTCCATGATCCGGCGGACCACCGGGTAGGCCTCGGGGTGCACCGAGGACGTGTCCAGCGGGTCGTCGCCGCCGCGGATCCGCAGGAAGCCCGCGCACTGCTCGAATGCCTTCGGTCCGAGCCGCGGCACCTCGAGCAGCGCGGTCCGGCTGCGGAACGGGCCGTTCTGGTCGCGGTGCGCCACAATGCTTTCCGCGACCGAGCCGGCGATGCCGGACACTCGCGAGAGCAGCGGCACCGAGGCGGTGTTCACGTCGACGCCGACCGCGTTCACCGCGTCCTCGACCACCGCGCCCAGCGAACGGGCGAGCAGCGTCTCGGACACGTCGTGCTGGTACTGACCGACGCCGATCGACTTCGGATCGATCTTCACCAGCTCGGCCAGCGGATCCTGGAGCCGGCGCGCGATGGACACCGCGCCGCGCAGCGACACGTCCATGTCCGGCAGTTCCTGGGTCGCGTACGCCGACGCGGAGTACACCGAGGCGCCCGCCTCGGACACCACGATCTTGGTCGGCTTGTTCTCCGGGATGCGCGAGATCAGCTCGGTGGCAAGGGCATCGGTCTCGCGCGAGGCGGTGCCGTTGCCGATGGCGATGAGCTCCACGCCGAACCGGGCGACCAGCGCGCCGAGCACCGCGAGGGACTTCTCGGTCTGGCCCTGCGGCTTGTGCGGGTAGATCACCTCGGTGGCGACCGCCTTGCCGGTGGCGTCGACGACGGCGACCTTCACGCCGGTCCGGTAGCCCGGGTCGAGGCCCATGGTGGTGCGGGTGCCGGCCGGCGCGGCGAGCAGCAGGTCGCGCAGGTTCGCCGCGAACACGTCGACCGCGTCCTTCTCCGCCGCCTGGCGCAGCCGCATCCGGGTGTCGATGCCAAGGCTCACTTGCAGTTTGGTCCGCCAGGCCCAGCGCACGGTGTCCAGCAGCCAGGTGTCGGCGGCGCGGCCCTTCTCGGCGATGTTGAACTTGATCGCGATCCGGCCCTCGTAGATGGACCGTTCGCCCGGCTCGAGTTCCTCGGTGTCCGGCTCCAGGTGCAGCGAGAGCACGTCTTCCTTCTCGCCGCGCAGCAGCGCGAGGATGCGGTGTGAGGGCAGCTTGGTGAACGGCTCGTCGAACTCGAAGTAGTCGGCGAACTTCGCGCCCGCCTCCTCCTTGCCCGGACGGACGGTCGACTTGACCTGACCGCGGTTCCACATCAGCTCGCGCAGCTCACCGACCAGGTCGGCGTCCTCGGCGAACCGCTCGACCAGGATCGACCGCGCGCCGTCGAGCTGCTCGGCGTTGTACTGCGCGGGATCGGTGGTCGGGTCGTTGATCAGGGCGTCGGCGACCGGCTCGTGGCCCGCCTCGCGCGCGATCTGCGCCTTGGTGCGCCGCTTCGGCTTGTACGGCAGGTAGATGTCCTCGAGCCGGGCCTTGGTCTCGGCGAGCATGATCTGCTGGTGCAGCGCGTCGTCGAGTTTGCCCTGGCCGCGGATGGATTCGAGGATCGCGCCGCGGCGCTCGTCGAGTTCGCGGAGGTAGTGCAGGCGCTCGTCCAGGAGGCGCAGCTGCGCGTCGTCGAGACCGCCGGTGACCTCCTTGCGGTATCGCGCGATGAACGGCACGGTCGAGCCACCATCGATCAGCTCGACGGCGGCACGCACCTGGCTCTCCCGCACCGCGAGCTCGTCGGCGATGCGACGGTTCACGCTGGCTTGACTCGCGACGCCGGAGGACGTCGCGGGTGGGAGCACGGCGGGGTCGGACTCTGCACTTACAGTCTCGGGCGCTGTCGTCACGTCCGGAGACACTACCGGGACCGCCCGACAAGGGACCCGCACCCGGCGGAACCGGGTCGTGCGTGCCGCATCAACCGCTGGTCCGGCGAACTTCGCCGGCCGAACCCCGGGACGCGCCGAACCCGGCCGAGCACGCTCGACCGGGTTCGGTAGTTCTTACGCATGTGCCGAATCGCCTACTACAGGACCAGTTCCGGGCTGTAGATGGGACTGAACGGACTCTGCCCCTGCTTGGTTACCGTCGTGACGCTGACGTAGCGGTGCCCGGGGGTCGCCTTGGCGACGTCCACCGTCAACGGCGGGGAGGGATACCGTCCGTTGAAGCAGGGGAAGTCGCCACTGTTGGCGACCTCTTCGTTCTGCCCGGTCCGATAGGCGTCTTTATCGATGACCCTGACCGACATGGTGCAATTCTTGTTGTCGATGGTGCCATTCTTGATATTGAGCCCGCCGAATGCCCGCGGCGTCCCGTTCTCCGCATAAATGCACGATTCCACTTCCGCGGAACCATCACTGGTCAGAAAAAGACCTGAGCAGCTGTACGGGCTACCCGGCTGAGCAACGGCCGCCGGCGCCAAGACGAGAAGTGGTGCGGCACTGGCGATAACACAAGATACGACACGTGAAAACGAACCGATTTGCATGTAAGACCTTTCGCGACCAGATAAACCAGATCCCCGACGAAATGACCTTGTCCCACCTTAGGTGGACCAACCACAGCTCACATGACGCCAGTAATCGGGGCACCCGATATCAGGTCTGGTCGACCACCCCCAGGAGTGCACGGGACAGCTCGCGCATTTCGGCCTTGCGGATCTTCCCGGTGACCGTCATCGGGAACTCGTCCACCACGTGCACGTAGCGCGGGATCTTGAAGTGCGCGAGCTTCCCCTCACAGAACTCGCGAACAGCAGTGGCATCCAACGCGGTCGCGCCGTCACGCATCCGTACCCAAGCCATCAACTCCTCGCCGTACTTCGGGTCGGGCACACCGATCACCTGGGCGTCCAGGATGTCGGGGTGGGTGTAGAGGAACTCCTCGATCTCGCGCGGGTAGACGTTCTCGCCGCCGCGGATGACCATGTCCTTGATCCGGCCGGTGATCGCCAGATAGCCGTCGGTGTCCATCACGCCGATGTCGCCGGTGTGCATCCAGCGGGCGGTGTCGATGGCCTCGGTGGTCTTGGCCTGGTCGTTCCAGTAGCCGAGCATCACCGAGTAGCCGCGGGTGCAGAGTTCGCCCGGCTCGCCGCGCGGCACCGTGAGACCCGTTGCGGGATCGACGATCTTGACCTCGAGGTGCGGGCCGACCCGGCCGACGGTGCCGGTGCGCCGGTCGATGCCGTCGTCGCGGCGGGTCTGGGTGGACACCGGCGAGGTCTCGGTCATGCCGTAACAGATGCACACCTCGTGCATGCCCATCCGGTCGATCACGCGCTTCATCACCTCGACCGGGCAGGGCGAGCCGGCCATGATCCCGGTGCGCAGGCTGGACAGATCCGGTGTGGCGGAGTCCAATTCGGTGAGCAACGCGATGAACATGGTCGGCACGCCGTAGAGCGAGGTGCAGCGCTCGGACTCGACCGCGGCCAGCGTGGCGACCGGATCGAAGGCCGGCGCCGGAATGATCACCGCCGCACCGTGACTCGTGCCGGCCAGGTTGCCCATCACCATGCCGAAGCAGTGGTAGAACGGCACCGGCACGCAGATCCGGTCCTGTTCGGAGTAGCCGCACAGCTCGCCTACGAAGAAGCCGTTGTTCAGGATGTTGTGATGGCTGAGCGTCGCCCCCTTGGGGAAACCCGTTGTGCCCGAGGTGTATTGAATGTTGATCGGATCGTCGATGGACAGTTCGCCGGCCAGCGCGGCCAAGCGGTCCGCATCGATCTCCGTCCGCGCCAGCTCGTCCCAGTCCGCCGTACCGAGCACCAGCACCTGCTCCAGCGTCGGGCAGTTCGGCCGGACCTCCTCGATCATCGCGACGTAGTTCGACGTCTTGAACTCCGGCGCGGCGACGAGCATCCGCACACCCGACTGGCGCAGCACGTATTCCAGCTCGCTGGTCCGGTAGGCCGGATTGATGTTGACCAGGATCGCGCCGATCTTCGCCGTCGCGTACTGCACGAAGAACCACTCCGCGCAGTTCGGCGCCCAGATGCCGACCCGGTCGCCCTTCCCGATGCCGCGCGCGGCCAGGCCGGTGGCCAGCGCGCCGATCGCGGCGCCGAGTTCCCGGTAGGTCCAGCGCCGATCGGAAGCCTTGTCCACCAATGCCTCCCGATCCGGGAAGGCGGCCACGGCGCGGTCGAGGTTGCCGCCGATGGTGTCGCCCAGCAGCGGGGTGTCCGAGGTGCCGGACGCGTAGCTCGGGTCCGACATCACCGGTTTCCCTTCTGCCGCAGCACGAATCGCTGCACCTTGCCGCTCGGAGTCTTCGGCAGCTCGGTCACGAAATGCACCGTGCGCGGGTAGGCGTGCGCGGCGAACTTCTTCTTCACCAGTTCCTGCAACTCGGCCTCCAACGCGGTGCCGACCCGGGAACTGTCGCGCAGCACCACGAACGCCTCCAGCACCTCGCCGCGCAGTTCGTCCGGCATGCCGACCACAGCCGCCTCGGCGACCAGATCGTGCAGCACCAGCACGCTCTCCACCTCGAACGGGCCGATCCGGTAGCCGGCCATGATGATCACGTCGTCGTCGCGGGCGGAGAAGCGGAAGCACCCGTTCTCGTCCTGCGAGCCCGCGTCGCCGGTGATGTACCAGCGGCCGTCGGGGGTGTAGCGCTGGGCGGTGCGTTCGGGGGCGTCGAGGTAGCCGAGGAACCACAGCAGCGGGCTGTTCTGGGTGTCGATGGCGACCCGGCCCAGCTCACCGATCGGCGCGACCGTGTCGGCGTTGTCCGACAGCACCGCGCAGGTCCAGCCGGGCAGCGCGCGGCCCATCGAGCCGGCCGGGACCTCGGCGTCGAGCGCCTCGTGCCAGGAATTGCAGATCAGCATGCCGTGCTCGGTCTGCCCGTAGTGATCGCGCACCGCGACGCCGAAGTGTTCCAGCGACCAGGCGACGACCTCGGGCGTCAGCGGTTCGCCTGCGGAGGACGCGCGCCGCAGCGTGTGGTGCAGCGCAGGCGCGTTCGGGTCCGAACGCAGCGCGCGGTACACCGTCGGGGCCGCGGTGAAGTTGGTGACGCCGAACCGATTCAGCACCTGCCAGGTGAGCGTCGGCGAGAACGGCGCGTGCAACAGGATGCTGCGAATGCCACTGCCGAGCGGGGCCATGATCGCCCAGTACAGGCCGTAGGCCCAGCCCGGATCGGCCGCGTTCCAGAAGACGTCGTCGGGGCGGACGTCCAGCGCGAACTCCTGATACGCCTGGAACGCCGCGAGCGCGCGCAACGGAATCGGCACGCCCTTCGGGGTTCCGGTGGTGCCGCTGGTGAACAGCTCGACCATCAGGCCGTCGCCGCCGATCGCCACCGCGGGCGGGGTCGGCGCGTGGTCGGCGTGCACGTCCACCATGCCCAGCGTGCCCTCGGGCGAATCGCCGCTGACGATGACCTGCCACGGCGCGTCGGCGGGCATGTCGGGGCCCGCGGCCAGCTTCGGCGCCTGATCGGCATCGGCGATGACGATCGACGTGCCGCTCGCTTCCAGCCGGAACGCGATGGCCGGCGGCGCGAACGCGGTGAACAGCGGAACGTGCACCGCGCCGAGCCGCCAGATCCCGAGCAGCGCCACCACCAGGTCGGTGGACTTCGCCATCAGGGTCGCCACCCGGTCGCCCTGCTTGATCCCGAGTTCGGCCAGCCCGATGGCGAATCGAGTCGACCGTTCCCGCAGTTCGCCGTAGGTGAGGTCGATCGAGGACAGGTCCCGCTCGACGATCGTGAACGCGATGGCGCCCGCCGGGTGCCGATCGCACAGTAGCTCCGCCGCGGACGCCTCGGGCCGGTCGTACATGTCCAGCAGTTCGCGTACCCGAGGTTTCAGGTCGGTACCCATCTCGCCACTCCTCATCGTGATCCAGCTCACCCAATAGGATGTGGGTCACACCGAGTTCGCTACTACCCCCGAAAAGGGGTGAGTCCCATGACCCACACCGCACTGCTGCGTCCCCGCGATGGCGATGCGTTGCGCGCCGAAATCCGCTGGGTGGCGAGCGCGGCCGGGGTGCCGGTGACGTTCGGCGGCCAAGTGCACAACGATGCGCTGCTGCTGTCGGAATTCGTCGGCACGCTGACCAACGGGCTACGCGGCCTGTCCGTGCTGCGCAGCTCCGGCCTGGGCGGCCGGGTGATCGATTCCGGGCGGCCCGCCTCGGTCACCGATTACGTCAATACCTCTTCCATCACCCACCACTACGACGGGCCGGTCTCGGGCGAGGGACTGCGGTCGATCGTCGCCGTACCGGTGGTCGTGGACAAACGCTCCAGGGCGGTCCTCTACGCCGCTACCCGCAGCGCGAGTCCGGTCGGCGATCGCACCGCCGATCTGGTGATGCAGGCCGCTCGCCGGCTAGCCGGGGAGATCAGCATCCGGGACGAGGTGGACCGTCGCCTGCGACTGCTCGAGGCCACGTTGCCAACCCCGGAGGCGGTGCCCGCGGTGTCCGAGGAGTTGCGCGACATCCACGCCGAACTGCGCGGCATGGCGCGTTCCGCGGGCGACGATCTGCTGCGCACGCGCCTGCACACGGTGTGTGAACGTCTGATCCGAGTCATGGTCGGCGAGCCGCTCCCGGACGCCCCGCGGCTGTCCCGCCGCGAGTTGGACGTCCTGTCCCAGATCGCCCTCGGGTGCTCCAATCAGGAAGCCGCCCAACGCCTCTCGCTCAGCGCGGAAACCGTCAAGAGTTACCTCCGCAACGCCATGACCAAGCTGGACGCGCACTCGCGCCACGAAGCCGTCGTCGCGGCCCGGCGGCACGGGCTGCTGCCCTGAGAGGGTGCTTCAGCGGTCGGTTTCGGGGAGGAGATCGGGGCGGCGGTCGCGGGTGCGCTGGAGCGATTGCTCGCGACGCCACGCGGCCACCTTGGCGTGGTCGCCGGAGAGCAGCACCGGAGGCACCTCGAGGTCGCGCCAGGTGACCGGTCGCGTGTAGCTGGGGCCTTCGAGGAGGCCGTCGGAGAACGAATCCTCTTGGTGCGATTGCTGATTGCCCAAGACGCCGGGGAGCAGACGGACGACGGCTTCGGTCATGACGAGGACGGCCGCCTCGCCGCCGATCAGGACGTAATCGCCGATACTGACCTCTTCGACGCGAACCCGCCGGGCGGCGTCATCGAAGACGCGCTGGTCGATGCCTTCATAGCGCCCGCAGGCGAACACGAGGTGATCCTCGGTGGCCCAGCGCTGCGCTGTTTCCTGCGTGAACGGAACACCCGCGGGCGTGGGGACGACGAGCAACGCGTCGTCGGGGCAAACCTCATCGAGCGCATCGCCCCAGATGGTCGGCTTCATGACCATGCCGGGTCCCCCGCCGTACGGCGAGTCATCGACGGACTTGTGCACGTCATGCGTCCAACCACGCAGATCGTGCACGTCGACCGAGATCAGACCCTTGTCGATTGCCTTGCCCAGCAACGCGGTTCGCAGCGGCTCGAGATATTCCGGAAAGATCGTGACCACATCGAGTTTCACGGCGACCTCATTCCGGATCGAGGAGTCCTTCGGGCGGATCGATGACGATCAGCCGGTCCGCGAGCGAGACGGTGGGCACGATGGCGTTCACGAACGGGATCAGGATCTCCCGGCCGTCGTCGGCGGCTTTCACCGAAAGCAGTTCTCCCGCAGCGGAATGCAGCACTTCGCGCACGGTGCCGACCACGGTTTCGTCGAGCAGCCGAACGGTCAGGCCCTCGAGTTCGTGGTCGTAGTACTCGTCCGGGTCGTCGCCCGGCGGCAGGTCGTCGCTGTCCACCACGAACAGCGTGCCGCGCAAGGCATCGGCCGAGTCGCGGTCGGCGACGCCGGCGAGAAACACCAGAAGCCGGCCCGAGTGCTCTCGGGCCGACTCCACGGTGAAGTCACGGACTTCCTTGGATCGCGCCAGTCGTCCGCGCAGCGTGCTGCCCGGGGCGAACCGGGCCTCCGGCTCATCGGTGCGGATCTCGACGACCAGTTCACCGCGCACACCGTGCGACTTGGCGACCCGTCCTACGACAAGTTCCATCTACTGGTCGGTGTCGACCACGTCGACCCGGATGCCCCGGCCGCCGATGCCGGCGACGAGGGTGCGCAGTGCGGTCGCGGTACGACCGCCGCGACCGATCACCTTGCCCAGGTCGTCGGGGTGCACATGCACCTCGACGGTGCGTCCGCGGCGGCCGGTGATCAGCTCGACGCGGACGTCATCGGGATTCGCGACGATGCCGCGAACAAGATGTTCGACAGCATCGGCGACGACGGCACTCATTACTCGGCGGCCTCAGCAGCGGCGGGCGCCTCGGCGGCCTCTTCCTTCTTGGCGGCCTTCTTCTTCGGGGTGGTGGCCTCGCCGGAGGGGGCGTTGTCCGCGGCGGCCAGCGCGGCGTTGAACAGGTCCAGCTTGGACGCCTTCTCGGCCTTGACCTTCAGCGTGCCCTCGGCGCCCGGCAGGCCCTTGAACTTCTGCCAGTCACCGGTGATCTCCAGCAGGCGCTGGACGGGCTCGGTCGGCTGCGCACCGACGCTGAGCCAGTACTGAGCGCGCTCGGAATCGATCTCGATGAGCGACGGCTCTTCCTTCGGGTGGTACAGGCCGATGGACTCGATGGAACGGCCATCCCGGCGGGTCCGCGCGTCGGCGACGACGATGCGGTACTGGGGGTTGCGGATCTTGCCCAAGCGGGTGAGCTTGATGCGAACAGCCATGCTTGTTCTGCCTCTTTCGTAGTCTGGTCACGGCGCAATTCAGCGACCCGCACGGTCTGCGAGCCCGGTTTAGCGCATGGAGTGTGTGACCGCCGCGCGGTACGTAACCGGAGACGGGCTGACACTTGTCCGGAAGGACGGTTGTTCATTCTGCCAGACGGGCCACGTTCACCTGAAATCGCATCCCCGACCCCGTTGCGAACCGGCGTCGCGCGGCTATAAACGGGTATGGGGATCTTCCGTCGCAACCGGCGCAAGCAGAGCACCACCCGCGAGGTCGCGGGTGACGTGGGCACCGAGATCGCCGGCGAGTTCGTCGCCGCAGGCCTGTTCCGGGTGCTGCGCGGGATCGTCTCCGGGATCGTGCACGCCTTCAACTGAGGCCATGAACTGCGGCAATGCCTGAACTCGACCGCCGGATCGCCGGCCCGCTCAAGCGGACGGGGCCGCGGCGGTGAGGGCGCGGGTCTTCGTCCACGGCCCGCCCCACCACAGCTGCCAGCCCAGTGAGCGGGCGGTGAGGGTTTGCGCTCCGTTGGCCGTGAGGGTGGTCTCGTATTCGCCGGTCCGGCCGATATCGACCAGCACCAGATGCCCGCCGGGTCGCAGCACGCGCAGCGCCTCGCGCACCGCGGCGGCGCGGCCCGCGGACGCTTTGATGTTGTGAATCGCGAGGCTGGAGACGATCACGTCGAATTCGTCGTTGCGGAACGGCAGCGCGGTCATGTTGCCGGTATGCAATTCGATTCGATCGGCGACGTTTTCGGCGACCGCGTTGCGCTCGGTGGTGGCCAGGCTGTTGCCCGACTGGTCCACCGAACGCCACAGGTCGATGCCCACCGCACGCCCCTGCGGCAGGCGCTTCGCCGCGGCCAGCAGCACCGCGCCACGGCCGCACCCCAGATCGAGCAACCGCTCGTCGCCGCGCAGGCTGAGATCGTCGAGCAGGCCGTCCCACGCGCGGAACTTGCCGCGGCGGGTCGCGTGCAGGAACAGTCCGAACTGCGCGGCCATGATCAGGCCGACCAGGAAGGTCAGCCACGCCGGAATGACGTTGCCGACCAGCGCGTTCGTCACCGCGGCGACCAGGAAGCCGACCGCGAGGACACCGAGCATGAGGATGATGGGCGGCGCGTCGAAGCCGTAGGACGCGCGCCGCGATGTGGTCGTCGTCACAGGGCCGATTCTATCGAGCGCTGAAGTTTTCGCGCCCCAACAGTTTTCAGGGCTTTGCTGATCATCGGACCAGCGGAGCGAGGGTGCGGCCGGCGAGATCGACCGCGCCGGGCTGATGCCCGTTGGTGACCATGTTGACGATGATGCCCTGCACGCCGTGGTCGAGAACCTTGGTCTGCAACTGCTCGGCTACCTCATCGGGCGAGCCGACGAACTGGCGGTCGGCGATGCTCTGCGCGCGTTCCTCGTCGGACAGCGCGTCCACGTCGACCCCGATGCCGCGCAGCAGATCCCGCTGTTCCTTGCGCGCCTGATCGCCGTCCTCGTCGACCATCAGGAAGCACAGGTAACTGACCTCCAGCGTCGACGGATCGCGGCCGACCTCGGCGCACCGCTGATGCAGGGCCGCCATCTTCTTCGGCAGTTCCGAGGCGTTACAGATGATGTTCAGGTGGTCGGCGAAGCGGGCGGCCAGCGCGAACGTCTTCTTCTCCCCCGCCCCACCGAGCAGGATCGGCAGATCGTCGCGCAGCCGAGGCTCGTTGATCGCCTTGTCGGTGTGGTACCACTTGCCGTCGAAGGTGGCGGGCTCGCCGCGCAGCATCGGCTGGATGATCTGCAACGCCTCGTCGAGCCGCTCGAAACGATCGGTGAAGGTACCGAATTCGAAGCCGTAGGACTGATGCTCGAGCTCGAACCAGCCCGCACCGATCCCCAGCACCGCGCGGCCCGCGCTGACCAGGTCGAGCGTGGTGACGGTCTTCGCGAGCAGCGCCGGGTTGCGGTAGGTATTACCGGTTACCAACGCGGACAACTGAATTCGCTCGGTCGATGCGGCGATACCGGACAGCGCGGTGTACGCCTCCAGCATCGGATCGCCCGGTTCACCGAGCCCCGGCAGCTGGTAGAAATGGTCCATCACGAACACGGTGTCGAACCCCGCCGCCTCAGCCTCCCTGGCCTGCGCGACCACCGTGGGGAACAGCTCGGAAACCGGCTGTCCATAACTGAAGTTGGGCATCTGATAGCCGAGACGAATGCTCATACCGCCCGACGATACGCGCGCCCGCAAATCCGCCCGCTCCGCGCTAGCGGTGGCCGGTGACGGGGTCGCGGTGGGCGTATAGGCGGCCGCGCAGGACTACGGCGTAGGGGGTGTTCAGGATCTCCGGGTTGATGCGTGGGTCTTCCTGGTAGACAACGAAATCGGCGGGGGCACCGGGTTCGATGCCCGGCCGGCCGAGCCAGGTTCGGGCGTTCCAGGAGGCGGCGCCGAGGGCGTCGTGGGTGGACAGGCCCGCGCCGCCGAGGGCGCTGATCTCGTCGGCGATGCGGCCGTGCCGGATGGAACCGCCCGCGTCGGTGCCGGCGAAAATCGGGACGCCCGCGTCGTGGGCGTTGGCGACGGTGCTGCGCACGCGGCGGTGCAGGTCGCGCATGTGCGCGGCGTAGGCAGGGAATTTGCCTGCGCTGTCGGCGATTTCGGGGAAGGTGTCGATGTTGACCAGGGTCGGCACCAAGGCGGTGCCGTGTTCGACCATCATCTCGATGGTGTCGTCGGTGAGGCCGGTGCCGTGTTCGAGGCAGTCGATGCCCGCGTCGATCAGGCCGGGCAGGGCGTCCTCCCCAAAGACGTGGGCGGTCACCCGGGCGCCGTTGGCGTGCGCGGCGTCGATGGCCTCCTTGAGGATCGCGTCGCTCCACAGCGGGCGCAGATCGCCGACCGAGCGGTCGATCCAGTCGCCGACGATCTTCACCCAGCCGTCGCCGAAGCGGGCCTGCTCGGCGACGATCTCCGGCAGGTCGCGTTCGTCGTCGAGTTCGATGCCCAGCTCGCGGATGTAGCGGCGCGGTCGGGCGATATGGCGGCCGGCGCGGATGATGCGCGGCAGTTCCTCGTGGTCATCGATGAACCGCGTGTCGATGGGCGAACCGGCATCCCGCAACAACAGCGCCCCGGCATCGCGCTCGGTCTCCGCCTGCGCGATCGCCCCGTCCCGATCCTCGTCTCCCCCGCCGTACCGGATCCCGACATGGCAGTGCGCGTCGACCAGCCCCGGCACGATCCACCCTGTGCGGCAGAGCGTTTCAGCCCCCGGCACCGGCTCGAACGACACCAGCCCATCCCGCACCCAGAGGTCGCGGACATCCTCACCAGGGAGAACCACACCGCGCAGATGCATAGCAACCTCCTGGACGTCGTCGGCTGTCCTCCAACCTAACGTCCATGCCCCTGACCGTCACGCGCACCACAGCCGACCGAGCCGACTCAATCCACCAAGACCACGTCGTTGCGTTCGCGGCAGATCTCTCGGACGGCGGCCAAGCCGGCCGCGATGGCGGGCTGGGCGGCGCTGCCTCGGCGGATGCAGATGATGTGGCGGCGGGTGGGCGCACCGTCTCCGTGCAGCGGGACGCGGACGACGGCGTGGTCGGCGGGGAGGGTGGCGAGACGAGGGATGAGGCTGACCCCGAAACCGTGGGCGACCATTGCGGAGATGCCGAGCCAATCGACGCCGCGATGGTTGATGCGGGGCATGAAACCGGCTGCGGCGCAGGCGCCGAGCAACAGGTGGCAGTGGGCGACTCGGTCCGGCGCACCGACCCAGGGTTCCTCGGCGGCCTCGGTCAGGGCGACACTGCGGCATTCGGCGAGGCGGTGACCGGACGGGACCAGCAGGTCTTGTGGCTCGTCGATCAGTTGATGCTGTTCGAAGCGGGGGTCGTCCAGGGCGGGGCCGCCGGGGGCGGGGATCAGCACGCCGATGTCGCTGTCGCCGCTGAGCAGGAGGTCGAAGCAGTGCCTGCTTTCGTCCTCGCTCATCTCGACCGTCAGCAGCGGGTTGGCGTCGCGCAGCCGGGCCGCGGCGGGGGCGACCAGCGCGACGAGCGCGGTCGGCATCGCGCTGATTCGCAGCATGCCGGTGATGCCGGTGCGGTGCGCGGCGAGTTCGGCCCTGGCTCGTTCGGCCTGGGCGAACAGTTCGTCGGCGTGCCGGAGCAGGGTGTGCGCGGCGGAGGTCAGGCGGACCCGGCGGCCGACCTGCTCGAGCAGTTGCACATCCAAATCCTTTGCGAGCAAGCGCAATTGCTGCGACACGGTGGAGGGGGTGAGGTGCAGCGCGGTCGCCGCCGCGGTGACGGTTCCGTGTTCCCGCAACATCCGCAGGGTGTGCAGGCGAGGGTCGATCATGCATTGATTCAACATGATTCGGTGCGGAATCTTTCGCTGGATTCGAACATGCAAACCGGCCACGATTCGAGACATGACCACTTTCGCGACCGCGCCGCCGACCGAATCCACCGATCACCGCGGCTGCCGACAGTGCGGCGCGGTCGATCGACCCGGCACCACCCTTTCGCGCCACCGCACCTCGGAGGGCACGATCGTCTACACCCGCTGCCCGTGCGGCACCGTGCACGTCTGGCTGGAAACCACTACACGACGACGCGTTACGGCCTGACTCCACCAGCCACGTACGAAACCTTGTGCGGCGCAACACAAACGCGCGTGGCGACCGAACGTCATCCACCGACGAAACCGCCCCGCACCGGTGATCGGTACGGGGCGGCTCGAAACGTCTTACTTCTTCGGGAACTTCAGCTTCGACAAGTCGAAACCTTCGAGCCCGGGCGGCAACTGGTCCAGCCCGGCGGGCATATTCGAGATGTCCGGCATTCCGGCCGGCAGCCCGGGCATTCCCGCGGGCATGCCGGGCATACCACCGCGCACCTTCGGCGGCGTGGGTCCGCGCCCACCCTTCTTGCCCTTCTTGCCCTTTTTGTTGTTGCTCCGACGCGACCCCGGCATGCCCATCTGCCTGCCCATCATCGCCATCATCTTCTTGGCTTCGAAGAACCGGTCGACGAGCTGGTTGACCTCGGAGACCTGTACGCCGGAGCCGTTCGCGATGCGCAGGCGGCGAGAAGCGTTGATGATCTTCGGGTTGTCCCGCTCGGCCGGGGTCATGCCGCGGATGATGGCCTGCACCCGATCCAGCGACTTGTCGTCGACGGCGGCGAGCGCGTCCTTCATCTGGCCGGCGCCGGGGAGCATGCCGAGCAGGTTGCCGATCGGGCCCATCTTGCGGATGGCGAGCATCTGATCGAGGAAGTCCTCGAGCGTCATCTCGCCGCTGCCGATCTTGCGCGCGGCTTCCTCGGCCTGTTCCTGGTCGTAGATCTGCTCGGCCTGCTCGATCAGGCTGAGCACGTCGCCCATACCGAGGATGCGGCTGGCCATCCGGTCCGGGTGGAAGACGTCGAAGTCCTCGAGCTTCTCACCGGTGGAGGCGAACATGATCGGCGCGCCGGTCACCTCGCGCACCGACAGCGCGGCGCCACCGCGGGCGTCGCCGTCGAGCTTGGTGAGCACGACGCCGGTGAAGCCGACCCCGTCGCGGAAGGCCTGCGCGGTGGCGACCGCGTCCTGGCCGATCATCGCGTCGAGCACGAACAGCGTCTCGTCCGGCTGCACGGCGTCGCGGATGCCGGCGGCCTGGCGCATCAGTTCTTCGTCGATGCCGAGGCGACCGGCGGTGTCGACGATGACCACGTCGTACTGCTTGCTGCGGGCCTCTTCGATGCCGCCGCGGGCGACCTCGACCGGGTCGGCGGCCGAGACGCCGAGCGCGTTCTCGCCGCCGCCGATGGAGGTGCCGCCGTGCGGCGCGAACACGGGCACGCCCGCGCGCTCACCGACCACCTGAAGCTGCGTGACCGCGCCGGGACGCTGCAGGTCGCAGGCCACCAGCAACGGCTGATGTCCTTGTCCCTTCAGCCATTTGGCGAGCTTGCCGGCGAGGGTCGTCTTACCGGCGCCTTGCAGGCCGGCGAGCATGACCACGGTCGGCGGGTTCTTGGCCAGGGTCAGCCTGCGGGTCTCGCCGCCGAGGATGCCGACGAGTTCCTCGTTGACGATCTTGACGACCTGCTGCGCCGGATTCAGCGCCGCGGAGACCTCGGCGCCCTTGGCGCGCTCCTTGATTCGGGCGATGAAACCGCGCACCACGGGCAGCGCGACGTCGGCTTCGAGCAGGGCTAGCCGGATCTCCCGGCAGGTGGCGTCGATGTCGGCCGGTGACAGACGCCCCTTACCACGCAGATCCTTGAGGGCACCGGTAAGCCGGTCGGACAGGGATTCGAACACCGATCGCGCTCCTGATCTCGGGGGACGTCAATTGCCTCCCAGGGTAATGGGATAGCCGACCTGTCCGCGCATGGGGATGAACGCGCAGGAAAGCGACCGGGCCATTTCGCTCCCGGTCGCCGGATTTCCCACGCTGTACCGCAGATCTTATTCGAGCGAACGACGTCGCGGTTTGGCCGTCTTGCGATAGTCGTGATTCTCCTTGGCCACCATGTAGACCGCCTCGCGCGCGGTCAATCCCAGCTCGAGTGCCAGGTCGTCGAGGATGGCCCATTCCGTGGTGGTGGGGATTCGCGAGTTGGCGACCGTGGAGGCGATGGTCATGGCGGTCACAGCCTGTTGTCCGGTCAATGTCCGACCCGGTAGCCAGGAAACGACCCAGCGATCCCCGCCGACGCACCGCGCCATGTGCGTGGTCTCGTCGCTCGTCATCATCGACGCCGAAACAACTTCAATTGCCACCGACGTGCTCCCCTCATGCTAGCGATAGCCAGACGCTCTGATACTAGAACGTGAGGGAGCCTCGAGATATGGGTTCCAGCAAATCGTGTGCAACAGATTGGTTACTAGGTAGCGAAGGTCAGGAACCGATGATCTCCGGTCCGGGCATGCCCGCTTCCGGCTTCTTCGGCGCCGGGCGCGGGACGACGGCCAGGATCGCTTTCTCGATATCCGCCCGGCGGTCCGGGCTGTCCGCGGAACCGAGGTCGAGGCAGAAGGTGTCGACGACGGCCGAGCCCATGGTCACCACCTTCGCCCAGCGAACGTCGGCGCCGCTGTCCTCGAGGGCTGCGGCGAGCCGGCTGAGTACCCCGATCCGATCCTCGGCGCGCAGTTCGAGCAGCACCTGCCCCGGCACCGAGGCGCCGGACCAGAGCACGCGCGGCTGCGCCTGCGCGAATTGGCTGGGTCCGATGCCGCCCGCCTCCCGTTCGCGCTTCGCGAGCACGGCGGGAACGTCCAGGTCACCGGCAATCGCGCGGATCAGTTCCTGGCGCAACAAACCGGCATCCGGCGGGTCACCGAACTTCGGCGACACCACGAAAGTGTCGATGGCGGAATCGCCTTCGACGCCGAGCGAGGCCGAGAGCACCCGCAGCGAGTGCAGCGCGAGCACCCCGGCGGCGTCGGAGAGCAGGCCCGCGGCGTCGGGCGCGATCACGGTGACCGTGTAGGTGTATTTGCCCTCCCCCGGCTTCAATTCGACGTGCACGCCGCCCGCCTTGGCCTTGGCGACGAGTTCCGGCGCGATCGGTTCCGGCGTCGGCAGCTCGCCGCCGGCCATGACCAGGCGGCAGCGCCGGACGAGGTCGCCGATCAGCGAGGCCTTCCAATCACCCCAGACGCCGGGTCCGGTGGCGAGCGAGTCCGCCTCGGCCAAGGTGTGCAGCAGTTCCAGCAGTTCCGGATCGCCGCCGAGCGTGTCGACGACGTGCTGGACCGTGGCGGGGTCGGCCAGGTCGCGACGGGTCGCGGTGTCGGGGAGCAGCAGATGGTGCCGGACGATGGCGCTGAGGGTGCGTACGTCCGATGGCCACAGGCCGAGCCGACGGCCGATATGGGTGGCCAGTTCGGCCCCGACAACGCTGTGGTCGCCGGCCCGGCCCTTGCCGATGTCGTGTAGCAAAGCGCCGAGCGCGAGCAGGTCCGGTCGGGCCACGCGGGTGCTCATCGCACTGGCGTAGGACACCGTCTCCATCAGATGGCGATCGACGGTCCAGGTGTGCAGGGCATCGCGCGGCGGTAGGTCGCGCACGGCGCCCCACTCCGGAAGCAGCCTGCCCCACAAGCCCGTTCGGTCCAGCGCCTCGATCGCGTCGATGGCGCCGCGGCCCGCGCCGAGCAGCACCAGCAGGTCGTTGAGCGCGTCCTTCGGCCAGGGTTCGCGCAGCTCCGGCGCGTCCTCGGAGAGCCGGTTCAGCGTGGTGGCCGACATCGGCAGCCCGGTCTGTGCCGATGCGGCCGCCACCCGGAGGATGAGGCCGGGGTCGCGCTGCGGCCGCGCGTCCCTGGCCAGCACCACCTCCCCCGCGTGCTCGACCACCCCCTCATCGAGTGGTCGGCGCACCGGCATGCGGCGCAGGCGGGCCAGTCCACGCCGCGGCAAAGCGTTTGCCGCGGTACGCAATCCGACATCCACCGAGTAGCTCACGGTCCGCGCGGAATCGCTCAGCGTGCGGGCCAGATCGAAGCGGTCGCCGACTCGCAGCGCCGCGCCGATCTCGTCGGCATCCTGAGCGCGCAGCTGGTCACGGGCTCGGCCCGCGACCCGGTGCAGCTCCGTGCGAACATCCAGCAACCGTCGATGTGCTTGTTTCAGGCCACCTCCGGGCACCTCCGGACCGAGTCCCGGCATGGCATCGGTCAATTGGGCGATGGCCAGCGCGTCGAGCAACTGGATGTCCCGCAGCCCGCCGCGCCCGTTCTTCAGATCGGGTTCGGCGCGATGGGCGATCTCGCCGCTGCGCTGCCAGCGCGCCTCGGCCTGGGCGATCAGCTCGTCGAACCGGGACCGGATCCCGGTCCGCCACTCCCGGCGCACCCCGCCGATCAGCAGGTTGCTCAGGTCCTGATCGCCGACGATGTGCCTGGCCTCCAGCATGCCGAGCGCGGCGATCAGATCGTCGGACGCCACCCGCAGCGCCTGCGGGACGGTCCGCACGCTGTGATCGAGCTTGATGTGGGCGTCCCACAGCGGATACCAGAGCTGGTCGGCCACCTCGGCGACCCGGGCCGGGTCGACGTCATCGTGCAGCAGCACCAGGTCCAGATCGGAGTAGGGCAGCATCTCCCCGCGACCGAGTCCGCCGACCGCGACCACGGCGAGGCCGCTGTCCCTGGTGATCCCCAGTTCGGTGCCCTTGCTCGTGAGCCACAGCTCGTAGAGATCGACCAGGGCCTGGCGTAAGGACTCGGCGTCGAGCCGTGGGTTGCGTGGCATACCGCCGTCGAGCAGTTGTGTTCGAGCGCGGACCAGATCGGCCGCCCCATTGGATACCTTGCCGCCGTTGCCTTCGCCGTGCCCGTTGCTGCCCACAACCCACCACCCATCCATACGCTGGCGGCCCCGCCCCGACCGGTGCTCCGGTAGGAGGCGGGGCCGCCGCTCGATCGATATTCGTTACAGAGCGTCGGTACCGCGTTCGCCGGTCCGCACTCGGATGATCGTGTCGACCGGAGTCACCCAGACCTTGCCGTCACCGATCTTGCCGGTGCGGGAGGCCTCGACGATCACCTCGACGACCTTGTCCACGGACGCGTCGTCGACGACCACCTCGACCCGAACCTTGGGCACGAAATCCACGGAGTACTCCGCACCGCGGTAGACCTCGGTGTGGCCCTTCTGGCGGCCGTAACCCTGCACCTCGCTGACAGTCATGCCGAGCACGCCCGCCTGCTCGAGCCCGGTCTTGACGTCCTCGAGTGTGAACGGTTTGACGATTGCGGTGATCAGTTTCATGTTCGTCATGCCTCCTTGACGGCCGAACGTGCCGTGCTGCCCAGCGCGGCGAAATCGTAGGCGGTTTCCGCGTGCTCGGACTCGTCCAAGCCCACGGCCTCGGCTTCGTCGCTGACTCGCAGCCCAATGGTGAACTTCACGATATAGGCAATGATCAGGCTGGCGATGAAGGAGAAGGCAAGTACCGCACCGGCACCCACCGCCTGCCGCCACAGCTGGTCGATGCCGCCGCCGTAGAACAGGCCGGTCTTGCCCGCGCCCGCCTCCGGCGTGGCGACCAGGCCGACCATCAGGGTGCCGACGATGCCGCCGACCAGGTGCACGCCGACCACGTCGAGCGAGTCGTCGAAGCCGAACTTGAACTTCAGGCCCACCGCGAGGGCGCAGAGCACGCCGGCGACCACACCGATGACCAGCGCGCCGAGCACGTTGACCGAGGAGCAGGACGGGGTGATCGCAACCAGACCGGCCACCACACCCGAGGCCGCGCCGAGCGAGGTCGGCTTGCCGTCACGGAACTTCTCCACCAGCAGCCAGCCGAGCATGCCCGCGCAGGTCGCGAAGGTGGTGGTGATGAAGGTCGAACCGGCCAGGCCGCCCGAGGTGACCGCGGAACCCGCGTTGAAGCCGAACCAGCCGAACCACAGCAGACCGGCGCCGAGCATGACGAAGGGCAGGTTGTGCGGGCGGAACGCGGTGGTCGGCCAGCCCTTGCGCTTACCGAGCACCAGCACCAGGGCGAGACCGGCCGCACCGGCGTTGATGTGCACCGCGGTGCCACCGGCGAAGTCGACCGCGAGCAGCTTGTTCGCGATCCAGCCGCCCTCGTGCACGACGGTGCCGTCCGCGTCCTTCACATCGAAGTCGAAGACCCAGTGCGCGACCGGGAAGTAGACCACCGTGGCCCAGATGCCCGCGAAGAGCAGCCAGGAGCCGAACTTGAGGCGGTCGGCGACCGCGCCCGAGATGAGGGCAACCGTGATGATGGCGAACATCAGCTGGAAGGCGACGAACACGCTCATCGGAATGGTGCCCGCGAGCGGAATGTTCACCGCCGCCGTGGTGACCGCGCCGCTGGCGTCCTTGACCTCGGCAACCGAGTTGCCGCCGATCAGACCCTTCAGTCCGAAGAACTGCGCGGGGTCACCGATCACGCCGAACTTGTTGTCGCCGAATGCCGTCGAGTATCCGTACAGCGACCATAGGACGCCGATCAATCCCATGGCACTGACACTCATCATGATCATGTTCAGCACGTTCTTCGAACGGACCATGCCGCCGTAGAAAAATGCCAGACCGGGCGTCATCAACAACACAAGCGCTGAACTCGCCAGCATCCATGCGGTGTCACCAGTGTCCGGTGCACCGGTAAGGGGAAAAGCCACCTTGAAGTCCTCCTCATCTCGGGCCCTGCCGACTCCGGCAAATGGACCTGCACAGAAGGGTCCTCACTCGGTGTTTCATCCACAGAGCTGGCGTGTTTCACCTGCGTGAACGGATGGGCCAGTTGTGTTGCTTCCACGTTTCGTGGTTTACACCGCGACTTTCCGAGCTGATCGGAAGCTAGCTTCGGACAAAAGGGATAGACGGTTACCGGCGAGTAGAGCTAGCAAACATTCCGTTTGCGGCGCCTTTCACCGCAAACACAACGGATGCCGGATCGAATTTCGCCGCGCGCTCGCGCGGCTCGATAATTCGTCCCATCTAATGCCGATATCGCGCCGATCCGAATATCGGGCCGGCTCAGCCGAGCAGTGCGTCCACGAACGCGCCCGGCTCGAACGGCGCCAGATCGTCGGCGCCCTCGCCGAGCCCGACCAGCTTCACCGGGACGCCCAGCTCGTGCTGCACCTGGAAGACGATGCCGCCCTTGGCCGTTCCGTCGAGCTTGGTCAGCACCACGCCGGTAATGTCGACCACCTCGGCGAACACCCGCGCCTGCATCAGCCCGTTCTGGCCGACCGTGGCGTCGAGCACCAGCAGCACCTCGTCGACGGCGGCCTTCTTCTCTACTACGCGCTTGACCTTGCCCAGCTCGTCCATCAGGCCGGTCTTGGTGTGCAGGCGACCCGCGGTGTCGATCATCACCACGTCCACGCCACGCTCGATGCCCGCGCTGACCGCGTCGAAGGCGACGGCGGCGGGATCGGCGGCTTCCTTGCCCCGAATGGTGTCGGCACCGACCCGCTCGCCCCAGGTCTGCAACTGGTCGGCGGCCGCGGCGCGGAAGGTGTCGGCCGCGCCGAGCAGCACTCGGCGGCCGTCGGCGACCAGCACGCGGGCGAGTTTGCCGGTGGTGGTGGTCTTTCCGGTGCCGTTGACGCCGACGACGAGCAGGATCGACGGGTGGTCGGCGTGCGGCAGGGCGCGGATCGAGCGGTCGAGTTCCGGGCGCAGCGCCTCGATCAGCACGTCGCGCAGGACCGCGCGGGCGTCGTCGGTGGTGCGGACGCTGCGCGAGGCCATCTCCTGGCGCAGCCGAGCCACGACCGCGGCGGTGCTTGCGGTGCCGAGGTCGGCGAGCACCAGGGTGTCCTCCACCTCTTCCCAGGACTCGTCGTCGAGGTCGCCGCCGCCGAGCAGGCCGAGCAGGCTCTTGCCGACCGCGTTCTGCGAGCGGGACAGCCGGCCGCGCAGGCGAACGAGGCGGCCCGCGGTGGGGTCGATGTCCTCGAGCGGAACCGGGGATTCGGCGCCGGCGGCGGTGTCGGGGGCGGCTCCGGTCGGAGTGAGGTCCGTTCCGCTCAGGGGTGTGGTGGTTCCGGGCGCGGCCGCTCCGGTCTGAGATGTGCCCGTCGTCGGGGCTGCGTCCGTCTCGGCGGGTGCCTCCGACTCAGCGGGTTCGGCCGGTGCGATGCTCGATTCGGCCGTGCCCGTCTCTGCCGACTCCGCGGTGTCCGTTTCCTCGGGTGCAGTCGCCACGTCCGCGCCGACTTCGGTCGCCGGCGCCTCGACGACATCGGTCTCCGGCAGCGTGACATTCGTGATCCCGCGCTTCGGCGCGTCCCGCGGGATGGCCGCGTCGTCGCCGACGTGCGGCTGCCCGTCGTCGTCGGTGCGCTCGATCGGCTGCGGTTCCTTGGTCGCGGTCCCGCCTTGACTGAAGCTGAATCCGCCCGATGCCGAGTACCCACCGGACTTGTCGGTCAGCTCTTTGTCGGCGGGCGGCGGCGTCAGCGATACCCGGGAGCGCTTGTACCGGACAAATCCGACAACAAGCACCACCAGCAGTAAGGCGGCGGCGACGGCGATCAGGATCCAGGCTGCGGAACTCACGCGCCCATCCTTGCAGAACCGAGCGGCCTGCTTTACCACGCCGCCCCGGGGCCGAGACACAACCCCCGAGATTTCTTGTCCTGCGGAACTTCTCGCGAGGTGGCAATAGGATCGGCGACGTGACCGATCGAAACGTGCTTGGGGGGCCGCTGGAAGAGTGCGGCACCGATCCTCTCACCGGCTTCTACCGGGACGGCTGCTGCAGCACCGGGCCGGAGGATCTCGGCAGCCACACCGTGTGCACCGTCGTCACGGCCGAATTCCTGGAACATCAGGCGTCCATCGGCAACGATCTGAGTACGCCGCGCCCGGAGAACAACTTCCCGGGCCTACAACCAGGAGACCGCTGGTGCGTGGTGGCCGTACGTTGGCTGCACGCGCATGAGGACGGTGTCGCCGCACCCGTGGTGCTGGCCGCAACGCACGAAAACGCCCTGGAAGTGATCTCGATGGACATCCTGCGTAAATACGCCGTGGACGTGCCCAACGACGTGAGTGACCTGCTGTAGAACCGCCCATCGCCCGGCGGCAGCCCGCGCCTCGCGCCGCGGCTGCCGACCGGACCTGTCCCCGGCAACGTCCGGTTTCGTCCCACGGCGCTTTTGCGCCATTCGATCTCCGCCTCGCACAATGCGATTCAGATCACTCTGCCGTCGAACCTTTCATGATCAACGGGACATGCCGGCGGCGACTCAGGAGTGGATCCGCCACCAGGTCCCGTTGATCATGGCCGCCGGGCTGCCGCGCGTTGGCGATGCGCCTTCTGGCGGCAAGCGGCCGAGCAGTAGCGGGCGCGGCGGCCGGTTCCGGTGTGCCGCACCGTTGCGTCACAGACCGGGCAACGATGCTCGCCGGTTTCGTTACGATCCGATGATTCGTTACGGACATCCGTTCCCCCGATACGATTCGTTACGCCCGGTGTGGCACGCATAGCGTCGAGGACGATCGCGGCCGTGCGATCGATCCGTCCTTTGGACTGCTGAAGCCGTTGGATCGCAACGCATCCGGTGAATATCGCCAGTACATCGGCCACTTCGATATCGGCGCGCACCGCGCCCTGCCGCTGCGCGGCGAGCAGTAGTCCACCCAGCGCTTTATGGAAACGTGCTCCGGCACTCATCAGCAAAGCTCGCGGCCAACCGTCGTCGGATTGCATCAGTTCGCACAACGCCTCGTTACCGGGCGTCGACGCGACCACCTCGGTGCAGAAGTCGAAGAACGCGGCACCCGGATCCGGGGCGTCGAGATGGTCGGCCGCCAGCTTGGCCAGCCGATCGACGCGCTGCTGCATAACCGCTTCCAGCAGATCGAATTTCGTCGGGAAGTGCCGGTAGACGGTGCCCGCGCCGACCCCGGCCCGGCGGGCGACTTCGGCCAGCGACACCGACGGTCCGTGCTCGGCGAACGCCCGCTGCGCGGCGGCCAGCACCAGCGTGCGGTTGCGGCGGGCATCGGCCCGCGCCGCGGTGTTCGGCGCGGCGTCGACTGCTGCGGTCATTTCGTTACGCCCTCCTCTTGCCTGACCTGGTGAACCGGGTCAGGGCACCCGTATGGTCCGAAATACGGGTTGCTCGACCCGATTCTATCGACAGAGAAGGCACGCATGTCCCCTCAGCACAACCTCGTTCTCGTCACCGGCGCCACCGGCAAGCAGGGCGGCGCGACCGCCCGCAGGCTGCTGGCCGACGGCCGGGCGGTGCGGGCGCTGGTCCGCGATCCGCACGCGCCCGCCGCGCAGGCCTTGGCCGCCGCGGGTGCGGAACTCGCCGTCGGCGACTTCGACGCCCCCGACACCCTGCCCGCCGCACTCGCCGGTGCCACAGCACTATTCGCGGTGCCGCCGGCCGCACACGGCCCGCAGGGCTGGGATGTCGACCTCGAAGCGCAGCGCGGCACGGCCCTCGTCGACGCGGCCCGCAAGGCCGGCGTCGAGCAGATCGTGTTCACCGGCATCGCCTCGTTCCCCGGCGACAACACCTGGGGCGCGATCGGCAAGAACCGCATCGAGGACGCGATCGCGGCCAGCGGCGCCCGCTACACCCTGCTGCGCCCGGTCCGCTTCATGGAGAACTACCTGATGCGCGGCTTCCCGGTCGACGGCATCGTCGACGGCGTGCACCGGCACCTGTTCCCCGCCGATCAGCCGATGAAAGTCATCGCGCTGGCCGACATCGCCGACATCGCGGCCCTGGCCTTCGCCGATCCGGATCGCCTGCACGGCAAGACCCTCGAACTCGCGGGCGACGCAGTGACGCCACCGGCCGCGGCCGCGGCGATCACCGAGGCCACCGGTCATCCGGTCCGCTATCAGGAACTCGACGAGGCGGCCGCCGCCGAACTCGGCGACTCGATCGCACACACCTGGCGACTGATGCGCAAGACCGGCGGTTGGCTCGCCGACATCGCCGCGGTCCGCGAAATCCACCCGGGCCTACGCACGTTCGACACCTGGCTCACCGAAACCGGTGCCGCCCAGATCAAATCGCTGCTGGACAGCGACCGGGTACCCGCCCCACGCTGACGCTCCGGCGATGCAGCCGCACACCTTCCAGCTTCCCGCACACCCTTTCGCATGCAATTCCCTGTGCGGCAAGTCAGGGGGTATGCGGATCGACCGCATGCGAGTCTCGGTGCGGCGGGTCGAAAGGTGTGCGGTCAGCCGGCGGCGGCGCCGACCGGGTCGGCCACGTTCTGCCCGCGCATGCGCTGCGAGATGACCTGGGTGATGCCGTCGCCGCGCATACTGACGCCGTAGAGCGCGTCGGCGATCTCCATGGTCGGCTTCTGGTGGGTGATGACGATCAGCTGGCTCTTCTCCCGCAGTTGCTCGAACAGGCCGATCAGGCGGCGCAGGTTGGTGTCGTCCAGCGCGGCCTCGACCTCGTCCATCACGTAGAACGGGGATGGCCGGGCACGGAAGATGGCGACCAGCAAGGCCACCGCGGTGAGCGACTTCTCGCCACCGGAGAGCAGCGAGAGCCGCTTGACCTTCTTGCCCGGCGGCCTGGCCTCCACCTCGATGCCGGTGGTGAGCATGTCCGACGGGTCGGTGAGGATCAGGCGGCCCTCGCCGCCGGGGAACAGCTTCGCGAAGACGCCGACGAACTCCCGCTCGACGTCCTCCCACGCCTCGGTGAACACCTGCAAGATCCGCGCGTCCACCTCGGCGACCACCTCCAGGAGGTCCTTGCGCGCGCTCTTGACGTCTTCGAGTTGGGTGGCGAGGAAGTTGTAGCGCTCCTCGAGCGCCGCGAACTCTTCCAGCGCAAGCGGATTCACCTTGCCGAGGGTGGTGAGGTCCTTCTCGGCGCGTTTGGCGCGGCGTTCCTGGGTGGGCCGGTCGTAGGGCATCGGCGCGGGCGCGGTGACCTGTTCGCCGCGCTCCTTCGCCTGCTCGTACTCCTGCCATTCCAGGTCGGTCGGCGGCAGCGGCACGTCGGGGCCGTACTCGGCGATCAGGTCGTTGAGCGCGATGCCGAACTGCTCGGAGATGGTCGTCTCCAGCTGTTCGATGCGCAGGGCCGCTTGGGCTTTCGCCACTTCGTCGCGGTGCACCGCGTCGGTGAGCTGGGCCAGCTGGGTGGACAGCGCCCGCACCCGCTCCTTGACCTGCTCGACCTGAGCGGCGGCCTCGCCGCGGCGGCGGACCAGGTCGTCGCGGCGGGTACCCGCCTCGGCGACCACCTTTTCCAGCTCCGCGGCGACGCGGGCGCCGGATTCCGCCACGGCCGCAGCGACTTCGGCGGCCTTCTTGCGCGAGGCCTGCGCGCGTTCGGCACGGGCCCGGGTCTCGCGTTCGGCGCGCGCGGCCCGGCGCAGCGAATCCGCCTTGCCGCGAACCGATTCCGCGCGTTCCTCGGCGGTGCGCACCGAAAGCCGGGCCTCCACCTCCATCGAGCGCGCCTCGGCCAGCGCGGCGGCGGCCTCCTCGCGTTCGCGGCCCGCGGTCTCGGTGCCCGCGGAGGTGCCGTCGGAGTCGATCTCGGACTGTTCGAGTTCGGCGTTGCGCAGCCGGTCCTCGATCTCGGCCAGCGAGGTGAGCGCTTCCTCGCGGCTCGCCTCGGTTTCCGTGCGCTGCGCGAGCAGCCGCTCGCTGTCGCCCTGCGCGGTGCGGGCGGTGTGGCCGAGGCGGCCGAGCCGGTCGTAGATGGCGACCAGGGACTGGTCGGATTCGTGCAGCGCGAGCAGCGCCTGGTCGACGGCGTCCTTGCGATCGGTCTGTTCGGCCAGCGCGCCGGACAGCGCCGCCTCGAGTTCCTCGGCCCGGCGCTGCGCCGCGACCAGGTCGGTCTTGGCGCCGTCGATGTCGGCCTGGATCTCCAGCTGGCTCGGCGCGCGGTCGGAACCGCCGAGCAGCCAACCGGATCCGGTGAGATCGCCGTCGCGGGTGACCACTCGAATGTCCGGACGGGCGGTCACTACGGCCCGGGCGGCAGCCAAGTCGTCGACCACGGCGATGCCCGCGGTGAGTGCGGTAATCGCGCCGCGCATGGTGTCCGGGCACTCGACCACGTCGGTCAACCAGCGCGCGGCACCCGGGAGCGAGCCGAATTGCGGTCGGCTGCCGCCGTCGGCGCCGAAGACCAGGGCGGCACGTCCGCCGTCTGCGTCCTTCAACGCGCGGATGGCGTCGTGCGCCGACTCTCCGGTGTCCGCCGCGACCGCATCGGCGAGCGGACCGAGCGCGGCGGCGACCGCTGCTTCGAATCCGCCGTGCACGCGCAACAGCCCGGACAGCGGGCCGAGCAGGCCCTGCGACCGATGCTCGACCAGCCAGGCCGCGCCGTCGCGGCGGGCCAGGCCCATGCCGAGCGCCTCGATCCGCGCCGACAGCGACGCGACCCGCTTACTCGCCTCGCGGTCCTGCTCGCGCAGTTCGGTCACGCGCTGATCCGCCAGCGCCAGTGCCTGCACCGCGTGTTCGTGCTGCGCGTCCAGGCCCGCCTCGCCGGCGTCCAGCTCGCTGAGTTCGGTCTGCACCGTGTCGAATTCGGCCTGCGCGGCGTCGCCGCGCTGCCGCGCGTCGGCGATCGAGGTGGTCAGCCGGGCGATCTCGCCGTCGTAGGACTGTGCCCTGGTGCGCAACGTGTCGACCTTGCCGACCAGCCGAGCCACGCCTTCGCGGCGGTCCGCGATCGCGCGCACGGCGGCCAGGTGCGCCTGCTCGGCGGCCTTGGCGGAGTGTTCGCGTTCGGCCAGCGCGTCACGCGCGGCTTCGAGGGTCTCGGTCGCGATCTCGACCGCCTCGCGCAGTTCGGCCTCCTCGGCCTCCACCCGCTCGGCCTCGGCCTCCAGCTGCTCCGGGTCACGCCCGCTGCCGACCGGAGTCTCGGTGTCGAGGTGCCGGGCCCGGTCCTGCGCGATGCGGATGGTCGCGTTGACCCGTTCGGCCAGCGCGGAGAGCTGGAACCAGATCTGCGCGGCGGCCTCGGCGCTCGGCGTCAGCCGGGACAGCTGGAATTCCTGCTGCGCCAGTGCGGCATTGGCGGCGTCCAGTTCGCTCTGCACGTTGATGTGCTGCTCGCGAGCGTAGGCTTCCTTGCTCTGCTGACTCTCCAGCTCGCCGCGGCGGGTCACCAGGTCGTCGGCGGCCAGGCGCATTCGCGCGTCGCGCAGGTCGGCCTGCACGGTCTGCGCGCGACGGGCCACCTCCGCCTGCCGGCCGAGCGGCTTGAGCTGGCGGCGCAGCTCGGTGGTGAGGTCGGTGAGGCGGGCCAGGTTGGCCTGCATGGCGTCGAGCTTGCGCACCGCCTTCTCTTTGCGCTTGCGGTGTTTGAGCACGCCGGCGGCCTCTTCGATGAACGCGCGCCGGTCCTCCGGGCGCGATTCCAGAATGGCCGAGAGCTGACCCTGTCCGACGATGACGTGCATCTCGCGGCCGATGCCGGAGTCGCTGAGCAGCTCCTGCACATCCATCAGCCGGCAGGAGCTGCCGTTGATCTCGTATTCGCCGGCGCCGTCGCGGAACATCCGCCGGGTGATGGACACCTCGGCGTAGTCGATCGGCAGCGCGCCGTCGGAGTTGTCGATGGTGAGGGTGACCTCGGCGCGGCCGAGCGCGGCCCGGCCCGCGGTGCCCGCGAAGATCACGTCCTGCATCTTGCCGCCGCGCAACGCCTTCGCGCCCTGCTCGCCCATGACCCAGGTCAGCGCGTCCACCACGTTGGACTTGCCGGATCCGTTCGGACCGACCACACACGTGATACCCGGTTCCAATCGCAGCGTCGTCGCGGACGCGAAGGACTTGAAGCCCTTCAACGTCAGGCTCTTGAGATGCAAGTTCGACGACCTTTCCGTTTTCGATTGGCGGCCTTCGTCGGTCCGGCAAGCTGCCCATCGCGCACACCGTTCAGGTTCTGCCTGGTCAGCAGACGCGGGCGACCAGCCATGGTATCCGTCGAGTGTCGAATACCCCCGACGCGGGACGGACCCCCGTGACCGAGCGGTGCTTCGGCGATACACGTAGGTTATCGAGTCATCCCGCAATCCCGGGTATTTCGATGTGCCCGAGGTTTGCCGGACGCGTACTCAGTGTCTACCGCACCGGATCCGGCGCCGCGACCGACGCGCCCACCGCATGCAGGACGATAGCGCGCCCGGACAGGGCGGGCAGATGCTCGCAGGTAACCAACTCGGGCATCTTCTTCGACCTCAACGGAACCGTTACACCAATAGAACGACGGACTCGCCGCACGCCCTGCCGTCCGGCGACGTCGCCGCATACGATCCATGCTGATTCGCCAGCGGGAATGTTTGGAGCGCCACAGGATGCCAGCCCCAGCCGGGACCTACACGGCGTTCCGGCTTGCCCGAATCGCGGCGCTGGTCGGCGGCAGTCTGTTGTTTCTCTACGCGTGTGAAAACAGCAAGAGCGCGGTGCTGGCGGACAAGTGGGTCGAGGTCGCGATCGCGGGTGGGTTGTTGGCCGCCGGATTGGGGGTGGCCTGGTTCGAGGTCAAGCTGATCGACTACCCCGAGTACGACGATGCGGACGACGAGCCGGAGCCGGCGAGGATTCGCGCGAGGCGAGCGGAGGCTCCACGGGCACGAACGGTGGCACGCCGGGATCGCGCCGAATCCCGCACTGTGGGCGCGGCGCAAGCCCTCGACCGGGTACGCAAGAGCCGGTGGATATCCGGCCTGATCCGCGCCGACGACGGACCCGCTGTCGATCGGGCCGGAAGCCAGGAGTTCCTGGTCGAATCCGAGGGCTGGTCGATGCGCGCCAAGATCGCCCGATCCGGTGATCTGATCTTCCACGGTCACGATCTCGGCGGCACCTACCCGCCGTACGAATGGATGTGGGTCTTCCACCCCGACACCTTCGCGGCGATCCGCGCGGCGCTCGGAGACGACGAAGGGGACATTCTCGAACTGCTCGAAGAGGTTGTCCCGCAGCTGGATCGACACGGACGGCATGATCCGGGCGCTTGGCTGCGGTCTCACGACATTCCCGCGACCTACCGCGAGAAGGGCGTCAGCGCCACTCAGCAGACCCGCGAACTCCCGATCATGCAGCCCGGCCTACCCCGCCCGACACCCCGGCGCGCGGAACCCCTTTCGGCGCGGTCGCACCGAAAAGATCTGCCGGCCAAGCGCTCCCAGCGCGACCGGCGCAATGCCGAACCCCTCGACGAAGAGTCGTCGCCCATTCCCGTCGTGCCCACGCGTTCGCGGCGAGATTCGATCACACCGAGCCGGTCCCGATACGCGGATCCTGCCGCTGCGCAGCCTTACGACGAGCCGGAACCTGAACGCGCACGAAGAGATCCGATCTCGCGCGGCAGGTCCCGATACGACGACGCCGAACCCGCACACTCGCCCTACGACGAGCCCGAACCGGCACGCTCACGACGAGACTCGGTCTCACCCTCCGGATTCCGTCGCGCGGACGTCGAACCGGTCCGGTCGGGTTATGAAGATCCCGAACCGGCACGCTCGGGACGAGGACCGATCGCGCCGTCGAGATACGCGGACGCCGAACCCGCGCGGACGCCCTACGTGGATTTGGAATCTGCACGCGTGCACTGGCCTTCCGCCGAACCGGCGCGCTCGTCGCCGGACAGTCTCGCCGCTACCCGGCACTCCTACGAAGAGCCCGCGCCTGCTCGGGCACCACACGAGGCACCGGAGTCTGTACGCGCACAGCAGGAATACGCCCCCACGCAGTCGTCTTACGAAGACTTCGGGGACGCTCGATCGACTTACGCAGAACCGGCGCAGCCGCAGTGGGAGGTCGATCCGGCACCGCACTACGCGGACCCGGCACCGCATTGGCCGGTCCAGGACGACAACGCACGACCTCCGCTCGAGCGGCGCAGACGGTCTCAGCCCGCGGTGCCCGGCTACGACGAACAGTCGCCTTACGAGGATCCGGCGGAGGTCTGGGCCCGGCGCCAGCGGCTCGACGCCATTCAGGCGCAGCTCGAGCAACACACACCGGAGCCACCGGCGTATCGCCGGGAAGCCGCACAGCCGCACTATGATTCGCGCCTCGGCCAACCCGATCTTCCGCTACAGCGCAGAGGCAGTTCGGCCGTGCCTCACGATTACGCGGAAGCGGGCCGGTACGAACAGCTTTCGCCACCCCGGCAACGACCCGCGCCGACCGCCGGGCCGTCCTGGCCCGAGCGGTCGATGCCGCGTCAGCGGCAAGCACCTCCCCCGCCGAGACAGCGCGACGAATACGCCCAGCCGTGGGACGACGAGCCCGATGAGTACAACCCACCCGCTCGCCGCCGCCCCCGCTCGAGCCCGCCGCCGAATCAGACCGGCTCGGGGCGCCACGCATCCTCACACAGCGCTACCCCGCCCTGGCCGTAAACCGTTGCCTGCCAACGCATCCTCAGCGCACGTGGCGTGAGTACTTACCGGATTCGAACCCGGTGAGCATCCGGAACACCAGCACCGCACCCCACGGCCCGATCACCCAGATCGGCCACGGGTAGGTGAATTCGCCGACGCTGAGCGAGATCGCGCCCCAGATGAACAGGACGAGCACGCTCACCCCGAGCCAGCTGGTGCCCTCGATCTTCTGCCAGATCGGGATGCGCGAACGCGAATCGGCTTTGCCGGTCGGCGCTTTCGGCAGCTTGGGCAGATCCGAGAGCACCAGCTGCAAATCATCGGTGGTGGTCGTCGCGTACACCTGAGCGGTGCGCTGATCGTATTCGGCGAGGTCGATCCGCCCATCCTCCATGTGCCGGGCGAGCAGGCGCACCACCTTCTCGCGTTCGGCGTTCGAGGCGCGGGTACCGGTCGAGATTTCCATCTGCGGTTCCTTGTCGACGGTTCCACCCTCCATAGTGGAATATAAACTAAGAATGCACCCTCCATAGTGGAATGTCAACCCTTCGACCGGCCGACCGGACCCGGCGCTGGTGTCGCCACCCCGGGCGCGGCAGTATGGACGAAGCTCAGCTCGCGGGCGCTCCGGATCCGCGTCGACGAAATCTCCTAGGAGGCATAGGTGTCGGAAACCGTGCGCGGTGTCATCGCCCGTAGCAAAGGCGCGCCGGTCGAGATCGTCGACGTGGTGATTCCCGATCCGGGTGCGCACGACGTGATCGTGCGGGTGCAGGCCTGCGGCGTCTGCCACACCGACCTGCACTACCGCGAGGGCGGCATCAACGACGAGTTCCCGTTCCTGCTCGGGCACGAGGCCGCGGGCATCGTGGAGACCGTCGGCGACGCGGTCACGCACGTCGAGGTCGGCGATTTCGTGGTGCTGAACTGGCGCGCCGTGTGCGGCGAATGCCGGGCCTGTAAGCGCGGCCGCCCCTCGTACTGCTTCGCCAGCCACAACGCGAGCAAGAAGATGACCCTCACCGACGGCACCGAGCTGAGCCCGGCGCTCGGCATCGGCGCCTTCGTGGACAAGACGCTGGTGCACGAAGGACAGTGCACCAAGGTCGATCCGGCCGCCGACCCCGCGGTCGCCGGGCTGCTCGGCTGCGGCGTGATGGCGGGCATCGGCGCGGCGATGAACACCGGCAACGTGTCCCGCGGCGACACCGTCGCGGTGCTCGGCTGCGGCGGGGTCGGCGACGCCGCCATCGCCGGCGCGCGGCTGGCCGGCGCGAAGACCATCATCGCGGTCGATCGCGACGCCCGGAAGCTGAACTGGGCCACCGACTTCGGCGCGACCCACACCATCGACGCGACCAGCGAGGACGTGGTCGAGAAGATCCAGGAGTACACCGACGGCTTCGGCGCCGACGTGGTCATCGAGGCGGTCGGCCGCCCGGAAACCTGGAAGCAGGCGTTCTACGCCCGCGATCTGGCCGGCACCGTGGTCCTGGTCGGCGTACCCACACCGGACATGACCATCGAGATGCCGCTGATCGACCTGTTCTCCCGCGGCGGCGCGCTGAAGTCGTCCTGGTACGGCGACTGCCTGCCCGAGCGCGACTTCCCGATGCTGGTCGACCTGCATCTGCAAGGCCGGCTGCCGCTGGAACGTTTTGTCACCGAACGCATTTCGCTCGATCAGGTGGAGGCGTCGTTCACCGCGATGCACGCCGGCGAGGTGCTCCGCTCGGTGGTGGTCCTGTGAGCCTGCGCATCGATCGCGTCGTCACCTCCGGCACCTTCTCCCTCGACGGCGGCACCTGGGACGTCGACAACAACGTCTGGCTCCTCGGCGACGACCAGGACGTCCTCGTCATCGATGCCGCGCACGACGCGGACGCGATCGCCGCGGCCGTCGGCTCCCGCAACGTGGTCGCGATCCTGTGCACGCACGGCCACAACGACCACGTCACCGTCGCACCGGAATTGAGCGCCCGGCTCGACGCTCCCATCCTCCTGCACCCGGCCGACGATCCGCTCTGGCGGATGACCCACCCCGACGTCGACTACCGTTCGCTCGCCGACACTCCTCGAATCACCGTGGGCGGCACCGACATCGACATCCTGCACACACCAGGTCACTCCCCCGGCTCGGTCTCCCTGCACCTCCCCGAGGCCGCCGCGCTCTTCACCGGTGACACCCTCTTCTCCGGCGGTCCCGGCGCCACCGGCCGCTCCTACTCCGATTTCGGCACCATCATCGACTCCATCCGCGACCGCCTGCTCACCCTCCCCGACGAAACCACCGTGCACACCGGCCACGGCGACACCACCACCATCGGCGCCGAAAAGCCTTCGCTCGCCGACTGGATCGCCCGCGGTCACTAAATCCCTTGCGGTCACGGGCGGTGCCGTTGTTATGGTGTCGCTCGTGACTTCTCCAGAGGCGTCCAGACTCTAGCCACCTGTCGAACGACCAGGTGGCGTTCCCTCGCCATTCGCGAAACGACCTGCCCGCCAGGTCGTTCGACGCTGCGCGTCGCCCCGTAATGGGCGATATCAGCTCCGCCTCCCGTCCGCTGTGCCGGATGGGTGGCTCGGTGTCGAACAGAGTCTGGGAGTCTTTGTATGCCTGTTGTCGTTTTCGTCTTGGGTCTGGCCGTATTCGCCCAGGGCACATCGGAATTCATGTTGTCCGGGCTGATCGAGCCCATCGCCGCGGACGTCGGCGTATCCCTCGGTTCAGCCGGGTTACTGACCTCGCTGTTCGCCGTCGGAATGATCATCGGCGCCCCGCTGATGGCGATGGCCGCCGGCCGCTGGCCCGCCCGGCACGCCCTGACCGGCTGCCTGTCGTTGTTCATCGCCGCCCACATCGTCGGCGCGCTCACTACAACATTCGCGGTCCTGCTCGCCACCCGAGTGGCCGCCGCGATAGCCAACGCCGGATTCCTCGCGGTCGCCCTCGCCGCCCTGCCCACCCTCGCCGGCCCACACCGAGTCGGCCGAGCCACCTCGATCATCCTGTCCGGCGTAACCCTGGCCTGTATCGCCGGCGTCCCCGCCGGCGCCTTCCTCGGTCAAACCCTCGGCTGGCGCTCAGCATTCTGGGCCGTCGTCATCGTGAGTGTCCCTGCGCTGCTTGGCACTTGGCTGCTGGTTCGACCAGCGCCACGAACAGAGCAATCGGCCGGCACTGCCCTCCGGACAGAGTGGCGAGCACTAAGCCTGCCGCGCGTGCGGGTCCCGCTGATCCTCGGCGGTTTCGTGAACGCAGCGACCTTCGCTGCCTTCACCTACCTCGCCGTAGTCACCACCAACGTCACCGGAGCCGGACCGGCTTGGACCCCAATAGTGCTGGCGCTCTTCGGAATCGGCTCATTCCTCGGCGTAACCCTCGGCGGCCACTATGCCGACCGCCACGCCCACATCATCATCACCACCGGATCGATTGCCCTACCGATCATCTGGACCACCACAGCCCTGACAGCCCACTCCCTACCGGGCATCCTGATCATGGCCACCATCACCGGCGCCACATCCTTCGCCGTCGGCTCCACCTGGATCGCCCGAACAATCACCGCCGCCACCCCCACCGCCCCGCACCTGAGCGGCGCCTTCGCCACCGCCGCCCTCAACATCGGCGCCGCCACCGGCCCAGCCCTCGCAGCCCTGACCATCAGCACAACCGAATCCCCAACATCCGCCCTATGGACCAGCACAGCTCTGGCCGCCACCGCCCTCGCAATCGCCACCAGCACCCGCCGCCACTGGACCTCCGGCTACCCGCTGGATCAGGAACCCAGCTCCCGCATCAACACTCGCTGACCACGCGCCCGTGAGTGGCAGGTGCGCCTCTCACGGGTCAACCCACGCGCAGTTGCTCGTCGCCGAAGTCGGCGACGAGCTTCAGCACCCCGCCGAGCGCGGATACGTACCGATCCAATACGTCTCGGGTGGACACCTCGCCCTGTTCGATCTGCGAGACCCGCGCCACCGATACGCCCATCTGCTCTGCGACCTGTTTCTGATTGAGCCCGCGGTGCTTCCGCAGTTCCGCGAGCCGCCAGCCGCGGGCACGGTCTTTGAGACGGTCGACACCCTCCGCGAATTTCTCGGGTCCGCCAGCCACCTCGATCGCGCGTTCGAGATGTCCGCTGTCGCGCCAGCGACGGTAGTTGCTCATTCGCTCAACTCCCTCTCCCGTTCGATCAAATAAAACTCATATAGACGCTCAGCTCGCGGTATGGCCTCGCGATACCACTGCCGCCATTTCCCCGACTTATCGCCGGCCACAAGCAGAATCGCCGACCGCCATGGATCGAAGACGAACAGTATTCGGATCTCGCTGTGGCCGGAGGAGCCCGGTCGCAGCTCCTTCAGATTCGCGATCGACGACCCGGCGATCCTGTCCACCAATGGTCTTCCTTGGCACGGCCCATTCTCCTCGAGCACCAGGATCGCTTGATTCACCAACTTGTACGTTTCGCAGTCGGTCTCACACAGGCCGTCGAGGAACTGCCCCACCTCGTCGGTCATGAAGATCTCCCACTCGTCCATTGACGGTACCTCCCCTTGGTCCGCGATTCAAGGATTTCCTTAACAGGAATTGATCGAGCGAATGCGGTTGCAGGGTAGGTCGTGGGTCCGACAAGTAACGTCTGACCAGCAGCGGCGCTCGCCGCCGTGGGTTAGCTGCTACAGGATCGCGAAGGCTACTACGAGGCCGAGGGCGAAATGGGCGGCGGCTACTACCAGGACTTCGGTGGTGTAGGTGTCGGCGTGCAGGGCGGCGCCGATGTCGATGCCGAGGGCTTTTTCGATGACGCGGACCGAGACGACCTGGGCGATGATGCCGACGAGGCCGAAGACGAGGGCGGCGATGAGGCCTTCGGAGAGCTTGCCGCCGGTGCCGACCGCGAGGATGGCGAGGACGACGATGAAGGCCATGCTGATCATGCCCGCGGCGGTGACGATGATCGCGTTGGGCTTGCCCGCGACGACCAGCGCGCGCAGCTTGCCCGGCGTGGTCAGGTCGATGGCGTAGAACCCGACGAGCATCAGCACCAGACCGATGAGGGCGTAGAGGATGATCGCTCCCACGCCCTCGCCGAGCGAGCTCCAGTACCCCGATTCGAGGGCGACTGTGGTCATCATGGTCCTTCCGGAGTGTTTTGGGCGATGCGGTGCGGGACGAAGGCGGAGCCGTCGTCGGTGATCAGTCCGGCGGTCTCCCGGATGCCGAGTCCGGCGGCGGTGTCGCCGACGATCCAGGCGCCGAGCACGGGACGCATGTCGTCGAATTCCGGTAGCGGGTCCAGCAATTGGTAGACGTAGCCCTCTTCGCCGTAGATGCCGCCGGTGGCGGTTTCCAGGCCGGCGCCGACGATGGTCATGTTGGCGCCCTCGCGGCCCAGCTTCGGCTTACGGATGTATTCGGTGAGCTCGTTGGGCTGATCCAGGTACGCGGGCAACAGATTCGGGTGTCCCGGGTACATCTCCCACAGCACCGCGAGGATCGCCTTGTTGCTGAGCAACGTCTTCCACAGCGGCTCGATCCACATGGTCTGCGGCAGGCTGCCGACGACCCGCTTGCCGAAGTCGTCGTCGAGCGCCCACTCCCACGGGTAGAGCTTGAAGATCGCCTCGATCGGCGCCTCGGCCAGATCGACGAAACGTTCCAGCTCCGTGTCGAATCCGACCTCTTCGATCGGCAACGCGATGGTGTCGAACCCGGCCTCGGCCGCGGTCTCCTGCATGTAGGCGGTGGTGACGTTGTCCTCACCGGTCGCGTCCGCACCGGACCAACTGAAGTGCAGTTGCGCGGTCGGCAGGACGTCGCGCAGCTCGGTCCAGCGCTCGACCAGCTTCTCGTGCAACGAATTCCACTGATCGCCGCCGGGGTAGAGCGCGGTCAGCCAGTGCCACTGCACGATTGCCGCCTCCAGCAGCGACGTCGGCGTATCCGCGTTGTATTCCAGCAGTTTCGCCGGACGACGCGCGTCGTAGCGCAGGTCGAACCGTCCGTAGACGTAAGGGTCACTGCGCCGCCAGGATTCGGCGATCGGCGCCCAACTCCATTCGGGCAGGCCGAAATCCTTGAACCGCCCGGTGAGCACGACGTGTTCGACGGCGTTGAGGCACATCGAATGCAGCAGCTCGACATCGGCTTCGAGCGCGAGGATTTCGTCCATCTCGAACTCGTAGTACACCGATTCGTCCCAGTACGGGCGCGGCTGACCGCCGGCGTCGCGGCCGGGCACACCGTAGACCAGGCCCTGACTCTCGGTGATCTGCTGCCAATCCGGCCGGGGCGTACTGCGCACTCGCCGCACTAGGACCCTCCGCCGGTGCTCTTGCTGCCGAGCCCGCCACGCTGAATCGTGGTGCCGCTCTTCGTCTTTATCTCCGCGCTCTTGGGTTTCACGGTGGTGCCGCCGGTCGGCGGCTTGCCGATGGTGGGGGTGCCGCCGTAGTAGTAGCGGTACTGCGGGCCGCCGCCGAGGATGATCAGGCCGGGGTTGATGCCGCCATCACTGACGAAGCCGCGCCGCCCGTCGCCGCAATAGCTGTCGTCGACGACGATTTCCTGACCGTTCTCGGTCTTCACGCACGACGCGGTGACCTTGTCCGGCGCACTGATCGCCCGATAGGCGAGGTAACCGCCGCCGACCAGCGCCGCGACGCCGACGATGGCGACCCCGCCGATCATCACCCGCTTGCGCGTGCGCTTCTTCGCCACGTCCGCCGCTGCCGCGGCCTGCTGAGCTTCCTCGGCGCGCTTGCGTGCCTTGTCCCTGGCCCGTGCCTCGGCCACGGTGGGCGGGCGCGGCTGGGTGATGCCCGGCTCCTGCCGCTGCACACTGCCTTGCCGAGGCGGGTCCGGTTGCGGGGCGGGAGGGTGGAATTCGTGCGCCCCGGCCGTGCTCGGCGGTTGCTCCGCCGCGGCAGGGGGCTCGTTCCCCGGACGCTCGTCACCGGGATCGTTCGTGCTCACTGTCGAGTCCTCGTCCTATCCCGGCCCACCACTACCGCTCCTCGAATCCGGTCATATCACCCCGCGCGGGCTCCCAGCTTTCCACAACCAAGGTCACCCGACCAGGTGTATCACCGGAACGTAGCAGTTCCAGCAACCGCACGCAGTCGGCTCGCGGCCCCTCCGCGACGACATGCACCCGCCCGTCGCGCGCGTTCGTGGCATGTCCGCTCAACCCGAGTTCCAACGCGCGCGACCGCGTCCACCAGCGGAATCCCACCCCCTGGACGCGGCCGTGCGCCCACGCGCTCAGCCGGGATAGCTCAGCGTCCTCGCCCATCAGGCCTCGATATCGAAGGACAAAGTCACCTTCGTCCCCGCCTCCAGCGTCCGGCCCACCGTGCACGCCTTGTCGATCGCGCGCTGCACGGTAACCAGCAACCGCTCGCGCGCCTCCTGGTCCAATTCGCTGAGGTCGAGCTGGAACGTCTCGTCCAGCTGCGGGTACAGCTCGTTCTCCCGGTCCGCGTCGCCGGCCACGCGGACGGTCGCATCGAAGGAGTCGCCGAGCTTGCGCGCGATGGAGAAGTCGGCGCTCAATCCGGAGCAACCGGCCAGCGCGATCTTCAGCAACTCGCCGGGGGTGAAGGCGCCCGGCACGCCCTGCGACGCGATCAGGACTTCGGCGCCGCGCGAGCTGCGGCCGGTGTACGCCCGCGTCCCGGTGCGCTCGACCCAGAGTTCGGTCGGTTGTGATGCCGCGGTCGCGGATGTCTGTTCAGCCATGGGTCGATCCTGCCATTTCTCGTCGGAGTCCACTCACGCCTGGCAACGCGGGTCGGGCGGTCGGGCATTCCGGCGGGCGGGGCGATCCCGGCCACTCACTCCTGGAACCGGTAGCCCATCCCCGCCTCAGTCAGCAGGTGCTTGGGGTGCGACGGATCGTCCTCGAGCTTGCGCCGCAACTGGGCCAGATAAACGCGCAGGTAATGGGTTTCGGTCGCATACGACGGCCCCCACACCTCGCGCAGCAGCTCCTTGCGCCCGACCAGCTTGCCCTTGTTGCGCACCAGCATCTCGAGCATGCCCCACTCGGTGGGCGTGAGGTGCACCGTCTCGTCGTTCTTGGTCACCTTCTTGGCGGCCAGGTCGACGGTGAACGACGAGGTCACCACCACCGGGTCGGAGGAGTCGGTGTCGGCGGCGCCGCGCCGGACCGCGGCGCGCAGCCGGGCCAGCAGCTCGTCCATGCCGAACGGCTTGGTGACGTAGTCGTCCGCGCCGGCGTCCAGGGCCTCGACCTTGTCCGCGGAGTCGGTGCGCGCGGAGAGCACGATCACCGGCGCCGAGGTCCAGCCGCGCAGCCCGGCCAATACCTCGATGCCGTCGATGTCGGGCAGGCCGAGATCGAGGATGACCACGTCGGGGTGCTTGTCGGCGGCCGCACGCAACGCGGCGCCGCCGGTTCCCGCGGTGATCACCTCGTAGCCGCGGACCGACAGATTGATCCGCAGGGCGCGCACGATCTGCGGTTCGTCGTCGACCACCAGCACCTTGATCGCCGGGGCATCCTGCTTCTTGTCGGTCATCACGGCTTCCTGTGTGGTCCGGGGCTGCGGGGCCGCCACTGTCGATGTATCCATCATCAGCTGCTCGCTTCCGTTTCGTCGGCAGGCAGGTCCACGATCATGGTCAATCCTCCGCCAGGGGTCGGTTCGGCGTGCACGGTGCCACCCATCGCCTCGACGAAACCGCGCACCACGGACAGGCCGAGCCCGACCCCGGTGGTGTTGTCGCGGTCGCCGAGCCGCTGGAACGGCTCGAAGAGTTGTTCCTCGGTGCCCGGCGGCACGCCGGGACCGACGTCGACGACCGCGATGGAGATGCGGCCGCCCTCGCGTTCGGCGGTGACCCGCACCGGCGTGTCGCGGGTCGCGTGCCGTAGGGCGTTGTCGATCAGGTTGGCCACCACGCGTTCCAGCAGTCCGGCGTCCGCGCGCACGGAGACGTCGCCGACCTCGACCTTCACCCGATCCATCGCCGCGCGCCGCAGCCCGCGCGCGCCCATGCCGACGCTGACCAGCGCCCGGTGCACCACCTCGTCCATGTACACCCGTTGCAGCTGCGGTTTCACCACCCCGACGGCCAGCCGGGACGAGTCGAGCAGGTTGCCGACCAGCGCGGTCAGCTGATCCACCGATTCCTCGATGGTCTCCAGCAATTCGGTGGTGTCCTCGGCGGAGAACTCGATGTCGTCGCTGCGCAGGCTGGACACCGCGGCCTTGGCCCCGGCCAGCGGGGTGCGCAGGTCGTGGCTCACCGCGGACAGCAGCGCCCGGCGCAACCGGTCCGCCTCGAGCAGGGCGGCGGCGGCACTGGCCTCTTCGGCGAGGCGGGATTGCCGGACCAGGCCGGCCGCCTGATTGGCGACCGCGTTGAGCACCGGTCGATCGGCCGCGGCCAACGGGCGTCCGGCCAGCAGCAGCAGGCTCGACGCGTCCCCGGCTTGAATCACCGTCTCGGCGTCGGCGGCGCGCTCCGGCGGATTCTGACCCACCGCGGCGACCACCTGTTCGCCGCACAGCATGCTGACCGCGCGCAGGCCGTAGGTCTCCCTGACCTGTTCCAGCAGTTTGGGCAGGTCCGCGCCGTGCAGCACGGCACCGGCGAACAGGGTCAGCAGTTCGGCTTGCTGCGAGGCCCGGCGGGCCTGCCGGGTCAGCTTCGCGGCCACGTCGACCAACGCCGCCACCGCCACCGCGACGAACAACAGCACCACCACCGTGACGAAGCTGTCCGGCTCGGCGATGGTCAGGCTGTAGCGCGGATCGGCGAAGAACCAGTTCAGCAGCAGCCCGGACAGCAGCGCCGAAAAGGCCGCGGGGACAACGCCGCCGAGCAACGCGACCGCGACGACGCCGATGAAGAACACCGCGCTGAGCCCGCCGAGCTGGAGGTAACCGTCCAGGAAGGCGACGCCGAGTCCGCACACCGCGGAGGGCACCAGCACCGCCGCGAGCCAGGCCCGGATGGGCTGGCGCGGCATGAGCGAGCCCTTGCGCAGGCCACGATGGGCTTCCTCGTGCGTGACCATGTGTACGTCGATCTTGCCCGACTGCTGCACCACGGTGGAGCCGATGCCCTCGTCCACCATCCGCGCCCACCGGGAGCGGCGCGACGTGCCCAGCACCAGCTGGGTCGCGTTCACCTCGCGGGCGAATTCCAGCAGCGCGGTCGGCACGTTGTCGCCGGTGATGGTGTGCAGCGAGGCGTCCAAACTGCCTGCCAGCTCCCGTAATCGGTTCAACCGTTCGGTCGACACACCGGCCAGCCCGTCGCCGCGCACGACATGCACCAGGACGAGTTCGGCGCTGGCCTTGCTCGCGATGCGACTGGCCCGGCGCACCACCGTTTCCGACTCCGGTCCCCCGGTCACCGCGACGACGACCCGCTCGCGGGCCTCCCACAGATCGGTGATCTTGTGGTCGGCCCGGTACTTCGAGAGCGCGGCGTCGACCTGATCGGCCAGCCACAACAGCGCCAATTCTCTTAGCGCGGTGAGGTTTCCAGGACGGAAGTAGTTGCGCAGCGCGGCGTCCACCTTGTCCGCCGCGTAGACGTTTCCGTGAGACAACCTGCGCCGCAACGCTTCCGGCGTGAGGTCGACCAGCTCGACCTGATCCGCGCCGCGCACGATCGCGTCCGGCACCGTCTCGCGCTGCTGGATGCCGGTGATCTGCTCGACCACATCGTTGAGGCTCTCCAGGTGCTGCACGTTCACCGTGGAGATCACGTCGATGCCCGCGTCGAGGAGTTCTTCCACGTCCTGCCAACGCTTTTCGTGCTTTCCGCCCGGCGCGTTGGTGTGCGCCAGCTCGTCGACCAGCGCCACCGTCGGATGCCGGCGCAGCACCGCCTCGACGTCGAGTTCGGGCAGCTCGGTACCGCGGTACTCCACCAGCTTCGGTGGAATCCGCTCGATGCCCTCCAGCAGGGCGGCGGTCTTGGCCCGCCCATGTGTTTCCACTACCGCGGCGACCACATCGCGGCCGCGCTCGATCCGCCGGTGTGCCTCGCCGAGCATGGCGTAGGTCTTGCCGACTCCCGGCGCGGCGCCGAGGTAGATCCGGAGTTGGCCGCGTTTCACTCGTTCATCATTGCGCGTCGAGGTCCCGGAACCGAGTACCCCTCGGACGTATCGGCGCGGTGCGCCACGTCCCGGTCCGCACCGCGCGTCCCCAGCGCGCGAATGAGCAGCGCGCAACACACGAATCCGACGATGACGGCAACGGCGACAGCCGACATTTCGATCCTCTCTCCAACCGATACGAACAACCGGTTGCGCTGGAGGTGGTCCGCCTGGCCGGCCCTCCACTACTACCCCCACATATGAAGATCACGGCGATCTTTACGGTGTGTTGACGGTATCGCCGCACTCTTTGACGGCATCCTTTCAGCTATCCGAAGCCGGGTGTAAACGAAACGCAAAGGCAAGCATTTGCCGCGCAAAGGAGTCGTAAACAACCTCGGCTAGCGCCTGATCGAAGACTTGACTCGCCAAGGCGCGCTCCACAACACGAGCGCTTGATGGAGGTTGGTTAATCATGTCTGTCGTGGTGTTCACGGTGCTCACCGTGGCGATCTTCGCCCTGCTGGGGCTGATCCAGCGAGGGGTGGAGAAGCTGTGATCGCGAACCTGATCGGTTTGGTTCTCGCCATCTCCGTCGCGGTGTACATGGTCGCGGCGCTGCTTTTCCCCGAGAGGTTCTAGGTGAACACGACTACGGCGGGGATCGCGTTCATCGCGTCCCTGATCATCGCGCTCGCCCTGGTCCATGTGCCGCTCGGCGACTACATGTACCGGGTTTACAACAACACCAAGCACTCGCGCGCCGAGCGCGTTCTGTACAAGGCCATCGGCGTGCAGCCGGAAGTGGAACAGACCTGGGGCGTGTATGCCCGCAGCGTGCTGGCCTTCTCGGCGGTCAGCATTCTGTTCCTCTTTTTCCTGCAGCTGCTCCAGGGCAAGCTGCCGCTGCACCTCAACGATCCCGGCACCGAGATGACCCCGGCGCTGGCCTGGAACACCGCGGTCAGCTTCGTGACGAACACGAACTGGCAGAACTACTCCGGTGAGTCCACCCAGGGGCACCTGGTGCAGATGGCCGGCCTCGCGGTGCAGAACTTCGTCTCCGCCGCCGTCGGCATGGCCGTCGCAGTCGCGCTGGTGCGCGGGTTCGCCCGCCGGCACACCGGTGATCTCGGCAACTTCTGGGTGGACCTGGTGCGCGGCACCCTGCGCATCCTGCTGCCGATCGCGTTCGTGTTCGCGATCGTGCTGGTCGCGGGCGGCGTGATCCAGAACTTCCACCTGCACGACCAGGTCGCACAGACGCTGAACGGCACCGAGCAGACCATCACCGGCGGCCCGGTGGCCAGCCAGGAGGTGATCAAGGAGCTCGGCACCAACGGCGGCGGCTTCTACAACGCCAACTCCTCGCACCCGTTCGAGAACCCCGCCACCTGGACCAACTGGATCGAGATCTTCCTGATCCTGATCATCAGCTTCTCCCTGCCGCGCACCTTCGGCCGGATGGTCGGCAGCAAGAAGCAGGGCGTGGCCATCGCCGCGGTGATGGGCACCATCGCGCTGATCAGCGTGACGTTGAGCAATGTGTTCCAGCTCGCGCACCACGGCACCGTGCCGACCGCGATCGGCGCGTCCATGGAGGGCGTCGAAACCCGTTTCGGCGTAGCCGATTCCGCGACCTTCTCCGGCGCGACCACGCTGACCTCGACCGGCGCGGTCAACTCCTTCCACGACTCCTACACCAGCCTCGGCGGCATGATGACGATGTTCAACATGCAGCTCGGCGAAGTAGCGCCGGGCGGAACGGGTTCCGGGCTCTACGGCATGCTCATCCTCGCGGTGATCACCGTGTTCGTCGCGGGTCTGATGGTCGGGCGCACCCCGGAATACCTCGGCAAGAAGATCACGCCGCGCGAAATCAAGCTCGCCGCTTCCTATTTCCTGGTCAGCCCGCTGATCGTGTTGATCGGCACCGCGATCGCGATGGCCATGCCGGGACAACGCGCCTCGATGGCCAACTCGGGACCACACGGGCTCTCGGAAGTGTTGTACGCCTTCACTTCCGCCGCCAACAACAACGGCTCCGCGTTCGCTGGCCTGTCCGGCAACACCGAGTGGTACAACACCGCGCTCGGCCTCGCGATGGTCTTCGGCCGGTTCCTGCCGATCATCTTCGTGCTCGCGCTCGCCGGTTCGCTGGCCAAGCAGGGCAACACCCCCGAGTCGATCGGCACGCTGCCGACGCACCGGCCGCAGTTCATCGGCATGGTCGTCGGCACCACCGTGATCCTGGTCGCGCTCACCTTCCTGCCCGCACTCGCGCTCGGGCCGCTCGCCGAAGGAATCCACTGAAATGACCACTCCCACTACTGAAGTCACCGTTCCGGACGAGTTCAACGAGTCGAAGAAGCAGCTGGCCGAGAAGTCCGGCCGGGTACCGCGCGGCGCGCTCGATCCCAAGATGCTGCTGACCTCGCTGCCCGACGCGGTGCGCAAGCTGGACCCGCGCACCATGTGGCGCAACCCGGTGATGTTCATCGTCGAGCTCGGCGCCGTCTGGTCCACCGTGCTCGCGATCTCCGATCCCACCTTCTTCGCCTGGGCGATCGTGGTGTGGCTGTGGCTCACCGTGATCTTCGCCAATCTCGCCGAGGCCGTGGCCGAGGGCCGCGGCAAGGCGCAGGCGGACACCTTGCGCAAGGCCAAAACCGACACTGTGGCACGGCGTTTGGTGGATTGGACGCCCGGCGGTCAGGTCATCGAGGAGGGCGTCGCCGCACCGGAACTGCAACGCGGCGATCACGTCGTGGTCGAGGCCGGACAGGTCATTCCCGGCGACGGTGATGTCGTGGAAGGCATTGCCTCCGTAGACGAATCGGCGATCACCGGTGAATCCGCGCCGGTGATCCGGGAATCCGGCGGTGACCGCTCCGCGGTGACCGGCGGCACCACGGTGCTGTCCGACCGGATCGTCGTCAAGATCACCCAGGAGCCCGGCAAGAGCTTCATCGACAAGATGATCGCCCTGGTCGAGGGCGCGAGCAGGCAGAAGACGCCGAACGAGATCGCGCTCAACATCCTGCTCGCCTCGCTGACCATCATCTTCGTCTTCGCGGTGGTCACCTTGCAGCCGCTGGCGATCTTCTCCAAGGCGAACAACCCTGGCGTGCCGGACACTTCGGCCCTGGACGTCAACGGGATCACCGGGATCGTCATGGTCTCGCTGCTGGTGTGCCTCATCCCGACCACCATCGGCGCGCTGCTCTCGGCCATCGGCATCGCGGGCATGGACCGGCTGGTGCAGCGCAACGTGCTCGCCATGTCCGGCCGCGCGGTCGAGGCGGCCGGCGACGTGAACACGCTGCTGCTGGATAAGACCGGCACCATCACCCTCGGCAACCGGCAGGCCTCGGAATTCGTGCCGATGCCCGGCATTTCGGCCGACGAGCTGGCCGACGCGGCGCAGCTGTCCAGCCTCGCCGACGAGACGCCCGAGGGGCGGTCCATCGTCGTGTACGCCAAGCAGGCGTTCAACAAACGCGAGCGCACGCCCGGCGAGCTGAAGGGCGCGACGTGGGTGGAATTCACCGCGCAGACCCGGATGTCGGGCGTCGACCTGCACGACGGGCACCAGCTGCGCAAGGGCGCGGCCAGCGCGGTCATCGAATGGGTTCGCGCACAAGGCGGCAACGTGCCCAGCGAGGTCGGCGTGACCGTCGACGGTGTGTCCGCCTCCGGTGGCACGCCGCTGGTGGTCGGTGAGGTCAGCGACGGCGCCGCGCGGCTGCTCGGCGTCATCCACCTCAAGGACGTGGTCAAGCAGGGCATGCGCGAGCGCTTCGACGAGATGCGCCGGATGGGCATCCGCACCGTCATGATCACCGGCGACAATCCGTTGACCGCCAAGGCGATCGCCGACGAGGCGGGCGTGGACGACTTCCTCGCCGAGGCCACGCCGGAGGACAAGCTGGCGCTGATCAAGAAGGAGCAGGACGGCGGCAGGCTGGTCGCGATGACCGGTGACGGCACCAACGACGCGCCGGCGCTGGCCCAGGCCGATGTGGGCGTCGCGATGAACACCGGCACCTCGGCGGCCAAAGAGGCCGGCAACATGGTCGATCTGGATTCCGATCCGACCAAACTGATCGAGATCGTGGAAATCGGTAAGCAGCTGCTCATCACCCGCGGTGCGCTGACCACCTTCTCGATCGCCAACGACATCGCCAAGTACTTCGCCATCCTGCCCGCGCTGTTCATCGCGCTGTTCCCCGGGCTGGACGCGCTGAACATCATGCGGCTGCACAGCCCGCAGTCGGCGATCCTGTCCGCGGTCATCTTCAACGCGATCATCATCGTCGCGCTGATCCCGCTGTCGCTGCGCGGCGTGAACTACACGCCGTCCAACGCGTCGAAGTTGTTGAGCCGCAACCTGTTGATCTACGGCCTCGGCGGCATCATCGCGCCGTTCATCGGCATCAAGATCATCGACCTCGTCGTCCAACTCCTCCCTGGGATGTCCTGACATGCAGTTTTCAACTTGGATCCGGCAGCACTTCGCCGCGTTGCGGGCGCTGCTCGTGCTCACCGTGATCACCGGAATCGTCTATCCCCTGGCGGTTTTCGCGATCGCTCAGATACCCGGCCTGCACGACAAGGCGGACGGGTCGCTGATCACCGTGGACGGAAAGACGGTGGGCTCCAGCCTGATCGGACAGTCCTTCACCGATCCGGACGGCAAGGCGCTGGTGCAGTACTTCCAGGGCAGGCCGTCCGCGGCGGGCAGCACCGGCTACGACCCGCTGGCCACCGCGGCCAGCAACCTCGGGCCGGAGAGCATCGTGGACACTCTCGATGCCGACCCGGCCAACGTCAAGCTGAGCCTGCTGTCCACCGTGTGCGCGCGCAGCAAGGAGGTCGGCGACCGTGAGGGGGTCGACGGCGCCCGCCCGTTCTGCACCAAAGACGGTGTCGGGGCGGTGCTCTCGGTGATCGGGCCGCGCGACGCCGACGGTCAGGTCTCGCACCCCACTCAGGTGGTGAGCGTCAACGAAGCGTGCCCGGCGACGCCGTTCCTGTCCACCTACAAGGGTGTCCAGGTCGAGTGCGCCAGGCCCGGTGCGGATTACTCGGCCGGACGGATCGTCCCGGTCTTCGGCGATGCTCCCGTCGATACCCCGGTGCCCACGGACGCGGTCACCGCCAGCGGCAGTGGGCTGGACCCGCACATCTCGCCGCGGTACGCGGATATCCAGATCGCGCGAATCGCCAAGGCGCGCAGCATCTCCGAAACCCAGGTGCGTTCACTCGTGGACCAGCACACCAGCGGCCGTACGCTCGGCTTCCTCGGTGAACCGCGGGTCAGCGTGGTCGAGCTGAACCTCGACCTCGACCAGAAGTATCCGTTCCGGGGCTGAGCTGCATACTGACGGAGGGCCGGTGAGACGTCGTCACCGGCCCTCCGGCCGTTCCAGCCGGTCGAGTGGCACACCATGGTGGGGCGTACTCGCACTTTGCCGCCGCAGTGTGCCACTGAATGAGGATTCAGGCGTTGTCTTCGGTCGGGCGAGGACCCAGCGGCAACAACGGGGCGTGCGGGACAAGGCAGAACGGGTGGCCCGCGGGGTCGAACAGCACCCGCCAGGTCTTCGGGTCCGGTTGCACCTCGGCGACGCGGGCGCCCAGTTTGACGGCCTCGGCCTGCGCGTCGTCCATGTCGTCGACCTTCAGTTCGAAATGAATGTTGTTCGGGGTGTCACCCCCGGGCCAGGTCGGCGGCCGATAGTCCGGCACGGTCAATGCGCACAGCGACCCGCGCTCGGTGTGCACCACAGCCAAATCATCTGCACGATAAACGATCTCCCCTCCGAGCAGCGCGGCCCAGAACGCCGCCAGCTCCTCCTTGTCGGCACAGTTCAACGTGATCAAACTCAACTGAGCGATAGCCACCCCTCGATCGTACGACCGCGACTGCGGATAGCACGAAGGTCGACCACCGTCCGGGTCCGCTCACCGGACCGGACAGCGGGCGGGCCGAACCGGAGTCAGCGGTATTCGGGGTTCTCGAAGCCGAAGCGGCAGCCGGCGTCCCATTCGGAGCGTTGGTTGCCGTGGGCGGGGATGCCGTTGGCGTCCTTGAGCATTCGGGCGAAGTGCAGGAGGTTCCAGGTCATGAAGGTGGTGTTGCGGTTGGTGAAGTCGTTGGCGGGGCCGCCGGAGTCGGGGTCGAGGTAGGAGGGGCCGGGGCCTACCTCGCCGATCCAGCCTGCGTCGGCTTGCGGCGGGATGGTGTAGCCGAGATGTTGGAGGCTGTAGAGGATGTTCATGGCGCAGTGTTTGACGCCGTCCTCGTTGCCGGTGATCAGGCAGCCGCCGACCCGGCCGTAGTAGGCGTATTGGCCGCGGTCGTTGAGGATCGACGAGTTCGCGTAGAGGCGTTCGATGACCTGCTTGGTGACCGAGCTGTTGTCGCCCAACCAGATCGGGCCGGCGATGACCAGGATGTCGGCATCCATCACCTGGCGTTGCAGCGCGGGCCATTCGTCGGTGGGCCAGCCGTGTTCGGTCATGTCCGGCCACACGCCGAAGGCGATGTCATGGTCGACCGCGCGGATGTGCGAGACCTGCACGCCGTTCTTCTCCATGATGCGGGCGCTGATATCGATGAGGCCCTGGGTGTTGCTCACCTCCGGCGAACGCTTGAGGGTGCAGTTGATGAACACTGCTCGCAGGTCGTCGTAGCTGGTCATGGTGTGCTCCTTGGGGTTTCGGCGCGGGATCGGTGATCGTTGGCGAGTCTCACTACCGCGGCGGCGACCACCAGCGCCCAGATCAGGATGAGTGCCACCGCTAGTCCGAGTGGGTAGTTCCGGTCGAGAACGGTCGGATTGTCCGACATGGCGTGGCCGCGATCGATGACGGGGGCGGCGATCGCGACCAACGCCACCGTGCATACCGCTCCGCATGCCATTGGGCCCCACCAGGTTCCGGGAAGCATGCGGCGGGCGGTCACGCCGATGGCAGCGCAGAGCGGTGCGAATACCGCGTCGTGCAACAGGATTCCCCCGGCGAACCACAGTGCGACCGACAACAGATCGGCGCGCGGGAAGTCGAGCAGCAGGGTGATGCCGTACCAGCCGAGCCACAGCCCGCCGAGTAGCAGCAGAATTCTGATCGCGTTCATGCGCGTGCCTCGATCGTCGAAAGCCATTTCGTTTGCAGCACTCCGGGACGACTCGGCGCGATCAGCCGACAGGGATAGCCGTGGTCGACGTCGAGTGTTTCGCCGTTCAAGGTGAGCGCCACGAGTGTGTCCGCATCGATGGCATGTCGTTGCGGTAGCACCGAATTGGCGTAGATGCCGCTGGTCTCCAATGAGCGGAAGCGCACGTCGCCACCGGGATAGGACCCGACTGCGGCAAGCAGATCACGCAACCGAACGCCGGACCAGTCGCCAGACGCGCTCCACCCCTCGACGCATGCGATCGGCAGCCGAGCACGCACCTGCGGCATCGCCAGCAATTCGTCCCTGCTGAAGCCGCGTTTGCGATCGCCGACAACCACTGTCAGCCGATAGTCAGCGGCACGCGCCAGCTCCACGACACCCGCCGCCTTAGCCGACCGGTTGACCGGAAGCCCCTGCGGCCCTTCCCCGCTACGCGGCGCAAGCACCGCCGCCCACCGCAGAAAGGGAACAGTCTGACCAGCAACCGCCAACCCCGCCACCCCCGCGGAAACCCAAGCCGCGGTCAGCACCGCGCGCCGCGAAACATGCCTCCGCCCAACGGCATCGGCATCGGCATCGGCATCGGCATCGGCATCGGCATCGGCATAACTATGAGCACCGCGCCCGGCACGTTCACTGGCATCGCCAGCAGCGGGAGTGGTGGAGGTAGCAACGTTGGCGGCAGCAGCGGGGGTGGTGGCTGTATGGGGGGCCGAGTCGAGTGGGCGGGTTAATGCGTCTCGGATGACCGGGAGTTTGACTGCCAGGTGTATGGCCAGTGCGCCTATAGCGACGAAGGCCATGGCGTAGTGGGCGGCGGGGAAGAAGAACTTCCAGGGGTAGTACTGGGCGATGTTCAGGAGGCCGGTGGTCAGCTCGAAGACGATCGCGCCGACGAGCAAGGCGATCGATCCACGCTCCAACATGCGGAGGGGTGAGCCGATGATGGGGCGCTGGAACAGTTTCGGGTAGACCGCCCAAAGCTTCACCAGCAGCAACGGGATCGCGGCAACACCCGAAATGACGTGTAAGCCCTGAGTCAGGCGGTACAGCCATACCGGGTGGGCGGGCCACCAGAACCAGGTCGGCGGGTGTTGGATCCAGTGGCTCAGCAGGCCGGTGATGAAGCAGATCAGGATCGCAGTGCCGAGGGCAATCCCTATCCGGCTGGCAACCTCGGGTCCGCGCGCGTCGGACACGCGGAACCACCGCACCACGGAAGTGCCTCTGCGCTCGATGGACTCGCGGATGCTCATCGGACACCGCCTATCCCGCTGGCGACCTCGGGGCCACGCCCGTCGGACATCTGAGACCATCGCGCCACGGAAGTGGTTCTCCGGTTGATGGATGCACGGACACCGCCTGGAGTGGCTGCGCGAGGGCGCGTCATGTGATCGCCGGCGTCGGGGTGTGGCGGCGTAGCCATGCGATGTGTCGTCCGCCGATTTCGGCGGTGTTCAGTACCTGGAAGCCGGTGGCGTTTGCGAGGTGGTGTGCGTGGTCTATGCCGACCGAGGCCCAGGGGAACCAGGATCCGATCCGTGATCGGGACTCCAGACGCATCTGGCGGGTTACCGAACCGGTTCCCGGACGGCCGAATTCGACGATCGCCAGGCCGTTCGGCGCGAGCAGTTCCGCGGTGCGGGCGAGGATGCGTTTCGGGTCGCCGCCGATGCCGATGTTGCCGTCGGCCAGCAGTGCGTAGGACCAGCGGCCTGCTCCGGGCAACGGTCCGAACAGGTCCCGGCGCAACGCGGGCGCACCGCGAAACCTGGTGATGGCGACCGCTGTCGGTGAGATGTCTACGCCGAGCGCCAGTACCCCTCGTTGCAATAGGGCCGCGACCAATCGTCCCGGGCCACAACCGAGGTCCAATGTCGGTCCGTCGCAGCAGCGGGTGAGCGCCCGATCAGCACCGCGGTCGCCGCCGGCGAGCCCCAGCCAGCGCCGGGTGGGCAACCGTTGCCGGGTGCCGTCGGCCGCACGCATCCAGCATCTTTCGCCGGCCAGCGCCCGATCGAAGATGTCGAAGTCCGCGCCGATCATCGCAGCACCGTCCCGCGCCGGGGCAGCTCTACTGCCACATCGCCGCGGCGGCTTCCGACGCCTGCACGCGGCACACCCACGAAGCCCACCGAGTCATTCAGCGCAGCACGATCCGTGCTCATGTTGCTCGTCGGCTGCACCGCCACAACGACTTCCGATGTCGGCACAACCCAACCCGCGAAATCCACCGAAGCATTCATCGCAACACCAACCCCCGGTCGCGTAGTTCCTGGAATGTCCGAGCAAACCGGCCGGTGGATTCCGCGGCCACGCGGAGCGCATCGGCGAAGGTGTCGACATCGCTGAACTGCGGCAACGGGTCGACTCGGCACCCGCAGTCCTGCAATGCCTTTCGGGTGAGCTCGCCGGTTCGATCAGTGGACATCGGAACGTCCGCGAGTACCCGGGCCGGCTGGGCAGAGGGCAGTCCGAGCGCCCACCAGCCGCCGTCGTCGGCCGGACCGAGCAGTGCGCTGTCCCCTTCCGCCAGTTCGATTGCGGCCGCCGTCAGCACCTCCGGCCCGACCTGTGGGGTGTCCATGCCGATCTGGAGAACCGGTGCACCGAACCGTGCGGCGTCGGCATGGGCGTTGGCGAGCCGAGCGCCGAACCCGTCACCGCGCTGCGGAATCACCTCGAATTGCGCAAGCGCGGTGGATAATTCACGGCTGCACTCGGCGGACGCCAGGTCTCCGGTGAACGCGACCACCCGGTGGGCGACCTCGCTGCGCATCACCGAATCGAGAGTGTCGAGCAATGCGGCGGCAGCCACCCGCGCGGCCTCCTGCGGCGTCAACGGCGGCGTCAATCGAGTCTTGGCGAACCCGGCGATCGGCGCTTTCGCGATCACCAACAGTGTTGCCGGACAAGGGCTCATCGCAGCACCGCCAGGAAATCCTTGGTGGCCCGCGCGGTTCCGATCCAGGAGCCCGACACCTTCGACACTCCCCCGGCCCGTGGTCGATAGGCGATGTCCCGCTCGACCACCTGCCAACCGGCGCAGGCGGCACCGACGAGCAGTTCGAGGGGATACCCGGAACGCAGATGCAACGGCCCGAGCGACAGCATCTGGCCCCGCCGCGCCACCCGCATCGCGCCGATATCGTGCACCGGCAGACCGTATTTGCGCCGCAGCCGACGCGCGATGAGCAGATTGCCGAGCCGCGCATGCCACGGCCAGACCCCGGCGCGGGTGGGCCGACGGCGTCCGACCGCGAGATCGGCTCCGCCCCGGACCAATTCGACCAGACCCGGCAGTTCGCCCGGGTCCATCGAACCGTCGCCGTCGAGCACCGCGACCATCTCGGTGCTCGCCGCCGCGATGCCCGCTTGGACCGCGGCCCCATAGCCCGGTCTGCCCTCGTGCACCACCGTGGCGCCGCGAGCGCGGGCGACGGCCGCCGTCTGGTCGGTCGAGCCGTTGTCCACGACCAGCGCGTGGTACCCCGCGGGGATGGCGGCAAGCACATCCGGCAACGCATCAGCTTCGTCTCGGCACGGAATCACCACGGTCACTCCGTCTGGATCACCCTGGGTTCGAGTCACGGGAATGACGCTAAGCCGTCGGACTCCCCACACGGCCGAAAAACCTGTGACGAAACAGTGACGTCGTCAGAAAAAGCGGTCGGAACAGCGCTAACCGTCCGGCGGGCAACCTATCGTGATAGCCGTGCATGACGTCTCCGAGGTCGCAGCCCAGCCGCGTGTCCGTGTCCGCGGCGACCTGATCAGTGCCGGCATCGCTGCCGCACTCGTCGCGACAGCGTTCATCATCCCGAGAGTCGCCAGCCCGCAATGGACTAGCAAACTCTACGCGGCCGCCGCGCCGATCTTCGGCTCCTGGGTACCGCACCTCGGCTGGGGCACCGGCCCCGCGATCGTCATCGCGGCATTCGTTGCCGTGCAAGGTCCGGCGCTGGCCCAGCGCTTGGCCTGGCGGCGGCTGCTGGCACTGTCGTGGGTCACCGCGATCGGCTGGACGTTCGCGCTGGCCATGGTCGACGGCTGGCAGCGCGGCTTCACCGACCGGTTCAACGACCCCAACGAATACCTGCACGAGGTCGGCGGGGTCACCGACATCGCCGCGATGCTGCGCGGATTCGCCGATCGCATCCTCGATTTCCAGCCGGACTCGTGGACCACCCACGTGTCCGGACATCCGCCGGGCGCATTGCTGTTCTTCGTGCTGCTGGATCGCCTCGGTCTCGGCGGCAGTACATGGGCGGCCTTCGCCTGCATGCTGATCGGCACGAGTGCGGTGGTCGCGGTCGCGGTCGCGCTGCGCGCGCTCGGCGCAGAGGATCGCGCTCGGTCCGCGTTACCGTTTCTCACCCTGGCGCCCGCCGCGGTCTGGATTGCCGTCTCCGCCGACGCGATGTTCGCCGGCGTCACCGCGTGGGCGGTCGCGTTGCTCGCGCTCGCCGCTCAGCCCGCGGGCAGTCAGGTAACGGCGGTCGCGGCGGGGGTGCTGTTCGCCTTCGGCATCTATCTCAGTTATGGATTGACGTTGATGGCGTTACCCGCGGTGGCGGTCCTCATCGCCGGCCGGACCATCCGGCCGCTGCTGCCCGCGCTGGCCGGCGCGCTGGTGGTCGTCGCGGCCTTCACGCTGTCCGGATTCTGGTGGCTCGACGGCTATCACCTGGTGGTGGAGCGCTACTACCAGGGCGTCGCCAAGAATCGGTCGTACGCGTATTGGTGGTGGGGCAATCTGGCCGCGACGGTCTGCGCGGTCGGCCTCGCGAGCACCGCGGCGCTGCATCGCGCGTTGTCCCCGCGCGTGCTGCGCGCCTTCGATCCAACGGCGCTGCTCGTCGCCGCGGCGCTGTGCGCGATCCTGGCCGCGGACATCAGCGGGCTGAGTAAGGCGGAAACCGAACGCATCTGGTTACCGTTCGATATGTGGCTGATCGCCGCCACCGCGTTCCTACCCCGGTCCACTGCCCGCGGCTGGCTCGCGGTGCAGGGCTTCGGCACCCTGGTGCTGGCCCACTCGATCCTGACGAATTGGTGAAACGATGACCATCCTGATCGCCGACGACGATCCCGTTGTCCGGGACGTGGTGCGGCGCTACCTCGAACGCGACGGTCTGACCGTCCGCGAAACCGCCGACGGCCCAACCACTTTGGCGGCGCTCGCGGACACCGGCGATCAGATCGACCTGGCCGTGCTGGACGTGATGATGCCGGCGCCGGACGGCATCGAGATCTGCCGCGCGATCCGCTCGGGTCCACGCCCGCAGACGCCGGTCATCCTGCTCACCGCGCTCGGCGACGAGGACGACCGGGTGCTCGGGCTGGAGGCAGGCGCCGACGACTACGTCACCAAGCCGTTCAGTCCCCGCGAACTCGCGCTGCGGGTCGCGTCGGTGCTGCGCCGCGCACAGGTCGTGCGCGACGATGCCCCGCCGCCGCTGCGCGACGGCGCGATCGAGGTGCGGCCCGCCTTCCGGCTCGCGCTGGTCGACGGCGCTCCGGTGGACCTCACGCCCCGCGAGTTCGATCTGCTGGTCTTCCTGCTCCAGCATCCGCAGCAGGTGTTCAGCCGCGAGCAGCTGCTCGCCCAGGTGTGGGGCTGGGATTTCGGCGATTTATCCACGGTCACCGTGCACATCAAGCGGTTACGCGCGAAACTCGGCGCCCGCCATCGCATCGAGACGGTGTGGGGTCGCGGATATGCGTGGGCGCGAACCGAACCGGGAAATGGAGCCGTCGATGCCTGAGGACACCACCCAGCTGATCCTGTACTCGCTGGCCTGCTCGGTGCCGGTGGTGTTGATCGGCGCGCTGATCCTGCGCGCCACCAGCAATCGCTCGGTGACCACGAGTATGGCTGTGCTGGTGCTGATTCCGACGCTGTCCACCCTCGCGGGCATCATCGGGGTCAGCGGCCTGATGTTCACCGAGCAGCTGCAACGCACCGCGGTGGTGCTCGGCATCGTCGCTGCGGTGACCGTGCCCGCCGCGGTTCTGCTCGGCCGGGAGCAGGCGCGGAAGATGGTCTGGGAGAAGCAGATCCGCGAGCAGGAGCGGGCGGCGGAGAAGTCGAGGCGCGAGCTGGTCGCCTGGGTGAGTCACGACTTGCGGACCCCGCTGGCGGGAATTCGGGCGATGGCCGAGGCGCTGTCCGACGGCGTGGTCAGCGGGCAGGCCGACGTGGCGTCCTACGCCGAGCAGATCGGCATCGAGACCAACCGCCTGTCCCGCATGGTCGACGACCTGTTCGAGATGTCGAAGATCAACGCGGGTGCGCTGCGCCTCGAACTGGAACCGGTGGATCTGCGCGAGCTGATCGACGAGGTGCTCGCCGCGAACCGCCCGACCGCCGAACGCGCGCAGGTCGAACTGCGCGCGGAGCAGCCGGATTCCCGAATCGTCGTGTCGGCCAACGATCAGGCGCTCGGCCGGGTGCTGACCAACCTGGTGTCCAACGCCATCGCGCACACCCCGCCCGGCGGCGAGGTCGCCATCTCGGCGGGCGCCGCCGACGGTCAGGCGTGGGCCAGGGTCGACGACACCGGGCCCGGGATCGCCGAGGCGGATCTGCCGCGCATCTTCGAGGTCGCCTATCGCGGCACCGCGGCGCGTTCGCCGGTCGCCGCCGACGGCGTACCCACCGGCAGCGGAATGGGATTGGCGATCGCCGCCGGACTGGTCGAGGCGCACCGCGGCGACATCACCGCCGAGAACCGGCCTACCGGTAGTCGTTTCGAGGTTCGGTTACCGCTGTCGGGCAACTGACCGACCATCACAAGGTGGGCGCGTAGACCCCCGCACTACTGCGCAGCGGCGCGAACGCGAACTCGGTGAGGCCGTTGACGGGATCCACTCGCGCGGCAAAACCCAGTGCGCGCCTGGCCTTGTCCGGATCGGCGACCACATGTCGCACGTCACCCGGGCGATAACGCCCGGTCACCACCGGGTCGGGCCCGCCGCGCGCCGCCGCCAGCGTGACCGCTACCTCCCGGATCGTGATGGGGCGTCCGGAGGAGACATTGAGCGGGACGAAACCGGGCAGCGGCTGCTCCACCGCGGCGAGGTTCGCCGCGGCGATATCGGTGACGTGCACGAAATCCCGTGTCTGCCCGCCATCTTCATACACCTGCGGCGGCTGACCGGCCTCCAGCGCAGACCGGAAGATCGCCGCGACCCCGGAATAGGGTGTGTCCCTGGGCATATCGTCGCCGTAGACGTTGTGGTAGCGGAGCGCAGTCACCGATGACCCCGTCACCGCCGCCCACGCCGAAGCGTAATTCTCCTGTGCGAGTTTGCTCGCCGCGTACAAGCTGCGCGGGCGCAACGGCGCATCCTCGGGCACGGAATCCCAGGTGAGTATCTCGCCGCTGTCCGGACACCGGTACTCGAACATCCCGGCGTCCAGATCCTCGATTCGGCGAACACCGACTTCGACTGCGCCGCAACGCTCGCCGCGATACCGCCCCTCGCCGTACACGACCATCGAGGACGCGAGCACCAGCCGCCGGCACCCCGCACGATCCATCGCCGCCAGCAAGACCGCCGTCCCGAAGTCGTTGTGGCTGGCATAGGCGGGCGCATCCTGCGCACTCACGCCGTTACCGACCACCGCCGCCTGATGACAGACGACCTCGACGCCCCGCAACGCCGCGTCGAGCGCAGCACCGTCACGAACGTCCGCCCGCTCAATACCTTCGGGCGTAGGTGCCGACGGACCATGCGCCGCCGACACCATCAGATCGAGCGAAACCACCTCATGCCCCGCATCGACCAACTCCCGCCGAACATGCGACCCGATGAACCCCGCAGCACCGGTCAACAGCACCCGCACGCCACTCACCCCCGCCGCTTCGACGGGGCACCGACCGTATCCGCTGGATCTGACGTCATACCCCGATCGTGCCTGGTCCGAGCACCGAACAGCGTCGCCCACGCCGCAACGTCAGACTTTCGTCACTCCTGACCACCTCGACTGTGTCCGACCATCCACCCCAGCTCTGCGACGAGCACAGCTCCCAGCGCTCAGCCGAGCGAATACACCCTCCGGCACGGCGACCTTCAGCAAACCGCAAGCTCAAAGAAGGCCATGCGAACGAGCCCATGCAGGAAACTCGAAACCTATGCATGGCAAGCGCATCTCGCTGTCTATCAGCATATCGATGAGATTGCCCGCAGCACCCTCAGACAACTTTCCTAATTTGCACGCGTTGGCCAGCAACCACAGCGTGCCATGCACTTCCAGTCCAAATTTTCTTGCAACGCGTGTAGCGTCTTTATCGTCAGTAATTGCAATACCGTTCAATATCTCTGCCGCTGCAAATATACTTGCTTCGCCGACATCACGCTGCCCTGCACCAATCCTGTTGGCCCATTGATCGAAAAGGATCAACTCCTCGATAGAATCCAGCGGGACGACCCCCAACCAATCCGACTCGAGCGCATTGACCAAGAGTGGATGGTCAGCCATCCCCGCGCGAAGCTCTTTACGCACAAACTCTGTCGTGGAGCATTCATATTGAACCAGAAGATCACGCAAGACGTCCAGCCGGTCTATTTGCGCGAAATGGTTCAAACACATAGCGTCGAATACGAGCCGTGTTCGGGCCAATTTCATGGCGCGAATCCATCTTCTGGTTTGAGCCCTAAATCTTCAGCGTTGATCTGGCCGTGCATAAGTTCTATCGCTCGGCTTGTTGTTATCATGTCAGCTCGCCAAGCCGCAAGGACCGCATCGGCGTAACTCGGCGGTACCCGCACCTTTTCAAAATCCGGAGGAGGCGTCCAGCCGACAGACTCCATCATCTCGGCATGTGTTGGGGGAGGCTTCGATTGCCATCCAGCACACTGATCGGCAGCTATCAGTCCTGCCGCCGCCGCTTGCCGAACCGCGAGCGACCACGATGTCCGATACGTGGCACAGAGCTTGGTAAGGTGCTTACGGAGGTCAGAGTTCGGCCTGAATTTTCTAACTACCTGGATAGGCAGCAAAAGTTCAGCCGCGTAGGCGTCGATCAGGCCTTCCCGGTCAGCGCGCGAGGCTGCGATTCCACCGCCGAGATCGCTCGAGTATTCATCGCCTAGAACTAGATGGCCCAATTCATGGGCTGCCGTCGCCCTCCGCCTTCCCGGCGAATGCTTATTGCTGACTACGGCGACCGCTACGTCACGATCGACGAGCGACGCTCCGTCACCCGGCAGATCAACAACCAGGACGAATTGTCCAGCCGATTCGCATACCGCCATAAGAGTTGATATCGGTGTATCGTCCAGATCCAGCCGGCTTCGAGTCCAAACTGCCGCTTGCCGAGCGGCGTCCGACATGTTCAACGCACCGGGATACTTCAATAATGGCTTGGGTGAAAGCACGCCTAAATCCATTAATTGTCGAACATCTCTCAGCCACGCAGAAAGCTTGGCTTCGATCTGATACGACTCACGAGCAGCTGATGAGTTTGTATCATCGACTAGCGGCGCGCGCCTGGATATCACTTCCGGACGGGGATATAGAAAATGACTGAGCGGCATGCCGAGCGCCCTGGCGAGGCGCGTCAGCTCGACCGCATTGATCTGCCGGTTTCCGGACTCGATCTTGGCGACTTTGGTACGTTCCAGACCGACCTCGTTCGCCAGCTGTTCTTGAGACAGGCTCGCCGCGAGTCGGCTCTCGCGAACGCGATCCCCTATCTCCGCCCATACGGCATCTTCCGTCATAGTGCGATTTTCGCACATAGATGTGGTTTCGGACACCTCCCTGGCCGAAAAGGCCTTATTGTGACCGGTCAGCGGACGCGCAACGTCCTAGCCGGGTCGATACCTCAGTGTCCGACAACTCCGCCTCAGACGGCTGCCGTACTCCGATCGTGCCTGGTACAGGCCTGAACAGCGTCGACCACGCCGCAACGTCAGACTTTCGTCACTCCTGACCGCCGCAACCATCCAAAACGGACACGGCAACGAATGCTTACCAAAATTCAACGGCCATGGCCGTCCAAGAAAGGACCTCGATGCAGCGAATACTGATGAACAGCCTGCTACTCAGTGCCCTCGGACTCGGCGTACTGCTCGGAGCCGCCCACGCAGCTGCCGAACCCGGCCTCCCCCTGGATCCGTCCAGCGTCCAGCCGATCGACGACCCCGTGACCGGCTCCGCGAACACCTTCTCAAAGACCTTGTCGAGCCTGTCCGGCAGCATCGGCGCCCCGGCGCCCACCACTTAGTCGCGCACGGACCCGACGGTGCCCCGGCCTCATCAGGAGCCGGGGCACTGTCGTCACCGGAACCCGTTGGCGTCAGCCGACTTCGGCGTGGCCGAAATAGTAGGCCGAGGCGGCCAGGTACTGGCAGCAATCGGGGCCGTGGCCGGCGTGGGTACTGCGGACGAACTGGGCGAGGTCCATGTCCAGGTCGAGGGGTTCGATGGTGCAATCGCGGTGCTGTGTGCTCCACAGGTCCCGCATATCCAGCGATGTCTGCATGGTGCGCCTCCAGCCTGCGTCGTCTATCCGCCTGAACAGCATGACCGAAATGCTTACACCGGAGGAATACCCCGTTGCCGGGCTATTCATACCAAGATCGGAAACTCATCTGGTGACCAATTGCCAATCGTCGGGCAGGCGGGCGGCGGTGACCTGAGCGCCCTCCACCTCGAGATCGACGGTGATCGGGCCGAGGCGCAAGGCGGACAAGGTGATTCGGCCCCACTCCGCCGGCACCAGCGGACGCACGGTGATGGTGCGGTTGGGCACGTCGGGGTCGAGGCCGAGGAACGCCCGCACCAGCAACAGCGGGGCCGCGCTCGCCCAGGCCTGGGGTGAGCAGGAGGTCGGGTACGGCACCGGGGCTGGGAACCGCGAGCGCGGGAAACCGCAGTACAGCTCGGGTAGTCTGCCGTCGAAAGCCGCTGCGGCGTCGAGCAATCCGGTGGCCAGGCGGGTCGCGAGATCCACCGCACCGGGTACATGCCGGTAGCGCAGCAGGCCGGCCACCGCGATCGCGGTGTCGTGCGGCCACACCGAACCGCAGTGGTAGCTCATCGGGTTGTAGGCGCCCATGTCCGAGGACAGGGTGCGCAAGCCGAAGCCGCTGTCCATCTCCGGTCCCGAAAGTCGTTGCACCAGTTCGGCTGCGTGCACGTCGCTCGCGATGCCGGACCAAAGACAGTGCGCCACATTGCTGGTCAGTGCGTCGACGCGACGCTTGCCCTTGTCCAGCGCGATGGCGTACCACCCGCGCTCGGGCAGCCAGAACTGTTCGGCGAACTTTCCGCGCAACTCTGCCGCCTGATCGCGCAGCTCAGCCGCGCGGGCCGCGTCGTCGAAAGCGTCGGCGAGTTCGGCGCGAGCCAGCAGCGCGGCATGCACGTAACCCTGGACCTCGCACAGCGCGATCGGCGCTTCCGAGACGTGCCCCTCCAGGTCGTTGACGCCGTCCCAACTGTCCTTCCACCCCTGATTGACCAGGCCGCGATCGGTGGCGCGACAGTATTCGACGAACCCGTCGCCGTCCCGATCGCCGTAGTCTCTGATCCAATCCAACGCCGCGTCGGCCGCGGGCAACAGGTCGCGGATCGCGTCCGAATCCGCGCCCCAGCGCAGGCATTCCGCCAGCAGCATCACGAAAAGCGGTGTGGCATCGACGGTTCCGTAATAGATGTTGCCGCCGAGCACCAGCCCACCCGCCGGACCGCGACGCATCTCGTGCATGATCCGCCCGGGTTCCTCCTCGGTCAGCGGATTCACCGTCTGCCCTTGGAGTTCCGCCAGCTGCTGCAACGTGCCGAGCGCCAGGTCGACCTCGAGCGGCAACGCCATCCACGCGGTGAGCAGGCTGTCGCGGCCGAACAACGTCATGAACCAGGGCGCGCCGGCCGCGACGAACGGTCTGTTCTCGCCGGACTCGTCGTGAATCTGCAAGGCGCCCAAGTCGCTTTCGGTGCGCCGCAGCACCTGACTCAGCTCCGGAAGCGATGCGGCGATGTCGGTGGCGGTGTGCCGCCAAGCCGCGATCTTGCGACCGGGCGCGCTCACCCCGTAATGCTCGCCGGGAGCCAGCGGCGCTTGGAACCGCTGATTACCGAGCGTGGGCTGCGCGGTGATCTCGGTCTGCCAGCTCGCGCCGACGGGCACGACCACCCGCCACATCAACGTGCCCGGCAAGACCGTGGGTTCGACGGTCGCGGACACCGAGAGCCCGCGCATCCGATCGGCCCGATCATGGAACAGCAGCTCGCCCTCGGCCACCGTCACCTCGGACCGTCCGTTGCCTGCCCGGCCCTCCTTGACCGCGAACAGGTCGACGAAGTCGGCGTCGACATGCAATTCGAGGGTGACCGCGGTGGGCTCGCGCCCCATGTTCTCCAGCGTGAGCACCTCGTGCATGCCGTCGGCGATGACCCGCTCGCGCACCACCAGCAGCGTGCTGTCGGCCAGCCCGGCCGTCGGCGGTCTTCGCAAGACGAACCGGGCCGCGAACGCCTCCGGGCTGAGCACCGAAAGCGGTTCGGGCAGATGGCCGTCCACCAGCAGCTCCCACCGGGAGATGACCCGCGCGTCCCGGAAGAACAGGCCATGCGGACGGCCCGGCTCGACATCGCCGAGCCGGTTCGACAGACAGAAGGTGCCGCCCTCCACCAGCGTCACCGAGCCCGCCCCACCGAACCCCGTCGGCTCACCGGAGTTCAGCGGGGCGGGGCTGAGCGCGGCGGTGGGATCCGCCGTCACGCGAGACCGCTCGCCGCGGCGGGCATCGGGATGGCCTGGTCCTGGTACCGGCGGTAACCGGTGCGCTTCCGCGCCCGCATCAACTTGCGGTAGACCTGCTCGTAGCCGCGCCCCAGCGTGTCGGCGCCGAAATTGGCCTCGACGTGCGCGCGGCAGGCTGCCGGATCCATGGTCTGCACCTCGGCGATGGCGGCGGTGAGTTCGGCCGGATCGTCACACACGCGACCGGTGACCCCGTCGACGATCACCTCGGACACCGCGCCGCCGCGCAACGCGACCACCGGGGTGCCGCACACCATGGACTCGATCATCACCATGCCGAAGGGTTCCTCCCAACGGATCGGGAAGAGCAGACATTTCGCTCCCGCCAACAGCTTTCGCTTGGCTGCGGCGTCGGCGAGGCCGAACACGTGGTCCTGGTCGGTCAACAACGGGCGTACCTGCTCCTCGAAGTATTTGATCTCGGGCGGCTCGCTGCACTTACCCGCGAGCACGAGTGGCATGCCCGCGGCGTGCGCGGCCTCCAGCGCCAGATGCGGCGCCTTGCACTCGTTGAAGCGGCCGAGGAACAGCGCGTAGTCGTCCTTCTCGGCACGGAACGGCCACTCCTCGGGATGCAGAGCATTATGCACTCGCCCAGCCCAATTCAAATCCGGCGCCAGCTCCTGCTGCCGATCGCTGATCGCCACGAGCGAGATGTCGTCGCCCATTTCCCGGTAGTACTCATGGCATTCGCCCTCGACGGGGCCGTGCACGGTGACCACGGTCGGCAAGCCAAGGGCCCTATACGCCGGCGCGTTCAGCGGGCCCGCGAAGGTGTGCTCGTGCACGAGGTCGATGCTGCCCGCGGCGGCGAGCTTCTCGATCGCCCGGCGCGCCCGCAGCGCGTGCAGCACCTCGGGGAACGGCTCGCCCAGCCGCTCGGGGCAGATACGGTCCCACAGCGGAATGAACCTGGCGGCCTTGGTGCCCGGCTCGCCCGCACCCAGCAGGGTGACGTCGTGTCCTCTCGCCACCAGCGAATCGACCAGATCGGCGACGACGGCCTCGACGCCTCCGTACGCCTTGGGCGGCACATCGAAGTACGGCGGAACAACCATCGCGATGCGGAATCGGGAGCCGCTGTGATCGATCGACAGCAAGTCCGAGGTGGAAACCTGACCCGAAACCGACATGGGCAACTCGCTCATGACCCTCCTTCCAAAAGGGCACAACCGTGCAGGACACAACCATTTGCTTGGGCACAACAACCGTGAGCAATCCGCACACACCCCGCGCTTCGAAGCGCACGCAAGGCGCCGAGCTGGTGGCCACCGCGGCGGAGGTGAAGCGTTGCCGCACCGCCGGTCCGTAGGGCTTGGTTGGCCTGGTCGCTAGCCGCGCGATCAGGGGGGCCGCCAGTGATGTACCTCACCGGAGCCTTCTCAAACCATGCAGTCGGATACGTTGCTGATCGATTGCCGAGATCCCCAGGTGGGAGCGGCCTTTGCGAGTTTCAACCGAATATGTCTACCGGTCTGGATATCGACTCAGCCTTCGATGACGACCTTTCCGTCCTGACCGGGGACGACGAAGGTCAGCATGCGCTCGGCCTCGACGCGCAGCTCCTCCGCCTCGGTCGCCGACAACGGATGCCACGGGGTAACCCGAATCGTGCTGTCGTCCAAGGACCACCGGCCGTGCACGAAGCCGTCGACCAGGTACATCGGCACGCCCCCGGACGCCTCCCTGGCGATCCGCTGGTAATCCTCGTCGCTGATGATCCGGCGCCGATCCTTGTGGCCGAGCAGCGCATTGTCGAAGGCGGGCAGAAAACGCACCGGCACGGTCAGATTCGGGTCGGCGAGCGGGGCGTCCGGCAGGTCGAACAGCACCCGGTGCTGGTCGTCGGTGAAAACGCGCAGCCGGGTACGCATCTCGTCGACCACCTCGGCGAGCCGGGTGACCCCGGCCCAGGCCTGCATGTCGGCGACCGTGGCCGGGCCGAACGCGGCCAGGTAGCGCAGGATCAGGGTTTCCGCCTGCGGCTCCGTCGACATCGGCAGACCGATCCATTCGTCGGCCAGGGCAACGGTCACCGAGCGGTTGCGCCACTTGCCCCAGGCTCCGGTGACCGGGCTGTGCACCATCGGAACCAGCAGCTCCGCCGACTCGGCGAGCCTGCGCGGGTGCCGGTCCGGAAAACGCTCGCCGAGTAGCTGACCGAGGTCGCTGCGGGACAGGATGCGGCCGGACAGCAGTTCCCGGCCCGCGGCGGCGAGCTCGTCCAGATCGATGCCCTCGATCTCGTCGCGGTAGTAGGCCGCCTGCAAAGCGGCGTGCACGATCGGGCGCACCGTCGGGCGCAGCCAGCCGAAGTCGTCCGCGTCGGCGAGGTGCACGGTGCGCCGGATCATGGTCGAACGCACCAGTTTTCGCTCGCGCAGCAGCGCGGCCAGGTCGTCGTGCGCGAAGTCGGTCAGCCGGGACCATAACCCGACGTAGGGCCAGTTCGGTTCCTGTCCCTGTACCGCCACCAGATGGCGCACCAATTCCAACGGGGTCATCGCGACCCGCTGCGCCAACATCTGACGCACCAGCAGGGTTCGATTCAGCTCACGCAGCGATAGTTCCGTCATACCTGCCATCTTCGCCGATACCACCGACAGATCGGGGCCCTTCGGCGATCAACTTCGCATACGTATACGTACAATTAACCTATGTTCGATCCCATTACCCTGGCGGTCGGCGCCGGAATCCTCGGCGTCGGCTGGGCAGTCGGACGATACGGCCACCGCGGGGCCATCGGTGGCAAAACGACGCGCAGCGTCGCGAAATGCGGGTGCGGGCACGACCTCGCCATCCACGACGCGCAGGCCGGTGAGTGTCACGCCGAGGAGCGGCGGTCGATCGCGCCGGCCACGTGGGAGTGGGTGCGCTGCCCGTGTCGCCGCTACACCGGGCCGCTGCCGGTCGAGGACTACTTCACCCGGCCGATCCTGCCGCCGACGGACTGAGGCCGACCGGAGGCGACCGATGTCCCGGTCGCCTTCCGTCCGCGAATGTGCTTGCGCCTCAGTCGACGTCGGGCTGCATCCGCAGTGGCACGCCGATGCGGTTCCACAGGTTGATCATCGCGGTGACCGCCACCAGCCCGGCCGCGGCGCCCTCGTCGAAGTGCTGCTCGACGCCGGCCCACACCTCGTCGCTGACGCCGTGGTCGCCGAGCTTGGTCACCGCTTCGGCGTAGGCGAGGGCGGCGCGTTCGGCGTCGGTGTAGAGCGCGGACTCACGCCAGGCGTCGAGTTGAAAGATGCGCTTTTCGGTTTCCCCGGCCAGCCGGGCGTCGGTGGTGTGCAGGTCGATGCAGTAGACGCAGCCGTTGATCTGCGAGGCGCGAATCTTGACCAGCTCCCGGACCACCGGGTCGAGCGGGCCGCGGCGGATGGCGCCCTCGGCCGCGAACCACGCTTGGTACAGCTCCGGCGCAACCTTCGCCAGCTTCATCCGTGACACGTTGTCGTCCTTTCCTCGGTGTTCTCCTACATCACCTAGACGAGACAGCCACCGGAAGTGTGACGCGGTTCAGGAATCCGGGAGGCACCGGGCCGGGTCGGGCAGTTCGGCGCACGGCGCGTTGCCGTGCGCGCGCAGCACGTCCTTGCCGGTCTGGTCGACCAGGAAGCGCAGGAACGCGGCGGCCAGCGAGTCGCCGGGCAATTCGCCGTAGCTGTAGGCGTATTCGACGCCCCAGAACGGGTACGTGCGATCGATCGCCGCGTCGCGGCCCGCGGTGACGCCGTTGATCGTGACCGTCGGCAGGCCCGCGTCCACCGCCTCGGAGGACTCGGAATAGCCGATGGCGCCGGGGATTTCGGCGACCGCCTTCTGCATGTCCTTGGTCACCTGGACGTCGCAGTGCGTCGCGGCGGAGATCACCGTGTCCTTGATCGCGGTGCAGCTCACGTGCGGCCGATCGGGCTGGCCCGGGCCGAGTAGCCTGCGCTCGAACGTATTCCGGGTGCCCGAACCGGGAATCCGATTCACCAGCACGACCGGGAGATCGGGTCCGCCGACCTCGCGCCAGTTGCCGATCCGGCCCTGATACAGATCGCGGATCTGCGCGTCGGTGAGGTTCCGCACGCCGACGCCCTGGTTGACGATCATGCTGAACAGCGACAACGCCAGCGGGCGGGGCACCAACCCTGGATACCCGCGTCCCTTCGATCCGTCGCTGATGGCCAGCAGACTCGAATTGTCCTTGCCGGTTTCGGCCAGCCGGTCCAGCCCGCGTTCGGTGCCCTCGAAGCTGAACGCGAATTCCGCTCCGGTGCACCGCTTTCCATACTGATCCGCGGCCTGCTGCACGACCGGCGCGAACGCCGACGAGCCGATCACGGTGAGCTTGCCCGCGGCACACTCCAGTGGCGTCGGCGCGGGCTCGACCGCGGCGACGATGAGCTGAACCGCGATGACCAGCACCAGAAAGATGGTCAGCCCCACCATCATTCGGGGAATGCCGGTCCGGCTGTGGGTTTCGAGGATGCGCCCGCCCTTGATGCCGCCGGTGAGCACCGGAACCGGGTACTCCCCCGCGCCCTCGGAGCGTTGCAGGATGGCCAGGATCTTGTAGTGCTCACCACGATTCAGCGGCACCTTGGGCAGGTCGATGACGCCGATGTGCCCGGCCATGTCCTCGCGCACCGCGATGCCGGAGTCGCCGTCCAGGCTGTCGGCCAGGCCGGGATCGCTGAGTTCGGTCACCGCCATGCCGATCACCAGGCGCTGCGGGAACCGCAGGTGCAGGCCGATGCGGGCCGGGTCGGGCGCGCGGTAGTCGCTGGTGTCGATGGTGGTCGCGCCGCTGTTCTCGATGCGCACCAGGACAACCGAGAGATCCTTCAGGTCCGGGCTCGCGCCGTCGCGCGCGGGACGCAGCTGCGGCAGCACGCCGGGGAACACCGACTCGACCTCGCCGGTGACGGGCGTGTCCATCTGCACGCGATAGCCGAGGCGCTTGCGCCCGACGAACACGAACTCGTACAGGAACGCACCGATCGGCACCGCGATACCGATGAGCGCCAGCACGATTTCGACCGGAAAGTCGCCCAACGGTCCGTCCACCCCCACACATTCTGTCTGGCCACCATTTTCGGCCGGGAGCGGCGAAAGTCGCCGGAACGACAGGACTATTCGGCAACCGTTAACCCGGCGGCCATCACCGGCCGGGCGACTCGGTCCAGGCCAGCAGGTCGGCCAGCGGCCAGGTGTTGATAACCCGTTCGGCCGCAACGCCATTGGCGAGGGCGCGTTCGCAACCGTAACCCTGCCAGTCCAATTGGCCGGGGGCGTGCGCGTCGGTGTCGATGGAGAAGTGGCAGTCCATCTCGACCGCGAGTTGGATGAGCCGCGACGGCGGGTCGCGGCGCTCCGGCCTGCTGTTGATCTCGACGGCGGTGCCGTAGGTCCGGCACGCCTCGAAAACCAGCTCCGCGTCGAAGGTGGACTCCGGTCGGGTGCCGCGCCCGCCTTCGACCAGCCGGCCGGTGCAGTGGCCGAGCACGTCGACGTTGGGATCGGCCACCGCGTAGACCATCCGCTTGGTCATCGTCGCGCTGTCCGCGCGCAGGTGCGAGTGCACGCTCGCCACCACGATGTCGAGTTCGGCGAGCAGGTCGGCCTGCTGGTCCAGGGTGCCGTCGTCGAGGATGTCCACCTCGATGCCGGTGAGGATACGGAACGGCGCCAGGCGGTCGTTGAGTTCGGCGATCACGTCGAGTTGCTTGCGCAGCCGGGTGGCGGACAGCCCGTTGGCGACGGTCAGGCGCGGCGAATGATCGGTCAGCGCGCAGTATTCGTGGCCGAGCGCGGCCGCGACACCCATCATCTCGGCGATCGGGCTGCCGCCGTCGGACCAGTCCGAGTGGGTGTGCAGGTCGCCGCGCAGCCGAGCGCGCAGCGGTTTGCCCGGCACGCCGATCGGCTTGGCCGCCTTGCGCAGGTCGAGCAGCTGCTGCGGCACCGTCCCGGCGTAGGACTGTTCGATGACCGCGGCGGTCTTCGGCCCGATCCCGGCGATATCGCGCCAGCTGTGTGCGGTGCGGTGCGTTTCGCGCTCCTCGTCGGACAGCTCGGCGACGATATCGGCGGCGCGGCGGTACGCCTTGACCCGATACGTTTCGGCCCGCGAGCGTTCCAGCCAGAAGCCGATCTCGCGCAGCACCTCCACCGGACCCGGCGTGGCGGCCGGGTCCGCGGCGATCGAATCGTCGTCCGCCACAGCGGTTATCGAATCCTGCTGTACTTCATGAAGGCCACTCCGTCCTCGAACACCCGGCTGGTGATCACCCGGAACTTGGCCGCGTCGGGCAGCCGCGGTCCGGAGCCGAACAGCGACTTACCCCGGCCGAGCAGGACCGGGTACAGCTTGAGGAAGATCTGATCGATCTCCGGCAGCAATTCCTGCGCCAGTTCCCCGCCACCGCACAACCAGATCCCGAGACCGTTGTCGCGCTTGAGTTCCCGCACCTTCGCCAGCGGATCGGACGCGATCAGCTCGACGTCGGGATCGGGATTCTCCGGCAGCGTGGTGGACACCACGTACTGCTTCAGATGCGCGTACGGACTGGAGGTGCCGGTACGCACGCCGAAGTCGTGCGTCTTGCGACCCATCAGCACGGTGTCGAAGTAGCGATTGCGCTTGTCGATCCCCAGCGACTCGCGGACCTTGGTCGGCAGGGTCTCGGGATATTGCGCGGTGATCGCAGGCCCGTGGTCGCCGCCGACCGGGAAGAAATCGACCGATCCCTCTTCGGTGGCGATGTATCCGTCGATGGTCGACGCTACGTAATACGTGAGCTTGCGCATGTGTCCTTCCTCCACGGCCGGACCGACTTCCCGAACCGCCTACAAGAAAGGTAGCTCGCCCTCGCTAACGGACGCGAGGCTTCGGTTGGCACCGCGGGCAAGAATACGAGGAACGATTCATGAACTTTTCCCGCCGAATCGGCGCACCGCAGCGCCGGCACGGCTCGTCTTCGCGGCCGTAGACGGCGAGCGAACGTTCGAAGTAGCCGGACTGGCCGTTGACGTTCACGTACAGCGCGTCGAACGAGGTGCCGCCGGCCGCGAGTGCCTCGGCCATGACCGCGCCCGCGTCGGCGATCAGGGCGCGCAGGGCGGGGCGGGACAGCCCGGCGGCGATGCGCAGGCTGTGCAGCTTTGCCCGCCACAGGGATTCGTCGGCGTAGATGTTGCCGATGCCGGAGATGACGCTCTGATCGAGCAGCAGGCGTTTGATGTCGACCTGCTTGGCCCGCATCCTGGCCACCACGAATTCGGCGTCGAAGCGCGGATCCAGCGGGTCGCGGGCGATGTGCGCGACCGGCTCGGGCACCAGGGTGCCATCCACCTCGACCAGCGGCGCGAGCGCCCAGCCGCCGAACGTGCGCTGGTCGACGAAGCGGAGCTGGGTGCCGTCGTTGAGACTCGCGCGGATGTGCGCGTGCTTTTCCACGGGTGCGTCGGCGTCCTGCACCAGCATCTGCCCGCTCATACCGAGATGCACGACGAGCGCGGTGTCCGGCTCGTCGAAGGTGAGCCACAGGAATTTGCCGCGCCGCTCGGCGGACTCGACCTTCAGGCCGGTCAGCCGGGCGGCGAGATCGGCGGCGCCTTCCAGATGGTTGCGCACCGCGCGGGGATGACTGATCGCGACCGACTCGATGACGCGTCCGACCACGTGTTCGGCGACGCCGCGCCGGACGACCTCTACCTCGGGAAGCTCCGGCACGATCAGGATTCCGCGGTCAGCGCCTGGTAGGCGGTGCCGGCGGCCTTCTGCTCGGCTTCCTTCTTGGAGCGACCGACGCCCTGGCCGTAGGCCCGTCCGCCGACCACGGTGGTCGCGGTGAATTCCTTGTCGTGATCGGGGCCCGTCGAGGTGATCTCGTAGCTGGGCACGCCGAGGGCGCGTTCGGCGGTGAGCTCCTGCAGGCTGGTCTTCCAGTCGAGGCCGGCCCCCATGCGGGGACCGCGCTCGAGCAGGTCGGCGAACAGCCGCAGCACCACCTCGCGCGCGACGTCGATGCCGTGCTCCAGGTGCACCGCACCGAGCAGCGACTCCATGCCGTCGGCGAGGATGCTCGGCTTGTCCCGGCCGCCGGTGAGCTCTTCGCCCTTGCCGAGCAGCAGGTGCACGCCGAGGCCGCCCTCGCCGAGCTGACGCGCCACCTCGGCGAGCGCGTGCATGTTCACCACGCTCGCCCGCAGCTTCGCCAGTTCGCCCTCGGACTTGTCCGGGTGCTCGTGGTAAAGCCGCTCGGTGATGCTCAGACCGAGCACGGAGTCGCCCAGGAATTCCAGGCGCTCGTTGGTCGGCAGGCCGCCGTTCTCATATGCGTAGGACCGGTGCGTCAGCGCCAGGCGCAGCAGCTCCGGCTGCACCTCGACGCCGAGCGCCGCGAGCAAGCTCGCGTGTCCACCGGACGAGTCGGGTTCGTCGGTCACGTCGGTACGACAGATTGAACTGTTAGACAGCTGCTGTGACCTGACGGCCCTTGTAGGTGCCGCAGGAGGGGCACGCGATGTGCGGCAGGGTCTTCTCGCCGCAGGCGCGGTTCGGGCAGGTGATCAGGGTCGGCGCGGTGGCCTTCCACTGGCTGCGCCGCGACCTGGTGTTGGAACGGGACATCCGGCGCTTGGGAACGGCCACGACTACTTCTCCTCTGTCATATTGCTTGCCATTTCGGCTGACTGGTCTGCTGCTGTGGCCGCACCCTGGTCGGGGCTGCCGTTGCCGGGCGATGCAGTGGCGAATTTCGCCAGCCCGGCCCAGCGAGGGTCAAGTATCTCATGCGAGTGCTCGGATCCCGCAATCGCCATCCGGACGCCGCATTCGGCGCACAGTCCGGCGCAGTCGGGAGTGCACAGCGGCTGCAACGGAAGCTCGATGCCGACCGCGTCGATGATCACCGGTTCGAGGTCGATGGTGTCGTCGACCATGCGGTAGGAGTCGTCGTCATCGGTGGTCTGCTCGGTCGTGCTGTTCGGGTAGGCGAACAGCTCGGTGATGTACACACTCACCGTGTCGGTGAACGGCTCCAGGCAGCGCGAGCACTCGCCCTCGATCGGCGCGCTCGCCGTCCCGGTGACCAGCACGCCCTCGGACACCGCCTGCAATTGCAGGTCGAGGTCGAGTTCGACGCCCACCGGCACCGCGATGAGATCGAGCCCGATCCGCTCGACAGTGGTGATGGTGCGCTGGAACTCACGCATCGTTCCGGCCCGGCGGCCGAGACTGCGTACATCCAGCACGAAGGCCGCGTCGGGCTCTCGGCGCGCGACCGAGCCTTTACGCGGGGCAGAACTGGAACCGGCGGACATCACGAACTCACTTCACTATCGAGGGGAATGGGCAACCACACCACGATACGCGAGGGTTCGTTTCGGCCCAAATGCCGGCCGCAGCTCAGCGCCGGTAGTCCGCCGCGTAGTCGGGTGCGCCCGCGCCGGAGCGGAGCTGGTGGCGGCCGCGGCCGACGGTGCGCAGGGTGTTGCTCAGGGTCTCCTCGAAGTCGGCGAGCTTGGAGTCGACGTAGACGTCGCATTCCTCGCGCATCCGGTCGGACTCGGCGTGTGCGCCGTCGATCACGCGAGCGGATTCGGCGTGCGCGGCGCGCACCACCTCGGTCTGCGCCACCAGGCGATCGCGCTCGGCCTCGCCCTCGGCCACGGAACGATCGTAGGAAGCCTTGCCCGCCTCGATCATTCGCTCGGATTCCAGCCGGGCCCGGCCGGTGACCGCCTCGAACTCGGCGTTGCCGTCGGCGACGACCCGGTCGGCCTCGGCCTGCGCGGTGCTGACCAGATGATCGGCGTGCGCGCTCGCCTCGGCGACCATCCGGTCGGCGTGCGCCTTGGCATCGGCGAGGATCCGGTCGGCTTCTTCCCGCGCCGACCCGATGGTGTGGCCGGCCTGCTCGTTGGCGCTGGTCACCGTCACTTCGGCGGCGGAACGGGCGTCCGAGACGATCTTGTCCCGGATGTCGAGCACGTCCTGGGCATCGTCGAGCTCGCCCGGGAGTGCGTCGCGCACGTCGTCGAGCAGTTCGAGCACGTCGCCGCGCGGCACGATGCAACTGCGGGTCGGCGGGATGCCACGCGCCTCCTCGACGATGGCGACCAGCTCGTCGAGGGCTTCGAATACGCGATACATGCTGACTACCCCACTCTCCTACGACTCTATGGCGAACTGTCCGCCGAGCCCCAGTGTGCCCCTCATCACGGCCTGTGCCGAGTCACCCTCCGGTGTGTCGTCGCAGTGTCTCGTACGCCACACAAATCAAGTGGAGGATCTGTCTCCGCTTCGTGTTATCGTCAATAGGAAGATCGACAAGGTCTTCATCCCGAGCGCGGCCCCCACCGGGACCGCGGGATTGAGGAAGCCAGAGGGAAGGGCCCAGCCGGTCCGCCGAGTGTTGACAGGTTCCGAATGTTCAGTAGATGCTGAACACATCGTACAAGCGGAACCTATCAAGAGTCGGTGGGAAGGAAGCGATCACCGTCGCTGTTGTCCCCAGCAAAGGCTCATGTTCGATCGGAAAGACCATGACTGTTCTGGATCTACAGAGATCGGCGGGAGTTAGCACCACCAGCTACTTCATGCCGTGGGTAGGCCCGTACCCGGTGCTGACGGCACCACCGGTGTCCGCGCGGTTCGAGCAGTTGATGGCCTACCTGCGCGGCGACCGCGCCTTCGCCCAGCTGATCCGGTTCGCGCTGGTCGGCGGCTCCAGCAATATCGCCTACGTGCTGCTGTTCTTCGCGATGCACGGCATCGGCCCGCTGCTGGCCAACGTGGTCGGCTCGATCGTCAGCACGGTGATCGCCAACGAGCTGCACCGCCAGCTCACCTTCCACGCAAGCGGCCGAGTCGGCTGGTTCACCGCACAGTGGGAAGGCGGCGGCCTGGCCCTGGTCGGGCTCGCCATCACCACCGCCGGACTGGCGGCCCTGGACGTCTGGGCCCCGACCATCGGCGGCACCGCGGAGGCGACGGCCATCCTCGGCATCACCGCGGTCGTCGGCGGCATGCGCTTCCTGGCCCTGCGCGGTCTGGTTTTCTGAACCTCGTCGAGTGAGGGGAATCAGCCCCGGTCCCAATGCCGTTGGGACCGGGGCTGATTTACGTTCGAGGTCAGCTCTTGCGTTCGGCGAGCCGGGCGAGCAGGCGCTTGTGCACGGACGGGGGCAGCATGTCGGTGACGTCGCCGCCGAAGGTCGCCACCTCCTTGACCAAGGAGCTGGACAGGAAGCTGAGGGCGGGGTTGGTGGCGATGAAGAAGGTGTCGACCCCGGAGAGCTTCTTGTTCATCTGGGCCATCTGCATCTCGTAACCGAAGTCGGTCGCGTCGCGCAGGCCCTTCACGATGGCCGTGATGCCCTGTTCCCTGGCGAAGTCGACGGTCAGGCCGTACCACGATTCCACCCGGATGTTGGGCAGGTGCGCGGTCGCCTCGCGCAGCATCTCCATGCGCTCGTCGACGGTGAACATGCCCTGCTTGTTCTTGTTGATATTGACGGTGACAACGACCTCGTCGAACTGGGCCGCGGCCCGCGCGAAGACGTCGATGTGACCGTTGGTCACGGGGTCGAAGGACCCGGGGCACAATGCTCCTGCCATGGTCAGACGCTATCCTGCGGGACCGCGCGGGCGGCACCGAGGGTGCTCGAGACCACACGGTCAGCCGAAAGTCGCCATCTCGATCCGGGTTTCGCCGTACTTGCGCGGCTTCATCGCCGAATAACCCGCCGGCCATTCGATTTCCGGCGACCGGCGCGCCCGCTCGACCACGACCAGGGCGTCGGGCCGCAACCAGCCGTCGGCCAGCGCCCGCAGATCGCCGAGCACCGCGTCGATCTCGACGGCGTACGGCGGGTCGGACAGGACCAGGTCGAATTCGCCCGCACCGCCCAGCGCCAGCACGCTGGCCACGGTCGCCACGCGCAGTTCCGCGCCGGGCAGCCCGACATCGGCGATGTTGCCGCGCACGACCTCGGCCGCCTTGCGATCGGCCTCGACCAGCAGCGCGTGGGCGGCGCCGCGGGACAACGCCTCCAAACCGAGTGCGCCCGAGCCCGCGTACAGGTCGAGCACCCGGATGCCGTCGAAGTCGATCCGCGCGTCGAGCGCGCTGAACACGGCCTCGCGCACCCGGTCGGAGGTCGGGCGGGTGCCGGCGGGCGGCACCCGTAGCCGCCGCCCGCCTGCCGTTCCGGCGACGATCCGGGTCATTCGGACTCGCGCACGGCCAGCTCGATCAGCAGGTCGCCGCCTTCGACCTGCTGCACCTGACCGATCGCGACCCGGCCGACGGTGCCCGCCCGCGGCGCGGTGATGGCGGCCTCCATCTTCATCGCCTCGATCGTGCCGACGGTGTCGCCCGCCCCGATCGAATCGCCTTCGGAGACAGCCAAGGTCACGACGCCGGCGAACGGGGCGGCGATGTGGCCTGCGTTGCCCTTGTCCGCCTTCTCCGCGGCCGGAATTTCGCTGGCGATGGAGCGGTCGCGGACGGCGACCGGGCGGAGTTGGCCGTTGAGGATGCACATGACGGTGCGCATGCCGCGTTCGTCGGGCTCGGAGATGGCTTCGAGGCCGATGAGGAGGGTGACACCCTTCTCCAGTTGGACGCGGTGCTCTTCGCCGTGGCGCAGGCCGTAGAAGAACTGGTTCGCCGACAGGCCCATGGTGTCGCCGTACTTTTCGCGGTGGGCGTTGAATTCGGCGGTGGGAGCGGGGAACAGCAGACGGTTCAGCGTCGCGCGACGCTCGTCCGACGTACCCGCAAGACCGGCCTCATCGGCTGCGGTGAGCGGAGTTTCGGGCTTGGCCGCACCGCGTCCGGCCAGGGCGCGACTGCGGAACGGTTCAGGCCAGCCACCGGCGGGGGTGCCGAGTTCCCCACGCAGGAAACCGATCACCGAATCCGGGATGTCGTAGCGGCCGGGGTCGGCGGCGAAGTCTTCGATCTCGACACCGGTACCGACCAGGGCGAGGGCGAGGTCACCGACGACCTTCGAGGACGGGGTGACCTTGATCAAACGACCCAGAAGACGGTCCGCGGCAGCGTATTTGGCTTCGACTTCCTCGAACCGGTCACCCAGGCCGAGGGCGATGGCTTGCTGGCGCAGGTTCGACAGCTGCCCGCCGGGGATTTCGTGGGTGTAGACGCGTCCGGTCGGTGCGGGCAACCCGGACTCGAAGGGCTTGTACACCTTGCGCAGGGTTTCCCAATACGGTTCCAGATCGCACACGTTCTGCAAGTTCAATCCGGTGTCGTAGTCGCTGTGCGCTGCCGCGGCGACGATCGCGGAAAGCGCTGGCTGACTGGTTGTTCCGGCCATCGCCGCACTCGCACCATCGACCGCGTCCGCACCGGCCTGCCACGCGGCAAGGTAGGTCGCGAGCTGCCCGCCCGGGGTGTCGTGAGTGTGGACATGCACGGGCAGGTCGAAGTTGCTGCGCAGTGCGGTCACCAGTTTGGCGGCCGCGGGGGCACGCAGGAGTCCGGCCATGTCCTTGATGGCGAGGATGTGCGCACCGGCATCGACCATCTGCTCGGCGAGCTTGAGGTAATAGTCCAGGGTGTAAAGGGTTTCGTCCGGGTTGGCCAGGTCCCCGGTGTAGCTCATCGCGACTTCGGCGATGGCGGTACCGGTTTCGCGTACCGCATCGATCGCCGGCCGCATCTGATCAACGTTGTTGAGCGCGTCGAAGATTCGGAAGATATCGATCCCGGTAGCGGTCGCCTCGGACACGAACGCCCGCGTCACCTGCTCCGGATACGGCGTGTAGCCCACCGTGTTCCGGCCACGCAGCAGCATCTGCAAACAGATGTTCGGCACCGCTTCGCGCAACGCCGCCAACCGCTCCCACGGGTCCTCGTACAGGAACCGCAGCGCCACATCGTAAGTCGCGCCACCCCACGCCTCGATCGACAACAACTCCGGCGTCATCCGCGCGACGTGTCCGGCAACACCGAGCAGGCCATTGGTCCGCACCCGAGTCGCCAACAACGACTGATGCGCGTCACGGAACGTCGTGTCCGTGACCCCCACCGCCTTCTGCGCCCGCAACGCCTGCGCGAAACCCTCGGGCCCGAGCTGCAACAACCGCTGCCGCGAACCGTGCGGCGGAGCCACCGACAGATCGATCGCCGGCAGCTTGTCATGCGGATACACCGTCGTCGGCCGCTCCCCATGCGGCTTGTTCACCGTGACATCGGCCAGATACGTGAGGATCTTGGTCCCGCGGTCCGCCGAACCGCGCTGGTTGAGCAGCTCCGGCCGCTCGTCGATGAACGACGTGGTGACCCGCCCGGCCCGGAAGTCCGGATCGTCGAGCACCGCTAGCAGGAACGGAATGTTGGTGGTGACACCGCGAATTCGGAACTCCGCCAGCGCGCGCTGGGCCCGCGAGACCGCGGCGGGAAAGTCGCGCCCGCGGCAGGTGAGCTTCACCAGCATCGAATCGAAGTAGGCGCCGATCTCCGCGCCGAGGTTGGCCCCGCCGTCCAGGCGGATGCCCGCGCCGCCGGGCGTGCGGTAGGCGGTGATCCGGCCGGTGTCGGGGCGGAAGCCGTTGTTCGGGTCCTCGGTGGTGATCCGGCACTGCATCGCGGCGCCGCGGATGCTGACCGTGTCCTGGCTGAGGCCGAGCTGTTCGAGGGTCTCCCCCGCCGCGATGCGCAGCTGCGACTGCACCAGATCGACGTCGGTGATCTCCTCGGTCACCGTGTGCTCGACCTGGATGCGCGGGTTCATCTCGATGAAGACGTGGTTGCCGCGCTCGTCGAGCAGGAACTCGACGGTGCCCGCGCAGCTGTAACCGATCTCCTTGGCGAAGGCCACGGCGTCGGCGCAGATGCGTTCGCGCAGTTCGGGATCCAGGTTCGGCGCGGGCGCGAGCTCGATCACCTTCTGGTGCCTGCGCTGCACCGAGCAGTCGCGCTCGAACAGGTGCATCACGTTGCCGTGCTGATCGGCCAGGATCTGCACCTCGATGTGGCGCGGGTTCACCACGGCCTGCTCGAGGAAGACGGTCGGATCGCCGAACGCCGACTCGGCCTCGCGCGACGCGGCCTCGATGGACTCGCGCAGGTGCTCGGCGTCGGCGACCCGGCGCATGCCGCGCCCGCCACCGCCGGCCACCGCCTTGACGAAGATCGGATAGTCCAGCTCGTGCGACGCGGCGAGCAACTCGTCCACGTCGGCGGACGGCGCGCTGGAGCGCAGCACCGGCAGCCCGGCCGCCTTGGCCGCCGCGATCGCGCGCGCCTTGTTGCCCGCGAGCTCGAGCACCTCGGCGGACGGACCGATGAAGGTGATGCCCTCGCGGGCGCAGGCAGCCGCCAGATCCGGATTCTCGGACAGGAAGCCGTATCCCGGGTAGACGGCGTCGGCGCCCGCGGACTTGGCCGCGTCGATGATCGCGTCGATCGACAGGTACGCCCGGACCGGGTGCCCCTCCTCGCCGATCTGGTAGGACTCGGCGGCCTTCGTCCGATGGACCGAGTTGCGGTCCTCGTACGGGAAGACGGCGACCGTCCCCACGCCGAGTTCGTAGGCCGCGCGAAAGGCCCTGATGGCGATCTCGCCGCGGTTGGCTACCAAGACTTTCGTGAACATTGGCCTAAGGTACCCGGACCCACCGCCCTCACAGACACGGAAGGCCCCTTCGCAAGCATCTTCACAACGCGGTCTAGCAGCGTTGCGAAGATCCGTTCATCGGGCCGTCACATCCTCAGATCCAGTGCATCGTGCGATACCGGAGCCCGCCGCGGAACTGACCGACCGCGAGGCCGATCATCAATCCGCGTTCCTCCGGAACTAATCCGCGGGTAAAAGGAAGCCGAATCATCCGTAACATAACTTCCGGCAGATGAATCTCGGGTAAACCATTCTTCGGAAATTCGGCATGCAGCCGCGCCAGACCGATTCCTCTGCTACGGCCTTGCCGATAGCCGGGCCGGAAGCCCTGGCGATACCGATAGGCGACGAGCGCCTCGGCGAGATAGCCGAGCCGGTACCCCTCACGATGCGCGCGCCAGCCGAATTCCAGATCCTCGTTTGCAGCGTAGCTGACATCTTGTCCGCCGAGCTTACGATAGACCTCGGCACGGCACGCCATGCTCGTCCCGACGATCACAGGCGCATAAACGCCAGGTGGCTGGAATTGGTCAGGCGCCGGGATGTTGGCGACGTGCCGCGGGTGCTCCGCGTTGAGCGAATCGCCCTCGATCGCAGAACAAGTGAGGTCGTAGCCCTCGTCCAGGAATCCGACCATGCGGCTGATCCAATTCGGGTGCGCGCGGTCGTCGTGATCACAGAACAGCAACGTCTCACCGGTTGCCTGCCCGGCTCCGACATTTCGTGCAAACGCGGCACCCGAGGTACCTGACGCGTCAACATATCGGAGTCCCAGCCGATCCCTCGCCGCGTGGCTTTCAATATGAGCCTGCACATCGACAGGTGAGCCGTTGTCGGCTATTAAAACGTCGAATTCACCCCGATAATCTTGACGTGTCAAGGCGTCGAGTTGCACATCCAGGAGGTCACGGCCCTCGGCCGTCCCGATGTACGTTGGAATGACGATCGATACCGACCGTTCAGTTACCACAAGCACTCCTGCTATCGATCCCCACGCCGGAGCCCTCCCCCGAGGAAGACAACCTTAGACATAAATAGGAAATTCGGGCCACACCGAACTTCCGTGGGCTTCCTCACAGACTTGGACAGATGACCAAACAGCGGCGCCGAGCCGATCGGCCTTCGCCGACTTCTCCGCCCGGCCCCACCACGCACCCGTCGCGCCCCCTATGCTGGTGGGTGCAGCTGGTTCACCGCGCGCGTACGAGATGGAGCCCCGTCGTCGTGTCGCGGAGCCGAGTTCGGCCGCCCCGAAAGGGCGGTCGGGCGAGAGGGAACCCGGTGGGAATCCGGGACTGTCCCGCAGCGGTAAGCAGGAACGACCGCCGTCACACGCACTGGGTGCAAGGCCCGGGAAGCGACGGCCAGTAGGTCGGCCGAGAGGCCGGTGCCTGTGAGTCCGAAGACCTGCCAGCCGTGTCGGGTACGCCGTATCCGACGGCCACCGCCTCGTGGATCTGGGCGCGCGGTTCTACCAGTACGTGATGCGTCGGGGCTCTGTTGTCGGAATCTCCTGACCTGTCTCCGGTAGCCGCGTGGCCCGTATGGCGACGGCCCACGACACCAGCACTGGAGAGACAACGTGACTGTTGTAAATCAGACACCGTTCACCGCAACGGTTCTCGGGCTACCTAGGGTCGGACCGCGGCGTGAGCTCAAGCGGGCCACCGAGGCCTACTGGGCAGGCAAGATCGACGCCGAGCAGCTCCATACTGTCGCGCGCGACCTGCGCCACGCCCAGATCACCGAATTACTTGCCGCAGGCCTGGATTCGATCCCGGTCGGCACCTTCTCGTACTACGACCAGGTGCTCGACACCGCCCTGCTGCTCGGCGCGCTGCCGCCGCGGGTGGCCGGGATCGCCGATCCGCTGGACCGGTATTTCGCCGCCGCGCGCGGCAACGAGACGGTCGAACCGCTGGAGATGACCAAGTGGTTCGACACCAACTACCACTACCTGGTCCCGGAAATCGACCAGGACACCGTGTTCGCGCTGAACCCGGAGAAACTGCTCGACGAGGTGCGCGAGGCGCTGGCGCTCGGCGCGCCCGCTCGCCCGGTGGTGGTCGGCCCGATCACCTTCCTCGAGCTGGCCAAGGCCACCGGCGGCGCGCCGCTGGACCGGCTCGCCGAGCTGGTTCCGCTCTACCGCGACCTGCTCGGGCAGCTGGCCGAGGCCGGCGTCGGCTGGGTGCAGATCGATGAGCCGGTGCTGGTCACCGACCTCACCGACGACGAACTCGCCCTGGTGCGAAGCACTTACACGGAGCTGTCCGCGGCGTCCGAGCGGCCGGCGATCGTGGTGGCGACCTACTTCGGCCACACCGATGCCGCGCTGACCGCGTTGGCGGGCACCGACATCGAGGGCATCGCGCTCGACTTCACCTCCGGCACCACCGTTTCCGATGTGGCCGGGGTGCCAGCGCTGGCGAGCAAGCTGCTGGTGGCGGGCGTGGTCGACGGGCGCAACGTCTGGCGCGCCGACCTCGACGCCGTGCTGTCCACCCTGGGCACGCTGCTGGGTTCGGCTGCGTCGGTGGCGGTTTCGACCTCTTGCTCGCTGCTGCACGTGCCGTACACGCTGGCCGCGGAGACCAAGCTGGACGAGCGGCTGCGCTCGTGGCTGGCGTTCGGCACCGAGAAGGTGGCCGAGGTCCGGCTGCTGGCCACCGCGCTGGCCGCGGGCACCGAGGCGATCGGCGCCGAATTGGCCGACACCCGTGCGGCATTGGCGACCCGGCACAGCGACCCGCGACTGAACGACGCGCAGGTGCGGGACAAGCTGGCGGCGCTCGGCCCGGACGCGATCCGGCGCGCCCCCGCCGACGAGCGCCGGGTGTTGCAGCAGGAACGGCTCCAGCTGCCGACGCTGCCGACCACCACCATCGGCTCCTACCCGCAGACCTCGGCCATCCGGCTGGCCAGGGCCGCGTTCACCAAGGGCGAGATCGACGAGGCGGAGTACGTCCGCCGGATGCGCGCCGAGGTCGCCGATGTGATTGCGCTGCAAGAGAAGCTGGGCCTGGACGTGCTGGTGCACGGCGAGCCCGAGCGCAACGACATGGTGCAGTACTTCGCCGAACAGCTCGACGGCTTCGCCGCCACCGAGCTGGGCTGGGTGCAGTCCTACGGTTCGCGCTGCGTGCGGCCGCCGATCCTGTTCGGCGACGTCAAGCGGCCGACGCCGATGACCGTCGACTGGAGCAGCTACGCCCAGTCGCTGACCGACAAGCCGGTCAAGGGCATGCTCACCGGGCCGGTCACCATCCTGGCCTGGTCGTTCGTCCGCGACGATCAGCCGCTCGGCGACTCGGCGCGGCAGGTCGCGCTGGCCATCCGGGACGAGACGGTGGACCTGCAGGCCGCGGGCATCCGGATCATCCAGGTCGACGAGCCGGCGCTGCGCGAGCTGCTTCCGCTGCGCAAGGCCGATCAGCAGGCCTACCTCGACTGGTCGGTGCAGTCGTTCCGGGTCGCCACCTCCGGCGTCTCGGATGCCACCCAGGTGCACACCCACCTGTGCTACTCGGAGTTCGGCGAGGTGATCGACGCGATCGCCGGGCTGGACGCCGACGTGACCTCGATCGAGGCGGCCCGTTCGCGGATGGAGGTGCTCGACGACCTCAACGCGGCGGGCTTCGACCTCGGCGTCGGGCCGGGTGTCTACGACATCCACTCGCCGCGGGTGCCCAGCGTGGAGGAGATCACCACCTCGCTGCGCGCGGCGCTGAAAGCCGTTCCCGCCGAACGGCTGTGGGTCAACCCGGACTGCGGTCTGAAGACCCGCGGGCAAGCCGAGGTGGAGGCGTCACTGCGCAACATGGTCGCCGCCGCGACCGCCGTGCGCTGATCGTCTCGGCCGTTCGCTGACGCTCGGCACCTCCTCCTCGCCCTGGCGGAGGTGCCGAGCCGCGGATCGTGTGCACTCGGCGGGCACCTCCCGCCGGGTCACGAAACCCGCACTACCCCAAGCGCCCTCGCCGTCAGCCCGGCTCGGGTTCGGATCGGGGCACCTGCTGCCGCCGTGACGTGTACCGCTCGCACGGCTCCGCGCCCCGCTTGACCGGCTGCTGCCGCGACCTGACACTCATCCCTCGTCGCCACGCCGTGTGACACCCCGGGCACCGATCCATGCCAACCCCTCCTCGCACCTGGTGAAACCACTCCATGAATCGCCCCTATCCACCTTCGACGCGTGCCGCCGCGATTCGGTTCCGACCAGTTGCCACGGATTTCCCGGGGGTGGCCGGTCACTCCGCCAGGTTGAAGGCGCGGTTGATGGCCGCCATGTCGAAGTAGTCGCGCCAGGCGACGATGGCGCCGTCGGCCACCTCGAAGACGCCGGTGACCGGGAGCGGAATGGCCTTGCCCGCGGTGCGCAACGTGTCGGTGCGTTCGTTCATCACCACGTTGCCGGAGGCGATCTGGTGATGGATATCGAAGTCGACGCCCTCGAAGGTAGTCAGGAAGCCGGTGAGGAAGTCGCGGATGGCGGTGCGGCCGACCACCGGTTCCATCGGAATGTTGTGATACACAGCGTCTTCGGCGAAGAAGGCGGCGATGCGGTCGGGATCCGGATCGGACCAACTGCGGCACATATCGCGGACGAGTTCGTCAGGAGTCGGCATGGGCGGGCTCACTTTCTGCTGCCGGGCGGGCGAACCGCGTTGTGCGCAACGCCCTCCCGATTCAACCAAGCAATTGCTCGGTTCGGAACCCTTTGGGCTTCAGGAACTGTCGCACCCGCGTTCTAGGCTGGCGGCATGAACGACCACCCTCTGCGTTATCGCTTGATCACCGGCGTCGACGATGCTTCGTTCTGCGAGCGGATCAGCGGACTGCTCGAGCAGGGCTATCGACTGCACGGCTCCCCTTCGGTTACCTTCAACGGCACCAACGTGATCGCGGCACAGGCAGTGATCCTGGACGACGAGTAGCGGCTGCGCAGGATGCGTTTCTTCGACACGCCCGCCCGAACTGGACGGTAACCCTCTTCGCACGCTACGCAGCTGGGAGATCCCGCAAAATACCTTGCTGCAGCATATTTCCAGGCAAAATAAGTACGCATATTGCGATGATTGCGAAGGGCCGGAGCTACGATCTTTCCGTGCGGAAGATGTATGCGGGCGCGCGCCTTCGGCGGTTGCGCGAGGAACGCAGACTCACCCAGGCGGCGCTGGCCAAGTCGCTTGATCTGTCACCCAGCTATCTCAACCAGCTGGAACGCGATCAGCGGCCGCTCACCATCCCGGTGCTGCTGAAACTGAACTCCACCTTCGACCTCGACGTCCAGTTCTTCGCCGCGGACTCCGACGCCCGCCTCGTGTCCGACCTGCACGAGGTGCTGATCGACGCCGCGGGCGGGCACACCGCGCCACTGACCGAGGTGGAGGAACTGGCGACCAGGCAACCCGACGTGGCCCGGATCGTCGTCGCGATGCATCGCCGGCTGCGCGCCGCCACCGACCAGCTCGACCTGCTCTCCGCCCGGGTGTCCGCACCGACCGGCGCGCCCGGCCTGCCCATGCCGTACGAGGACGTGCGCGACTTCTTCTACGACCATCACAATCACATCCCGCAGCTGGATATCGCCGCCGAGCAGCTGTTCGAGCAGTCCGGGCTGACCATCGGCTCGCTGGACCGCCAGCTCGCCCGGGTCGCCGAGGAACGCGCCGGGGTCACCGTGCTGGTCCGCGGCGACGGCGCCGATCCGTCCATCCCGAAACGCCAATACGATCCGGACAGCCGCACCCTGACCCTGGCCCGGCGACTTCGCCCGGGGCAGCGCGCCTTTCAGATCGCCACCACCCTGGCGTTCCTGCTGTACGGGACCGAGCTGGACGGGGTGCTCGCCGAAAGCCCCTCGCTCACCGGCGAATCCCGCACGCTGGCCCGGGTCGGGCTGGCCAACTACTTCGCCGGCGCGCTGGTCCTGCCGTACGGGCGGTTCCTGCGCTCGGCCGAGGAACTGCACTACGACATCGACCTGCTCGCGCTGCGCTTCGAGGTCGGCTTCGAAACCATCTGCCACCGGCTGAGCACCCTGCAACGGCAGGGGCAGCGCGGGGTGCCGTTCTTCTTCGTCCGCACCGATCGCGCGGGCAACATCTCGAAGCGGCAGTCCGCCACCGCCTTTCACTTCTCCCGGGTCGGCGGCAGCTGTCCGCTGTGGGTGGTGCACGAGGCGTTCGCGCATCCCGGCCGGATCCTGCCGCAGATCGCGGAGATGCCGGACGGGCGGCGCTACCTGTGGATCGCGCGCACCGCGATGACCGCGCCGCACGGGTTCGGCACCGCGACAAAGAACTTCGCGATCGGGCTGGGCTGCGACATCGAATACGCGGACCGGCTGGTGTATTCGTCCGGACTTCAGCTCGACGATCCGACGACGGCGGTGCAGATCGGCGCGGGGTGCAAGGTGTGTGAGCGGGCGGCCTGTCCGCAGCGCGCGTTTCCACACATCGGCAGTCCGCTCGCGGTCACCGAGAACACCAGCACCGATCTGCCTTATCCGCGGGTCGGGCACTGATCGGAGTCAGGCCGCGACGCGGGATCGCAACGCGGGCAGCACTTTCTCGGCGACCAGGTCGAGTTGGCGAAGCACGTCCAACGAACCGAGCCGCAGGATGAGGTGGGTGGCGCCCGCGTCGAGGTAACGGGTCAGCCAGTCGGCGCAGTCTTCCGCGGTGCCGCCGAAATAGGCTTGGATGGTGGACATTTCCGCCAGTGATCGGCGGTAGTACTGGCGCACATAACCTTCCAGCTCGGCTTGCGCCCGTGCGGCGTCGGTGTCGAGCACGATCGTCGCGTACATCGCGGGAGTCACCGCACGGGTCGTCTGCTGCTGAATCGCCTGCCACGCACGGGCATATGCGGCAGGGTCCGGGAGGTAGGGCAGCCAACCGTCATAGTGGCGCGCGACCCGCGTCAGCACCTTCGGTGTGTCACTGCCCGCCAACCAGAGCGGTGGCCCGCCCGGCGTCGAGGCCGGCAGTGCCCGCGCCAGATCCGCTATCTGCCAATACTTCCCGTCGAAATCAGGTTCACCGGCCCAGGCCGCGCGCCAGATGCGCACCGTCTCGTCCAAGCGCCCGACCCGCTCGTCGAACGGGACGCCGATCGCCTCGAACTCGGCCCGGCTCTCCGACAACGGAAATCCCGCACCGAGCCCGAGAACCAGCCTGCCCGAGCCGAGTTGATCGACGGTGGCGGCCGCGTGCGCGCCGAGCACCGGATGCCGCAGCGTGGCGGTCCAGGCCGCGGTGCCAACTCGGATCCGCGAGGTGGCGGCGACGACCGCGGCGAGCAGGGTGAGCGGATCAACCCTGGTGCGCGCCAACGGCGAATCACCGGTCCACACGGAGTCGAATCCGGCGTCTTCGGCGAGCGTCGCGAGCCGCACCAGACTCGCCGCGTCGTGCTGCCCGGTCATCGCGGTTTCCCGGCTCGGCAACAGAATTCCGACCTCGATCATCCGTCGATCGTCGCGCGCAGGGTGAACCGTGTCGATTACCCGACAGGTAATCGACAGCCCCCTAGGGCAAGTCGGCGTCGATCCTGGCGAGCTTGTCCGGGTTGGCCACGGCGTAGATGCCGCGGATCCGCTCCGTCTCCGGATCGATGTCGAGCACCACGACCGCGAGCGGCGCGTCGCCGGTGAACACCACCGCCGACGGATCGCCGTTGACCCACCGGTAGCGGACGGTCATCTCCGAGATATCGCCGAGCACAACGGGACTGGTGATCAGCCGGACCACCTTGTCCACGCCGTGGATCGGGCGCAGCGCCGCCCGCAGCTTGCCGCCGCCGTCGGTCCAGAACGTCACGTCCGGTGCCAGCAGCGCGAGCAGCCCGGCCAGGTCGCCGCCGAGCTGAGCGGCCAGGAACTTCTCGGTCACCTTCCGCTGCACCAACGGGTCGGCCTGATGCCGCGGCCTGCGGGCATGGACGTGTTCGCGCGCACGATGCGCGAGCTGCCGGATCGCGGCGGTGCTGCGGCCGAGCATGTCGGCGATGTCGGCGTGCGGATAGCCGAACACGTCGTGCAGCACGAACACCGCGCGCTCGAGCGGCGTGAGGGTCTCCAGCACGACCAGCATCGCCATCGAGACCGATTCGGCGCGGAGTGCGGAGTCGGCCGCGTCGTCGCCGACCGTCGGCTCGTCGGACACCAGCGGCTCGGGCAACCATGGGCCGATGTAGGTTTCGCGCCTGCGGTTGATCGCGGCCCGCCGGCCGAGCGCGTGGTTGACCGCGACGCGCACCAGATACGCGCGCGGATGCTCGATCTCCGCGCCGTCCGCCCGATTCCGCGATACCCAGGCCAGCCAGGTGTCCTGCAATACGTCCTCGGTGTCGGCGACGCTGCCGAGCATGTTGTAGACGACCGAGAACAGCAGTTCCCGATGGTCGGCGAACACGCTCGTCGCATCCTCGTCCAAGTTGTCGATCATCGCCGCTCCTCCTGGTGTCGCTATGGAGAGCGAGACAGCCCGGTGAAAAGTGACGCGGACGCGGGAAATGTGATTCAGCTCTCCCCATGTCACGTCCGGCCCCGGCTCGGCCCTCTCGGATTGGCAACGGATGAAACCTCGTCCGGCCCGAGAGAGGACATCGGAGTGAGTGCACCCACCGAATCACCGTCGTTTCTGGCGACCCGCCGCGGCAAGCTCACGCTGATGCTGCTGTGCCTGGTCGCCTTCCTCGACTTCGTCGACGGCTCGATCGTGAATGTCGCGCTGCCGACCATCCAGCACGAGCTGGGCCTGTCGGTGCCGACGCTGCAATGGATCACCAGCGGCTATCTGCTGACCTACGGCGGGCTGATGCTGCTCGGCGGCCGGCTGGCCGACCTGCTCGGGCGGCGGCGGGTGCTGATCGCCGGGACGATCCTGGTCGGCGCCGCGTCGGCGATCGGCGGGCTGGCCGAGAGCAGCGGGTTGCTGATCGGCGCCCGCTTCGCGCAGGGGGTCGGCGCGGCGCTGATGCTGCCTGCCGCCCTGTCCATCCTGACCACGAACTTCCGGGTGGGCTCCGATCGCACTACCGCGCTGAGTGTTTGGGGCGGCACCGCCGGGCTCGCCTCTGCCGCCGGGGTTTTCCTCGGCGGCGTGCTGACCGAGGGGCCCGGGTGGCGCTGGGTCTTCTACGTCAACACACCGGTGTGCCTGCTCGTGCTGGCCGTGCTCCCGTTCCTGGTGCCGAACGACCGGCGCAACGAAATCCGCGGCGGCTTCGACGTTTTCGGCACCGCGCTGGCGACCGGTGGACTGATGCTGCTGGTCTACGGACTGGTGAAGGCGCCGGAGTACGGGTGGAGCGATGCGCGCACGATCCTGCAACTCGGCCTCGCGGTCGCGCTGCTGATCGGCTTCGTGTTCAACGAGCGGGTGACGGCGGATCCGCTGGTCCCGCCGTCGATCTTCCGGGTCAAGGGTCTCGCGGCGGCCAACCTGACCCACCTGACCCTGGCCGCGGGCATGCTCGCGATGTTCTTCTTCGTCACGCTCTACCTGCAGGAAGTGCTGGGGTACGGGGAGTTCCAGGCGGGCAACGCCTACCTGCCGATCAGCCTCACCATCGGCGCGGTCGCCGGGGTGACCGCCAAGATAATCGGCAAGACCGGGACCCGGCCGCTCATCGTGGTCGGGTCGGTGATCTCCGGGCTCGGGCTGATCTGGCTATCCCGGATCTCCACCGATGGCTCGTATCTGGTCGATGTGCTGCCGCCGATGGTGTTCATGTCGGTCGGGCTCGGCGTGGTGTTCGTCGCCAACACCACCGCCGCGAACGCGGGCGTGCCCGCCGAACAAGCCGGACTGGCCGCGGCGCTGCTCAATACCGGGCAGCAGATCGGCGGCGCACTGAGTCTGGCCGTGCTGACCGCCGTCGCCACCTCGCACACCGCGGCGCAGCTGACCGCGGGCGACGCACCGTTGGACGCGATGACCTCCGGGTTCCGGCTGGCGCTGCTGATCGGCGGGTTCATCACCCTCAGCGCCGCGGTCATCGGACTGCGGACCGTCAACTCGCGCGGCGAGACCGCAGCGGCCCCGGCTGCCGAACCCGTTGCCGTATAGCGCGACCGAAGGCCGGGTACCGGATCACCGGTACCCGGCGCACGCATTCCATTCGTCCAAGCCGCGGCCCCACCACCGGGTTTACCGTGCAAAGCATGGCAACGACACAGCCCTCCGCCGCGGACGACACGATCAAGGATCGCCTCGTGGCGCTCCTCGATGAGTGGATGGCGGCCATCGTCAGCAACGACGCGTCCCGGATCGCCGACTACATGACCGACGACTGGATCATGGTCTCGGAAAACGGGATCACGCCAGCCGAGCGGTTTCTCACGCTGGTCCAGACCGGCGCGCTCAGCCATTCGGCGATGCGGCGGACCAGCGACGCCACGTTCGAATACCGCGGCAATGTCGCGGTGCTGACCGTGCGGGCCACCAATACCGCGCACTTCCAGGGCAAACGGTTCGACGCCGACGAGTGGACGACGGACGTCTTCGTCGAGACCGAGCAGGGATGGCGGTGTTCGCTCACCCACATCACCGCCGTCTCGACCGGCTGAGCTGCCCCGGTTCGGTTGCGGGGCAGCCGGTTACGACTTGGCCAGGTACTCCAGGCGTTCGGAGTCGACCGCGGCGTGCATCATGCTGGCCAGGCCGGGATGGTTCTGCAAGCCCGGGTCGGCCTCGACCACTTCGCGGGCGAGTTCCTGTGCGGCGGTGATGACTTCGAGGTCGTCGAGCAGCGACAGCAGCTTCAGCGAGCGGGCGGTGCCGGACTGGGCCGCGCCGAGCACGTCGCCCTCGCGGCGGGTGCGCAGGTCGAGCACGGCGAGTTCGAAGCCGTCGGTGGTGGCGGCGACCGCGTCCAGCCGGGCCATCGCCGAACCGCTGGGCGCGGAATCGGTGATGAGCAGGCACAATCCGGGATGCTTGCCCCGGCCGATGCGGCCGCGCAGCTGATGCAGCTGGCTGACGCCGAAGCGGTCCGCGTCGACGATCACCATGACGGTCGCGTTCGGCACGTCCACGCCGACCTCGACCACGGTCGTGCAGACCAGCACGTCGACCGAGCCGTCGTTGAAAGCGCGCATCACCTGGTCTTTTTCGTCCGCGGGCAGCCGGCCGTGCAGCAGGCCGACGCGGAGCTCGGACAACGGACCGGCGCTCAGCATCTCGAAGACGTCGAGCGCGGCCTGCGTGGTCGGCCCTTCCTTCTCCGGCTCCGCCGCCTTCGCTTTGCCGTTGCGCGTCTTACCGGTGCTCTCCTCGTCGTCGCCGATGCGGGAACACACCACGTACGCCTGCCGACCGGCTTTGACCTCTTCGACGATGCGCTCCCACGCGCGGTCGACCCAGTTCGGATGCTGTTTGCGCGGAACGACTTTGGAGGTGATCGGCGAACGACCGCGGGGCAGTTCGGTGAGCGTCGAGGTCTCCAGGTCGCCCAGGGTGGTCATGGCGATGGTGCGCGGGATCGGCGTCGCGGTCATCACCAGCAGGTGCGGGCTGGTGCCTGCCTTTGCCTTGGCGCGCAACGCATCCCGCTGCTCGACCCCGAAGCGGTGCTGTTCGTCTACGACCACCATGCCGAGATCGAAGAACTCGACGTTGTCCTGGATCAGCGCGTGCGTGCCGATGACGATGCCCGCCTCACCGGTCATCGCCTCCAGCAGCGCGGCCTTCTTGGTCGCGGTGGACATCGACCCGGTGACCAGCACGACCTTGGTCGCGTGCTCCCCCGCGCCCAGCTCACCGGCGTTGCCGAGATCGCCGAGCATCCCGCGCAGCGACCGATAGTGCTGGGCGGCAAGCACTTCCGTCGGCGCGAGCAACGCGCACTGCTGGCCCGCATCGACGATCTGCAACATCGCCTCCAGCGCGACGATCGTCTTGCCCGAGCCGACCTCACCCTGCAACAACCGGTGCATCGGGTGGCTGCGGGACATATCCGCGGAGATCTCCGAAACCACCTGCTGCTGTCCCGCGGTCAGCTCGAAGGGCAGGCGCTTCTCGAACTCGGCCGCGATGCCGTCGGGTCGCGGCGGACACGGGCGCGCGGCCCGGCCGGACACCTCGTGCCTGCGCTCGGCGAGCACGAGCTGCAACGCCAGCGCCTCGTCGAAACGCAAACGCTCCTGGGCCTGTTCGATGTCGGTCTTGCGCTCCGGCAGGTGGATCAGGCGCAGCGCGTCGGAGATCTTCATCAGCGAACGGTCGGTCCGGAGCTCGTCCGGCAGCGGATCGTCGATCGGATCGAGCTGATCGAGCACCTGGCGCACGCAGGCGAGCACGTCCCAGCTCTGCACCTTCGCGGTGGCCGGGTACACCGGGATGAACTCGCGTTCCATGAACGAGGTGTCCACGCCCTCGGCGCCTTTCGCGCTCTGTGCGAGCCCGCGCAGGTCACCGCCGCCGCGCACGGTCTTCACCGTGGCGACCGACTCGTCGTCGTTCTCCGGCAGGATCAGGTAGCCCGGATGGTTCAGGTTCCATTGGCCCGGCCGCCAGTAGCTCACCGTGCCCGACATCATCGCCCGAAGACCTTCCCGGACAACGTATTTCACCTTGTCGCCGTTGAAGAAGGTGACGTCGACGCCGCGGCCGGTGCCGGATCCGGTGTCCAGCACCACCTTCAGCAGCGAACCGCGCCGGTTGCGCATCGGCCGCAGCTCGGCCTTGGTGATCCGGCCGATCACGGTGATGTGCGTGCCGTCCTCCGGCTCCTCCTCGGTGAGCGGCTGCCCCTGCGTCGCGTAGCGCAGCGGGTAGTGCCGCAGCAGGTCCTCCACCGTGTGCATGTCGAACGCGTCGACCAGCGAGCCCGCCGCCTTCACGCCGAGAATATGGTCGAGCCGATCACTCAGGGTCGCCATCTACTCCACTCCGATCTGCACCAGATCCCCGTGCTGCCCACCGGAATACACGGTGACCTCCACGCCGGGAAAGCTTTCGCCGATGTGTGCCGCGAGTTCGCCGGCCAGGCCGGCCGGCGCCGCCGCACCCATCAGCAGGGTGACCAGTTCGCCGCCGAAGGCGAGCATCCGGTCCAGCAGGGTCAGGCCCGCCGCGCGCACATCATGGTCGATCACCACGACATCGTGGCCGACCAAGCCGAGGCCGTCGCCCGCTTCGCAGGTGCCGACCATGGTGAGCGCGCGTTCCGGTGCGGCGCGCAACGATCCCCAGCGGGTGGTCGCGGCCGCCTCGGACATGGCGAAGGCATCGTCGACGGCGATCCGGCCGCGGTCGTGCACGGCCAGCGCGGCGAAGCCCTGGACCATGGACGCGCTCGGCAGCAGCAGGACGTCGCGGTGCGCGTCCCGGGCGGCGACACCGACGGCGACCAGGTCGTGCGCGGGCAGCGCACCGTTGGGCAGGACGAGCACCTCGCGGTTCGGCATCGCGCGGATCGCGGCGAGCAGGGCGGCGGCGGTCACGACGCCGTCGCCGGCCAGCACCACGGCGCCGGCATCCTCGAACAGTCCGGCGGCGCCGTCACCGGCGGCCACGGCCAGAATGCCGCGGTCGGCGGGTCCGTCGGTCTCCTTCTCCGAGTCCATCGTGGTGTGCGTGACGAGGTGTCCGGGGGTCATGTCGTGCGGTGCGCCGTGCCTGGCCGGCGCGAAGCTCTCGATGCGGATTCCGCTGAGCTTTCCGGCGGCGAGACCGGCCTCCACCGCCGCGCCCGCGTCCGCGCAGTGCACGTGGGCGGACCAGGAACGGTCGCCGTCGCCGACGACCACGACCGAGTCGCCGAGCTCGGCGAGCCGGTTGCGCAGCTGCGCCATCCGGTCCTGGCCGGTGTCGGCGAGCAGGTACATCACCTCGTATTGCGGTTCCGCCGAACCGGTTTCGGTATTGCCCTCGGCGGAGCGCACGGCAACGGGATCGGGCGGGTGGTATTCCGGCCGGACGGGGATCTCGCCGAGCGTGAGCGCGACCAGGCTGTCCAGCAGTACGACGAGTCCGCGCGCGCCCGCGTCGACCACTCCGGCCGCGCGCAGCACGCCGAGCTGGGAGGGCGTGTCACCGAGCGCCTTGGCGGCACCGTCGGCGGCGGCCAACGCCACGTCGGCGAGCGAAGTGTCCGGGCACGCGGCCGCACTGGCGGCCGCGCAATCGAGCACAGTGAGGATGGTGCCTTCGATCGGCTCGCTCAAGGCCTCGCGCACCAGGACCGACGCGCGATGCAATGCGTCACGCAGGGTGGTGGCGGTCAACGGCTCGTCCCGAACCGCCTCGGCGATGCCGCGTAAGACCTGCGACAGGATGATGCCGGAGTTCCCGCGCGCGCCGATGGTCGCGCCGCGCGCCATCGCGGCGGCCACATCGTGCGTCGTCAGTACCTCCGCGGGACCGCGCGCCGCGGCGGCATCCATCGCAGCCCGCATAGTGGCCAGCAGGTTGGTGCCGGTATCCGCATCCGGGATCGGGAAGACATTGAGTGCGTTGATCTCCTCGCGCCGGTTTTCCAGACCGTCGAGGCAGGCTCGACCCCAGCGCAGCAACGCCGTGCCGTCCATCACATCCCGCACTCCGGGCACCGTCACCCCTTTACTTGTCGCCACCTGCACCGCCCGCAAGGTTAGCGGGCGAGGCTGACATACTGCTGGTACCCACCACGTGTTCCGGCTACGTCCGGAGCGCACCCGGTTTGGTGGATCGGGGGCGGTCCCGCTACCCTTGCAGGGTTGCCTCGCGTGGCCGTTGCCGGTTTGCGCTGGCCGACGTCTGTCGGCAGGGGTACGTCAAACATTGTTTCCGGACATGTTGCCCGCGGGCGACGGTCCTCCACATGACATGAAGGAGTTCGCGACTATGGCTGCCGTCTGCGACGTCTGCGCCAAGGGCCCCGGCTTCGGGAAGTCGGTCTCGCACTCGCACCGGCGCACCAACCGTCGCTGGAACCCGAACATCCAGACCGTTCGCGCCCAGGTTGCGCCGGGTAACACCCGTCGCATGAACGTGTGCACCTCCTGCCTCAAGGCGGGCAAGGTCGTCCGCGGCTGATTGCCACGGCCGACCCGAGTACGAGAATTGACGCACGCCCCGGCACCCATCACGGGTGGTCCGGGGCGTAGTCATTGACAGGGGACCATGACCCCGTCCGACTGGCGCATCGCCCCACTTGCCGCCGAGCACACCTACAGTCTCGCCGAATGCCACATCGCCTGCTGGCGCGAGGCCTACCGCGACCTGGTGCCCGCACACCTGCTCGACGCCTTCGACGTCGATCGACGGGCCGAGCAATGGGAGCGCAATCGGGTCAAGGACCCCGGACGCACGTGGGTGGCGCTCGTCGGCACCACGGTGATCGGCTTCGCCAGCGCGGGGGCGACCCTCGATGATCCGCCTGAACCCGCACTCCAGCTGAACGCGCTCTACATCCGTTCGGATTGGTACGGCACGGGCGTTGCCCGCGAACTGCTGTACGCCGCGGTCGATCCGTCGGCGACGTATTCGCTGTGGGTGTTCGAGCAGAATCCGCGCGCCCAATCCTTCTACCGCAAGCACGGATTCGCGCTGGACGGCACCAGCCGCGTCGAAGCGTTCTCGCCGTCGATCGAGGTCAGGATGCTGCGCGCGCCCGGCCCCTGGCACTGAGCACCAGCCTCCTCCGCACCCGTCCGAGCCCCACATTTCCACGCGATAGGGTGCTGATCATGACCTCCACCGAGCAAGCCGGGTACGTCAGCACCGTCGACGGCGTTCTGCAGATCACCATCGCGACCGCCGCCAACGGCACGTCCATGGACTTCGGCGGGATCGTCGCGGGCACCGCCGCGCTGCGCTCACTGAGCCCGGAGGTCGGCGCGGTCCTGTTGACCGGCACCGGCGCGAACTTCTGCGCGGGCGGCAACGTGCGCGGCTTCGCCGCCGCGCCCGATCGGGCCGCGCACATCTACGGCCTGGCCACCGATCTGCACCACTTCGTGCGCGCGCTCGACGCGACCGCGGTCCCGGTGGTCGTCGGCGTGCAGGGCTGGGCGGCCGGCGCGGGCATGAGCCTGGTCTGCGCGGCCGACATCGCGCTCGGCGGGCCGAGCACCAAGCTGCGCCCCGCCTACCCCGGCATCGGCCTCAGCCCCGACGGCGGCATGTCCTGGACGCTGCCGCGCATCGTCGGACTCGGCCGAGCCCGCGAAATCCTGCTCACCGACGCGATTCTGGACGCCGACGAGGCGGTGCGGCTCGGCATCCTCAGCCGGCTGGTCGCCGACGAGGAAGTACAGGCCGAGGCGCTGACCCTGGCCCGAACCCTGGCCGCCGGACCGCGTTCCACCTACTCGAGCATCAAAACGCTGCTGGCCCTGTCGTCTTCGTCGGCGCTCGGCGATCAGCTCGACCGCGAGCGCGACGCGATCGCCGCCGCGGCCAACGGTGCGACCGGCCGCGAGGGCGTCGACGCGTTCGTGGAGAAGCGCAAGCCGAACTACGTGTAGTGGCTAAGACGCGGTCTGGACAACGAATTTCGCGACCGCGTCGGTGAAGGAGTCGTTGTCGTCGCTGGCGGCGGTGTGCGCCGCGCCGCCGATCTCGACCAGCTGCGCGTGCGGCACCAGCTCCTGAAACGCGGCTGCCCCTTCGGAACTCACCACGTCGGACTGCATGCCGCGGACCAGCAGCACCGGAATCGTCAGCTTGCGGGCGGCCGCTTCCATCTGTTCGGTCATGTCCGACGGATCCTCGACGCGCTGGGCCAGCATGTCCGGATCCCAGTGCCAGTACCAGCGGCCGTCGCGCTGACGCAGATTGCGCAGCAGGCCGTCGGTGTTCTTCGGCCGCGGCCGGTGCGGCAGATATTCGGCGACCGCGTCGGCGACCTGTTCGAGCGAGTCGAAGCCGTCGCGATGCTTGCCGAGGAAGTCGATCACCCGCGCGACCCCGGCCTGCTCCGGCCTGGTCACGATGTCGACGAGGACGAGCGCGGTGATCGCCTCGCCGCCGGGGACGGCGGTGGCGAGCAGGGCGGTGACGCCGCCCATGCTCGCCCCGACCACGACCGCAGGCGCACCTAGCTGTTCGAGCACGAGTAGCAGGTCGCGCACCATGGTGTCGCGGCGGTAGTCGCCGTCTTCGGACCACGCGCTGTCGCCGTGTCCGCGCGCGTCCAGCGTGACCACGCGCATTCCGGCGGCGCCGAGCTTCGCGCCGGTTTGTTTCCACGAGTGCCTGGTCTGCCCGCCGCCGTGCAGAAAGACGACGAGCGGACCGTCGACCGGGCCGAACTGGTCGGCGACCAGTTCGAGCCCACCCGAACCGCGCAACCGCAGGGGTGCGGGGTCGAGCAGATTGTTCGCATTACTCACTAACCGAGGATCGCATAGAACCGGTTACGGTTCGCGGGCGAGCCCCCGAACGCCGGTTCCGGTCAGCAGTCCCACTTGCCGGAGGCGCTGAGCGTGCGCTGCAGCAGGCAGGCGACCTTGGCGTTGACCGAGGAGGAGATGGTGGAGGAGCCGTTGGACGTGAATTCCTCGCCGATCTGCGTCGAGGGGGTGTTCGCGGGGGCCGAGGTGGTGTCGGTGGCCGGCTCCAGCGGCAGGCCCGCCGCACTCGCGGTCGCGGCGCCACCGGCAAGGGCGGCACAGAGGACCAGGGTGGCGGTGGTGCCGCGCAATGCGCCGCGAACAGTGGTGTTGGGCATAGAAAAGCTCCTCACTCGAATCAATCTAGGTAACTCACACACAGACGCCGGCTCACGGCAGGCGCCAGTCAACGGGTTCGGCGCCCAGTTCGTCGAGCAGTTCGTTCACTCGGGAGAACGGGCGGGAACCGAAGAAGCCGCGCGAGGCCGACAGCGGTGACGGATGCGCGGATTCGATGTAGGGGATCTCGGCCTCGACCAGGGTCGGCTTGAGCGTCGACGCGTCGCGGCCCCAGAGGATCGCGACCAGCGGCTCGTCCCGCGCGACCAGCGCGCGAATCGCCTGCTCGGTCACGGCCTCCCAGCCCTTGCCGCGATGCGACGCGGGCTGGCCGGGGGCCACGGTCAGCACCCTGTTCAACATCAGCACGCCCTGATCGGACCAGGGGCTGAGGTCGCCGCAGGACGGCGTCGGGTGGCCGAGGTCCTTGGTGTATTCGGCGAAGATGTTCGACAGGCTGCGCGGCACCGGCGAAACATCCGGCGCGACAGAGAAACTCAGACCCATGGCATGGCCGGGGGTCGGGTAGGGGTCCTGGCCGACGACCAGCACGCGCACCGCGTCGAACGGACGCTGGAAGGCGCGTAGCACGTTCTCACCGGCCGGTAGGTAACCGCGGCCCGCCGCGTTCTCTTCGCGCAGGAACTCGCCCATGGCGGAGATGCGTTCCGCCACCGGCTCGAGTGCCTTCGCCCATCCCGGATCGATGATTTCCGACAGTGGTTTCGCGCCCATGACCGCACAACTTATCGTGGTTGGCTCGCGCCCGCCGAGCCCGCCCCACCGAACGATTCCCAGCCGGCGCTGCCCGGCCGGGGCGCGCCGTCGACCGTGACGCCTTGACCGGCGCACACGCGCCCGATCCGCACCCAGCCGGCGGGTAGGTCACAGTCTGGTGACCAGGTCCCGGCGAACGCGTGATCCTCACCGCCGGTCAGAATCCATTGCGCCGCATCGGCATCCATTCGCGCGGCCAGTTGTTCGAGGGCCGGGTCGCGCAGCGCCGCGGAATCCAGATCTATAGCGACACTGGATGACTGGGCGATATGACCGAGATCCGCGAGCAGGCCGTCGGACACGTCGGTGAGCGCGTTCAGGCCGGTGACCTCGAGCGCGTCCAGCACCGCCGGGTAGGGCGGCTGTGGGACCCGGTGTGCGGCAAGCGCTTCGGCGAACTCGCCGGACTCCGCACCGGCGGTGAGGATCGCGAGGCCCGCGCCGGACCAACCGAGGCGTCCGGCCACGGCGACCGTGTCGCCAACGCGCGCACCGGCTCTCGTGATCGCCGCGCGGCCGCGCAGATCGCCGAACGCGGTGACGGAGATAACGAGGTCGCGGCTGCGCACCAGGTCGCCGCCCGCGATGGACGCGCCGGCCCGCCTCGCCTCGGCCCACATTCCCTCGGTCAGGCCGTCGATCACGTCCAGGGGAGTATCGGCCGGACAGCCGAGAGCGACCACGAACGCGCTCGGCCACGCGCCCATCGCGACCACGTCGGCCGCGTTCTGCGCGATCGCCTTGCGCCCGATGTCCTCGGGGCTCGACCAGTCGAGCCGGAAATGCCGGTCCTGCACGAGCATGTCGGTGGTCACCACGAACCGGCCGTCCGGCGCGGCGACCAGCGCGGCGTCGTCACCGGGGCCGAGCAGGACGCTCGCCGCCTGGACCCGACCGCGGTTGATCCGCTCGATCAGCGCGAACTCCCCCAGTTCACGCACCGTCCGCGGTCCCGTGTGCTCGATTATGACCGGTCCTTTCCGATGCGCTGCCGACTGGAAACGACCCGAAGGTACCCTTTTCAGGGCAATCGACTGCTACCGGGCCGGTCACGGCGCCGCGGCGGTCGCACCCGTTCAGCACGACAGGAAGGATCGGTGAGCATGGCGGCGGAATCGTCGGACCACGATTCGGCGAAGGAGACGGCCGGGCAGGTCACGGAGGCGGAGAACACCACGCCGACCGACACCGAGCCCACGGCCACCCCGAGCACCGACCCGGCCGTGAGCACTCGCCACTTCTCCCCCGCACTCATCGCCACCGCGGTCGCGTTGCCGGTCGTGCTCGTGGTCGCCGTGCTGGTGCTCGCGATCCTCGCCGCGCGCGCCCCTGTCGAACGCGAACCGCTGGTCCTCGGCCCGGTCCCGGCTCCCGCCGCGGGCGGACCCGCCTGCACCAACCTGCTCCCCGCGCTGCCCACCGAACTCGGCGACTACACCAAATCCACCCTGGTGGAACCCTCCCCGCCGGCCACCCGCGCCTGGCAGCGCAGCGACGGCGGCGACCCGATCGTGCTGCGCTGCGGCCTGGACCGCCCGCTCGAATTCAACCGCGCCTCGGCCTTGCAGATCGTGAACGGCGTCCAGTGGTTCGAGGCCCGCGACCAAGCCGCCAAAGCCAGCACCTGGTTCGCCGTCGACCGCGAGACCTACATCGCGCTGACCGTCCCCGACGGCTCCGGCCCGACCCCGCTGCAAGCGGTCTCCGACACCATCACCGCGAACCTCCCGGCCACCCCCCTCGACCCGGGCCCACTACCCAACTGAGTCGTCAGCGCAGTCCGGTGCCGCGGGCGAGCGCGGTTTCGATCAAGGTGGACACCAGGTCTCGGTAGTCGATGCCGGTGGCTTCCCACATCCGCGGGTACTGCGAGATCGGGGTGAAGCCGGGCATCGTGTTGATCTCGTTGATCACCGGGCCGTCGGCGGTGATGAAGAAGTCGACGCGGGCCAGGCCCTGACAGTCCAGCGCGCGGAACGCCCGCACCGCGAGTTCGCGGATGCTGTCGGACACCTCGTCGTCCAGCTTGGCCGGCACGTCGAACTCGCAGACGTCGTCGAGGTACTTGGTCTCGAAGTCGTAGAACTCGGGGTTCGTCGCGGTGGTCGACTCCTCCGGGATCCGGATCTCCGACACCACACTGGCTTCCACCCGGCCGTCCGGGAATTCCAGTACGCCGCACTCGACTTCGCGCCCGACGATGCCCGCCTCGATGATCACCTTGGGATCGTGCGCGCGGGCCGTGGCGATGGCCGCGTCCAACGCGGACCAGTCGGTGACCTTCGTGATGCCGATCGAGGAACCGCCGCGCGCGGGCTTCACGAACACCGGCAGCCCGAGCTGCGCCCGATCCGCCTCGCTCAGCGTGTCGGTGCCGCGCCGCAGCACCACCTGCCGGCCGATCGGCAAGCCTTCGGCCGCAAGGAGTTTCTTGGTGAACTCCTTGTCCATGCCCGCCGCGCTGGCCAGCACGCCCGCGCCGACGTACGGCACACCGGCGAGCTCCAGCAAGCCCTGCAACGTGCCGTCCTCGCCGAACGGCCCGTGCAGCAGCGGGAACACCACGTCGACCGCGCCGAGGGCGGCGCCGGGATCGTCGAGTGCGACAAGCGCACCCGAGCTGCTCGGGCCCGAGGTGAGGGTCAAGGCCGTGCCGGTGCTGTCCACCTGCGGCAGCGTGCGATCGTGGAACCCGAGCGCCGCGACGTTCGAATCGGCCAGGACCCAGGCCCCTTCGGTGCTGATGCCGATCGGCACGACGTCGTACTTCTCCGGATCCAGGTTCGGCAGCACGCTGCCCGCCGACACACAGGAGACGGCGTGCTCATTGCTCCGCCCGCCGAAAACCACAGCCACCCGGATCCGGTTACTCATGCCCCGAACCGTACCCGTCGCGGCGCACCCGCCGCACCGCTGGGACTACTCCGGCTTGATCCGCCGGCCGAGCAGATTGCCGACCGCTTCGCGCACCGCCATGCCCTCGTGGCAGACCTGGTTCACCGCGGTGGTCAGCGGCATGTCGACCTCGTGTTTCACCGCCAGCGCGCGGATCGACGTGCACGACTTCACGCCCTCCGCCACCTGTCCGTGCGTCGCCGCCTGCGCGGTCTCCATCGAACCGCCGGTGCCCAGCGCATGCCCGAACGAGCGGTTGCGCGACAGCGGCGAGGTGCAGGTGGCGACCAGATCGCCGACACCGGCCAGGCCGGCGAGCGTGGCGGGCTCGGCGCCGAGCGCGACCCCGAGCCGGATGATCTCGGCCAGGCCGCGGGTGATGATGCTCGCGACGGTGTTGTCCCCCAAGCCCATTCCGGAGGCGATGCCGCAGGCGAGGGCGATCACGTTCTTGCACGCGCCGCCGACCTCGCAGCCGACCACGTCGGTGTTGGTGTAGGGCCGGAAGTATCCGGTGGCACTGGCGTGCTGCAACGCGACGGCACGGTCGGCATCGGAACAGGCGATCACGGTGGCCGCGGGCTGCCCGACGGCGATCTCACGGGCCAGATTCGGTCCGGACAGCACCGCGATCCGGCCCTGGTCGGCCCCGGTGACCTCGCCGATCACCTGACTCATCCGCAGCAATGTGCCGTTCTCGATGCCTTTGGCCAGACTGAGTAGCGACGCGTCCGGGGCGATCAAGCCCTTCCACTGTTCGAGATTCGCGCGCAACGACTGCGACGGCACGGCGAGCACCACTATGTCGGCGCCGTCGAGCGCGACGGCCGGGTCGTGCGTGGCCGCCAGCGGGGGCAGCGGAATATCGGTGAGGTAGGACGGATTGCGATGTTGAGTGTGCAGTACTTCGGCGACCTCGGCTCGTCGCGCCCAGATGGTGACGTCGGTTCCCGCGTCCGCCAAGACCTTTGCGAACGCGGTCCCCCAAGATCCCGCGCCCAGTACTGCCGCCCTCGTCATCTGCCCAATATGCCATGGAAGGATTGGACGCATGCGCCCGCACGCCGTGCATGCCGTGATCGCGGTCAAGAGCCTCGATCAGGCCAAGAGCCGACTGGCCGACCGGCTGCGCCCGGAACACCGGGCCCGGCTGGTCCTCGCCATGCTCGCCGACACCCTGGCCGCCACCGCGGCCGTTCCGGGCATCGTCTCGGTCACCGTCGTCACCCCGGATCCGGCCGTCGCCGACCTGGCCCTGTCGCTGGGCGCCGCGGTGCATCCCGAGCCACTGATCGGCGAGCACGACCCACTCAACAGCGCCCTGGCCGACGCCGCGGCCGGGCTGCGGCACCGGCACGGACCGGTCGATCTGCTCGCCTTGCAGGCCGACCTGCCCGCGTTGCGCCCGGAGGAACTCGCCGACGTGCTGACCGTCGCGCCGCGCGGACTGCGCTCGATCGTGGTCGATCACGCGAGCACCGGCACCGCCGCGCTACTTGTCCGCGACCCGGTCGCCGGCCTGGAACCGCGGTTCGGCCCCGGTTCGGCGGGCAAGCACATCGCCGCCGGCGCGGTCGACCTGACCGGTGATTGGCCCGGTCTACGGCTCGATGTCGACACGGCCGACGACCTGGACCTGGCGATTGAGCTCGGCGCGGGGAATGCGACCAGAGTCGCGTTGCACGACATCGGCTGGCCAGATCGCGTTCACCAGCCGGTTCGCCGAGTGTGCTAGGAGATCGCCAGAGTGAGGTGACGCTCACGGCAATCATAGTGTCGGGCTCCACACCACCCGGTTCGTAGGGGATGATCGTTGGCGTGAGTGAGCGAAGCGAGCTATCCATCCGCCAGCGCGCATCGCGCGTGTCGGGGTCGATCCCCAGCGAGGTGACGGCATGAGCGAGACAGAGACCGTCAAGACGCAGTTGCTTCCGACGCCGCCACCCGCGGCGACCCCGGTGCCGACCGATGCGAACATCGAACAGTTGCCACGTGATCGCTACCTCAACCGCGAGTTGAGCTGGCTCGATTTCAACGCCCGAGTTCTGGCCCTGGCCGAGGACGCGTCGCTGTCCCTGCTCGAGCGCGCCAAATTCCTCGCCATCTTCGCCTCGAACCTCGACGAGTTCTACATGGTCCGGGTCGCCGGACTCAAGCGCCGCGCCGAGACCGGCCTGCTGGTGCGCTCCGCGGACGGCCGCTCGCCCGGCGAGCAGCTGGAACTGATCGCCGCCCGCGCGCAGGAGATCGCCGTGCGGCACGCGCGCGTCTTCCTCGACGACGTGCTGCCCGCGCTCACCGCCGAGGGCATCGCGATCATCGACTGGACCGACCTGAACGACGATGAGCGCCAACGCCTCTCGGGGCACTTCCAGGATCAGGTGTTCCCGGTGCTCACCCCGCTCGCGGTGGATCCGGCGCATCCGTTCCCCTACATCAGCGGCCTGAGCCTCAATCTCGCGGTGACGGTGAAGGATTCCGCCACCGGCGGCGAGCACTTCGCCCGAGTCAAGGTGCCGGACAACGTCGATCGGTTCGTCCGGGTGCGCCGCACCGACGCCGGGTCGACCATCGCCGCGTTCCTGCCGATGGAGGAACTGATCGCGGCGCACCTCGATCTGCTCTTCCCCGGCATGGAAGTGGTTGAGCAGCACTCGTTCCGGATCACCCGCAACGCCGACTTCGAGGTCGACGAGGATCGCGACGAGGACCTGTTGCAGGCCCTGGAGCGCGAACTCGCGCGCCGCCGCTTCGGATCGCCGGTGCGCCTGGAGGTTTCCGACGACATGACCGAGCACATGCTCGAATTGTTGTTGCGCGAACTCGATGTCGATCCCGGCGACGTCATCCAGGTTCCCGGCCTGCTCGACCTGTCCTGCCTGTGGCAGGTGTACGGGGTGGACCGGCCGAACCTCAAGGACGCGCCCTACGTGCCCGCCACCCCGCCCGCGTTCGGCGAACGGGAGACCCCACGCAACGTGTTCGCCGCGCTGCGCGAGGGCGACGTGCTGGTGCACCACCCGTACGACTCGTTCTCCACCAGCGTGCAGCGGTTCATCGAACAGGCCGCCGCCGACCCGCAGGTGCTCGCGATCAAGCAGACGCTCTACCGCACCTCCGGTGACTCGCCGATCGTCAACGCGCTCATCGACGCCGCCGAGGCGGGCAAGCAGGTCGTCGCGCTGGTCGAGATCAAGGCCCGCTTCGACGAGCAGGCCAACATCAAATGGGCTCGCGCGCTGGAACAGGCGGGCGTGCACGTGGTCTACGGCCTGATCGGTCTCAAGACACACTGCAAGACCTGCCTGGTGGTGCGCCGCGAGGGCGCGACCATTCGCCGCTACTGCCACATCGGCACCGGCAACTACAACCCGAAGACCGCGCGGCTCTACGAGGACGTCGGATTGCTCACCGCCGCACCGGAAATCGGCGCGGACCTGACCGACCTGTTCAATTCGCTGACCGGTTACTCGCGAAAAGAGAACTACCGCAACCTGCTTGTCGCGCCGCACGGCGTGCGGGCCGGCATCATCGAGCGGATCCAGCGCGAGACCGAACTGGCGGCGCAGGGCAAGGACGCCCGAATCCGGTTGAAGGCCAATGCGATCGTCGACGAGGAAATCATCGACGCGCTGTACCGGGCCTCGCTGGCCGGTGTGCCGGTGCAGATCGTGGTGCGCGGCATCTGCGGGCTGCGCCCCGGCGTGCCGGGGATGAGCGAGAACATCGAAGTCCGGTCGATCCTCGGCCGCTTCCTCGAGCACTCGCGGGTGATGCACTTCCAGGCCCAGGATCAGTACTGGATCGGCAGCGCCGACATGATGCACCGCAATCTCGACCGGCGCGTGGAAGTCATGGCGCAGGTGAAGGATCCGCGGCTGACCGAGCAACTGGGCCAAGTATTCGACTCCGCGTTGCATCCCGACACCCGCTGCTGGGTACTCACCTCGGATGGCAATTGGCTGGCCCGGCCCGAGCACGCGGGCGACGACGACGTCAAAGTCCGTGACCACCAAGAGTTCCTGATGCGCCTGCGGAGGCCCGAACAGCCGTGAGTGGTGCTACGGGGTACGAGATGGAAGGGGGACCCTTCTGGGATCCCCGTATTACCGCCAACATTCACGCCGCGGGCGCGGTGGTGTGGCGGCGGGCGGCGAACGGCGCGCTGGAGATCGCGGTCGTGCATCGCCCCAAGTACCAGGATTGGTCGCTGCCCAAGGGCAAGCTCGATCCCGGTGAGACGCCGGTGCTCGCCGCGGTCCGCGAGGTCCGCGAGGAGACCGGGCTGGACTGCAAGCTCGGCCGCTACCTCGGCCACGTCACCTATCCCGTTCCGGGACACCGCAAGCTGAAGCGGGTGGACTACTGGGCGGCCGAGGTGGCCGGGGGTGAGTTCATCGCGAATGACGAAGTGGACGTGCTGAATTGGTATCCGCTGGATCGGGTGATGGAGCAGTTGTCCTACCCGATGGATCGCCAGGTGCTGCGCGCGTTCACCCGGCTGCCCGCCAACACCCGCACGATGCTGTTGGTCCGGCACGCGAAAGCTGGTCGGCGCGACCGCTTCTCCGGTCCCGACCCGCTGCGTCCGCTGGATCGGTCCGGACAGGCCCAAGCACAGGCCCTGGTGCCGAATCTGCTGGCGTTCGGGGCATCTCGGATCCATTCGGCCGATCCGGTGCGCTGTGTACAGACGGTGACGCCGCTGGCGGAGAAGCTCGGGGTGGAGATCGTCCTGGAGCCGCTGCTGTCCGAAACCGGTTATGCCGCAGCGCAGGACGCGACGCGCAAGCGGATCGTCGAACTGGTGCCGGATACCGGGGTGCCCGTTATCTGTAGTCAGGGCAAGGTGATTCCCGATCTGCTGGACTGGTGGGCCGAGCGCGACGGCATCACCTTGCCGTCCGCGCGTAACCGCAAGGGCAGCGTGTGGGTGCTGTCGTTCGTCGACGGCCGGCTGGTCGCCGCCGATCATCTGGACCGGTCGCTCAACGCGGACTTCGTGAAGCCCTGACCGTCTCGGCTGAAAGCTGAGGACAGACAAACGAAACGGCCCCCAAAAGCACGAGCCTGACGGGGCCTGACCCGCCTCCGAAAGATGGGTCCGGACAAACGAAACGGCCCCGGAAGCTTGCTTCCGGGGCCGTGTTCGATCGGTACAGCGGATGATTCGGCCTTACGGCCGGTCATCCGGCGCCAATACCGTACTGGCGCAGTATCTAGCGGCGACCGCGAGCGGGAGCCTTCTTGGCAGCCGTCTTCTTGGCCGGAGCCTTCTTGGCGACCGTCTTCTTGGCGGCGGTCTTCTTGGCCACCGTCTTCTTGGCGGCGGTGACCTTCTTGGCCGGCGCCTTCTTCACAGCGGACTTGGCGGCCGTCTTCTTGGCGGGCGCCTTGGCCGCAGTCGTCTTGCGAGCAGCGGTCTTTGCGGGTGCCTTCTTGGCAGCCTTCTTCGCCGTGGTCTTGGCCGGGCCCTTCGTGGGGGTGGCCTTCTTGGCGGCGGTCTTCTTGGCCGCCGTCTTCTTGGCGGCTGCCTTCTTCGCTGCCACCGGGGCATTCACGCCGCGCTTGACAGCGGGACCGCTCTGGGCGAGCTTCTGCTTACCCGCGATCACGGCCTTGAACTGAGCGCCCGGACGGAACGCAGGCACCGAAGTGGGCTTCACCTTGACGGTTTCGCCGGTGCGCGGGTTCCTGGCAACTCGAGCCGCACGCTTGCGCTGTTCGAACACACCGAATCCGGTGATTGTGACGCTCTGCCCCTTGTGCACCGCGCGCACGATGGTGTCGACCACATGCTCGACTGCCGCGGTGGCCGTGCGCCTATCAGTACCCAACTTTTCGGTCAGAACGTCGATCAGTTCCGCCTTGTTCATTGAATCCTCCGCAGACTAATGGCCCGTCGTCGGACCGACTAGGTACCACGGTAAACCCACAATGGGCAAGAGTCTATGTGCCACGCCAAAATTCATGTGGTTTAGCACACGTCCAGCTATCGGCCCCGGTGCCATCCAGCTAACACCCAAGGGTGTTTAGGACTGCGAAATACGTGCTGGGAGGGTAGTGGGTTTCCATGCTGGCCTTGCGTTTTCGAACTCGGCGATGGTGTCACTGCGGCGCAGCGTGAGCCCGATGTCGTCCAATCCTTCGAGCAGACGCCACCGTGTGTAGTCATCAATATCGAACGGCAACACGGCGGTTCCGGCGGTCACGGTGCGCGCCTCGAGGTCCACAACCAATTCGAGTCCGGGCTGTTCCTCGAGCAACTTCCAGAGCATTTCGACATCGTTCTGTGACATCTGAGCGGCCAACAGGCCGCCCTTACCGGCATTGCCGCGGAAGATGTCGGCGAAGCGCGAGGAGATCACCACCCGAAAGCCGTAGTCCGACAGCGCCCATACGGCGTGCTCACGAGAGGATCCCGTGCCGAAATCCGGTCCCGCTACCAGCACACTGCCCCGGTTGTACGGCTCGTTGTTCAGAATGAAGTCCGAATCGTTACGCCACGCGGCGAACAGTCCGTCCTCGAATCCCGTGCGGGTCACCCGCTTCAGGTACACAGCCGGGATGATCTGATCGGTATCGACATTGGAACGGCGGAACGGCACGCCGATCCCCTTGTGCACGGTGAAGGCTTCCATTGATTCTCCTGAGTCGGTTGGGGTATCGCGTCCGGTCAGTCCAGATCCGCAGGTGAGGACAGGGTTCCGCGCACCGCCGTGGCGGCCGCGACGAGCGGCGAAACCAGGTGCGTACGGCCACCTTTGCCCTGTCGGCCCTCGAAGTTGCGGTTCGACGTCGAGGCGCAACGCTGGCCCGGCTCGAGCTGATCCGGATTCATTCCCAGGCACATTGAGCAGCCCGCCTGCCGCCATTCGGCGCCCGCTGCGGTGAAAATCTCACCCAGTCCTTCTAATTCGGCCTGTGCGCGTACCCGCATAGAGCCCGGTACAACCAACATTCGCACCGACTCCGCGACCCGGCGTCCTTTTAAAACCTCGGCGACCGCACGCAAATCTTCGATGCGTCCGTTGGTGCACGAACCGACGAATACCGTGTCGACCGCCACATCGCGAAGCGGAGTGCCCGGCTCCAAATCCATGTACCGCAGCGCTTTCGCCGCCGACTCGCGTGCCGTCTCGTCCGCGATCTGGGCGGGGTCCGGCACCGATTCGCCGAGCGGCGCGCCCTGCCCCGGGTTCGTGCCCCAGGTGACGAACGGGGTCAGCTCGGCCGCGTCGATGTGCACCTCGGCGTCGAAAGTCGCGCCCTCGTCGGTCTTCAGCGCTTCCCAGGCGGCCACTGCGGCCGTCCAGTCGGCTCCCTGCGGGGCGTGCGGGCGTCCTTCGAGGAATTCATAGGTGGTTTCGTCCGGCGCGATCATGCCCGCCCTGGCGCCCGCCTCGATGGACATGTTGCAGATCGTCATTCGCGCTTCCATCGACATCGCGCGAATCGCCTCGCCGCGGTACTCCAGCACATAGCCCTGGCCGCCGCCGGTGCCGATTTTCGCGATCACGGCCAGGATCAGGTCCTTGCTCGTCACGCCCGGCGCCAACCGGCCGTCCACCGTGATCGCCATCGTCTTGAACGGGCGCAGCGAGAGTGTCTGGGTGGCAAGGACATGCTCCACCTCGGAGGTGCCGATGCCCATCGCCAGCGCGCCGAACGCGCCGTGCGTCGAGGTGTGGCTGTCCCCGCACACCACCGTCATGCCCGGCTGGGTCAGGCCCAGCTGCGGGCCGACCACGTGCACGATGCCCTGGTCCAGATCGCCCATCGGATGCAGGCGCACACCGAATTCCGCGCAGTTGCGGCGCAGGGTGTCCACCTGGGTACGCGAAATCGGGTCCGCGATCGGCTTATCGATGTCCGCGGTCGGGACATTGTGGTCCTCGGTCGCGATCGTGAGATCCGGCCGGCGCACCGGCCGGCCCGCCGCGCGCAGCCCGTCGAACGCCTGCGGGCTGGTCACCTCGTGCACGAGATGCAGATCGATGTAGATCAGGTCGGGTTCGCGCCCGACGCCCTCACCGGAACCGTGGGCGACGACGTGCTGCTCCCACACCTTTTCGGCCATGGTGCGTGGCTCTGCCATTTCTGGATCACCTTTCGACAAGCATCCGGTCGCGGTCCGGGCTGGGAGCGCGGCGGCGGCTGCACAAGTTTTCGGCTATGTGCGAGGTCGGATGCCCCCTGGGAGATTCGTCGCCGCTATGACCGTGGCAGTGGATTTCCCAACATCCGAGACGCTAGTATCGTTCTATGAGACAGCATAGCGGCATCGGCGTCCTCGACAAAGCAGTGGCGGTGTTGTACGCCGTCGCCGAGCACCCCTGCGGTCTCAACGAGCTCTGCGCCCGCACCGGCCTGCCCCGCGCCACCGCCCATCGCCTCGCCGTCGGCCTCGAAGTGCATCGCCTGCTGGCCCGCGACAACACCGGAATGTGGCGCCCCGGCCCCGCCCTCGCCGAGTTGGCCGCCGGGGCCACCGATCCGCTGCTGGAGGCCGCGTCGGCCATCCTGCCCCGGTTGCGCGAGATCACCGGCGAAAGCGTCCAGCTGTATCGCCTGGACGGCAATGCGCGCATCTGCGTCGCGGCCCTGGAGCCGCCGGTCGGCCTGCGCGACACCGTCCCCGTCGGCGCCCGCCTCCCCCTGACCGCCGGTTCCGCCGCCAAGGTCCTGCTCGCCTGGTCCGACGCCGACCTGCAACGCACCATCCTCGCCGACGCCGTCTTCGGCGAACGCGCCCTCACCGAGGTCCGCAAGCGCGGCTGGGCCCAGAGCGCCGCCGAACGCGCCTCCGGCGTAGCCAGCGTCTCCGCCCCCGTCCGCGACGCCGGCGGCACCGTCATCGCCGCGGTCTCGGTGTCCGGACCCATCGACCGCATGGGCCGCCGCCCCGGCGCACGCTGGGCCGCAGACCTCGTCGCCGCCGCCGAGGCCCTACACAAGCGCCTATAACACGTTACAGAAATGACGTTCTAGAGTGAGCCCATGGGAGTCAACCAACGGGCACAGATCGTCATGTCCGACACCGAGATCAGCGAGTTCCTGGAGCGCAGCCGCATCGCCACCTTGGCGACCATCGGCCCCAGCGGCACCCCCCACCTGACCGCCATGTGGTACGCCGTCCTCGACGGCGAACTCTGGTTCGAGACCAAAACCAAATCGCAAAAAGCCGTCAACCTGCGCCGAGACCCCCGTATCACCTGCATGATCGAGGCCGGCCAGACCTACGACCAGCTGCGCGGCGTCGCCATCGAAGGCCACGCCGAGATCATCGACGACCCCGACAAACTGTTCGCCGTCGGCGTCAGCGTCTGGGAGCGCTACACCGGCCCCTACAGCGAAGACGTCCGCCCCATGGTCGAAACCATGCTGCACAAGCGTTCCGCCATCCGCGTAGTCCCCACCCGCATCCGCAGCTGGGACCACCGCAAGCTCGGCCTCCCCCAGCTCCCCCTAGGCGGCACCACCGCCCAACCCCTCGACTGACCTGCCTATGCGTTGCGACACAGCCGCCCCGACGCGCCCCGATATCGAACTGACATCACCCCCCTCCCCCGACTAACGTCGAACCGTTCGACACGAATCGGCCGGGCACCGCACCTTCCCAGCGCGCGCACCCCCGACCGCCACCACGAGGAGACGACGGCGATGACGGAATCTGATAGTTCCACCGGCTCAGGCACCCCCGAGGCCACCAGCGCCGAAGAAGTAAAGCGCAAGTTCAAAGAGGCCCTCGACCGCAAAAACCAGCACAACGCCCGCACCGCCGACCACCTAGACGGCCGCTCCAAGGGCGCCAACGCCACCCACGGCAACGCCAGCACCAAGCGCGAATTCCGCCGCAAGAGCGGATAGGGAAGAGACGAGAAAGGCCCCCCGGTCACAGACCGGGGGGCCTTCGTTTTTGCCAGGACAACCCCCGCAGCAACCACCGTCGACCCGAGGCCCACGACACCGACAAAGCGTGAACGATGAGTCCCATCGACCGACCACCTGTCCCCACGAGCGCCGGGGGCGAAGCCTCCCGGCCCGGGGGTCCGGGGGCGCAGCCCGCCGGGCGGGGTTTGGGGGTTGCACCCCCAAAAAGAATTGCGAAACAGTAAAGGCCCATGCCCCATGGGCATGGGCCTGGGCCTTGCAACTGTGTAGCCCCGACGGGATTCGAACCCGCGCTACCGCCTTGAGAGGGCGGCGTCCTAGGCCGCTAGACGACGGGGCCAGGACTGCTTCTCGTTTGCACGAGGAGCACCTTTGGTTGATCTTTCGATCAGGAGGCTCGGCTAGCTTAGCTGGCCGGAGCGTGGCGACCAAATCGCCAGCTGCTGTGTTGATTTCGGCCGCGCACCGATCTCGACAAGCAATCTCTCCGCTGGGGTACCAGGACTCGAACCTAGAATGGCTGAACCAGAATCAGCTGTGTTGCCAATTACACCATACCCCAATGACCAGGCGTTTCAGCCTCGCGTCTGGGTGACTGCGAGGCCTTGTTCCGAGCCGAGAAGAAGAGTACCAAACCGTTATGGGTTAACTACAAATCGCCTGGTCAAAGCCATGTTTTCGGCCGTTTCCGGAGTTTCAGGAGGTGGCCGACCACTCCTGCGCGGACCGTAGCCGGTCCAAAGTGGTGTCGCGGCCGAGCAGTTCGAGCGACTCGTACAGCGGCGGGCTGATGTGCGAGCCGGTGACCGCGACGCGCACGGGCGCGAATGCCTTGCGTGGTTTGAGGCCCAGATCGTCGATCAGCGCGGTTTTCAGCGCCTCTTCGATAGCGGCGGTCGACCACTGCGTCAGCGGCTCCAGCGCGGCAATAGCGGATTGCAATACCTGATTTGCGTCGGCGCCGAGATTCTTGGCTCCCGCAGTGGGGTCGATCGCAAATTGTTCGGCGGGCGCCAACAGGAAACGCAACAGTTCCCAAGCGTCCGACAAGACGATGATCCGGGTCTGCACCAGTTCGGCCGCGACGGCGAACATCTTCTCATCGATTTCGGCGCCGATATGACCGTGCCGGGTCAGGTACTCGCGCAGTCGGTTGCTGAAATCGCCCGGTTCCAGCAATCGGATGTGCTCGGCGTTGAGCGCGTCCGCCTTCTTCTGATCGAATCGGGCCGGATTCGAATTCACTTTCGATATGTCGAACGCGGCAACCATCTCCGCCATGGTGAACACGTCGTGGTCGTCGGCGATGCTCCAACCGAGTAGTGCCAGGTAATTCAGCAAACCTTCCGGGATGAATCCGCGGTCCCGATGGACGAACAGATTCGACTCCGGATCGCGCTTGGACAACTTCTTGTTGCCCTGTCCCAGGACGAACGGCAGGTGGCCGAACTCCGGGGTGAAGTCGGTGAGGCCGACGCGGCGCAAGGCGCCGTAGAGCGCGATCTGGCGCGGCGTGGAGGACAGCAGATCCTCGCCGCGCAACACGTGGGTGATCTTCATCAACGCGTCGTCGACCGGGTTGACCAGGGTGTACAGCGGATCACCGGTGCCGCGGGTGAGCGCGAAGTCCGGCACGCTGCCCGCCTTGAAGGTGGTCTCGCCGCGCACCAGATCGTGCCAGGTGATGTCCTCGTCGGGCATCCGGAGCCGAATCACCGCGGGGCGCCCGGCATCTCGGTACGCCTCGATCTGCTGGGCGGTGAGCTCGCGATCGTAGTTGTCGTAGCCGAGCTTCGGGTCGCGCCCGGCGGCGCGATGACGGGCCTCGACTTCCTCAGGCGTGGAGAAGGATTCGTAGGCCTCGCCGGCCTCCAGCAAACGCCGGACCGCGTCGCGGTGCAGATCCTTGCGCAGCGACTGGCGGTACGGCTCGTAGGGACCGCCGACCTCCGGGCCCTCGTCCCAGGTGAGGCCGAGCCAGCGCAGCGCGTCCAGCAGCGCGCGGTAGGAGTCCTCGGAATCCCGTGCCGCATCGGTGTCTTCGATGCGGAACACGAACTTTCCACCGTGATGCCGGGCGTAGGCCCAGTTGAACAGCGCCGTCCGGATCAGGCCGACGTGCGGCGTCCCGGTCGGTGACGGGCAGAAGCGGACCCGTACTTCAGTCATGGCTCTCTTTCGACTAGCGAGGTTTGGCGGCAACAGGATTGATGAGGGTTCCGATGCCCTCCACGGTCACGGACACCTGCTGTCCGGCCTGCACCGGACCGACGCCCTCGGGCGTACCGGTGAGGATGACATCGCCTGGGAGCAGCGTCATCACGGTGCTGACCCATTCGATGAGCTTCGGAATGTCGTGCAGTAGAAGCGAAGTACGGCTGCGCTGGCGCTCTTCGCCGTCGAGCTCGGTGACGATCTCCAGATCCGAAGGATCCAAGGAGGTTTCGATCCACGGGCCGAGCGGGCAGAAGGTGTCGTACCCCTTGCCCCTGGTCCACTGCCCGTCGTGGCGTTGCTGATCCCGCGCGGTCACATCGTTGGCGACGGTGTAGCCGAGCACCACGTCCAGCGCGCGGGCGGCGGGCACGTCCTTGCACGGACGGCCGATGACCACGGCGAGCTCGCCCTCGTAGTCGACCTGAGAGGAACTGGGCGGCAGGATGATCGGGGCGTTCGGCCCGATGATCGCGGTGTTCGGCTTGAGGAAGATCACCGGGTCTTCCGGTGCGGGACCGCCCATTTCGGCCGCGTGGGCCGCGTAGTTCTTGCCGATGCAGACGACCTTGCTCGCCAGGATAGGCGCGAGCAGGCGTACATCGGCCAGCGGCCAGCTCCGCCCGGTGAACGTCGGCGTACCGAACGGGTGTTCCGCGATTTCCTTCGCGATGGTGTCGCTTCCGTCCCCCTCGATGCTGACGAACGCGACCCCATCGGGACTGGCTACTCGACCTAGACGCATGCCGGGCAGTCTATCGACCGGCTTCCACCTGCTCGAACGCGCCCAACCGAGCGGTACGCGCGGCGGCGCGAGCCCGAATTCCGCCGGTTGTGAGCAGTCTGACACCGAACCGCCGGAATCCACTTGCGCACGCGGTGTAACGTGAGCCTCATTGTTCAACCAATGGGAACTATATCCCAAATAATGAGATTCAGAGGTGAGACCGATGGCTACCGTGACGCAGATCAAGGAGACTCGACGGTGGTCCATGCTCGGTCTCGGCGTCTTCGCACAGGCCGCGAGCGCGGTCTTCGTCAACGGCGTCGCGTTCCTGCTGCCCGCGCTGACCGACCGCGGTATGCGATTGGCCACTGCGGGATTGCTGGTGGCGATGCCGACCCTCGGACTGGTCTGCACCCTGATCGCGTGGGGGTACGTGGTCGACCGGATCGGCGAGCGCAAGGTGCTGATCGGCGGGCCGCTGCTGATGCTGGTCGCCGGCGGCGCCGCGGCGGCCAGCCCGAACGACATCGCTTTGGGCGCACTGTTGTTCCTGGGTGGCGTCGGCGCGGCGAGCACCAACGGCGCCAGCGGCCGGCTGATCGTCGGCTGGTTCCCGCCGCACCGGCGCGGGCTGGCGATGGGCATCCGGCAGACCGCGCAGCCGCTGGGCGTCGGCATCGGCGCGCTGGCCGTGCCCGCCGTCGCCGCGACTTACGGTGTGCCCGCGGCGATTCTGGTGCCCGCGGCGATGGCCGGCCTTGCCGCGATGGGCAGCCTGATCGGCATCGTCGATCCGCCGCGCCCCGAACGCTCGGCCGATGTGGCGTTGCGCGCCAATCCTTATCGCGGCGATTCGACGCTGTGGCGCATCCACGGCGTGTCTGTGTTGCTGGTCATACCGCAGGCCACGGTGTGGACTTTCGCACTGCTGTGGCTGCACCGCGACGTCGGCTGGTCGTTGGCGGCGGCCGGAATCCTGGTCACGGTCACCCAAATCCTGGGCGCCGCAGGCCGAATCGGCGCGGGCGCGTGGTCCGACCGGGTCGGCAGCCGGCTGGGTCCGTTGCGCACCGTCGCCGTCGCGGCGGTGCTGTCCATGGCCGCGCTGGCCTTGGCGGCCTGGACCCACATGTGGTGGGCCGCAATCCCGTTGCTGGTCGTCGCGTCGGTGATCACCGTCTCCGACAACGGGCTCGCGTTCACCGCGGTGGCCGAAATCGCCGGTCCCTATTGGAGTGGCCGCGGCCTCGGCATCCAGAACACCGGCCAGAATCTGGCCATGGCGGCGGTGCCGCCGGTGTTCGGCGCGCTCATCACGACAAGCGGTTTCGCCGCCGCCTATCTCCTGGCGGCCGCGCTGGCGGTGGCCGCCGTTCCGCTGGTTCCGACGGACCGCCGCCAATAACCGTTCGGCCCAGGGGGATTGACGCCTGCTCTGCACGCCGGAGCAGGCGTCGCTGCGGTCATGTGTCCCTCACGACATGTGAAGTCACACCAAGTCTGATGCGACGGCCGTCACCTCGATGCACCGGGAACGACTAGCCCACAACACTTTTGGTACGATAGCGCCATTCAGCCCACTGGACACGATCGGATCCCGCTGCCGCCGAGCGCAATCGAACCGAAGCACGGCCGTGTCATCTCTCACATCTCCCGATGTCGCTTTTCGTGACACCACGTCGCCAACAGGTACGATGGAAACATTCCGTCGCCAACCCCAGGAGTGCGATGCCGAAGATCGACGCACCGACCGTCGCCGAACACCGGGCGAACCAGGAACGCGCGCTGCTCGACGCCGCCCGCGCGGTTTTGCTACAGAACGGCCCGCAGGCGGTATCCCCCGCCATGGTCGGTGCGGCCGCAGGCCTCGCCCGGAGCAGCGTCTACAAGTATTTCCGCTCCGGCGACGAGATCCTGTTCCGGATCGTGGCGGACGCGCTGCTGGAATGGGGTGAGCGCGTGCGCGATACGGTCGACCGCGCCGAGACCCCCGAGGGCCAGGTCGAGGCCTATGTCCGAACCACCTTGGCCCTGGCCGCCTCCGGCGCGCACCGCATCGCCGTCCTCGGCAGCACCCTCCCCCGCGACGAGACGGCCCGGCGCGACCTCGCCGACGCGCATTACGAGGTGGCCACCCCGTTGCGCGCGGCGCTCACCGCCTTGGACAACCCGAACCCCGAGCTGACCGCCGACCTGGTCGACGGTGCGCTCGCCCGCGCCATCGAGCGCATCGATGGCGGCCGCGACCACAACGAGATCGTCCCGGAGACAGTCGCGTTCGTCCGCCGCGCGGTCGGCATCAACCATCGCCCGAATCGCCACCACCACAAGGGATGACGCGCGCCCGGCTCAAACCGCAAGCAGCGCAGCGGGATCGAACGTGACGTGGAACGGTATGTCGGCGTCCACCACCGCATCGAACACACTGCCGGAGCAGACCACCGGATCGGCCCCATAACCGCCGTCCCCCAACACCATCCGATGCACCTCGACCTCCGGCTGATGTTCGACGATCCAATACTGCGGAATACCGACCGCCGCGTACTCGCGCACCTTCCGCACCCGATCGGTGCGCTCGGTCCCGCTCCCCGGCGCGATCACCTCGACCGCGAGCCGCACCTCGGATCCGGGAATCCGCTTGGGCACCTCTGCAACCACGGCCGCGCGGGCGACCTCACGCGGAATCACGATGATGTCCGGTTTGCGTACCCCGCTGCGGGTGCTGACCTCCCAGCCGCTCCCGACACACAGGTGCACAGCGGCCCCGACCGCTCCGGCGTCGATGAACCGGCCGAGCCGTTGCGTCACGTGATTGTGCCGAGCGCCACAGGCGACCTCGACCAGCCAGCCGTCCTCGAGCTCGAAACCCTTGCCGCCACCTGGGACATCGCGCAGGTCCAGCCCGGCATACGGACCGACCTGCGCCCTGCGATTCCCGCGCCGCTCGCTCACCGATCCTCCGTCTCACCAGGTCAGTTCATCGATGAGGGCATACCACCAGACGTCGGTTTCACACGTAGCCGAAAGGTCCCGCGCCGGAGGTGTTCCGGCGCAGGACCCCTGGGTCGTGCTTCGCTCAGACGATCGCGGCGATGCGGTCGCCGACCTCGACCGTCGACGCCGCGCCCGAGCGCGACGCCAGATCCTTGGCGACGGCGGACTCGATGCGCGCCGCGGCCTCGGTGTTGCCGAGATGGTTGAGCAGCAGCGACACCGACAGGATCGCGGCGGTGGGATCGGCCTTGGACTGGCCCGCGATGTCGGGGGCGCTGCCGTGCACCGGCTCGAACATGCTCGGATTGACGCCCGACGCATCGATGTTGCCGCTGGCGGCCAGCCCGATGCCACCGCTGACGGCGGCCGCGAGGTCGGTGATGATGTCGCCGAACAGGTTGTCGGTGACGATCACGTCGAACCGGCCCGGATCGTTCACCATGTGGATGGTCGCGGCGTCGATGTGCTGGTAAGCCGTTGCGACATCCGGGAATTCGGCCGCGACCTCGTCGACGGTGCGCTGCCACAGCGAGCCGGCGAAGGCGAGCACGTTGGTCTTGTGCACCAGCGTGAGGTGCTTGCGCCGGGCCTGCGCCTTGGCGAAGGCGTAGCGCACCACGCGCTCGATGCCGAACCGGGTGTTGGTGCTGACCTCGGTCGCCACCTCGTGCGGGGTCTCGACCCGAATCGCGCCGCCGGTGCCGGTGTACGGACCCTCGGTGCCCTCGCGGACGACCACGAAATCGATGTCGGGAGTGCCGGCCAGCGGGCTGGTCACCCCGGGAAACAGCTTGGACGGCCGCAGGTTCACGTGATGATCCAGCGCGAACCGGGTGCGCAGCAGCAGCCCGCGCTCGAGCACGCCGCTGGGCACCGACGGATCGCCGATCGCGCCGAGCAGGATCGCGTCGTGCTGCTTCAGCTCCGGCAGCACGGATTCCGGCAGGATCTCACCGGTCGCGTGGTAGCGCTTGGCGCCGAGGTCGTACTCGGTCTTCGCGACGCCGGGCTGGACCACGTCGAGCACCTTCAGCGCCTCGGCGATGACCTCGGGTCCGATGCCGTCGCCGGGGATGACAGCAAGCTTCATTGCAACGCTCCGTTGTTAATCGGGGGCGCGCCCAGCCGTGGGCGCGCCCCCGCACGCGATCAGAACAGGTCGACGACGACGACCTTTGCGGCGCCGACGGATTCGGCGATCGCGGCCTCGACGGCGTCGGGCACCTCGCGGTTGACCCGCAGGATCACCGTGGCGCCTTCCTTGTCGACGTCCTGGCTCAGCTGCGCGGCGAGGATGTCGATGCCTGCCTCGCCGAGCTTGGTGCCGATCTTGCCGAGCGCGCCCGGCTTGTCCTCGTAGTTCAGCACGGCCATGTTGATGCCCTCGGCGCGCATGTCGTAGTTGCGGCCGTTGATATTGACGATCTTCTGCACCTGCTGCGGCTCGGTCAGCGTGCCCGCCACGTTCAGCGTGCGGCCGTCGCCGAACACGGCGCGCAGGTCGACGACGCTGCGGTGGCTCGGGCTGTCCGGCACGGTGTTCACCTGTGCGGTGATGCCGCGCTCCTTGGCCAGGGCCGGCGCGTTGACGAAGGTGACCTGGTCCTCGACCAGCGCGGAGAAGATGCCGCGCAGCGCCGAAAGTTCCAGCACCGCAACGTCGTGCGCGGCGAGCTCGCCACGGACCTGCACCTCGACGCTGACCGGCAGTTCGTCGGACAGCGCGCCGAGCAGCGCACCCTGCTTGCGCACGATGTCCAGCCACGGCGCGACATCGTCGTCGACGCTGCCGCCGGTGACGTTCACCGCGCCGGGCACGAATTCACCGGCGAGCGCGAGCAATACGGACTTGGCCACGTCGGTGCCCGCCCGGTCCTGCGCCTCGGAGGTGGACGCGCCGAGGTGCGGGGTCACCACGACCTGCGGCAGCTCGAACAGCGGGCTATCAGTGCACGGCTCGGTCTCGTACACGTCCAGGCCGGCGGCCCGCACATGCCCGGACTTGATCGCGTCGGCCAGCGCCTGCTCGTCGACCAGGCCACCGCGCGCGGCGTTGACGATGATGACGCCCGGCTTGGTCTTGGCGATGGCTTCCTTGCCGATGATGCCCTTGGTCTCCGGGGTCTTCGGCAGGTGCACCGAGATCAGGTCGGCGCGCTCGAGCAGCTCGTCCAGGCTCAGCAGCTCGATGCCCAGCTGGGCGGCGCGGGCCGGGGACACGTAGGGGTCGTACGCGACGATCTTGGTCTCGAAGGCGGCGAGCCGGGCGGCGAACAGCTGCCCGATCCGGCCGAGGCCGACCACGCCGACGGTCTTGTCGAAGATCTCGACGCCGTTGAACTTGCTGCGCTGCCAGGTGTGCTCGCGCAGCGTGGCATCGGCGGCCGGGATCTGGCGCGCGGCCGAGAGCAGCAGGGTGACCGCGTGTTCGGCGGCGGTGTGGATGTTCGAGGTCGGCGCGTTGACGACCATGACGCCGCGTTCGGTGGCCGCGGGCACGTCGACATTGTCGAGGCCGACGCCGGCCCGGGCGACGATCTTCAGGTTCTTACCCGCCTCGAGCACCTCGGCGTCCACCGTGGTCGCGGAGCGCACGAGTAGCGCGTCGGCCTCGGGGACCGCGGCGAGTAGAGCCGGGCGGTCGGGGCCGTCGACCCACCGGACCTCGACTCCGTCACCGAGCGCGTCGACGGTCGACTGGGCAAGCTTGTCGGCGATCAGGACAACAGGACGGCCTGCTTGGCTCACGGTGGAGTACTCCTGGGGAAAGGGGTCGGCAATTACCGCCGATCAGCTTAGTGGGCGTCGTTTCGGCATGTGCTACCCCCTGGTAAGGCGGCCGTCGTCAGTATGACCCATCGGAGGCCGCATTGGTCAAAATATGAAGACCGGTCTACAGTTATCGCATGGGTGCCAAAGGAACCGAGACGCGCTGCCGATTGATCGGCGCGACCCGTCAGCTGGTGGAGAAGCACGGGTACTTCGGCGCCGGCCTCAACCAGATCATCGAGACCAGTGGCGCGCCGCGGGGGTCGCTGTACTTCCACTTCCCCGGCGGCAAGGACCAGCTCGTCGCGGAGGCCGTCGCGCAGGCGGGCAACGAGATCTCCGCGCTGATCGACGCGATCGAGCCCGGCGATACCGCCGGGGCGGCGATCGGTCTGCTCAACACTTTCGGCGATCGACTGGAAGCGTCCGAGTGGAGCCAAGGCTGCCCGGTCGCCACTGTCACCCTTGACGTTTCGGCGGCGAACGACGTGATCCAGGCCGAATGCGCGGCCGCGTACGCGAGTTGGGAAGAGGCGCTGCGGATTCGACTGCGGGCCGACGGGCGTTCGGATGCAGAGGATTTGGCCGCCGCGATTCTCGCGATGATCGAAGGCGGCTTGCTCTTGGCGCGGGCGCAGCGCAGCCGTGCGCCGCTGGAGCGCGTGGCGCGCACGATTCGCGCGCTGCTCTGACCCGAGTCAGTTGTTCTGCCAATAGTTTTCGCAGGTCTATAGAATATGTAGACCGGTCTATAAAGGAGATTTCATGTCCCACAGCATCGTGCTCGGCGCCGCCGGGTTCATCGGCCGCGCGGTGGTCGCGCAGCTGCTCGAGCAGGGCGAATCCGTTGTCGCCGCGGTCCGGCCGGGCGGCGCGGACCGACTCGGCGCGTGGTTGCGCACGAGCGCCGTCGATCAGACCCGGCTCCGCGTTGTCGCCTGCGATATCACCGCGAAGAATCTCGGCCTGCCCGCCGACCTCGATGTGACCGACATCCGCGACGTCTACAACTGCGCGGCGCGCTTCGCCTTCGGGCTCGGCAAGGACGACGCCTACGCGGTGAACGTGACCGGCGCGCTCAACGTCCTCGACTGGTCCGCGACGCTGCCCGACCTGCGTCGCGTCGTCCACATCACCGGCTACCGGATCACCGTCGAGGATTCGGACGAACAGCATTACGACAGAGGGGCTTACGGCGCGTCCAAGTTCGAGTCCGATCCGCTGCTGCGCCGGCGCGCGGCCGAGCGCGGGATTCCGCTCACGATCACCAACCCGAGCAGCGTGCTCGGCCCCGGCCAATACGTCGGGCTCGCAAGCATTGTCGAAGATCTGTGGCACGGCAGGCTCGCGGCGATCCCGGGTGGACGCGAAACCTTCGTTCCGATAGTCGATCTGGACTACTTCGCGCGGTTCCTGATCAGCCTGCCGAGTCAGGAGGACACGGCCGGGCGGTCGCTGACCGTGCTCGATCCGCGAACGCCGGTGTTGCCGGAGTTGATTCGCCTGCTCGCCGGGCATTTGGGCGTGCGAGCGCCGCGGTTCACGGTTCCGGTCAGCGTGATCGAGAGGTTGCCGCGGGCGTTGACCGGTGCCGATCCCGAGACACTGCCGTTCATTGCCGACGACAGGTACGACACCTCGGCGGCGGACGAGGTCGCGCGTGCGGCCGGCCTGGCCATGCCGGATGCCGGGTCCGTCTTGCGTACTTGGGCCGATCACCTGGTGTCGAGCCGATTCGGCGCGGTCGAGGAGGATCCCGCCGCCGGGTTCGTCGACGGCACTTGGGTTTCCGGGGACCGGGTGCATCCGGACTATGTCCTCCTGCACGGCCTGCCCGTCGACAGCGACTCCTGGACCGAGGTGCGGGCCGCCCTCGCGGGTCCCAGCCTGGCCGTCGACCTGCCCGGGCTGGGACGCTCCGCACCCGGCGAAATCGATGACGTACTACCGCGATTGATGCGGACTGTGCGCAGTCGCCCTGTGCTGGTCGGACATTCGCTCGGCTGCGGCCCGGTGCTGAGATACGCCGCAGCGCACCCGGATCGGATCTCCGGTGTCGCATTGGTGTCGCCCGCGTTCCTACAGTCACGGGCCGGCCGGCTCCTGCGTTCGCCACTGGTTGCGCCGGCCTTGAAGCGAATGACGGCCGCCACCTTGGCAACACAGCTCGGCCTCCCCGCGGGCCCGGCGGTGGACAGTGCGTCAGCCAACCTGCGCAGGCCCGGCGTCGCGGCACGTACCGTCGCCGCATTGCGGCGCGCGAGTGCGCCCGCTCGGCGAACCGAGTTGGCCGGGCTGCTCGCCCGGGTACAGGTGCCGGTGCGGCTCATCGCCGGTGCGGACGATCCACTCTCGACGGCCACATCGCACGAGCTGACCGTGATCGAGGGCACCGGCCACTACCCGCAGCTGACCCACCCCGCACAGGTCGCCGCCGAGATCGCCCGAGTCGGGGCCGGCGTACCGGCCCGATAACGCGGAGGGCCCCGCACCACTCGGGTGCGGGGCCCTCTCCGGAATCGCGCTCGATGGGCGCGAGACCCGGTCGATCAATCGACCATCACGTTAGATCAGCGGCCGCCGAAGGAGCCCGTCCACAGGGTGTCGATGATTCCGTGGAAAGCGGCACCGAAGGTGTCCAGGAAACCGCCGAGGGCAGCGCTACCGGTGTCGATGATAACGGGGATCATTTAAATACCTCTTCATTGAAAGACAATCCAGTCGTACTGGCTGACACAAGGCACATCGGCGTCCGAACAAAGACGGTTACGAAATTCTGCCATTTAGTGATGTAGGTTACAGTCACATCACGAAGAACCCCTGGTCAAGTGACCAACATGAGTCTGCGCCCCGAGAACCATGGGCTTGACCACTATGTATGCGCAGCAGGTCACTTGACCAGTTCGGCACGGCGGTAAACATAAAGATCTTCTAAGAAAGCAATAGCACCCCAATAAGAGGGCTATACACACTCCTTGAACCCGGACATTTCCGGCGGCTCGGCGAAACTCTGTAACAAGCACACGAATTCGCCGATTGTCCTTCATAGAAGGAGTCGTGTGCGCATCGCCGGACCACACATTCGGCGCACCTACGGATCCCTCATATCCGCATCGGATAAACGTGTCGCGCAATATATCTCGCCGACCCGCAATACCGCTCAGCTCACCGCGGCGACCGCCCGCGAAAAGGCGCGCACCCGCGTGGTCTCGCGGTTGCGATGCCACACCAACCCCAGCCGCGAATGCGCCAGCCCGGTCACCGGCACGTAGTTGACCTCCGGCCGATCGTGGAACACCGCGGTCGGATGGCACAGCAGCATCGCGCCCTGACCCGCCGCCACCAACTCGATCCCCTCCCGTAACGTGCCGACGCCGGGTCCGGCCGGAACGGGCCGCCCGCCCGGGGTCACGTCCACCGACTGCGCGCGGCGCCAGTAGTGCGGCGCGGGCCCGCGCACCCCGATCAAAGAGAACTCGGCGAGATCCTCCGGCGACAGACTGGTCCGGGCCGCCAGCGGGTGCCCCGTATGCATGGCCAGCATCTGCGGCTTCTCCGAAAAGACCTGCCCGAGAACGAGATCGCTCTCCCCCATCGGCAGCAGCACAGCCGCGATATCGACCTCGCTGCGCTGCACCGGACCGAACGGGTCGGCCAGCGGAATCTCGACCACCTCGGTGACACAGGCGGGGAAGCGGTGCCGGAACAGTTCGATTGCCTCCGTGAGGTATTCGCTGCCCGAGCCCTGAATGCCGATGCGCAGCACGCCTTCGGTCCCGCGGGCGGTCGCCCGGACGCTGTCCACCGTCGCCCGCAGCGCCGCGTAGGCGGGTTCCAGCTGGGCCAGGAAGTCCGCGCCGAGCGGCGTGAGCGTGACCTTGCGGCTGGTGCGCTCGATCAGTCGCGCACCGACCCGCTGCTCCAACGCGCGCAGCAGCTGACTCACCCGGCTCTGCGAGACGTAGAGCCGCTCCCCCGCCCGCCCGAAGTGCAGTTCCTCGGCGAGCACGAGGAAGGCCTCCAGTTCGCGTACCTCCAGGCCGGTCATGGGCGTCCTCTCCAGCGTCGATGAGCTCAGCTCATAGAACGATGAGATCTTCGCCGTTGTTTCCGCCCCGGCCGATCGGTTGGCTGGAGGCATGACACAGGTTCAAGACAGCGCGAGTCCGGCACCCGCGGCGCATGATTCGGCCCTGCGCGGCTGGCTCGGCGTCGGCGCCGTGACCGGGGCCACCTTCACGGTCGTCACCTCGGAGATGCTGCCGGTCGGGTTGCTCACCCCGATCAGCGGCGCGTTGCGGGTCTCCGAGGGCGCGGCGGGGTTGTCCCTGACGGCCACCGGCCTGGTCGCCGCCCTGTCCGCGCCACTGATCACCGGCGTGCTCGGCCGCACCGACCGCAGGCTCGTGCTCTGCGTGCTGCTCGCGGTGCTGACCATCGGCAATGTCGGCGCGGCCTGGTCGCCGAACTTCACCGTCATGATGGCGGCCAGAGTGCTGGTCGGCATCGGGATCGGCGGGGTGTGGGCGCTCGCGGCGAGCCTCGCGGCGCGGCTGGTGCCGGCCGAGTCGATCGGCGCCGCCACCGCGCTGGTCTACAGCGGGGTCGCGGTGGCCTCGGTGATCGGCGTGCCCGCCGGGACCTACATCGGCGCACTCGCCGGGTGGCGCGCGGCCTTCCTCGTCATCGCCGCGCTCGCGCTGGTCGTGCTGCTCGCGCTCGCCGCAATGCTGCCGAGATCGACTGTCGCGCAGTCGGTCCCATTGCGCGAGGCGCTGGGGCTGACCCGCGAACCACAATTACGCACCGCGCTGCTGGTCGTCGCGTTCCTGGTCACCGGCCACTTCGCCGCCTACACCTACATCCGCCCATTGCTGGAGAAGGTGACCTGCGTCAGCGCGAGCACCATCGGCACCCTGCTGCTGGTGTACGGAATCGCCGGTGTCATCGGCAATTTCGGCTCGGGCGCCGCCGGTGTCCGCAATCCGCGCCGGATGCTGATGACGATCACCGTCCCGTTGGCCGGCACCGTACTGCTGATTCCGATGCTCGGCGGATCGCTGTGGCTCGCCGTCGCGCTGATGGTGGCGTGGGGCCTGTCCTACGGCGGCGTGTCGGTTACCACGCAGAACTGGGCCTTCGCCGCGGCACCTCGCGCACGCGAGGCCGCGTCCTCGTTGAACGCGTGCGTCTTCAACGCCGCCATCGCCCTCGGCGCGCTGGCCGGTGGGCGCATGGCGGACGCGTTCGGCGTCACCTCGGCGATGTGGCTAGGCGGCGCGCTGGTGTTCGTCGCGCTGCTGATCGCCGCCTTCGGGCGCACCCCCGAGCGGGCCTGAACAGCGCCGATGGCCGGAAAATGAACTGCGTTTCAAGGTAACCAGCACATAGCATCAACGGCATGGCCCTACGCGCGATCCCTGCTTCGATGGACCCGACGGTGGTCGGGTCCATCGACTTCGAGCTGGACCGGGTCGAGCGCGAACACCGCGTCTCGGTCCGGCTCGCCATCGAAAGCGGCAGCCGGGCTTGGGGTTTCCCGTCGCCCGACTCCGATTACGACTGCCGGTTCGTCTATGTCGCGAACCTCGATACCTACCTGTCCCCGTGGCGCACCCGCGACGTGATCGAGACGCCGCTGGCCGGGCTGCTCGACGTGAACGGCTGGGACCTGGCCAAGGCGCTGCGCCTGCTGGTCGCGGGCAATGCCGTGCTCATCGAATGGCTGATGTCGCCGATCGTGTACCGCGGCGACAGCCGGTTCCGCGACGAGCTGCGCGCCCTGGCCGACGAGGTCGCCGACCGCAACCGGGTGGCCCGGCACTACCTGCACCTGGGCGAGAAGCAGTGGGAGTTGTTCGACCGCAACCGATCACTGAAGAAGGTGTTCTATTCACTGCGTCCGGCAATGGCTTTGCGCTGGCTGCGCGAGCACTCCGGTGTGGCGGTGGCGCCGATGCACCTGCCGACGCTGATGGACGAGTGCGACCTGGCCGCGGATCTCGTTGCGGCAGTGGCGGAGTTGACCGAGCTCAAGTCCCGGACCCGCGAAATGGGCAGTGGCACAGTGCCGGTCCCGATCGCCGCGTTCATCGAGGCCGAATTCGAGCTGGCCGCAGACGCTTTCCCGAAGACGGTGGACCCGGATCTCGACCGGGCCAGGAAGCTCACCGCGGAGTTCTTCCGCGCCGAGGCCGCCGGACCGTCGTAGCGCTCACGCTTCGGCGACGGCCGCCGCGTACGCCTGGGCCAGCCGGTCCGTCGCGGTCGGCCGGTCCGGGTCGGGTCGGGGAATCCCGAGGTGTGCCTCCCGGAGTTCGTCCATGAACTCCGCCCACAGCTCGGGGCCACCCTGCTCGAGCAGCTCCGCCCGCACCCGCAACTGCCGGGTGGTCGGCCGGTGCCGCAGTCCCCACGACCCGAGTTGCGCCATGATCGGCACCAACTGGATGGCAGGCTCGGTCAGCCGGTACTCCGCCTTCTGCCCGGGCCTGCTGTCCTCGCGGCTGAGCAGACCCGCCGCGACCAGCCGTTTCAGCCGGTCGGACAGGATATTCGAGGCGATGCCCTCCTCCGACGCGGCGAGCAATTCGCGGAAATAGCGCCGGTTGCCGAACATCACGTCGCGCAGCACCAGCAGGGTCCACCGATCGCCGATCACCTCGATCGTCGCGTTGATCGGGCAGCCCGAGCGTCCCTCGTCACGCATCCACCGCTCCTTGCTCCGCAAATAACTTCGAACGTCTGCTTGCAATATACAACCAGTCGCCCCTAATCTGCACCCAAGCGATTGCAAACTGCAATCAGTCTAGCGAAAGACAAGACCATGGCGAAGCTCTTCGTACGCAACCTGGCCATCTCACTGGACAGCTATGTCGCCGGCCCGAACCAGAGCCAGGACAACCCGCTCGACGAAGGCGGCATGCGCCTGCACGAGTGGGTCTTCGCCACGCGCACCGGCAACGACCGGTCCGGCAGCGAGGGCGGCGAGACCGGTATCGACGACGATTTCGTCAAGGCCGGCGATGTCGGCATCGGCGCAACCATCATGGGCCGCAACATGTTCGGGCCGATTCGCGGCGAGTGGCAGGACGCGGAGTGGAAGGGCTGGTGGGGCGACAACCCGCCGTACCACCACGACACCTTCGTGCTGACCCATCACCCGCGGCAGTCGCTGCCGATGGACGGCGGCACCACGTTCCACTTCGTCGACGACACCCCGGAGGAGGTGCTGCGGAAGGCGTTCAAAGCCGCCGACGGCAAGGACGTGCGATTGGGCGGCGGCTCATCGATCGTGCGTCAGTTCCTTCAGGCAGGACTGGTCGACGAGATGCATCTGGCCGTCGTGCCGATTCTGCTCGGCGGCGGCGAGCGTCTCTACGACGATCTCGGCGCGCTGCCCGGTTACACGATCGGCTCGGTGGTCCGCTCTCCTGCGGTCACCCATGTGACCTTCACCAGGGCATAAGCATCCCCGGAAATGGGGAAAGGCCCCGCACCATGCCGGTGTGGGGCCTTTCGAAAGCTTAGGAGCGATCAGATCAGAGGACGCGAACGTCCTGCGCCTGCGGGCCCTTCTGGCCCTGGCCGATCTCGAACTCCACGCGCTGCCCCTCATCGAGGGACCGGAAACCCGCGCCGCTGACGGCCGAGTAATGCACGAAGACGTCGGGGCCTCCGCCGTCTTGCGCGATGAAGCCGAAGCCCTTCTCGCTGTTGAACCACTTCACAATGCCCTGAGCCATTTCATACTTTCTGTAGACGAGCCAGATTCTGCCAAATGGAATGGCCTGGTCTCGAGATCAACGATGCCATGATCCGACGAATTTCTCCACTTCTTCCCCGGTCAACTGTGAGCAAAACAACGCTGACTAGGGGGTTGTTGCCTTCACCTCCCCCGCTCTGACAGGCCCCGATCCGGGAAAACCACCCGGAACAGTCGTTCAGGTACCTGAGCTTCTTGCCAGGCGCGCTCGTCGTCCCCCTCCGACGAATCCGCCTGTACCGCCTGCATCGCATAGTTCGCGGCGTGCACCGCGTGACCGGCCACATGGGCGGTCGCGGCGGCGTGCCCGGCCGATCGCGCGGCGAAAGTGGCCGCGCCGACGGTCTCGCGAGCGGAGTCGTGGGCGGCGAACGCGGCCCGGCGCGCCTCGGGCATCGTCAGGTCGCCGCGCACCCAGGCGCGGGCGGCCTCGATCGCCGCGGCCGGTCGTAGGTCATCCGGTCGCGCGCGCTCGAACAGCGGCAGCACATGTTCGGCGCAATCCGCCGCCCACAGCGCCAACGCGGTGTGGTCGACCCGGTTGAGGGTCACCGGCCCGCTCTGCTCGCCTCGGTCCGCACAGGCCTTCCCCTTCTCGACGCAACCGGTCACCGATACTCGGTGATGTCCCAGTTATCTTGTGCCGCAAGGGCCATCGCTACCAGCGCCCCGATGCGCCGTTAAGTCATCCTACGACTTTCCATCGAGTCGCGCAGCACCTTGTTTCACCTCGAGTTCAATGTTGCAAATAGCGCAACTGGCGTGGTTTCGCTTCGGCGTAGGCGGCACTCCCGGACAGATGCTCGGGAACGCCGACCTCCCACCAGGCGCCCGCCTCGGTCCAGGACGACGGCTGGGTGCGGATCACCAGCACGGCCGGGCGGGATTCACGGACCGCGGTGGCCCGTGCCTCGGCGTAGGCGTCGCGGAATTCGGCCAGGTCAGTGGCGGTGAAGACGGCACAACCCAGGGCGCGGGCGTGTCCGGCGAAGTCCACGCGCGGCGGTTCGTCGTGGGTGGTGCGGCAGTCGGCGTAGAAGTTGTTGAACGGTGCGCCGCCCTGGCCTTCTTGCAGGCGGGCGATCACCGCGTAGCCGTCGTTGTCGCAGACGACCGCGACCAGCGGGTGACCGGCGAAGGCGGCGGAGAACAGTTCGGAATTCAGCATCAGGTAGGAGCCGTCGCCGAGCATGGTGGTGACCAGGCCGTCGGTGTGGGCCATGGCAGCGCCCCAGGCGCCCGCGAGTTCGTAACCCATGCAAGAGAATCCGTACTCGACGTCCATGGTCGGTGCGCCGCCGGTCGCGCGCCAACCGCCGACGAGTTCGCCGGGCATGCCGCCCGACGCGGTCATCACGTAGTCGTTCGGGCCGCTGAGTTCGTTGACGAGGCCGACCACCTGGGCATAGCTGGGGGTGCCCAGGGTATGGGCGCGCAGCTTGTCGACGTGGGCGTCCCAGGTGCTGCGTTCGGCGGCAGCGCGGGCGGTCCATTCGGGGTCGACCTGCCATTGCTGGGTGCGTTCGGCCAGGTCACGGACCGTTGCGTCGGCGTCGCCGACGATCGCGAGGGCGCCGTGCTTGACCGCGTCGAAGCGGGCCGCGTTGATCGTGACGAGGCGGACCTCCGGCGCGAAGACGGTCCATGAGGCGGTGGTGAAGTCCTGCAAGCGGGTGCCGACGGCGAGGACGAGGTCGGCTTCGGCGGCCAGTGCGTTGGCCGAGGTCGAGCCGGTGACGCCGAGCGGACCGGCGTAGAGGGGATGCACGTGGGGCACGAGGGTGCGGCCCGCGGTCGTTTCGACGATCGGAATGCCATGTCGCTCAGCGAATTCGAGCGCAGTTCGGCCCGCGCCCGAGTAGCGGACGCCGCCGCCGAGGACCAGCAGCGGCCGGGCCGAGTTGCGCAGCGCCGCTTCGGCGTCGGCCAAGGAGCGCTCGTCGGCGCGCGGGCGCAGGATGCGGTGGACGACCGGCTCGAACAGGGCGTCGGGGAAGTCGTAGGTCTCGGCCTGGATGTCTTGCGGCAGGGCGAGCGTGACCGGACCGGCCTCGGCCGGGTCCGTGAGCACCCGAACCGCCTGGGGCAGTGTGGAAATCAGCTGCTCGGGGCGGGTGATCCGGTCGAAGTAGCGGCTCACCGCGCGGAACGCGTCGTTGACCGTGGCGGTGGCGTCGCCGAAATGCTCGACCTGTTGCAGCACCGGGTCCGGGGCCCGGGTGGTGAAGGTGTCGCCCGGAAGCAGCAGCAGCGGAAGGCGATTCGCGTGGGCGACGCCGGCGGCGGTCACCATGTTCAGCGCGCCGGGGCCGATCGACGAGGTGGCGACACCGATCTGCCGACGGTGGGTCGCTTTGGCGTAGCCGACGGCGGCCAGGGCCATGCCCTGCTCGGTCTGTCCACGCCAGACCGGGATCTCGTCGCGCCGCTCGTGCAGCGCGGTGCCGAGGCCGAGCACGTTGCCGTGCCCGAAGATGCCGAAAACCGCAGGGAACAACGGTACTTCGCGGCCGTCCAGGGTTTCCGAGCGTTGGGCGACCAGCCAGGCCACCAGCGCCTGCGCCGCGGTCAGTTTCATCGGAGCCGTCCTTCATGGTTGGTGACCGGGCAGCGGGGATCGCGCGGTTCGTCGTCCCAGGCGCCGCGCACCCAGCTGTGCGCCGGGTCGTCGCAGAAGGCCATCGAACGTTCCGGGGCGGGGCCCGCGAGCACGTTGAGGTAGTACATCGGGTAGCCCGGGGCGGCGATGCACGGGCCGTGATAGCCCTGCGGGACCAGGAAAACGTCGCCGTCCCGTACCGCGACGTTTTCGTCGAGTGCGCCATCGGCGGTGTAGGTGCGATGCATGCCGAATCCGTCACGTGACGGAGTGACCCCGTCTCGTCCGGCGATGCGGAAGTAGTAGATCTCCTCGTTGACGACCTCGCAGTCGCTCGCCTCGTCGTGCTTGTGCGGCGGGTAGGAGGACCAGTTGCCGTCAGGGGTGATCAGTTCGCAGGCGTTGAGTTTGTCGGCGTGATCCCAGACGCCGGGGACGCCGAAGTTGGTGACCTGGCGGGTGGCTTGGCCCGCGCCGCGGATATCGATCGGGACCTGTTCCGCGGGGCCGTATTTCGGGTCGAGGCGGTTCGTGCAGCGGGCCATGGGGAGGGCGAGTTCCAGATTGCCTTGCGCGGTCAGCTCGACGTCCGCGTCTCGCGGAATGTAGGCAAAGTCCGTCACACGGGTGAAAACCGAGTCGCGGCCGGACAATTCGAAGGTCATGCCGTCGACGCGGACGGTGCACGAACCGGCCAGCGGCAGGACGAATGCTTCGAACTCACCGGTCTCGAGGTTTCTGGTTTCGCCGGGACGGAGGGCAAGTACGCGCAATCCGGTATAGGTCCATCCGGCGTCTTCCGGGACCAGGCGGATCGGATCGCTACCCTCCCGCAACGTCCCGGCAGGTCGATGCAGCTTCACCGCGCTCCCCCGCTCCGCACCACCGCTACGCGCGTAGTACCCAGCCGCTGCGCACGAACTCGCGCCCCGCGCACAGAACCACCAGCGAACACGCGCGCGGCCGAACGATTCGTGCGCAGCAGCCGCCCACCCCGCTGCCGGTCCGGTGCCGGGCGAGCCCGGCCGCGCGTAAGCGGCGCGCGCATCGTGTTGCGCCGCGCCAGGATTCGCCGGCGAGTACGTGCGCGCGGTGACAGATTGTGCGCGGCACTCGTCGGTAGCAGTGTGCAGTCCGGTCCGGCTGGCCAGAAGGAGCAGCGGCTCATCGGGTCTCCTTCAGCATCTTGGCGGCTGCATCGACTGCCGCGCCGACGTCACCGTCGTGCGGGTAGAGCAGCGTCCGGCCGACAACCAGACCGCGGACGACATCGTGGCCGAGCGCCCCGTCCCAGTACGCGATGTCGGCGACCTGGTCGCCGGAGGGAGCGCCGCCGAGCACGACGACCGGCAGGGTCGTCGCGTCGAGCACGGAAATGTCTTCCGGCGCAGGGATCTTCAACCAGGTGTAGGCGGAGGTGACGCCGAGCCCCGAGGCGACCGTGATGGCCCGAGCGAGGGCAGCCGCGTCCCTGCTCATCACCAGGACACCGGATTCGTCGCGATGGTACGGCAGCGGCTCGACCATCGCCATGAGCCCGTTCGCCGCCAGTTCGGACACCGCTTGCGCGCACGCCTGCAAGGTCGGCACCGTGCCCGCGTCGGAATCCACCAGGCGCAGCAGCATTTTGCCGCCGTCGAGCCGGAATCGGGCGAGCGAGTCCGCGTCGTACCCGGTGAAGCGGTCGTCGATCTCCCACTCCGCGCCGGCCAGTCCGCCGCGGTTCATCGAGCCGATGACGACCTTGTCGTCCAGCGCATCCAGCAGCAGCAGTTCCTCGACCACGTCCGGGGAGCCGAGCACGCCGTCGACATCCGGGTGGGCCAGGGCGATCAGCAACCGCTCCAGCAGCGCGCGCCGATCCGCCATCGCGGTCAGGTCCGAGCCGACGCCGAGGGCGCCGCGGGCCGGGTGGTCCGCGGCGATCAGGAACAGGGTGTCCTTGTCCGCCAGCAGGTTCGGGCGACGGACCCGTTTCGCATATGCCCGCTCGACCGCCGCCGGGTCCGTCGCGCGGACGCGCAGCAGCTCACGCCAGCGTTCGTCGGTCAAATGCACCGTAGTTCCTCCAATTTCGAATGGGCGCACCGCGTTCAGCGGCACAGTAGTTCTTCGATTTCCGAGTCCGTCGGCATGGCATCGGCGCACGCCAACCGGGACGCCACGAGCGCGCCCGCGGCATTGGCGTAGGTGGCGATGCGATGCGGGTCCCAGTCCGAGAGCAGGCCGTGAATCAGCGCGCCGCCGAAACCATCTCCCGCCCCGAGCCCACAGACCACCTCGACCCGGCACGGCGGCACCGTCCACCGTTCGTACTCGGTGGCGACCAGCACCCCCTCGGCGCCGCGTTTGATCACCGCGAGCCGGACGCCGCGAGCCAGCAGCCGGTCGGCCGCCTCGTCGGGATCGGCTGTGCCCACGGCGACTTGGACCTCGGTGCGGTTGCCGACGACGACGTTGACGTGGTCGACCATCCAGCCGATCTCCGAGCGGGCGGTCTCGACATCCGGCCAGAACATCGGCCGGTAGTCGAGGTCGAGCACGGTGTGGCCGCGCCGGTTACGCCGCTCGAGGATCCGGCGCTGGGTGCTGCGCCCGGGTTCGGCGCTCACGCCGGTGCCGGTAACCCACAGCAGCGGAACCGAATCCACCACGTCCCACGGCACCTCGTCCTCGGTGAGGGTGAGATCCGGCGCGATGGGCGCGCGGTAGAACAGCAGCGGCGGGTCGGCGGGCGGCTTCAACTCGCAAAAGACCACCGGCGTCAGGAGTTCCGGCGCGGTCCCGACGTAGTCGGGCGATACGCCGAAGTCCGCCAACGCCGTTCGCACGTAGTCACCGAAGCCGTCCTTGCCGACCTTGGTCAGCACCGCGCTTCGGCGGCCGAGTCGCGCGGCGGCGACCGCGACGTTGGTCGCGGTGCCGCCCAGGAACTTCGCGAACGACTCCACCTCGGCGAGACCGACACCGCTCTGCTGCGGGTACAGGTCGACGCCGACGCGGCCGATGGTCAACGCTTCCAGACCGGTCACGACGACACGACCCGCTGCAATTCGTGCTGCAACGCGTCCAGCTCGGCGCCGCCCGCCATCTGCCGCGTGAGCTCCGACAGGTCGATCTCGTCCTTCTCGTACGACCCGAGCATCGCGCCGCGTTTCAGCAACAGGAATCGGTCGCCGACCGGGAAGGCGTGATGCGGGTTGTGCGTGATCAGAATGACCCCGAGCCCGCGATCCCTGGCCTGGACAACGTATTTCAGCACCACCCCGGCCTGCTTCACGCCGAGCGCGGCGGTCGGCTCGTCCAGGATCAGCACCTTCGCGCCATAGTGCACGGCCCGCGCGATCGCGACACATTGCCGTTGCCCGCCGGACAGCGTGCCGACCGGCTGCTCCATATCGCGGATCTCGATACCCATGTCCGCCAGCCCTTTACGGGCGATCTCCCGCCCCTTGCGCCGGTCGAGCAGCCGGAACGGGCCGGAGGTCGGCTCCGAGCCGAGCACGAAGTTGCGCCAGACGCTCATCAGCGGCACCACCGCCAGATCCTGATAGACGGTCGCGATGCCGTGGTCCAAAGCCGCACGCGGCGAGGACAATCGGACCGGCTGGCCGTCGATGCGCAACTCGCCCCGGTCGTGCTGGTGCACGCCGGCCAGGATCTTGATCAGCGTCGACTTACCCGCGCCGTTGTCACCGAGGATGCAGGTGACCTGGCCCGCGTTCACCACCGTGGACACGTCTTCCAGGGCGACGACACCACCGTAACTCTTACCGATACCAACGGCCTCGATCAAAGGAGTCGTCATCGCCGTACCCTTTCGGCTCGCTTCTGGAATCTGTTGTTGACCAGCACCGCCGCCAGCAGCAGCACGCCGAGGAACAGCATGAACCAGTCACTGTCCCAGCGCGCGAACACAATTCCCTGACGTGCCATGCCGAAGATGAGCGCGCCGATCGCGGCGCCAACGGCCGACCCGAAGCCGCCGGTCAGCAGGCAGCCGCCGACGACCGCGGCGATGATGTAGTGCAGCTCCAAGCCGACACCCTGGTTCGCCTGCACGCTGGCGAACCGCAGGATGCTGCACGAGCCGACCACCCAACCGGCGAACGCCGTGGTCATGAACAGCACGATCTTCGTCCGATTGGCCGGCACGCCGACCGCGCGCGCATTCTGCAACGCACCGCCGACCGCGAAGATCCAGTTGCCGAACCTGGTGCGCACCAACACGATCGAGGCGATCACGGTCAGCACGATCCACCAGATGACCGACGCTTGGATGCGCGCGTCGCCGATGTTCAGCGTCGAGGCGAAGACCCAACCGGCCGAGTTGTACCCGTCCGCGCTCCGAATCCCCGACACCTGAACGGTTCCGGTGACCATCCTGGTCACGCCGAGGTTCAGCCCTTGCAGCGCAAGGAAAGTGCCGAGCGTGACGATGAAACTCGGCAAGCCGGTGCGCATCACGAGCCACCCGTTGAACGCGCCGACCAGCAGCGCGAGCACCAGCGAGGCCAGCAGCGCGAACCAGACGTTCCAGCCCGCGTGCACCGCGAGCAGTGCGGTGACCAACGCCGTGGACGCCGTCATCACGCCGGCCGAGAGGTCGAACTCACCGCCGATCATCAACAGCGCCACCGCGACCGCCATGATGCCGAGCGTGGACGAGTCGTCCAGCCAGGTCGCCACGCCCAGCGGGCTCAGGAAGCGATCGGTGATGATCGAGAAGAACACGAACACGAGTAGCGCGCCGAGCGCGGCACCGATCTCCGGCCGGACGACCATCCGCTGCATCAGCGTCGGCCCCTTCGGCTCGGCGGCCGGTTCCGCCGCGGATGCTTTTGTCGCAACAGTCATTTCATCTACTCCCTGACCTCAGCGCGTGCCCTGCGCCACCAGCGCGGCGACGGCATCGACGTTGTTCTTGTCGACGAAGGCCGGACCCGTCTGCACCGGTGTGCCACCACCGACGGTGTTCAGATTGGTCCGGTAGGCCTGCAACAGCACCACGGGCAGGTAGCCCTGCTCGTACTGCTGCTGGTCGACGGCGAACAGCAGCTTGCCCGCGCGGATGGCCTCGACCACATCGGTATTGAGGTCGAACGTCGCGACCGTCGCGGTGGACTGCGCTTCCCTCACCCCGTCCACCGCACGCGCGGCTACCTGCGAATTGAGGGTCAGCACCGCGTCGATCGACTTGTCCGCCTCCAGCGCGCCCTTGATCCGGGACTGCGCGTCGGTCGGGTTGTTGATGTCCACCTGGAGCGTCGTCCCGTTGCCGAAGGCCTTGGTCGCGCCCTCGCACCGCTGGTTGGCGCCGATATTGCCGGCCTCGTGAATCACGCAGAGCAGCTTGGTCTTCTTGGCGTCGGCGAGGCGCTTGCCCGCCGCCTGCCCCGCCAGCGACTCGCTTTGTCCCACATGGCCGATCGCGCCGTACTTGACGCTCTCGCCTTCCCCCGAGTTGATCGTCACCACGGGAATGCCCGCGGTGATGGCCTTTTCGATCGAGGGGCGCAGCGCGTCGGGATTCGCCATCGAGACGACGAGCCCGTCCACGCCCTGCGCGACCGCGTTGTCGATCAGCTTCGCCTGCTGGCCGGGATCGCCGGCCGAGTTGTATTCGACCCGGACGCCGAGGTCTTTGCCCGCCGCCTCCGCACCGTTCTTGACCACGTTCCAGAACGCGTCGCCGGGGCTGCCGTGCGTGACCACCGCGACGGAGTTCAACTTGCCGGCGGCGACCGGGGAATTGGTCGGCGCGACCGCGTCGGTGCCCGGCCCGCTACACGCGGCCAGTACCGCGGCCACGGCCAGCCACGGCACCAGGCGGCGCGATCGTTGCCACCCTCGGCGAACTCGAAGAGACATCGTTGTCATCACTTCCCAACTAGATTCGTGCGGCGGAAGTCGCGAGGCCGGCGAGGTGGCGCAGGCTGCGTTCGGTGTCCCGGCTCGGCAGCTCCGCCGAGTCGGTGGGCCGCAGGGCGGTGTCCTGCTCCATCACGTACCAGCCGCGGTAGCCTGCGGCCTGCATGGTCTGCACCAGGGCGGCGATGTCGACATCCCCTTCGCCCAGTGGGACATACAACCCACGGCGCACGGCCTCGCTGTATTCCAGTGCGCCGCCGCGTACTTCGTCGGCCAGCGCGCTACGGACGTCCTTCAGGTGAAGGTGCCCGATCCGGGCGGCATGTCGCTGCGCGAGCAGTACCGGATCGGTGCCGCCGATCAGCAGATGCCCGGTGTCCAGGCAGATGTCGAGGTCCGAATCGGCAAGGAAGCGTTCGACTTCGGGCTCGGTCTCCACATGCGTGCCGACGTGCGGATGCAGCACCGTGCGCAGCCCGTGCTCGGCGGCGAGGTCGCGGATCGCGGCGGAAGTCTCGATGAGCGTGCGCCATTCGTCCGCGGTGAGCTGCGGGCGGGCGTCGTACCCGCCCAGCCCGGTCGCGGCGGCCAGGACGATCACCTCGGCGCCGGTCGCGGCGAACAGCTCGGCGGCCTCCTTCGCCGCGACGAGCGCGCTCTCCGGTTCCTCGTGCAGCACCAGCGCCAGGAATCCGCCGACCGCGGAGATCCCGAATGTCGCCAGCAGCGAACGCAATTCGTCCGGGTCCGGCGGAAGATAGCCCGGCGGGCCGAGTTCGGTCGCGGACAGGCCGAGTTCGGCCATCTCCGCGAGCACGGTCTGCGCGTCGAGCACGTGACCCCAGCCGGGAACTTCGCACACTCCCCAGGAGATGGGGGCGGCCGCGATGCGCAGCGGGTAGAGCGGTTCGGTCATCAGGACTTCTCCGACCTTCGATGTCGAGTTGAAGCGCCCCAAGCGATTGGAGCGCTCCAACTATGTAACGTGGGTCATAGTGTGTCAAGAGGTTGCACGGCCCTCAGAATAGCGCTACCACCAGGTAATATCCGCGCTTCCAGCGGAAATGTCGGAGATTTCGTTGAGCAGAAAGTCCGATTAGAGCGCTCTATTGATTCGGACGCGCTGACCTTGTAACGTCCGACACGGCACGGATCACCGAACGCGGAACGGAGGCGACATGGCGCGACCCACCATGGAGGACGTCGCCGAACGCGCGGGCGTCTCGCGCGCCCTGGTTTCGCTCGTCATGCGCAACTCCCCGAAGGTCAGCGAGCACCGTCGCCGCGCCGTGCTGGAGGCCGCGAAAGACCTCGGCTATCAGCCCGACATCATGGCGCGCTCGCTGGCCAGCCGGACGTCGAACATCGTCGGCGTCATGGTCTCCGACCTGCACAACGCCTTTTTCGCCGACGTCGTCGAGGGAATGGACACCGCCGCACAGGAATCCGGCCTGGAGCTGATCCTCAACACCGGCCGCCGCAGCGCCGCCCGCGAGCGCACCGCGCTGGAAAGCCTGCTCGCGTTCCGCCCCGGCGGCATCATCCTGCTCTCCCCCATCCTGCCCGCCGCCGCCATTCGCGATGCGGCACAACAGGCTCCGCTGGTTCTGGTGTCGCGCAGCTCGACCATCGCCGACGTCGACACCGTCAACGACGACGGCGAGGTCGGCGCCGGACTAGCCGTGGATCACCTTGCCTCCCTGGGACATCGGCGCATCGTGCACCTCGACGGCGGCAACGCGTTCACCGCGTCACCACGTCGCAAGGGCTACCAGGCCGCGATGGAACGGCACGGCCTCGAGCCGATGGTCATCCCCAGCGAGCACACCGACTCCGCGGGTATCGCCGCGGTACAGAAGCTGCTGAACCTCTTCACCCGCGACAACTTCCCCACCGCCCTGGTCTGCGGCAACGACTTCAACGCCGTCGGCGCCATGTCCGCCCTGGAAGAGGCCGGTTTGCGGGTGCCGGACGACGTCTCCATCGTCGGCTACGACAACACGTCCCTGGCCGCACTCCGCCACGTCTCGCTGACGACGATCGACCAGCCCCGCGTCCAAATGGGCCGGCTCGCCATCGAAGCGCTCGTCGAACGCCTCCGCGCCGACCGCACCGATCCGGTCCGTCGCCGCCTACAGCCATCCCTCGTCGTCCGCTCGACGACCAGCCCCCCGAGCAACTGAACCCTCGCCTGCCCACGGCAGTTCCCTACCGCACGTTGCGATTTCACCAGGAGGAAAGTCGATGACATCCCACAAAGCCGTCACCCTCGGCCTCGCCGGTACCGGCCGCATCGGCACCTCCCACGCCGAGACCCTCAAGAACTTCCCCAACGTAGCCAACGTCGTCGTCGCCGACGCCGACCCCGAACGAGCCCGCACCACCGCCACCAAGCTCGACCTCGAATTCGCCCCCGACCTCGACGCCCTCTTCGCCAGCGACCTCGACGGCCTCATCATCACCACCGCCACCTCCTCCCACCCCGAACTGATCCTCAGGGCAGTCGACGCCGGCCTCCCCGTCTTCTGCGAAAAGCCCGTCGCCGCCGACATCGAAGGCACCCTGGCCGTGCTCGACCACCTCCAAAACACCACCGTCCCAGTACAAATCGGCTTCCAACGCCGCTTCGACGCCGGCTACCGAGCCGCCCGAGCCGCCATCACCTCCGGCTCCCTCGGCTGGCTGCACACCCTCCGCGCCACCACCCTCGACCCCACACCCCCACCCGCCGCCTACATCCCCCACTCCGGCGGCATCTTCCGCGACTGCGGCGTCCACGACTTCGACATCATCCGCTGGGTGACCGGCCAAGAAATCACCCAGGTCTACGCCACCGGCACCAACCAAGGCGACCAGGTCTTCACCGACTCCGGCGACGTAGACACCGCCGCGGTGCTGCTGCACCTGGACAACCAATCCCTCGCCACCGTCTCCCTAACCCGCTACAACGGCGCAGGCTACGACGTCCGCCTGGAAGCCCTAGGCTCCAAATCCAACGCAATCGTCGGCCTAGACGACCGCTCCCCCTTGACCTCAGTCGAACCCGACTACACCCCCTCCCCCCTCCCCCCATACCCCGGCTTCATGGACCGCTTCCGCAACGCCTACACCGAAGAACTGGCTGCCTTCATCTCGGTAATCAACGGCAACCTCGAAAACCCGTGCAACCCAACCGATGCCCTAGAAGCTTTCTACGTAGCCGAAGCCTGTGAACTCTCCCGCCGCGAACAACGCCCCGTCGAGATCACCGAAGTCCGCCGCTGATCAGGCCACCGCTCTTCGAGAACTCACTCGGAGGCATCGCTCGGGCTGACCGCAGAAGTCACTAACCATTCGGCCCGGGCGAGCAACTCATCGAAGGTGAGTATTTCAGGCTCGACCAGTTGACGTCGATACAGTTCGAACGAACGGATCTTGTCTTCATGATCGCCGCCGCCCTCGCCGCGCAGACTCTCGAGGTTCCCGATAACCAGATAGGTACGGGGGCGCAACAGATACGTGATGTCCCCCGAAATATTGCTGCCGTCAGCATCTTTACTCTGCAACTGCTCCCCGATGCCGACTATTGCCCGATAGACGGTCCCCTGAGCCTGCACGACACCTCCGGATAGCTCAGGCGAAGGTACCCAACATCCTGAGCGGTACTCCTTGACAAGGAGGTCCTTCTTATGAGTCTTGAATTCTACGAACACCAGCGACCTGACACGACCCGCTGTCCGCAGCAAAGCGTCAGTACGCTTTCCGACTCCAGAAATGGATGACCCCGCAACAATCTGTTCGAGCTGTTCACGACTCCAGGAGGTCAATAACTGTCCAGCAAGAGACACGCCGAAGATCCAGGGGTTCTCCTCAAAGAAGCGCTGCCAAACTGGCTCTGTCCCCGTTTTTGTACAGGTCTGAGCCTCCTCGGCAAAATACGCATCATCGTTCAACAGACGACGAAAACGTGTGACCTGTTTCCGGCGATGCGCCAGGGCTACGACGTCACGGGCAGTTTCGTCGTCAGTGATGAGCTGCCGAAACCGCTGCGGATCCTTTCGATAGGCCGCGACCAGTCGCCCTTCCTCCAAATCTAAGTCGGTAGCGCAACTATCACCGAATGTTTCATGGAAAACGCCGGTGAGGTCCTTCGCAGTGCCTTCGTTGAACTGCATCGACTGACTGCTCTTGCGGTGTGACGCGCGCTTTTGGGAGCCGAAAGTCGATAGATGCACAAGCGGTCCGTCCTCAGCTGGAAGGACTTTGTACTCACACTCCACACCCTCGTCGATCTTATGCGGCTTGATCTTCTCCTGCGTGCTTGGAGTCACCTTGAGAATGCGAGCCATCGAAAGAACTCCTGCCACTATCAACTATCTTTGATACTCATCCATCCAGATCGGACACGATGTGAATCAGGATAGCTTCGCAGTCAGACAAGTTCGGCGACCTCTACCGCTCGTGTCAGCTGGCTCGCCGAGGCGGCCACTCACAACTCGACCCCTATCCACAGGCCGACAGTTTGCCCAGCACAGCTGGTCTACCGGGTAGCGCCGCCGGCGGAGGCTCCGACTGTGGACCTCTACGGCGTGCGGTCGCGCGCACAGCTGATCGCCGATGGCGTACCGGCGACAACGATCGACGACCGATGTCGTCGGGGAACTTATTCACGGCTTCTGCCTCGCACGTACTTGCTTGGTGATCCCACTGGGCTGGCGCGGTGTGCGGCCATCGTTACGTGGATTCCGGCGGCCGTGTTGAGTCATCGGACGGCTGGGTGGCTGCACAATATGCTGCCGGAGCCGGCCGTTTTCGAGGCGACTGTTCCGACCGGTGTGCATCGGCGATGTCCTAAATGGTTGGCGCTGTATCGCCGGGATTTAACTGGTGCGGCGGTGGAGGATATGTGGGGGCTGCCGGTAACCGATGCTGCGCGAACCCTGATCGACTGCATTTCGGTCATGTCCGAAGATGATGCTGGTCGCCTGGTGGACAGTCAGGTGGATCGTTCTGTCACTGCGTCCGAACTCGCGAGACAGAGCAGTATGGGCACCCAGGGCGCGCCGGCACTGCGTAGACAGCTCCGCGAAGCGGCGCTCTACTCCGCGTCGGAACCGGAGCGGTTGTTCGCACGGGCGCTGGCGAAGCGACGACTGCACATGCTGGCGAACCATCCGATCGGGCCGTATACCTGCGACTTCGTCGACGAGCGTTCGCGCACCGTTGTGGAGGTCGATGGGCGTGAATTCCACAGCGCACCAGGGGTTTTCCGTCGCGATAGACGACGGCAGAACTGGCTCCAGCTCCGCGGGTGGTTGGTGCTTCGTTATGCCGCTGCCGATGTATACAACGCGATCGATAGATGCGCGGACGAGGTGGTGGCCGTCGTTCGGGACCGCCGGCGAAACAGGTGACGGTCTGGGCGGACAATCTCGCAGTCGGAAGGCGGATATCCGCCTCAGTGTCTTCGAGATTGTCCGTGTAGACCGGGATCCCCAGCCACTCACTTGTGCAGAATCGCAGCAGCCAACGAATCTATCTCGGTCAGTAACTGATTCGGCGGCAGCGACAGATCGAGAGCATGACAGTGGATGGTGATACCGCAGTTCCTGATTTCGTGGATCCGCGCCGGCTCATTGCCCTTGGCGTACACCAGATGCCCCTCGGACAACTTCAACACCGCACAGTAGACAAGCATCTGATAGAGGTCGGCTTCGGGAAATCCTTTGCGGCTCGCCGCCTTGTACTTGGCATCGACCACAGCAATGGGAACATCGTTGTCGTCGAAACACACCAGGTCAGGCCTGAATTTGATCCTCGACGCCTTGTCCAGAGGGCCTTCGAACTGCGTCTTCGGGTGCCCGCCGAACTGGCGCATGGCCATCCCGATCGCGCCGGTCACGAAGTCCTCGTAGATGCGCCACATGTCGAACATGAAGCCGGATACCGCGAGCGATCCGTTGCGTTGATCGAACGAACTGTTGTCGAGGACTACCTCGGACAGCCTGAGTAGATCGTGATAGCGGGCGTTGACCCGATCGAGATGACACTCGGGGGCCCTGCTCCGGTTGGGCAGCATCGTGATTTCGTCGAGCAGCCAACGAAGGCGGCTGAGTTGTTGCCGTGCTTCGGTTCCGATGTCCGGAATGCTGAGCAGCCGCAACGTCGCCAACAGGATGATCTGGTTCTCGACGATATCGGTGGTGAAGTCGTCGTACTCGACCGCGATCGGCAGTGGCAGACCATAGTTGCGCATGACCTGCTCACGGAACTGGACCCGGCCGCGGACGAGTGCCAGCGAATCCGATCTTGCCTGGTACCCCTGTAACAGTCCGCCCTCGATTGCGCGGGACGCCAGACGCGAGAATGATTCCGCGACAGCGGGATACAGACCGGGAGCCTGGTCCAGGTGGACGAATTCTTCACGCCAGATGGCCGGGTTCGAGCAGTACCCGACGAAGAACAGCAGGCGGTTCAGCTCGGTGATCTTCGGCCGTACGTTGATCTGAATGTCGCCGTACGTTACCGACCCGACCTTGCTGCCAGGCTTGATGGAGTACCGACCCGCCCGTTCCTTCCTTACTGTGGCAATCCCGAGCTCGGACAGCGCCTCGTACTCGCTCACCGAGAGTTCGGCAGTGTACGACGGGCCGAACTCGACCAGATCTATCGGTGGCCGCACGATTACGCTTCCGCGTTGCTACTTCGACTGTTCACCAGATCTCGGATCCTCCGCAACGAGTACCGCTCGTGTACGTCGATGCCGGGATCCCGGAAATGGAACTCCTCGAGCAGCGGCATCACTGACGTAGTCCACGCAATGTCGATGCCTTTCGGTGTCGTCGCGGCAGGTCGCATGAAGTAGGACGGACCGACCTTGAAGTCTCTGCCTTCGATCAGCCTGTTCAGCTCGTCCAAGAGCTCGGCGGCCTCCAAGGGATACCCACGATCGGCCAGCCATCTGCGAAGTATGCCGTTGGTCGGCTCTTCCGACGGATGCAGGTGCACGAATGAAAACCGCCGTCGCATAGCGGAATCCATCGATGCAATCGAGCGATCGACCGTGTTCATGGTTCCGATGATGACCACGTTCTTCGGCAGGTAGAACGTCTCCACCTTCTCGGAGTACAGGAGGTTGATGCTTTCGCGCCGATATTCCAACAGGTAGTAGAGCTCGCCGAAGATCTTCGACAGGTTGCCGCGATTGATCTCATCGATGATCAAGGGGTACAACGTGTCTGGATTCTGGCGCGCGTCTTCGGCAATCAATCGCAAGGGGCCGTGATGCAAGTGGTAGGACACCTGACCGTTGCTCGATCGGCCTGGTCGGAAGCCTTCGAAGAAGTCCTCATAGGAATACGACGGATGAAACTGGACGACCCGCACGTTCTCGGCGCTCGACAGATGCTCGGCAAGCGCCTTGGCGAGGTAGGTCTTCCCGGTGCCCGGCGGGCCATAGAAGATCAGCTGTGGTCGATCCCTGAGCAGCTCGATGCACTGCTGCAACCATTCCCTCGACATGTACAGCTTCTCGGCGAGTTCCTCAGTCGCATCAGGAAATTCGGGCTCTACGTCGTCCGTGGACGACTGCCGACCTTTGCGCCCCCAGGTGATGCCGAAGGCATCCCTGAAGACGTCCATCAAATCGGCCGCGTTTTCCAGCGTGAGTTGGAGCGACTGACTGCTCTTCGGCTGTGATTCACGCTGGTTCGAGCCGAACGTGGACAAGTGGACCAAGGGACTGCCGTCGGTATCCTCGATCACCTTGTACTGGCAGCTGACCTCGTCCTCCGCCTTGTGCGGTCGGATGTTCTGCGTGCTCGGTACGACCTCACGAATCCGTGCCATCTACGACTCCCCTATCGCCACTATCTGCCTGACGCCGACCGCACCGATACCGGTCCGACCGGGACGCTTCAGTGCGGATCACGATAGCGTCGACCTCGGACAATTTTCGCTAGGCGCGACGTCGTTTGCTTCAGGTCGGAAGCAATCGGCCGATGACCTCGGCGAGCTGTTTGACGTTGCGGCACTCGTGCATGGTGATGTGGTCGGCGTAGGTGTGGGCGGCGGAGTCGCCGGTGGACCAGGAGCGGGAGGGTTCTGGGTTTAGCCAGTAGGCGCGTTTGGCTCGGTCGCACATTGCTTGTAGGGCAAGGAGATTCGGGTCGGTGCGGTTGGTGCGGGCGTCGCCGAGGATTAGGAGGGAGGTTCGGGGGCCTAGGGCGTCGAGGTAGTTGTCGGCGAAACCCTGTAGGGCTTCGCCGTAGTTGCTGCTGCCGTAGCGGGCGATGTTGGCTTCGCGGGCGATTCGGGCGGCCAGACCTGGGGATGGGGGTTCGCCGGGGGTGAAGAAGTCGGTTATTTCGTCGCAGGTGTCTATGAAGCCGAAGCTGCGGACCTTGGTGAATTGGTCTTGTAGGGCCTGGATGAGGTGGAGGGTGAATTCGGCGAAGCCGGTTACGGAGCCGGAGAGGTCGGCTAGGACTATCAGGTCGGGGCGGCCGTGTTTGCGGGAGCGGAGGACGGGGGTGATGGGGACGCCGCCGGTGGACATGGAGCGGCGGAGGGTGCGGCGCATGTCGATGTGGCCGCGGACGGATTTGCGGCGGCGGACGGAGAGGCGGGTGGCTAGTTTGCGGGCCAAAGGGGTTACCAGGCGGCGCATTTCGGCTAGGTCTTGTTCGCGGGCGCCGAGGAAGTCGATCTGGTCGGCGCTGGTGTCGACGCCGCGGCGGGCGATGTATTCGGTGCCGCGGAGTTGGGCGGAGCGTAGGCGGGCCTCGGTTTGGAGGGCGGTGCGGAATTCTGCGAGGCGGCGGTTGGCTTCGATGGTGCGGACGGCGGCGTCGAGTTCCGTTGCGGCGCTTGTGTTTGCGCTGATGCGGGCGATGAGGTCGTCCGGGTTGAGGGCTCGCATGGTCAGGTAGGAGGACCAGCCCGCTCCGGAGGCGGTGGTGACGGGGGCGGAGGTCTGGCCGGTGCCGGCTCCGCCGTAGGCGCCGAGTTGGGTGAGGGCTTGGCGGGCGAGGTCGGCGGCGGCGCCCGGGTCGTCCTCGGCGAGTGCTGCGGCTAATCGATCACGAAGCGACTCAATGGATTCCGGCGGCGTTGGTCGCGGCAGCTCGGTGGTCAGGAAGTAGAGATCGAAGAGTTGGTCGAAGACTGCGCGTTGACCATTGCGGCGCAGTAGGCAGGCGGCCATGCCCGACCGCAGCCGATTCCGGTCGGACAATCCGAGCGCGAGCATTGCCTCTGCGGCGTCGATGGTTTCGCTAGGGCCCGCGTTGATTCCGTGATCACGGAGTAGTCCGACGAACTCGACGAGGCGGTCGGTCATCGTGTCGGAGGGTTGATCCGGAGCCGTCGGCCGGCCCGTAGACGTCATGCCGCCGCCCCTGTGAGAAAACTACTCACTTCGCCGTCCCCTCATCAGAGTCCAGAGACAGGCGTTCGGCGGCAATGCGATGGTCTGCTTGGTATTTCAGCAGCACGCCGAGGGTGGAGCGGACGACTCCCCCGGTCAGCGAGCGGGTGCCGAGAGCGACGAGAGTTCTTGCCCAGTCGATGGTTTCAGCGATGGACGGAGGCTTGCGGAGGGAAAGTTCACGCAAGGCACCGACGACACGGACTACTGGTTCGCCCAACGCTTCATCCAGCTCGGGAACCTTCATCCGCACGATCGCGCGTTCCAATTCGGCTGTGGGGTAGTCGATGTGGAGGTAGAGGCAACGGCGCTTCAACGCTTCGGAGAGGTCTCGGTTGGCATTGGAGGTGACGATGACGAAGGGCTTGCGCACGGCGGTGACGGTGCCGAGTTCGGGGATGCTGATCTGATAGTCGCCGAGGACCTCGAGCAGCAGACCTTCCAGCTCCACGTCGGCCTTGTCGAGTTCATCGATCAGCAGAACGGTGGGATCCGGGTTGCGGATGGCAGCCAGCAGCGGCCGCGCGAGCAGGAATTCCTCGGTGAAGACGTGGTCGCGAGTGCTGTCCCACGCCTCACGCTCGGAGGTGATACGCAGCAGTTGCTTGGCGTGATTCCACTCGTACAGAGCACGGGCCTCGTCGATGCCTTCGTAGCACTGCAAACGGATGAGGTCGGCGGTGGACGCGGTGGCGACGGCCTTGGCCAGCTCCGTTTTGCCCACGCCGGCGGGCCCCTCGATCAGGAGGGGCTTGCCGAGGTGGTCGGCGAGGAAGACGGCGGTGGCGATATCGATGGACGGGAGGTACCCGGCATCGGTGAGCCGCCCGGTCACCTCGTCGACGGAGCCGAAGAACTTACTCATCAGTAAGAGTCTAGATCGCCCGGATCGGATAGCCGCGAATTGCCGCCGCGCAGGTATTGATCTGAACTGCGATTGAGGTTCTAGGGTCGCGATATGAGTTTTACCGACGTGGAACGCGCCTACCTCGCCGGCCAGAAACTGGCCCGCCTCGCCACCGTAACCGCCCAGGGCGCCCCGCAGATCATCCCGCTCGGCTTCCGGCTCAACGACGACGACACCATCGACCTGGGTGGACCGAATCACGCTGCGACCCAGCGCTATCGGAACATCCTGGCCAACCCGCAGGTCAGCCTGCTGATCGACGACATGACCCCGGACGAACCCGGCGCGGTCAAGCCGGGCTGGGGACGCGGCGTCGAGGTCCGCGGCGTGGTGGAGACGCTGACGGTGGACGTCCCGCCGGTCGCGCCCGAATGGTTCTCCCACGACATCATCCGCATCCACCCCCGCCGTATCCGTAGCTGGCACATCGACCCGGCCAACCCCGACGGCGGTGCACGCAACGTCGAATAGCCGACAACGCCACCACCATGTCCCGTTGATCTTGTTTGATAGCGTCGTCAGCCTCGCCTTTCACTATCCGCGGAGGACTCGCATGGAAACGATGCTGGCGGCCCGACTGCATCTCCCCTCGCACACCTTGTCCATGGAGCAGGTCCCCAAGCCGGTCCCCGGCGCGGGTGAGGTCCTGGTCAAGGTGGCGGCCGCCGGGGTCTGCCTCTCGGACGTGCACCTCATCGACGGCGGCCTGCAACCGCAACTACTCGAGGGCGACACGGTCACCCTCGGCCACGAGGTCGCCGGAACGATCGCAGAAGTAGGGCCGGACGTCACGGGCCTCGCCGTGGACGACCGCGTCGCGTTGCAGGCGGGCGAGCTGCGTAAGGGCGTGGTCTACACGCGCGGCGTCGACTACGACGGCGGCTGGGCCGAATACGCGCTCGCGACCGCCGAGTCGGTGATCCGGATACCGGACAGCCTGCCGTTCGAGCAGGCGGCGATCATCCCGGACGCGGTCTCGACGCCGTGGGCGGCGATCACGGCGACCGGTGACGTGCGCCCAGCACAGGCCGTCGCGGTGTGGGGGATCGGCGGGCTCGGCGCGCACGCGGTGCAGTTGCTGCGCATCGCCGGCGCCTATCCGATCATCGCGGTCGATCCGAATGCCGCGGCGCGAGATCGGGCCGTCGAGTTCGGGGCGGATCTGGCGCTCGATTCGGCCGACCCGGAGCTCGCGAAGAAGATCAAGCAGGCCACCGGGGGCACCGGCATCGATGTCGCGTTCGACTTCGCCGGGGTGGCCGCGGTGCGCGAGCAGGCGCTGCGGGTGCTGGCGCTCCAGGGGCGGCTCGTGCTGGTCGGCATCGTCAACGAGCCCTTGACCATCAAGTACAGCGCGCCGTTCGTGGTGGCCCAGCAACAGATTCGCGGGCACTACGGTTCGGGCCCCACCCATGTGCCGCAGCTGATTCGGCTGACCGCCGGTGGGCGCCTTGACCTTTCGCGTTCGATCAGCGGTGTGTTCCCGCTGGCCGAAGCCCCTGCCGTGGTCGATCGGCTCGTCCGCAAAGAGGGCGATCCGATCCGACTCATCCTGCGTCCCTGACGGATCGGGAGTCCGATGTTCATCGCGATCGCGGCCACGATGACGGTCATCCTCATCTGGTCCTGCCTGTCCCGCTCGATGGCTCGCTGGAAGGTGACCGCGCCGCTGGCCATGGTGGTGGTCGGCGCGGTGGTGAGCTGGAGCAGCGATCATTGGCTGACCACCGCGGTCAACACCGATTCGGCGCAGCGGGTCGTCGAATTCATCCTGGCGCTGTTCCTTTTCACCGACGCGACGGAGGTACGCAAGGGACTGTCCGGTCGTCGGCACACCGGCATCTTCCGGCTGCTGTTCATCGCCTTCCCGCTGAGCCTCGCCGCCGCCTATCTGCTGGGATTCGCGCTCCTGCCGGGCATTTCGTGGACGGTGATCCTGCTGATCGCCTGCATCGTCGTCCCCATCGACCTGGTGCCCGCACAGGCGATCGTGCGGGATCTGCGTGTGCCGGAACGGGTTCGGCACGCGTTGAATGTGGAGAGCGGGTTCAACGACGGACTGGTCGCGCCGATCTTCCTGTTCGCGCTGGCCGCCGCGGAGGCGAGCGCGGAGTCGGATCAGGCGCTGCATGCGCTCGGCGAAGCGGTTCCCGCAGTGGTGAAGTCGGTGCTCATCGGACTGCCGATCGGCGCGCTGGCCGGATACTGCATGTCGGCGGCGGCGCGCAAACATTGGACTGACGCACGGGCAGTGCGTATCGGGACGATCGCGATTCCCGTACTGACCTACAGCGTCGCGGTGTGGTTGGACGGTAACGGCTTCGTGGCGGCCTTCCTCGCCGGTCTCGCATACAGCACGCTGCGCCGCGAATTGCCGGGCGAGCCACTGCAATCGACCGAGGACGTGGCCGAGTTCGCCGGTCTGGCAATGTGGTTCGCGGTCGGGAATGTCGCGGCCGCAACGTTCACCTGGCTCAGCTGGCAGGTCGTCGTCTACGGACTGCTCGCGTTGACAGTCGTTCGGCTGGTTCCGGTCGCGCTGTCGTTGCTCGGCTCGGCGTTCACCCAACGCGAGCGGCTCATGATCGGACTACTGGGTCCGCGCGGTGTCGCGTCGATCGTGTTCGCGCTGCTCGCTTTCAACGGGCTGCACAAGGATGACGACGCGTTCCTCGTGATCGGCGTGACGCTGGTGGTGGTGGTCGGCAGCGTCGTCCTGCACGGAATCGGTGCGCCGCTCGTCGCCGAACGCCTCGGAAAACGGCGGCGCGACAACGCGATAGGCGCCGCGCACGACTGAACGTCCACAGCACGTCCACTCGACCAAAGTCAGCTGACGAGTGGCATACGGTGGCGGCAATCGCCGAGATGACCCCGCCATGGTGTACCGATCAATATGGCATTCTTCTGGAACGTCGCCCGGTCGGGCCGACGCACGAGGCGGCCGTTGAGCGGACGCAGGATTCGTCGCTGGCCGCACCTATCGCAAGCTCGACGCGGCGGTGCTGGACGGTGCCGAGGTCGCCGACCTGCTGATGTCGCTGGTGATCACCGCGCGCGCTGCAACGCCGGTCTGTCCTAGGGGTGCCCCTGACGTAGGTGCCATCGATATTCGGGGCACATTGCCGCACTGAGGGTTAACCCCTACTACCCAAGGTTGAAAGTTTCCGCATACCTGCCAACACCCGTGACCTTTCGGTCGAAATGCGCGAGAGTGAGACCGTGCAGTCGGTGCTGCGCCGGGTATGCAGGGGCGCCCGCGAAGCGGCGGCGACACAGTAGATCCCGACCTGTCCGCGGGATGCGCGCCGGCGACCGCCGTGCGTCATCGCGTGGGCAGACCGCAGCGGGGGATGGTGAACGAACAGTTCACCGCAGAGTGAAAGGATCCATGTTGTTCTCCACAACCAAGTCCACGAATTCGCGCCGCATGCTGGCCCGAGTGGCCGTCGCCGGCGCGATCGTCGCGATTCCGTTGACCGCGTTGGCGATTCCCGCGTCGGCCGACGCGCAAATCGGCGTCCCTGGCGTCACCGAGGTCCGGCATCACCACCCGCGCCACGATCCCAACTGCGACTTCGGTCCGTTCAAGAACTGGCGCTGCAACAACGGCCCGTTCTCCGACCGCGGCCACGACCAGGATCCGTTCTGGCAGTTCCGCCAGAACCGTCCGCACGGGCTGTTCGGCAGCAGCTAGAACACTTCGGCCCGGCGCCATTACGGAGCCGGGCCGTTCCCGTTCATTTCGACAGGCGACTCAGCGCACGAACTCGGTCAGCGACAACACGTTTCCGTCCGGGTCGGTGAACCACGCGACCATGTCGCCGCCCGGTGTGGTCCATACCCCGTTGTCGCCCTGGTCTATTCCCTCGTACCGAACGAATTCCACACCGCGCGAAGCAAGTTCAGCGACGGTACCCGCGATATCGGCGACCGCCCATCCCAGCACCGTGAACGGCTGCGGGACAAGCTTCTCCATCGCGGTGACCCGAATCATGGTGCCACCGTTGCGGACCACACACGCGAACGGCGTCACGTCGACGATCTCCAGTCCGAGCACCTCGCCGAAGAACCGGCGCGACCGATCCAGGTCCGTCGACGGTGCGAACGCGATGACCTCGGCGGCGGCGAGTGATGTCATAGGCGAAGGCTACCGACGCCACCTGTTCTGGACGGACAATTTCGGCGCGGCATGGGCGGTATTCGCCTCGTCAGCGGCGAGAATGTCCGCGCAGACCGTACCGGCCGCAGTCGCCGCGTCGAACCGGCCACGCACCCCTCAGTGCTGCCCAGGGAACAGCAACGGCCCGGCACCACTCGGTGCCGGGCCGTTGATCAGCTGAAACTCAGGCGGTTTCGGTGATCGGCCGGTCGACCCAGCTCATCAGGCCGCGCAGCTTGGCGCCGGTGACCTCGATCGGGTGCTCGGCGTTGGCCTTGCGCAGACCCTCGAGCTCCTTGTTGCCACCCTCGACGTTGGCGACGAGGCGCTTGACGAAGGTGCCGTCCTGGATGTCCTTGAGGATGTCCTGCATCCGCTTCTTGGTGTCCTTGTCGATGACCCGCGGGCCGGACAGGTAGCCACCGAACTCGGCGGTGTCGGAGACCGAGTAGTTCATCCGGGCGATGCCGCCCTCGTACATCAGGTCGACGATGAGCTTGAGCTCGTGCAGCACCTCGAAGTACGCCATCTCCGGCGCGTAACCCGCCTCGACCATGACCTCGAAGCCGGTCTTGACCAGCTCTTCGGTGCCGCCGCAGAGCACGGCCTGCTCGCCGAACAGGTCGGTCTCGGTCTCTTCCTTGAAGGTGGTCTTGATGACGCCGGCGCGGGCGCCACCGATCGCCTTCGCGTAGGACAGGGCGAGCGCCTGGCCCTCACCCTTCGGGTCCTGATCGACGGCGATGAGCGCGGGGACGCCCTTGCCGTCGACGAACTGACGACGCACCAGGTGGCCGGGGCCCTTCGGGGCGACCATCGCGACGGTGATGAACTCCGGCGCCTTGATCAGGTCGAAGTGGATGTTGAGGCCGTGGCCGAAGAACAGCGCGTCGCCGTCCTTGAGGTTGGGCTCGATGTCGTTGGTGAAGATCGACGCCTGCGCGGTGTCGGGGGCGAGCACCATGATCACGTCGGCCCACGCCGAGACCTCGGCCGGGGTGCCGACGGTCAGGCCCGCCTCTTCGGCCTTCGGCCGCGACTTCGAACCCTCCGCGAGGCCGACCCGGACCTCGACGCCGGAGTCGCGCAGGCTCAGCGAGTGCGCGTGCCCCTGGCTGCCGTAGCCGATCACCGCGACCTTGCGGCCCTGGATGATCGACAGGTCGGCGTCGTCGTCGTAGAACATCTCGACTGCCACTTGGTTGGTTCCCTTCTGGATACTGTGCTTAGGTCTGAAAGTTGTTTAGTTGGAAGCGATTTCTAGCGCGTCGCGGTGATCGACTTGGGGCCGCGGCCCACGGCGACCACACCGGACTGCACGATCTCCCGGATGCCGAACGGTTCCAGCATGCGCAGCAGCGCGTCGAGCTTGGACCGGGTTCCGGTCGCCTCGACGGTGAGCGCGTCCGGCGAGACGTCGATCACTTTCGCCCGGAAGAGCGTAACCGCCTCGATCACCTGGGTCCGCACGCTGGCATCGGCGCGGACCTTCACCAGGATCAGTTCGCGGGCCACCGAGGTGTCGGAGTCCTGTTCCACGATCTTGATGACGTTGATCAGCTTGTTGAGCTGCTTGGTGACCTGCTCGAGCGGCAGGTCCTCGACGGTGACGACGATGGTCATCCGGGAGATCTCCGGGATCTCGGTGCCGCCGACCGCGAGCGATTCGATGTTGAAGCCGCGGCGGGAGAACAGCGCCGCGACTCGCGCCAGCACGCCCGGCTTGTCCTCGACAAGCACGCTCAGCGTGTGCGTAGTGCTCATTCGCTCACCTTGTTCTTCTCATGCGACATCGCCTCGTGGATGACGGCAGGCTCGGAAGCCTGCTCGTCGTCGTCGAACAGCGGGCGGATGCCGTGGGCGGCCATGATCTCGTCGTTGCTGGTGCCCGCGGCGACCATCGGCCACACCTGGGCGTCCTTGCCGACGATGAAGTCGATCACCACGGGACGGTCGTTGATGGCCTGCGCCTGGCGGATCGCGTCCTCCACGTCCTCCTCGCGCTCGACCCGGATGCCGACGCAGCCGAGGGCCTCGGCGAGCTTCACGAAGTCGGGGATGCGCAAGGTGTGCGTGCCGAGATCGGTGTTGGAGTAGCGCTCCTGGTAGAACAGCGTCTGCCACTGGCGGACCATGCCCAGGTTGCCGTTGTTGATCAGCGCGACCTTGATCGGCACGCCCTCGACGGCGCAGGTGGCCAGCTCCTGATTGGTCATCTGGAAGCAACCGTCGCCGTCGACCGCCCACACCTCTTTGTCCGGCATGCCCATCTTGGCGCCCATGGCCGCCGGAACGGCGTAACCCATGGTGCCGAGACCGCCGGAATTCAGCCAGGTGCGCGGCTTTTCGTACTTGATGAACTGCGCGGCCCACATCTGGTGCTGGCCGACGCCGGCACAGTAGATGGCGTCGGGTCCGGCCAGGCGGCCGAGCGCGTCGATGACGAACTCGGGCGAGAGCGAGCCGTCGCTCGGCGCGGTCCAGCCGAGCGGGTAGCTCTTGCGGACGCCGTCCAGGTACTTCCACCATTCGGTGAGGTCGAGCAGCGGAGACTTGGCCGCCGGATCGGCCTTGAGGGTCTCGATCAGTTCGACGATCACCTCGCGGCAGTCGCCGACGATCGGCACGTCCGCGTGCCGGTTCTTGCCGATCTCGGCCGGGTCGATGTCGGCGTGGATCACCCGGGCGTCCGGCGCGAACGAGTCGAGCTGACCGGTGACCCGGTCGTCGAAGCGGGCGCCGAGGGTGATCAGCAGGTCCGAACGTTGCAGCGCCGCAACCGCGCCCACGGTGCCGTGCATGCCGGGCATGCCCATGTTGAGCTGGTGGCTGTCCGGGAACGCGCCGCGCGCCATCAGCGTGGTGACCACCGGGATGCCGGTCATCTCGGCCAGCTCCAGCAGCTCGGCCGAGGCGTCCGCCTTGATCACGCCGCCGCCGACGTAGAGCACCGGCGACTTGGCTTCCAAGATCATCCGCGCGGCCTCGCGCACCTGCTTGCCGTGCGGCTTGGTCACCGGACGGTAGCCGGGCAGGCGCATCTCCGGCGGCCAGCTGAAGGTCGTCTGCATCTGCAGCACGTCCTTCGGGATGTCCACCAGCACCGCACCCGGACGACCGCTGGAGGCCAGGTAGAACGCCTCGGCGATGATGCGCGGGATGTCCACGCCCTCGGTGATGAGGAAGTTGTGCTTGGTGATCGGCATGGTGATGCCGGAGATGTCGGCTTCCTGGAAGGCGTCCGTACCGATCAGCCCGCGGCCGACCTGGCCGGTGAGCGCGACGATCGGCACCGAGTCCATCTGCGCGTCGGCGATCGGCGTGACCAGGTTGGTCGCGCCGGGACCCGAGGTCGCCATGCAGACGCCGACCTTGCCGGTGGCCTGGGCATAGCCGGTCGCGGCGTGACCCGCGCCCTGCTCGTGCCGGACCAGCACGTGCCGCACCTTGGTCGAGTCGAACAGCGGGTCGTACACCGGGAGAATCGCGCCACCGGGAATGCCGAATACGGTGTCGACGCCGAGCTCCTCGAGCGTGCGGACGACCGACTGCGCGCCGGTGACCCGCTCGGGCGGGAGCTGGCGGCGGTTGGCCGACGTCGTCGAACTGCCAGCGGGCGCGCTCGGCTGATTAGCCGAGGGCGCTGGCCTGCGGGCCGAGGGCCCGGGCCGTGCGGTTGGTGCACTCACCGTCTTCGTTCCTAACTGCTTGTCGTTCTGACCCCGGATTTGTGTCTGACATGCGGTGTCTTGCGACTCGCCACGCCGGACAGACCGTCCGAACACAAAAAAGCCCCCGACAGCGCATGGCTGTTCGAGGGTGGCGCGTCGCAACGCGAGCTGACGTATTCGACTCAGATAGTCAGGCTCAACGCTGGACGCGCCGGCCGATTACGAGAAGCTCGTTTCGATTCACGCGCATGACGGTATGTGTGCGTGAGCCGAAGAGTCAAACAGGTCCCATTATGTGGGATAGTGCGGCTGTTTGGTCCTTCACCAGGGATGCGAGGATGGTGGTGTGTCATCACCGCATCAGTCCGTGCCACCGGCTAAATCGTCCCACACCGCCACCGAGGGATCGGATACGGGTGGCGGGTCGGCTGCCACTGTGATCCGCATCCCACGCCTGGCCTTCCTAGGCGTGTTCATCCTGTTCATGTGCGTGTTCTTCATGTTCGTCGGCTGGCCGATCGGGTTGTGGTGGTTGCTGCTGATTCCCGTGGCGGTGACTGTGTGGGTGCTGCGGACGCAGACCACGGTCTCCGAATCCGGGCTCGATTTGCGGACCGTTTTCGGGTCGCGGCATCTCGACTGGTCTCAGCTGAAGGGTGTGCGTATCCCGAAACGTGGATACGTCCGCGCGGATCTGGTCGACGGCACCGAGATGAAATTGCCCGCGGTGAGTTACGACCGGGTGCGTGATCTCGCGCTCGCCTCGCAGGGCCGGATCCCGGATCCATACGCCGTGCCGCCGACCGCGCCGAAGGCGGAGGAGGCCGCGGAACCCACCGATCCCGCGACCCCGGAGGCCGACAGCCAAGCCACCCCCGTCGAGCCCGACCGCTCAGGCGACGAAGACAAGAGTTCCGAGTAGTCCCCGCCGCACACCTCGTGATTTCCCGCACAGGCAATCGCGTGCGATTCCGTATGCGGGAAATCAATAGGTGTGCGGGAACGAGCGCGCTCGACGCGGCGATGACACCGCGACGAGCGTGATCCGGAACAATCACCGACGGTAGGATGTTGTCGGCGAAGCAGTGCCCGTGTCGGGAGGACCGATCTCCGGCTCGCACACCGCTGCCCGACGGACCGGCAACTCCGCGACCCCGTCAGCGTCGACGACCACCATTCGCGGCGACACCAGCACGGACTGACACCGAGAACGGATCGGGACGACGGCCACGAGCCGCCCTGACCGGCAGGTAGGCCGACACCCACGCGGGAGTACCGTGGAGCGGCCGCCGAGCCAACTCTGCGCAGTCGCACCCCAGCCCCCGCGACCCAGATCGAGGACCATCAATGCCACCGCTTCGTTCACGCACCACCACCGTCGGCCGCAATGCCGCAGGCGCCCGCGCACTCTGGCGCGCCACCGGCATGACCGACTCCGACTTCGGCAAGCCGATCGTCGCCATCTCGAACTCCTACACCCAGTTCGTGCCGGGCCACGTGCACTTGAAGAACGTCGGCGAGATCGTGGCCGAGGCGGTGCGCGCCGCGGGCGGCGTACCCCGGGAATTCCACACCATCGCGGTCGACGACGGCATCGCGATGGGCCACGGCGGCATGCTCTACTCGCTGCCGTCCCGCGAAATCATCGCCGACTCGGTGGAATACATGGTGAACGCGCACACCGCCGACGCGCTGGTGTGCATCTCCAACTGCGACAAGATCACCCCGGGCATGCTCAATGCCGCTATGCGGCTGAACATTCCGACCGTGTTCGTCTCCGGCGGGCCGATGGAGGCGGGCAAGGCCGTGGTCGTCGGCGGTGTCGCGCAGGCGCCGACCGACCTGATCACCGCGATCTCCGCGAGCGCGAATCAGGCGGTGTCCGAAGAGGGTTTGAGCGAGGTCGAGCGGTCCGCCTGTCCGACCTGCGGGTCGTGCTCGGGCATGTTCACCGCGAACTCGATGAACTGCCTCACCGAGGCGCTCGGACTTGCGTTGCCGGGCAACGGATCCACGCTGGCGACCCATGCCGCACGCCGGTCGCTGTTCGAGCGGGCGGGCACCGTGGTGGTCGACATCGCCAACCGCTGGTACCGCGAGGACGACGCGTCCGTGCTGCCCCGGAATGTCGCCAACGCCAAGGCTTTCCGCAACGCGATGGCCCTGGACGTGGCGATGGGCGGCTCGACCAACACCGTGCTGCACACCCTCGCCGCCGCGCAGGAGGGTGAGGTCGACTTCGACCTGCACACCATCGAGGAGACCAGCCGCCGGGTGCCGACCCTGTCCAAGGTGTCGCCCAACTCCGACTACCACATGGAAGACGTGCACCGGGCCGGCGGCATCCCCGCCATCCTCGGCGAGCTGCGCCGCGCGGGCCTGCTGGAGACCGACGTGAGCACCGTGCACACGCGCAGCTTCGACGAGTGGCTCGACACCTGGGATATCCGCTCCGGCAAGGCTTCCGAGGAAGCGCTCGAGCTGTTCCATGCCGCGCCGGGCGGCGTGCGCACGGTCGAGCCGTTCTCCACCGAGAACCGCTGGTCCTCGCTCGACACGGACGCGGCCGGCGGCTGCATCCGCGACTTCGAGCACGCCTACACCCGCGAGGGCGGGCTGGTCGTGTTGCGCGGCAACATCGCTCCGGACGGCGCGGTGCTCAAGACCGCGGGCATCGACGAAGAACTGTTCACCTTCCAGGGGCCCGCGCTCGTCGTGGAATCCCAGGAGGAGGCGGTGTCGGCCATCCTCAGCAAGAAGATCAAGGCGGGCGACGTGCTCGTCGTCCGCTACGAGGGTCCCGCGGGCGGGCCGGGCATGCAGGAGATGTTGCACCCCACCGCCTTCCTGAAGGGCGCGGGCCTCGGCAAGCAGTGCGCGCTGATCACCGACGGCCGGTTCTCCGGCGGCACCTCGGGCCTGTCCATCGGGCACATCTCCCCGGAGGCGGCCAGCGGCGGCACCATCGGCCTGATCGAAACCGGCGACCAGATCCGCATCGACGTCAGCACCCGGGCGCTCGAGGTCCTCGTCGACGACGCCGTCCTGGCCGAGCGCCGCGCGAAAATGGAAGCGTCCGAACGGCCTTGGCAGCCGCTCAACCGCGAACGCACCGTCACCACCGCCCTGCGCGCCTACGCCGCCCTGGCCACGTCTGCCGACAAGGGCGCCGTCCGCCACGTCCCGTAATCACCAGCACCCGAACACAATCACTGGAACCAAGCCACCGGACGGTAGACAGACGAACGGCGTCCCTCGAAAGTTCGAGGGACGCCGGGGGTTTGGCGGTGGGGCGGTTAGTCGAAGGGGCCGATGCCGGTGAAGGGGTTGCCGCCGTGCAGGTACCAGTAGGTGCCGACGGCGGCGGCGATCGCCAGGACCAGGACGACGAACGAGCCGGCGAAGGGGCGGGTGGCCCAGCCGCGGTTGCGGTCGAAGGCCCAGCGGCCGGGGCCGGTGAGGATGATGACGGCGGCGGTGCCCGCGAGGATGCTTTCGAGTTCGACGCCGGTGGGGACGGCGGCCTTGAATTGGAAGCCGGCGATCATGCCCTGCTTCCAGGCCCAGGCGTCCAGGATGACCGCGAGCACCGCGCCCGCGGCGAACGGGGTGGCCAGGCCGAGCACCAGCAGCGCGCCGCCGCCGACCTCGCCGATGGTGACCAGGATGGCGGCCAGCGTCGGGTGATCCCAGCCGCCGTTCTCCATCATGTCCCTGGTGCCGTCGAGGCCGGGGCCGTTGAACCAGCCGGTCAGCTTCTGCAAACCGTGGTAGATGAACACGCCGCCGACGATCAGGCGCAGCAGGAACAGGCCGAAATCCAGTGTGCCGCGGCGATTGTCGCCGTTGCGCCGGCGCAGCCGGCCGGTGTCGTTCGGCGCGTTCGCGGCGGGCGGGATGCTGGCGTAGGCGTAGGCGGGCGGTTCATCGGGCGCGGTGCCGCTCGCGCCGACCGACGGGACCTGCGGATCCAAGCCGAGCTCGTCGTCCGTGCGCGGCACGTCCTTGGTCAACTTGGGGAACTGCTCGGTCGGCGAATCGAACGGAGAACTCACGCCTCGACCGGTGGACGACACCGCCGACTGCTCGGCCGTGGACGGCACGGAACGCTGGGCCGCCGAGGGGTCGGATGTGTCTTTCGGCTTCTCGGTCACGGCCAATACCCTATGCTGCGCCGCCGCACAGCGGGCCCCTAACACCACGGCGTGGTGATCGACATTTAAATCATGTGCGCCCCATCGGTGGGCCGGAGGGGCGGGGACGGAGGGTTTTCCGTAACGTCTGAGCTATGAGGTTGGTTGTCGTTGGTCGCGTTGCGGCGAGCTTGGCGCTCGGGTCCGTGCTGGTGACCGGATGCGCGCGGTTCGATGATTCGGCGTCGAGCCCGTTCACGCCGGAACCGACGCTGCACGGAGCGAACATCGACCCGAACAAACCCTCGCAGCCGCCGACGTCGACGACCAAGCCCAGCGGGCCGTGCATCGACCCGGACCCGGCGGTGGTGGCGACCTGCCTGGACACCACGGGCGGACTGGTCGCGCTCGGCGACGGCGCGCTGGTCGCCGAGCGACGCACCGGACGCATCCTGAAGGTGGCCCCGGACACCCCGCCGAGCGAGTTCGCCCAGGTGGACGTGGACGGCTCCAGCGACGGCGGGCTCAGCGACATCGCGCTCTCCCCGACCTTCCAGGAGGACGGGCTGATCTACGCCTACATCACCACGCCCAGCGACAACCGGGTGGTCCGGATCGCGAGCGGTGGCGGCGCGCCGAAGGACATCCTGACCGGAATCCCGAAGGGGCCCAGCGGAAACCACGGGGCCATCGAGTTCGCCACGCCGTCCCAGATGCTGGTGCTGACCGGCGACTCCGGCAATCCCGGCGCCGCGAACTCCCCGTCCTCGCTGGCCGGCAAGCTGCTGCGGGTGAACTCCCCCGCGCCGGGCGCCACCGCCGAGGTCGCGGTGTCGGGCATCGGCGTCGCGGGTGATGTCTGCCGGGACAGCAAGGACAGCGTCTGGATCACCGACCGCACCGCGGTCGAGGACCGGTTGCAGCGGCTCGGCGCCGACGGCGTGGTCACCACCGCGTGGACCTGGCCGGACCGGCCCGGCGTCGCGGGCTGCGCGGCCGCGACCGACGGCGTCGCCATCTCACTCACCAAGGCCAAGGCGCTCGCCATCGCGGCGGCCGACGCCACCACCCACGCGGTCACCTCGGCGCCGACGCTGATCGCGCAGGACAAGTACGGTCAGCTCGGCGGCGCGACGGTCGGCGCGGACGGCGCGATCTGGGTGGGCACGGTCAACAAGACCGACGGCCAGCCGACGCCGAACGACGATCGGGTAGTACGCATTCCGCCGCCGCAGGCCGGTGGGAACGGCCCGGACTAGACACCGGGTGAAACGCGAAAGGCCGACTCCGCGGAGTCGGCCTTTCGCGTTATCGGTTGTGCGCAAACAGGTTTCGAACCTGCGGCGAACGAGCCGTACTCAGCTGCAAGCGGCGAGCACGAGCTCACGGACCCGGGCCGCGTCGGCCTGCCCGCGGGTGGCCTTCATGACGTCGCCGACGATCTTGCCCGCGGCCTGCACCTTGCCGGAGCGGATCTTCTCGGCGATGTCCGGGTTGGCCGCGAGCGCCTTCTCCACCTCGGACTGCAACGCGCTGTCGTCGCTGACCATGCCGAGCCCCTTGGACTCGACGATCTGCGCGGGCTCGCCCTCGCCGGCCAGCACGAAGTCGACCACCTGCTTGGCGACCTTGTTGTTCACCGTCTTCGCCTCGACCAGGTTGATCACCTCGGCCACCTGGGCCGGGGTGATCGGCAGGTCTTCGAGCGAAACCTCGCGCTCCTTGGCCTTTTCGGTGAGGTAGGCGACCCACCAGGAGCGGGCCTCGTTGGCCGGGGCGCCCGCGTCGACGGTGGCGATGATCAGGTCGAGCGCGCCCGCGTTGACCAGGTCGCGCATGACCTCGTCGGACAGGTTCCAGTCGGTCTGGATGCGGGCCCGGCGCAGCCACGGGTACTCGGGAATGGTGCCGCGCAGCTGCTCGATCCAGTCCGCTTCCGGCGCAACGGGTTCCAGGTCCGGTTCGGGGAAGTAGCGGTAGTCCTCGGAGGTCTCCTTGATCCGGCCCGACGAGGTGCTGCCGTCGGTCTCGTGGAAGTGCCTGGTCTCCTGGACGATGGTGCCGCCGTCGGCGAGCACGGCGCCCTGGCGGCGCATCTCGTAGCGGACGGCGACCTCGACGCTCTTGAGCGAGTTCACGTTCTTGGTCTCGGTGCGGGTACCGAATTCCTTGGCGCCGATCTCCATCAGCGACACGTTGGCGTCGCAGCGCAGCGAGCCCTGCTCCATCTTGACGTCGGAGACGTTGAGCGACTTGAGCACCTCGCGCAGCGCGGTCACGTACGCGCGAGCCACCTCCGGCGCGCGATCCCCCGCGCCGGTGATCGGCTTGGTGACGATCTCGACCAGCGGCACGCCGGCCCGGTTGTAGTCGAGCAGCGAGTGGCTGGCACCGTGGATGCGGCCGGTGGCGCCGCCGACGTGGGTCGACTTACCGGTGTCCTCTTCCATGTGCGCGCGCTCGATCTCCACCCGGAAGGTGCTGCCGTCGTCGAGCAGCACGTCGAGGTGACCCTCGGTGGCGATCGGCTCGTCGTACTGGCTGATCTGGTAGTTCTTCGGCTGGTCCGGGTAGAAGTAGTTCTTCCGGGCGAAGCGTCCCCACGGGGTGATCGAACAGTTCAGCGCCAGCCCGATCCGGATCGCCGACTCCACACCCTTCTCGTTGACCACCGGCAGCGCGCCGGGCAGACCGAGGCAGACCGGGCACACCTGGGTGTTCGGCTCCGCACCGAATTCGGTCGGGCAGCCACAGAACATCTTGGTCGCGGTGTTCAGCTCGACGTGGACCTCCAGGCCGAGCACCGGCTCGAAGCGGGCGATGACGTCCGAGTAGTCCATCAAGTCGAGTGTGGGTGTGCTCATGCCTGCGCCTCGCTAACGCTCGGCTCCGCCATGACCCCACAAGTGGCTGTGCCTAATTTCCGCTCGCTGCGCTCGCTCATGCGGAACATTCTATGTAAGCGCCAAGACGCGGACGCACGGGCTCCTCGGCGCTTATTTCGGCTGGACGCGCTGGGTCAACCAGCCGGTGACGAAGGTGAGGACCTCCGGCGAGATGGTCGTCTCGATGGTGGCGTACTCGGTGGGCAGGCCGGTCTCGGTGGGTTGCATCAGGTGGTTCAGGCCGGGGAAGACATGCACGGTCGCATCCGGGTCGGCGGCGAGGCCGGCGCGCATCGGCTGTTCGCTCTGGGCGGGCGGCACCTGTAGGTCGTTGCCTCCGTAGAACGCGAGCACGGGAATGCGCAGGGCCGACAGCGCCGGCGCCGGATCGTAGGCGACGAGGGCGGCCAGGTATGGCGTGATCCCCGCGGTGACCTCGGCCTCCGGGGCCCGCTGGTCGGCGGGCTTGGCCGCGTTCTGCTTGCGCACGAGTTCCCTCGCACCCGCCACGTCGCCCACCTTCAACAGGGCTGCCAACTCAGCGGTTTCGCGCACCTGCTGATCCACCAGCTCGGCGGGAGCGCCGTTGGCGGCGGCGATCAACCGGGTCTGCTCGACGAGCACATCCGCGCCCGGTACCCCCGGCCCGGCCATCAGGATGGCGAACGCGACGCCGCTGTCGGGCCGCGCGGCCACCAGCGGCGCAAGGTAGCCGCCTTCGCTGTGGCCGAACAGGCCGACGCGCGCCGGATCGATGTCCGGGCGTCCGCGCAGGAACCCGACACCGGCCGCCGCGTCGTTGGCCAGGTCGGTGTAGTTCGCGTCGTCCAGCTTGCCGCCGGTGCCGCCGATGCCGCGGTCGTCGGTGCGCAGGACGGCATAGCCCGCCCGAGTCAGCGTGTCCGCCACCAGCAGGAAAGGCTTGTGGCCGAACAATTCCTCGTCGCGATCCTGCGGGCCGCTGCCGGTGATCAGCAAGACCGCCGGGAACGGGCCGTTGCCTTCGGGTTTGGTGAGCGTGCCCGCGATGGTGAGGTCGCCGCTGCGGTAGGTGACGTCCTCGGCCTTGTACGGGAACGGCGCCTTCGGTTCCTGCGGACGGTTCAGCGGGGCGACCTTGCCGCGCTCCAGCGACAACTCGAAGGTCTTTCCGCCCTGGACGAAGTCGCCCGCGATCCGGTCGGCGCCCTGGTCGTAGGTGCCGTGGAATTTCGGGTCGCCGGGGACATCGGCGATCGCGAAGGACACCCCGTCGCGGCTGGATTGCACGTCCTTCAGTTGCTTACCGGCCACCCCCTGCAACGGGATGTCGATGGTGGCGGTGTCCTTGCCGGTGAACGTCACGCCGACCGCGATCGGCTGACCGGGTATCGCGATCACCCCGTGCCAATCCCCGGTCGTCGGTTCCGGCGGATTCGAGTCCGACGAGCAGCCCGCGACGAGAACGCCCACAACGAACAGAACCAACGCGATCAGTCGCCCAGTGCGCATGCACCAACACTACCGACCGCCGGTGACAACCCTGGCCGGTTCGGCAGGCCAGACTCGCGCCAGCGCCAGCAACTGCCGCAGTTCGGTCTCGAAGTCCTGTGCGGCCGGAAACGGTTGCGGCACAGCCCCCGAGCCGGGCGGCATGCGACCTGACCGGCGCGAACGGGCCGCCTCGGCCAGCCGGCCCGCGTACTCCCGCAGCTGTGCCTCCGGATGGGCCGCCGCGGACTCGGAGCCGGCGGGCAGGTACGGACCGAGATGCAGTAGTGCGTCCCGGATCTCGACGGTCATCCGCAGCAGACGGGCGGTCGTATCGCGCCGGGTCAGCCCGTCGTCGGGCGACATCACGATCTCCGGGACCGCCGCGGTGACGTCTCGCCACAGCGGTCGCAACCGGCGGCAGACTCGTCCGTCCCGATCCAGCCCGGCATGCTCGAGCAGGTGCCCGACCACCGGTGCCGCGACCAGCGTCGTGGCACAAAAACCGATGCTGGTGCAGGCGATTTCGACCCGGACGATGTGCGGGTAGGGCAGCTGCCATCCCCAGCACACTTCGCCCGTGACGAGCACGACATCGGCGTAGAACGGCACGATGGACAGCAGCATCAGCACGCACAGCGCCCGCACCAGCGGCCTGCGCTGCTCCCTACGCAGCTCGCGAAAACACAACCGGGTGAACACCACCATGGACGCCACCAGCGGAAGACTGTTCGCGGTCCAGAAGACCAGCCCGCCCCAATTCAGGTTGTGCTCGACCAGCCGCCCGGCCTTCCCCGCGAACGGACCGGCGAGCATGGTGACCACCGTCGAGAGCACGGCGACCGCACAGTAGATCCGCTGCCGCCGCCAAGTCTCTTCGGATTCGGCGCCCGCTTCCCACAACCGGACGAGACCGTAGAGGTACATGACGATCATCGCGATGCACCCCAGCGCGAGCTGGTTCGGCACGCTGCGCACGCTCGCGGCCGGCGTGCACCGATACAGCGCCAGACCGATCAGGAACCACAGCAGCATCCGATTGGCCAGCTGATCGAAATGCGTTTCCCTGGTGAAGAGCAGCCGGCCGACCCCGATGAGGGCGGTGTAGGCGAACACCGTCCAGCCGAGGGCATCGGAGATCGGCGATATCAACGAGGCGTCCTGATGACCGGCGAGTCCGTGCGCGGCGAGTCCTACCTAGCGGTCTCGCACGGAATCGATCATTCGCCCCGCGCGTAGCGGACCGACGCCGCGACCGATTCCAGGTCGATGTTCAAGCTCGGATCGAGTGCTTGGGCCTCATGGAATTCGAGCATCACGTCGTCGAAGGTGCTGCGGCGCGCGGAGGTGATCAGGGCCTGGCGGACGTAATCGCTCAGCGGCTGGCCGGTGGCGTAGGCCCGGCGGCCGAAGACGGCGAGGGCGTCGGCGGGCAGGTCGTAGATGTCGAAGAGCGCGACGGCGGCCGCATCGATCTCCGGGATCAGTTCGCGGCCTTCGGACTCCAGGAATTCCACGATCGTGTCGTCGGCGCTGCGCCGGCGGGCCAGCGCGATCAGTTCCTCGCGCACGTAACCCAGCAGCGGAACTCCGGCGGCGCGGGCCCGACGGCGCAGCACGGCGACATCGGCGTCCGGCAGGTCGTTCACGTGTAAGTCGGCCATGACCGCCAGCGTAACCCGGCGGCCATCGCCGCACCGCCGGGGATGGGCTGATCGGCTGTGGCCCTGGCCAATTCGGCGCTCAGCCGAAGAACGCCTCGGCCTCGCGGTAGCGCTCGTCCGGCACCCGCTTGAGCTGTTTGGTGGCCTCGGCCAGCGGGACCAGGTCGATATTGCTGCCGTGCAACGCGACCATCTGACCGAATTGCCCGGCATGTACCGCTTCGGCGGCGTGCAAGCCGAACCGGGTGGCCAGGACGCGGTCGTACGGGGTCGGGCTGCCGCCGCGCTGCACGTGGCCGAGCACGGTGGTGCGGACCTCTTTACCGATGCGGCGTTCGATCTCCGCGCCGAGCTGCTGGGCGACGCCGGTGAACCGCTCGTGGCCGAATTCGTCGATCCCGCCCTCGCGCAACGCGAAACCGGATTCCTCCGCCGGATGCGAGCCCTCGGCGACCACACAGATGAAGTGCTTGTCGCCGCGCTGGAAGCGGCGCTTGATCATCGCGCACACCTCGTCGACGTCGAACGGCACCTCGGGCACCAGGGTCAGGTGCGCGCCGGCCGCCATGCCCGCGTTGATCGCGATCCAGCCCGCGTGCCGGCCCATCACCTCGACCAGCATCACCCGCTGATGCGATTCTGCGGTGGTGTGCAGCCGGTCGATCGCCTCGCTGGCGATGCTCAACGCGGTGTCGTGGCCGAAAGTGACGTCGGTGCAGTCGATGTCGTTGTCGATGGTCTTGGGCACGCCGACCACCGGCACGCCCTCGTCGGACAGCCAGCTGGCCGCGGTGAGCGTGCCCTCGCCGCCGATCGGGATGAGCGCGTCGATGCCGTTGTCGTCCAGCGTCCGTTTGATCCGGCCGAGCCCGGCGCGCAGCACGTCGGGGTTGGTCCGGGCGGTGCCGAGGATGGTGCCGCCCTTGGTGAGCAGCCGGTCGGTGCGGTCGTCATTGTGGATCTGGATCTTTCGATCCTCCAATAACCCGCGCCAACCGTCCTCGAACCCGACGATCGCGTCGCCGTAGCGGCCGTTCGCGGTGCGAACGACAGCACGGATGACCGCGTTCAGTCCAGGGCAGTCTCCGCCTCCGGTCAAGACTCCGATGCGCATGGCCGCTATCTTGCCCCGCCGGGCCGCACTCGGCAGGACGACCCCCGGGAAGCCTGGGTTTCCAACCATCTTTCACTGCCCTCAGTAGATATAGACGATCGCGCGCTCGCCGCCGTTGCAGGTGACCAGGCCGTCGCGGGTGACGCATTCCATGGTGTAGTTCTGCTGGGTCGCCGGGCTGAACGCGATGATCTGCCTGGTGCCGTCGGCGTCGGAGCCCTCGCTGTAGGCCTTGCGGAGTTCCTCGGCGAAGTCACAGGTGGTGAACACGTTGCCGATCGCCGAGTAGGTGAAGCGGCCAGCGGGTGGGTACTTCGTCGCGCATCCCTTGGCGTTGTCCGGCACCGGCGCGAGGGTCGGGGCGGCGGGGCCGGGGAAGATCGCGTCGCGCTTCAGCCAGCCGATGGCGCCGGCGAGCGCGAGCACGACCAGGAGCGCGCCGGCCACCTTGACCCACTTGCCCCGGGACCGGCGTTTCGCCGGGCTCGGCGGCTCCGCTCCGGTCGGTGCCGCCACGGCCGGTTCGGGGCCGGTATCCGGGCGACCCGGATCCGACTCCTGGACTCGGTGCGGTTCCCGCCGGGCAACCTCGCCGTGCCGCGGCTCCGGCGGCCGCACAATCCGGTTCGACCCGGGTTGACTGGGCGATAACGGACGTCGGATCGCGTCGGTCGGAAGCGAATTCGCGATCACCGGTTGCGAGCCGACATTCGGGAACACCACCGTAGGCGGCGCCTTCGGCCGGACCGATCGCATTCGATCGGTGGGCAATTCGGTCACCGCGACGACCGCGCGCCCGGTCAGCGCCGACTTCGCCGCCGAAGCCAGCCCGCCCGCGGTCGAGTAGCGATCGGTCGGCCGCTTGGCCATGCCGCGCGCGACCACCTCGTCCAAAGCCGCTGGTATGCCGGGCCGCACGGTGCTCGGCCGCGGTGGTGGCATCGAAAGATGCGAGCGGATCAGCACACTCATCTCGTTGGCCCGGAAAGGCTGTGTGCCGGTGAGGCATTCGAACAGAACGCAGGCCAGCGAGTAGACGTCGGCGGTGCCGGTGATCGGGCCGTTCTCGAAGCGCTCCGGCGCGATGTAGCTGTAGGAGCCGACCGCGGCGGCGCCGGTGCCGGTCATGTCGGGGTCCTTGGCGGACCTGGCGATGCCGAAGTCGGCCAGGTAGGCGAAGTCCGAGGCGGTGACGAGGATGTTGGCGGGCTTGACGTCGCGGTGCACCAGACCTTCCGCGTGCGCGGCGTCCAGCGCGGCGCCGATCTGCTCGATGATGCCGATCGCGCGGGCCGGGGTCAGCGGTCCCTCGCCGCGCAGCACCGAGCGCAGATCGTGGCCGCGGACCAGGCGCATGTCGATGTAGAGCACGCCGTCGATCTCGCCCCAGTCGTGGATCGGGATGACGTGCGGTTCGCCGACCCGCGCGGCCGCCTGCGACTCGCGGCGGAATCGCTGCTGGTACATCGGGTCTTTGGCGAGCGCGGTCGGCAGCAGTTTGACCGCGACGACCCGGTCCTTCACCGTGTCGTAGGCCTCGTAGACCTCGCCCATGCCACCGCGACCCAGCAGCGAGCGCAGCTCGTAAGGACCGAATCGAGTCCCGATCCTCGTCCGCGGTCCGTCCACCCCGTCACCTCCACTCACGTGCGCGACCCGGCGCACCGTCGGCCCTGCGGCCTACATCCGTACGTCGGGATTCTCAGGGGTCCCCGTTACCCGGTCAAGTTCGGCGGATCAGGCGGCGCAGCGGCCGCCGGCCAGCTCGTTCAGGTGCTGGGAAATAACCGTGGAGAGCTTGTCCAGCATGGTCATCCCGTCGGAGAACGCGCCGGAATCCGGCTGCGCGGCGAACGCGACGGCGAGCTGTCCGGTGGGCGTCGAGATCAGCCCGAACTGCCGGACCAGATACGCGCCCGAGGCGTCCGGACCCCAGCCGCCCTTGAACTCGGCGCCGTTGAACGCGCCGAGACCCCAGCGTTGCGCCGCCTGGATCTGTTCCATCAGATTGATCACCGGCGCGGACTGCGGCATGCAGGGCAGCCGGGAGGCGAACCGAACCTGGTCGGCGAGGGACCAATCCGCCTGGCCGAAGGCCGAGTTCTCCGGCCTGGACCGGGTGGCGGGCACGGTGGTCTTGGCGTCGCCGCCCTCCCGCAGCACCGACTGGACCGCCTGCGCCGCTTCCTGATTGGAGCCCAGCGATTGCCACAGCGTGTCGGCGGCGGCGTTGTCCGACGCGGTGATCGCGGCCGACGCGGCATAGCTCGGACTGCCGCCGGTGAGGCGCAGCGCGGCAATCGTCAACGGCACCTTCATGGTCGACCAGGCGGGGCCGGTGGTCCAGTCGCCGAAGCTGACCACCTGATCGCCGCCGACCGGCATGATCGCCAGGCCGAGATGTCCGCGGGTACTCGCCTGTAGCTCGGCCACGCCGGCGGCGAGGGTGCCGGGAACCGTTATGGACAAACCCTTTTGGTCCGCGTGCGACGCGGCGGCGGTAATGCTCGTCTCATCCGCGTCCGAACCATCGCCACCGGATCCACATCCGGCCACCAGGAATACGGCTAATACCGCGCAGCCCAATGCTTTTCGCACACGAGCCACCCGGGGTCGATCAATATACATACACCACCGCATTTTCGCCGCCACTGCACGTGACGAGCTGGCCTTCGCTGAGGCAATTCATCGTGTAGGTCCGGCCGGTGACCGGACTGGTCGCCACGACCGAGCGGGACGCCTCCCGCGACGCCGTGCTCGCGGTATTCGATTCGGCGTACACGCGCCGGACTTCCTCGGCGAACGCACAGGTCGTCGCGGCGGATCCGGTGGCGGACTTGGTGAACGAGCCCGCGGCCGAGCTGCCCTGACTGCACGGCTTGGCGCCGGCGGGCAGGGTGACCGTGGTCGGCTTGGCCGGGGTGGTCGCGACCGGCGGGGCGGACGAACTGCCCGGCGCGGGGGCCTGCGCGCTCGCGGTGGGTACCGGCGCACCGGCTTGCTGGTCGGTCGGTTGCGCGACGTTGCGGGAGGTGAACACCTGCCAGCCGATCGCGCCGACGACGGCGATCACCACGATCACCACCACGCCGATCAGGATCGGCAGCACGACGGAGCGGCGCTTGCCGGACGAGGCGTACGGATCCTCTTCCGGCCCATAGTCGTCGTAGTCGTCCGCGTAGCCCGGCTCCGCGTACTCGCTCTGCGCGGCGTAGTTGCTCTGCGGCGGATAGTCGGGGCGCGAGTGGCTGCCGTGGGCGGAATAGCCACCGGCGCCGTAATACTCGTCAGGCTCGGAATACGCCTCCGGGGCGTTGTAGCCGCCCGGAGCCGAATAAGCCTGCGTGGCCGAGTGATCGGGCGGATAGTCGTCGGCGGGCGGCGGGAAACCCGGCTGGTCCGAGAATCGCGTCGTCTCGTATTGCTGGGGATCCGAGTACGCTTGCCCGCCCGCATACGGCTCACTCTGCGAATAGGCCTGCGCGCCAGGGTGTTCGATATACGCCGTGGGCTGGTCCGAATATGCCTGCTCCCCGGGGCTTCCCGGATACGGCGGTTCGGGTTCCGCCGAATACGGCTGTCCGCCGCGCGGATCCGGGTACGGTCCGCCCGGCTGATCCGAATGCGGCTGCCCGCCACGCGCATCCGGGTACGGTCCATCCGGCCGATCCGAGTACCGCTGGCCGCCAGGCTCGTCCGAGTACGGTCGTCCCCCGCGCGGATCCGGGTATGGCGGGCCGGACTGCGCCGAGAACGGTTTGTCCACCTCCGGATACCGCGGCCCGCCGGGCTGATCGGGATACCGCTCGCCGGGCTGGTCCGGATACGGCTGACCGCCGCGCTGATCCGAGAACGGCTGTCCCTGGACCGGATCCGGATAAGGCTGGCCGACCGGCCGATCCGGGAACGGCTGCTCACCGGATTGCTCCGGATACGCCTGCCCGCCGGACTGTTCCGAGTACAGATGCGCGTCCGGGAACGGCCGCACCGGCGGCAGCCCCTGCTCGGGTGTCCACCGCGCGGGCGGCCCGAACGGCGGCGCGGGCTCTTGCGGCCCCGACAAGGTGGTGAACTGGATCTCGGTCGGCCGCACCATGGTCGGCGCGCCGGGCAGGATCACCGCGGAGATCTCGCCCGTCGACTCCGGCGGCACCGCCCCCGGCGCACGAACCACCAGCATCGGTCCGGTCGGCGGCGGCACGTTGGCCGCAGGTGCGTCCGCGGGAACGTCGGTCGCGGGTATCTCGGCCGTACCGGTCGACGGCTCACTCGACAACGCGGCCCGCGCGGCCAACGCCATCGCGGCGGCGGTCGGCCATCGATCGGCCGGATCCTTGGCCATGCCCCGGCTGATCACCGCGTCCAGCCCGGCCGGGATCCCCGCCTGCTGGGAGCTGGGCCGTGGCGGTGTCTCGGAAAGATGCGACCGGATCAGCACATTCATGCTGGCCGCCGGGAACGGCGACGCGCCGGTCAGGCACTCGTGCAGCACGCAGGACAGCGAGTAGATGTCCGCCCGGCCGGTGACCTGGGCGACGTCGAAACGTTCCGGCGCCATGTAGATGTAGGAGCCGACGGCCATGCCGACCACCGTGACGGCGCTGTCGCCCTCGGTGTGCGCGATGCCGAAATCGGCGAGGTAGGCGTAGTCCGCAGCCGTGACCAGGATGTTCGCCGGTTTCACGTCGCGATGCACCAGGCCGCCCGCGTGCGCGGCGTCCAGCGCGCCGGCGATCTGCTCGATGATGCCGACCGCGCGTTCAGGACTCAGCGGTCCCTCTTTGCGCAGCAGCGTGCGCAGGTCGACGCCGGGCACCAGCTGCATGTCGATGAACAACACGCCGTCGATGACGCCCCAGTCGTGAATGGGGACGATGTGCGGTTCGGCAACCCGCGCGGCCGCTTGCGATTCGCGCCGGAACCGGACCTGATAGGCGGGGTCGCCGGCGAGTTCCTCGTGCAGCAGCTTGACCGCCACCACCCGGTCCTTCACCGTGTCATAGGCCTCATAGACCTCGCCCATGCCCCCCTTGCCCAGCAGCGATCGCAATTCGTACGGCCCGAACCGTGTACCGGTTCTCGGCCCAGGTGCCTCCACCCCGTCAATCCTCCACATCCCGGGCCAGGAGTGCACGCATAACTCTTACGACGCCTGCCCGTCAAAGAGTGGATTCTCCGGGTGTCACCACCCCGTGGTCAAACGCAAAGACGATCGCGGCGGCCCGATCCCGCAGCTCGAGCTTGCCGAATATGTGTCCGACATGGCTTTTCACCGTGACTTCGGAAATACCGAGTTCGCGGGCGATCTCCGCGTTCACCCGGCCGCGTCCGATCAATTCGAGCACCTCGTACTCGCGCGCGGTCAGCTCCGACAGCCGCGCGGTGGTGCGGGTCGGGCTCGGCCGGACGGTCCGGTAGGCGGACAGCACGCGTTCGGTGACCGACGGGTCGAGCCAGGCCCCGCCGCCCGCGACCATCCGCACCGCGCGGATCAGGTCCTCGGCGGGCGAATCCTTGAGGATGAAGCCGGCCGCGCCCGCGCGCAGCGCGCCGGAGAGCAGCTGATCGTCGTCGAAGGTGGTCAGCACCAGCACCGGCGGCGCGCCCTCGCGTGAGCGCAGGATGCGGGTGGCGTCGATGCCGCCGACCCGTTTCATCCGCAGATCCATCAGCACCACGTCGGGGCGCTCGGCCGCCACCGCGGCGAGCACCTCGTCACCGTCGGCGCATTCGCTGACCACGAACCCGTCGCGGCGGCGCAGGATGCGGCGCAGTCCGCCGCGGACCAGCTCCTGGTCGTCCACCACCAGCACGGTGACCGCGTCCTCGGCCCCCGAGGGCGCTGCCGCCGTCACAGCGCCGCTCCTGGCTCGCTGCGGTGTCTCATTGCGCCTCCCGTATCGCCGACGGACCACCGTGCGGCACACCGGCCCAGGACGCGCACACGAATCCGGCCCGCACCGGCGCCAGCGGGATGGCCACCCGGACCGACCAGCCGTCGTCGTACGGGCCGGCGATCATCCGCCCGCCGAGCAGTTCGGCCCGCTGCACCATCCCCGACACACCCATTCCCGCGCCCCGCTGAGCCGGCAGGCCGGCGGGCAACGTGTTGTCCACGGTCAATATCGCCGCCGTGGCATCCACCGCGACCTGAACCAGCGCGGTCGCACCCGGCGCGTGCTTGACCACATTGGCCAGCGACTCCTGCCCGATCCGATACAGCGCCAGCCCGACCGCGGGCGAAACCGCGCGCAGATCCTCGACACCGAGGTAGCGCACGTCGAGCCCGGCCCTGGCGAAGTCGCCGACCAGGCTCTCGATGTCGTCCACGCCCGGTTCCGGCATGTGTTTCGACGGTCGCGCGTCGAGCAACCCGACGGTGCGCCGGATGTCGGCCATGGCTTGCCTGCCCAGCTGCTCGGCCTCGGTGAGCGAGTCCACCGCCTCGTCGACCTCGCGATCGGTCTGCAACGCGTGCCGGGCCGCGGTGAGATGCAGCAGCGTGATGCTCAACGAGTGCGCGATCACGTCGTGCACCTCGCGGGCGATCCGGCGGCGCTCCTCGTCGGCCGCCTGCGCCGCGCGAATGTCCTGATAACCGCGTTCCTGATAGAGGAATCGGCGCTGATATTGCAGCAGCACCCCGGCCATCCACCCGAACGCGATGCTGACCAGATAGGACGGCAGACCTTGAGACAGATTGCCGTACATGTCGAACAGCACCAGTTCGACCATCATCGCCACGGTGGTCGGCACGCTGACCCGCATCCCCGCGATCGCCGACACCTCACCCGCCGCGGCGACCAGCACGAACGGCGCGAGATCCGGCGAGACCGGCTGAACCAGGAACAACGCCTCGGCCGCCATCGCGAACAGCCCGAGCGTCGCGGGTCGCGGCACCACCCCGAGGAACGCGTACATGGGACCGAACGCGGAGGTCAGCAGTACCGCCAGAATCGGAAGGGCGGTCGGAAAGTAGCTGTGCCGCTGGACCGCCGACGCGACCGCGACCAGCATCAGCGCCACGTCGACCACGATGATGACCGACGGCGGATAGTCGAACGGCAGTTCCTCGACCCGGCGCAGGAACGAGGCCACCGGCTGTCTGGTGAAGTCGGCGATCCGGCTGCCGGTGCGCCGCAGCCCCTCTGCCATGCGGCGGTACGCACGGGTCATCGGCCTCGGCTCGCGCGCCGGGGCGGAGACGCCGGTCACACCCATGAGCTAAGGCTAACCGCCCGGTCGCGGCCCGTACATCGTTCCTGGAGCGGGTCGGTTCTCCTACCGTGGGCGGACAAGGATTCGGGTCCCTGGCACGAAGACAACCGGACCCACTCGTCCGTAACGTGAGACACAGCGTCACACGGAAAGGCGAGGCTCATGTCCTGGAAAGATCAGCATGCCCGCACCGAAATCGTGCACGCCGTCCTAGCCCGCGCCGCCGTCGATCCGGCCGATCCCCGGTTGTTCACCGGGATCCCGGAGCTGGAGCGGTTGTTCGGCGACGCGGACGGGTTGCTGCTCGCGCTGCGTTATCGCTGGAACATCCACCTCGACGCGAAGCTGGATCAGGCGATAGCACAGGGACAGTCGGCGCTCGAGGCCTACCTCGAGCTGGCCGCCGAGCAGCCGGTGCTGCGCGCCGTGCTCGACGCTCAGTATCGTCGCCGCCACCATGCGCCGGAAGTCATGGCGCGGTAGTGCGCGACACGGAACTGCTGATCGACCGAACAGAGGGTGGGGCAACGATGCCGGAGCCGGCGATGCTCGAATTGTCCGGGGTCACCAAGGAATATCGGGTCGGCGGGCAGACGGTGCGCGCGCTCGACGGGATCAGCCTGCGCATCGAGCCGGGCGAATTCACCTCGATCATCGGGCCGTCCGGTTCCGGCAAGAGCACGCTGCTGCACCTGCTCGGCGCGCTGGACACCCCGGACGCGGGCTCGATCCGGTTCCAGGGGAACGAGATCGGCGCACTGGACGACGAGCGTCAATCCGAGTTCCGCCGGCACCGGGTCGGTTTCATCTTCCAGTTCTTCAACCTGCTGCCCACGCTGTCCGCGTGGGAGAACGTGGCCGTCCCGAAACTGCTGGACGGCACCGGGTTACGCAAGGCCAAACCGCGCGCGCTGGAGCTGCTCGACCTGGTCGGGCTGAGCGACCGGGCCGGGCATCGGCCCGCCGAGTTGTCCGGCGGTCAGATGCAGCGGGTCGCGGTGGCCCGGGCGATGATCATGGATCCGCCGCTGATCCTGGCCGACGAGCCGACCGGGAACCTGGATTCCAAGACCGGTGCGTCCATCCTCGAATTGCTCGGCGAGATCGCCGGTTCCGGCAATTCGGTGGTGATGGTGACCCACGATATGGGCGCGGTGGCCTACTGCGACCGGGTGATCACGTTGCGCGACGGGCGGATCGGCGCGAACGACCAGGCCGAGCGGTCGGTCAACGCGTGATCGCCGCCGCATGGGATCGGTTGCGGCTGTTCAATATCGGCGAACTCCTCGGGCACCGCGGGCGGACCCTGATGTCGCTGGTGGTGATGGGGGTATCGGCGGGCCTGCTGGTCGCGGTGCTGAGCATCTCCGGTTCGGTCACCGGATCGGTGGACCGGCTGACACACAGCCTCGGCGGCCGGGCCGCGCTGGAGGTCACGGGGGTCACCGATGCGGGTTTCGATCAGCAACTGCTGCAACGGATCGCGGTCGCGCCGGGGGTCGACAAGGCGGTGCCGATGCTGCGCGCGCAGCTCGGCAGCGGGTCCGATCGGGCGTTGCTGATCGGCGCGGATCAGACCATCGGCGCGCTGGGCGGTGAGCTGGCCGGGCCGATGACCGCGCAGGTCGGCAAGCTGATCGCGGTGCCGAACGGGGTGCTGGTCGGGACCGGGATGGGACACGCGGAGGGCGAGCAGTTCACCCTCGGCTCCGGAACCGTCACCGTGGCAGGCGTTCTCGACCCGGCGACGTCGAAGCAGCTCAACGACGGCCATCTCGTCGCGGCGCCGCTCGGGCTCGCGCAGAAGGTGACCGGGCGGGTCGGGCGGCTGGATTCGATTCAGGTCATCCCGACGCCGGGCACCTCGGTGGACGCGTTGCGCACCGAACTCACCGCGGTCGTCGGCGGGCGCGCGGTGGTCGCCGAGCCGAGCCTGCGCACCGCGCAGGCGGGCGGCGCGGTGCAGCTGGTGCGGTACTCCACCATGATGGCTTCGGCTGCCGCACTGATCGTTTCGGCGTTCCTCATCTACAACGCGATGAGCATGGCGATCGCACAGCGCAGGCCGATGCTGTCGCTGTTGCGCGCGATCGGCGGCAAGCGCGGGCCGATGGTGCGCGATCTGCTCGCCGAGGCGGCGTTGCTCGGCGTGCTGGGTGGCGGCGTCGGCGCGGTGCTCGGAATCTTCATGGGGCGCATGGCGATCGGCCAGCTGCCCGCCGCGATCATGTCGTCGGTGGAGGCGCGCACCGAATACCTGGTGCCCGGCTACGCGATTCCGGTCGCCATCGGCGCATGTGTGCTCGCGAGCGTGATCGCGGCCGGGTTGGCCGCGCGCCAGGTGTACCAGGTGGAACCCATCGAGGCGCTGGTGCCGGTCGGCGTCGGCCGCACCGACGCGACCGGTCCGCTGCTGCGGTGGGCGGCGATCGTGGCGGGGCTCGGGCTGGCCGGGCTGGCGGTGATGATCGCCGAGCTGGACCTGGGCCGCTATTCGCTCGGCGCCATTTCGACCGCGTTCGTCGCGGCCATCACGCTGTGTTTCGCTGCGACCGGGCCGCTGGTCCGGGCCGCCGCGGCGACCGCGCGCGCCTTCGGTGCGCCGGGTGCGCTCGGCGCGACCACGCTGGAACGGGCGCCCCGCCGGGTGTGGGCGACCGCGATGACGGTGCTGATCGGTGTGGCGGCGACGGTCGCCATGAGCGGCGCGTCGAAGAACATGATCGATTCCGCCACGGCCACATTCGAAGATCTGGCCGAGACCGATCTGTACGTGAGCCCGGCCTCGATGGCGCAGTTCCCCACCGGACCGTTGCTGCCCGCCGGACTGGCGGAGCAGATCGCCGCGGTCCCCGGCGTCGCCGAGGTCAGCCCGGGACAGATGGCCTTCGCCACCCTCGGCTCCGGACGCGTGATGCTGCAAGGCTTTCCACCGAACGCGCGCCGGACCCAGATGGGCACGCTGGACGACGCGGCGGCCGAGCGACTGTCCGCCGGTGCGGGCGTGGCGATCTCGCGGGATGTCGCGAAATCCCTGGGTGTCGGAGTCGGCGCCCAACTGACCCTGCCGACGCCGACCGGCGAACACACCGTGACTGTGCTGCAAGTGATTCCGTACTTCTCCGCGGTCTCCGGGGTGGTCATGATGGACCTCGACCTGCTGCGCCACTGGTATGAGCGCCCGGGCGAAACGGTCGTGACCGTCAACTTCGCGCCCGGCGCGGATCGTGCTGCGGTACAGGCGGCGATCCGGCAACTGGTCCCGCCGGATATCCACGTGGACACCGGAGCCAACACGGTCACCGCGGCCGCCTCCAGCATTCGGCAGGGCTCGGCGATGAGCAACGCCATCCTCTGGATCGTCGTGCTGGTGGCCACGGTCGCCCTGTTGAACACGTTGATGCTGTCGGTGCTCGAACGCCGCCGCGAACTCGGCGTGCTGCGCGCCATGGGCACCAACCGCGCGTTCCTGATGCGCTCGGTGCTCGCCGAGGCGGCCGGGATCGGATTGGTCGGCGCCGCACTGGGTCTCGTCGTCGGCATCGCCGTGCAATACCTGGCCACCGTCGCCATGGCGCACGCGCTCACCATCGACATCGTCTACCGGCCGAGCCCGATGCTGCTGGTCTACGGCACGGCCGCGCTCGCGCTCGCCTTGCTCGGCTCGATCCCACCGGCGTTGCGGGCGGCCCGGATGCCGATCGTGGCGGCGCTGGCCGTCGACTGAATCGCGTTGGCTACAGCGGCAAGTCGGCGAACCACCCCTTGAACTTCGACTGGGTCATGCCGAAGCCGGAGTCCGGTTGGCTGTCGGTGAGCGTCACCTTGGCGAAGAACAGGTAGCTCGACCGCGCCGGGTCGGATTCGAAACTCACCACCACGAACCCGTCCGGGAACCCGCCGTCGGACTTCTGCCAGCGGTAGGTGGTGTAGGACTTGCCGCCGTTGCGTTCGGTCGACTTGGTGTTCGACGGCAGATCGCGCACCGCCGCCTTGGCGTCGTCGGGCGTCTTGAACGCGACCATGATGAAGTCGGGTTCGTTGATCGGCACACCCCAGCAGTTCCAGCCGGTCGCCCACTTCGGGAAGTCCGGCACGTCGTCGTCGCTGGAGATCTTGTCGCCCGCCTTGGCGGTGTCCAGGAAGCAGGTCTTGTCGTGATACCCCTTGCCGCTGCCGATGCCGAACTGGGTGTCCACGCCCTGCGGCAGGATCTTCGGGAAGGCCTTGGCCACGGTCGTCGGGTCCGCGGGGGTGTCCGACGCGGGTGTCTTGCCGAAGTCGAGCGGGGATGACGGATCCGACTTGCTCAGATTCGCGATTACCACGCCGGCCACCACCAGCACGACCACGACAATGAGCACGATCACCACGATCAGGCCGGTGTTCGAGCGGCGCGCGGGCGGTGGATAACCCGGATTCGCCGGGCCGTAACCCATCGGAGGGGGCGGGAAGGCCTGCACGGCACCGGAGTTGGGCGGGTAACCACCGTTGCCCTGCGGGAACGACTGTCCGGCAACGGAATTCTGCGGCGGCGCCGAGTAGGCCGGGAACTGCTGTCCGGCAACCGGGTTCGACGCGTACTGCGGCGGCGCGTAGGTCGGAGTCGACGTGGCGTACGAGGGCGGCGACGCCGGATACTGAGTCTGGCTGGGCGGCTGCGCGAGCACTGTCGGAGCAGGCGGCGCGGTATAGGGCGGCGGCGCGGGCAATGAAGGGGCGGTACCGGAGAGCGCTTGCCGTGCGGCGGCGGCGAATTCGAGGCAGGTCTCGAACCGCTGATCCGGCCGCTTCGCCATCGCCACCGAGATCACCGCGTCCATCGCGGGCGGCAGACCCGCTCGACGAGCCGCCGCCGACGGCGGCGGCAACTGTAAGTGCCCGCGGATGATGTCGGCCGGGGCGGGCGCGTCGAACGGCGCGATCCCGGTCAGCAGCCAGTACAGCGCGCACGCCAGCGAGTACTGATCGGACCGGTGATCCAGGTGCGCACCGGTCATCTGCTCCGGCGAGGCGTAGGCCAGCGTCGCGGTGAACATGCCGGTCTGGGTCAGGTGCGTGGAATCCTCACGCAGGCGGGCGATGCCGAAGTCGGTGAGGAACACCCGCTCCTTGTGCCCACCGCTGGACCGGGCCAGCATGATGTTGGCGGGCTTCACATCCCGGTGCAGCACGCCCATGCCGTGCGCGTAATCCAATGCCCCGGCGACGCCTTCGATGATCTGCACCGCCCGCTCCGGCGGCAGGTTGTGCGGGTTCACTGTGGCCGCGTCCACTCCGTCGACGTACTGCATGGAGATCCACAGCTGGTCGTCCTCGGTGCCGCGGTCGTAGACCGCGACGATGTTCGGGTGATCGAGTTGCGCGGCCAGATCGGCCTCTCGCTCGAACCGGGCCCGCACCTCGGTATCGGTGAACAGCTCCCGGTTGAGCAGTTTCAGTGCGGTTTGCCGTGGCAATCTGGGATGTCGAGCCAGATAGACCGAACCCATGCCACCCTGACCGAGCAGCTTCTCGATGGTGAATCCGGCGAAAACCGCACCGCTGGTCAGCAACACAATCCCTTCAGGTCAACCGCGGCCCCCGGATGTCACGTCCGAGCGCGTCATACAGAGCTTGGAGCATAGCCGGTAACCCCGTGGCCACGCGGTTTCGAATTCTCGAGGAAAATCGGTGAAACTATGGAGGAGACATCATGGTCACGTCATCGAAGTACGGCGCGTTCATAATGGCCTTACGCCCGGTTACCGATCGGGTCGACCCGATGAGCTAAATTTTGCACCGCCGACTGACAGCGATGACACGCACAATGGTGGTGGGGAGGACGCGTGGTGAAGTCGACGGGAACAGGTTCTGCGTTGCGCGGTGTGCTGCGCGGCACGGCCCTGGTCGCAATGCTCGGCCTGACCTCGTGTGCTCTGCTCCCCGGCGAACACAGCAAGACCGAGCGCCCGGCGGTCGTCGTCGACACCGCGGGCTCGTTCCGTCCCGGCCTGTCGGTGTCCATCCCCGACTCGCTGGCCGCCGACTTCACCCAGCTGCAACCCACCCTGGCCGGTCAGGTCGGCCTGGCGATCATGCCGGTCGGCGGCGGCCGGATGACCATCTTCGGCGACTGGACCAGCGGCATCGCCTGGTCCACGATCAAGGTCCCGCTGGCCATCGCGGCGCTGCGGCACGATTCGGACACCAGCATCTTCGAGGTCGCCGAGGCCGCGATCACGGTGTCGGACAACGATGCGGCCGAAGAACTCTGGCAGTCGCTCGGCGACGGCCTGGAGGCCGCGCAGGCGGTGCAGGACGTGCTCGACGAGGGCGGTGACTCGACCACCGGCGTGGCCGGTCCGCGAACCAAGCTGGACTACACGGCGTTCGGGCAGACCGAATGGACCCTGGCCAACCAGGTGCGCTTCGCCTCCCGGCTGCCTTGCCTGCCACAGACTTTCAAGGTCACCGAGCTGATGTCGGAGATCACGCCCGACCAGTCCTGGGGATTGGGCACGTTGGCGGGCTCCGCGTTCAAGGGCGGCTGGGGACCGGACGACGACACCGGCATCTACACCGTCCGCCAGTTCGGCGTGGTGCCGACCCAATCCGGCATGGTCGCCGTCGCCCTTGCCGCGCAGGCCGATTCGGGCACCTACGACGACGCCACCGCCATCCTGACCCGGATGGCCATTCTGCTCGGCCGGCATCTGGGCGAGCTGCGCGGCGGAACCTGCGCGCACTGACCGGGTTTCAGCCCGGCGTGACCAGCCCGGACTCGTAGGCCAGCACCACCGCTTGCGCGCGGTCGCGCAGGTTCAGCTTCGAAAAGACCTTGGAGACATGCGTTTTCACGGTCTGCTCGGCGACGAACAGCGATTCCGCGATCTCGGTGTTGGACATGCCCTTCGCGATCAGCTCCAGCACCTCGCGCTCGCGTGGGGTCAGGGTGGCCAGCGCGGGCGCTGGCTTGGCCCGGGCGGCGGAGCGGCGGCGGGTGACGTCGGCGATGAGCCGGCGGGTGACCGTCGGGGCGAGCAGGGCCTGCCCGTCGGCGACCACGCGGACCGCGCGCACCAGTTCCTCGGCGGGCGCGTCCTTGAGCAGGAAGCCGCTCGCGCCCAGGCTCAGCGCCTCGTAGACGTAATCGTCGATGTCGAACGTGGTGAGCATGAGCACCCGCACCGGCGGGTCGAACCCGGCGGCCAGGATGAGCCGGGCCGCGTCGAGTCCGTTCATCTCCGGCATCCGGACGTCCATCAGGACCACGTCCGGACGCAGCCGCTTGGCCTCGGCCACCGCGGCCTTGCCGTCCGGCGCGTCCCCCACCACGCTGATGTCGGGCTGGGCGGCGAGCAGGGCGCCGAAGCCCTGCCGCACCATCGCCTGGTCATCGGCGATCAACACGGTTATTGCCACGGACCTACCCTAAGGGGGCATACGCCCGATCAGCGAGACGGCTCAGTTACCGGCTTGACCCAGCAGCGCCGGGTCGAGGGTCACCGACTGGCTCAGCGGAATCCGCGCGTGCACCTCGAAGCCGCCGTCGGCGCTCGGGCCGGCGGTCAGATCGCCGCCGACGGCCAGTGCCCTGGCCTGCATGCCCGCGATGCCGTGCCCGCCGTTGCCGACCGGCCGCGCGACCGTGGCGGTGGCGCCGTTGCGGACGATGAGCTCCACGATCGGCCCGACCCGCAGGTCCACCTGGACCGGGGCCTCCGGCGCGTGCCGTGACGCATTCGACAGCGACTCCTGGGTGATCCGGAACAACGCCAGGCCCGCGGCGTCTGGCACGGTCTCCAGCTGGCCGTCGATCGTCCACGCGATCCGCACGCCGGCGCGCAGCGCGCCCTCGAACAGGGTCGGCACGTCGGCGGCCTTGGGCTGCGGCGCGTGCTCGGGCGCTTGACCGTCGCTGCGCAGCACGCCGAGCATGCCGCGGATCTCGTTGAGCGCCTCCCGGGCGGTGGCCCCGATGGACTCGAATTCCGCACGGGCGGCGGGGGTTACGCCCTCGACCCGGTAGGGCGCGGTCTGCGCCTGCACCACCACCAGCGACATGTGGTGGGCCACCACGTCGTGCAGGTCGCGGGCGATGCGGGCCTTCTCCTCCAGGATCGCCCGGCGGGCCCGCTCGACCTCGGTCACCTCTTCCTGCTGCACCAACTGCTTGCGCGACTGCACCAGCCAGCGCACGAGCAGGCCGAACAGCACCACCGCGCCGAGCGCGATCGGCCAGCCCCACACCGAGCCCGCGCCCTCGCTCACCATCGTGGTGCCGAGCAGCAGCGAGGTCGCGACCCAGGCGACGCCGATGATCGGCACCGTCCCCCGGACCGCCACCGCGAGCAACAGCACGAACAGCGACAGGATGTGCACGACCTGGATCGGCATGTCGTTGTTCGGCTGATGCGCGATCGCCAGCGAGATGAGCAGGCCCGAGCCCGCCGAGATCGCCCAGCCGAGCGCCGGATTGATCCGCACCAGCAGCACCGGGAACGCGGCGAGCGCGGCGATGAACGGCTGCACCGCGCCCGGCACCGCGTGGGTGAGGTGCAGCGTCGGCCAGGCCACCGCGAAGAAGATGAGCGCGACCGCCACCGTCAACGCGTCGAACCACATCCGCCCGTTCATCCGCTTTCTCAGGGCACGGCTTCGCTGCTTCATACCTACGACCCTAGAAAGTCCAGCGTGCTGCCACGTCATACCCCTGGGTGATTTCCTACCCCGTACCCAGGTGCGAGGCCGTGACCGGGCTCCCCCGGCGGCATGGCCACCGAAACCGGTCCCCGGCGTGAGGCCCGGGAGCGGGGCGGGTTCCTAGCGTCTAGATCATGAGCACACCGACCAACGCAGGACCCGCACCGGCGCGGTCCGCACAGGCCGCAGGCGCCTCCCTTTCTCCTTCCGCCGCAGCCGGTTCCGGGACGCGTCGGGCCGCCGCGCTGACCGCGGCGGCGCTGACCACCATGGCGGCCACCGTTTTCTTGGCGCCCGCGCCGCACGCCGCGGCCGCGAGCGCGCCCGCGCCGGTCGAGAGCGCTGTCGCCGGCGTGGCGGTCACCGACCTGACCTCGGGCGGCCCCGGTTCGCTGGCCGCCATCCCGGACGACTTCGCCGCGCAGTTCGGCTACCGGCCGAGCACGCTCGACGGCCTGGTGGTGAATCCGCAGGGCGACTGCTCGTCACCGGTGACGCTGCCGGTCGAGTTCGAGACCGCGTGCAAGGCGCACGACCTGGGCTACGACCTGCTGCGCTACGCCGAGCAGCGCGGCGAGCCGCTCGGGCCGTGGGCGCGGCAGGCGCTGGACAGCACCCTCGACCGGCACATGCACGAGTCGTGCGACAGCCGGGTCGATCCGTTCTCCCGGGCCCGGTGCAATGCCATGGCCGCCATCGCGAGCACGTTCGTCGATCTGAATTCGCGGCGGCAGGGCTACGGGGCGCCGGTCGTCGAGTCGGGCTTCGGTGTGGCCGAGGCGGATTCGACGACCAGCTGGAAGCTGCTCGGGGTGCTCGGTGCGGGGCTGGCCGGTCTCGGTGCGGTGCTGACGGTTCGGAACAAGAAGCGCGTCCAGCCGGTCATCGGCGCGGTGCGGGTGAATTCGACTGGGGTACTGGGGGTTGCGCGATGACCAGCACACTGCCGAGACGGATCGAGGCCGGCGCATCGTTCGGGTTCGACGATCTGCGGTCGCGAACTCCACTGCGGGAGCGCGAGGCTCGCCCGGGACAGATCCGCACCGTGGCATCGACTGCGGTGCAGCGTCTCTCGCGACCACGCATCGGGACGACGCTGGCCATCGGGGTCGGCACGCTGGCGTCCTTGTCGCCGGGACTGCTGCCGCGGACGCCAGGAGCGCAAGCGATTCTGACCGGATTGCTGGTGGCGCTCGCACTGGGCGTTGCGGGAATTGTTCGATTAGTGTTGCGGCGCTGGGGTTTCGACATCAATCGGCGGCTGCCGCGGGTTCGGCTGCCGTTACTGGGCGGGATGTCGGCATTGATCGTCGGAGCGGCCGCGCTGGCCGGGCATTGGCAGAACACGGTGCGGGCGGCGATGAGCATGGCGCCGATCGGGGCCGACTACTGGCTGCGGTGGCTGATCGAAGCGGTGCTGATCGTCGGTGTGGTCGTGGGGATCACCCGCGGGGTGAGCTGGGCGCTGCGCAAGTTGGGTTGGGTGCGTGGGGTTTCACTGGTCGTCGCGATGACCGGATTTCTGTACCTGGTCGCCGCGCCCGCGGTGGTCGGGTGGCGGCAGGCGACCTACGCCGGTGCCAATGCGACGATGGATCCGGCTCTGGTGCAACCGGACTCGACGGCCGTGTCGGGTAGCACGCAGTCGGCGGTGAGCTGGTCCTCGCTCGGCGCGGAGGGGCGCAAGTTCGTCAGCGGTGCGGGACCGGCCCGGGTCTATGTCGGCGTGGATTCGGCGCCGGACCTGAAATCCCGAGTCGCGCTGGCGGTTCGGGAACTGGAACGCTCCGGCGCCTTCGAGCGGTCGAACCTCGTGGTGATGGTGCCGACGGGTTCGGGGTGGATCGACAGCAATGCCGTGCGCGGGTTCGACCAGCGCTTCGGCGGCGACGTCGCCCTCGTCGGCGTGCAGTACTCCTACGCGCCGAGCTGGGTGACCTTCGTCTTCGGCCGCGACCAGGCGGTCGACGCCGCCCGCGCACTGTTCACCGCCGTCGAGAATCGGATCCGCACCCTCGCGCACAAGCCGAAGCTCTACCTCTACGGGCAGAGCCTCGGCGCGATCGGCGGCAGTTCGGTCTTCGCCGACGACGCGGATCAGGATCGCCGCACCTGCGCCGCGCTCTGGGCCGGACCGCCCGCCGGTCAGGTGCATCACGCCGGCGCGACCGTGCTGGCCAACAGCTCCGACCCGGTGGTGCACTGGTCCCCCGCCCTGCTGTGGCGGGCGCCCGACCTGACCGGCGCTCGCCTGGACGCGCCACTACCGCAATGGCTTCCGGTGCTCAGCTTCGTGCAGACGACCGCCGATCTGCTCGCCGCCCTCAATGCCCCCGCGGGCCACGGCCACCGCTACGGCACCGACCAGGGCACCGCACTGGGCACGTGCTGAGCGCGGCGCTACATAGAACATGTTCTAATTGCGCATGGCCTTTGTCATCGACGCCACCGTGGACATCGACGCACCCGCCGACCTCGTCTGGCAGGTGATCACCGACTTCCCCCGCTACGGCGAGTGGAACCCCTTCGTGAGCGAATGCCGCAGCTCGCTGGTCCCCGGCGAGCCGATCGACATGGTGGTCAACCTCGGCCCGCGCCCCCGCCGCCAACGCGAATTCATCCGCTCGCACACACCGGGCCACGAACTGAGCTACTCGATGAAGCCGGTCCCCCTCGGCACCCTGCACAGCCTGCGCTCACACACCCTCACCCCACTCGGCGACGACCGCACCCGCTACGAATCCCACTTCGAACTCGACGGCTGGCTGCGCCCCGTAGTGGTTGCCCTGCTCGGCAAGCACCTCCAGCGCGGTTTCGCCGGCATGACCGCGGGCGTCAAGCAGCAGGCCGAGTCACTGCACGTCGGCTGACCGTGACACGAGCGGGAACGACCGGCACCACCTGACCGCTGGCGACAGCACCGTCCGACCGCCGACCACAGCACCGCCTGACCGCCGAGGACAGCACCGCCTGAACCGGCTGACGACGGCGGAGATCAGCCGCCGGTCATGCACAGAGAGGCGAGGCCGAGCCGGTATCGAGGAGCTGGACATCCCGCCTCAGGACCGGGTCGGCGGACCCGGTCGGCTTCGGCCGACCGATCGAGGTCAGGCGCGCAGGTAAGCGAGGGCCGCGTCGAGGGCCGCGTCGGCGTAGGCGTCGGTGAGGCCGCCGAGGCCGAGGGACCAGCGCATTTGGATCGGGCCGAGTAGTAGGTCGGTGGCGAGTTCGAGGTCCAGGTCGGGGCGGAGTTCGCCGGATTGCACTGCGGCACTGAGGCGGTCGGCGATGGCGGCGCGTTGCGGGAGCAGGAGGCGCTCGCGGTAGGCGGCGCCGATTTCGGGGTCCTGCTGGATTTCGATGTAGATCGCGCGGAGGAACGATTCGAAGCCGGGGTCGGTGAGGGCCGTGATCGAGCCGCGAAGCAGGGGGCGCAGGTCGGCGGCGATATCGCCGGTGTCCGGCAGCGCGAGACCGTCTGGGCCGGAATCGAGTTCGAGCATCGCGTCGAAGACGACCGCGCCCTTGGACGGCCACCAGCGGTAGATGGTCTGCTTGCCGACGCCTGCGCGGGCGGCGATCGCCTCGACGCTCAGCTTTCCGTAGGGCAGTTCGCGGATCAGCTCGGCGGTGGCGGCGAGGATCGCGGCGCGGGCGCGTTCGCTGCGGCGCAGGGCGCTGGGGGTGTCGGGCACCTGGCCAGAATAACACCAACGAGACGAACCGTCTCGTCTTGACAGAGGGCGACCAGCTTGGCATTCTCTTGAAACGAGACGGAGCGTCTCGCGACGAAAGGATCCACCCATGACCAGAACCTGGTTCATCACCGGCGCCAACCGCGGACTCGGCCGGGCCTTCACGCTGGCCGCGCTCGCCGAGGGTGACCGGGTCGTCGCGACCGCTCGCGACCCGCACACCATGGCCGACCTCACCAACGAACGACTCACCGTGCTGCCGTTGGACGTTCGCGACCGGGACGGCGTAATCGCCACCGTGGACAAGGCTTTCGCACTGACCGGCACCATCGATGTGATCGTGAACAACGCGGGCTACGGCCTGGTCGGCGCGATCGAGGAACTCACCGAAGCGCAGATCCGCGACCAGATGGACACCAATTTTTATGGCGCCCTGTGGGTTTCCCAGGCGGCCGCGCCACACCTGCGCGCACAGGGCTCCGGCCACATCGTGCAGATCTCGACCGTCGGCGCGGTCGGCAGCCTCCCACTGTTCGGCCTGTACAACGCGAGCAAGTGGGCGTTGGAGGGCTTCAGCACCTCGCTCGCCGACGAACTGCGCCCGTTCGGCATCGCGGTCACCCTCGCGCAGATGGGCGGCTTCGACACCGACTGGGCGAAGACCAGCATGAAATTCGGCGCAGGCCTACCCGCCTACGAGCAGGTGCGCACCGGAATCCTCGGTATGCCGGACTACCCGGACCCGAGCGCGCCGCCGTCGGCGACGGACTACGAATCCGAATGGAAGGAGGCCGCTCCCGAGGTCGGCGCGGCCGGGCTCATCGCACTGGTGAACGAGCCGAATCCGCCGGTGCGCAAGATCATCGGGCCCGGTGCGCATCAGATGGTCTCGATGGCATTGGACCAGCGCCGGCTGGACTATGCGGCCGACCCCGAATTCACCTGGCCTGCCTGAAGTTTCAGGAGGCCCGGCAGTTTCGAAAACCGCTTTCGCAGACCTACATCGCCTTTCACACAGCCCTCAACAGGTGAAGGGCTGTGCGAGGTCTCGAGGTGGTCTGCGAAGTTGCACTGTCTCGCCGATCGGTTCCATGAGCGGTTCGGCTCAGCTTCTGGGCGCGGCTCCACCCGAGGCGCGGCTCAACCGCGTGATGGTGGGTCACCCCCGAGGCTTCGCACACCCCCGTTTGGACTCACACACGAGTCAGTTGGCTGACCGGTGTGCGAAGTCCAAGCGGGGGTGCGGAGTTCGTCTATCTGTCAGGAGATAGCGCCGCGGGCGGCTTCGTAGGCCGCGCCGACGCGGTACAGGCGGTCGTCGGCGAGGGCCGGGGCCATGATCTGGAAGCCGACCGGCATGCCGTCGTCCTTACTCAGCCCGGACGGGACCGACATCGCCGGGTGACCGGCCAGGTTGGTGGGCAGGGTGCAGAGGTCGGACAGGTACATGGCCAGCGGGTCGTCGACCTTCTCGCCCAGCTTCCACGGGGTGAACGGGCTGGTCGGCGAGACCAGCACGTCGACCTGCTCGTAGGCCTTGTCGAAGTCGCGCGCGATGAGCGTGCGGACCTTCAGCGCCTGGCCGTAGTACGCGTCGTAGTAACCGGCGGACAGCGCGTAGGTGCCGATCATGATGCGGCGCTTGACTTCCGGGCCGAATCCGGCGGCGCGGGTGGCCGCCATGACCTGCTCGGCGCTGTGCTGCCCGTCGTCGTCGATCCGCATGCCGTAGCGCATCGCGTCGAACCGGGCCAGGTTCGACGACACCTCGCTGGGCAGGATCAAGTAGTACGAGGCCAGCGCGTATTCGAAGTGCGGACAAGACACTTCGATCACCTCGGCGCCGAGTTCCTTCAGCACCGCGACCGCGGCATCGAAGGATTCGAGCACGCCCGGCTGGTAGCTGTCGGAGTGAAGTTCCTTCACCACACCGACTTTCACGCCGCTCAGGTCGCCCTTGGCGCCCTCGCGGGCCGCGGCGACGACCGGCGGCACCGGCACGTTGCGCGAGGTGGAGTCGCGCGGGTCGTACCCGGCGATCACCTCGTGCAGCAGCGCGGTGTCCAGCACCGTCCGCCCGCAGGGGCCGCCCTGATCCAGCGAGGACGCGCAGGCGACCAGGCCGTAGCGCGAGACCGTGCCGTAGGTCGGCTTGGTGCCGACCGTCGCGGTCACCGCGGCGGGCTGACGGATGGAGCCGCCGGTGTCGGTGCCGATGGCCAGCGGCGCCTGGTTCGAGGCGAGCGCGGCCGCCGAACCGCCGCCGGAACCGCCCGGGATGCGGGTGGTGTCCCACGGGTTGCGGGTCGGGCCGTAGGCCGAGTTCTCGGTGGACGAACCCATGGCGAACTCGTCCATGTTGGTCTTGCCCAGGATCGGGATGCCCGCCGCGCGCAACCGGGTGGTCAGCGTCGCGTCGTAGGGCGAGACCCAGCCCTCGAGGATCTTCGAACCACAGGTGGTCGGCATGTCCGTGGTGGTGAAAACGTCCTTGAGCGCCAACGGAACTCCGGCCAGCGCCGACGCGGGCGCGGCGCCGGAGCCGAGCGCGGCATCCACCGCGGCCGCGGCCTCGAGCGCCTGCTCCCCCGACACGTGCAGGAACGCGTGGTACTCGCCGTCGACCTCGGCGATCCGATCCAGATGCGCGCGGGTGACCTCCACCGAGGACACCTCGCCGCCGTGGATCTTGCCGGCCAGTTCGGCTGCCGACAGCGAAGTCAGGTCGGTCATTGGGACTCTCCCAGGATCTGCGGAACCACGAACTTCTGCTCCTCGGCCGCCGGGGCGCCGGACAGCGCCTGCTCCGGGGTCAGGCAGGGCACGACCACGTCGGGCCGGGTCACGTTCGTCGTCGGATTCGGCGACGCGGTGGCCGGGACATCGGCGGCGGCGACCTCGGAAATGGTCCGCACGTGGCTCAGGATCGAATCCAGCTGACCGGCGAACTGATCCAGTTCGGCTTCGGACAGCGCGAGCCGGGACAGCCGGGCGAGGTGTGCTACCTCGTCACGGGAGATGGCGGGCACCGCGGGACCCCTTTCGGCTTCGGTTTCAACAGTCGGGATCGCGTCATAGGGACGCAATGGGATACGAGGCATCCGATGGGATACGACATATCCAACCGGTACAGCCTAGCCATCGGCCACCGCGCAACACCGACCGCCCGTGCCTCGGCCCAGCGGGATCTCGCCCCCGGGCGCAAATGCGATCCCGGTGATCCGATTTCCGATCGGGCGCGCGCGGCCGGTCCGCCGCAGGGCGACACCCGCCGCTCCCGCGCTGCTCAGTGTGATCGTGCCGTAGGGACACAAAGGAATACCGCCGATTCGGTCGAACATCGCATATCGGGCGCAGCCCAGCCACAACCGCGCGACACCCGCCGCTCGTGTCGGAGCCCGGCGGTAGGCTGAGCGTGCCGCGCACGACGCCGATTCGGATAGATCCGGTTCGACGACACGGTTTCCCAACTAGCTCGACACGCCGTACTGTCCCGAAATCGCCGCGTGGCGTACATCACTGGCCGTACTTCGAGTCGATTACTGGGGCGCGGGGGTGTAAGTATTGCGTGACCCGGGTATCCGTTGAGAGCCTCGGCCGCCCTAGGAAAGGAACGCACGTGTCGTATCTGCTCCGCGTGCAACTTCCGGATCGACCGGGAAGCCTCGGTGCTCTCGCGCTCGCCCTCGGCTCCGTCGGCGCCGACATCCTCTCGTTGGACGTGGTGGAACGCGGCGCCGGCTTCGCCGTCGACGACCTCGTCGTCGAGGTGCCGCAGGGCGCGCTGCCCGACACGCTGATCACCGCCGCCGAATCGATCGGCGATGTGCGCGTCGACTCCATCCGCCCGTACTCCGGCGTGCTGGACACCCATCGCGAACTCGAACTGATCGACCAGGTCGCCAGCGCGAAGGACGACCGATTACAGGTGCTCGTCGACGGCGTGCCGCGGGTGCTGCGCGTCGGCTGGAGCACCATCATCGACATGGGCCCGCAGGGCGCCTACCGGGTGGTCGGCAGCCCGAGTGCGCCGGAGACACAAGCGGGTTCGGCGCCGTGGATGCCGCTGGAGAAGCCCGCGATCCTCGATCCCGAATCCGAATGGGTGCCGGAGATCTGGCGCGACATGGACACCAAGCTCGCCGCCGCGCCCCTCGGCAACACCGGCAAGGTGCTGCTGCTCGGCCGCCCCGGCGGCCCCGACTTCCGCCCGTCGGAAGTCGCCCGCCTCGGCTACCTCGCCGGAATCGTCGCCACCGTACTGGGATAACCCACTACGCCTGGAGATCCAGGCGCAGCACGGTGAGGAGTTCGCCTGCGGGAGTGTGCCAGTCACGCTCCGGAGCCGGGACGAACCCGAAGCGGTCGTAGATGCGGCGGGCGTCGGTCATCGCGGGCATCGTCGTCAGCGCCACCGCGCCGAAGCCTTCGGCCTTGGCGATGTCGATCACGGTGCGTACCAACGCAGTTCCCGCGCCGAGTCCGCGCGCGGTCTTCGAGACGGCGAGCATGCGGAACTCCAGTTCGCCGGGGAGCGCGATCTCCGCGTACGGCGTGCCGGGGCGGGCGACGGTGAGCGATCCGACAATTCGATCGGCGTGCGTGGCCACCAGGAGTTGCGCGGACGCGCCGCGGTGTTCGGTGTCCGCGAGTTCGGCCGCGTACGGGGTGTCCGCGCGGACGAAGCCCTCGCCGACGTAGACCTCCACGGTGAGCTCGGCGACCGCCGGGTACTCGGCCGGCTCGGCCGTCCGAATGATCAATCCCACGTTCTCGCCACCGACACCAGCGTTCGCATCCATACCAGGCATCGTGCCATTCGACGTAGAACGGTCTACGTCACACATGCCTTCGTCAGGAGCCGAGACCGGGGCGCGCGCCGGGATGCACGATCTGCCAGCGTTCCGGCTTGCCCGGCGGGTAGGCGATGGTGATCAGATCGCCGATCGACGGCCACGCGTCGACGTCCCAGGCGAAGCGGCCGTAGACGACCGCGCCCTGCACGGTCGGGCCGGTCACGTTGCCGGTGATGGTCACGAACTGCTCGCCCAGCGCGTCGTCCGGTCGCGGGCTCACGCCGGTGACGTAGAGCGTGCCGGTCTCGCCCGGCGCGGAGCGGAAGGTGCCGCGGCCGCGCAGATAGACCGCGACCACCCCGGCCACGGCGAGGATCATGATCAGCAGCATTCCGAACTCCAGCATGGCCCCATGCTATTGCGCCCGGCCGGGCCGAACGCGCAGCTACACCGTGGCGAGCTCGCTCGTGCCGTGTTCGGTGCGGCGAACCTGCCAGACCGCGCTGCGGGTGCGCGAGGAGCGGCCGTTGCCCCGATCGATCAGCGCGCGGTTGTTCGTGGTGTAGATCAGTTGGGCGCCTTGGGCATTGGTTTCCGGGTTCTGGAACAGCTGGATCAGGCGATCGGTCTCCTCGGCGGGCAGGTGCGCGCCGATGTCGTCGATGGCCAGGACGCGGCCGGAGTCGAGCGCGTCCAGCATGGTCGGCAGCACCCGCAGCAGCGACTGGGTCGCGGTGGATTCGTCGCCGATGTCGAACGGGTTGGCGATGCCGTCGTGCACCAAGCCCAGACCGACGCCGCGCCGGGCCACCATCCGCGTGTACAGGGCGTCCCTGGCGGCCTTCAGGTTGGTCAGCTCGCGCTCGAGCAACACGGGGGTGAAGCCGTTCTCCTGCAACATCCGGTCGGCGAAGTCGGGCGAGGTGGCGCACAGTTCGATCTGCTTGCCCAGCGCGGCGATGTCGGCGTCCAGGTCGCGCAGGTAGTCCGCGTACATCGGGTCGTTCTCGGCGATGAGCAGATCGGTGATGCCGAGTTCGGCAGTGCGCAGCAGCATGAGCAGGCGCGCGGCGTTCTCCGGCGAGCGGGAGATGTGACCGCCCAGTCGGTGCGCGATGGCGGCCGGATCGGCGGGACCGAGCTGCACCTCCAGCCTCGACTCGAACCAGCGGTAGGCGGGCACCAGCGCATCGGCGTACATCTGCCCGGCGAGGCTGAGCAGCAACGCATTCGGGCGCACCAGCGGCACCAGCGCGGCGATCCCGTAGCGCGCGGCCTCGAACATCGGACCGATCTTGATCTGTTCGCCGTTGCGCTCGAACACGATTCGCTTGCGCGAGCGAGGCTGGGTGTAGAGCCACTCGGCGGTCACATCGGCGTTGTCGAGCCGGAAGCCGTAGGTGTAGGGCACGCCCTCGGCGACGAAGCCGGCCACGAATTCCGAAGGGCGGTCCGGGAATCCGAGGTGTGGCGATCGGGCCGGTCCGGCGTAGGGATCCCAGCCGGTCACCGAATGCAGCACCGCGTCGCGCATCTGCGCGAGCGCATCGATCAGGTTCGTCTTGCCCGCCGCGGCCGAACCGTGGATCGCGGTCACCGGCACCGCCACCGGTCCCCCGCCCTTGGTCAGCCGTAGTTCCTGCTCCTCGGCCAGCGATCTGTGATTCGTCACCTGAAAACTGCGCAGCATCCCGTCATCCTTTCGTCCCGGCCGCCACGCCGCGACAGCAGGGCGTGCCGAATGCCGCGCCGACCGGCCCGAAGAGGATTGATAGCCGATATGCATAGCGCGAGTGCGCACGAGTGGTGCGGGTAGATCGTCCGACAAAGACGCTGGTTACGGGTTAGCATGCTGGACGCCACGACTTGTTCGTGTGCCGTTCTCGCTACAAACGTTCGAAACTGATGGGTAACGATATGACGGTTCGTCGTCTGGTAATCCGAAGCTCCATCGCCGGGGCCATCGCCCTGGGGTCGGTCATCGCGGTCGCACCGCATGCCGCCGCCGAGACCTGCGCCGACGGCTCCGCGCGCATCTTCTTCTCCAACGCCGAGCCCCGCTGTCAGACGGGGACCGCGACCTACAGCGCCGAGACGATCTCGAAGGTGTGCTCGATGACCGGGGCCGACGTGGTCGCCGAGGCCGGCTACCTGAACTACAAGAAGCAGATCGTCACGACCCGGCACGAGCTGAGCAACGGGAGCTGCGGGCGGTTCGACATCTCGGGGCAGCAGAGCGCCACCGTGTCCGTCACCCCCAACTGACCTACTCGGCTCACCGCCCGCGCAGCAACAATGCGCTGTCGCCGAACTCGTGCCAGAGATACCCGGTGTCCAGCGCGGCCGAGTATGCCTCGTGGACGGTGGCCTCGCCGGCCACGGCGACCAGCAGATCCAGATGAGAAGCACCGGGTGCGTGCCAGCCGGTGATCAGCCCGTCGACCACGTGTGCCGGGCGTTCGGCGCCGAGCACCAGCTCGGTCCAACCGTCCGCGGCATGAACGCGCCCCGACTCGTCGGCGGCGGTTTCCAGTGCGCGGGTGACCGTGGTGCCGACGGCGATGACGCGTCCGCCCGCCGCCTTCGCGTCGTTCACTGTGCGGGCGGTCGACTCCGAGACCGTGAAGCGTTCCGGGCTCGGCGGTTCGCCCGCCTCCGGTGAGGAGACGCCGGTGTGCAGGGTGATCGGCGCGATCCCGACGCCGGCGGCGATCAGATCCAGGACCAGGCGTTCGGTGAACGGCCTTGCCGCGCTGGGCATTTCCGCGCTGCCGGGGATGCGGCCGAAGACCGTCGAGTAGTAGGACGCGGACCAGCGTTGCGGCACATACGAATAGGTGATCGGGTAGCCGTAAACGTCCAGCAGGCACCGTGGGTCGGCGGTGACGTCGACTATCCACAGCCGACGGGCTCCGGTCAGCCAGGGCGCGCGGAGCGTGGCACGTGCACCTTCCGGCAGCTGGATGACCATTCCGGCCGAAAGCTGTTCCGCGGGATAGGGAGTGCGTGAGGTCGTACGGACCTCCACCACCCAGCCGCCGTCGTCCAGCCACGTCGCGAAGTGCAGCGCGATCGGCGTGCCGGCCAGCCTGCCGTCGACCGCGGCGGCGAGGGTCGCCGAATTGTTAACCACCACAAGGTCACCCGGCCTCAGCTGCCCCGGAAGTTCACGGAACCGCGCATGGGTGAGGTGATCTCCGGCGACGAGCAACCGGACCTCGTCCCGGGCCAAGCCGCGCGCCTCCGGTGGGGCGACGGCATTGCGTTCGGGCGGCAGGACGAAGGAGCGCTGCGCCAGCGTGACCGTCATGCGACGTGTCCCACCGCGAAATCGGCTGCGGCATAGCGCGCGTTCTTGGGTTTCTCCTGGAGCAACCGCAGCAGCGCGGGCACGACGGTGTCCGGTTCGGGCCGGTCGGAGATGTCGTCGCCGGGGAACGCGGCCTGGTGCATCTCGGTGCGCATGTCGCCGGGATCGAAGGCGTAGATCGACCGGTCCGGATGCTCGGCGCCGAGGATCGCGGTGAGCTGATCGAGCGCGGCCTTGGACGAACCGTAGCCGCCCCATTCGGGATACGGCTCGATCGCGGCGTCGGAGCTGATGTTCACCACGCTGCCGCCCGGCGCCAGCAGCGGCAGGGCGAACTGCAAGACCGCAAGCGGGGCGAGGACGTTCGTCCGGTAGACCCGTTCGAGTTCGTCGAGCGGATAGTCGGCGAGGCGGACGAGCGGGCTCGGGCCGAGCCGGCTCGCGTTGTTCACGACCAGCGCGAGTTCCCCCGCGCTGCTTGCCGTTTCGGCCAGCAGCGCGCGGTGCGCCGGATCGGTCACGTCGCCGGGGATCGCGAGGAACGCGGTGCCGAGTTCCTCGGCCACCCGCGCCAGCCGATCGGCGCGGCGGCCGGTGCCGATCACTCGCCAACCGCGTTGGACGAGTGCGCGACTGAGCGCCAGCCCGAATCCGGCGGACGCACCGGTGATCAGTGCGGTGGGACGAGCCATGAGAACCTCCTGGTAGTTGCCTACCGGCCCATCCTCATACCTGAAGTGAAGTTCAGGTCAAGCACTGTTCGCCGACGGGCGAATACCGCCTGCTCGCTTACTCTTCCGCCGCGGCATCCTCGCTCGCCGTCGCGGGCGTCACCGCCTCCGGCCCGGATTCCAGCAGCAACCGGAATCCGTCTTCGTCCAGGATCGGCACGCCGAGTTCCTCCGCCTTCGCGGCCTTCGTGCCCGGCGAGTCACCGATCACCACGAACGCCGTCTTCTTCGACACCGAGCCCGCGGCCTTGCCGCCGCGGATCAGGATCGCCTCCTTGGCGCCGTCGCGGGAGAATCCGTCCAGCGAGCCGGTCACCACGATGGACAGGCCCTCGAGGGTGCGCTCGATGGACTCGTCGCGTTCGTCGGCCATCCGCACGCCGGCATCGCGCCACTTGTCCACGATCTCGTGATGCCAGTTGACGGTGAACCATTCCGCGACCGCGGCCGCGATGGTGGGGCCGACGCCGTCGGCCGCGGCGAGTTCCTCGACCGAGGCGTTCTGGATCCGGTCGAGGCTGCCGAATTCGCGGGCGAGCACGCGGGCCGCGGTGGGGCCGACGTGCCGGATGGACAGCGCGACCAGCACCCGCCACAGCGGCCTGTTCTTGGCCGTGTCCAGGTTCTCCAGCAGCCGCTTGCCGTTGGCGGACAGCTCGCCGTCCTTGTTGACGAACAGCGTGGTGGTCAGCAGGGTCGCCTCGTCGAGGTCGAACAGGTCGCCCTCGTCGGTGATCGCGTTCGACTTCAGCAGGTCGTTGGCGGCCTCGTAGCCGAGCGATTCGATGTCGAACGCGCCGCGACCGGCCACGTGGAACACCCGCTCCCGCAGCTGGGCCGGGCAGAACTGCTGGTTGGGGCAGCGGATGTCGGCGTCGCCCTCCTTCTGCGGCGCCAATTCGGTGCCGCATTCCGGGCAGTGCGTCGGCATCACGAATTCGCGCTCTTCGCCGGTGCGGGCGTCGACCACCGGGCCGAGCACCTCCGGGATCACGTCGCCCGCCTTGCGGATGGTGACCGTGTCGCCGATCAGCACGCCCTTGCGCTTGACCTCGGAGGCGTTGTGCAGGGTCGCCATCGAGACCGTCGAACCGGCGATGGTGACCGGTTCCATCACCGCGAACGGAGTGACCCGGCCGGTGCGGCCGACGTTCACCTCGATGTTCAGCAGCTTGGTGGTCGCCTCCTCCGGCGGGTACTTGTAGGCGATCGCCCAGCGCGGGGCCCGCGAGGTGGAGCCGAGGCGACGCTGCAAGGCCATCTCGTCGACCTTGATCACCTGGCCGTCGATCTCGTGCTCGATGTCGTGGCGATGCACACCCCAGTACTCGACGCGCTCGATAACGGCGTCGATGCCCCGCACCAGCTTGGTGTGCTCGGACACCGGCAGACCCCAGGCGGCGAGCGCGCGGTACGCCTCGTGCTGCGAGGCCGGCGAGTACCCCTCGATCCGGCCGAATCCGTGGCAGATCATCCGCAGCCGGCGGCGCGCGGTGACCGACGGATCCTTCTGCCGCAGCGAGCCCGCCGCGGTGTTGCGCGGATTGGCGTACGGCGGTTTGCCTTCGGCCACGATCGAGGCGTTGAGCGTCTCGAAATCTTCCAGCCGCATATACGCCTCGCCGCGCACCTCGAGCAGCGTCGGAATGGGGAATTCGTCGGTCGGCGTCAGCTCGCCCGGGATGTCGTCGATGGTGCGCGCGTTGAGCGTGACGTCCTCACCGGTGCGCCCGTCGCCGCGGGTGGCCCCGCGCACCAGCCGCCCGTTCTCGTACACCAGGTTCAGCGCGACCCCGTCGATCTTCACCTCGCACAGATAATGCAGGTCGGACCCGGTCTCGACCTCGACCCGGCTCGCCCAGGTGCGCAGCTCGTCGAAGTCGAACACGTTGTCCAGCGACAGCATCCGCTCGAGATGGTCGACCGCGGTGAAGTCGGTCGCGAACCCGCCGCCGACCAGCTGCGTCGGCGAATCCGGCGTGAGCAGATCGGGATGCGCCTCCTCCAGCGCCTGCAACCGCCGCAGCAACGCGTCGAACTCACCGTCGGTGATGATCGGTGCGTCCCGCACGTAGTACCGGAACTGATGCTCGCGCACCTCGTCCGCCAGCCGCTGCCACTCGACGCGCTGTTCCGCCGTAGCCGCCGCCACCGCGCCCGCCTCATTGTTCACCGCACCGCTGTCACTCACCCAACGCACATTAGCCGAGCCCACCGACATCTCCCGGCAGTGTTACCGCACGTCGCCGCACTGATCGCGCGGTCGGCCGAGCTGGTCGGGCGACCGGCGGGAGGCGAAGCTCAGGCGCGGCCCGAGGGCTCGTCGAAGGTGAGGGAATCGGGGTCTTCGGCGTAGGCGCGGGCTACCTCGGAGGCGAGGGACACGGCTTTGCGGGCCCACGGGAGGGAGGTAGTGCCTAGGCCACAGGCGGGGGTTACCAGGATTTGGGTGGCCAGGGTGCGGCGGGGAAAGCCGAGGCGATCGACGAGGCGCACGCCGGGTTCGGCGATGTCGCGCCAAGTCGGCGGGGTGGCGGGGGCGGTGGTCGGGACCAGGCCGAGGAGGACGTGTTTGCCGGCGTCGAGGAGTTCGCCGATGCTGTCGAGGTCGCGGGTGGCGATGGTGGCGAGGTCGAAACCGATTGCGGCGGCGGTGCTTTTGCGGAGGAAGGGCAGCGCGGGCGATTCGGCGCAGCTGTGCACCAGGACCGGGGCGGACTGGGTGGCGATGACCCGGTCCAGGATGGTGAGGGCTTCGGGTTCGGGCAGCGCGCGGACGCTGTCGAGCATGCTGACAGCGCTCAGCGAGCCTTCGAGGACGGCGGTGAGGGACGGTTCATCCAGTTGCAGAAGGACTTCCGCGCCGAGCCGCCTGCGGATCTCGGCAACGTGGGCCACCAGCCCCTCGGCGAGGGATTCCGAAAGATCGCGCAGCGCACCGGGATCGGTGAGCGCCAGGTGTCCGTTGGACAGTTCGACCTGCGCGGCGAGCGTCAGCGGCCCGGCCACCTGCACCTTGATCGGGCGGCCGGAGCCGGTCGAACCCGCTGTCTCCCAGGCTTCTTCGAGCGCATCGAGATCGCCGCGGAGCAGATCGCGGGCACGTCGGGACAGTCCCCCCGGCCGGGGCGCGAGACGGTAGCCGCGGGTGGTGGTGTCGAAGCGCATGTCGACCAGCAGCGGCGACATCCGCCCGATCATGTCCGCACCGGGCCCGCGTCCCGGAAGTTCCACCAGGTGCGGCAGATCCGGCAGTTCGCCGAGCACGGTGGTGGCGGCCTCGCGGGCATCGGTGCCCGGCCAGGAGCCGACGCCGGTCGCGATGCCACCGCGCAATCCGCTCACCGGCTGGTCCGCTGCGTCGATGTCTGTGCCTTTCGCGTTCTGATACACCCGTGGTCAGCTTCCGTCGATCGATCGTGGTGCGCGCACCCGGAGCCCGGTTGCGGTCTGATCAGTGTGCGCGGCAGGCGGATTCGCCGACCGGCGCGAGCCGGCGTGACCGTCGGTTCACCGCGTGGCGGCGGACTCCGCGTCGCTGCCGACGGCCGCGTTGCCGACCCCACCGGTCCCGGAAATGGTCCCGCTGCCGATTACCAAGTCGCCCAGCTCATCCGGGCGATACAGCACCACCGCCTGGCCGCGCGCGACACCGGTCAACGGCTCGCGCAGCCGGACGATCAGCCCGTCGCCGACCGCCTCGGCCACCGCCGAAGCCATGCCGCCGTGCGCCCGCACCTGCGCGACACACTCGATCGGCCCCTCCGGCGTGACGCCGGAGGTCCAGATCGCGCGCTCCGCCTCGACGGTCCACACCTGCAAGTCCTCGACCGAGCCCACTCGGACGGTGCCGGAGTCCGGATCGATCCCGGTCACGTAGCGCGGCTTGCCGTCGGCGGCCGGACCCGGCAGCCCGAGCCCCTTGCGCTGACCGATCGTGAACCCGTGCACGCCTTCGTGATCCGCGAGCTTCTGCCCGTCCGCGTCGACCACGGCGCCCGGCCGGATCCCGATCTTCGCGCCGAGGAACGCCTGGGTGTCGCCGGACGGAATGAAGCAGATGTCGTGGCTGTCCGGCTTGTTCGCGACGGCCAGCCCGCGCTCGGCGGCTTCTTCGCGGATCTGCGGCTTCGGGGTGTCGCCGACCGGGAACATGGCGCGCGCGAGCTGCTGCGCGTTCAGCACGGCGAGCACGTAGGACTGGTCCTTGTCGGCGTCGACGGCCCGGCGCAGCACGCCGTCGTCGAGCCGCGCGTAATGCCCGGTGACCACGGCGTCGAAGCCGAGCGCGAGCGCGCGATCGGCCAGGGCGGAGAACTTGATCTTCTCGTTGCAGCGCAGGCACGGGTTCGGCGTCTCGCCGGCCGCGTAGGCGGCGACGAAATCGTCGATCACGTCTTCCTTGAACCGGTCGGCGAAATCCCAGACGTAGAACGGGATGCCGAGCACGTCGGCGGCCCGCCTGGCGTCGCCCGCGTCCTCCTTGGAGCAGCAACCACGCGACCCGGTACGCAATGTGCCCGGCGACGCGGACAGCGCCAGATGCACGCCCACCACCTCGTGACCAGCGTCGACAGCACGTGCCGCCGCCACCGCCGAATCAACACCACCACTCATCGCGGCGAGTACTCGCATCAAACACCTCCCTTCGCACCGGCCAGACCCGCGGCCCTGGCCCGATCTACCACCTGGGGCAACACCGCCAACAGCGCGTCCACATCGGCGCGAGTCGAGGTGTGCCCCAACGAAAAACGCAGCGAACCGCGGGCCTGCCACGGTTCGACACCCATCGCGATCAACACGTGGCTCGGCGACGCGACACCCGCGGTGCAGGCCGAACCGGTCGAGCACTCGATCCCCGCCGCGTCCAGCAGCATCAGCAGCGAATCGCCTTCGCAGCCGGGGAAGGTGAAGTGCACGTTGCCGGGCAGCCGCCGCTCGCCGGGCGCGCCGTTGAGCACCGCCGCCGGCGCGATCGCGAGCACGCCGTCGATCAGCGCGTCCCGCAACGCGGTCAATTCCGCGGTGCGCGTGGTCAATTCGGTTGCCGTCTGGTGCAGCGCGGTGGCCAGGCCGACCGCGGCCGCGGTATCCGAGGTGCCGGAACGCAGGTCGCGTTCATGCCCGCCGCCGTGCAGCAGCGGCACACACGGCACCTGCCTGCCGAGCAGCAGCAGGCCGACACCGTGCGGCCCGCCGACCTTGTGCCCGGCGAAACTGGCCGCGGACAACCCGCTCGCGGCGAAGTCGATCGGCAGCTGGGCCGCGGCCTGCACCGCGTCGCTGTGCATGGGCACGCCGAATTCCTGTGCCACGGCGGCCAATTCACCGATCGGCTGAATGCTGCCGACCTCATTGTTGGCCCACATGACGCTCACCAGCGCGACATCGTCGGGGTTCGCCGACAGCGCGGCGCGCAGCGTGCGCGGCGAGACCATGCCCTCGTCGTCCACCGGCAGCCAGGTCACCCGGGCGCCCTCGTGCCGTTCCAGCCACTCGACCGCATCGATCACCGCGTGATGTTCGACCGAGCTGACGATGATCCGGGTCCGGCGCGGGTCGGCGTCGCGACGCGCCCAGTAGATGCCCTTGACCGCCAGATTGTCGCTCTCGGTCCCGCCGGAGGTGAAGATGACCTCCGAGGGCCGGGCGCCCAGATCGGCGGCGATCGATTCGCGCGCTTCCTCCAGCGTCCGCCGGGCGGCGCGACCGGAGCCGTGCAGCGACGACGCGTTGCCGACGATGCCCAGCGCAGCCGTCATCGCCTCGATCGCGGCCGGAAACATCGGTGTGGTGGCCGCATGATCGAGGTAGACCGTATGGGCCGCCGCACCGTGGACCGCACCCGAGAAACCCGCCTTCATGACCGATAAAGCCTATCCCAGCGTTGACCTGCGCATCTTGGGGGTGTCCCCTCGCTGCCTTCGATTTGTCTTCGATTCACCCACGATGCGCAACCGGCCTACCGGCCGCCGATATTCCCGGAACCGGCGCGTCCGGACACCGGGCCGCCGTGTGTCTCGGCTGGATCAGCCTTGCTTCGGGCAGGTCGCACCCGGGGCCGCGTCAGCGATCAGACCCAGGTGTCCGCCTGACCGGCATCTCCTCGACTGAGACCTGCATCTCGTTCGGCCAGACCACGCGCCTCGGATGTCACACCCGGGATGACCGCGTCGTCTACCAGGCAACCAGGCAGACACGCTGCCGAACGAACAAAGGATCGAACAATGAACGTCGCTTACTACATCGTCGGTGTGCTCGCTGCCCTGTGGATCGGGTTCTCGGGATACTCGCTGGCCGCGCAGAAGCAGTTCGTTGTGGAGCCGCTCGAGCAGTACGGCGTGCCGCGGGCGTGGTGGAACTGGTTGGCCCTGGCCAAGTCGGCAGGCGCGCTCGGCTTGATCGTCGGCTTTTTCATCCCGGCCATCGGCATCGCGGCGGCGGTGTGCTTGATCGCGTACTTCCTGTTGGCCTCGGCGACCGCCATCCGGGCACGCTCGTACCAGACCGCGATCTTCCCGGTGCTGTACCTCGTCCCGGCCGCCGCCACCCTGGCGCTGCAACTCGCTCGGTAGCGACGACTGGACATGCGACAAAGCAGCCGCAGGCCAATGCCTGCGGCTGCTTTGTCGTTCGTGCTTGGTCAGCTGCTGACCTCTTCGACGCGACGGCCACGCCCGCGCAGGATGGGTCGCAGTCGCCGGGGCGGCCTGCGCACCTCCGGGGCGTCCGCGCCGACCGACGGGTCCTGGACCCGGGTCTTGCCCGCCTCGATCCACACCGTGGCGTCGAACGCACCGTGCCGCGACTGTTCCGCGCCGCGGATCGCGGCCTCGCAGCGGCGGGCCAGATCACGTCGATCCGTGCCCGGCTGCTGGACCGTTTCCAGCACCACCTCGGCGACCATGCCGCGCGAACGCAGCACCCGGCGGGCGGACGAGCCGAAGCTGTCCTCGCCGACGAAGCCGGGCACCGTGCACTGGACGCCGTGCCGGTCCAGGTAGCGCAGCCGCACCGGCTGCACCGGCGTCGCGGTGTCGACGGCCGCCTGGAACAGCGCGGGCCGCATGCTGCCGTATGCGCGACCGCACCAGGTGGTCCCCTCGGGGAACACCGCGATCCGCTCTCCTGCGGTGAGCCTGGCGCTGATCTGCGCGATCACCCCGGGCAGCGCGCGCAGCTTCTCCCGCTCGATCGGGATGACCCGCATCAGCGTCGCCAGCTTGCCGAGCACCGGCCAGTCGACCATGTCCGCGCGGGCGACGAAGCCGAGCGGCTGCACGGCGGCCAGCGCGACGATGTCGGTCCAGCCGATGTGCCCGACGACGACCATGGCCCCGGTGCCGGACGGCGCGTAAACGGCGGGCGCGGTGCTGCCCTCATCGACAGCACCGCGCCCGTTCCGGTCGATCCGGCGATCGACGATCCGCAATTCCATGCCGAGACAACTCAGCAGCGTGCGCGCGTAACCACGCTGCACGCGTTCGCGCTTGCCCTGTGGCGTAACCAGATTCACCATCGGGAAGCTGATCAGCAGCCCGGCGACGCCGAGCAGCCTGCCGACGACCCGGCCGGTACCGACCTGGTCGATCGACTCGATGCAGCCGGGCCCACACGGGCTCGACGGCATCCACGCGTGTGCGGTGGCCTGGGCGGGCGGCGCGTCGAACACCACGGTCCTCACCGTCCCCCGTCGAAGGTCGCGGCCGCGTCCTGTAACCGATTCAGGTAGCGGGTGTTGATCGTGTCGAGGCCGAGAATGGCGACGAAGTCGGCGACGCCGAAGTCCGGGTCGTGCGCGGGCTCGCCGCAGATCTCCGCGCCGAGGCGCAGGTAACCGCGCAGCAGCGGCGGCAGCTTGGGCCGCGCGGGCGGGGTCATCTCGTCGAGCGTCTTGCCGTCGACGACCACCGGGCGCAGCGGGTGCACCCGCTGTTCCGGGTCCGAGCCGTGGCGGCCGAGCAGCAGGTCGCGCACGCCGCGCACGTTCACGCCGGGCTCGTCGGCCGGGCTGTCCTGCATCGGCACCGAGACGCAGCCCATCACCCAGTCGTAACCGGTGAGCTGGATGTAGTGCAGGATGCCCGCCCACATCAGGGTCAGCACCGAGCCGTTGCGGTGGTCGGGTACGACGCAGGCGCGGCCCATCTCGACGATCCGGCGGCCGGCCGGATCCAGTTGGGTCAGATCGAATTCCGTGGCGGTGTAGTAGCCGCCGGCTGCGGCGACCTTGTCCGGCGGCAGCATCCGGTAGCAGCCGACGAAGTCTTCGGTCAGGTCGTCACGAACCAGCAGGTGGTCGCAGTGCTCGTCGAACCGGTCGGCGTCGAGGCCGGTGCCGTTGTCGGGGATGTGGAATCCGGGCTCGCTCGCGAAGACGCCGTAGCGCAGTCGCTGCGCCGCCGCGCGGTGGTCTGCATCGGACGAAACGACCAGCGAGTACCGTGACCGTTCCACCCCGGAGTCCGTCGAGCGCGCCGGGGCTGTCAACACGGACGTAATAGTCATATCGTCAATGAACCCAGCCGGACACTGCGCTGGAGCGACCTCGAAGTGTCCCGCCGATGCCGGTTTAGTGAACGAGACGATGATCACACCGAGCGTTCACCGGACCGTCGCGCCCCGTTCGCGCCCGCGCGCCGCAACCGCGTCTTTTGGCTGTTTAACGCCTCGCGGGGAACGCATTTCGACATCTCGCCGACACCGCGAAAGCCGCGGCGCGAGCTGCTCGCGCTGCGGCTTTCGGCGGGTGCACGGCGGTTAAGCGGCCGTTTTCTCGGAGACGCGTGGTTTCTCGGCGGCCTTGGTCACCTCGGCGAAGCCGGGACGTCCGGTGCCGATGAAGGCGACCAGCCAGGACGCCACCGCGGCGAACCGGTTGCGGAAGCCGACCAGGTAGAACAGGTGCACGGCGAGCCACATGAACCAGGCGATCAGGCCGCGGAAGGTGATCTTGTCGTTCAGCTTGGTCACCGCGCTGAACCGGCTGATCACCGCCATGCTGCCCTTGTCCCAGTACTTGAACGCGGTGCCCGCCTGCTTCTTTCGGCGAATGATGTCCGCGGCGTGCCTGCCCTCCTGCATGGCCACCGGCGACTGGCCCGGGTAGCCGTTCAAGGAGGTCATGTCGCCGATCGCATAGATGTCGGCGTAGCCGCCGACGGTCAGGTCGGGATTGATCAACAGCCTTCCGGCGCGGTCGGTTTCGACGCCGGTGGCCTCGGCGAGGACCTTCGCGAACCCGCCGACCTGCACGCCCGCCGACCAGACGATGGTCTCGGCCGCGATGCCGCGTTCGACGCCGCTCTTGTCCTTGACGGTGACCTTGCCCTCTTCGATGTCGGTGACGAAGGTGCCGAGCAGCACGTCGACGCCCGTGCGGGTCAACGACTTCTTCGCGTACTCGGACAGCCCGCCGCCGAACGGGGGCAGCACCTCGCCCGCGCCCTCGACCAGGGTGACCGAAACTTCTTGGTGGTAGTACCTTTTCGCGAGTTCCTTCAGCTGGCCGGCCACCTCGACGCCGGTCGCGCCCGCCCCGACCACGACGAAGCTCAGCAGCCTGCGCTTGGTCTCCTCGTCGGCGCCCGCGGCCTCGGCGAAGACCCGCTGGATCTGTGCGCGAAGGAGTTTGGCGTCGTCGATGGTCTTGAGCGAGAAGGTCTTCTCGGCGAAATCGTCACGGCCGAAGTAGGACTGGCTGGCGCCGGTGGCGGCGATCAGCGAGCCGTACCGGATCCGGCGCTGTTCGCCGTCGTGCTCATAGGTGACGATCGCCTTGTCCGGATCGATGGCGACCACTTTGCCGAGGCGCACGTCCGCCTCGCGGTGGCGGCGCAGAATGGAGGCGATCGGCGGCGCGATCTCCTCCGATGCCAGCACACCGGTCGCTACCTGGTACAACAACGGTTGGAACAGGTGCTCCGGCGTGCTGGAGATCAGCACGTAATCGATACCCGACTTGGCAAGTTGCTTGGCGGCGGAAAGTCCGCCGAACCCCGATCCGACGATGACGACACCCGCGGTTTCGATTCCCGCATCCACGTACTGCATGACAGCCTCCTTCTCTCATTACCAACCGTCATCGGGAACGAAGATATTTCAGGAGTTAGGGCGCATAATTCAGATGACTCTTATCTCGATCCGTCATTAATCGGAGGCGCTGTGGAACTTCGGCAGCTCACCTACTTCGTGGCCGTCTGCGAGGAGCTCAGCTTCAGCGGAGCGGCCGCGAGGTGCTTTATCTCACAGTCCGCGATCAGCCATCAGATCTCCCGGCTCGAGCGCGATCTCGGCGTGCAGTTGTTCGAGCGCTCGACAAGATCGGTGGTGGCCACCGACGCCACCGCACGGCTACTTCCCCTTGCGAAACAGATGCTGAGCCTCGAGTCCGCGATCCGGGCGGCGGTGCGCACCGCGGGCCCGCGGATCCGGCTCGCCGCCAACATGTCCTTCGCGACCCGATCGCTGTCCGCGATCGCCGGCGCCCGCGCGACGCATCCCGAGGCGGAGATCGAGTTCGTGATCAAGCCGTTCCGGCAGCGGATCACCGCGGTGGCCGACGGCGACTGCGATCTCGCGCTGATCCGCGGCAGCGTCGATCAGCCGGGGCTGGAGGTGGAACAGCTGTGGGTGGAGGATCTGGTGATCGCCACCTCCAGCGCGCATCCGCTGGCCACCAGGGAGACGGTGACGCTGTCGGACCTGAGCAGGTATCCGCTGCTGCTGCCGCCGGAGCAGGAACAGGTGTTGCTGCACACCGTGATTCGGTCCGCGTTCGCCGAGCTGCCCACCGGGCCGACGTTCGGTCCGCCGATTCCGCCCGATCACACCGCGACATTGGAGCTGATCAACCGGCCCGACGCGTGGACCGTGCTCTATGCGGAGAGTTCCACCGAGGGTTTGGTCGTGTTGAAGCTGGCCGAGCAGAAGCTGCGCATTCCGGTGTCCGCGGTGCTGCGCAGCGATGTGCGCCGGTCACCGATTCTCACCACGTTGCTCGCCGGACTGCATCGGCCTTGAGCGACGGCGAACCACCCCGAGCCTGAACTCGAGGTGGTTCGCTATGAATCACGCAGTGTCGGAGTCGGTTTCACTCAGGCATTCTCCCGGGCGAAGCTGCGTGCGCCGATCACCATGAGTACCAACGCAACCGCCACGGTGATACCGGTGCCGAGGTAGACATCGGTGCTGCCGAAATCTCCCCGGAACAGCGCCCGCGCAGCATCCACGGTGTGCGAGAACGGATTCGCCTTCGCGATGTTCTGCAACCAGGTCGGCCCGACGGCCATCGGCAGCAGGATTCCGGACAGCAGCATGATCGGCAGGGTCACGCTGTTCAGCACGGAGGCCAGGGTGCCCTCCTCCCTCGCCCAGAGCCCGAGCGCGTAGGACGCGGCCGCGAGACCGGCCGACATCACCGCGATCAACAGCACCGACAGCACCAAACCCAGTGGGTCCGGGCGCAATCCTAAGGCCAGGACCGCGACCCCGACCAGGATCAAGGCCTGCACGATCAGCACCACCATGTCCTTGAGCACCCGCCCGAGCAACAGCGCGCCGCGATCGGCGGGCGTAACCCGTTGCCGCTCTATGGCTCCCGCGCGCAGCTCGGAGATGATGGCGAAACCGGCGTACAGCGACCCCAGCAGGCCGGTCTGGATAACCAGTGCGGGCGTGAGGATCTTCCACGGGTCGACATCGCCCAGCGAGGGCGCGATGCCCTTGATCAACGGGCCGAACAGCACCAGATACAGCACCGGCTGCGACAGGCCGATCATCACCCACATCGGGTTGCGCAGATTGCTCCGCAGTTGGGACCAGAAGATCAGTCCGGTGTCGTGGGCGAACCTCATGACCGATTCCCTTCGCGCAGTGAACGTCCGGTGATGGTGAGGAAGACATCGTCGAGGCTCGGCCGCTTGACCGTGATCGCGCCCGGCGTGATCCCCCGCTCGCCCAGCGCCCGCAGCAAGGGCACCACGGCGGCGTCTCCTCGTTCGACCGTCAGGTGCACCACCGTCGCGCCCGCGTCCTCGGCGCGCACCCCCGACCGCACATCGAGCACGTCCTCGGCCACCCGCAGTGCGAGATCGGCTTGCTCGTCGGCGATTTCGAGGCTGACCACGTCGCCGGAGATGCGGCGCTTGAGTTCGTCGGGCGCGCCCTCGGCGACGATGTCGCCGTGATCCAGCACCAGCAGCCGGTCGCAGAGTGCGTCGGCCTCCTCGAGATAGTGCGTCGTGAGCACGATGGTGGTGCCCCGATCCCGCAGTCCCCGAATGTGTTCCCACAGATTGGCCCGGCTCTGCGGATCCAGGCCGCTGGTCGGCTCGTCCAGATAGATCAGCTTCGGGCCGTGCACGAGACCGAGCGCGATGTCCACCCGGCGGCGCTGTCCGCCGGACAGCTGGGCGCACTTGCGTCCACCGAGCCCGTCCAGGTCGAGTGCCGCGAGCAGTTCCTCGGCGTTGCGCGTCGCCTGCGGCTTGCTCAGGCCGAAAAGCCTTGCCTGTAGGACCAATTCGTCGATCACGAGCTCGAGATCGTTGGTCATGTTGCCCTGCGCGACATAGCCGATGCGCGAGCGCACGAGTCGCGCCTCGGTGCGTAGATCCGCGCCGGCGATGATCGCCGCGCCGGCGGTCGGCGCGATCAGCGTGCTGATCATCCGCAGCGTCGTCGTCTTGCCCGCGCCGTTCGGGCCGAGGAGACCGAGGATTTCGCCGTCGTGCACGGCGAAATCGACCCCCTTGACCGCCTCGACGGGACCAGTTCTGGTTTTGAAGGTTCGGGCGAGCCCACGCACCTCGATGACCGCGGTACGCGTGCGGCCACGAACGGTGTCGATCGTTTCCACACCACTCACGGTAGGAACGACCGACCAAATAGTCAAGCTTTACTATTCAGGCTTGATCATGACATCGGTGGTTCCCAGGTGTTCATCGCGTCGTTGACCCCGCCCCACGCATCGAGTTCACCGGTTTCGATGCGCTCCAACGTCTTTCGGGACCAGTTCAGATCCGCGCGGATGTGGTCGGCGGACAGTCGCATCGCGTCGGCTACGTGATGTGGCTCGATCTCGGCGGGGTTCCCGCTGCCCGCCAAGATCCGGGCCACGTCTCGATCGATGAAGACGAGTTCGGCTTCGAACTTGAGAATCCGGCTGCGCAGGGCGGCGATCACGTCCTCGCGCGGCGCGGACGGAAACAGCGCTACCGCCGCGAAATACGGATTCTTCGGCTGCTCGGCGGAGAACAAGGCCTCCCGCAACATCTCGCCGAACTCCTTCTCCCCCTCGCCGGTGAGCCGATAGGTGGTGCGCTCAGGGCGAGCACCGTCCTGCGTGACACCCTCCACCGCGATGAGCCCGTCGCGCTGCAAGGTGTTCAGCGCACCGTAGATCGACCCCGGCTTCACATTCGCCCAATCGTCGGCATGCCAGGACAGCAGCTCACGCCGAACGTCGTACCCGTGCACCGGTTGCAGCAGCCGGACGATGGCGAGCACCAGCATCCGGGTGGTAGGAACAGCCATACTCGCAGGCTATCGCACCCGCGGCGGCGAATCGGAACGCCTTCCCGCACAGCAGGTTCCGGACACACGAACGGCCCCGAGCCGAAGCCAGGGGCCGTTCGATCAAGCTGCTGCGATCTAGCCCTTGTGGGACTTGACCGCTTCGGTCAGCTGCGGTGCGACGTTGAACAGGTCGCCCACGATGCCGTAGTCCGCGATCTCGAAGATCGGGGCCTCTTCGTCCTTGTTGACCGCGACGATGGTCTTCGAGGTCTGCATGCCTGCCCGGTGCTGGATGGCGCCGGAGATGCCCAGGGCGATGTAGAGCTGCGGCGAGACCGTCTTACCGGTCTGGCCGACCTGGAACTGACCCGGGTAGTAGCCCGAGTCGACCGCGGCACGCGAGGCGCCGACGGCGGCACCGAGCGAGTCGGCCAGTTCCTCGACGACCGAGAACTTCTCGGCGGAACCGACACCGCGACCACCGGAGACGACGATGTTCGCCTCGGTGAGCTCGGGACGGTCGCCCGCGACGATCGGCTCGCGCGCGGTCACCTTGACCACGCCGTCTTCCTGCGCGGGCACCTCGACGGTGACCTTCTCGCCGGCGCCGGCCTGCGCGGAGGCCTCGATGGCGCCCGGGCGCACCGAGATCACCGGCACGTCGCCGGTGGCCTTCGCGTCGACGGTGAACGCGCCACCGAAGATGGAGTGCACGGCGGTGCCGTCCGACTTCACGTCGATGACGTCGACCAGCAGGCCGGAGCCGATGCGGGCGGCGAGGCGGCCCGACACCTCCTTGCCTTCGGCCGAGGCGGCGACGATGACGGCGGCCGGGGAGACCTGCTCGGTCAGCGCGGCGAGCACGTCGATCTTCGGGGTGAGCAGGTAGTTCTCCACGTCGTCGGACTCGGCGATGTAGATCTTCGCCGCGCCGGCCGCGGCGAGCGCCTCGGCCAGCTTCTCGCCGGTGCCCGCGGTGCCGAGCACCACGGCGGCCGGCTCACCCAGGTTGCGGGCGGCGGTCAGGAGCTCGGTGCTGACCTTCTTGATCGCACCGTCTGCGTGCTCGATGAGCACAAGTACTTCAGCCATTTGTGTTCTCTCCTAAGCAGTCTCAGACCGGCGAAATCAGATGATCTTCTGACCGACGAGGTACTGGGCGATCTTCGTGCCGCCGTCGCCCTCGTCCGCGATCTTCTCGCCCGCGGTACGCGGCGGCTTCGGGGTGGCTCCGGTGACGGTGGTGCCCGCGTTCGCGACACCGACGGTCGACGGGTCGACGCCCAGATCGGCCAGCGTGAAGGTCTGCACTTCCTTCTTCTTCGCGGCCATGATGCCCTTGAAGGAGGGGAAGCGCGGCTCGTTGATCTTCTCGGTCACGCTGACGATGGCCGGGAGGGTGGCCTCCAGCTTGAAGACGCCATCATCGGTCTCGCGCTCGCCGGTGACCTTGTCGCCGTCGATGGTGAGCTTGCGCAGGTGAGTGAGCTGCGGCAGGCCGAGGTATTCGGCGATGATCGCGGGGACCGCACCGGCGCGACCGTCGGTCGCCTCGTTGCCCGCGATGACCAGCTCGACACCTTCGACCTGGCCGAGCGCGCTCGCCAGCACCCAGGCGGTCTGCACGGCGTCGGAGCCGTGGATCGCCGGGTCGTTGATGTGGATGGCCTTGTCGGCGCCCATGGACAGCGCCTTGCGGATGGCCTCGGTGGCCCGGTCCGGACCGGCGGCCAGGACGGTGACCTCGCCGCCCTGCGCCTCCTTGATCAGCAGCGCTTCTTCGACGGCGCGCTCGTTGATCTCGTCGAGGACGGCGTCGGCGGCTTCGCGATCGAGGGTGTAGTCACCATCGGTCAGCTTGCGCTCGGACCAGGTGTCGGGAACCTGCTTGATGAGTACGACGATGTTCGGCATCGGTCTTCGTCGACCTCCTGTTCTGGTTACACGTATGGAGTGGTCGCACAGGCGGCGCCGTACGTCCGTGTGAGTAGCTCAGGGCGTGACACTACCCTACGTTAAGTTACTCGTGGGTAACTTAACCGCTTCTCTCTCACAACGCCAGACCCAGCGATATCGTGCCGGGCTGGAGCCCACCCACGCCACCCCCACCGAACGGTCCATCCACACTGGGTACGGGCATCCCGGTGACCGGGTGCGGGTATCCCGCAAACACTCAGTACCAGTAACGTCGGAATGATGAGCGAGGCTGTGATCCCTGCCGCAGTGGACGACCCGACGGGCATGACCGGCGCCCCGGCGACGACCATCGGCGCCGTCGAACCGCTGCCGTTGACCGGCGAACGGACCGTCCCCGGCATTGCCGAGGAGAACTACTGGTTCCGCAGACACGAGATCGCCTATGCCCGCCTGCTCGACCGCTGCGCCGGAAAAACCGTGCTGGAGGCCGGGTCCGGCGAAGGCTACGGCGCGGACATGATCGCCTCGGTGGCTACCAAGGTCACCGGCGTGGACTACGACACCGGCGCGGTCGAGCACGTGCGCGCGCGGTACCCGCGGGTGGAGATGATCCAGGGCAACCTGGCCGCGCTGCCGCTGCCCGACGCCTCGGTCGACGTCGTGGTGAATTTCCAAGTGATCGAACACCTTTGGGACCAGGGCCAGTTCCTGCGCGAGTGCCTGCGGGTGCTGCGACCCGGCGGCGAGCTGCTGATCAGCACGCCCAATCGGATCACCTTCTCCCCCGGCCGCGACACCCCGCTCAACCCGTTCCACACCCGCGAGCTGAACGCCGCCGAGCTGACCGAACTGCTGGTCGACGCGGGCTTCGAGGTCGCGCAGATGACCGGCGTGCACCACGGCGCGAGCCTGAAAGCGTTGGACGCCAAGCACGGTGGCTCGTTCATCGACGCGCAGATCGAGCGCGCGCTGGCCGGCGAACCGTGGCCGGCCGACCTCACCGCCGACGTCGCCGCCGTCACCATCGACGATTTCGCCCTGATCGCCGACGACATCGACGCGAGCCTGGACCTGGTCGCCATCGCGGTGAAGCCTTGAGCAAGGCGGCGGTTCCCGGCCAGTTCAGCCTGGTCCTGCACTCCCATCTGCCCTGGTTCGCCCACCACGGCCGCTGGCCGGTCGGCGAGGAATGGCTCTACCAATCCTGGGCGGCGTCTTACCTTCCGGTCGCCGAGGTGCTGAGAACGCTTGCCGCCGAAGGACGTTCGCATCTGCTCAGCCTGGGCATCACGCCGGTGCTGGCGGCCCAGCTGGACGACCCGCACTGCCTGGCCGGCATGCACCACTGGCTCGGCAACTGGCAGCTGCGTGCCGACGAGGCGGCGATGGCCGGCAACGTCGCCCTCGGCCGGCACGAACATCGTTTGGCCACAGCGGCTTTGGCGGATTTCGAGCAACGCTGGCGGCACGGCGCCGCGCCGGTCTGGCGCGAGCTGATCGACGCCGAGACCATCGAATTGCTCGGCGGTCCGCTGGCGCATCCGTTCCAGCCGCTGCTCGATCCGCGACTGCGCCAGTTCCAGCTCACCGAGGGCCTGAGCGACGCGCGACATCGCTGGGGGCACACGCCGACCGGCATCTGGGCGCCGGAATGCGGCTACACACCGGGCATGGAGATCGGTTACGCCGAGGCCGGTGTGACCCATTTCATGGTCGACGGACCCGCGCTGCGCGGCGACACCACCCTCGGCCGCCCGGTGCGGGACTCCGATGTGGTCGCGTTCGGCCGCGACCTGCAGGTGAGCTACCGGGTCTGGTCGCCGAAATCGGGCTACCCGGGCCAGAGCGCCTACCGTGACTTTCATCACTACGACCACGCGACGGGTCTCAAGCCGTCCCGGGTCACCGGCAAGACCGTGGCCGGACCGGACAAGGCCCCGTACGACCCGGAACTCGCGGCCGCGGCGATCGGCCGCGACGTCGACGACTTCGTCCAGACCGTGCGCGAGCGATTGATCAGCGAATCCGCGCGGATCGGCAGGCCCGCGCTGGTGGTGGCCGCGTTCGACACCGAACTGTTCGGGCACTGGTGGCACGAGGGCCCGCAGTGGTTGGCCCAGGTGTTGCGGGCACTGCCCGAAGCGGGCGTCGACGTCGGCACGCTGGCCGACGCGCGGGAACGCGGATTCGTCGGAGAGCCGGTGCCTTTGGCCGATTCGTCCTGGGGTTCGGGCAAGGACTGGCGGGTCTGGGCCGGGGATCAGGTGCAGGACCTGGTCGAACTCAACGACGACATCGTGCGGCTCACCCTGGACACGGTCGACAAGATGCGCCCGGCCGACGGCGCGCTCGCGCTGCGCGACAACGTCGCCGATCAGTTGCTGCGCGAGGCCATCCTCACCGTGTCCAGCGACTGGGCGTTCATGGTCAGCAAGGACTCCGCCGCGGGCTACGCGCGCGACCGCGCGCACCGGCACGCGCATGCCGTGCGGGAGATCGCGGCCGCCGTCGGAGCGGGTCAACTCGCGAAAGCACAGCAGTTGGCGGCAGGATGGGGGTCGGCTGACGGACTCTTCCCCGGTGTGGACGCGCGACGACTCGGGAGCGCCGGGTCCGGAGGAAGCTTCGCCGCGGCTGCCGAGCACGCCGCGTCCAGCGCAGAAGGACATGCATGAAGATCTTGATGGTGTCGTGGGAGTACCCGCCGGTCGTGGTCGGCGGGTTGGGCAGGCATGTGCATCACCTGGCCACCGAGCTGGCCGTCGCGGGCCACGAGGTGGTCGTGCTGGCGCGGCGCCCCTCCGGCACCGACTCCTCGACCCATCCCACCCACTCCTTCATCGCCGAGGGTGTGCTGGTGGTCGCGGTCGCGGAGGACCCGCCGGTCTTCGATTTCGGCGAGGACATGCTGGCCTGGACGCTGGCCATGGGGCACGCCATGGTGCGGGCCGGCATCGCGCTGGGCAAGCCGGGCATCGGTGACGGCTGGGCGCCCGACGTGGTGCACGCGCACGACTGGCTGGTCGCGCACCCCGGCATCGCGCTGGCCGAGTACTACGACGTCCCACTGGTGTCGACCATTCACGCCACCGAGGCCGGCCGGCACAGCGGCTGGGTCGCGGGCAAGGTCAACCGGCAGGTGCATTCGGTCGAGTGGTGGCTGGCCAACGAGTCCGACGCGCTGATCACCTGCTCGACCTCGATGCAGGACGAGGTGGAACGCCTCTACGGCCCGGAGCGGGTGCCGATGACGGTGATCCGCAACGGAATCGACGTGGGCGCGTGGACCTTTCGGCCGCGCTCGCCGCGCACCGGCCCGCCGCGGCTGCTCTATGTCGGCCGGCTCGAATACGAGAAAGGCGTGCAGGACGCGATCGCCGCGTTGCCGCGCATCCGCCGCGCCCACCCCGGCACCACGCTCACCATCGCCGGCATCGGCACCCAGTTCGAGTGGCTGCGTGAGCGCGCCCGCGTGCACCGGGTGGCCCGCGCGGTGAACTTCGCCGGCCAGCTCGACCATGCCCAGCTCCTCGGCTGGCTGCACGGCGCCGACGCCATCGTGCTGCCGAGCCGCTACGAACCCTTCGGCATCGTCGCGCTCGAGGCCGCCGCCGCAGGCACCCCGTTGATCACCTCCACCGCGGGCGGACTCGGTGAGGCGGTCATCGACGGCGTCACCGGCGCCTCGTTCGACCCCGCCGACGTCGACGGCCTGGTCGACGCGGCCCGCGCCACCCTCGACGATCCCGTCGCCGCCCAGGACCGGGCCTACGCCGCCCGCGAACGCCTCACCGCGGATTTCGCCTGGGACGTCGTCGCCGCCGAAACCGCGCAGGTCTACCACTCCGCCAAGCGCCGCGTCCGTAATCCCCTCGGCCGGCCGAGCATCGTCGAACGCCCACTCCCCGAACGGGATCCGAAGCCGCTCTAGGCGTCCATCTTCTTGATGATGCGCTGGATGGTGAGCCACGTGCGCGTGGTCATGTTCTTGCCATAGGTCTTCTCGAGCCAGCCCATGTATTCCGGCGTCTTGCCCGATTCGCGGTTGTCGATCACCGCGAGGAACGCGCTGCACGGCTTGTCGTAACCGACGATTCGGGTGAGCGGATCGAGCTGGCCGGGCAGCGTGCCAGGCTTCATCTTGCGGTCCTTGGCGAACGTGGCGACGAGGTAGGTGCCGCGCTCGTGGGTGAGACCGGGGAACGGATCGGTGTCGAGCAACGCCTGGAGTTCGTCGCGCGTACGGATGATCGTGCCGCCGGCGATGCCGAGTTCGGCATTGAGCGCCTGCTTGATCCGCTCCTCGAGCCCGCTGACATCGGTGTCCGCACTCTGGAACACGATATTGCCGCTCGACAGCACCGACGCGACCTTCTGGAACCCGAGCCCGTCGAACACGCCGCGCAACTTCTCGTTGCTCATGTTCGGGTTGCCCGGGCCGATCCCGCGCAACAACGCCGCGTAACGGTTCACGCCGTCTTCGCGCCGTTCTTCTTGCGCTCGATATCTTCCAGTGCCGCAAGGTATTGCGCGCGCTCCTCGGCGCTCGCCTCCCAGGCGGCCTTGCGATTCTTGACCACCTTGGCGGGCGCGCCGACCGCGATGCTGTAGTCCGGAATCTCCCCCTTGACCACGGCGTGCGCGCCGAGCACGCAGCCACGGCCGACGCGCGTCTCGCGCAGCACCGTCACCTTGGCCGCGATCCAGGTGTCCGGGCCGATCCGGACCGGGCTCTTCACGATGCCCTGGACCTTGATCGGCAGGGTGATGTCGTCCATCTTGTGGTCGAAGTCGCAGATGTAGCACCAGTCGGCGACCAGCGTGGATTCGCCGATCTCGATGTCGAGGTACGTGTTGACGACGTTGTCCTTGCCGAACACCACCTTGTCGCCGATGCGCAGCGAACCCTCGTGGCAGCGAATGGCGTTGCCGTCGCCGATGTGCACCCAGCGGCCGATCTCCATCCGGCCCAGCTCGGGCGTCGCGTGGATCTCGACCCGCTTGCCGAGGAAGACCATGCCGCGCAACACGATGTGCGGGTTGGCCAGCCGGAACTTGAGCAGCCGGTAGTAGCGCACCAGGTACCAGGGCGTGTAGGCCCGGTTCGCGAGCACCCAGCGCAGCGACGCCGCGGTCAGAAAGCGCGCCTGCTGCGGATCCCGGCGGCGCGATCCCCGCCAGCGCGAGCGCAACGGTGCGCCCCACATGCTCGTCACGAACGGCTCTCCTGTCGTGGTCCAACGGCTGGTCGCCACGTCAGCGGCGACGGGTAGAGCATAACGGGCGCGGTCCGGCTCGATCCGGCCACCGACCGGGCACCCGCGCGAACCACAACGGCAGGACTCGGAACACCCGCGCGGACCGCTACCGTACAGTGACTGCTGCGCCGAGGGCGGCGCCCCCCGAATCCACACGCGTACACCCGAACCGGGTCGCTCCAGAGTTGTGGGTCGGCACGCTTTAGTCTCGTGCGAGCGGAAACGACGACAGGAGTGCAGCAGGTGCGAAGCGGCGTACTGGCTAGTTCCATGTGGCGGCCGTCCCGGGTGCGGGTAGTCGCGTCGCTGGCCGCGGTAGGTGCGCTGGCCCTAGCCGGTTGCGGTACCGATGTCGACGACATCGCGGTCGGCCCAGGTAAGGGCTGGCCCGCCGCGTATCACGACGGCCGCAACGGCGGCAGCAGCCCGGTGACCGGCGCCAAGAAGATCGCGTTGAGCTGGACGCGCCCGATCGGCGGCCCGGTCGCCGAACCGGTCACCATCGGCCCCGACGGGCAGCTGTTCCTGACCACGAACACGCCGACCTGCACCCTCTACTCCTTCCAGATGGCCACCGGGCGTAAGCGTTTCTGCAGCGGGCTCGGTCCCACCGCGATCGCGACGCCGTCGGTGGTGGACGGCATGACGAACGTCTACGTCGGCGACGACAAGGACAACGTCGGCGCGGTCATCTCGTTCAACTACCTCGGTCAGCCGCGGTGGCGCACCACGGTGGCAGGCGCGCCGGTCTCGACCCAGTTCACCGGCGACGGAAACCTGTTGACCGTCACCCAATCCGGTCAGGTCGACGTGCTCTCCCGGCAGACCGGCCAGCGCGTCGTCTCCACCGTGCAACTGCTCGGCCAGCCGGACTTCCTGAACAACCCGAACCTCACCTGGCCCGCTGCCGGGCAGGGCCTCGACGAATGCCACGTCGGCGAACCGCAGTGCCCGGTCGCGAACATCTCCGCGGTCGACACCGCGACCGGACGCTTCTTCGTCACGGTATGGAAGCCGGGTCAGCCGACCGCCGCGCTGGTCGCGCTTCGGTACGCGGACAACAAGATCCAGCAGGAATGGAGCGCTGACCTGCTGTTCGGCGGCAGCGCCACCAGCCCGACGCTGTCCCCCGACGGCAAGACCGTCTACGTGGGCGACAACACGAACCGGTTGATGGCGGTCAATGCTGCGGACGGCCGCACCAAATGGGTGCAGCCGCTGGAATTCACGCCGCGCGGCGGCATTTCGGTGTCCAGCGACGGCCTGATCATTCCGTCCGGCGACGAAGGTTATCTGCTCGCGCTGCGGGACAAGGGTGACGCGGCCGAGGTCGCTTGGGAGCGCAAGGATCTCGATCTGCGCGGTACCCCGGTGCAGACCGCGGGCGGCACCGGTTACACCGCCGCGGCGATCGGCGAGGGCCTGAACCTCATCACCTTCGACACCAAGACCGGTACGACCATCGACTCCGATGTGCTCCCCGGCGCGCAGGGCAGCACCACCGGCACGTCGATCGGCGCCCAGGGTGAGGTCATCGTCGCCACCCGCATCGGCGAGCTGTTCGTCTTCAAGCCCGAGCGCTGACCTCGGTCAGCGGGTCGCGGCGACGGCGGTACACAGGAACGCCGTCGGGGTGCGGCCTATCCGGGTGATCACCAGGGTGAAGGGTTGGGCGCCTTGGGGTTTGAGGGTGCGGCGGAGTTTGTCGGGATCTACGTCTACGCCGCGGACCAGGATTTCCAAGGGGCCGCAGTCGTGGCGGCGGAGTTCGGCGCGGAGGCTCTTCTCGCGGTAGTCGAGACGATCGATGACGCGGAAGCCGCGGATGCCCGGCGGCACGGCGTTGCCGGTGAGGTAGGCGATGCGTGGATCCAGTTGCCAGAGGCCGTATTTCGCGGCATAGTGCCGGACCAGGCCGGCGCGGACGACGGCGCCGTCGGGATCGATGATCCAGTCGCCGGGTTCCTGCTCGGGGATGTCGTCGGGGTCTGCGTCGGTGAGGGTGAAAGACGTTCCGGCCGAGGACGATACGGTCGCGCGACGAGTGACCTCGGCTTCCGACAGACCAGGCGACCACAGACACGCCTCGCGCACCGCGCCGTCCAACGAGACCACTTCGATTTCCCCGGACCAGTCGAGCCGGTCGAAATCCAGTCCGGGCGCGCACTTTACGGCGATTTCCCGGTCGGGATAGGCGGCGAGCAGGTCCGGCAGCGGCGGCTGTAGCTTGGCCGGGTCGTGTGTGCGCTTTCCGTCCGCGCGCCGCGCCGGGTCGGCGATGACGACGGTGTCCCTGCTCACCGGCACGAGCGCATCAGCCTTGGCGAGCAACACACTTCGGCGGCCGGCCAGGTTGTGCGCGGCCATCGACAACCGCGCGTCATCCAGGTCGCTGCCGATGACGGCCGGGCACACTCGTGCGAGTTCGGCGAGTTCCGCCCCGATCGAGCAGGTCACATCGTGCACGGCCCGCCCGGCCAATCGAGCGGCCCGCTGCCGGGCGACCAACGTCGGGGTCGCCTGCTGCAACGCGTCGTCGGTGAACAACCAGTCCCCCGCGTCGACGAGCTTCGCCCCCGCCTTACGCCGCAACCGCACCGTCTCGACGAGCGCCGCGGCCCGGTCGGCGTAGGCACGCCGCACCCACGCCAGATCACGCAGGTGCGACGCCTGGGTCAGCTCCAGCCGATCCACCTCGGTCAGCGCGGCAATACCCGCCGAGCTGCCGAGGTAGGCGACATCCTCTCGACTGAAGCCGTAGCCCACTACTTGGCAGACGTGCCCGGCTTCACGCCGGTGATCATCGCATTGTAGAAGAACTGACGCGGCACCACTCGGCGCATGACGTTCTCGTCCAGCCAGCTCAGGCGCAGCCACGCCTTGTACATGGCCAGCCGGTAGCCCATGGTCAGCTTCTCGTCCGGCACGGCCGCCTCGAAGGTGCGCACCGGCCAGCCCCACAGCGCCGCCGCGAACTCCTCGGTGGAGGCCTTGACCTCGACCGCACCGGCCGAACTCGCCATCCGCTCCAGCTCGCTCGGATCGAACGTGTGCAGGTCGACGACCGCCTCGAGCGCGGCGGCCCGGGAGGACTCGTCCAGCTCGGTCTGCGGGCGCCGCCAGCCGGCCAGCTGCGGCAGCTTGGTGACGGTGGTGGTGGCCTTCCAGGTGATCCGGCCGAGCCAGCGGGCGTAGAAGTTGCCCGCGGTGGTCGGCTCGCCGGCGAAGACGAAGCGCCCGCCGGGCTTGAGCACGCGCAGGCATTCCTTCAGCGCGAGTTCGACATCGGGGATGTGGTGCAGCACCGCGTGTCCGCAGACGAGGTCGAAGGTGTCGTCCTCGTACGGGATGGTCTCGGCGTCGGCGACCCGGCCGTCCACATCCAGGCCGAGGTGCTCGGCGTTGCGCAGCGCGACCTTCACCATGCCGGGCGACAGGTCGGTGACCGAGCCGGACTTGGCCACGCCGCCCTGCATCAGGTTCAGCAGGAAGAAGCCGGTGCCGCAACCGAGTTCGAGGGCGCGATCGTAGGGCAGCGGCGCCGGGCCGACGGCCGCGTCGAACCGGCCGCGGGCGTATTCGATGCAGCGTTCGTCATAGGAAATCGACCATTTGTCGTCGTAGGTCTCGGCTTCCCAGTCGTGATAGAGCACCTGGGCGAGCTTCGTATCCTTGCGAGCTGCTTCGACCTCTGCCTCGGTGGCGTGCGGGTTAGGCGCGGGGTCGTCGGGACGTACCGTCATGGAGGCCAAGCCTACCCAAACCCGCTGATCCGGCCTGCTGTCGGCCCATGGTTTCCGGTCACAGCTGGACCGCCGGCCAGATAGGAACCTGTTCCGATCAGGTGATCTACGACAAACCGCTGCTCAGACCGGCACAAACCGGGTCGCGAAGATCACCGCCGGGACCGCTCAGCGACCGACGAAAGCCGCCGAGCCGGGGCCGTCGGCCAGGTAGGACTCGGTGCCGATCCGGCGGTCTTCGGTGCCGAACAGATCAGACCATTCGGTCTGCGCACGGTCGAGGCCGTGTGGGCCCGCCTCGAACACCGCCTTCGCGGCGGCGAGCGCGCGAGCGGGGCCGTCGGTGAACTGCTGGGCCCAGTTCAGCGCGGCGGTGTACACGTCGTCGGGCGGCACGACCTCGTCGACCAGACCGAGCGTGCGCGCCTCCTCGGCCTCGACGAAGCGGCCGCTGTAGACGAGGTCCCTGGCCGGTCCCGGACCGATCAGCAGCGACAGCCGCCGGATCCCGGCCAGCGGGATGAGCCCGGCCTTGATCTGCGGCAGGCCGAGCTTGACGTTGTCGCCGATGATCCGCCGATCCGCGCCGAGCGCGAGCTCGAGGCCACCGCCGAGGCAATAGCCGCTGATCGCGGCGACGGTCGGCTGCGGCAGCCGGGCCAGGCAGCCGAGGTCGCGTTGCAGATCGCCGGCCATCGCGCGGGCCTGATCTTCGCTGAGCCCGGCCAGCTCGGTCAGATCGTCGCCCGCCGAGAAAACGCGCTCGTCGCCGTAGAGCAGGACCGCGGCCACCGTCGGGTCCGCGGCCACCGTGTCGGCCGCGTGCGCCAGCTCCCGCACCAGCTGCGCGTTCACCAGGTTCATCGGCGGGCGGGCGATCCGGAGGACGGCGACGCGCCGCGCGGGAGCACCCTCGAGCAGATCCAGGGTCACGAATTCGGCCATGGGACGCACGCTACCGGCCCTGCGGTGCCTTACTTGCGCACGGATCCCTTGAGCCTGCTCGCATCCGGGAGACCGGCGAAGTAGCGCTCGCCGTCCGGGAAACTCAGCATCCGCTCGCCGGTGTCGGCGGACAGCACCGGCATGATCGGCTCGATGACCGGCTCGGCGGCGAAAATCTCGGCGGTGGAACCGAATTCACCGAGCGCGTCCAATTGCGACCAGGTGGGCGGCAGCAGGATGTCGGTGCCGGCCCGCCAGCGCTCGAGTGCCTCGGCCGGGGTGCGCCACTGCACCTCGGCCGCCTCGGAGGTGGCGCCGTCGGCCAGCTGGCCCTGCGGCAGCACCGCGACGAAGAACCTGGTGTCGTAGCGGCGCGGCTCGACCACCGGGGTGATCCAATTCGCCCACGGCCGAAGCAGATCCGCGCGCAGCACCAACTGCTCCGCGGCCAGGAAACCGGCCAGGGACAGCTCGCGGCGTTCCAGCTTGCCGCGGGCGTCGCGGTAGCCGGTGGTGTCGGAGACGACGGTGCCGGCGGTCGGGCCGGCCAGCAGCACTCCGCATTCCTCGAACGTCTCGCGCACGGCGGCACAGACCAGCGCCTTGGCCCGCGGCTCGGTGGTGGCGAAACGCGCTGCCCACCAGCCAGGTTCGGGTCCGGCCCAGTCGATGTCGGCGGTGCCGTCGGCGGGGTCGACACCCCCGCCGGGGAACACGGTCATGCCCGCGGCGAAAGCCATCGCGCCGACCCTGCGCTGTAGGAAGATCTCCGGACCGGATGCGCCGTCGCGCACCAGCATCACCGTCGACGCGTCCTTGGGCGACGGAGCCTGAGAGTCACCAGGCGCATTTGTCTCACTCACTCCTGCACCATAACGCGCGCTCGGTGAGCGCCGTCACGGGCAGCGGGTCAGCGGTGGCGGTGCTTGCCGGCGCGACGCGCGCGCCGGGCGAAGTAGCGGCCGTCCACCCGGTCGAGTGCGATCGCCTGACGGAAGGCGTCGCTGAGGTTTTCCGAGGTCAGCACGTCAGTGAGCAAACCTTGCGCGACCACTTCGCCTTCGTTGAGCAACAGTCCGTGGGTGAAGCCGGGCGGGATCTCCTCGACGTGGTGGGTGACCAGCACGATGGCGGGCGAGTCCGGGTCGGCGGCGAGATCGCCGAGCCGTTCCACCAGTTCCTCGCGGCCGCCGAGGTCCAGGCCCGCGGCGGGTTCGTCGAGCAGCAGCAGCTCCGGGTCGGTCATCAGCGCGCGGGCGATCATCACCCGCTTGCGCTCGCCCTCCGACAGCGTGCCATAGGTGCGGTCCGAAAGGTGTTCGGCGCCTAGGCTTTCCAGCATGTTGATGGCGCGGTCGGTGTCGACGTCGTCGTAGCGTTCGCGCCAGCGGCCGAGCACCGCGTAGCCGGCCGACACCACCAGGTCGCTGACCTTCTCGTCGCGCGGCACCCGGCCGGCCACCGCGGCCGAGGACAGGCCGATCCGCGGCCGCAGCTCGCTGACGTCTACCTTGCCGAGCACCTCGCCGAGCAGATGGGCGATGCCCGAGGTCGGGTGCATCTCGGCGGCGGCCATGCGGAGCAGTGAGGTCTTGCCCGCGCCGTTGGGGCCGAGCACGACCCAGCGTTCGTCGAGCTCGACCTGCCAGGTGACCGGCCCCACGAGCGTGTGGCCCGAGCGGCGAACGGTGACGTCGGTGAAATCGATGAGCAGATCGGGATCCGGTTGCGGCACGCGGTCCATCTTGGCCCACCCGCCCGGCTACTCGCCAACGCGGGCGGGTGTGAAAAGCGTGTCGCTCGGGTCAGCGGCGGCGGCCGAGCGCGAAGAGATCGCGAAGCCGCTGGTCGTCGGGTTGATCCGGATGTCGATGGTCGTCATCGTCCGACTTGTGTAGCAGCCGGGCCACGATGAGTGCCAAGGGAACCGACAGGAGCACCCACAGGGCGAGAATCACCAGCAGCGTCGTCATAGCTGGTCCTTCCTTCGGTCGGCAAGGCCGCGATGCCTGTGCCGATGCATCGAGCGTCCGCCTGGTAGCTCGGCACGGGTAGGGCACAACGTCCTCGGTGAAGTTGCTCAAAGACATACCCCGATCGGACCCGCGCAACGCGCAACCGGCGCGGGCGATTTCCGGCGGCTACGAGGATCGGGCCGGCACCGCGATCACCGTCATCGAGCCGGGCGCCACCTCGGTGAACCCGGCGTCGCGCACCGCCACCGCCCTGCCGCGCGCGACCTCATCGGCCAACGCCTTCCATTGTCGCGCATCAGCTTCCCGTACGGAGCAACGGAATTCCTGTTCGGCCCAGCGCAACGCCTGTTCGGCGGTGAGCGCGCCCGCCAGCAACATGCTGGCATGACCCACCTGCGCGGCCGCCTTGCCCAAGGTCATGCCGAGCCGCGAATCGACCCACAGCACCGGCAATTCCGGGTCGGCGGGCCCCGGATCGTCGGGCTCGAGGTCGGTGCCGCCGATCTGCAACCGCCGGATCCGCGGATCGACCTCGCCCACCGGTCCGGGCACGAACGCGCGCGCCTGCGCACCGTCGACCTCGACGGTGACGCCGTCCACCTCGTTCGCCGCGAGCCACTGCGCGCCCCTGGCCCGCCGGCTCACCTTGCGGATGCGTGAGCGCTTCCAGGCCAGGTAGCGCTCGGCCCACTCGCCACCCGGACCGACCCGCGGGTCCAGGCACAGCGCCACCGACGCGGTCGCCGCCGCGGCGAGCAACGCGCTGCGCGGCGGCGGATCCTGCTTGGGCAGATGCAGCACGATCTGCATCGCCTGCACCATGGCCGGATCGTCGGGGTCGCCCGCGCCGCCGTAGCCCTGCGCGAGTTCCGCGTGCCGGACACGGAACCCTTCCACATCGAATTCCACCGGCTGCTCAGGGTTTTCCAGGGCGTCCCGGACTCCGGCACCACATTCCGGGATGCTCGACATCACTCCACCTTGATCGTCATCGAAAACTTTTGCGCGGGTTCGATTCCCTGCTCCCACGGCCGCAGATAGTCCATCGAGAGCTTGGTGATGCCCGCCGCCTTCCCGACGAAGGTCCACACCGAACCACCGCCGGAACCAGGGGCGACCGGCACGTTCGGATCCGGCTTGAACCCCGGATCCCCCTGCGCCTGAAGCAGATTCGCGTCCAGCTCGGTGATCTGCCACAGATACCCGGTGGACGGATTCGCGGGCAGCGTCACCACCAGCGACTGCCCGACGGCGAGCTTTCGCTCCTGCCCGTTGTCGGCCTCGGTCGCCGTCACCGCGGCAGGCCCGGGAGCCGACGTCGGCGCGGCCGAGGAACTCGCCCCCGAATCGGTCGAATCGTTCTTGCCACACCCGACAACAGCCAATCCGAGCAGCAGCACAAGCAGAGATTTCCGCAACGCACCCTCCGATTTCGCCCCGACGATCCTGGTCCGCGCCAGCCTACCGACGGCGACCGACGAACTCGGCCATCGACACCGGCGCACTGACCGGCGGCGCTGCCGTCACTGCTCGAGCGGCACGCGCCGGATCAGTCCGTCGCGCGCGTCCGCGGCCTCCACCTCGTGCCGGGTGACGCCGAGGATGTACAGCACGGCATCCAGGTAGGGATGCGACAGTGCGGTGTCGGCGATCTCGCGCAGCGCGGGCTTGGCATTGAACGCCACGCCGAGCCCGGCCGCGTTGAGCATGTCGATGTCGTTGGCGCCGTCGCCGACCGCGACGGTCTGCTCCATCGGCACGCCCGCCTCGGCCGCGAACTTACGCAGCGCAGTGGCCTTGGCCGCGCGGTCGACGATCTCGCCGACCACCCGCCCGGTCAGCTTGCCGCCCTTGATCTCCAAGGTGTTCGCCTGCACGAAGTCCAGCTCGAGTTCGTGCGCCAGCGGCTCGATCACCTGACGGAAGCCACCCGAGACCACACCGCAGCGGAAGCCGAGCCTGCGCAGCGTGCGAATCGTGGTGCGCGCGCCGGGGGTCAGCTCGATCTGGTCGGCCACCTCCTCGATCACCGACTCGTCCAGGCCCTCGAGCGTCGCGACCCGCTGGCGCAGCGATTCGCCGAAGTCGATCTCGCCCCGCATGGCGGATTCGGTGACCTTGCGGACCTCCTCCTCCACGCCCGCGTGCGCGGCGAGCATCTCGATCACCTCACCCTGGATGAGCGTCGAGTCGACGTCGAACACGATGAGCCGCTTGGCGCGGCGGGCCAGCCCGGCCCGTTCCACCGCGATGTCCACCTGCTCGGCGACCGCGACCTCGGCCAGCGCCGTGCGCAGCCGCGAGTCGGTGTCGGCCCCGGTGTCGGTCGCGGAGACCAGCAGCTCCATCCCGGTGACCGGGTAGTCCGCGATGCCGCGAATGGTGTCGATGTTGGCGCCGAGCGTGGCCAGCTGCCGCGACACCGCGCTGAACGCGTGCGCGGTCACCGGGGCGCCGAGAATGACCACCGCGTGGGTGGACATGGGCTCGCGGCCGATGGCCGCGCCGACCTCCACGTCGACGTGCACGCCGACGGTGTTCATCGCCTCTTCGAGCTCGTCCTGCAACGACTCCGGGTCACCTGGGCAGGTGACCAGCACGCCCAGGGTCAGCCGCCCCCGGATGACGACCTGCTCGACATCCAGCAGGCTCACGTGGTGCCGCGACATCGCCGCGAGCAGCACGGACGTCACACCGGGACGGTCGGGTCCGGTGACGGTGACGAGAACGGTGGTGTCGGCCAACTGATCCACTCCAGGTTAGAAGTTGCGCTTGACCTCGTTGTCACGTCGCTCCGGTACTGCACAAACGAGTGTGCACCCGCCGTTGACCAGCAGGTGCACACTCGTCGTCGTTACTAAGTCCTACTTGGTGGCTACGGCGTTCTCGTGAACGTCCGTGGCGTGCTTACCCGAGCCCCAGCCGACGTGCGCCTCGGCGCGCATCCGCTCGACCATGTGCGGGTAGTGCAGCTCGAACGCCGGCCGCTCGGACCGGATCCGCGGCAGCTCGTAGAAGTTGTGCCGCGGCGGCGGGCAGGTGGTGGCCCATTCGAGCGAGTTGCCGTAGCCCCACGGGTCGTCCACGGTGACGACCTCGCCGTAGCGGAAGCTCTTGAAGACGTTCCAGATGAACGGCAGCATCGAGGCGCCGAGGATGAACGCGCCGATGGTGGAGATCGTGTTCAGCGTGGTGAAGCCGTCGCTGGGCAGGTAGTCGGCGTAGCGCCGCGGCATGCCCTCGGCGCCCAGCCAGTGCTGCACCAGGAACGTGGTGTGGAAGCCGACGAACGTGGTCCAGAAGTGCCACTTGCCCAGGCGCTCGTCCATCATCCGGCCGGTGATCTTCGGGAACCAGAAGTAGATGCCGGCGAAGGTGGCGAACACGATGGTGCCGAAGAGCACGTAGTGGAAGTGCGCGACGACGAAGTACGAGTCGGTGACGTGGAAGTCCAGCGGCGGGCTGGCCAGGATGACACCCGACAGACCACCGAAGAGGAAGGTCACCAGGAAGCCGATCGACCACAGCATCGGCGTCTCGAAGGTCAACTGCCCGCGCCACATGGTGCCGATCCAGTTGAAGAACTTCACACCCGTCGGCACGGCGATCAGGAACGTCATGAACGAGAAGTACGGCAGCAGCACGGCGCCGGTGGCGTACATGTGGTGCGCCCACACCGCGATGGACAGCGCGGCGATGCCGAGCGTCGCGTAGACCAGCGTGGTGTAACCGAAGATCGGCTTACGCGAGAACACCGGGAAGATCTCGGACACGATGCCGAAGAACGGCAGCGCGATGATGTACACCTCGGGGTGGCCGAAGAACCAGAACAGGTGCTGGTAGAGCAGGACGCCGCCGGTGGCCGGGTCGTAGATGTGGCCGCCGAGATGACGGTCGTAGGCCAGGCCGAACAGCGCGGCGGTCAGCAGCGGGAAGGCAAGCAGGACAAGCACGCTGGTGACGGCGATGTTCCAGGTGAAGATCGGCAACCGGAACATGGTCATGCCGGGGGCACGCAGGCACACCACGGTGGTCAGCATGTTGACGCCACCGAGGATGGTGCCGAGACCGGACACGGCCAGACCCAGGATCCAGAGGTCGGCGCCGACGCCCGGCGAGTGCAGGATGTCGGTCAGCGGGGTGTAGGCGGTCCAGCCGAAGTCGGCGGCGCCACCCGGGGTGATGAAGCCCGCGGTCGCCATCGTGCCGCCGAACAGGTACAGCCAGTAGCTGAACGCGTTCAGGCGCGGGAAGGCGACGTCGGGGGCGCCGATCTGCAACGGCAGCACGATGTTCGCGAACCCGAACACGATCGCGGTCGCGTAGAACAGCAGCATGATCGTGCCGTGCATGGTGAACAGCTGGTTGAACTGCTCGGGCGAGAGGAACTGCAGGCCGGGACGGGCCAGCTCGGCGCGCATCATCAGCGCCATCAGACCGCCGACGAGGAAGAAGCTCATCGCGGTCACCAAGTACATGACCCCGAGCACCTTGGGGTCGGTGGTGGTGACCATCTTGTAGAGATACGAACCCTTCGGCCCGGTCCGTGCCGGATACGGCCGAGTCGCTTCCAACTGCTGGACTGGCTGGGGCTCTACCGCAGTCACTGATCCTCCTGAAGGTGCCTTTAGGTTCGCTCCGCAGGCTCCGCTGCTTGCATCCATCCCCGTGTCGGAACAGACGACAGTTCGCTTGCGCTTCTGGAATCGTAAACCGTGCTGCCGCAGCAATCCGCACGGGTCCTACTCTGTGTCGTATTTCGTTGGTGACGACGGACCGACGGCAGCGATGAGTTTCGTTCGCGGCAGGCGTCTATATCGGTGACCAGTGTTCCACCCCTGTCCAGGAGACCAGCGATGACCGACCAGAACCAGCCCAAGCCCGGCGATCCCTGTTGGATCGACCTCTACACCTCCGACGTCGACCGCAGCATCGCCTTCTACGGCGAGCTGTTCGGCTGGACCGCCGAGCGCGCCGAGGAGTTCGGCGGCTACGTCACCTTCCGTCAGGACGGTCTCGCGGTCGCTGGAGCCATGGGGCACACCGAAGGTGACGCCGACGCGCGCGAGCAGTGGACCATCTACCTCGCCAGCACGGATATCCAGGCGACCACGGACCAGGCGGTCGCCAAGGGCGGCAACGTGGTGGTGCCGCCGATGCCGGTCGGCGAGCTGGGCAGCATGGCCGTACTCGGCGACGCGGGCGGGGTGGGCGTCGGCGTCTGGCAGGCGGGCACGTTCCGCGGCATCGAGACCAACGCGCTGGTCACCGGCGGGAAATGGGGCGATCACGAGGGTGTGCCGTCCTGGTTCGAGCTGCACACCCGCGCCTACGACACCGCGCTGGGCTTCTACCGCGACGTCTTCGGCTGGCAGGACCCGTTCACCATCTCCGACGCCGACGAGTTCCGCTACACCACTATTCATTCCGACAGCCCGATGCTGGGTGGCGTCATCGATGCGTCGACGTTCCTGCCCGCGGGCGTGCCGGGCGCCTGGACCGTGTACTTCGGCGCGAACGATGTGGACAAGACGGTCGCCAAGGTCGTCGAGCTGGGCGGCTCGGTCGTCCGGCCGGCCGAGGACAGCGAATTCGGCAGGCTGGCGACCGTCACCGATGTCACCGGTGCCGAGTTCCGGATCGGCGGGGACAAGGCCTGATCCCGCGGCCGCGCGGAATTCGCTGTCCGGCAGTGGCATTCCGCGCGGCCGGGATCGCCGGCCCGGGTGCGACGTGGGATACGGCACGCGGCGGCACTGACCTGTCCCGCTCCGCCGCCGCGCACGCATGTACCCTCACCCGCATGCCGCTGAGCGCCTTCGTTCGCACCCGAAACCGCACAGCTTCACCCCGATCCGGCACCGCCCGCGTGGCGCGCCGGACGGTCGCCGTCGCCGCGTTGTGCGCGACCGTCGTCGCGGCGGGCTGCTCCAGCAAGCCCGACGACGCGAGCAGCATCGTGCGCACCACCACGAACATCGCCGGCGCGGGCGTCATCGGGCTCGAGCGCGACACCACCAAGGCCTGCGCCCTGCCGAGCGCGCCCGATCCGTCCAGCGGGAGCACCCGCACGGTCACCCACGCGGCCGGCGTCTCCGAGGTGCCCGCCGACCCGCAGCGCATCGTCGTGCTCACCACCTCCGCGCTGGACGCGGTGTGCGCGGTCGGCCTGTGGGAACGCGTCGTCGGTGCGGTCACCCTCGACGGACCGGACCAGCAGCCCGCCTACCTCGGCACCGGCGTGCTGAAGATCCCCGGCGTCGGCACCGCCGCCCAGCCGAATCCGGCGCTGATCGCCGACCTGCACCCCGATCTCATCCTCGGCGATATCCCCACCGCCACAACGAGTTACGACGCACTGCGGGCGATCGCGCCCACCGTGCTGGTCGGCGCGAACAACAGCTGGCAGGCCGAATTCACCGCGCTCGCAGCGGGATTGGGCCGCAAGACGGCGGCGGACACCGCGCTGGAGAACTACCGCACCGAGGCGACCGACATCGGCAACGCGATCTCGGCCAACCAGACCCAGGCCTCGCTGCTGCGATTCACCGCCGATACCAACGAGGTTCAAGGCAACAACAGCTTCGCGGGGCAGGTCGTCGGCGACGTGGGTGTACAGCGGCCGACCGCGCAGCGCGGCCCGTCGTTCACGGTCGAACCGGATCAGTTCGCCACCAAGGTGGAGGGCGATCTGATCTACGTGATCCTGGCCGGCGAAGCGGGCAAGGAACACGGCGAGAAGGTCATGCGCACCGATGACTTCAAGGACCTCGGCGCCGCGACCGACAAACGCGTCTTCGCCGTCGAGGACACCGTCTGGCACGGCAACGGCCTCGTCGCCGCCCGCGCGCTGCTCACCGATCTCAACGGCACGCTCAACGGGTTCGTCACCGATTAACTAGCTCCGGGGTACCCCCTGGGGTGAAATTTCCCCACCCTGGGAGGTACCACCACCAGCGCTTGGGTTGCTGTCGAAGTTCCCCCTCGTAGACGAGATTTAGAGGTACGCAAGAGAACCTCTTCACCGAGACTTCGAGGGACAACCACCATGCACACGCTGACCGATACGCTCGCCGACAACATCCGCCACCTGCCGCTCGCGCGGCCCGTCGCCGAGGTCGATCCGAACGCGGTCGTGGTTTCCACCGCCGACTGTGCCCTCACCTACGCCGAGCTGGATCGCTGGTCGAACCGGATGGCCCGGCTGCTCCTCGGTCTCGGCGCGAACGGCAGCACCCGGGTCGCGATCGCCATCGACGACGAGATCGAGTCCGTCGTCGCCGAGCGAGCCATCGTCAAGCTCGGCGGCATGCCTGTCCCGGCCGCCGCGGACGGCACGTTCATGCTGGGCACCACCCTCGGCGTGACCACCAAGGCACTGCGCGGCGAGCTCACCGACGCCATTTCCTGGCTGGTGCTCGACGACCGCTCGACCCTGCAGCGCTACCTCGCCGGCTCCGACGCACCGCTCACCGCCGCCGATCAGCTGCGCCAGACGGCCTGACCCGAGGCGCGTCCGACAAGGTTCGGGCGCGCCCGGCGGCATGTTTGCCCAACATCTCGGCAAACGCCATCGGTGCACACGTCATCGGTTCAGAATGAATCTTGTCGCGAGCTGTGCGGCAGGGTACTACCACTACCGCGGTGGCTGGCGGCGGTCACTCCGCGGCAGCTGCGGGCGGTAAGAACGTAGGACTATTCATGCAACAGCCTCTCCCCTCGCCCCTCGAGACCGGCGGAGCTCTGCCCGAAGGCGCCTTCGCGCTGTCGGCGGCCCAGCGCGGCATCTGGTTCGCCCAGCACATCGCCGGCGACACCCCGATCTCCATCGCCCAGTACGTCGAGTTGAGCGGTCCGATCGACCTCGACCTGCTCGCCGACGCCGCGCGGCAGGCGGGCCGCGAGTTCGGCACCGGATATCTGCGCCTGCTCGAGGTCGACGGCCAGCCGTATCAGTTCGTCGACACCACCCTCGACGACAGCCTGCTCACCCTGGACCTGCGCGGCGAACGCGACCCGGAGGCCGCCGCGCGCGCGTGGATGCGCGCGGAATACGACGCGCCGCTCGAACTGACCAGGGATCGGCTGGTGCGCGTCGCGATGCTGCAACTCGCCGACGACCGCTGGTACTGGTATTCGCGGATTCACCACATCGTGCTCGACGGCATGGGCGCGCTGACCGTGGTGCAGCGCACCGGAGAGCTGTACAACGCGGCGGTCGAGGGCAAGCAGCCGCCCGCCGCCAAGGCGGAGGATCTGCGCAAGATCGTCGAGGCGGATCTCGCGTATCGCAATTCGGATCGTTTCGGGGCCGATCGGGAACACTGGCTCGAGCATCTCGACGGGATGGCGGACCCGGTCAGTCTGGCCGGTCGCACCGCCGAGGTCGACGCGCATCCGAGCCGGGTCGCGGGTGCGTTGCCGCCGGAGACCACGGAGCTGCTCGACTCGGTCGCGAAGGCGGCGTCCTCGGGCGTCGCGCCGACGGTGGTCGCGGCGTTCGGGGCGTATCTCGCCGCGATGACGGGTGCGCCGGAAGTTGTGCTGAGCCTGCCTGTTTCGGCGCGGACCACGGCGATCCTGCGTCGTTCCGGTGGGATGATCGCCAATGTCGTGCCGCTGCGGCTGCGGTTGACGCCGAGCACGACGGTCGGCGACGTGATCCGGGCGGCGCAGGGCGAGCTGACCGGTGCGTTGCGGCGGCAGCGGTATCGCCAGGAGGACATCTTCCGCGATCTCGGCTGGCCGATGGACGAGGCGGCGTCGTTCGGGCCCTCGGTGAATCTGATGATGGTGGACACCAGGATTCAGCTCGGTGCGGTGACCGGGCGGCTGCATGTGCTCACCTCCGGGTTGATCGATGATCTGTTCGTCAATGTGTATCCAGGGGTCGGTGGCGAGAGCACCCACATCGACTTCCAGGGCAACGGAAACCTGTACAGCGACGCCGAATTGGCGGCGCAGCACCGCCGGTTCCTGTCGTTCCTGCATGCGTTCCTCGCGGCCGGGACGGAGGCGGCGCTGTCGACGGTGCCGGTGGTGTCCGAGGCCGAGCAGGCCGAGCTGGTGCCCGCCCGTGGGCCTGCGGGGGTCACGCCCCGTACCCTGCCCGAAATCCTCGCCGCCGGTGCGGCACTCGATTCCGGCGCGGTGGCGATCCGGGCCGGAGCGGCCTCGTTCACCTACCAGCAGGTCGACGAGCAAACGAACCGCCTGGCAAGGGTGCTGATCGCGGCCGGCGCCGGACCTGAACGCACCGTGGCCATTTCGATTCCGCGCTCGGCCGAGTCGGTGCTCGCGATGATCGCGGTGGCCAAGACCGGTGCGGCGTTCGTGCCGATCGATCCGACCTATCCCGCCGACCGGATCGAGCACATGGTCGGGGACAGCGGTGTGGTCGCGGGCGTGACCGACGCGGCGGCGCGGAAGTCGTTGCCGGATCGGGTGAACTGGCTGATCCTCGATGACGAGGAGACCGCGCGCAGCGTGCACGAGCAGGACGCGGCGGCGGTCACCGTTGCCGCGACGCACCTCGATCAGGTCGCGTACATCATCTACACGTCGGGTTCGACCGGACTGCCGAAGGGCGTGCTGGTTTCGCATCGCGGGCTGGCGAACCTGGCGACCGGCTCTGCCGCCGGATTCGGCGTGACCGCCGATTCCGTTGTCGCGCATGCGGTATCGCCGAGCTTCGACATCTCCGTCGAGGAGATCCTGGTGACCCTGGCCAGTGGCGCCACACTCGCCGTCGTGCCTCCCTCGGCCTATGCGGGCGAGGAGATGGCGGAGGTGCTGCGCGCCCATCGCGTCACCCATCTCAATGTCACTCCGACCGTGGTGAGTTCGCTCGATCCGGCGACGTTGCCGGACCTGCGCACGGTGATCGTCGGCGGCGACGCGTGCCCGCCCGAGTTGGTGGCCAAGTGGTCCGGCCGCACCCTGTTGAACGGCTACGGGCCCACCGAAACCACGGTGACCGTGACGTTGAGCCAGGCGCTCGTGCCTGCCGCGCCGGTCACCATCGGCAGCCTTGTCCGTGGTGTCTCCGCGGTCGTGCTCGACCCGTGGTTGCGTCCCGTGCCGCCCGGCACGATCGGTGAGTTGTATCTCGCGGGCGCCGGGCTCGCGCGCGGTTACCACCAGCGCAACGGGCTCACCGCGGGTCGTTTCGTCGCCAACCCGTTCGAGGCCGGCGCGCGGATGTACCGCACCGGCGATCTGGTGCGCTGGAGTACGCCCGGTGGCCGGCTCGAGCTGGAGTACCAGGGGCGCAGCGACTTCCAGGTGAAGGTTCGTGGCTTCCGGATCGAGCTGGGCGAGATCGATGCCGCGCTGCAACGGCAGCCGGACATCGACTTCGCGATCACCCTTGGTGCGGAGACCGCTGCGGGCGCCACCGCATTGGTGTCGTACGTACTACCGAAGCCTGGCGCCGAGGTTCACCCCGAAGCGCTGAAAGCCGCTGCCGGGGAGACGCTTCCGGCGTACATGGTGCCGTCCGTCGTCATGGTGCTGGACCATATCCCGCTCACCCCGCTCGGCAAGGTGGACCGTAAGGCGTTGCCCGCACCGGATTTCGGCGCACGGACGATCGTCAGCCGAGCGCCGTCCACGCCGCGCGAGGAAGCCCTTGCGGCGCTCTTCGCCGAGGTGCTCGGGCTGGAGACGGTCGGGGTCGACGAGAGCTTCTTCGCGCTCGGCGGGGACAGCATCGTGTCCATTCAGCTGGTGTCGCGGGCGAAGGCCGCCGGCATCGGGCTCAGCGCGCGGGATGTGTTCGAGCGCAAGACCGTGGCCGCGCTGGCCGCCGTCGCCACCGAGGTGCGGGCACAGGTGGTGCACGAATTGCCCGGCGGTGGGGTCGGCGCGGTCGAGCTCACGCCGATCGTGCACGCCATGCTGGATCAGGGTGACAGCTGGCCGCGGTTCAGTCAGGCGGTGCTGGTCGGCCTGCCCGTCGGCTTCGGGCGAGGGCAGCTCGTCGCGGCGGTGCAGGCGTTGCTCGACCATCATGATCTGCTGCGTTCGGCGCTGCGGCGCGGTGCCGACGGCTGGGAATGGACGGTCGCCGAGCGCGGCGCCATCGACGCCGAATCGTTGGTGGAGGCCGTCGCTGCGGGCACGGACAGCGAACAGACGCGGGAGCGCGAATTGCAGCGTGCCGCAGACCTGCTCGACCCGGCGGCCGGGGTGGTCGCGCGGTTCGTGCTCATCGAGGAAGCCGAGCCCGTCCTGTGGCTGGTGCTGCATCACCTGGTGACCGACGGTGTTTCGTGGCGCATCCTGCTGCCGGACCTGGCCACCGCGGCGATGGGTGGCACGCTCGCTCCGGTCGGGACTTCGTTCCGGCGCTGGGCGCACGGACAGGCTGAGCAGGCGAGTCTCCGCACTGCCGAACTACCGCTCTGGCAAGGGATCCTGGCGACGCCCGATCCGGCGCTCGGCACCGAGCTGCCCGATCCGGCCGTCGATGTCATCGCGACCATGGCCCAGCACCAGACGGTCATCGATCCGGCGATCGCGGAGACCGTGCTCAGTACTGCGCCCGACCGATTCCATTGCGGCGCAGACGACGTGCTGCTCGCGGCGCTCGCGCTGGCGGTCGGCCGGTGGCGCGGACGGACCGCGACGCTGTTCACCCTCGAAGGTCACGGACGCGCGGAAGAGATCCTGCCCGGTGCCGATGTCGCGCGGACCGTGGGCTGGTTCACCAGCGTGTATCCGGTGGCGGTCGACCTGGCCGAGATCGATCTCGGCGACGCGTTCGCCGGTGGCCCCGCGGCGGGCACCGCCATCAAGGCCACGAAGGAACAGCTGCGGACGGTGCCGGACAAGGGCATCGGCTTCGGCATGCTGCGGTATCTCGACGCCGAATCCGCTGCGGCACTGGCCGATAGCCCGATTCCCCAGATCAGCTTCAACTACCTGGGACGCGCGAACACCGGCGCGGAGACGGGCCCCTGGCTGCCGCAACGCTTTGCGGCGACGCAGCACGATCAGGCGCCGCTGGCGGCGGTCGTCGACATCAATGCCGTGCTCACCGATGCGGGCCTGGAAGTCACCTGGGCCTACGCGGGGCGGCTGCTCGACGCGGACGACGTCGCCCAGCTCGCCGAACTCTGGACCGAGGCGCTGCGCGCCCTCGCCGGTCACGCGGCATCCGCGGGCGCGGGCGGGCGCACACCGTCCGACTTCGATCTCGTCCCGGTGACTCAGCAGCAAATCGACACCTGGGAACGCGGCTACCCGAATCTCGCCGATGTGTGGCCGCTTTCGCCGCTGCAGTACGGCCTGCTCTTCCACGCGCTGTACGACTCCGACACGGCCGACGGGTACACCGTGCAGTCGCTGCTCACCCTGGCGGGCACCGTCGACGCGGACCGGTTGCGCACCGCCGCACAGGCCTTGGTGGCCCGGCACGAGAACCTGCGGGTCGCCTTCGTCGAGACCGACGACGGCCCGCGCCAGCTGGTGCTCGCCGACGCCGAAATCCATTGGCAGGACGTGGATCTGACCGGCATCGCCGATCCCGAAGCGCGGCAACGGGAACTGGACCGGGTGATCGCGCTGGACGCCCGCACCCGGTTCGAACTCACCCGGCCGCCGCTGGTGCGCTTCACCCTGATCCGCACCGCCGCCGACGCCTACCGGTTCGTCCTCACCAATCACCATCTGGTGCTGGACGGCTGGTCGACGCCGCTGCTGGTGCGCGAACTACTCGCGCTCTACGTCACCGCGGGCGACGCGTCCGCGCTGCCGCCCGCGCACTCCTATCGCGAGTTCCTGTCCTGGCTGGACGACCGCGACGACGCCGAATCCATTGCCGCGTGGGCGCAATCGCTGGCCGGGATCGATACGCCTACCCGCGCCGTGCCCACCCTGGCCGGCATCGAGTCGACCGAGACCGGGATGCTGTCCCTCGATCTGTCCGCCGACACCGTAGGCCGGTTGGAATCGACCGCCCGGGAAGCCGGCGCCACGGTCAACACGCTCGTGCAGGCGAGCTGGGCGATGCTGCTGGCCATGCTCACCGGGCGCACCGATGTGGTGTTCGGCGGCACGGTCTCCGGCCGGCCGCCGGAGCTGGCCGGGGTCGAAGAGATGGTCGGGCTGTTCATCAACACCCTGCCGGTGCGGGTGCGGCTCGACCCGGCGGAGAAGGTGGTCGACCTGCTCGCCCGGGTGCAGGCCGAGCAGGCGCGGCTGATGGATCACCAGCACGTCGGGCTGGCCGCGATCCACCAGACAGTCGGACTCGCCGAATTGTTCGACACCCTCACCGTTTTCGAGTCCTATCCGATCGATCGCGAGGCACTCTCCCAGGCCCTGGATATCGCGGGCATGCGGGTGCTCGACGTCGAAGGCACCGATGCGACGCCGTATCCGTTGAACCTCATGGTCATTCCGCTGCGCGGCACCGACGGGCACGACACACTGCGCGTCAGCTTGAAATTCATGGCCGATCAGCTCGATCCCGCTGCGGCGCAACCGCTGCTGGATCGCTTCGTCCGGCTGCTCACCCAGCTCGCGGACAATCCGCGAGCCCTCGTCTCCCAGTTGCAGTACTGCGACGACGCTGAACGTGCTGCGCTGCTGCCGGTGCGGGGACCGGAGTCGCTGCCCGTGCAGACCCTGCCGGAGATCCTGGCCGCCGGTGCGGCGATCGACAGCGACGCCATCGCGGTCAGCGCCGGTGAACTGACCATCTCCTACGGCGAACTCGATGCCTGGTCGAATCGTTTCGCGCGGCTGCTGCTGAGCCGTGGGGTCGGGCGTGAGGTGTTCGTGGTGCTCGCGCTGACCCGGTCGCTGGAATCGGTGGTGGCGGTGTGGGCGCTGGCCAAGTCCGGCGCGGCGTTCGCGCCGCTGGACCCCAACTATCCGGTCGAGCGGATCGAGCACATGCTCACCGACTCGAAGGCGCCCATCGGGGTGACGGTCACCGCGACCGGCGAGACGCTGCCCAGCAGCATCGACTGGCTGCTGCTCGACGACCTCAACACCATCCGCCGGGTGATGACGGTGTCCGCCGACCCGATCACCGACGAGGAACGCGGCGGTCCGATCGACATCGACCAGACGGCGTACCTGATCTACACCTCGGGCTCGACCGGTAAACCGAAGGCGGTGCTGCTCAGTCATCGGGGCATCGCGAATCTGGTTTCCACCCAGCGGGATTCGCTCGATCTGGATCCGACGGCCAGTGCGTTGCAGGTGGCGTCGCCGAGCTTCGACGCCTCGGTCTTCGAGTTGCTGACCGCGCACGGATCCGGCGGCCGGTTGGTGGTCTCGCCGCCGGATGTCTACGGCGGCAGCGAATTGGAACGACTGCTGCGCACCGAACGGGTGACCCACGCGGTGATCACGCCGTCCGCGCTGGCCACCATGGAGCCGAACGATCTCGACCATCTGCGGGTGCTCTCGGTCGCCGGTGAGGCGGCGACGCCCGAGCTGATCGAGCGGTGGTCGGCCGGCCGGCGGATGGTGAATCTGTACGGCCCCACCGAGTTCAGTATCTGGGCCACCGGACCGGCGGAGCTCGTTGCGGGCGAGCCGATCACGATCGGCGGGCCGATCCGCGGCGCGGCGAACATGGTGCTCGACACCTGGTTGCGTCCGGTGCCGGTCGGCGTCGCCGGTGAGCTGTATCTGGCGGGTCCGGCGTTGGCCCGTGGCTACTTCAACCGGTTCGAGATGACGGCGAGCCGATTCGTCGCCGACCCGTTCGGCGAACCCGGCGAGCGGATGTACCGCACCGGCGACATGGTGCGCTGGGTGCTCGGCGACGCCGGCTACGAGCTGGAGTACCTGGGCCGCAGCGACTTCCAGGTCAAGATTCGCGGCCTGCGCATCGAACTCGGCGAGATCGATGCGGTGCTGTCGCGCGACGAGCAGGTCGAGTACGCGGTGACGATCGGCCGGACCGGACCGGCCGGGGCGACCGTGCTGGTGTCCTATGTGCTGCCCGTCGAGGGGGTCGAGCTGGATACCGAGCGGCTGCGCGTGCAGATCGCGGGCGAGCTGCCCGGGTACATGGTGCCGGGGTATCTCGTTGTGCTGGAATCGATTCCACTGACCCCCGTCGGCAAGCTGGACCGCAAAGCCCTTCCGGTGCCGGACTTCTCGGACACCAACCGGCCCTACCTCGCGCCCCGGACCCCGGTGGAGCGGTCGGTGGCCGCGGTGTTCGGCGAGGTGCTCGGCAGCGAGCGGGTGAGCGTCGACCAGTCGTTCTTCGAACTCGGCGGCAATTCGCTCAGCGCGACCAAAGTGGTCGCCCGGGTCAATTCGGCCCTCGGCTCGACCATCGCGCTGCGGGATCTGTTCGACGCGCCCACCGTGGCGCAGCTGTCCGCGCGGGTAGTCCCGGCGACCGACGGCCGGCCCGGCCGCTTCGCGCTGGCGCCGCGGATCCGGCCGGATCGCATTCCGTTGTCGCCTGCGCAGCAGCGCATGTGGGTGATGAACCGGCTCGACCCGGCCTCGCCCGCGTACAACATCGCGGTCGCGCTGCGGTTGACCGGTGAACTCGACGTCGAGGCGATGCGCCTGGCGTTGACCGATGTGGTCGAGCGACACGAAAGCCTGCGCACCATCTACCCGGCCGACGCGGAGGGGCCGCGCCAGGTGATCATGGGCACCGACACGGCCGCGCCCGCACTGCCCGTGGTCGACACCGAAGACGGTGCTGCCCTGCGGGATCGGATCAATGCGTTGGCGGGCAACGGATTCGACATCGCCAAGGAGCCGCCGCTGGGTGTCGGGTTGTTCCGCATCGCGACGGTAAGCGACTCCCCCGCTGTGCACGTTGTCGTGCTGGTCGTGCATCACATCAGCGCGGACGGCGCGTCGATGGCGCCCCTGGCCGCCGACTTGGTCGCCGCGTACTCGGAACGGGCTGCCGGTGCCGAGACGACCAGGGTTCCGCTCACCGTCCAGTACGCCGATTTCGCGCTGTGGCATCGCGAGGTGCTCGGCAGCGAGTCCGATCCGGAATCACTGGCGGCACAGCAGGTTCGGTTCTGGACCGACACGCTCGCCGACGCGCCGGATGTGCTGGAGCTGCCCGCGGACCGGCCGCGCCCGGCGGTGCAGTCGATGCGCAGCGACGATGTCGAGTTCGCCATCGATGCCGAATTGCACAGCGGCCTGGTGGCATTCGCGGCGGCACACAACGTCAGCGTGTTCATGGTCGTGCACGCGGCACTCGCGGTGCTGCTGGCCCGGCTCGGCGGCACCGACGACGTGGTGATCGGTACTCCGGTGGCCGGCCGCGGCGAGCAGGTGCTCGATGAGCTGGTCGGCATGTTCGTCAACACCCTCGCCCTGCGCACACGGGTCGACCCGGACGCCGGATTTCTCGACTTCCTCACCGGGGTCCGTTCGGCCGATCTCGACGCGTTCGCCAATACCGACGTGGCCTTCGAACGGCTGGTGCAGGCGCTGAATCCGACCCGGTCCACCGCGCATCATCCGCTGTTCCAGGTGTCGCTGTCGCTACAGAACTTCATCGAGCCGGTCCTGGAGCTGCCCGGGCTGCGGTTCGAGGTGGAGGACTTCGACCGGCGCGCTTCGCAATTCGATCTGACGCTGGACCTGCGTGAACGTTTCGACGAGTCGGGCCCGGCCGGGCTGGCCGGCGTGCTGACCTACGCGACGGATCTGTTCGACGCGGCCACAGTGGCCTCGTTCGCCGCGCGCTGGCGGCGGGTGCTCGCGGCCGTGCTGGCCGAGCCCGACGCGCGTCTCGCCGATATCGACATCCTCGATGAGCGTGAGCGGTCGGCGCTGGTTCCGGTGCGTGGGTTCGACAGCGTGGGCACGACAACGCTTCCCGAGTTGCTCGCCGCGACGGTCGCCCGGTATCCGAATCATCCGGCCGTGGTGGCCGCCGGTGACACGACGACCTATCGCGAGCTCGACGCGTACGCCAATCGACTGGCTCGGCTCCTGCTCGCGGCGGGGGCGGGGCCGGAAACGGTAGTCGCCCTGGGTCTTCCGCGTTCGGCCGATCTGCTCACCGCCATCTGGGCGGTGGCGAAGATCGGCGCGGCGTTCTTGCCGGTCGATCCCAAGCATCCGATCGAGCGGATCGATCACATGCTCACCGATTCCGGTGCGCGGGTGGGCCTCACGACGGTCGCCTACCGGCCGACGCTGCCGGACAGCACGCAGTGGCTCGCGCTCGACGACCTGAGGTTCGTGGAACGCTGGTCGGCCGCGAGCCCACGTCCACTGCGGGACAAGGAGTTGCCGCGACCGGTCCGGTTGGACAACCCCGCCTGGCTGATCTACACCTCCGGGTCGACCGGCACGCCCAAGGGCGTTTCCGTCTCACATCGGGGCATCGCCGACTTCGTTGCGGCGCAGAGTGATCTGCTCGAGCTCGACGAGTTCTCCCGGGTCTTGCACGTTGCCTCACCGAGTTTCGACGCGTCGATCCTGGAGGCGTTGATGGCGTTCGGGTGGGGCGGCGCTTCGGTCGTCGCGCCGGCCGAGGTCTTCGGTGGCAGCGCGCTCGCCGAGTTGATCGACGCGGAGCGGGTCACGCACGTGATGATCACGCCGTCCGCGCTGGCCACCATCGATCCCGCGGAGGTCTCGGGGGTGCAGGTGCTGGCGGTCGGCGGCGAGGCGGTGGGTGCCGAGCTGATCGAGCGTTGGTGCGGCACCGCCGAGACCGATCAGCACGGCACCATGGTGCGTCGTCGCGGTGCGCGGGGACGACGGATGGTCAACCTGTACGGGCCGACCGAGTTCACCGTCGTGGCAACGGGTTCCGCGCTGCGCCCGGACACGCCGGTTACGCTCGGTCCGCCGATTCGCGGCGCGGCCGCCATGGTGCTCGACGGGCGGTTGCAGCCGGTTCCGGTCGGCGTGGCCGGCGAGCTGTATCTCGCGGGGCATGCGCTGGCCCGTGGTTACCACGCCAGGCCGGGACTGACCGCTGGGCGCTTCATCACGAATCCCTATGGGGCACCGGGCGAACGCATGTACCGCACGGGCGACCTGGTGCGGTGGGTGCAAGGTTCTGCTGGTGCGTTGACGCTGGAATACCTGGGCCGCACCGACTTCCAGGTCAAGGTGCGCGGTCAACGGATCGAGCTGGGTGAGATCGATGCCGTGCTCGGCCGGGTGGACGGTGTCGATTTCGCGCTCACCCTCGGCGTCACCGGTCCCTCCGGATCGACCGCGTTGGCGGCCTACCTGGTGCGGAAGCCGGACGTGGAACTCGATATCGCGCGGGTGCGCGCCGTCGCCGCTGACAGCCTGCCCGGCTATATGGTCCCGTCCGCCTTTGTCGTCCTCGACGAGATCCCGCTGACCGCAGTCGGAAAGCTCGATCGGAAAGCGTTGCCCGCGCCGCAGTTCAGCGCCGAAGAGACCGAGTATCGGGCTCCTCGCACCGCGACGGAAGAAGCCTTGGCGCAGATCGTTGCCGAGCTGCTCGGTCGGGAGCAGGTCGGGGTCGACGATTCGTTCTTCGAGCTGGGCGGCGACAGCATTCTCGCGATCCAGCTGGTGACCAAGGCCAAGCAGCGGGGCATCGGCTGCACGCCGCTACAGGTCTTCGAGCATCGCACGGTGGCCGCCCTTGCCGCCGCGGTGGACGCCGACGGTGCGGTGGCGGCACTGCCCGAGCTGCCCGGTGGCGGGGTCGGCGAGCTGCCGCTCACGCCGTACCTGCGGTACCTGATCGAGCACGGCGGACAGCTGCGTCCGGCGCGGACAGCGGTGCTCGAGCTTCCGGTCGGGATCGAACGGGCACAGCTCGTGGCCACGCTCGCGGCCGCCGTCGACCGGCACGACATGCTGCGCGCACAGCTGACGAACGATGCGCGACTGCTGGTGCGCGAGCCGGGGTCCGTCGATGTCGACGCCTTGGTGCACCGCATCGAGTTCGATGCCGCCGCCGATCCGGTCGATCTGCGCGAATACGTGGTCGCGGAACTGAACTCCGCGTCGAACCGGCTCGATCCGGCGAACGGTGTTGTGCTGCGGTTCATCTGGCTGGATCCGATGGGTGACGCGGGCACGCGGACCAAGGCGGGGCGGCTCATCGTGCTGCTGCATCGCCTGCTGATCGATGACGCGTCCTGGGGCATTCTGCTGCCGGACCTGGTGGCCGCTTGGGCGCAGGTGTCGGTCGGCAATACTCCGGTGCTCGCCGAGACCGGCACATCGATGCGCCGGTGGGCGCACGCGCTGGTCGACGAATCACGCACGGCAGAGCGGGTTTTCGAACTCGGGCATTGGCAGGGTGTGCTCGCCGGTGCGGATCCGCTCGTCGGTTCTCGTGCACTGGACCCCGCGGTCGATCAGGCACGCGCGTTGCGCATTGTGCGGTGCGAGGTGTCGACGGAAGTCACCGCCGCGGTGCTGACCACCTTGCCCACCGAGTTCGCGGGCAATGCCGACGACGTCCTGCTCGCTGCCCTCACCCTGGCACTGTTGCGCTGGCGTGCACGCCGATCCGGCGATCACGGTACAGACGTCATGATCCGCCTCGAAAGTGATGGCAGGCAGGCGATTCCCGGCACCGCACTGGATCGCACGATCGGCTCGTTCGGCGCTGTCTATCCGATGCGACTCGACCTGGACGGCGTCGACCTCGATGCGGCGTTTTCCGGCGGTCCGGCGATGGGTGCGGCGATCCGCGCGGTGAAGCATCAACTGCGGTCGGTGCCGGACAACGGGATCGGGTTCGGGCTGCTGCGCTACCTCAATCCCGATACGGCGGCAGAACTGAGCGCGGGTCTTCCCGGTCAGGTCAGCTTCACCTACCGCGCCCGGAACACCGCGGGTGACGTCCCAGCCGGACTCCACGGCCTGGGTTGGACGCTGACCGACGAGTTCGGCGATCTGTCGGTAATGGAAGAACCCAAGACTCCAGCACTTTCGGCGCTCGAGGTGAACACGGCGGTCGTCGGTGGTCGATTGCGGGCCGACTTCACCTTCCCGAAGACCCTGCTCGACCGCGGCGATGTCGCCGAACTGGCCGGTCTGTGGGTCGATGTGCTCCGCGCGGCAGCGGATTTCGCGGGCACACCGGCGGCAGCCGCCGCAGCGGCCGAGGAAGCCGCGGCGGTCGCGGCCGGCCAGCCGGGGCTGGAGGCCACCCTCGGACTGGACGTGGTGTTGCCCATCCGGTCCGAGGGCGCCGAGCCCGCGCTGTTCTGTATCCACCCGTCCTCCGGAATCTCCTGGAGCTACTTGGGATTCGCGCAGACGCTGCGTCCGGGCCGGCCGATCTACGCCTTGCAGGCACCGGATCTCAGCGGCCGCGAACCGTCCCTGCGCTCGATCGAGGAGTTCGCCGACCGGTATGTGCGCGAGATCCGCGCCATCCAACCGTCCGGGCCGTACCACCTGCTCGGGTGGTCGTTCGGCGGGCTGATCGCGCACGCGATCGCGGCGAGGTTGCAGGCGTCGGGCGATTCCGTCGGCCTTGTCGCACTGCTGGATTCCGACACCGCCGACGTCGACAGCGCTGACGTCGAGCAGCTCACGGCGGGCGCGTTCGTGAACAGCTTCGGCGCGATCTTCGGGATCCACGATGTGCCCGCCGACGCCACCGCGAGCGAGGCGGCCGACCTCATCCGCGACCGGCTCGGCGGCCTGACGGTCGTCGACGCGGACATGATCGAGCGCCTGGCCGAGTCGTACAACGCGGCGGCGCGCTCCCGAGTGGGCTACCAGCGGCCGGTATTCGACGGTGACCTGCTGTATTTCAGTGCCACCGTGGACACTTCCGATGTCGTCGGCCCGGACGGCTGGCGGCCGTACGCGACCGGCGCCGTCGTCAACCACGACGTCGAGGTCACGCACAACGAGCTGACCGCACCGCACGTGCTGCCGATCATCGCGCGCGTACTCGATGAACATTTGAAGGGACAGGCATGAATTCCGAACAGGGCGTTGTCGTCGAGGGGGTCGAGAAATCGTTCGGCGCCGTAAAAGCTTTGCGTGGAGTCGATTTCGTCGCCGCGCCGGGTGAGATCCTCGGCATCCTCGGCCCGAACGGCGCGGGCAAGACCACCATGGTGAACGTCCTGTCGACGCTCATCGCGCCGGACAAGGGGCGGGCGCTGGTCGCCGGGCACGATGTCGTCACCGATCCGGCGGCGGTGCGCAAATCCATCATGCTGACCGGGCAGTACGCCGCGCTCGACGACATGCTCAGCGGCTACGAGAATCTCGTGATGTTCGGCAGGCTGATGGGGTTGCGCAAGCGGGCGGCTCGCGCGCGTGCCGACGAGCTGATCGCCGAGTTCGATCTCGTCGGTGCGGCGGGACGCCGGGTCGGCACCTACTCGGGCGGCATGCGGCGGCGCATCGACATCGCGTGCGGGCTCGTCGTCCGGCCGGACGTGGTGTTCCTCGACGAGCCGACCACCGGGCTGGATCCGCGCAGCAGGCAGGGGGTTTGGGATCTGGTGCGCAGCTTCAAGAAGGCGGGCATCACCACCCTGCTCACCACTCAGTACCTCGAAGAAGCGGACGCGTTGAGCGATCGGATCATCGTCATCGACCACGGAGTGGTGATCGCACAGGGCACCGCGGACGAACTCAAGTCGCGGACCGGCGGCAGCTACTGCGAAGTGGTGCCGCTGGATCTGAAGGACCTGGATGTCATCGCCGCCGCGCTCGGATCGCTGCTGCCGGACGAGAATCGCGCCGCGTTGACACCGGACTCGGACCGCATCACCATTCCCGCGCCGGACGGGGCGAAGACCCTCGCGGAGGCGTTGCGGCGCTTGGACGGGGCAGACGTCGAGCTGGTCGACATCGCGTTGCGGCGGCCGTCGCTCGACGATGTGTTCCTCCAGCTGACCGGGCATCTCGCCTCCACCGACGGTGTCGACGCGAAAGCCGTTGATGTGGAGGTGGTCTCATGACCACGGGTTCCTGGCTGGCCGACGTCAGAGCCACACCGGACCAGGCGCGCCAGTGGTGGGTCCTCACCGCGCGGCTGATCGTGCCCTCGATCAAGACCGGTGAGGTACTCACCTCGCTGCTGGCTCCCGCGACCTTCACGGCGGGCTTCTACATTCCGCTCAAGACCGTGATGACGTTCGCGGGCACCGGATTCAGCAGCTACGCGCAGTTCATGATGCCGCTCGTCGTGTTGCAGGCCGCCGCGTTCACCGCGATCTCGGCGGCGTTCCGTGCGGCCACCGACTCGGTGGCCGGGCTCAATCGGCGATTCGGATCGATGCCCGTCGGTCGGCTCGTGCCGGCGTCGGCGCGCATGTCCGGCAATATCTTCCGGCTCGCGCTATCGCTGTGTTCGGCTATCGCCTGTGGTTATGTCATCGGGTTCCGGTTCTATCTGGATACCGCGCACACCATCGGGTTCCTGCTGTTGTCGATGTTCATCGGCACCGCGCTGACACTCGGCGCGGACGTGATCGGCACGGTGTCGCGGAGTCCGGAGGCGGTCACGCAGGCACTTGTGTTGCCGCCCTTGATCTTCGGCATGCTGTCCGCGGGTCTGGCTCCGGCACATCAGTTTCCGGCCTGGGTTCAGCCGTTCGTACGCAATCAGCCGGTGTCGCAGTTCGTGCTCGCGCTGCGGGCATTGGCGGGCGACACACTCGGCAACGCGGGTCAAGTGACGTGGTCGTTGATGGGGCCGTCGCTCGCCTGGGCCGCCGCCATCCTCGTCGTCTGTGTGCCGCTGACCATTCGTCTGAGTTCGGGGAGGGCGTAATGGCACTGCTGGCCGATCGCACCGACGATGTTCGTACCGTCTCGGAGGTGTCGTCCGCATCGCTGGTGCGGCACACGCTGATTCAAACGCAACGCCTGTTGCTGCGCTGGGTGCGCAACCCGATCACCCTGCTGGAAGCCCTGATCATCCCGTGCCTGCTGCTGATCATGCTGGAAACCGTTGTCGGCGGCCAGATCCGGAAGTTCACCGGCGAGAGCGCGCTCTACGGTTCGGTGCCGATGGTCACCATCACCGGCGCCGTCTCCGGCGCCATCTCCTGCGGGGTGCTGCTCGGCCGCGAACGCGAGGCCGGCCTGCTCGCCCGCTTCTGGGTGCTGCCCGTGCACCGCGCCTCCGGCCTGGCCTCCCGCATCCTCGCCGAGGGCTGCCGCATCTTCGCCGGCACCCTGGCCATCATCCTGGTCGGCTACCTGCTCGGCTTCCGCTTCCACCAGGGCCTGCTCGCCACCCTCCTATTCCTGTCCATCCCGGTGCTTTTCGGCCTGGCCTTCGCCACCGTGGTCACCTCGGTCGCCGTCTTCACCGCCAAAGCCGCCCTGGTAGAAGGCATCACCATCCTCACCTCCCTGATGATGTTCTTCAGCACCGGCTTCGTCCCCCTGGCCGCCTACCCCCAATGGATCCAGCCGGTAGTGCGCAACCAACCCATGTCGGTAGCCGTAGACGCCATGAAAGCCCTCGCCCTGGAAGGCCCCCTCGCCCGCCCCCTCACCCTCACCCTCCTCTGGTCCGTCGGCGCCATCGTCTTCTTCGCCATCCCCGCCACCATCGGCTACCGCCGCGCCAGCCGGAGATAGGGACATGACTCGGCCCCGGCGGTCCAAAGGGTGCCGGGGCCGAGGGATTCGGGCTATTGGACAGCGAACTGGCGGGCCAGGGCCCAGATGACGAGGATGTCGATGGCGATGATGACCAGGGCCCAGAAGGGGTAGATGGGGGCGAAGAGGAAGTTGTCGAGGATGCTGATCGCAGCCATGACGATGCCGGCCAGATAGCCCCAGGTCTTGCCGGTGACTATGCCGAAGCCGGCGATCAGGACCAGGGCGGCGATCACCAGGTGGATCCAGCCCCACGCGGTGACGTCGACCAGGAAGACCTGGTCCTTGGTGACGACGAAGATGTCGCGGCCCGCGATGGCGGCGATCGCGGACAGCAGATGCAGCAGGCCGGTGATGAGGATCAGGACGCCGGCGAAAATCGTCATGTCGTTGAGCACCGGGCCGGTCCGGACGGGTCCGGGACTGGTCATGACACACACTCCTTTCGAAACGCGTGGTACACCTTTCGGCCCAACGTAGCGGCTGATCAGGCAAACATTCGGCGATCTCGCGCGGCGCGCCAGCACCGATGTGGCCGTTCGGGCGATCGTGGCGCAGAATGGGGGCCGCACGCGATGGCTCCCGGCGTTTCTCGCCTCGGTGACACGCATCGCTGCGACACAAGGTGTTGTGCTGCACGGACTTGTCACCCCCAAGGAGTAGTGTCCCGGGGAGAGAAGATCCGTCACGGCAGCGGGCTCGGGAAAGGTGTGGAGGCAGGATGAAACTGATCGATCGGGTATCGGCCATCAACTGGAATCGGGTGCCCGACGAGAAGGATGCCGAGGTCTGGGACCGGCTGACCGGCAACTTCTGGCTGCCCGAGAAGGTTCCGGTGTCCAACGACATCCCCTCGTGGGGCACGTTGACCGCCGATGAGAAGCAGCTGACCATGCGGGTCTTCACCGGCCTCACGCTGCTGGACACCATCCAGGGCACGGTCGGCGCGGTGAGCCTGATCCCGGACGCGCTGACCCCGCACGAGGAGGCGGTGTACACCAACATCGCGTTCATGGAGTCGGTGCACGCGAAGAGCTACAGCTCGATCTTCTCCACGCTGTGCTCCACCAGGGAGATCGACGACGCGTTCCGCTGGTCGGAGGAGAACCGCAACCTGCAGCGCAAGGCCGAGATCGTGCTGGATTACTACAACGGCGACGATCCGCTCAAGCGCAAGGTGGCCTCGACGCTGCTGGAGAGCTTCCTCTTCTACTCCGGCTTCTACCTGCCGATGTACTGGTCCTCGCGGGCCAAGCTCACCAACACCGCGGACCTGATCCGGCTGATCATCCGCGACGAGGCCGTGCACGGCTACTACATCGGCTACAAGTACCAGAAGGGCCTCGAGCTGGTCAGCGAGGCCGAGCGCGACGAGCTGAAGAACTACACCTTCGAGCTGCTGTTCGAGCTGTACGACAACGAGGTCGAGTACACCCAGGACCTCTACGACGAGGTCGGGCTGACCGAGGACGTCAAGAAGTTCCTGCGCTACAACGCGAACAAGGCGCTGATGAACCTCGGCTACGAGGGCCTGTTCCCGAAGGACGAGACCGAGGTGAATCCGGCCATCCTGTCGGCGCTTTCGCCGAACGCGGACGAGAACCACGACTTCTTCTCCGGGTCGGGTTCGAGCTACGTGATCGGCAAGGCCGTGAACACCGAAGACGAAGACTGGGAGTTCTGAGCGAACCACCAGCTGAGACGGCGGCGGATTCTTCCGCCGCCGTTTCGCGTCTCCGGGATGGGGCGCGGCGACACTTGCGTTGACACCGGCGACAACGTTTAGCGTGGCCGTGACGGTCGCTCGGAGGAGGTCGGATGCTGATCGGTGAGCTGGCGCAACAGGCCGGCACGAGTACCCGCACCCTGCGGTACTACGAGCAGCACGGGCTGGTGCGGGCGAGCCGCTCCACCAACGGGTACCGCGTCTACGACGCGACGGAACTGCCCGTGGTGCGCAAGATTCGGACGTTGCTCGAGGACGGCTTCGCCCTCGACGACATCCGGCCCTTCATCACCTGCCTGCGAGCCGGGCACAGCTCCGGTGATGTCTGCCCGGACTCGGTCGCGGTGCTGCGGCGCAAGCTCGACGAGGTCGACGACGCGCTCACCCGGCTGGCCGCGCTGCGGGGGCAATTGCAGGACCGGCTCGCCGGGGCCGAACAGCCCCCGGCCTGCCAGTTCTCCTGACCACCTGTCCGGCAGCCGGTCTCGATGGACCGGTTGTGCGATCGTCGCTGCCCACGTCAGTCGAGGAGCACCGATGAAGTTCGCGATCAGTTACAGCACACCGTATTACGGGGCCGACCCGGACCGGATCATCGCCTTCGCCCAGCACGCGGAGGCCTGCGGATTCGAGGGGCTGTATCTCCCGGATCACATCGCGCTGTATCCGGGTGCGAAGGTCGGCAACTTCGAGATGCCTGCCACACTGCCCTATCCCGATCCGCTCGACTGCCTGAGTTTCGTTGCCGCGGCCACTCGGCGGATCCTGCTCGGTACAGGTGTGTTGCTGCTGCCGTATCGGCATCCGGTGGTGCTGGCCAAACGCCTCGCGACCATTGATGTGCTGTCGCGCGGGCGCATGCGGTTACTGACCGTCGGGTTGGGCACGTTGCCCGGTGAAGCCACCGCGACGGGCGTCGACTTCGCTACCCGCGGCCGGCGCACCGACGAAGCGATCGACGTGCTGCGACTGCTGTGGTCCGGCGACGCCGAAGGGGTCAGCTTCGACGGCGAGTTCTTCGCCTTCGACTCGCTGGTCAGCTTCCCGAAACCCGTTGGCGTGCCCCAGTTACCGATCCATGTCGGCGGCTCCAGCAGAGCCGCCGCCCGGCGCGCAGGCCGACGCGGCGACGGCTACTTCCCCGGCGGGATGCTCGGCCCTGCCGAACGTGCCCGTCAACTAGACCTCGCCCGATCGGAAGCTGTTGCCGCAGGCCGGGATCCGGACGCGCTCGAGTACACCCGCTGGGGATCGATCGACCTGCCCGCCGAGCGCGTCGCCGGACTGGCCGCCGAAGGAGTCACCCGGATCGTCATCGGCGGCCTCGATCCCGACGACCAGTTCGACGGGATGTCCCGCTTCGCCGAACGCTTCGAGCTCGGCAACTGATGTAGCGTCGGCCCCGGCATTCCCTCTCGTGCCGGGGCCGACTGGTATCCCCATTCGAATTTCCAGGCATTTTCAATAACACCCTTCCGAAAAGGGAACTCCATTCTGGAATGTTCCTGTTGTAGTGCATTTCCGAGCAATTCGGCCAATCGGCGAACTTCCATTACAGTCAGCTGGTTGTATGTCACCGGAAGCCGATTCGGTTCGGCTGTCCAGACATACAAGTGCACCATCCGCAGCCACACGCACGGAACCCTTCCGGGGCGGAGCCAGGCAAATATTCGGGAAGGTTCCAAAGTTGCTGCCATACAGAGGTTCCAGAATGGACCATTCGTTAGCGACCTTCGGAGATGCAGCCATGACAACTGGTTCGACCCTTCCCCGCAGGCTACTGGCCCGCGAGCTCCGCCGAGCCCGTGAAGCGGCGAGTATGAGCGCGGAAGCCGCACGCAGCGCGATCGGCGTCAGCAAACAGACGTTCTGGCGGATGGAGAACGGGATACCGATCAGATTGAACCCGTTGTTCATCATGCGGCTGTGCGAGATCTACCACGCCTCCGCGGAACTGACCCAGGTGCTGCTGACGCTCACCGAGGAGACGAAGTCCAAGGGGTGGTGGCACGCATTCGACAGTACGATCCCGAAGAGCTTCGGACTGTTCGTCAGCTTGGAAGATGCTGCTCACCACATGGTTTCGTATCAGACGACATTCCTACCCGGAATGTTGCAGACCGACGAATACCGCCGGGCGATGCATTGGATCGAGCACCCGAACATATCCACGTCGGATGTCGATACCTCGATCGAGATCGCCACTCGGCGACGAGACCGACTCACCAGGGCGGCCGATCCCCTGACACTGGACGTGATCATCGACGAAGCGGTGCTGCGCCGCCCGACCGGCGGCACGGAGGTCATGACGAACCAATTGGCACATCTCGCCGACACCGCGCAACTCCCGAATGTTTCGGTTCGCATAATTCCAGTATCGAAAGGCACTTATCAGGGGCTCCTGGTTGGCACGTTCGTATTCCTCGAGTTCCCACCGCACTCGACCGCCTACCTCACCGAACCACCGGTCATCTATGTCCAAGGTTTCACCGGAGATCTATATCTGGAGCGCCCAGAGGAGATTTCGGCGTATCGTATTGTGTGTACGGATCTCAAACGGTTGGCACTGAATGAGACCGACAGTCGCGCTCTCATTCTCAACATTGCAGAGGAGTTCTCCGCATGAACATAGATCTGACTAATGCACATTGGTTCAAGAGCACTCGCAGCTTGCCCACCAAGGACTGTGTCGAGGTAGCACATCTCGACGCCGGTATGGTCGGCGTCCGCGATTCGAAGAACCCCACCGGGCCGGCCCTGGTCTTCACCCCGAGTGAATGGGATGCCTTCACCGCAGGCGTCGCAGATGGTGAGTTCGACCGCCCATAACACCCATTGAATGCGTGAGACCCCCACTGCCTAGTGGGGGTCTCACTTTTATCTACCCGTCCGTTCGGGCGAGCGCACCGTTACTCGACGGTTCCGCGGGCGTGCAACGCATTGCCGATCCCGCCGCCGCAATCGCGTGGCGGCGGGACTTCATCGACGTCGCTAACTAATTGCTGCCGTAGGACTTCCGCAAGATGCTCAGGATCTGAGCGACGTCCGCCTTCAAGCCGCCGATGTCCGACTTCATGCCACCGATGTCCACCTTCATGGTGCCGATATCCGACTCCACCGTCGACAACCGGGTCTCCACCGTCGACATGCGACAGCTCAACAACTCCTGGCTGGTCGCCAGGTTACCGATGTCGACACTCATGGAGATCAGCCGCGACGCCACCGACCGACCGTCGAGGTCGCCGATGCTCGCGCGGATCCCGGCCATACCGGCATCGAGGTCATCCAACCTCGTGTGCACGGCGCCGAACTCATCCTCGAATCGGGTCACCGTGACAGTATCGCGCGTGATCTGCAGATCTCGCCAGACCTCCAGCTCGTGTACACGCTCTTCCAAAGACTTCCCGCTGCTACGCATCGTCGAGCTCTCCCCTCGTCCGTTACCGCATCGTTATTTTCGGAGCGATCGTAACCGCGCGCACCGACACCGTTGGGCGGTCTGAGCGCCAGATTCGGGAAATCACGCGAAATGCCGAAAACTGGCTGTCCACTTAGGAACCCGGCTGTTCATTCTGGAACCTGCCGTCCATTCAGGAACCCGGTTATCCGTTCAGGAACCGCAGTAGTTCGTCGGTGACGAACTGGGGGTTCTCCTCGGCCAGCCAGTGGCCGGCGTGCGGAACGTCCACTGCGCGGACGATATTGGTCATCCGCGGGGCGGCGGTGGCCTGGATCGCGGCGACCTGCCCCTGGGCGGCCATGACCAGAGTCGGTACGGAGGTAGGGGTGGCCGCGATGGTGTCGGTGACGTCTTTGTCGAGGGTGCGGTAGAGGTTGAAGCCGCCGGTGAGCGCTTCGGGGCGGCCGTAGGTGCGGGCGTACTCGGTTATCTCGGCGTCGGTGAACGGGGAGCGGTCCGAGGTGCCGCCGAAAGCGGTTCCGCCGTAGGCGACTTGGGGATAGAACAGGGCCAGGTACTCGCGGACGTCGTCGCCGACCACCGCTTCGGGGACGCGCCGCTGGGCGTGGAAGGCGATGTGCCAGCTCAGGGTCCGGTAGGTGGCCGCGTCGATGGCGGGACCGGGTAGGGGCAGGTCCAGATAACCGAGGCGGGCGGTGTCGGCGGGGAACTGGGCGGCGTACTGGAAGGCCACCGCCGCGCCGAAGTCGTGCCCGATGACGCGGGCGTCGCGGAGGCCGAGGCGGTCGGCGATCAGCGTGTGCACGTAGCGCGCCAGTGTGGCCTTGTCGTAGCCGGTCGGCGAACCGGTGCTGTCGCCGAGACCAGGGAGATCTACGGCGTAGACGGTGTGCTGCTCGGCGAGCGCGGGCATGATCGGCCACCAGCCGAACCAGGTCTGCGGCCAACCGTGGATCAGCACCACCGGTGTGCCGGTGCCGCCCTTCACATAATGCATCCGAACACCGTCGATGTCGGCGAACTCATGCTTGAAGGTGTTCTCGAACTTCGGGTCACCCTGGGTGACGGTCGCATAGGCGGGAACCTCGGCGGCGGTCGTGCTGGCGCAGGCCCCGGCGCCGATCGCGAGCAGGAGGGTGAGCGCGACGGTCGCCGCCGCGTGCGCGGATCGGCGAAAACGGCGCGGCTGTGGTGCGGTGATCATAGAAATCTTTCCTGGAGCAGGTGATTGGGGTTCAGCGCCCGGTCGCGCCGTCGATCAGCTCACGGATGATGTCGGCGTGGCCGGCGTGCCGGCCGGTCTCCTCGATCATGTGGGTGAGGGCCCAGCGGACGCTGGGCGCGGGACGTCCCGGACGCGGGATGGGGGCGGTGAGATCGGTGCAGCCGTCGAGGACTTCGTTCGCGCGGTCGACCGCTTCCCGATAGCGGGCGATGACCTCGGCCACCGTGTCCGTCGGCTCCGCCTTGAATGTCGCCTGCCAGTCGGTCACGTTGTCCCCCAGGAACATCGAGCGCTCGACGAAGGTCAGATGGTTCAGCAGTCCGAGCAGATTCGTGCCGGACGGCACTGCGGCGGTGCGCACCTGCGGTTCGGGAGCGCCGTCGACCTTTGCCGCGATCGAGTCCCGGAGGTAGTCGAGAAACCCACGGAGCGTGTCGATCTCGCTGCTCCCGGTCCGCGGCGGCGGAGCGTCGCCGCGACGCTTACGACGCGAGGTGGCCGGCATGGTCGGCTCCGATCGCGCGACGGATGAGCAGGACATGGTCGGTGACCTCGGCGGTCCGCCCGTCCGGTCCCGTGGCGATCCGGCGGGGCACGTCGGCCCGTTCGACCAGCCATTGCGACGGATCGAGATCGATACCCGCGGCGATCTCCCGCGGACTCGGATACCGCACGCCGGGATCCTGGTTCCACGACCACGGCGCGGTCGAACCATGGTCGACGACCAGCAGCCGCCCGCCCGGCCGCAATACATGAGCGGCCGCGCGCAGAACGGTCGCCCGGTCCAGGTCGAACGAGGTGTGCAGGTATTGAGCGGAGATCAGGTCGAATTCGCCCGGCGGGAAGGACTTGTGCAGGTCATACGACTCGGCCGTGACTAGGTCACCAAGCCCGCGGGCGCCGGCCAGACCGGCCAGCCGCTCGACCGCAACGGCCGAGATATCGACGGCGGTGACCCGCCACCCCTGCCCGGCCAACCACAGCGCATCGCCGCCGTCACCGCACCCGAGATCCAGCGCGTCGCCCCTCGGCAGACCCGAAACAATCTCCGCGAGAAGGACATTCGGCCGCGGATCGGTGGCGGCCGGACGGCCCGCGTAGACACCGTCCCAGAACGCGACCGCATCGGTGGTGCTCATCGAGACTCCTTACTGTCGAGACACGTTTCAGTCTCGACAGCGGCACCTCGATTCGGCACGGAAAATTGCGGTTCCGGCAAGATGGTCGGATGGACCGGGAAACCGAAGACGTGCTCGATGTGGTCGGGCCACGGCTGCGGGCGCTGCGGCGCGACCGCGGCATCACCCTCGCCGACCTCGCCGCGACAACCGGCGTATCGGAGAGCACCCTCTCCCGATTGGAGAGCGGTCAGCGCCGGGCGACCCTGGAATTGCTGCTGCCGCTGGCCCGCACCTACGACGTCCCGCTGGACGATCTAGTCGGCGCCCCGCGCACCGGCGACCCGCGGATCCACCTGAAACCGATCCGGCGCTACGGCATGGTCTTCATCCCGCTGTCCCGGCGACCGGGCGGCACGCAGGCGTTCAAGATGATCATCCCGGCGGTGCCGGAGCCGCTCGAACCGACGCCGCAGACCCACGACGGCTTCGAATGGCTGTACGTGCTCAACGGCCGCCTGCGGTTGGTGCTCGGCGAGCGCGACCTGATCCTGCCGCCGGGCGAGGCCGCCGAATTCGACACCTCCCTGCCGCACTGGCTCGGCAGCGCCGACGGCAAAGCGGTCGAACTGCTCATCCTGTTCGGGCTGCAAGGCGTGCGTTCGCACGTGCACCCCACCAAGTCCTGACCCGACTGTTCCGCCGCACCCGAGGGGAGATGCGGCGGAACGGGGGACGAACTCAGTGGCCGACGACCACCAGCACGAACTGCTGCGTCGGATTGTTCTGCGCCGGACGACTCACCACGCCGTAGTCCTTCTCGGCGTACTCGTGCGCGTCCACGTACCGATTGTTGGATGCCTGCTGGATCGTGTACTTCCCGCCGCCGAGCGAATTGAAGTGCCACACCTGCGTGGGGTTGTTCTGGGCCGGCCGGGTGACCAGGTGGTAGTCGAGGGACTCGATCTCGTGGGCGTCCAGGTAGCGCTTGCTGCTCACCTGCTGCACCGTCCCGGTCCCGGTGCCGCTGTCGTCCCAGTGAATGCGCCACTGCTGGCTGGTGTCGCCCTGCTTCGGGCGGGTGACCACGTTGTAGTCGTGCGTCCCGTCGTTCCAGGCGTCGAGGTAGCGACCGCTCGACACCTGCTGGATCGTGACGATGTCGTCCGGCTGCGCGGCGTGCGCGGTGGCGGGAACTACGGCGGCGACGGCGGTGAGGGCTCCGAAGAACAATCCCGCTGCGGTGCGGCTGATGAAGTGTGTCAAGGTCGGATCTCTCTGGTGGAAGGTGCCTGCCGAACCAATGTTCGAGCAAACAGCTCCGCCCGAATAGGCACCCTGAGGAGGCCGGATGGCCGCCGGAGGGTGCGGAAATCACCCCATAGGGTCGCCGATCCTCAGGCCTTCAGCGCCCGTGCCAATCCGGCGGCGACCCGATCCAGCGGATCGGTGTTGCCCTCGGTCCGGCACAGCACGAGCGCACCCTCGAGGCCTGCGATGAGCAGGGTCGCCAGATTCGCGGCGTCGGTCTCGTCGATTCCGTTGCGCTGCAAGCACTCTTGGAAGGGTCGCGCCCATCGCCGGAAGCTCGCGCCGGCGGCGGCGAGCAGATCCGGGTCGTCCGGACCGGCGCCGAGCGCGACCGCCGCGACCGGGCAGCCCGGCGGGTAGCCGCCCCCGGTCATGGCCAGCTTCGCGCCGCCGAGGATCGCGTGCATCGCGGGAATGGGCGCCTGGCTCGCGCACACCGCCTCGATGGCCGGGCCGACCGTGCCGTCGATGAACGCCAGGACCTCTTCGGCCAGTTCGGTCTTGCCGCGGGGGAAGTGGTGATAGATGACGCCGCGGTGCGTTCCGGCCTTCGCCACCACCTCGCGGAAGCCGGTGGCCGCGTAGCCCTGCCCGCGAAACAGCAGCGTCGCGTGCCGGATCATTCGCGCGCGGGTGTCCCGTGCCACTAGCCGCCTCCCAGCTCGGTCATTGACTAAGACAGTAGTCCTAGAACATACTCACAACCACTTTCTAGGACGACTGGCTTAGAAATGCGGGCGTGCCCGGCACTCCCGGACACTCGACCGAGAGGACCCCCGTGTCGTTCGCCGCTTTCCGCCTGCTGGCCCTGCGCTACGTCACCGCCGTGCTGGAAACCCCGTTGCAGTTCTTCGTTTTCCTGGCCGGGGCCTGGTTCACCACCAACGGCGTGATCGCCTTCGGCATCTATCCGGATATGGCGTTCGGCGGCGGCATGCATGCGTGCACGATCCAGTTCCTCGGCTTCATCCCGGTCACCGTCAACGGCTGGCACGCGCTGTTCCACCTGCTCACCGGCCTGGCCGGGCTCGCCCTCGCACCCGTGCGCACCCGCGCCGCCGCCTACACCTGGACGTGCGGCCCGTTCTACCTACTCGTCGCCGCCCTCGGCTTCACCGGCGGCGATCACGTCCTGCACCTGATGGCCGTCGACACCTTCGGCAATATCGTGCACACCGTCGAAGGCACCCTCATCCTGATCGCCGGCGGATCGGCCGCCCTCGCCGCCCGCACAGCGGCAAGCCGCGGCTGACCCGGAGTTGCACGGCCGCAACACCTCTCGGCGGCGCAATCAAGCGCGGGCGATTGGTGCCGCGTGGACTCCCGGCTTGTTCGCGAGCGCGACGGAATCGCCCCTGAACCGCACCGTCACTCGCGGCGCACCACCGCGCCGGTCGCGGGCCGCGCGCCGGATCTGCTGCGGTGTCGCGCCGAACCAGCGGCGGACAGCACGGGTGAACGCGGATTGTTCGCGCAGGCCGATCAGGGTGGTGATCTGTGACATCGGCATATCGGTCTCGCACACCAGCCGGTGCGCGGCGTCCCGGCGAGCGCCGTCGAGCACCTCGGTGAAGGTCGTGCCCTCGGCGGCGAGCGCGCGCTGGAGGCTGCGGGTATGGATCGACAGCGTGCGCGCGACCACGTCCATATCGAGTCCGGCACGGGTGATCAGCCCGTCGATCACGACCCGGACCTTGGTTGCCGTGGATCGGTCGAGCGCAGAATAGTTTTCGGTCAGCAGGTGCACCGCCATCGAGTACATGGTGGCGCTACCGCTGGTGGTCGGCCGCGTGAGCAGGGCCCGCGGAATCCGCAGCAGCGTGGTGCCGGCGTCGAATCGCACTTCGGCGCCGAAGAATTCGGCGTAGCGCGCGGCGGGCGCGAGCGGTGGATGCGGCAGGTGGATCGAGCGCAGACCGTAGGCGCCGCCGACGGCCTGCCGCAGCACCCGATGGATGATCCCGGCGCCCAGATCGACGCCTTGGGCGAAGCCGTTGGTCTCACCGGGGTCGCGGAAGTTGATCGCGACCATGCCCGGCTGGGCATCGGCGACCAGCACGAGCGAGATTCCGGTGTGCTGGGTGAACAGGAAGCGGGACGCGCAGGCGATGAGCGCGCCCACCGTCGCGGCATTGGCGACCGCGACCGCCAGCGGTCCGGAGACCGCGCCGACCTGACGACCCGCCAGTCGCAGGCCGAAATCGGGGCAGCCGAGCTCGGCCGCGGCGATCTCCAGCGCCCAGCCCACCGCCTCGCTCGACACCACGGCATCGTCACTGTCGACCGCTGCGGCCCCGATGCCGAGGCGATCGAGCAAGGCCGCGCCGTCGCCGCCGAGGTCGTCGACGAGTGCCGGGTAACCGCGCAGCACCGCGGCCCGGGTCAACACCACCATGGCCGGCTCCCCTCGGTCCGATCGAGTCGTTCCATCTCGGCCGGCGGCGCGGTGGACTCGATTGCCGGAGCGTAGCCGAGGCAGCGGTGCGGCCGGAAGGCAGAACTTTGTCGCCTCAGAGCAATTCCGCGCCCCGCCGACCCGGACATACTCAGGCGGCTCGAGCTCGGGTCACTGCGCGCCACCTCGCAGAACCGCGATCGAGCACCCGGATTCACCGTCGACTCGGAACGGATCGAGATGAGCTTGCGAGCACGAACGAAGCGGTTCGGCACCCGCGCGACGATGATCGTCGCGGTCGTCGCCTGCGCCCCCTTGGTCACTCCGATCGCCACGGCCGAACCGCAGGCGGGGTTCACCGATATCGACGGCGGCCGGTACGCGCCGGCCTGGACCGCCGCGGTCGACGGACCCCAGCCGTACGCGGGGATCTTCTCCGACCTCGCGCTGCCGGTCACCATGAGCGACGGCACCGTGATCAAGCTCGACGTCCAGCGACCCGGCAACGGCGGGCGGGCAACCGACGAAAAGCTGCCCACCATCATCGAATTCGAGACCTACAACAAAATGGCCGTCAACTTGGCCTCCGCGCTGCTGCAGATTCCGGGCATCGAGGACGTGCTGCTGCCCGCGTTGGCCTCGGTCGGTGCGCCACCCGGTTCCGGCCTCGAAGGCCTGACCGACCTCAGCAGGCAACTCGATTCCGGCTTGCTGCAAACCGCCGCGCACAATTTCGACCTGGTCAAGGGCGGCTACAACCTGGTGCACGTCGACATTCGCGGCACCGGCAGCTCCGAGGGGCAGTGGCAGCTCTTCGGGGTCAAGGAACGCGACGACGCGGCCGAAGTGATCGACTGGATCACCCGGCAGCCGTGGAGCGACGGGTCCATCGCGGTGAAGGGCACGTCCGCCACCGGTATCGCCGCGCTGCGCGCCGCGGATCGGGGCAACCCGGCGATCAAGGCCGTGTTCAGTTACATCGCCAGCGGCGATCTGGTCGACGACATCGTGATCCCCGGTGGCGCAGTGGGATTCGGCTTCGCCGCGTTCTGGCCGCTGGTGGTGAACCTGGCCAAGTTCGCGCCGGACGTCGAGGCGATCATCGCCGGCCGGTTCGACCCGGCACAGCAGTTGCGCTGGTTCGAAGACCGGCTGGCCGACCCGCTCACCTTCATGGATGTGGTGACGAACGCGTTCACCGCGATGGACACCGGCCAGCTCACGCCGAAGACGCGCGACCTGCTCGATCCGGACTCGGATCGGCGAAAAGGTCTGCAGGCGAACATGAGCGAGATCGCGGCGCCGACATTCATGGTCAGCGCCTGGTGGGATGTCTTCGGTAGCACCCCGACCGAGACCTACAACGACCTCGCGCTGTCGCCGGACCGGAAGAAGCTGATCGTCGGCGAGGGCTATCACGCGGGCGGCGGTCTCGCCGGATTCGGGCACAGCGGGCTGCCGCCGCGCCTGGATGTCCTGCAACGGGCCTGGTTCGACAAGTGGCTCAAGGGAATCGACAACGGCATCGACCGGTTCAACCCGATCACCCTGAAACAACAAGGTGGTCAATGGACTTCGGCACCCGAGTTCCCCCGCGCACAGCACACCCATCGACGGATGTACCTCGACGATCGGCATTCCGGCACCACCGACGCGCAGTTCGACGGAGGCCTGTCCGCCGCCCCGACGCACGGTGCCGTCACCGATCTGACGGTCACGCCCGGCCTGCTGAGCCTGTGCTCGCGCGACACCTCTCGCATCTGGGCGGGCGTGCCGTCCATCATCATGGCCTGCGACCAGGATTCGCGGATCTGGGAACTCAACGGACTCGCCTTCACCAGCAACCCGGTGACCGAACCGACGGTGATCTCCGGCCCGATCAACGCCCACCTCAACACCGTCCTCGACCACCCGGACGGCTACTGGGTGGTCACCGTCAACGACGTCTTCCCGGACGGCCGGTCACGCGAAATCAGTGCCGGACAACTCGTTTCGTCGCTGCGGCAGATCGATGACACCAAGAGCACCAAGTCGCCCAACGGCGACTACATCGATCCCGAGTACTACCTCGACCTCGACCGCCGCGAGCTGATCACGCCCGGACAACCGCTCGCCCTCGACATCGGCATCGACCCGACCGACGCGGTGCTGCAACCCGGCCACCGGCTCCGCATCGATGTCTACGCCAGCAATCTGCCGAAGGGGTTGCCGCCCTTGCCGATTCTGGTCGACAGTCAGCTCGCGCCGCAGCGCCTGCGACTGGATCCCGCGCAGCCGAGCTGGGTGAACATCCCGCTCAGCGTTGCCATTCCGGAATGAGGCCCGCGAATCAGCCGATGGCGGCGAGGTATTCGCCGTAGAAGAGCATCAGGCCGACGGCGGAGGAGATGCCGGCCAGCAGCCAGAAGCGGATGATGACGGTGGTTTCGGCCCACTTGCTGAGTTCGAAGTGGTGGTGGAAGGGGGCCATTCTGAACAGGCGGTTGCGGGTGGTGCGGAAGACGACGATCTGGAGCAGTACCGAGAGGATCTCGGCGAAGAAGAGGGCGCCGACGACGGCGGTGAGCAGTTCGGTGCGGGTGGTGACCGACAGGCCGGCGAGCAGTCCGCCCAGGGCCAGCGAACCGGTGTCGCCCATGAAGATCTTGGCCGGCGCCGCGTTCCACCAGAGGAATCCGATGCAGGCGCCCGCCCCGGAGGCGCAGACCACCGCCAGGTCGAGCGGGTCGCGGACGTCGTAGCAGCCGGCGCCCGGGGTGACCGCGCAGGCGTTGGTGTACTGCCAGAAGGTGATGATCACGTAGGCGCCGAGCGCGAAGCTCATCGACCCGGCGGCCAATCCGTCGAGCCCGTCGGTGATGTTCACCGCGTTGGACCAGGCCACCACCAGGAAGCTGACGACGAGCAGGAACCCGATCAGCCCGAACGACACGGTCTCCACGTCCCGGACGTAGGACATGTGCCGGCTGGCCGGCGTCAGCCCGGTGCTGGACGGGAAACGCAGGGCGAGGATGCCGAAGACGATCGCGGCGGCGAGCTGGCCGATGTACTTACCGGTCGCGGTCAGGCCGAGATTGCGCCGCTTGCGGATCTTGATGAAGTCGTCGAGGAAGCCGACGATGCCCAGCGCCGTGGCCAAGCCGAGGACCAGCAGCCCGGACGCGGACACCCCCTCCGCGTCGTGCCGGAGGCCGAGCAGATGTGCCCCCAGATACCCGGCCCACATGCCGATCAGGATCGCGATGCCACCCATGGTGGGTGTGCCGCGCTTGGCCTGGTGGCTGGCCGGTCCGTCGGACCGGATCTCCTGGCCGACCTTTCGCCTGGTGAAGAGTTTGATCAGCAATGGCGTCAGGGTGATGGAGACCACCAGCGCGATCATCGCCGAGAACAAGATCTGTCTCATTCGCCCCTCACGCGGCCGTCATCGGAAAGTCGGGTAATTGAAACATCAACGCACGGGCACCTTTTCACTGCCCGGGCCGAGCTGTTCCCGACGTCTGTCCGCACCGCTGCCCATCCACCAACCCACTGTCGTCCGCGCGAATTGCCCCGACGTTAGCAAGCCGAATGGATTCATGCGGTGTCGTGTAGTTCCGCTAAACAGCACTGCCGCGGCCGTCCCGGAGGGCGGCCGCGGCAGTGGCGTCGGCTCAGATGCCGAGGACGAGCTTCGCGGTGGTGAAGTAGATGATCAGCCCGGTGGCGTCCACGAGGGTGGTGACCATCGGGGCGGACACGACCGCGGGATCGATCCGGAGCTTCTTCGCGAGCAGCGGCATGGTGCCGCCGATGGTGGCGGCCCAGCCGCAGATCAGCACCAGCGTGATGCCGACGACGACCGCGACGCGCGGCCCGACGAACAGCCCGCCGATCACCAATCCCGCTGCGGCGAGCATGGATCCGAGCACCAGGCCGACCCGGCACTCGCGCCAGATCACCTTGAACAGGTCGGTGACCCGCACCTCGCCCACGGCGAGCGCCCGCACACAGGAGGTCGCGGCCTGCGCCCCCGCGTTGCCGCCCGCGCCGATGAGCAACGGGATGAACAGCGCGAGATGCGCGGCCTGCTGCAGCGTTCCCTCGAACATGTCGGTGACGCTGACCGTCAGGGTCGCGGCAAACAGCAACAGCAGCAACCACATTGCGCGATACCGGGCCAGCTGGAACACGCCGGCGGCCATGTAGTGGCCCTCCCACGGCGCCGAGCCCGCCTGCCTGGCCACGTCCTCGCTGTCCGCGGCCTCGATCACCTCGACCGCGTCGTCGATGGTGAGCAGGCCGACGAGCCGGTTCTCGCTGTCCACCACGGGCATGTTGAGGTCGTTGGTCTCGCGCATCAGCCGGGCCGCCTTCTCGGCGGAGTCGGTGGCGCGGGCGCAGACCGGTTCGGTGACGACCAGTTCGGCGATCATCGTGTCCGGCTTGCTGAGCACCAGTTCGCGCAGTTCGACGATGCCGGTCAGGCGCCGGCTCGCATCGACGACGGGCAGCGTGTAGACGGTTTCCGCGTTGGCGCCCTTGGCCCGCACCACGGTCAGCGCCTCGGCGACGGTCAGGTTCTGCGGCAGCGCGACGACCTCGGGGGTCATGAACTGGCCCGCCGAACCCTCCGGGTAGCCGAGCAGCGCGGCGGTCATCCGCCGTTCGCGCGGGCTCAGTCCGGCGAGCACCTTCTTGGCGACCTTCGCGGGCGCTTCGCGCAGCATGCGGGCCCGGTCGTCGGGCGCCATGCCCTCGATCAGGTCGCGGAAGCTCTGGTCCCGCAGGCCTTGCAGGATCTGCTGCTGGTCCACCGGTTCGAGTTCTTCGAAGACCGCCAGCGCCAGGTCCTTGTCCAACAGCCGGAACGCCATCCCGGCCTGGACGGCGTCCATCCGGGCGAGCTGGTCGGCGATGACGTGCGGCGGGTGGTTGTCGAGCCAGGCGAGCGCGGCGTCGACGCGGTGGCAGTCGGCGATGTCCTGCAGCGATTCGGACAGCGACGGACGTACTTCGATGATCTGCGACATGGGATGTCCTCAGCAAATACGCGTGCGTGAATGGGAGCGCGAAAATTCACACCGCGGGCGCCGGTCCCCACCGTCGCTGATTACTCAGGAATACGAAGGGGCGACGCCGCGCGGCCTTCGACTGGGAGGTTCGTTGCGCATGACAACCCCACCTCCTGCTCGTCGCTGCCGCAGACCGGTCGAGCCCGCGCCATCACTGAAACGTAGTTCGGATGCGAATGCATCCCTGTGCAGGATACAGGCATTTCGGTGAAGTGTTCACCACAGCGGAGCTTCCTGGTCAGTCGACCATCCTCGGCCCGAGCGTGGCTGTGACGGCGGTCTCCGCGTCCCGCCAAGTGGGGACGTGCACCACCCAGTCGGGCACCGGATCGGACTGCGCGCCGAACAGGTAGCGGTGCGGCACCAGCTCGCGCAGCGCGTGCTGCACGTCGATCCGGTCGTCGATCATGTGCGTGATGCCGAGTTCGGCGCAGTGCCCGGCCTTGTCCGCGCGCTTGCGGCAGAAGCGCAGATGTTCGCGCGGGATGCCGGTGCGGTCGAAGAAGTCGTGGTGGTCGAGCCACTGCCGGGTGCGCTGTTCGATCCGCTCCCCGCACTTGGAGATCACCCACGCCCGGCCCTCGAAGAGCCGGACCAACCTGGGCAGGACGTCGAACGCGTCGGGGCTGGGTGGAGTGCGCAGGGCCTCGTCGAGGCCGCCGGCGAGGAACACGGTGTCCGCGTCCCCGGCCGGCAAAGCCGCCCCCTGGATGACCCGGCCGAAGTCGACGCCGAGTCGATGTTGTCTCTCTGTATTCATGTGCGTCCAAGGATGACGCGGATGACCGGGCAGGCGCGAGCGAATTTCTGCGCTGCGCCACGCCGCACAGTCAGCTGATCATTTGCCGGAAGCAGACAATGCGTAGGCGACCTTTTCGAACCTCGAGTTCGATTCTTAGCTGTTCGCCAGACTGGACATCACGGCATTAGTCGGGTTATCCACATACATCAGGCACAACAAGCGGACTAACCACATGCCGCGCCAGTAATGAGCCGCCGATAACGAATCGGCAGACATGAGACATGATCATTAGCCACAAGTTAGCCTGTGGTCATGACCAAAATACTGGCATTCACCTCACCGGCAAAAGGACACCTGTATCCGGTCGCGCCGGTGCTGGCGGAGCTGGTATCGCGCGGCCACGACGTGACCATGCTGACGCTGCCCGGCAGCGAGCAGGATCTGGAGCAGTTCGGCATCACCGCGCGGGCGCTACCGCCCGCGCTGACCCAGGACCGGCTCAACGACTGGGCGACCACCTCGCGCATCGCCACCCTGCGCGCGGCCGTGCGCTCGTCGGTCGCCCGCATCCCGGACGAGATCCAGGCCTTGCGCAGCGCGATCATCGCCGAGCGACCGGACGCGCTGCTGATCGACATCACCGCGCCGGGCGCGCAGATCCTCGCCACGGCGAGCGGGCTGCCGTGGGCGGCGTGGGCCTCGATGCTGCTGCCGATTCCGTCCCGGGACGCGCCGCCGTTCGGACCCGGGCTGCGCCCGCGGGCGGACCTGATCGGACGGGTCCGCGACAACTGCCTGCACTGGTTCCTCGATCGCCGGTGGAACGAGGTGCTGCCCCAGCTCAATCACATGCGCCAGTACTACGGGCTGGACCGGCTGGACAACACCGTCGACTACCTGCGGCAACCGCCGCTGACGCTGAACTTCACCGCGCCGCCGTTCGACGATGTGCACACCGACTGGCCGCTGACGGTGCATCAGATCGGGCCCGGCCTGTGGGCGCCGGAGGCGGAGCCGCCCGCCTGGCTGGACGAGATCGACCGGCCGCTGGCGGTGGTCACCTGTTCGACCGAGTTCCAGGACGACGGCCGACTGGCGCAGACCGCGATGGACGCGCTGGCCGACAGCGGGCTGTACACGGTGGTCACCGCGGGCGCGATCGATGCCGCGACCTTCACCGTCCCGCCGAACGCGCGGGTCGAGCAGTTCCTGTCCCATCAGCTGCTGCTCGACCGCGCCGCCGTCGTCGTCTCGCACGGCGGCATGGGGATCACCCAAAAAGCTTTGGCCGCAGGCGTTCCCGTGTGCGTGGTGCCGTTCGGGCGGGGCCAGTCCGAGGTCGCGCGCCGGGTGGTCGGCAACGAGGCGGGCAGCTGGGTGTCGGCGAAGCGGCTCTCGGTCCGGACCCTGCGCACCGGCATCGACAAGGCGATGGCCGGCCGGGCGGGTGCGGCCGCGGTGGCCGCCGGGTTCGCCGCGGCCGGTGGCACGCTGCGCGGCGCGGAACTGCTGGAACAGCATTTCGCCGGGCACCCGGTCGGGCACGCGGCCAAGACCGGCGTCACGCCGGTGCACAGCTCACACCCCTATCCGACCAATGAGGTTGCGCCGGAGATCACTCAGGGCGAGCCGGATCCGATTGTGTTGCCGCCCAACGACTCTCCGCCGACTGAAGATCCCTACTGGACGACCTGGCAGCGCCGCGACCGCTGAAACGCGGGTGCGCCGTTCGGGTTCGGCGCGGTACGTTCCGGCAATGGACGATCACTTCGGCGAACGGGTAGCAGCCAAGTACGACGACTCGTACGCGGAGCTGTTCGAGCCGGACGCCGTCGGACCGATGGTCGATCTGCTCGCGGAACTCGCCGACGGCGGCCGCGCCTTGGAATTCGGCATCGGCACCGGCCGCGTCGCGATACCGCTGGCTCGCCGCGGCATCGCCGTGCACGGCATCGATCTGTCGACGGCGATGGTCGCCCGGTTGCGCGCCAAGCCGGATGCCGCCGCGATCGGCACGACGATCGGCGACTTCGCCACCACCCGGGTGGACGGCCAATTCTCCGTCGCCTACCTCGTCTTCAACACCGTCATGAATCTGACGACCCAGGCCGAGCAGGTCGCCTGTTTCGCCAATGCCGCAACGCATCTCGAACCCGGCGGCTGTTTCGTCATCGAGGTCGGCGTCCCCGACCTGCGCAGCCTGCCGCCCGGCCAGACCATGGTCCCGTTTCAGGACAGCCCCACCCGCTGGGCCTTCGACCGCTACGACGTCGCCACCCAGCAGCTGAGTTCGAACTACATCGAGGTGGTCGACGGCCGCGGCGAATACCGCTCGATCCCGTTCCGCTATGTCTGGCCTGCCGAACTGGACCTCATGGCCCAAATCGCCGGTCTGCGCCTGCGCGAGCGCTGGTCGGACTGGACTCGCGACCCGTTCACCAACGAGAGCCGCAAACACGTCTCGATCTGGGCGAAGCCCGGCCAGGGTTAGGCGCAGGCGGCGTCGAAGGGTTGTCCGGACTGGCCGGGTCACGCGAGAGTGGGCCGGTTGGAGTGGGACAGCCAGGAGGGCGCTATGGCTACTGCCGATCAGCCACGTTCGGGGTCGCAGGCCGTCGAGCGGGCGGTGCATTTGCTGAACTGCTTCGAGGGCGACGATCCGGAGCTGACGATCAGTGAGCTCGCACATCTGGCGGGGGTGCCGGTGAGTACGGCGCATCGGCTGGCGCAGGCGCTGGTGCGCGGACGGCTGCTGGAGCAGGATCCGGCCACCGATCGGTATCGGGTCGGGCAGGGGCTGGCGACGTTGGCGCGGCCGGCGCTGACCAGGCTCGGCATCGATTCGGCCGCACCGCACATGTACGCGCTGGCGGCCGGGATCCGGATCACGACGAGTCTCAGCGTCGCGGACGAGCGGGACGCGGTGACGGTGTTGCAGGCGCGGCCGCCGGTGCGGTTCTGCTCCCATCAGCTGCCGCGGTCGCGGCAACCGCTGGGTTCGAGCGCGTCGGGGCGGGCGCTGCTCGCCCATCTGCCTGCCGCGCCGTATCTGGCCACCGACCTGGATCTGGTGCGGCGCAAGGGTTTCGCGGTCGAGGAGTTCGAGGGCGTGGACGATCCGATCCGCTCGGTCGCGGTGCCGGTGTTCGGCGCGGACAAGCAGGTGTGGGGCGCGCTGAGCGTGCAGGCGCGGTCGGCGCGGCTGAACGAGGAGCTGATGCGGGAGATCCTGCCCGCGATGCGTCAGATCGCGGTGCGGATCGGCGGCGTGGTGCACACCGGCTCCGCCCAGGCGATATACCCGCCGTAATTAAACTCACCGCGGTTTTCACAATGTGGAATGGCCGTTGTCTGCGGCAGCGCCGGGCAACACCATAGAAGGCCACGGGCACCGAATCCGGCGCCTGCCACAGTTCACGGAAGTCTCGAAGAGTTGATACCTACCGCGCTGATCCGCCGCCGCGCGATCGACCTGATGCGGGTGCCGCACGGGATCTGTCGCCACTGACGCCGTTCCCGGCCGTCGTCACTCCGACATTCCCTTTGTCGCGATTATCTCTCTTCTGTTGTCGCCGTGCCGTTTTCGTTTCCGCACGCGCTTTTATTCGAAGGACTTCCAGCATGCCCACCTCCGCTCCCCCACGGCGCGCCCTGCGCGCGGCCGCCGCGGCCCTCACCCTGCTCACCAGCGTCTCCGTGCTCGCGGGCTGCGGCAAGTCCGAGCCGGGCAGCACCGCCGACGGCAAGACCGTGCTCCGCTATCAGGGCGCGACCGGCCAGGTCTCCGCCTATGAATTGGCCCAGGATCTCGGCTATTTCACCACAATCTCGCTGCGCTGGGAGGGTGATACCACCAGCGGCCCGGCCAATATTCAAGCGGCGGCGACGAATCAGGTGGAATTCGGCAGCGCGTTCAACGGCGCGGTGGTGAAACTGATCGCCGGCGGGGCGAAGGTCACCGCGGTGCTCAGTTCCTATGGCTCCGACGAACAGTCGTTCACCGGGTATTTCGTCCGCGACGATTCCGGCATCAATTCCGCCCGCGATCTGATCGGCAAAAAGGTCGCCGTCAACACCCTCGGCGCGCACCACGAGTTCATCACCCGCGAGTGGCTGCACCAGCAGGGCCTGTCCGACAAGGAGATCAAACAGGTCGAGCTGACGGTGGTGCCGCCGGCGAACACCGAGGACGCGCTGCGCAAGGGGCAGATCGAGGTCGGCACGCTGGGCAGCATCTTCCGCGAGACCGCGGTCGAGCGCGGCGGCATCCACCCGCTGTTCACCGACAAGGCGCTGTTCGGCACCTTCGACTACGGCACCTACGTCTTCCGCAACGACTTCATCGCCAAGAACCCGGACGCGGTCAAGGATTTCGTGCAGGGCACCGCCCGCGCCACCCGTTGGCTACAGGTCACGCCGCGCGACGAGGTGCTCGCGCGGTTCACCTCGATCATCGAGAAGCGGGCGCGCAACGAGAACACCGGGCTGATCAAGTACTGGAAGAGCTCCGGCATTCCGGTGCCGGGTGCGGTGGTCGAGGAGAAGGAACTACAGATCTGGATCGACTGGCTGGTCCGCAACGGCGAACTGAAGGACGGTCAGCTGAAGGCCACAGACCTGTTCACCAATAAGGACAACCCCTACGCCAACGGCACCTTCACCCCGCAGAGCGGCCCGACCGGCGAGGCGGTGGCCGCGAAATGACCGCCAAACTTTCGCTGACCGGGGTGCACAAGCAGTTCGCCATCCGCGGGTCGAACGAGAAATTCACGGCCATTCAAGACATTTCGCTGGACCTGCGCGACGGGGAGTTCCTCGTTCTGGTCGGGCCGAGCGGATCCGGCAAGTCGACCTTGCTCGATCTGCTCGGCGGCCTGAGCAAGCCGACCTCCGGTGAGATCCTGCTGGACGGAAAGCCGATCACCGGACCGGGCCTCGACCGCGGCATCGTGTTCCAGCAGTACGCGCTGCTGCCGTGGCGCACGGCCCGCGGCAATATCGAATTCGGCCTGGAAGCCAAGGGATTACGGCGCAAGGCGCGGCGCGAGATCGCCGAGCACTACCTGGAGTTGGTGGGGCTGACCGGATTCGGCGATCGCTACCCGCACGAGCTGTCCGGCGGGATGAAGCAGCGCGTCGCCATCGCCCGCAGCCTGGCCTTCGACCCGGAGGTGCTGCTGATGGACGAGCCGTTCGCGGCGCTGGACGCGCAGACCCGGGAGTCGTTGCAGGACGAGCTGTTACGCATCTGGCGGGCCACCGGCAAAACGGTCCTGTTCATCACGCACGGCATCGATGAGGCGGTGTACCTCGGGCAGCGGGTCGCGGTGCTGACCTCACGGCCCGGACGGATCAAGGCGGTCGTGCAGGTGGACCTCGACCGGGAGGCGGGCGGCGACCTCCGGTCTGCCGAGCGGTTCCGGGCCTACCGGCACGAGATCTGGACGCAGCTGCAGAGCGAGGTCCAGCGCGCGGCGTCCCTGGAACGAGAGTCGCTGTCGGACAACCCGACCGAGGCACCTGTCGAGAGGCTGACCCATGTCTAGTGCAGTGGACTTCACCGAGCGTTCGATCGCGGTGAGCGTGACCCCACCCGAGCGAACCGTCGTCGAGCGACCGGCCGCGGGACGGTCGTTCGACGCCGGATCACGCGCGGCCCGGCTGGTCGGCCGCCTCGCCTGGCGGGCGTTCAAGCCGAGCATCGTGATCGCGCTGTTCCTGCTGCTGTGGCAGCTCGCGCCCACCCTGGGATTGGTGGACGAGGTGTTCCTGCCGCCGTTCTCGGTGGTCGCGCAGGCGTTCGTCGACCTGGTCGTGAGTGGCGAACTGTGGACGCACATCTCGGCCAGCCTGAGTCGCTCGCTGGCCGGTTACGCGATCGCGCTGGTCGTGGCCATCCCGCTCGGCGTCTCGATCGCCTGGTACAAGCCGGTGGCGGATTTCCTCAACCCGATCCTGGAGCTGTTCCGCAACACCGCCGCGCTGGCATTGCTGCCGGTGTTCATCCTGATCCTCGGCATCGGCGAGACCTCGAAGATCGCCCTGGTGGTGTACGCGAGTACCTTCCCGATCCTGCTGAACACGATCAGCGGTGTCCGCACCGTCGACCCGCTGCTGATCAAATCCGCGGTATCGCTGGGTCTTTCCCCGCTGCGGTTGTTCCAGAAGGTGATCCTGCCTGCCGCGTTGCCGTCCATCTTCACCGGCCTGCGGATGGCCGCGGCGAGTTCCATCCTGGTGCTGCTGGCCGCCGAAATGTTCGGCGCCCGAGCGGGACTCGGCTATCTGATCACCGCGGCGCAGCAGAACTTCCAGATCCCGAACATGTACGCGGGCATCATCGCCATCTCACTGCTCGGTCTGGCCTTCAACGGCCTGCTGGTCACCCTGGAACGCCGGTTCTCCCGCTGGCGCACCGAACCGAACGCCTGACCGTCCACTCGTAACGCAAGGAAGAACCATGTCTGGTAAACAGTTCCACCTCAATGCCTTCCTGATGGGCGTCGGGCATCACGAGGCCGCGTGGCGGCATCCGCGCACCGAGGCGCACCGCGTGCTCGATGTCCGGCACTTCCAGGAGCTGGGGCAGATCGCCGAGCGCGGCAAGCTGGATTCGGTGTTCTTCGCCGACGGCCTGGCGGTCGGCCCGCGGATCAAGCGCAACACCCTGGCGGTGTTCGAGCCGATCACGCTGCTGGCCGCGATCGCCGCCGCCACCACGCATGTCGGGCTCATCGCGACCGCGTCCACCACCTACCACGAGCCCTTCAACCTGGCCCGCAAGTTCGCCTCGCTCGACCACATCAGCGGCGGCCGCGCGGGCTGGAACATCGTCACCTCGGCGGGCGAGGACGAGGCATTCAACTTCGGTTACGACGGCGTCCCCGAGCACGCGCGGCGCTACGAGCGGGCGCAGGAGTTCGTCGACGTGGTCAACCAGCTGTGGGACAGCTGGGAGGAGGAGGCGATCCTGCTCGACGCCGAGGCGGGCATCTTCGCCGACCCGGACAAGGTGCACACCGTCGACTTCGACGGGCCGCGCTTCCGGGTCCGCGGGCCGCTGAACTCGCCGCGCACCCCGCAGGGCAGGCCGCTGCTGGTGCAGGCCGGATCATCGGAGAGCGGAAAGGAATTCGCCGCGCGGCACGCCGAGGCGGTGTTCACCGCGCAGCGGACGCTGGCCGAGGGGCAGGCGTTCTATCGCGATCTGAAGTCGCGGCTGACGAAGTACGGTCGCGCGGCCGACGAGCTCAAGGTGCTGCCTGGGCTGGTGCCGTTCATCGCCGACACGACCGAGGAGGCGCAGGCGCTCGAGCAGGAGTTCACCGATCTGATCTCGCCGGATTACGCGCTGCGCCAGCTGTCCACCATGCTCGGCGTCGACCTCACCGAACACGCACTGGACGCGCCGCTGCCGCCATTGCCGTCGGAGAACGAGATCGAAACGCACAAGAGCAGATTCACCCTGGTCAAGGAGCTGGCGGCGAACGAGAACCTGACCATCCGGCAGCTGATCGGCAAGCTGGGCGGCGGGCGCGGGCATCGGACGTTCGCGGGCACGCCGACCCAGATCGCCGACGAATTGCAGAGCTGGTTCGACAACGGCGCCGCCGACGGGTTCAACATCATGCCGCCGTACCTGCCGGGCGGGCTGGCGGACTTCGTCGATCGGGTGGTGCCGATCTTGCAGGAGCGCGGCCTGTTTCGCACCGACTACGAGGCGGACACGCTGCGTGGGCATTACGGGCTCGGGCCGGTGCCGAGCCGGCACACGCGGGAACGGGCCGAGGCGAGCGCATGACCGTGGACGTCCTCGTACTCGGCGGCGGCCCGGCCGGTACCTGGGCGGCGTTGAAGGCCGCGGCCGCCGGTGCTTCGGTTGTCTTGGCCGACAAAGGGTTCTGCGGTAGTAGCGGCGCTACCGCCGCCGCCGGCACCGGGATCTGGTACGTCCGGCCGGAGCCGGAACTGCGGGAGCAGGCGATGGCGAGCCGGGAGGCGCTCGGCGGTTATCTCGCCGATCGCGGGTGGATGGCTCGGGTGCTCGACGAGACCTACGCCAGGGTCAACGAACTCGCCGAGGTCGGGCGCTATCCCTTCCCGACCGATCGCGAGGGTCGTTCGCTGCGCACCGGGGTGCAGGGGCCGGAATACATGCGGCGCCAGCGGCTTCGGGTGCAGCGGGCCGGGGTGGCCATCCTCGACCATGCGCCGGCGATCGAATTGCTCACCGACGCCGAGGGTTCGGTCGCGGGTGCGCGCGTGCAACGGCTGGCTACCGGTGAACTGATCGACCTCACCGCTCGCGCAGTGGTTCTCGCTACCGGCGGGTGCGCGTTCCTCTCGAAAACGCTGGGCTGCAACGTCAATACCGGCGACGGCGCGCTGATGGCGGTCGAGGCGGGCGCCGAACTGTCCGGCATGGAGTTCTCGAACGCGTATGCCATCGCGCCCGAGTTCACCTCGGTGACGAAGACCGCCTATTACTCCTTCGCCACCTTCTACCTGGGCAACGGTGCGGTGCTGGCGGGGGCGTCGGGCAAGAGCCGCTCCCCCATCGCCCGGGCGCTGCTGACCGAGCCGGTGTACTGCACGCTGGATCGGGCCGACGCGGCGCAACGCCGGGCGATGCGGCTGGGGCAGCCGAACTTCTTCCTCACCTTCGACCGGCTCGGCATCGATCCGTTCACCGATCGGTTCCCGATCACGCTGCTGCTCGAAGGCACCGTGCGCGGCACCGGCGGGGTCCGGGTGGCCGACCAGGATTGCTCGACCAGCGTGCCCGGGTTGTACGTCGCGGGCGATGTCGCGACTCGGGAGCTGATCTGCGGCGGCTTCACCGGCGGCGGCAGTCACAATGCCGCGTGGGCGATGTCGTCGGGCAGCTGGGCGGGCGCGGGAGCGGCCGAATACGCACGGCGGCAGGGTGATTCGGTCGATGACCGGCAGCGGTTCGGCGCCGGTGGGGTCGGTCTGCGGCCCACCGGCAAGCCGGACGCCGAGCTGCTGCCCGCCGATATTGTCGCGGTGGTCCAGCGGGAGGTGCTGCCGTACGACAAGAACTATCTCCGGCACGGTGACCGGCTGCGGCCCGCGTTGGCGACCCTGGACGAGATGTGGCAGCAGGCGCGGACGAGTCTCACGCTCGCACAGTCGGATCCGTCCAAGGTGCGCTCGGCGGCCGCGATGACCGCGCACGCGCGCTGGATGTACACGGCGGCGCTCGCGCGCACCGAGTCGCGCGGCATGGCGCGTCGGCAGGAGTTCCCCGAGGCCGATCCGGCGCAGCATCACCGGCTGATCACCGGCGGACTCGACGAGGTCTGGACCGCACCGGAACCGGCGTTCCTCGATCGGTCGCGGCTGGTGTCGGCATGATCGAACTGGTCTCGGCCGAGCGATGCATCGAATGCGACAAATGCGTCGAGGTCTGCCCCACCCACGTGTTCGATCGGGGCGCGGACGGAATCCCCTTGCTCACACGGCAATCCGACTGCCAGACGTGCTTCATGTGCGAGGCGTACTGCCCCGTCGACGCGCTGTTCGTCGCCGCGCGCACGGAACCCCTTGCCGCGGACGATGTGCAACGCGACGAGGCCTACCTGATCGAGCACGGCCTGCTGGGTAGCTACCGCAGGTCGCTCGGCTGGGGCGGCGGCCCGTTGGGCGCGCGCTACGCGATCGGACCCGAATTGCCATGACGCCGTTGACGAAACGACGGGTCGTCGACTTCATGCGCACGTGCCGCAGCGCCTGTCGCCGCGGCGATCGAACCCGCCTGTCCCCCATCTACTTTTCCCTAGCGAGGTCCCCATGACCACGGTGCAAGAACCATCCACGATCACCCTCCAGGTCACTCCGGTCGCCGGATACATCGGCGCGGACATCTCCGGTGTCGATCTGCGCGAGACGCTGACCGACGAGCAGGTCGCACAGATCACCGCCGCGCTGCACCGGTACAAGGTGTTGTTCTTCCGCGACCAGCACATCGGGCACGCCGAGCAGATCGCCTTCTCCCGGCGCTTCGGCGCGGTCACCCCGTCGCATCCGTACGACACCGACGCGCCGACCGAGTTCCCGGAGATCCTCGCGGTGGACAGCCGGCTGTACGAAAAGCGGTTCGGCGTCCGGAAGTTCAGCTACACCAACTTCTGGCACACCGATGTATCGCCGCTGATCAACCCGCCCGCCGCCTCGATCCTGCGCGCCGAGATCGCGCCGGAGCAGGGTGGCGACACCGGGTGGACGAACCTGGTCGCCGCCTACGAGAACCTGCCGGAGTCGTTGCAGCGGTTCGTCGAGGGGTTGCGCGCCGAGCACCGGTTCGGCGGGCGCAGGCCGGTCTGGAACGAGGACAGCGACTACGCCAAGAAGGTGGCCGCCGCGCCGCTGGTCACCGAGCATCCGGTGGTCCGGGTGCATCCGGTGACCGGCGAGCGGGCGCTGTTCGTCAACCCGGGCTTCACCACCCGGATCATCGGGTTGAGCCCCAACCAGAGCGACGCGCTGCTGAAACTGCTGTTCGACGAGGTGGCCAACCCGGCCTACACCGTCCGCTTCCGCTGGGCGAAGGGCAGCATCGCGTTCTGGGACAACCGGGTGACGGCGCATCTCGCGCCGAGCGATCTCGATCATCTCGACGTCACCCGGGTGCTGTACCGCACGACGCTGGAGGGGGACATCCCGGTCGGGGTGGACGGTGCGCCGTCCACGTCCATCGCCGGAGCGCACTTCACCGGCAACTGAGAGTAGACAGGTAGGTGCCCGGCCGGGCGGCGCTCGGCCGGGTACTGCGCTGCCGCCACGCCTCGATCAGCCCATCACGGGATGATTGACTAGGTTTGGGGCAAACAACGAAGGAGAGATCTGTGCGCTTCGGCATCTTCATTCCGCAGGGCTGGCGGCTCGACCTGGTCGGCATCGACCCGGCGGACCAGTGGCGGGTGATGCGGGATCTCGCGCAACGCGCGGATGCCAACGACACCTGGGAATCCCTGTGGGTGTACGACCACTTCCACACCGTCCCGGTACCCACCGAGGAGGCGACGCACGAGGCGTGGACCCTGATGTCCGCGTTCGCGGCGTCCACCTCGCGGGTCCGGCTCGGGCAGATGTGCACCGCGATGAGCTACCGCAATCCGGCGTACCTGGCGAAGGTCGCGGCGACCGTCGACCTGATCTCCGGCGGCCGGGTCGAGATGGGCATCGGCGGCGGCTGGTACGAACACGAATGGCGCGCCTACGGTTACGGCTTCCCGGGCGCGGGCGAGCGGCTGGCCCGCCTGGACGAGGGCGTGCAGATCTTCCGGCAGGCCTGGACCGAGGGCAAGGCCACCCTGGACGGCAAGCACTACCAGGTCGACGGTGCCATCGTGCGACCACTTCCGTTGCAGGACGGCGGGATTCCGCTGTGGATCGCCGGCGGCGGCGAGAAGAAGACGCTGAAGATCGCGGCGAAGTACGCCCAGTACACCAACTTCAGCGGCGCGCCGGACGAATTCGCGGCCAAGTCCGAGATCCTGCGCGCGCACTGCGCCGACGTCGGCACCGATTTCGACGCCATCGTGCGCTCGTCGAACTTCAACGTGGTGATCGCGTCCACCGAAGGCGAAGTGCAGGAACGGCTTTCCGAGATCCAGGCGAAACTGGCCTCGGTGATCGGCGACGACGAGGCAAAGACCTACGTGGACAACATGTTCCGCCCGTCCTTCGCCGTCGGCACCCCCGAGCAGATCGTCGAGCGCCTCACCCCCATCCGCGACCTCGGCCTCGGCTACGCCATTTTCAACTTCCCCGAAGCGGCCTACGACACCTCCGGCATCGAACTCTTCGAGAAGGAAGTCGCACCCGCGCTGGCCTGAAACGCAAGTAGGCAGTGAACCGAGGAGTACCGAGTGCGCTGGTCCACAATCCGATCCGCAGACAGCGTCGGTCGCGTGTCCGCGGCACTCGGTGTCCTCGCGGCCGTGCTCGCCACCGCCTTCGTCCTTGCTCCGCGGACGCTGGCGGCGCGCGGGCCGGGCGGAGGTTTCGCCGACGAGGGCGCTCTCCGGGACGCGCTTCGCGTGGCGTTCGTCGAGTATTGGAGTGCGGGCACACGGGATTTCCCGCCGAGCTTGGCGCGGGTCGTCGACTACTGGTTTCGCTATCACGTGGCCAAGGCGGTGATCGCGGCGGTCCTGCTGATCGTGCTTGTCGCGCTCGGTGTTCGGCTGTGGCAGGCCTTCCTACGCGCCGAGCGGCTCGGAGTGGGCAGGCGGGCTGCGCTCGGAGTGACGGGCGGGCTTGTCACGATGGCGGCGCTGGGCTCAATAGTGTTGGTAATGGCAAACATTCAGGGGGCGGTAGCGCCATTCGCCTCGCTGCTGCCGATGCTTACCTCCGGTGCCGCCGACAGCGCACTCTCCCCCGCGCTCGAACAGATCCGGCAGCAACTGACCGACTCTCTGAACGCGGGCGGCCGTACCTCACCCATCCTCGACCTGATGATCAGCGACTTCGCTCGATACCACGCGGCCATGGCGGTGATTGCCGCGATCGTCGCGATCACTCTCCTCGGCCTGAGCGTGGTGTGCTGGCGAAGGTTCGCCGGAACCGGGTCGGCCGACCGACGGACCCGGCGTCTGTTCGCGTCGTTCGGCGTGCTCGCGGCAGTGCTGCTGCTCGCCATACTCGTTGTCGCAGTGGCGAACACAGGCACCGCGGCGAATCCCGCACCCGCATTCGCCGCCTTCTTCGACGGCGGCTGGTGACGCACCGGCGGGTGCCGCAGTAGTGCGCCCGGTGCCGCCTATCGATCGAGGCCATCCGAGCCGGTCGCGGGATCGAATACTCCGGGGAAGCGCAGAGCGCGCGGCACTACCCCGAGAGGATGACGTTGACGATTCCGAAACGATGGCGATTCGGCGCGGCGGCACTGCTGTCGCTCATGGTCGTGGTGCAGGGCGGGCAGGCGAGCGCGGACGAGCCGAGCGGTGGCGTCCAGAAAACCAAGGATGCCTTCTGCGCCAAGAAGTCACCGGGCACCGCCTTCTATACGGCGTGGGAAGGCGTGGAGAACCTGCTGCCTTACGAGTGGTCGTTGAAGCGCAGTCCGCAGGCGATGGCCAGGGATCAGCTCTACGGCAAACCAGGTTTGGACGATTACGCTCATTCGAAGATGTGTGGCAGCGACGCCGAGCGGAAACGATTCAGCGGCGTCGTCGGCGATTACATCGTGAAAGGACAAGGGACGCTCAAGAACCCCTGTTTCCAGCCGAAGGCCAGCGCACTGGACAAGGCCGCGATCGACCGGCTCGCTGCCTACAACGACGAGGTCCAGCGGTTGGCGAAGGAGAACTGTAAGCAGGAGAGCGGTCTGCGCGCGCTCGACAACACGAAGAACGCCTTGTACGCCAAGATCGTCGAGCAGGGCTAGCCGACTGCTCGACATCGCACAGACGCGAAAAACCTCAGTGCCACAAGGACACCGAGGTTTTTCGCGCAAGCGGTTCCTACAGCATGCAGGAGACGCAGCCCTCGACTTCGGTTCCCTCCAGGGCCATTTGGCGCAGGCGGATGTAGTAGAGGGTTTTGATGCCCTTGCGCCAGGCGTAGATCTGGGCGCGGTTGAGGTCGCGGGTGGAGGCGGTGTCCTTGAAGAACAACGTCAGCGACAGGCCCTGGTCTACGTGCTGGGTGGCGGCGGCGTAGGTGTCGATGATCTTTTCGTAGCCGATTTCGTAAGCGTCGTCGTAGTACTCGAGGTTGTCGTTGTCCAGGTAAGGGGCCGGGTAGTAGACGCGGCCGATCTTGCCTTCCTTGCGGATCTCGATCTTCGACGCCACCGGGTGGATGGAGCTGGTGGAGTGGTTGATGTAGGAGATCGAACCGGTCGGCGGGACCGCCTGCAGGTTCTGGTTGTAGATGCCGTGCTCCATGACCGAGGCCTTGAGCTCGCGCCAGTCGTCCTGGGTCGGGATCCGCACCTCGGCGTCGGCGAAGATCTGCGCCACCCGTTCGGTTTTCGGCTCCCACACCTGCTCGGTGTACTTGTCGAAGTACTCACCGCTGGCGTACTTGGATTCGGGGAAGCCGCCGAAGTAGCTGCCGCGCTCCTTGGCGATCAGGTTCGACGCCCGGATCGCGTGGTAGACCACGGTGTAGAAGTACATGTTGGTGAAGTCGATGCCCTCGTCGGACCCGTAGTGCACCCGCTCGCGGGCCAGGTATCCGTGCAGGTTCATCTGGCCGAGGCCGATTGCGTGCGACTCGTTGTTGCCCTGCTCGATCGAGGGCACCGAGTAGATGTGCGTCTGATCGGAGACCGCGGTGAGCGCCCGGATGGACGTCTCGATGGTCTGCGCGAAGTCGGGTGAGTCCATCGCCTTGGCGATGTTGAGCGAGCCGAGGTTGCACGAGATGTCCTTGCCCACCTTGGCGTAGGACAGGTCGTCGTTGAACACCGACGGCGTCGACACCTGCAGGATCTCCGAGCACAGGTTCGAGTGGGTGATCTTGCCGGCGATCGGGTTGGCCCGGTTCACCGTGTCCTCGAACATGATGTACGGGTAACCGGATTCGAACTGCAGCTCGGCGATGGTCTGGAAGAACTCGCGCGCCTTGATCTTCGACTTGCGGATCCGCTTGTCGTCGACCATCTCGTAGTACTTCTCGGTGACGTCGATGTCGGCGAACGGCTTGCCGTAGATGCGTTCCACGTCGTACGGCGAGAACAGGTACATGTCCTCGTTCTTCTTCGCCAGCTCGAAGGTGATGTCCGGGATCACCACGCCCAGCGAGAGGGTCTTGATCCGGATCTTCTCGTCCGCGTTCTCCCGCTTGGTGTCGAGGAACCGGTAGATGTCCGGGTGGTGCGCGTGCAGGTACACCGCGCCCGCGCCCTGGCGCGCGCCGAGCTGGTTGGCGTAGGAGAACGAGTCCTCCAGCAGCTTCATGATCGGGATGACGCCCGAGCTCTGGTTCTCGATCTGCTTGATCGGCGCGCCGTGCTCGCGAATGTTGGTCAGCAGCAAGGCGACCCCGCCGCCGCGCTTGGACAGCTGCAGCGCGGAGTTGATGGAGCGCCCGATGGACTCCATGTTGTCCTCGATGCGCAGCAGGAAGCAGGACACCGGCTCGCCGCGCTGCTTCTTGCCCGAGTTGAGGAAGGTCGGGGTGGCGGGCTGGAAGCGGCCGTCGATGATCTCGTCGACCAGCTTGCCCGCGAGCACCTCGTCACCGGCGGCGAGGGTGAGCGCGACCATGCAGACCCGGTCCTCGAACCGCTCCAGGTAGCGCTTGCCGTCGAAGGTCTTCAGCGTGTACGAGGTGTAGTACTTGAACGCGCCGAGGAAGGTGGGGAACCGGAACTTCTTGGCGTAGGCCTGCTGGAACAGCTGCTTGATGAACGGGCGGCTGTACTGGTCGAGCACCTCGGGCTCGTAGTACTTCTCGTCGACCAGGTAGTCCAGCTTCTCGTCCAGGTTGTGGAAGAAGACGGTGTTCTGGTTGACGTGCTGCAGGAAGTACTGGTGCGCCGCCTCGCGGTCCTTGTCGAACTGGATCTCGCCGTTCGGGCCGTACAGGTTCAGCATCGCGTTGAGGGCGTGGTAATCCATGACCTCGCCGGCCTCCGCACTGCGGCCCGATGACTGCTCTAAGCGAGCCGTTTTTCCGGCCGGTGCTGTCGTTGTTGTTGCCAAAACAATCCCAATCCCTCTCGGACGCGCTCGACGTCCTCGGCGGTTCCCATGAGTTCGAAGCGATACAGGTACGGCACCCCGCATTTACGCGAGATCACGTCTCCCGCATAGCAGTAGGTATCGCCGAAGTTCGTGTTTCCCGCCGCGACCACCCCGCGCAGCAGAGCGCGGTTGTGCGGATCGTTGAGGAACTTGGCGACCTGCCGCGGCACGAAATCCTTGTCGGATCTGTTCCCACCCAGGACGTGCCGACCGCCCCCGTAGGTGGGGACGATCAGCACGAAGGGTTCGTCGACGCGCAGCGAATCGGCGGTGTGCAGTGGAATGCGAGTCGCCGGGAGACCCAGCTTCTCGACGAAGCGATGCGTGTTCTCCGAGGCACTGGAGAAGTAGACAAGCGCGGCCGACTCGGACACGGTCACCCTCTCCTCTCGGAGGAACGGAAAGCGGAAGCGGTCAGGCCGCCACAGTGGCGAGCGACTTGATCCGGTCGGGCCGGAAACCGGACCAGTGGTCCTCACCGGCCACCACGACCGGCGCCTGCAGGTAACCGAGCGCCATGACGTAGTCACGCGCCTCGTCGTTCTCGGAGATGTCGATCACCTCGTAGTCCACCCCGACCTTGTCGAGGGCCTTGTAGGTGGCATTGCACTGGACGCAAGCGGGCTTGGTGTACACGGTGACGGTCATTGGTATCCCTCTTCTCCTTGTGCCTGATCCACAGCCTGTGATCCGTATGCCGATCGTTCGAGCGACCTAGCGATGCACGTTCCGACCTTGCTGCGCAAACTCCTGGATCTGGACTCGAATCCCCTGCTCAGCCCCTTCGGGCTGAATTTCGCAGAGCGGGGTGCCTTGCCGTCTTCCAGTACCGAAGACACTACACCTAGTGGCCGACAGATTCATCCAACACGACATGTTGCGAGTCACATTGATGAAATTCGCATGCGGTAAGTACCTGGCCGCTCAATTCGCAACCCGACACGGCCGTGGTGCAGATCACAATTTCGTACCGTAGCTGATTTCCAGCAAACCCTCCGGTCAGACGAAGAGGGCCACCTCCACCGCGTGGAGATGACCCTCGAGAAGACCGGAGCGGAAGCTTACACGGCGGCGAATTCCCCCTGAGTGGCCTGGACCAGCTCGTGCACGGTGGCCGCCAGCTCGGTCAGCGCTTCGGCATCCTCGCGCGGGTGTGTCGCGCCGAACCGCTCGCCGATCGTGGCGAAGTGCAGGTGGGCCGATTCGACCACCCGCGCGCCGGCCACGCCGAGCGACTTGACCGCGTCGCCATGCGCCCACTGCGCCGCGTTCGGGCTGATCGACGCGCTGACCACGGCGGTCGGCTTGCCCTTGATCGCGCCGGCACCGTACGGGCGGGAGGCCCAGTCGATGGCGTTCTTCAACACGCCCGGCAGCGTGCCGTTGTACTCGGGGGTCACGACGAGCAGGCCGTCGGACGCGGCGACCGCGTCGCGCAACGCCTGCGCCGCGGCGGGCACGGCACCCTCGACATCGAGGTCTTCGTTGTAGAACGGGATGTCGGCGAGACCTTCATAGAGGGTGATCTCGACGCCCTCCGGAGCGGTCTGTACGGCGGTCTCGGCAAGCTGCCGGTTGATCGAAGCCGCACGGAGGCTGCCGACGAGAGCGAGGATGCGGGTCTGTCCCATGACAACTCCTGGTGTACTGAGTGTGTGATGTCCGAACTTTCACTGATGACTAACCGGACCGCGGTCCGATTACTTCCCGCGGAGATTGTGTGTCTGCTGTGAGCTACCCCACATCGGATCTCCCGCTGCCCGGGCAGCGCCCACTGCTCGGCATCGGCGCGCCCCTGCCCGGCACGTCCGAGCCCACCGAACGCGCCGACGCCGCGCGCAACCGGCAGTTGCTGCTGGACGCCGCGCAGCAGCTGGTGCGCGAGCAGGGCGTGGACGGCCTCACCATGGACGCGCTGGCCAAGCGGGCCGGGGTCGGCAAGGGCACGGTGTTCCGGCGGTTCGGCAGCCGGTCGGGATTGCTGATGGCGCTGCTCGATCACTCCGAGCGCAAGGCGCAGGAGGCGTTCATGTTCGGGCCGCCGCCGCTGGGGCCCGGCGCGGCGCCGGTGGAACGGCTGGTCGCGTTCGGCCGGGCGCGGCTGCTCGACATCGATGTGGAGGGCGAGCTGTATCGCGCGGCGGAGGTCGGCGAGGCGGCCGATCGATATTCGGGCGCGCCGTACATGTTGCTCAAGGCGCACGTGTCGATGCTGCTGCGGCAGGCGGGCATGCCCGGCGATATCCCGTTGATCGCGGACAGCCTGCTCGGCGCGCTCAGCGCCGCGCTGGTCATGCATCAGATGCGCGCGCAGGGATATAGCCGCGAGCAGATCGGGGACAACTGGGAAGCGGTCGTTCGACGCGTTGTCACGCCGTGAATGGACAGTAAAGTGGGCTGCCATGCGGAACCTGCGCGAACAGATCATCACCGAGTTGGGCGTCCAACCGAGCATCGAGCCGAAGGACGAGGTACGGCGCCGGATCGATTTCCTCAAGGACTATCTGAACGCCACTCCCGCAAAGGGTTTCGTGCTCGGCATCAGCGGCGGCCAGGACAGCTCGCTGACCGGGCGGTTGTGCCAGCTCGCGGTGGAGGAACTACGGGCGGACGGGGTGGACGCGACGTTCGTCGCGGTTCGCCTGCCCTACGGCGTGCAATCCGACGAGGCGGACGCGCGGGCCGCGCTGCGCTTCATCCAGCCGGACAAGACGGTGTCGGTCAACGTGCGCCCGAGCGCGAACGCGACCGCGGGCGAGGTGGCCTCCGCGCTGAAGATCGACAAGCTCCGCGATTTCGTCCGCGGCAATATCAAGGCGCGTGAGCGGATGGTGATCCAGTACGCGCTCGCGGGTCAGGAGAACATGCTGGTCGTCGGCACCGATCACGCGGCAGAGGCGGTTACCGGGTTCTTCACCAAGTACGGCGACGGCGGCGTCGACCTCACCCCGCTGACCGGTCTCACCAAGCATCAGGGGGCGGCGCTGCTGCAGGAATTGGGTGCGCCGGAAAGCATTTGGTCGAAGGTGCCGACCGCCGACCTGGAGGACGACCGCCCCGCGCTGCCGGACGAGGAAGCGCTCGGGCTGACCTACCGCGAAATCGACGACTACCTCGAGGGCAAGGATGTCACCCCCGAGGTCGCCGAGCGCATCGAGTCGATCTACCTGAACACCCGGCACAAGCGGGCGGTTCCGGTAACCCCACTCGACACTTGGTGGCGCGACTAGCCGGCCGCTACTCCCGGCGGGTCGTCGCTGGCGGCGTAGGTCTGCATCGCATTGGCGATCGCGCCGGTGTTGTCGGTCAACGCCTTGTCACTGATGTTGGTGGTCGTGTCGCAGGACCGGTGGTAGCAGGGGTCGTAGGGACGGCCGGCCTGGCCGCCGAACCACTGCGCTTCCTGGCTGGTCTTGATGCCCTCGGCGCCGGTGAACAAGCCGCCGACCGCGATCCCGGCCCGCATGAACGCGCCGTAGTCCGAACGGCCGTCGAGCGCCGCGCGGTTGTGCCGCAGGCCCTTCGAGTCGAAGTAGCGGTTGAAGTCCTGCTCGATCTGGGCGGAGCCGGTCGGGCCCTGGCTGCCGTTGTAGATCTTGTAGGCGTAGTTCGGCGAGCCGATCATGTCGAAGTTGAGGTAGAGCTCGAGCTTGTCGCGGTTGGCCGCGGACAGGTTCGCCACGTAGTACTTGGAGCCGACCAGGCCGAGTTCCTCGGCGCCCCACCAGGCGAAGCGGACCTTGTTCTTCGGCGGGGTCGCGGCCATCTGCAAGGCGACCTCGAGCAGACCGGCGCTGCCGGAGCCGTTGTCGTTGATGCCCGCCCCGGCGCGGACCGAGTCGAGGTGTGCCCCGGCCATGACGACCTTGTCCGGGTTGCCCTGCGGGGAATCCGCGATCACGTTGTGCGTGGTGGCGGGGAGGGACTCGGTGTCGGTCTTGAGCCGGACCACCGTGTCCGCCTTGGCCAGATCCTTGCCGACGGCGAAGCTGGTGGCGACCACCGGCACGGTGACGCCGGTCTCGTCGAGCGGCTCGGCGAAGGTGTCGGTGCGGCCTGGCTGGCCCTCGTTGAAGATGATCACGCCGGAAGCGCCTGCGGCCTGGGCGTTTCGGGCCTTGTCGGCGGACGTGCAGGTACCGCGTTGCAGCAGCGCGATGTTGCCGCGGGTGAACTTGGCGAAGTCCGCGGCCTCGCAGCCGGAGGTCGAGCCGTTCGCCTCCGCACGCGGCGACAGGGCGAGGTCGACGCCCTGCACCGTAGCCTTCGCCTCGCCCGAACCGGAATAGGTCAGGGTGGCGAAGTCACCGAGCTGGCTGCGGTCCGGCGCGGACGGCTTGTACGCCGTCCGGGCGGACGAGACCTGCTCCAGGACCGCCGTCGACCGTTCCCGGAAGGACTGGAAAGTGAACGGCTGCAACGTCACCTGGTAACCCACGCGGCGCAGTTCGCCGGCCACGTAGTCGCGGGAGGCATCGTAGCCCGCGGTGCCCGCGGCCCGGGTGCGGCCGTTGGCATTCGCGATCGACTGGAACTTCTCCAGATGCTGCTTGACGGCGGGCGCCTTGATCGAGTCGGCCAGTCGCCCTGGCGGCGGACTGGGGTCGGCAAACGCGGACCCCGCAACGGCGAGGGATAACGCGAGGGGCAGCGCGGCGGCGGTGGCGATCACGCGACCGGCGGTGGCACTGCGGAAGATTCGGGGCATAGTCAGCTCCTCCAAAGGGACGGATGAATCCCGATGGCTCGGAGGTTAAAGCGGGGTGTCACCTCGATGAAACCCCAGTTGTAGTGGGGAAACGCGTTGCCATGCCGGGCAATCCGCCCGCACACCCCAGCTAGTGCCGATGGCCCTGCGCTTGGTCGCGACGCAGGAGTTCGGTGGTCATCGCGTGAATCGCCCTGGTGAGTTCGGTGTTGGTCTTGAGTTCCAGTTCCTGCTGGGTGAAGTCGTGATCGGCCTTGATCTGCTGGAACTGGGCCTGGCGGTTCTGGCCGATCATCACGAAGGTGGACAGGAAGATCGCCTCCAGCGAAACAACGAGAGTCAGTGTGGGCCAAGGGGTTTCCTCGAACCACAGCATCCAGACCGCGAAGAGGACGGCGTGGATGTAGACGAACTGCATCGAGCCCGCGAACTTGGTGATGAGGTCGGCGACGCGCAGCTGCATGCTGGACGCCCGGATGGCCTGCTGTTTCAGGACGGCGGGATGCTGAATGAGTTGCGGCTGCGGCATGGTCGATCGTCCTCCTGGGGCGGCGAAACGCGATGGCGCGCCGATGCTAACCCGCTGCCCGCGCCGAACCACGCACCTCGATTACCTGGCCGTGACCTCGGCGAGGCGGCGGGACAGGAAGCGGCGGACCTGGTCGTTGGTGGTGCGGTCGAGGGCGATTCGGTAGTGCGTGGCGGATTCCGGGTGGCGGCCGGCGCGGCGGAGTAGGTCGGCGCGGGTGGCGGCGACGAGGTGTGAGGTGGCCAGGCGGGGGTGGTCGGCGATTTCGTCGAGGGCGGCCAGGCCGCTGTCGAAGCCGCGCAGGAACCCTACGGCGATGGCGCGATTCACCAGGATGACCGGCGAGTCGGCGTAGGCGCGTAGTTCGTCGTAGGCGGAAACGATTGCGGCCCAGTCTGTTTGCTCCCAGGTGGCGGCGATGGTGTGGGCGCCGGCGATCCGCGCCTGTGCGAGGTACGGGCCACTGCCGTCCGCGGCGGCGGAGATCAGGCAGCGCAGCCCGGATTCGATCTGCGCCCGATTCCACGCGGACCGATCCTGGTCCTCGATCGGCACCAATTCGCCTTCCGCGCTGCGTCGTTGGGCGCGCCGGCTGTCGTTGAGCAACATCAGCGCCAGCAGCGATCGTGCCTCCGGCTCGTCGGGCAGCAGCGCGCACAGCAGCTTGCCGAGCCGAATTGCCTCGTCGCACAGCTCATCCCGGACCGCGGTCGGGCCCGAGGTGGCGAAGTAGCCTTCGGTGAAGACCAAATAGATACACGCCAGCACAGCAGGCAGCCGCTCCGGCAGCAGCGGCGCGGGCGGCACCCGCAGCGGAATGCCGGCCTGGCGGATCTTCGCCTTCGCGCGGGTAAGCCGTTGGGCCACTGTGTGTTCCGGTTGCAGGAAGGCCCTGGCGATCTCCGCGGTCCGCAACCCGCACACCAGTCGCAGCGTCAGCGCCACCTGAGATTCCGGCGACAGCGCCGGATGACAGCAGGTGAAGATCATCCGCAGTTGGTCGTCCGCTACCGGCGACATGTCGATCTCCTCGCTCGGCCCGGTCAGCAGAACGGCGTCCTGCTCCTTGCCGGTCCTGGCCGACTCGCGCCGCAGCCGGTCCAGTGCGCGGTTGCGGGCCGCGGTGGTGATCCAGGCCCCGGGATTGTCCGGTACCCCGCGGTCCGGCCAGGTGCGCAACGCGTCGGCGAACGCCTCCTGCACCGCGTCCTCGGCCAGCCCGATGTCGCCGACCAGCCGGGCGACCGTGGCCAGGGCCCGGCCGAATTCGGCGCGATAGACGGCGTCGACGGCCGGGCCCGGCACGGTCAGAAACCGACGTCGACGATGCGGCGCAGCTCCGAGCGGCCCTGTGGCCCGCGCGGGATCTGGGCCGCGATCTCGGTGGCCTCGGCCGGACCTGCCGCGGTGAACACGTACAGTCCGTCCACCACCTCGGCGCCCTCGGTGAACGGCCCATCGGTGAGCAGCAACTTCCCGTCCCGCACCCGGACGGTGGTCGCGGTGTCCGGCGGCTGCAAGGCCCCGCCGGCCCGGATCGCCTCGCCGACCTTTTCCGCGAACTGCCCGTGCTCGGCGGCCATCCGCTCCCAGTCCCGCGTGTCCGGCGCGATCACGTCCGACTGCGGCTCCCACAGCAGCGCGATCCACCAATCGGCGGCCGGGACTCCGTGCGGCGACCACATCGCCATCGGCCGCACCTCGATCGCGCCGCGCGCGGCCGCCGGGATCCGGCGCGCGAGCTGGATGGCCTCGTCCAGATCCTGCGCGTCGAACACGTAGAAACCGGTGACCACCTCGGCCTGCTCGGTGAACGGCCCGTCGGTGACCAGGGTCTGATCACCGCCGCGCCGGACGTTGATCGCCGTGGCCGGCGGGAACAACGCCGCGCCACCGGCGATCGCCGCGCCCGCCGCCTCCTGGAAGGCCGCGTATTTCGCCACTCCCTCGCTGAACTCCGGTGTCCCCGGCTCGGCTGTCTGCCCGTTTCCCACGATCGTCGCCAAGTAGTGCATGGCCGCCAACCTTCCTCGAATGGAAGAGCTCGATACCCTTCCCTACCCAAACGACGAACACGACAACGGTTTCTCTACCTGATCACTCGCCGAGATCGACGATCTGCCGCAGTTCCACCCGCCCGGCCGGACCGCACGGAATCCTGGCCGCGATCTCGGTCGCCTCGGCCCGGTCGCCCGCGACGAACAGATACACACCGTCGATCACGTCGGCCGACTCGGCGAACGGCCCGGCAGTGAGCCGCACCTGACCGTCGCGCACCCGGACCGTGGTCGCGGTGGCGGGCGGCTGCACCGCTCCCCCGCCGCGCAACGCGTCGGCCGACTTCGCACCGAACTCTTGATGCAGACCCACGGCCGTATCCCATTCGGGACTGCCCGGCGCGATCACCTGCTCGGGCGCCGCCCAGAGCAGCGCGAGCCACCAGTCCGCGCCCGGCGTGCCGTGCGCTTGCCACTGAACCATCGGCCGCAGCTCGACCGCGCCCTGCTCGGCCGCGGGAATCCGGCGGGCCAGTTCGATCGCCTCGTCCATGTCCTTGGTGTCGAAGACGAGGAAGCCGCCGACCACCTCGGCCTGCTCGGTGAACGGCCCGTCGGTGACGAGTGGGCGGCCGTCGGCGTGCCGGATGTCGACCGCGGTCTCGGCCGGATACAGCACCGCGCCGCCCGCGATCGCCGCGCCCGCGTTCGCCTCGAATACCGCGTACTTCTCGACCTCGGCCGCGAACTCCGGTGAGTCGGGCGGCAGGTCCGGCTCGTCCGCACGTCCTACCAATGTCGCCAGGTAGTGCATGGTCGTCATCCTTCCCGGAAACCGAGGAGTCCGATACCCCTCGCTACCTGGACGACGAACAGCGCGTCCGGTTATCTACGCGCTCGGTGAATTGTTTTGCGGTCAGCCGCCGGCGAAGGGTGGCAGCACGTCCACGCGGGGGGTCAGCGCGGCGTGCGGGTCGCGGGTCAACTCGTCGCCGACCAGGTAGGCACAGACCGAGAGCATCTTTTCCAGGCCCGGCCCGTAGGACGCGGACAGCGACGAGCGCAGGTCGGCGACGGTCGCACCGGCCGGCAGGTCGAGGGTCTCGCGGTCCTTGCCGACGGCGTCGGCGATGGCGGCGAAGTAGCGGATCTCAACCACCGATGGCTCCCATCGTGCGTTCCGGCGGGACGAACCCCTCCACATCGATGCCGTGACCGGCCCATTTGTTCCACATCGCGCCGCGCCACAGGGTGGCCACCTCGGCGTCGCCTGCGCCGGAGCGCAGCACCTGGCGCAGGTCGTACTCCTGGTCGCTGAACAGGCAGGAGCGCAGCATGCCGTCGGCGGTGAGGCGGGTGCGGTCGCAGGTGTCGCAGAACTTGCGGGTGACCGACGCGATGATGCCGACGGTCGCGGGTCCGCCGTCGACCAGCCAGGTTTCGGCCGGGGCGGCGGGATCGTCGCGGCCGGCCGCGGTCAGCTCGAAGCGAGTGCCGAGCACGTCCAGGAGTTCGGCGGCGGTGACCATATTGGTGCGGGCCCATTCGTGGTCGGCGTCGAGCGGCATCTCCTCGATGAACCGCAGCGCGCAATCCTCGTCGAGACACCACTGGAGCAGATCCCCTGCGCCGGAAAGGGTTTCGCGCATGAGCACGGCGTTCACCTTGACCGGCGCGAGCCCGGCCGCGCGGGCCGCCCGGATACCGGCCAGCGCCGAGTCGAGCCGATCGCGGCGGGTCAGCTTGGCGAAACCGGCCCGGTCGACGGTGTCCAGCGAGACGTTCACCCGGTGCAACCCGGCGGCGGCGAGCCCGCGGGCGCGGTGCTCCAGCCCGACGCCGTTTGTGGTCATCGCCAGCGGCGTGTTCGGTACCTGTTCGTGACATCCCGCGATGATCTGCTCGAGATCGCGGCGCATCAACGGCTCACCGCCGGTGAACCGGACCTCCTCGATGCCGAGCTCGCGCACCGCCAGGCCGACCAGGCGGACGATCTCCTCGACGGTCAGCAGCTCGTGCTGCGGAATCGCGGGCAGGCCCTCCTCGGGCATGCAATACGTGCAGCGCAGCGAGCATTTCTCGGTGATGGAGACGCGCAGATCGCGGGCCACCCGCCCGAATCGGTCCAGCAGGAACGGCGTATCGGGGCGGCCGTCGAGCGAGGGACGCCCGGAACGCACGGCAGGTATCCCCATCTCGACCAGAGTCACCTGTCCATTATGACCTCCGTCCGTCGTTGGTCAGTCGCAGAAGGTACGGAATAGCGCCCCGCGCGCCCCGCGAGATTGTGAGGTTCACACAAGCCGGACGGGCGATTGACCTCGATCGGCTGAGGTTAGGCTGGCTGCCATGAACCCTCGGCCCGCCAGCGTCTCGGCCCGGCCCGTCGACGACTACCGAGACAGCATCGAACAGCTGTTGCGCCCGCTCGCCGCGCGCCCGGTCGAACACGTCACGGTGCCCGCGGCCCTCGGCCGGCAGCTCGCCGAGGATCTGCGCTCCCCGGTCGATCTGCCGGTGTTCCGCAACTCGGCGATGGACGGTTACGCGGTGCGCGCCGCGTCCGTGGTGGTCGCGCCGGTGACACTGCGCGTGGCCGGGGTCGTCGCGGCGGGCAACGCCGGGCAGACGCCGCTGCCGCCCGGCGCCGCGATCAAGGTGATGACCGGCGCGCCGATCCCGCCCGGCGCGGACTGCGTGGTTCCGGTGGAGGACGTGCGCGCCGACAACGGCACCGTCACCATCGAACGTGGCCGCAGCGCAGGCGAATTCGTGCGGGAGGCGGGCACCGACGTGCGGGCAGGCGACCTGCTCGCGCACGCGGGCACCACGCTGGAGCCGCGGCACATCGCGGCGCTCGCGGCGGTCGGGTTGCCGAGTGTGCCGGTGTTCCACCGGGTCCGGGCCGCGGTTATCACTACGGGCGACGAACTCGTTCCGGCGGGCAGCACGCTGCGACCGGGGCAGATCTACAACTCCAACGGCATCGCACTGGCCGCCGCGCTCGCCGCGAACGGGGTGGATGTCGTCTCGGTCGCGCACAGCACCGACGATCCGGCCGAGTTCCGCGAGTTGCTGGCCGACGCGACCGGATCCGCCGATGTGGTGTTCACCTCCGGCGGGGTGTCCAAGGGCGACTTCGAGGTGGTCAAGGACGTGCTCGGGCCGCTCGGCGGGGTGTTCGGGTCGGTCGCCATGCAGCCGGGCGGGCCGCAGGGGCTGACCGTCGTCGACGGGGTTCCGGTGCTCAGTTTCCCGGGTAATCCGGTCAGCACGATGGTGTCGTTCGAGGTGTTCGCGCGGCCGATGCTGCGCGCGCTGGCCGGGCTGCCGCACGTCGACAGCTACGAGCTGCCGTTGCGCAACGAGGTGGCCCGCTCGCCGCACGGCAAGCGGCAGTTCCTGCGCGGCAAGCTGATTCGCGCGACGCACGGCGATCTGCCTGCGCTGCACCGGCATCCGGAGGCCGTCGAGGTGGTGTCCGGGCCCGGCTCGCATCTGGTCGCCGGGATGGCCTGGGCGGACGTGCTGATCGATATTCCGGCCGAGATCACCTCGCTGCCCGCCGGGGCCGTCGTGCGAGTGTGGTCGCTGTGATCCGTTCCGTCTCAGGAGTATTCGATGAGTGAGTTGTCCCATGTGGACGGCGAGGGCCGCGCCCGCATGGTCGATGTCAGCGCCAAGTCCGACACCACCCGGATCGCGGTGGCCGCGGGCGAATTGCTGACCACCGCCGAGGTGGTCGCGCTGGTGCGGGCCGACGACATGCCGAAGGCCGACGTGCTGTCCACCGCGCGGATCGCGGGCATCGCCGGGGCGAAGAAGACCTCGGAACTGATTCCGCTGTGCCATCAGCTCGCGCTGTCTTCGGTGAAGGTCGAATTCGGGTTCACCGAGGACTCCATCACCATCGAGGCCACCGCGAAGACCAAGGGGCCCACCGGGGTCGAGATGGAAGCGCTGACCGCGGTGGCGATCGCGGGATTGACGCTGCACGACATGGTGAAGGCGGTCGATCCGGCGGCGACGCTCAACGGGGTGCGGCTGATCACCAAAGAGGGTGGGAAGCACGGACATTGGGTGCGGCCCGAGTCTGCCGCGGACAACGAGACCACCGCCGGAACGCACTCGTCGGCAAGCGAATCCGCAGTCGAGGCGAAGCACGCACCGCAGGAACATCTTCCCGGCGCGACCGCCGTCGTCTTGGTCGCCTCGACCGGCGCCGCCGCGGGCACCCGAGTCGACACCACGGGCCCCGTCCTCACCGAATGGCTTGCCGGACTCGGCTTTTCGGTGCGCGGCCCGCTGGTGTACGCGGACGCCGACATCACGGTCGGCCTGGCCGACGCGTTGCGCCTGGAACCGTCGCTGGTGATCAGCACCGGCGGCACCGGCGCCTCCCCCACCGATGCCACCCCGGAGGCCACCCTCGCCGTGCTGACCCGCGAGCTGCCCGGCGTCGCCGAGGCGATCCGGCAGCGCGGCACGGCAAAGTTCCCGCTAGCCGCCCTGAGTCGCGGCGTGGCCGGGTTGGCCGGCCGGTCGGTGATCGTGAACCTGCCCGGCTCCCCCGGCGGGGTCAAGGACGGCATCGCGGTGCTCGAACCGCTGCTCGACCATCTGCTCGCGCAAGTAGCCGGAGGCGGAAACCATGACCACCACTGAACCCACCGTCCGGCTGGCCCGGGTCAGCGACCAGCCGCTCGACGCCGCCGCGGTCGAGGCCGCCGTGACCGGGCCGCACTACGGTGCCGTCGTCGTGTTCACCGGCAAGGTCCGTGACCACGACGGCGGACAGGCCGTGACCGCGCTGGAGTACTCGGCGCATCCCGAGGCCGAGCGCTTCCTACACAAGGTCTGCGCCGAGCTGGCCGAATCGGCCGGCCTGCCGGTCGCCGCCGTGCACCGGGTCGGCGCGTTGACCATCGGCGACGATGCGATCGTCGTCGCGGTCGCCGCCGCGCACCGGGCCGAGGCGTTCACCGCCTGCGCCGAGCTGGTGGACCGGATCAAGCACGAGGTGCCGATCTGGAAGAGACAGCTGTTCGCCGACGGATTGTCCGAATGGGTCAATTCCTGCGGTTAACCGAAGCGTGACAAGAACCCCATGACGAATCAACACGCCGGCGTTAGCGTGTCCGCACACGCAGTTCGCCGGAGCCACGGGAGGACGCGATGGGTACCGATCAGGTGTTGCTGCACCGGTTCGTCATCTCTCAGCTCAGCGCGGCCGGTCTCGATCGCGATCGGCTGATCCGCGAGACCGGGCTGCCCGAGTGGACGATGGCCGGTGACGACGTGCATCTGCCGAGCCACACCTTCTCCCGGCTGTGGGAACTCGGCGAGCACGGGCTCGGCGATCCGGACGTAGCGCTGAACGTGGCCCGGCGCTATCAGCTCCCCACCCTCGGGCTCTACGACTATCTGTTCTCCACCGCGCCCACCCTCGGCGCGGGCCTGGCGACCTGCGGGCCGTACGTCACCGCGGTCACCACCAACCATCGCTTCGACCTGGTCGCCGAGCGCGACGGCGAGGTGACGCTGTACCTCGACATGATCCGCGGCGAGGGCCGTGGCCGCGATCTCACCCAGCTGTGGGGCTTGGCCGCCGTGCTCAGCCGGGCCCGGCGGGTGGTGCGCGAGCCGGTGATCCCGCTGCGGATCTCGCTGCGCCAGTCCGCGCCGGTCAAGGTGGACACGTTCGTCGAGGTTTTCGGCACCACGGCAATCGAATTCGACGCGCCGGTGGACTCGATGGTGTTCCGCGCCAGTGATATGGATCTGCCGTTGACCACCAGCGATCCGGTGCTGGCCGCGATCTTGCAGCCGCTCGCCGAAGCGTTGCCGCCACCGCCGCCGCTGGCCACGGCCTGGCCGGAGCGGGTAGCGGCGGCTTTGGCCGAGGCGATGAAGACCGGTGATGTCTCGCTTGATCAGGTGGCGCGGAGGCTGGCCACCAGCCCGCGCACGCTGCAACGCCGGTTGATGGAGGCGGGCACCACGTGGCGGCGGGAATTGGATCGGGCGCGCACGGCCCGGCTCACCGAAGCCAGCTCGGGTGGTCCGCTCAGCCGGTCCCGGCAGGCCGAGTTGCTCGGTTACTCCGACGCGGGCTCGATGCGCCGCGCGGCCCGGCGGTGGATGGTGGCGCCCCGCGGCCAGCAAGCCGCCCGCTTCGACTGAGGCCTCACAGTTTGAGGAAACGCGCCACGATCCCCCAGAACGTGGCGTCCTCGATCGCGCGGAAATCCCAGCCGTTGGCGATGGCATGGGACTCCGCCACGATGCCGGGCACGTCGAAGTCGTCGCGCGTGGCGGTGCCCTTGGCCTCCAGCACTTCGATCACGTACTCGGTGGCGCTCTCCAGCGAATCTGACATTGGAAAACTCCCATCGGTCGCAAAACGAATCGTCTCGATCATGAATCGGTGCGCCGACCCGACACCGCGCGCGGCTTGTTCGCAGCATTGCGCACGTGCCGACGCGGCGGGCACCAGGACAGTCTCATGTCCGCCCGTCGCCGCCGCTAGCACCGAACGCGCCAGTTTGAGGCCGAACGCGCCAAATTCGTCGCAATGACCACGCGTGGAGCCGACGGGTGGGTGAGTTCAGTGTGGCGTGTAGCGCCACACCCCGAGCAAGGATTGCGGGTCCAAGGGCTCCTCGTCGAGGTGCACGGTGTCCTGCAACCGTTTCGTCGCCACCTCGGCGTCCATGCCCGCGCCGATGAGCACCAGCTGGGTGGTGCGGGATTCGCCGCGCGCCCAGTTCGCCGGCTCGAACACGAGGTGCCGGCCGACCAGGTGCAGCACGAACTTGCGGCGCTCGTCCGCGACCGCGAAGGCGGCGAAACCCTTGGCGCGGAACAGGCCCGGCGGCGGGTCCTCCAGGAAACCGATCAGCCCGCGCGGGTCCAGCGGCTGTTCGCTGGTGAAGGAGACGCTGAGGTAGTCGTCGTGCAGGTGGCGGTGCTCGGCGTGGTCGTGATCGTGGTGGTCGAGCAGTTCGTCGAAGCTCAATTGCTCGGCGACCCGCGGGGTTTCGTGCAACGGTTCGTCGAACAGCAGGCCGGGCTCGAGCCGGCCGTGCGTGGTCGCGTACACCGGCACCTGCCCGATCAGCTCCGCGATGTCCTGCCGCAAAGCGCTCAGCTGTGCGTCCGGCACCCGATCGGCCTTGTTGACCACGACCAGATCGGCTAGCCGCAGGTGTGTGGTCAGTTCGGGGTGGCGCGCGCTGCTCGCCGGGAACTGCTCGGCGTCGACCACCTCGACCAGGCCGCCGTAGCGGATGCGCGGGTTGTCGCTGCCGACCACCATCCGGATCAGGTTGCGCGGCTCGGCCAGGCCGCTGGCCTCCACCACGATCACGTCGATCTTGGCCCGCGGCTGCGCGAGCCGGGTGAACAGGTCGTCCAATTCGCTGACGTCCACCGCGCAGCAGACGCAGCCGTTGCCGAGCGAGACCATCGCGTCGACCTGGCCGGCCACCAGCATCGAGTCGATATTGATCGCGCCGAAGTCGTTGACCACCACGCCGATCCGGGTGCCTCGGCTGTTGCGTAACAGGTGGTTGAGCAGCGTTGTTTTCCCGGAACCGAGAAACCCCGCGACGATCACAACAGGAATCCGGTCAGCCACGCCGACCACCATACTGGGCCGCGCAAGGGCCCCGGAAACGCCGAACGTCACCCTCGACGAGGGTGACGTTCGGCCGGGCGATGGGTGCTACTTGGCCGGGGCGATGAACTTGGCCGCCAACGCGTACGCGAGGTTGATCAGCTCGGCGGTGACCATGTTGTTGTCCACGCCGAGCGACTTGGCCAGCGGCATGAGCAGGGTCAGGACCATGTCCATGATCTCGCGGACGGACTGCATGTCACTCGACTCGCCCGGCACCGTCTTGCTGCCCGGCAGGCTCTGCTGCGCACCGGGTGATTGCTGGGTGCCCGGCCAGCCCGAGGTGTCCGGAGCGGTCTGACCCTGCTGGGTGAAGGGTGAGGACTGCCCCGGCGGCGCGGCCTGGACCTGAGGTGCGGTTTGAGCCTGGGGAGCCGTGGCGCCCGCCGGCGGCTCGGTGGACGCCGGGTAAGGCTGGAACTGCGGCGTATTCGACTGAACCTGCGGCGCGGCTTGCGGTGCCGACGCGCCGACCGGAGGTTCGGTCGACGCGGGATACGGCTGCAACGGCGCCGAATTCGGCTGCGCCTGCGGTGCGGCCGGCACCTGCGGCTCGGTCAACGCCTGCGGTGCCGCAGCGCCTACCGGCGGCTCGGTCGAGGCCGGATGCTGCGGCAACGGCGCCGAATTCGGCTGGACCTGCGGCGCTGCCTGCGCCTGTGGGACCGTCGCGGCGGGATCCGCCGCCGCCGGATGTTGCTGTGGCACCGGTGCCGCGGCAGGCTGCTCGCCGGTCACGTTCGGCGTCACCGATTGCGGGCCGAGCAGATAACCCACCAGCCCCGTTGTGATGGTGACCGCGTGCTTGAGCTGGCCTTCCTTGCTCTCCAGCATCGCCGCGTCCTCGGCGTTGGCCCCGTTGCCCATCTCGACGAACACATCCGGCACCGCGGTCAGCGCGGGCCCGGCGATGTCCTTGCGCGGCATCAGACCGTTCGCGCTCGCGTACTTCGCCGGAACGAACCCGGCCTGCAAGTAGGCGTCGCGCATCGCGGTCGACGCGGCCAATCCGGCATTCGACTGGATCGCGTTGACCGTCTCGTCGGGGATCGGCAGCTCGGGCACGATCAGGTGGAAGCCGCGCTGGTCGGCGGGCGCACTGTCGGCGTGAATGCTCACCGCGACGGCAGCACCGGACTCGTTGGCGGCCCTGGCGCGATCGTCGACGCAACCGCCCCAGCCCTGATCGTCCTGGCGACTCAATTTCACCTGCGCGCCGAACTGCTCCAGCGCGGTCTTCACCAGCTGCGCCACGTTCCAGTTGATGGTGTGTTCGGGGACGCCGTTGACCGTGACCATGCCGGTGGTCTGGCAGTCCTTCATACCGCCGCGACCGTCGCTGACCTGTTTGGCCACGTTCTCGCTGTGGCCGGGCCCCTGATGGCCGGGGTCCAGGAAGACGATCTTGCCCGCGAGCTTGTTCGCCAGGTCCGGCTGGGCCGGCTCGGCCGTAGCGGTGACCGGCACGAACCCGGACAGCGTCACCGTGACCGCGGCCGTGACGGCGGAACAGATTCCGGCCCTGATGATGCTTGGCTGCTTCATGTTCGGTCGGTGCCCCGGGACAGGGCACCCCTCCCTTCCCATTAGTAACACCAAACCCAGTGGTTCACTCTCGCAACGCGAGCACCAGCATAGCAACCCCAGTTATCCAACCGTTACCGCTGCTGCGGTGTGTTCACCGGCAATTACGCGCCGCGCGGCAGCCGGCGCAGCGAACGCAGCGCATAGTGCACCCGCGTCTTCACCGTGCCGACCGGGACGCCGATGTCGTCGGCCACCTCCTGATAGGCGCGATCGCGCAGGATCACCTCGGTCACGGCTTCCCGCTGCGGACCGGGCAGCAGCGCCAGCAGCTCCGCGACCAGCAGCCCGTCGATCAGGCCGTCGGCGAAATCGGGATGCGCGTAGCGGGCGTCACTGAGCTCGCCGACCTCGTCCCAGCCGGTGTCCCCCGGCCGGGCGGCCCGCGCGCGGACCATGTCGATGATGACGTTGCGCAGGATCGCCAGCAGCCAGGTCCGGACGCTACCCTTGGTCGCGTCGAAGAACCCGCAGGAACGCCACGCGCGCAGCAACGACTCCTGCACGGCTTGCTCGGCGAGTCCGCTATCGCCCAGCGCACGCATTGCCCGCCAATGCAATAGGGCTCGATCGGTCGCCAGCACCGCGGCTAGCCCGGAATCGCTGCACAGTCCCGCGCACCGCGCGCCGCACGACGGGGAACGTCGATCCGTCCGGACGGACTCCAACCGAGCACATGTCATACCTCGGATATCGCGGCCGACTCGGCCGATGACAACATCGTGCGCGATTTGGTAATGCATCCACACAAGAAATGTGGAATGCGGCACATCCGGCCCGGTCCTCTGGTAGATCTTGGCCCGGAGATTTCGGGGATCTCCCAGGTCAGCCGCTGCGCGGCGGTTGCCGCACGATTCGAGGAGAACATCGCCATGCGCGCAAGCACGCTGCTCATCGCCGGCGCTCTGACGTCCGCGACCGCCCTGCTCGGAGCCGGGACCGCGGCCGCCGAACCCGCGAATGCCATGCCAGGGGACGGCGTCTACCTGGTAGGCGTCGACATCTTCCCCGGCGTCTGGGAGGCCCCCGGCACGCCCGACCCGGCGTACGGCTGCGATTGGCGCAGGCTCTGGAAGGTCGAGGGCGACAACACCGAGATGGAATACATCATCGGCAACAACTTCACCCGGCACGGCCCGATCCGGGTGGAGATCAAGCCGACCGACGTGGGCTTCAAGACCACCAACTGCGGCGCGTGGCGGCTGCTGCCCCCGCCGCCGCGCACGGGATCGTTCGGCGGCTGATGCCGCCGCCTCGCTAGGGTCAGGCCCATGACGAGGACCAAGATTCTGATCACCGGCGCGAGCGCGGGCCTCGGCGCCGCGATGGCCCGCGACTTCGCGGGTAAGGGCCGCGACCTCGCGCTGTGCGCGCGACGGCTGACCGCGCTCGAAGAGCTGCGCGACGAACTCGTGGCGGCACATCCCGGCATCACCGTCGCGGTGCGCGCGCTCGATGTGGACGAGCACGCGGCGGTGCCGCGGGTCTTCGGCGAGCTGCGCGACGAGCTCGGCGGATTGGACCGCGTGATCGTCAATGCCGGCCTGGGCAAGGGCGCGGTCCTCGGCACCGGCCGGGCGCGCGCCAATATCGCCACGGCAACCACGAATTTCGTCAGCGCGCTGGCACAGGCCGAGGCGGCGCTGGAGATCTTCCGCGAGCAGAACGCCGGGCATCTGGTGCTGGTGTCCTCGATGAGCGCGGTGCGCGGGCTGCCGGGTAAGAAGGCCGCCTACTCGGCGAGCAAGGCGGGGCTGGCCGCGCTCGGGCAGGCGCTGAGCACCGAACTGGCGAAGTCGCCGATCGCGGTCACCACGCTGCTGCCGGGGTTCATCGCCACCGACATGGCCGCCAAGTCCGGCGATACGCGGTTGGTCGCGCCGCTGGACAAGGGCGTGGCGGCGATGGTCGGCGCGATCGAGAAGGAACAGCGGCGCGCATGCGTACCCGCGTGGCCGTGGCGCGTGCTGGATCGGGTGCTGCCGATATTGCCGGGCGCGATCGTCGCGCGCATCAGCTGAGTCGCGGTTGCGCGCCGCTCGTGAATTACGAAATAACGTGTCGCGCGCCACATTATCGGATGCTAAAAGTTAGCCAAATGTCCGAATTTATGTTTCTTTAACATATTCCACTTCTATTTGACGTTTCCCTTGCGCCGCTTGTTACATCTCCGTAATAAAGTGCGACGAGCCTTTGCACAGGTTCGTATTGATGGGCCGCGCCGGCTCGTGCTCCCCGAAGTGCCGACGGTGCTCCTGCTGAGGAAAGTGTTTGAAAAGTATGAGGGTCAAGAAGTTCGCTGCCGCGTCCACGCTGGTTATCGCGGCTGTCGGGATCACAAGCGGCACCGCCTACGCAGAGCCTGCCGCGCCGGCCCCCGTACCGGGGTCGACCGTGCAGACCGATATTCTGCCCGGCATCCACTACACCGCGAATGTGGTCGACAAATCGGTCGTACTGAAGACCGACGCCGGGTCGCTGACGACACAGGGCACGCAATTCCAGGTTCTGGATAATCAGGGCAACTTGGTTGCTGGCATGCCGCTGACCTATCTCAAAGACGGCATGGAATGGCCGATTGCGGCCCAGATCGACGGCAACACCGCCACTTTCACGCCGAGCACAGATGCGGCGGACGCCCATCCCGCCACGATGTTGCAGCCGGTCGCGGCCAAGGATGTCGCGGGCGCCGACTTCAACACCGCGCTGAGTACGGCGGCCACCCAGTTCGGCCTGGCCACCGCCATCGGCACGCTGGTCGGCACGATCGTCGGCGGCGCCCTCGGCTGTGTCGCGGGTGCGATCATCGGCGCGCCGCTCGTGGTGCCGACGTTCTTCGCCGGCCCGATCGGCCTGTGCATCGCGGGCGCCGGAGTCGGCATCGCGCTCGGCGCCGCGGCGGGCATGATCCTGCTCGGCGTACCGGTCGGCATCGCCAGCGCGGTGCAGTTCTTCAGCTCCGTCTACGGGTAAGCAACACCGATAACCGCCGAGGCCCGGCAGGTGACTCTTCGTCGCCTGCCGGGCCTTGTCGTCGTTGCCCGACCCCGCCCGCCGTCCAGGGAATACTTCCGCGGCGACCGTCGTTGAGCAGATCGAGACCATTGCGCGCCGATGATCGAGCCTGTACTCTCGGCCACGTCTTCTCCTTGTGGATGTAGGTAGTTCTCCCACAAGATTTTTTCGAGATCCCCCTTCCGACCCGGTCGACAGAGCCGTTCCGGAATACCCCGAGGATCCCCACTCCGCGACGTGCACCATGCCGTCGCATTCACGGCCGTTCGCCGTACCCGAAAACTCACTCCCCAGAAGGAAATCCCATGAACACCAACACAATCAACGACACGGACACCGAGGACAGAGTGACCGAAGCGCCGCAGACCCGCACCGTCACCGGCATCCTCGACCTCACCGACAACCGCGGCACCCTACGCCTGGACGGCTACCTGCCCGGCCCGGACGATATCGCCGTACCGCAGCGACTGATTCGCGAACACCGCCTGCGCCGAGGCGACTTCCTCACCGGCACAACGCAATCCGCAGGAAGCAACGGCAAACCCGCGCCACTGCGCACGGTCGGCACCATCAACGGGCAGCACCCGGACAAGATCCGCAACCGCCCCGCCTTCGCCGACCTGGTGCCCATCTACCCCAACGAACGCCTGCGCCTGGAAACCGAACAGCACGCCATGACCACCCGCGTCACCGACCTCGTCATGCCCATCGGCAAGGGTCAGCGCGCATTGATCGTCGCACCGCCCAAAGCGGGCAAAACCTCTGTACTGCAAGCCATCTCGCACGGCATCGCGAAGAACCACCCCGAATGCGAACTCATGCTCGTGCTGGTCGGCGAGCGCCCCGAGGAGGTCACCGACCTCACCAGGGCCGTGCCCGCCGACGTCGCCGCGGCCACCTTCGACCAGCCCGCCCGCGAACACATCGCGGTCGCCGAACTGGCCATCGAACACGCCAAACGACTCGTCGAAATGGGTCGCGACGTCGTCGTCCTGCTCGATTCGCTCACCCGCCTCGCCCGCGCCTACAACCTGGCCAGCCCTGGTTCCGGCCGAGTCTTGTCCGGCGGCGTGGAGGCCTCCGCGCTCGCCCCGCCCAAGCGCTTCCTCGGCGCCGCCCGCAATATCGAGAACGGCGGCTCGCTCACCATCATCGCCACCACGCTGGTGGAGACCGGCTCGCTGGCCGACACGGTGATCTTCGAGGAGTACAAGGGCACCGGCAACGCCGAGCTCAAATTGGACCGCGTCGCCGCCAACCGCCGGGTCTTCCCGGCCGTCGACATCGGCCAGTCCAGCACCCGCAAGGACGAGCTGCTGCTCGGCCCCGACGAGCTGGCCGCGACCCACACCCTGCGCAAAACCCTTGCCACACTGGACAATCAACAGGCCCTCGACCTGTTGCTCGAAGGACTGCGCAAGTCCGAGACGAACGCCGAATTCCTCGCCCCGATGCGCGCCGGACGCGGCTGAGCGGGTTTTCGCCCTGGATACGGTGGTGGCGTAAACCCGCCGGATTCCCCGTCGCGCCGCTGCTGAACTGGGCTGCGTGTCCACACTTCTCGCCGACCCCGCCCCTACCCGCGGCCGCCTGACCGGCTGGCTCGCCGTCGTCTCGGTGATGATCGCGATCTTCGCCATCGTCACCACCGAGATCCTGCCGATCGGCCTGCTCACCTCGATCGGCGCCGACTTCACCATCTCCGACGGCATGGCCGGGCTGATGATGACCATGCCCGGGCTGATCGCCGCGGTCACCGCGCCGGTGGCCACCGTAGCCACCGGACGCATCGACCGGCGAATCATGTTGTGCCTGTTCATGTTCCTGCTCGTACTGGCCAATGCGCTGGTGGCCGCCGCACCCGCGTACTGGGTGGTGTTGGCGTCGAGGGTGCTGGTCGGCGTGACCATCGGCGGGTTCTGGTCCATCGCGGCCGGGCTGGCCCAGCGGCTGGTGCCCGAGCCGTCGGTGGGCCGGGCCACTGCGGTGATCTTCTCGTCGGTGCCGCTCGGTTCCGTGCTCGGCGTGCCCGCGGGGACGCTGCTCGGCGAGATCGCCGGGTGGCGAATGACATTCGTGGTCGTCGGGGTGCTCTCGGCGGTAGTGCTCGGCATGCTGATGGCGTTCCTGCCGCCGCTGCCGGCCCGCACGGTCACCCGAGCGGCCGTGCTGCGCGAGTCGCTGCGCGGCATCAATGTTCGATTCGCCTTGCTGACAACGTTTCTCGTCGTGCTGGCGCATTTCGGCGCCTATACCTACGTGACACCGTTCCTCGAACAGGTGCCGCAGCTCGGACCGGGCATGATCACGTTGCTGCTGCTGATCTACGGCACCGCAGGCATTCTCGGTAACTTCCTCGGCGGTGCCGCGATCGTGCGGCGACCGCACGCCACCTTCGGCTGCGCCGCGGCGCTGATGGCAGGCGCCATGTTGCTGCTGCCGGTCTTCAGCCGAGGGGAGGCGGGAGCGCTTGTCCTGCTGATCATTTGGGGCATCGGCTACGGCGCGATCCCGGTGTCCACGCAGACCTGGTTCACCAAGGCGGTGCCGCACGCGCCGGAAGCGGCCTCGGTGCTGTTCACCGCGTCGTTCCAGGCCACGTTCTCGCTGGGAGCGTTGGCCGGCGGACTGGTGGTGGACCGCGGCTCACCCACCACCGTGATGTTCCTCGGCGGATTCGTCGCCACACTGACGATCATCGCGGTGGCCACGCACGCCGCGCAGCATCGCACCTGGCCTGATCCGCAGCCCTTACCTCGCGGGTAATCGACCAGCGGCGGCGGATCGGGCAGGATCGCGACCATGATCGATGAGCCGGGCACCAAGCTGTTCCACCAGACCATGCCGTTCACCGAGCGGCTCGGTATCGAGGTGCTCGAACACGGCCCCGACCTGGTGCGCAGCCGGATCGCCTGGGACGAATCCCTGTGCACCCTCGGCGGCGTCCTGCACGGCGGGGTGCTCATGTCGCTGGCCGACGCGACCGGCGCGGTCTGCGCCTACCTGAACCTGCCCGAGGGCAAGGCGGGCACCACCACCGTCGAATCGAAGACCAACTTCGTCCGCGCGGTCCGCTCCGGCTACGCCACCGCCTCCTCGACCGCACTGCACGCCGGCCGCACCTTCATCGTGGTGGAGACCGAAATCCGCGATGACGCGGGCAAACTGGTCGGAAAGGTAACCCAGACCCAAGCCGTGCTGTAGACGGGCGCGTCGCCGACCACACCCGAGCCAGGTCCAGAAGTTGCCGCAGTTCGGTGTCGAAATCGTTGGCGAGCAACGGTAGCTGCCCCGCGGTACCTGACCCAGCCGGCCTGAGCCCGTGCTTCCTGGCGTGCGTGGCCTCGGCCAAGCGCTGCGCGTAGGTGGTTGTCGCCCAGTCCGATTCCCGCCGACGAGCGGCAGCCGGCACCGGAACGGCAGGCGCCGCAGGCAGATACGGCCCGAGATGCAGCAGCGCGTCCCGGATCTCCACGGTCATCCGAAGCAACCGCGCAGTGGCATCGATGCGCGCCGGAACCGCCGGGGCGAGCACGATCTCGGGCACCGCGGCCGTCAGGTCGCGCCACAGCGGCAGCAGCCTGCGGCACGAGCGCGCCGCACTGTCCAGGCCAGCCTTCGTGATCAAGACCCGGACCAGCGGCACGGCGACAATGGTGACGTTGAGCAGGATGCAGAGCGTGAATGCCGCGGCGATCCGTGGCAATTGCGGGCCCAGCACGGGCCAGCCGAGGAAGGTCTGCGCGACCGAAAGTCCTACGCAGACCCAGATGTACACCGTGGATCCGGTCATGATGAACAGCACGATCCGCTCCCGGGCGGGCAGATCGCCGGACCGCAGTTCACGGATGCCCATGCCGCTGAAGGCCACCGTGTGCCACAGCAACGGAATGCCGAAGGCGATGCCGGTGAGGATGCCTTCCCAGTCGGGATTCATCGGGACCAGCCGTCCATCGTTGCGGGCGGAGGTGCCGGCGACGATGATCACGACCGTCGCGAGCACGGCGATCAAGCTGTCCAGGCGGTGGCGGCGCCACACGATCGCCGGATCGGCATCCGCCTCGGCCGAGCCGGCGATCGTGGCCAGATGCGTTGTGGTCAGCAGGATGCCGCCCAGCGCAAGCTGATTCGCCAGGCCCGTGAGAAACGGGGTCAGCGTGCATCGGTACAGCAGCAGAGTGCCGAGGCTCCACAGAAACAGGCGATTGATCACCTGATCGAGCAGGGTTTCCCGGACGAGGAACAACCGCCCGGCGGTGATGATCGAGACGTAGCCGATCACGGACCAGGCAACCGTTCCGGAGGTCAGCCACGCGGTCAAGGCCGGTCTCCGGAGCCCGTTACCGCACGTGGGCTTCGACTCGTCATGGACTACACGGAACACGACAAAGCCCGCCCTGGCAACGGTTCTCGTTGCCGGGGCGGGCTTTCCCGGTTTCAGCCGAACAGGACCACACCCAGGGCCGCGATGAAGACGACCTGGACGGCGGTGCGCAGCGGGAGCGGCATGGTCTTGATGCCCAGATCGGCCTTCGCGGCGCGAATGTTGGCCGGGAACAGGAAGATCAGCAGCACGATCAGCGCGCCGGCGGCGAGTTTCGCGGTGGCCGGGATGAGCAGCCCGGCCCCGCCCGCCAGTTCGAGGACGCCGGTGAGGGCGACCAGTGCGGCCGGGTTCGGCAGCTTCGGCGGCACCATCGCGACCAGGGCCTCCCGCCGCGGGGACAGGAAGTGCGCGCTGGCGGTCAGTGCGAACATGGCCGCCAGGCCGAGTGCGACGGCGTGCGGCCAGGAATCCAGCCATTCGGGCCCGGCCAGCCGGCCGATGAGCCGAGCCAGTGCGGTGACGACGGCGAGTACAACCAGCGGTGCCATCAGGGTCTCCTACGTTCCAACGATCAATCTTGACACTGGAAAGATTAGAACCGTGCCGCAAACTTGTCAATGACTAGATTCTCGGGCACCATCGAGACATGGCGAAGAGCGGCTATCACCACGGCGATCTGCGGGCCACCATCCTGGCGGCAGCGGCCGACCAGATCGCGAGCGACGGCGTCGACGCGGTCTCCCTGCGCGAACTGGCCCGCCGGGCGGGCGTCTCGCACGCGGCGCCCGCACATCACTTCGGCGACCGGGCCGGCGTGCTGACCGCGCTCGCGATCGAGGGATTCGAACTGCTGGCCGCCGAGCTCGCGCAGGCGGCCGGCGACTTCCGCGAGGTCGCCGTCGCCTACATCCGGTTCGCGCGCGAGCATCCCGGGCATTTCGACGTGATGTTCCGGCACAGCCTGTTACGCGCCGACGATCCGCGCCTGGACGAGGCGCGCCTGCGTTCGGCGGCCGCGTTGCGCAACGGCGTGTCCGTCATCCGCCCCGGCGACGTCGAGCAACAGCAGGCCACGCAGTTGGCTGCCTGGTCGCTGGTGCACGGTTTCGCCGCGCTGTGGCGCGAAGGGGCGCTGGACAATTCGAGCCTGGCCGGCGACACCGACCCCGAAACCCTGGCGCGCCGTATGCTCGCCACCGTGCGCTTCGACTGACCGGCAAACTCCGCCGTCCGGCAGCAAATCCCGGACAACGCGAACAACCCGCGCGCGCGTACGGCACAGTGGGGCACCAGGATTGCGGAAAGGAGTTGGCGCCACCACCGGTGGCCGCCGTCGACACCATGGACATCCATGCTTACCCGACCGAGTGCACCACCCCGGTGACCCTCGCCGAAGCCGAACGCCTCACCGAGCGCTACCTGTCCTTCGACGACGACGCCGGACGCGGGATCACCAATCGGATCACCGAATTCGACAGCTGCTTCGTCGTCGTCGCCATCTTCACCCCGCCGCCACCCACCGAAACCCGCACTCCGCCAAGCCCGCTGCCCATCGGCGGCACGGTGAGCACCATCGACAAGGCCAGCGGCGCCATCACCCTGTGGCCGACCTACCCGCCCGACCTGGTCGCCGAACACCACGCCGCGGCGGTGCGCACGGACCGGCTGATCATCGAGGAAACCTGGCCTGCGACCAGCTGATCACGCCAACGCGGCGCTGATGCGATGACGGTCGCCGTCGCCCGCGGGCAGTTGGAGGACGAGCAGCAGGTCCGGGTTCTCGACCAGCCTGAGTTGGAAGAGTTCGAGATCGAGCGCACCGGCCGCCGGGTGATCGATGCCGATGGTGGCGGCGCGGAAGTCGCGGACCGGGTATTCCGACCACCAGGTGCGGAATTCGCGGCTCGCCTCGGTCAGGGCGGCGACGAGGGCGGCCAGCCGCTCGTCGTCGGGGCGACGGCCGACCACCGCACGGAACTGACTGAGCACCGCGCGGGCGGCAGGTTCCCAGCGGCGCATGGCTTTTCGATTGCCCTCGTCGGTGAACATCATCCACACCAGGTTGCGGCGGTCCGGATCGAGCGCGACCGGATCGATCCGGATCCGCGCGTACGCGTCGTTCCAGACCACGAAATCGAAACGGCCGTCATGGATTACGGCCGGACTCGGCGTCATCGAATCGACCAGTCGCTGTAGCCGCGCCTGCTCCTCCCCCGGCTGCGGCGCGGCCACCGGATCGGCCAACCCCGCCAGCCTGCGCAGATGCCGGTGCTGACCGGCGTCGAGCCGCAGCGCGCGAGCGAGCGCGTCGACCACCTGCGGGCTCGCCGCGATCTTGCGTCCTTGCTCGAGCCAGGTGTACCAGGTGAGGCTTACTCCGGCCAGCTCCGCGACTTCCTCACGACGCAGACCCGGCGTGCGCCGCCGGCCCGGTTCCAGATCGGGCGGCAAGCCGACATCGGCGGGCTGGACGCGGGACCGCTGCGCACGCAGGAATGCCGCCAGTTCGGCACGCTGATTTTCGCTCATCGAATTCCCTTTGTAGGTAGCAGTATTGGTAACAGGACCAAGCCGCTGCCCGTCTCTAACGTCTTACTCAACGGGAGATCGACACACGATCACCACACCAAGGGAGTTTGACATGAACAGCAACAAAGGACCGGTTCTGGTCATCGGCGCCACCGGGCAGCAGGGCCGGGCGACCACTGCGCAACTGCTCGAACGTGATTGGGAGGTACACGCTTTCGTCCGCGATCTGGCGGCGCCCGCCGCCGGCGCACTGCGCGACTCCGGCGCCAATCTGATCGAGGGTGACCTGGATGATCCGGATTCCGTGCGGGCAGCGATGGACGGCGCGTACGGCGTCTTCATGATGTTGACCATGATGACCGGCGTCCACATCACCCCGGCGGGCATCGAAGCGGAGCAACGACGCGGCAAAGCGATGGCCGACCTCGCGAAGGCGTCCGGAATCGAGCATCTGGTGTACAGCTCGCTCAAGGGCGCGAACGAGAACTCGGGTATCGAGTATTACGCGGCGAAGACCGCCATCGAGGCGCATATCGAGTCGCTCGAGTTGCCCGCCACGGTGCTGCGTCCGGTCTTCTTCATGGACAATTTCAACGCCTTCAATCGACCTATAGTCGACGAAAACGGCGAACTGGTGCTGAATCTCGCGGTCCGCGCCGACATCCCGGTCTCGCTCGTCTCGGTGCACGACATCGGCGCCTTCGCCGCCATCGCCTTCGACCACCCCGACGACTATCTCCACCGCGCCGTCCCCCTGGCCGGCGACCGCCTCACCCCACCGGAGATCGCCGAAACCTTCGGCCGCGTCGCCGGCCTGCCCGCCCGCAGCAACCAGGTCCCGATCGAACAGGTTCGCGCGTTCGACGAGCAGGTGGCGAAGATGTTCGCCTACTTCAACGACCGCCCCGACGAGCCCATCGACACCGCGACCCTGCGCAAGGACCACCCGGGACTGCACACGCTCGAATCCTGGCTGCACGCAAGCAATTGGAAGGCCTGATCCCGGATTGTCACATCCGCGTCGGCTGCGTCGTCATATCGGTAAAGAGCTGCTGCGGTGGCTGGGAGGCGACTCCCGGCCGGGACGAAAGGGAACGATCATGACTGGGACGATTCTGGTTACCGGCGGGACCGGCACGTTGGGGCAGCATGTGGTTCCGCTGCTGGTGGCCGCGGGCGCGAAGGTGCGGCTGTTGAGCCGCAACCCGCACGAGCCTGCGGACGGCATCGAGTACGTGACCGGTGACCTACTGAAGGGCGAGGGCGTGGCGGCCGCGGTCGACGGGGTCGAGACCGTGCTGCACCTCGCGGGCGGGCCGAAGGGCGACGACGTGGCCACCGCGAATCTGGTCGACGCTGCGGCACGCGCGGCCGTGGGACACATCGTGTACATCTCGGTCATCGCGGCGGACGCGATTCCGCTGGGCTACTTCCGGGCCAAGGCGGAAGCGGAGCAGATCATCGCCGGGTCAGGGGTGCCGTGGACGACGTTGCGGGCCGCGCAGTTCCACGATCTGGTGTTGAACGCGGTGCGCACGCTGGCGAAGCTGCCGGTGGTGCCGATTCCGGGCGGGGTGCGGTTGCAGCCGGTCGACGCGCGCGACGTCGCGGCGCGGCTGGTGGAACTGGTGCTGGACGAACCGGCCGGGCTGGTGCCGGATCTGGCCGGGCCGCGGGTGTATGAGCTGGCCGAGCTGGTGCGCGTCTACCTGCACGCGAGCGGAAAGCGGCGGCCGCTGCTGCCGGTGCGGATGCCGGGTAAGGCGGGCAAGGTGTATCGGGCCGGCGCGAACCTGACCTTCGACGGCACCCAGCTCGGGCGGCGGACCTGGGAAGAGTTCCTTGCCGAGCAGGTCGGCTGAGACCGCTCGAAGGCGCGCTGCCGCAACCTCATCCGCGGGGGTGAGGTTGGTATCAGTCCGGAGAGTGAGGCGATCAGGCGGACGAACGGTTCAGACTGATTGTTTGTGAGGCTTTTCAGTGCGGCGACCCGGGCCGCGGACGACGCGACACGGCGGCTGATCGAACGGGTCGAGCACTTCCCGCCCGGCACGGTCGATGTCGTATTGACCGTCGTGGTCACCCTCGCCACCGTCGGGCCCGCGATCTTCGCTGGCCGGCCCTGGTGGGTGCTCGCGCTGTCGGCGGTCGCGTCCGTGCCGGTGCTGTGGCGGCGGCGCGCACCGCTCACGGTTTTCCTGGTGGTCGGTCCGGCGATGACCGTGCTCGCCTGCCTGCACGCGATGCCCGAACTGCCCTACGGCACCGTGGTATGCGCGTACACCATCGCCGCGTACAGCCCGCCGGTGCGGCGGCGCGGCGCGTTCGTCGCCGGGGTGGTAGGCATCCTGATCTCCCTGGTCATCCCGGACGAGAGCCCCGATTCCTACGCCTACGCGGCGATGTCCTTCCTCACCGCGTGGACGCTCGGCACGGGTGTCCGGGCGCGGCGGACGCAGATCGAGATGCTCGAGGAACGCGCCCGGCGGCTCGACGAGGAACGCTTCGCGGCCTTGGACCGGGAGCGCCTGCGGATCGCCAGGGATATGCACGACATCGTCACCCACTCGGTCGGCGCGATGATCGTCCAGGCCGAGACCGGTCCGCTGTTCACCGATCTGGCGCAGGCGGATGCCACGTTCGCGAGCATTGCGGACACCGGCCGGGTTGCGGTGCAGCAGCTTCGGCGCAGTCTGGATACGTTGCGCGGCGAATCCGCCGATCCGCGACACCAACCCGGCATCGAGGCGATCGCCGATCTGGTCGAGCTGTCGCGGCGCGGCGGGCTGGCCGCGTCGCTGGACGAGGACGGAGCGCGGCGCACGGTGTCCGACGACGTCGCGGTCACCGCGTACCGGGTGGTGCAGGAAGCGTTGGCCAACACCATGAAGCACGCGCGTGCGACCGCTGTGCAGGTGTCGCTGCGGTGGTCGGATCAGCTTCTCACGGTGCGGGTTTCCGATGACGGCGCAGGTCAGGGGCTGGCGAAGCCCGGCGGGTACGGACTGCTCGGGATGCGTGAACGAGTCACCGGCACCGGCGGCACGTTGCGGCATGGCCCCTCGGACAACGGATTCGACGTAGCCGCCGAACTGCCTCTCGGACAAAGGAGTTGAGCATGCGGGTGCTCGTAGTCGACGACCAGGACCTGTTCCGAGCAGGTTTCGGCCTGATCCTGGAGGCCCAACCGGATATCACCGTGGTCGGCGAGGCCGCCGACGGACTGGAGGCGATCGAGAAGGCCCGCCTGCTGACGCCCGATGTGGTGGTCATGGACGTCAGGATGCCGCGCCTGGACGGCGTGGCCGCTACCCACCGGATCTGTGCCGAGACCTCAGCGAAAGTGTTGGTGCTCACCATGTTCGACCTCGACGAGTATGTCTTCGATGCCCTGCGGGCGGGGGCAAGCGGATTCCTGCTCAAGGATGTCCGCCGCGACGAGCTGGTCGACGCGGTCCGCGTCGTCGCCGCCGGCGAGGCTCTATTGGCACCGACCGTGACCCGGCGGCTGATCGCCGAGCTGACCGGGCGCGGACATCCGCGACCCGAGCTTGCCCGGCGGCTCGACGAGCTGACCGAGCGGGAGCGGGATACATTGCGGCAGTTGGCCCGTGGACTCTCCAATGCCGAAGTCGCCGCGGCGCTGACGGTCAGCGAGCACACGGTGAAGACGCATGTCAGCTCGGTGCTGGCGAAGCTCGGGCTGCGAGATCGGGTGCAGGCGGTGGTGTTCGCGTACGAGGCGGGGCTGGTGAAGCCGGGGGCGGTAGCCGGCTGATCCGTCGCACGAGCGAGGCCTGGTTCGGTCGTTTCGGCGATGTGCGGGACAGTTCGGGTGCCGAACATCTAGGTGGTGAAACGCTTTCTGTTCGCCGCGCTGGCGATCGTGACCTCCGCGCTGCTCTGGCATTTCGGTACCGGCTTGCGTCCGTTGCCCGGGTTGGCTTTTCTTGCTCCGCTGCCGGTGTTGTTGCTGGTGCCGAGGGCGTCGGCGGTGACGGCCTTCCTCGCGGGATATTTGTCCTGGCTCGGTGGCGAATTGACGATGTGGTCCTACTTCACCGAAACGCTCGAACAGCCTGTGCCGGTGACGGTTCTGCTGCTCGGCGGAACTGCGTTGCTGTACGGCGGCATCGTCACGGTGACGCGAGCGCTGTTGCTACGCGGACGGCCCGGTTTGGCAGTCGTGGCGCTGCCCGCCGGTTGGGTGACGGTGGAATTCCTACTCGCAGTGGCGGGTCCGTTCGGTGCGTGGTGGAGCATCGCCTACACCCAGGCCGACGTGTTGCCCCTGATCCAGACGACCTCGCTTACCGGGGTGTGGGGTGTCACCTTTGCGATTCTGCTGGTGCCGTCGGCAATCTCGGTGTTCGTCGCTCCGGAAGTCACTCCGGCACAACGCCTTCGAGCGGTCGGCGGGACGGCGGTTGTGCTGATTGCGGTCGGCGCGTTCGGATTCTGGCGGTTGGCCGTTCCGCAGGAACACGATTCGGCGCGGGTGGGACTGGTCGCGGTGGCGCAGCCGCCGGACTACGTGCCGGTCGATTCGGCCGATGGGCGGGACATGGTGGCACGGGTCGTCGTCGAGATCGAACGATTGGCCGACCAGGGCGCACAAGCGGTGGTGCTGCCGGAAAAGTCCTGGCGTGCCGATGATTCCACGCTCGCGGTACTGTCCGGACCACTGACGGAGGTGGCGGCCCGACGCAACATTCAGGTGATCGCCGGGCTGATCCTGACCTCCGGCGAGATCAGCTACAACGCCGCGATCGACTATCCCTCCGGCGTGCAATACGCGAAGCACTACCTGATTCGCGGACTGGAGGACGAGCACACACCGGGAACGCAGTGGCAGAACGTTCCCGGCCGGCCATGGGCCTTGGCGGTCTGCTACGACCTGGACCACCCGGATCTCGTCCTGGCGAACCAACGGCGCGGCGCGACATTACTGCTGGTTCCCGCACTGGATTTCACCGACGACTACTGGCTGCACAGCCGGATGGCCGTGCAGCGTGGCGTCGAGTCCGGAATGGGTGTCGCGCGCGCCCCGCAACTCGGCGAACTCGTGGCCAGCGATTCCCGCGGGCACGTACTCGCCTCCGCGCCAACGGATGTCACAGTGACGCGGGCCATAGTCGCCGACATCCCACTCACCTCGGGCGGCACGGTGTATGCGCGGTTCGGGAATTGGTTCGGCTGGACCTGCGTGGCACTGTTCGGCGTCACGCTCGGCGGGGCGGCGTGGCGCAAGCGGTCTCCCTGACGAACGGCGTTCGGCCCCCGTCGGCCCGCTACCTCGGCGACGAACAAGTGCCGCCCAGTTGCGGCACTGTTATCAATTCGTTACCATTCTGACATTCACGCACTTCACCGCAGGTAGCGATGTTCGTCCGGTGCGTACGCACCGGAGGGTCGCTGTTTGCGCGGATTGAAACGTGGGTATCGGTCTAATTCGTGCCCGGTCTCTGGTGTCAGAACCCGGAGGCGGGCCGAAACGAGTCCGTTCGGCGGGCTGGAGAGGACGCGCACGTGACTGACGGGGACCCCGAGAGTTTTCCACTACGGCGATCGGTCGCCGCTTCCGCGATGGGCAACGCCACCGAATGGTTCGACTACGGCGTCTACGCCGCGACGGCCACCTACCTGACCGACGCCTTTTTCCCCGGCGACCTCGGCACGCTCGGCACCATGCTCGGCTTCGCCGTCTCGTTCCTGCTGCGCCCGCTCGGCGGCATGGTGTGGGGGCCGCTCGGCGACCGGATCGGCCGAAAGGCCGTGCTGGCCACCACGATTCTGCTGATGGCCGCGGCCACCGGCGCCATCGGCCTGCTGCCGACGCATACCGAGATCGGCGTTTTCGCGCCGATCCTGCTCATCGCGCTGCGGGTCGTCCAGGGCTTCTCCACCGGCGGTGAATATGGCGGCGCCGCAACCTATCTGGCCGAATGCGCAAGCGACAAGCGACGCGGATTCCTCGGCAGCTTCCTCGAATTCGGCACGCTGGCAGGCTTTGTCGGCGGTTCGGCGACGGTGCTCGTCTGCCAGCTCGCGTTCGGCTCGGACGCGATGCACAGCTGGGGCTGGCGCATCCCGTTCCTGCTCGCCGTCCCGCTCGGCCTGGTCGGCTGGTACCTGCGCTCGAAACTCGACGAGAGCCCGGTGTTCAGCGAGGTCGCCGAGGAGGACACGAAGCATCCGCCCGGCGGCCTGCGTGGCCTGCGCGAACTGGTCACCACCTACCGGCGCGAGCTACTCACCATGGCCGGGCTGGTCGTCGCCCTCAATGTCGTGAACTACACGCTGCTCACCTATCAGCCGACCTACTTGCAGAAGACCATCGGCATGAGCGAGTCCGGCGCGACCACGATGATGCTGATCGGTCAGACCGTGATGATGGTGGTGCTGCCGTTCTTCGGCATGCTGTCCGACCGGGTCGGCCGTCGGCCGATGTGGTTGTTCTCGCTGGTCGGGCTGGGCGTGCTGGCGATTCCGCTGTATTGGCTGATGGGCCAGGGCACCGCGTGGGCGATCACCGGCTTCGTCGTGCTCGGCCTGCTGTACGTCCCGCAGCTGTCCACGATCAGCTCCACCTTCCCGGCGATCTTCCCGACCCAGGTCCGCTACGCCGGCTTCGCGCTGGCCTACAACGTCTCCACCGCGGCGTTCGGCGGTACCGCACCGCTGGTCAATGAGGCGGCGATCGAGTGGACCGGCTGGTCGCTGTTCCCGGCCGCCTACATGGTCGGCGCGAGCATCGTCGGCCTGGTCGCCTGGTGCTTCCTGCGCGAGACCGCCGGAACATCGCTGCGCGGCACCGAGGTCCCCGATGCGGGCGACGACCTCTCCCTGGACTCGATACTGCCCGGCAAGGCCGCTGTAGCCCCTTAAGCGGCACCGAATGGGACATGATTGAGCGACTTCTCGACGTTCGCGGCGGCCATGTCCCGTTCACTCTCGACTTGTTTCGATTTCAAGGTTTAATTTTCGTTCGATCGGGAAAAGCGGCGCGCTCCGGTAAATGGCCGGATCGAATCTATTCGAATTCGGCGGTGTAGGCGGACGGGCCGCGATCGGGGTGACTTGCCTGCACTACCGGCGTCCTGCTCATTTCGAAGGATCGGCACTAACGTGTTGAGCGTTTGATCAGCATGTACCACTTCGAAACGAGAAGGGGCTACACATATGATTGGCAAGATCGGAGCCGCGGCCGCCGCAGGGCTGACCGCGACACTATTGCTAGCCGGCGGTGCCGGAGCGAATACCTTCCAGACCGATCAATCGATCGGCGGATTCACCGCGGTCAGCAAGCAAGACCCGGAGAAGTGCAAAGAAGACGGCAAGAAGAAGACCGATCCCGCCCCCGGCGGCGCCGCCCCGAGTGACCCCGGAGCGGCCGGTAGCGACCAGTCCGGATCCGAGCCGTCCGGCGCGGAGCCGCAGTCGAATCCACCGGCACCTGAGCCGGCCGCCGGCATCCTGCCGAGCACCGGCAGCGCGACCGGAAAGACCACCCGCGAGCCCGGCGACCAAACGGAACAGACGGCCCCGCAGAAGAAGGAATGCAAGACCGACGGCGCCGATAAAGGCAAGGGCGCCGACAAGAGCAAGGGTGCCGAAACCGAACCGAGCGGCGGAGCCGAGGCAGCACCACCGAGCGCCGGCGGGGAGACAGAACCCCCGGCGGGGCAAGCGCCTGCCGCCCCCACCGCTCGCACAACACACTGAGACTCCCCCTGGTGCAGTCCCGCAACTGAACAGCCGATCGACCCGCCCGACGTATTCACCAACTACCCGCGCCACCGCAACCCCGGCGGCAGCCGCCCTCCCACGCGGTAAAGGGTCAGGCGTCGAAGCGAAACCGGAACTGTTCGGCGTCGTCGCCGTGCCTCATGCTCGGCGACGACGCGCACCGGTTTCAGCTCCGCCCTCCGCCGCATCAAGTCGGCCGAATTCTTCAGATTCTCCGATTTTCACCCATTACCCCTGGTAGCCACGCCAAAAGTGGACACAGTGAGCACTCGGCGCCCCGAGTAGATTCCGCCACGCCGGGCTCATTTCATACCGACCAGTTTTGCTCATTGTGATGTGAGCCACTAACGTGTTGAACGTTTGATCAGCATGTACGGATGTACCACTTCGATTAGAGAAGGGGCTCCACATGAAAATCATGCTAGGAACCGCGGCCGCAGCAGCACTGACCGCGTCTCTCGTATTCGCCGGCGTCGCCGGCGCGGAAACCCCGCAGACCGGCGGATTCGCCGCCGCCGGCCAACCCGCACCCCCGTCGGGCGGCGCGCAGGGCGGTGGGCAGCTCGGCCCGAACGGCGGCGGCGCAAACGGCGGCGCCCAGACACCCGGCGGCAACGCACAGGGCGGCGCTCAAGCCGGCCCGAATGGCGGTGGCGCACAGGGTGGCGTCGAGACCCCCGGCGGTGGCGCACAAGGCGGCGCTCAAGCCGGCCCGAATGGCGGTGGTGCACAGGGCGGCGTCAACACCCCTGGCGGCGGCGCACAAGGCGGCGCACAGGTCGACCCGAAGGGCGGCGGCGCACAAGGCGGCGTGCAAGCTCCGGCCATGCCGGACTTGAACAGCCTGCCGGGCGCGAACCTCCTGCCTCCGGGTGTCCTGCCGGGGTCCGGCCCCGCGCCAAGCGCACCTGGTGCCGCTCCCGGCAATCCCGGCGCCGCACCAAGCGCACCAGCAGCCGGCGCGCCCGCCCTGCCGAACCTGAGCAACATGTTCGGCTTCGGCGGCTGAACGCATTGAGGCAACGCAGCCAGCGCAGCCGGGCTGGCAAACCAGCCCATCGCCGGAACGCACCCTGGTGCAATTCGACGTCTGAACTGGCGATCGGTCCGCTCGACGAATTCATCGACAGTCCGCGCTGCCGCCGTCGCGGCAGCTGCGAGGCAGTCGAGCCGTGAGGATTGCGCGTCGAAGCAAAGCCGAATTGGTCAGTGTCGTCGCCGAGTTGGTTACTCGGCGACGACCTGCCGATCGATAGTGAACCAATGCCCCGGGGACAGTGCCCGAATCCGTCGACGGCATATCCCCAGCAAGGCGGGCGGTTTTTCGCATTGTGCCGAACCACCGGCGGTTGAGCGTTTGAATAAACCTGCACTCATGTACCACTTCGAGACGAGAAGGGGCTACACATGAAGATCCTGCTAGGAACCGCGGCCGCCGCAGGCGTCACCGCGACACTCTTGTTCGGCGGCGTTGCCGAGGCCAATGCCTTCCAACCATCCCCGCCCGCGGCAGGCGGCCAGGCCGCACCGGCACCGGCACCGGCCGCGCCCGGCGCGACGCCGCAGGGTGGCGCAGCTCCCCAGGGCGCTGCTCCGCAAGGTGGCGCGGCCCCCCAAGGCGCGGCTCCCCAGGGCGGCGCGGCCCCGCAAGGCGCTGCTCCGCAAGGTGGCGCGGCCCCCCAAGCCGCCGCTCCCCAAGGCGGCGCAGGCGACGGAGCGGCCCCGCAAGGCGGTGCAGGAGCAGGCGGTGGCACGCCGCAAGCCGCGCCGGGTGGCGGGGCAGGCGGCCAGACCCCGCAAAGCGACCCGTTGAAATCGGGCGGCGCAGGCAGCCCGACCGACCCCGGCCTCGCAGCCAACGTGGAAAATCTGACGCGAAGCCTGACCGAACTGAACAACCTGCTGAAGCCGCAGGGCGGCCCGACGCCTCCGCCCGAGGCCGCGCCTGCCGCTCCGCCGGCAGCGACGCCATAGATCTTCGGCGTCCGGTCCGCCCGCGCCACGGCGAAATCGCAGGCCGACCACACGCGAACTCCCGCAACCTTCCTCAGGAAGTGTTGCGGGAGTTCGCTTTTGGCTACTTCTTACAGCGGCGTCACGTAAGCGCCGGAGATACCACCGTCCACCAGGAACTGCGACGCGGTGATGAACGACGCATCATCGCTGGCGAGAAACGCTACGGCGGCGGCGATTTCCTCGGGCTCGGCGAAGCGTCCCGTCGGGATATGCACCAGGCGGCGGGCCGCCCGCTCCGGATCCTTGGCGAACAGCTCCTGCAACAGTGGCGTGTTCACCGGCCCGGGGCACAGCGCGTTGACCCGGATGCCGTTGCGTGCAAACTGAACTCCGAGCTCACGACTCATCGCGAGCACACCGCCCTTCGACGCGGTGTAGGAGATCTGCGAGGTGGCCGCGCCCATCACCGCGACGAACGAGGCGGTGTTGATGACCGATCCCTTGCCGCGTTCCAGCATGTGCCCGATGGCGTACTTGCTGCACAGATACACGGAGGTCAGGTTGACCTCCTGCACCCGCCGCCACGCGTCGAGCCCCGTGGTGAGGATCGAATCGTCTTCCGGCGGCGAGATTCCCGCGTTGTTGAAGGCGATGTCGAGCCCGCCGTAGGTGTCGACGGCGGTCTGGAACAGGGCTTCGACCTGTGCCTCGTCGGTCACGTCCACCTTGACGTACAAGCCGCCGACTTCGGCGGCCGCCGCCTCACCGGAGGTGGCGTCGATATCGGCGACGACGACCTTCGCTCCCTCGGCGGCGAAGCGGCGGACCGTGGCGAGGCCGATGCCGCTTCCGCCGCCGGTGACGACGGCGACTCGATCCTGTAAGCGCTGCAAGGCATCTCCTGTCAGGTATGGGGTTTGTTCACTGAGTGGCGATGAAGACGTTCTTGGTTTCGGTGAACGCCAACGCCGCATCGGGACCGAGCTCACGCCCGAGCCCGGACTGCTTGAATCCGCCGAACGGCGTCCAATACCGCACGGAGGAATGCGAATTCACCGACAGGTTCCCGGCCTCGACGCCGCGGGAGACCCGCAGCGCCCGGCCGACGTCGTTGGTCCAGATGGAGCCGGACAACCCGTACTCGGTGTCGTTGGCGATCCGGATCGCATCGGCCTCGTCCTCGAACGGGAGCACCGCGACCACCGGGCCGAACACCTCCTCGGTGAGGATCCGGTCGGTGGGTGATTCCGGCAGCACCACCGTTGGCGGATACCAGAATCCGGGCCCGTTGGGCCGATCGCCGGTGAACGCGATCTTGGTCGACGCCTCGATGAACCCCGCTACCCGCTCGCGGTGCGCGGCGGAGATCAGCGGGCCCATCTCGGTGGACTCCTGCGTCGGATCTCCGACCTTCACCCCTTGCACCGCGGGCTCCAGCAGCTCCATGAACTTATCGAACACACTGCGCTGCACCAGAATTCGCGACCGCGCGCAGCAATCCTGCCCGGCATTGTCGAACACGCCGTACGGCGCGGTGGCCGCCGCCCGCTCCAGATCGGCGTCGGCGAACACGATATTCGCGCTCTTGCCGCCGAGTTCGAGGGTCACCCGCTTCACCTGCTGCGCGCAACCGGCCATGATCTGCGTGCCGATCTCGGTCGACCCGGTGAACACCACCTTGCGCACCGCGGGATGGGTCACGAACCGGTGCCCGACCACCGAACCCTTGCCCGGCAGAACCTGAAAGACGTGTTCCGGCAAGCCCGCTTCGAGCGCCAGCTCACCCAGCCGGATCGCGGTCAACGGCGTCAGTTCGGCGGGCTTGAGCACCACCGTGTTCCCCGCCGCCAGCGCCGGCGCGAACCCCCACGCCGCGATCGGCATCGGGAAGTTCCACGGCACGATGATCCCGACGACGCCGAGCGGCTCGTGGAAGGTGATGTCCACCCCACCCGCGACCGGAATCTGGTTGCCCAGCAACCGTTCCGGGATGCCGGCCGCATAGTGCAGCAGGTCGCGGACATTGCCTGCCTCCCAGCGCGCGTTGCCGATGGTATGCCCGGAGTTGGCGACCTCCAGCTGGGCCAGCTCCTCCAGATGCGCGTCGACGACGTCCCCGAACCGGCGCAGCATCCTGGCCCGATCCCCCGGCGCCACCTCGCGCCAGGTGACCGCGGCCCACTGCGCCCGCTCGATCGCGGCGTCCGTCTCGGCCTCGCCGAGCAACTCGACCCGCGCCACCACCTGCTCGGTCGCCGGGTTGAGCACCTGCGCTGTCGTCACGAATTCCGCTCCCTTCGATAGTCTTCGGCCGCCGCGACCAGCGCCCTGATCAACCGGCGGTCGACCGCATCCACCTCCGGATGCCATTGCACGCCGACCAGAAACGGGCCGTCCGCCGTTTCCGCCGCCTCGATGGTGCCGTCCGCCGCGTGCGCGGTGGCCACCAGCTCCGCGGCCAGCACGTCGATCGCCTGATGGTGATGGCAGTTGACCTTCACCTGCGGCCCCGCGATCGCGGCGACCTTGCTGCCGGACACGGTCACCACCTCGGTGACGGTGAAGCCGCCGACGGTGCCCGAATGCTCGGCATGCCCGACGAGGTCGGGCAGATGCTGGCTCAGCGTGCCGCCCAGCGCGACGTTCACCACTTGTAAACCACGGCACACCGCCAGCACCGGCAGCTCCACCGCCCGCGCCAGCGCGTACAGCTCGAACTCGGACTCGTCCCGATCGGGCCGGGTGTAAGTGAGCGCGTGCTCCGTCGCGCCGTACCGAGCCGGCGACACGTCGGCACCGCCGGTCAGCACCAGCCCGTCCAGCCGCGCGATCAGCTCCGCCCTGGCCACCCCGACCGGCGGCAGCAGCACCGGAATACCGCCGACCTCCACCACCATCTGCACATAGCTGGCGGGCAGCACGGCGCTGTCGACGTTCCACGAGCCGAACCGCGCGGGCTCCAGGTAGGTCGGCAAGCCGATCACGGGCCGTGGCCCGGTGTGCACAACTCCGGTGGGCTGAACCTCAGAGTCGTTCGAATCCACGAATACGCTCCCAGTCGGTGACGGCGGCGTCGAAGGCATCCAGCTCGACCTTCGCCGCATTGCGGTAGTGCTCCACTACATCATCACCGAACGCGGTCCGCGCCACCTTGCTGTCCCCGAAGAGCTGCGCGGCCTCGCGCAGCGTGCGCGGCACCCGGGGCCGCTCCGACCGATAGGCATTGCCGTTGAACTCCGGCTCCAGCGGCAGCCGCTGCTCGATGCCGTGCAGCCCGGCCGCGATCGCGGCGGCCACGGCGAGATACGGGTTCACGTCGCCGCCGGGCACCCGGTTCTCCAGCCGCAACGACTGCCCGTGCCCGACCACGCGCAGGGCGCAGGTCCGGTTGTCCCGGCCCCAGGCGACGGCGGTCGGCGCGAAGCTGCCCGGCACGAATCGCTTGTAGGAGTTGATGTTCGGCGCGAGCAGGTAGGTGAACTCGCGCAGGCAGTCCAGCTGGCCAGCGACGAAATGCCGCATGAGCGGCGAGAATCCGTTGGCCTCGTCGCCGGCCAGCACGGCCTCGCCGGATTCCCCGCGCAGGCTGATGTGGATGTGGCACGAGTTCCCCTCGCGCTCATTGTATTTCGCCATGAAGGACAGACTGCGCCCCTCCTGGGCGGCGATTTCCTTCGCGCCGGTCTTGTAGATGCTGTGGTTGTCGCAGGTCTTCAGCGCCTCGTCGAAGCGGAAGGTGATCTCGTGCTGACCGGGGTTGCACTCCCCCTTGGCCGACTCGACATACATTCCCGCGCCGTCCATTTCGGTGCGGATGCGGCGCAGCAGCGGCTCGATGCGCCCGGTGCCGAGCAGCGAGTAGTCGACGTTGTACTGATTGGCCGGCCGCAGATCGCGATAGCCCGCGGACCAGGCCGCCTCGTAACTGTCGTCGAACACCAGGAATTCGAGTTCGGTCCCGACGAACGCGCGCAGCCCGCGCTCGGCCAGCCGGTCCAGTTGCGCGCGCAGCACCTGCCGCGGCGACACCCCGACGGGCTCCCCCTCGGGCGCCACCTTCTCCACATCGCACAGCACCAGCGCGGTGCCCGGCCACCACGGCACCAGCCGCAGCGTATCCAGGTCCGGGCGCAGCACGAAGTCCCCGTAACCGGTGTCCCAGGACGAGATCGCGTACCCGTCGACCGTAGCCATGTCCACGTCGACGGCGAGCAGATAGTTGCACGCCTCGGTCGCGTGCCGCACCACCTCGTCCAGGAAATACTGTGCCGCGCAACGCTTTCCCTGCAATCGACCCTGCATGTCGGTCATCGCGACCAACACCGTGTCGATCTCCCCGACCGCGACCAGCTCCCGCAACCGCGCCAGACTCAACATCCCGCTACGCATCCACAGCCCCTCTCGGCACCAACCGTGCCCACGCTAGAGCAAAAGCCGGGCATTTGTGATCGGACACACAAACTTCAGCGCGGGCAGTCCGGGATGGACGCACCGGGCTCGGTCACACCGGAGAGGTCTCGGATCCATCGCGCATCGCGGTGCCGACGGTGGTCACCCCGTCGTAGCACCAATCCTCCAGGTCCACGTCCGGTTCCCGGGTACGCAGTCAACGAGCACACCCGTTTCGCGGTCTGCGGCAGGGTGCTCGGCTCGGTGGTGTCGAACTCGACCTCGGTCGGTGCATCAGCCGAATCGGCCGGGCGAAGAGCATGCGGGCAACGAGGCGAGTGAAGTCCAGATGACCGGCAATCGCGTTGCGGGAGAAGGCGAGTGACCAGACGGTTTCGGTGGTGGCAGGGGCCGGTTCGCGGTCGGCGAAGCGGTCGGCGAGCCAGTCGATCATCACCGGGAGGGCGATGTATTGCAGGAGCAGGTGGGTGCTGAGGCGGTCGCGGAGGTAGCGCACGTGGGCGCCCGCCGCGGCGTAGCGGGCGACGTGGGCATCCACGTCGGCGACGGCGATGACCTCGTCGTAGACGCCCTGGAGGACGAGCATCGGCATGACCGGGGTGCGGCGGCCGGGCTGGATATCGCCCAGAACCCGTTGGAGTTCCGGTGACTCCAGGAGTGCGGTGAGGCCGCCGCGGCAGTGCCGGTCGATGTCGCGGCGGGCGAAGCGGTACAGCAGCGGGAGCGTCGCGGTCGCCTCGGTGTGGGCGAGCCAGCCGAGATAGCGGGCGTCCAGGTGGGTGCGCAGGAGCAGGTCGAGGTCGGGATACGCGCGGCGCAGCCCGGCGGTGAAGACCGCGGCGAAGCCGGCGAACAGCGAGCCGTTGAGGCGGACGAACGCGGCGGCGGGATCGCCGACCGGCGAGGCGGCGACCGCGCCGACGATGTTCAGCTCCGGCGCGTACTCGGCGGCCAGCTCCGCGGCCCATGCGGTAGCTAGGCCGCCGCCTGAATAACCCCACAGCGCAACGGGTGTGGCCGCGTCGAGGCCGAGCGGCGCGAACGCCGAACTCGCCCGGATCGCATCCAGCGCACGGTAGCCGGGTTCGCGCGCCACCCCGAACCGTCCCGCGGTCCCCCCGTGATCGGGCACCGACACCGCCCAGCCGCGAGCCAGCGCGCTGACGATGAGGGGCAGCTCCAGTTGCGGAATCGACCCGGCCGCTCGCGCGCCGCGCCGAAGCGCATAGGAAGGAAGGCATTTCGAGGCAACGGCGTCGATCGCGCACTGGAACGAGACGAGCGGGCGCGGCTCCGCCGGGTCGGCCCCCGACGGCAACAGCACGGTGGTGACCGCGACCTCGGGGACGTTGTCGAGGTCACAGGTCCGGTAGAGCAGCTGCCAGGCCGAGATCCGCTGCGGCACAGCGCCGAACAACGCGATCTCGACCTCCCTGGTGCGGACGATCGCACCGGGCGGTAGCTGCCTGAGCGCGGGTGGTGGCGCGTAGAACGGGTCCGCCTCGGGCAACAGCGGATAGGTGGAGCGTGGTTCGACGAGGGGACCGATGACACCCGGCGCGGGGTCGGCAATCATGCTGTTCATCCTCTCCACTGATGTCCGGGATCGTCGCGCCGTCGGTGCCGCAGCATGCCCACCTTCAAAATATCGAACTCATCGGCAGGAAAAGAATTGTCGTGGAAGACAATTCGTGCGCCGAAAGTTCTTCGGCCGCGCTCAGAGGCCGCCACCACCGCCGATCAGCCACGGATTGAACGCGCACTCCAGGTTCGGATACGCCACCGGATCGAGCGCGTGCAGCGCAATAGAGGCCGCGCGCGGCGAGTACATGATCGTCAGGTGGTCGGACAGATCCTGCTCGCAACCCGCTTGCAGGGTGATGTTGTCGACGGTGGCACCCGGTCCGGCCCGCAGGAACGACCAGTCGTAGGGATTCATCACCTGGTCGAGGCGGGACCCGACGGAGGTGTAGTCGACGCCGGAAACGGTGTCCCCCTGGGCATTCAGCGCCGCGTAGAACGACGAGCCCACCGCCTGCTGGATATTGGCGTACCCGACGATCGGCTGATAGAAGCCGAGAATGTCGACGCCGAGATTGTTGATCGTGCGACCCAGCGTCGCGATGCCCATGAGCGAGGTGCCGTGAAAGGTCGCCCCGAAGGAGATCAGCTTGCGCACCTTGCCCGCGCCGCCGTCGAACTTCAGGTACTGATCGGCCACCGTCCCGCCCTGCGAATGCGCGACGATGTCCACCGCCTCGGCGCCCGTCGCCGCCCGCACGCGATCGACGAACTCGCCCACCTGCCGCGCGGACTCCTCCATCCGCCCGACGCCGTAACGACCGGGCAGGATCGGGCCGAGACCGCCGCCGTCGAGCAGACCGGAACGGCCGAAATTGACCGCGAACACACAGAATCCGGCGCGCGCCAGGCGCGGCGAGAGGTAGGCGAAGCTGTCGTAGGCGTTCAGCCAGGTGCCGTGCAACAGCACCACCGGACGGGGATGGTCGGCGCTCGGGACGCAGTCCCAGCGGTTCGCGCCGGGCGGCGCCGCGTCGGGGTGCGCCAGGCCGTAGGCGAAGGCCGCCAGATACGCCGACATCTCCGGTCCCTCACCGAGCACATCGGAGGCGTGGCTGAGACCCGAGCTGCTGCCGGAATCCGTTACCGCTCTTGGTTGCCTGCCATCGGCCGCCGGTGTCAATCCGGCGCTGATGGCATCGGCGAGCGCCTGCTCCGCCGGCTCGATGCGCGGATCACCGTTCGCCCCACCGGAACCCAGGACGGTCGCCACGGTCAACCCGGCGATCACCGCGACACCACAGACGGCCCGTTTGGCGTGTTGCGTCATTGCAAACATTCAGTTCACTTCCCATTCGAGCGATGTGCGCGTCCGGGACCGGAATTGCCAACCGCCACACCTTGTTTCCCGCGCCACACCACCGTTCGAATGTGCTGCGCACCATATCGGGACTCTGCTCGAATCTAGGGCCGCCGCCGCGCCATTGTCACTGCACGCCGGGGAGAAGAATGCGCGCGCGAAGTTGTTGTCCGCGACAAAGTTCCGGCCGATGCGCCGGTTACCTTGCCGCAAAACCTGTCGTTGGAAACAATCGGCGCATGTCCCTCGCACTTTCCCCGCCGACCGGCAACGCACCATTGGTCACGCGGCTGCTCACCCGCTGGCCGCAGATCTCCGAACGCATGCTGGCCGCGGGGCTCGGCGCCACCCGGCCCGCCGCCGATCTGCCCGAGGGTCACTTCACCGCCGAGGTGCTGCCCGCTATCTACGCGTGCGGCCGGGCGGTCTTGCAGGCCATCGGCGAGCAGCGCGAGTTCACCAGGGCGGAGGTCGCGGCCTTCGTCGTCCCGGTGGCGCAGCGGCACGCGGAGGACCGGATTCCGTTGCCGCTGTTGATCGAGGCCATCCACGGCTCCGCGCAATCGGTGCTGCAAGAGGCGGTGGCGCTGGCCACGACGGCGGAGATGCACGACCTGACGGTCGTCGGCGGCCGGCTGCTCGACCTGCTGATGCACATCAACATCACCGTGGTCGAGACCTACACCGAGGTCGAGCAGTCGATCTACCACGCCGAACGCGAGGCCCGGCGCGCGCTGTGCGCCGCGCTGCTCGGCGGGTTACCCGCCGAAGAGCTTGCCGCGCGGGCCGATACGGCGCTGGCCGAGCGATACACCGTGCTGGCCATCCACATTCGCCACGACGAGCAGCCGAGCACCGTGGCCACGCTCATCAGCAGGCGGCGGATACGAATCCTGCAACGAGCCCTGGACGGCCTCGTCGGCACCACCGCGCTGGCCACCTTCGACGGCTCGACCGGAATCGCGTTGCTACCCAACGTCTCCGACGCGGACCCGACTGAGCCGGGCTACGAACATCTGGCCGCGGAACTCGCCGAGCAGTTCGGGGTAGCGGTGTTCATCGCCGAATATCGTTCGGTCACCAGGGAATCCGTGCCACAGACCGCGCGCGAGGCGACCGATCTGGCCGAACTGGCCCGCCTGCTCGGCAAACCGCCGGGCTGCTACCGACTCGATGACTTACTGCTGGAACACCAGCTCACCAGGCCGGGACCCGCGCGGGGAAGGCTGGTCGAACGGATCGCGCCGATCCTGCCGAGCCCCCATCTGATCGAAGCGCTCGACGCGCACTTACGCCACGGATCCGATCGGAAAGCGGCCGCCGCCGAGATCCACGTCCACCCCAATACATTCAGCTATCGCCTGCGCCGCATCGCGGAGCTCACCGGTATCGATCCCACCGAGCCGCATGATTCCCGGCTGCTCGCCGCGGCATTGACGATTCATCGCCTGTGCCCGGCGGCCGACGCGAAGGCCGCGGCGCCGCCGGGTCACGGGGTCGACTAGATAACGTGCCAGGCCTGCAACAGGTAGGTGATGTTGGCGGCAATGGACGTCACGACGTTCGCGAGATTCAACGCTGACGAACCCAGATCGATAATCGGCACCGAAATTCCTCCATCAGATGGGACTGCGAAATCCCCTCCAATGTAATGATCGCGGAGCGTGCTCAGCTGTTCGAGCGGTGATATGCGGCACGACCCGATTCGCCGATGTGGCGCGAAATGTTATGCCCAGCAGGCTTTTATGTGCTTCCCGATGGAACTTTGCCGATAGTTCGGCGTGCACTCGTTGTGAGAGAGTTCACCGGAAATTTCGCCACAGCAATCACAGCAGGCACAGACCGGAAAAATCGGTCGCGGCCTCCGGCGCTCACCGCATCCGAGGGTCGCCGCCACGCGACCACCGCACGCTCCGCCCGCCGCGCCGCGCGATGATTGCCCCTTGCTTTCCGCAGATACGGCAATAAACTGCCAATCGTGTCGGATTTGCGGATCAGTGAGGTGGCGGTGCTGGCGGGAGTCAGCGACGACACCGTGCGTCGATGGATCGATCAGGGCAAGCTCACCGCGATCCAGCTCGGCAACGGGCGCAAGGGCGTGCGCGGCCGGGAACTGGCCGAATTCCTGCAAGCCACCGCGGAGACCCCGGAACCGGGCGTCACCGTGGCCGCGTCCGCCCGCAATCGAATGCGCGGCATCGTGACGCGGGTGCTCAAGGACACCGTGATGGCGCAGGTCGAGATGCAGGCCGGACCGTTCCGGCTGGTCTCGCTGCTGAGCCGGGAGTCGGTCGACGAGCTCGGGCTCGAGGTCGGCAGCGTCGCGGTGGCGTCGGTCAAGTCGACACATGTCGTAGTCGAGATTCCGGAAAGTTGATGAGGTCGAAGATGATTCGTTCGCTGAGTGTCGCCGCCATGGCCGGCGTGGCCGCGCTGACCCTGGTCGGTTGCGGCTCCGACGACAAAGCGGCGCCCGCGGATACGAGCAAGGTCGGCGGCACCGTCACGGTGTTCGCCGCGGCCTCGCTGACCGAGACCTTCACCGAGCTCGGCAAGCAGTTCGAGGCCGCGCACCCCGGCGTCAAGGTGGTCTACAGCTTCGACGCCAGCTCGGCGCTGGCCGAGCAGATCAACCAGGGCGCCCCGGCCGACGTGTTCGCCTCCGCCGCGCCGAAGAACATGCAGCAGGTGCAGGACAAAGGCGAGGTGACCGGTGCGCCGTTCACCTTCGTGCGCAATCGGCTGGAGATCGCGGTGCCCAAGGGCAACCCCGGCCACATCACCGGCCTGACCGACTTCGGCAAGACCGAGCCGAAGATCGCGCTGTGCGCCGAACAGGTCCCGTGTGGCGCCGCCGCCAAGACAGTGTTCGAGGCCGCGGGCGTCAACCCGCAGCCCGATACCCGTGAGGCCGACGTGAAGGCCGTGCTGACGAAGGTCAAGCTCGGCGAGGTCGACGCCGCGCTGGTGTACCGGACCGACGTGCTGTCCGCGGGCGCCCAGGTGGAGGGCATCGACTTCGCCGAGGCGGCCAAGGCGATCAACGACTACCCGGTCGCGCCGCTGGCGCACGCGCCGAACGCGGCCGCGGCCGCGGCGTTCGCCGACTTCGTGAAGTCCGATCAGGCGAAGACGGTGTTCGCCAAGGCGGGATTCGACGCACCGTGACCCGGGTGCCGCGGCGACGGGCAGCACAGGGACGGCGACCGCTCGTTCTGGTGCTGCCCGCGCTGTGCGCGCTGGCGTTCCTGCTCGTTCCGCTGATCGGACTGCTGTGGCGGGCGCCCTGGCGCGGCCTGCCGGATCGGCTGCTGAACGCCGAAGTCGGTCAGGCGCTTCGGCTTTCGCTGGAGTGCGCGAGTCTCGCGACGGTGATCTGCCTGGTATTCGGGGTGCCGTTGGCGTGGTTGCTGGCGCGCGGCGAGGTGCCGGGGCGCGGGGTGCTGCGCGCGCTGGTCACCGTGCCGCTGGTGCTGCCGCCGGTGGTCGGCGGCGTGGCGCTGTTGCTGGTGCTCGGCCGGCGCGGGTTGTTCGGGCGGTATCTGTACGAATGGTTCGGCGTCTCACTGCCTTTCACGACGGCCGGCGTGGTGGTCGCGGAAGCCTTTGTGGCGATGCCGTTCCTGGTGATCTCGGTGGAAGGCGCGCTGCGGGCGGCGGATCCGCGGTTCGAGGAGGCGGCGGCGACGCTGGGGGCGTCGCGCTGGCTGACCTTCCGGCGGGTGACGCTGCCCTCCGTCCTGCCGGGCGTGGTGGCGGGCGGGGTGCTGTGCTGGGCGCGGGCGCTCGGCGAATTCGGCGCCACGATCACGTTCGCGGGCAACTTTCCCGGCAAGACGACCACCATGCCGCTGGCGGTCTACCTGGCGCTCGAAGCCGATCCGGAGGATGCGATCGTGCTCAGCCTGGTGTTGCTCACGGTGTCGGTCGCGGTTCTGGTCGCGTTGCGTGAGCGGTGGATTCGGGGCGCGGTATGACCCTGGAAGCCGAATTGCGAGTTACCCGAGGTCAATTCGAACTCGATATCCAATTGTCCGTGGCGGCGGGTGAAGTCGTCGCTTTGCTCGGACCGAATGGCGCAGGCAAGACCACGGCGCTGCGGACGTTGGCCGGGCTGACGCCACTGACCGGCGGCACCTTGCGGATCGGCGAAAAGACCTGGGACGCACCGCCGAAGGTGTTCGTGCCCGCCGAACAGCGCGAGGTCGGCGTCGTCTTCCAGGACTACCTGCTGTTCGGTCATCTGAGCGCACTAGACAACGTCGCGTTCGGCCTCCGCGCCCGCGGCCAGCGCCGTACCGCTGCCCGAGCACGCGCCAGCGAATGGCTGGATCGTGTCGGTCTCGCCGAGCACGCACAGGCCAAACCGCGAGCCCTGTCCGGCGGCCAGGCCCAGCGCGTCGCCCTGGCCCGCGCCCTCGCCACCGACCCCGCCCTGCTGCTCCTGGACGAGCCGCTGGCCGCGCTCGACGCCAGCACCCGCCTGCGCGTGCGCTCCGACCTCGCCCACCACCTCGCCGACTACCCCGGCCACACCGTGCTGGTCACCCACGACCCACTCGATGCCATGGTGCTGGCCGACCGTCTCGTCATCCTCGAAAACGGCGTCGTGGTCCAGGAGGGTTCCCCGAGCGAGGTCGCCCACCGCCCGCGCTCGGACTACGTGGCAAACCTGGTGGGCCTCAACCTCTATCGCGGCACCGCCCACGGCACCACCGTCGAACTCGACACCGGCGGCACCCTCACCGCCGCCGAACCCGGCGAGGGCCCCGTGCACATCGCCTTCTCCCCCACGGCCGTCAGCCTGCACCCCGACCACCCCACGGGCAGCCCGCGCAACACCTGGCCGGTCACCATCGCCGGCATCGAACAACACGCCCACACCATCCGTCTCCGCCTCGACGGCACCCCACCCGTCCTGGCTGACGTCACCCCCGCCACCGTCGCCGACCTCCGCCTGCGCCCCGGTCTGCGACTGTGGGCCGCCGTCAAGGCCACGGAAACCCATACCTATCCGGCCTGACTCCCGCCCCGGGTTCAGCGCGAATGGATAGTCTCGGGGTGGAGCGCGCATTCCCGTGCGGCCCGGAGGCGAATCCGTGTTAACTTAGACGAGAATCGCAACTAACTTAGCTGATCGGAGAGGGCTATGAGGTCCGCCGTCATCGTCGATGTCGTTCGTACCCCGTCGGGCAAGGGGAAGGTCGGGGGTGGGTTGTCGGGGGTCCATCCGGCCACCCTGCTGGCCGGGGTGTTGTCGGAGTTGGTGGCGCGCAGCGAGCTGGATCCGGCGCTGGTCGACGACGTGGTCGGCGGGTGTGTGACGCAGGCCGGGGAGCAGGCGTTCAACATCAGCCGGACGGCCGCGCTGGCGGCGGGGTTTCCGGAGTCGGTGCCGGCGACGACGGTGGATCGGCAGTGCGGGTCGAGTCAGCAGGCGGCGCATTTCGCGGCGCAGGGCGTGATTTCGGGGGCCTACGACATCGCGATCGCCTGCGGTGTGGAGTCGATGAGCCGGGCGCCGATGTTCTCGAACGCGCAGGGCAAGGACCCGAATCAGGGGCCGCTCGCGCATCGGTATCCGGAAGGGCTTGTGCAGCAAGGGATCGCGGCGGAGGTGATCAGCGCGCGGTGGAAGTTCGACCGGGTCGCGCTCGACGAGTTCGCCGCGCGTTCGCATCGGCTGGCCGCGGAAACCGCTGCGGCAGGAGGTTTCTCGAACGAACTGGTCGCGGCCGGTACCTTGACCGCGGACGAGACCATCCGCCCCACGACGACCGCAGAAGGACTGGCGGGGCTGAAGCCCGCATTCGTGGACGAGCAGTACACCCGGCGGTTCCCGGAGATCGAATGGTCGATCACGCCGGGCAACTCGTCCCCGCTCACCGACGGCGCGTCGGCCGCTTTGATCATGAGCGAGGAGGCGGCGAACAAGCTGGGCCTGCGCCCCCGCGCCCGGTTCCACTCGTTCTCGGTGGTCGGCGACGATCCGCTGCTCATGCTCACCGCGGTCATCCCGGCGACCCGCAAGGTCCTCGAACGCGCGGGTCTGAGCATCGACGACATCGACGCCTACGAGGTGAACGAGGCCTTCGCCCCGGTGCCGCTGGTGTGGCAGCACGAGCTCGGCGCGGATCTCGCCAAGCTGAATCCGCGCGGCGGCGCAATCGCCCTCGGTCACCCCCTCGGCGCCTCCGGCACCCGTATCCTGGCCACCATGGTCAATCATCTCGAGCAGACCGGTGGCCGCTACGGCCTGCAAACCATGTGTGAGGCAGGCGGATTGGCCAACGCGACCATCATCGAGCGCCTCGGATGACGGCGGCCCTGGCCGGCCTCGATCTGCCCGCGCTGCAACGGTATTTCGAGGCACACGTCCCGCAGACCGCGGGCCCGCTGACCGCCGCGCTGCTCAAAGGCGGCAAATCCAACCTCACCTACCGGTTGAACGACGGCACGAACGACTGGGTGCTGCGCCGCCCACCGCTCGGCCCGCTCACCCCCACCGCGCACGACATGGCCCGCGAATATCGCATCGTCGCCGCGTTGCAGGACACGAATGTCCCTGTCGCACAGGCCATCGCGCTGTGCGAGGACACCGAGGTGATCGGCGTTCCGTTCGCCGTCGTCGCCTTCGTCGACGGCCACGTCCTCCAGGACGGCGACCAGACCGCCGCACTGACCACCGACCAGGCCCGCGCCTGCTCGGAAGCGCTCATCGACACCCTGGCCGCACTGCACGCGGTCGACTACACAGCCGTCGGCCTCGCCGAATTCGGCCGTCCCGCCGGTTATCTCGCCCGCCAGGTCAAACGCTGGCGCGGCCAGTGGGACCGCGTCGCCACCCGCGAACTCGCCGCCCTCGACCAGCTCACCGACGCACTGCGCGCCGCGCTGCCGGACCAGGTGGCCGAGACCATCGTGCACGGCGACTACCGCCTGGACAATACGATCGTCGACCGCCACGACTTCGGCACGATCGCCGCGGTGGTCGACTGGGAGATGGCCACCCTCGGCGACCCGCTCGCCGATCTCGGCCTGCTCCAGGTCTATTGGGACGACCGCTGCGAGCCGGTGCTCGGCGTCCGGCACGCACCGAGCGCGAACCCGGGCTTCCTGTCCGTCGATGCGATCGCCGAACGCTACGCCGCCGCAACGGGTTATCCCCTGGATCACCTGCCGTTCTACCGCGCACTCGGCTACTTCAAGCTGGCGGTCATCGCGGAGGGTATCCACCAGCGGTTCCTCGCCGGGAAGACGGTGGGCGACGGATTCGCCACGATCGGCGCGGCGGTCCCGCTGCTGCTGGATGCCGGGTTGGAAACTCTCGCATGACGATTCGCAGCGCCCTCGTCACCGGCGGCTCCCGCGGCATCGGGGCCGAGGTGGCCCGCCGCCTGGCGGAGGAGGGTTTCCAGCTCACCATCGCCGCGCGTAACCAGGACGTGCTCACCGAAACCGCGACCCGCCTGCGCGCGGCGACCGGCGTCGAGGTGAATCCCGTTGTCGCCCAGATGAACGACCTCGACCAGGTCCGCGCCCTCGTCCAGGCCCACGCCGACCGCTTCGACGGCCTGCACGCCCTCGTGCTCAGCGCGGGCACCGGCACCGCGGGCGCCGTCGCCGACATGCCGGTGCAGACCTATGAGCGCATGCTCGACGTCAACTTCCGCGCCCCCATCACCCTCATCCAGGCCGCACTTCCCCTGCTACGCAAGAGCGCTCAGGACGACCCGCGCCGCGGCGCGAAGATCGTCGCCCTCGCCTCCATCACCGGTGTCGCCGGCGAGGCGGGCCTAGCCGCCTACGGCGCGACCAAGGCCGCCTTGATCTCGCTCTGCGAAACCGTCTCGCTGGAGGAGTCGGCCAACGGCGTCAGCGCGACCGCCATCTCGCCCGGCTACGTCGACACCGACATGACCGCCTGGAAACGCGACGTCCTCGACCAGTCGGCCATGCTGAGCACCGGCGACATCGCCGAACTCGTCCTCGCCATCACCCGGCTGTCCCGCAACGCGGTGGTGCCGAACATCGTGATCTCCCGCGCGGGCGACCAACTCTGGCGCGCGTGATCTGAGCCTCAGCCGCCCATCGGGACCCCGCCAGGGAGTTACGCTCAGTCGGGAGTCCTGTCATGGGACGACCGAGAAAGGGGCCCTGATGGCGAAGGTTTTCCCATACCTCGATGACGCGCTACGCAAGTTCATCGAAGAGCAGTCGATGTTCTTCGTAGCCACCGCACCCGTCGAAGGCGGACGGGTCAACCTGTCCCCCAAGGGTTATCGCGACACCTTCGCGATTATCGACGACCACACCATCGCCTACCTCGACCTCTACGGCAGCGGCGCGGAAACCATCGCCCACCTGCGCGAAAACGGGCGCATCACGATCATGTTCTGCTCGTTCACCCGCACCTCGAAGATCCTGCGCCTGTTCGGCACCGGCCGCGTGATCCGCCCCGACTCCGCCGAATTCGAGCCGCTGCGACCGCATTTCGGCCTGCAACACCCCGGCATCCGGGCCGCGATCGTGGTCGACATCGACCGCATCGCCGATTCCTGCGGCTACTCGGTCCCCTATCTCGAACTCGTCGACGAACGCCCGGTGCTCGACGCGCTGCACCGACGACGCACCGACGACGACTTCGCCCGCCGCATCACGGGCGACAACTCGGCCAGCCTCGACGGCCTGCCCGCGCTCGAACCGGACCACCCGCTGCCCTCCGCCATTCCCCGGTAGACACCGCGCGCATATCCCGCCGAGCCAAGGTTGCCCTGCGTATGCTCGCCAACATGCGACTGAGCACCCGCAACCAAATGGACGGCACCGTCATCTCGGTCACCCGTGGCGAGGCCATGGCCGTGGTCCGTGTCCGCCTCGCGGGCGGCGACGAGATCACCTCCTCGATCACCCGCGACGCCGTCGACGACCTCGAGCTCGCCGACGGCGTGCGGGTGCAGGTGCTGATCAAGTCGACCGAGGTCACCCTCGGCGTCGAGTAGCCGGACGGTTACCGCTCGACCGGCTGCGGCGTCAGTTCGGCCAGCTCCTGCTGCACCAGCCGGTCGTGCGCCGCGGCCTCGGCGGCCGCCTTCTTCGGGTTCCAGTGCCCGGCCATCAGGAAGACGAACGGCAGGAACGCGACCTGACCGAGCAGGCAGATCCACCACCAGCGCTCCCACTGCTGCGGCGAATCGGCCTTGGCCTGCTGCACCTCTTTCCCGTGTTCGGCCAGGTAAGCCTGGTCCTCGGCCGGGATGGTGCCGACCGACTGGAGCTGCGCACCCGCCTGCGCGAGCTTCGGTCCGACGGTGCCGAGGATCGCGAGGTCGGCGGGCGGGATCTGCTGCACGGCGGTCAACCGGGCGATCGCCTGATCCACCGGGATACCGAACTTCTTCGCGACCTGCCCGACGGCGGCCAGCCCGGCGTTCCCGTCGCTGGGGTTCGCGGCGAGCGCGGCCTGGGTGGCCGGTTCGATCGCCTGCAATGTCGCGAGTTCCTCGCGGTAGCGGGTGGTGAGCCCGAACGCCGTCTGGATCTCGGCGGGTGACGCGCCGGTCAGCTTGTTCAGCGCGGTCACCTGAGCGACCGGATCGTTGGGGTTCTTGCTCAGTGCCGCAAGGGTTTCCGGCCCGACCTGCTGAATCGTCGCCAGCTGCGGCCCGTACTTCGCCTGGATCTCTTGCAGTCGCGGCCCGAAGTTGACCAGCGGACCGGCCGCGTTCACGACCACCAGCAGGCCGAACAGCACGACGGTCACGACGCTGCGCAACGTGCCGCCCCACACCGCGAGCCCCACCGCGGTCGCCGCCGGATTGCGCTCCTCCACCGTCTCGGTGAAGCTGGCCATCCAGGTCGAGTAGGCGATGCCCGTGCCGACGGCGATGATGACGAACACCCAGGCGAAGGTGTAGTAGTCGGTCCCCGGCTCATCGGTGTACCCGATGAACAGGTACATGCCGACGATGCTGATCAGCGCGCCGGCGATCATGAACGGCTTGCGCACCTTCAGGTAGTCCGAGGCGATCCCGGCCGTCACCAGCGCGATCGCGTTGGCGGTCCAGTACCAGTTGCCCAGCGCGTTGGCCTTGGCCGGGCTGAAGCCGAAGTTCGTGGCCATGTAGACGGGCAGGAAGGACACGATCGTGTAGAAGAAGGCCAGGAACAGGCTGATCGCCAGCGCCGAGCCGACGATGTTGAGCCGCAGCATCTGCCGCCACTGCCCTTTTTCCAGCTCGCCGACGTTCAGTCCGCGGGCCCGCGCCTCGATCAACGCGCGATCGCGCAGCGACACCATGATCTGGTCGCGCAGCCGCGGGCTGAGTTCACGCAGGCCGACCACCGCGATCACCGCGATGACCAGGCAGATCACCCCGCACAGCCGGTAGTGGTACTGCCAGTCCGGGTGCGTGTCCAGCGTCCGGGTGGAGATCCCGGTGGTGACCAGCGCGCCGATCACCGGGCCGAGGGTCCAAAAGCCCATCGCGGAGGCCCGGCCTAGCTGCGGGGAGAAGTCGCGGATCAGCGCGGGCGTGGCCACCAGCACCGCGCCCTCGACGATGCTCACCACCACGTAGACGAAGAGATACTGCTCCTTCGTCGTGGTCGCCGGCACCGCGAACAGGGTCAGCAGCGAACAGATCACCACGCCGTAGGCGACGATGTTCGCCCGGCCCCACCGGTCGAGCACCCCGGCCAGCACCGAGGCGGCCGCGCCGAACGCGGCGCCGATGATGAAGATCCAGACGAAGTAGGCGAACGACAGGTGGAAATAGGCGATCAGCTCATTGCCCACCGCGCCGGTGACGAACAACTGGTAGTAGAGCGCGATCGAGGCGATGACGACAACGGTCAGATACCAGGATCGGGCGGGGGTATCGGGATAGTGCGGAAGCTTGCGCTGCCACAGCCCGGTGAGAATAGTCGGCGGTGCTGCGGTCGTGGTCGAACTCATGGTCGAGATGCCTTTCTAGCCACGGCATCTCGTCCGGCTCAACAGCGAGCCGGACCGAACGAGCCGGGTGGCAACAGGCTAGTGATCGGCCTCACCACCCGCAGGCATTTCGCGACACGAGACCGAAACGTGTTCTAGTTCGGATTCGTGGGATGAAATTCCTGCGCGCTCGCTGGGCGCACCCGAATTCGATATTACGAAAAGTACTTCGACCGGGAGTTGATCATATCGAAATCAAGCGATTACGCCCGGCGATCGATCGCCCCGAAATAGCCCGGCGCCTACCGTGATTCACGGTAGGCGCCGGCGACACGCTAGAGGTACGCGCCGCAGACCGGCCAGGCGCCGGGACCCTGGGTGGCGAGCACGTTCTCCGCGACGCGGATCTGCTCGGCGCGGCTGGCGTTGCTCGGGCTGCCGGTGCCGCCGTTGGCGGACCAGGTGCTCTGGGTGAACTGCAGACCGCCGGAGAAGCCGTTGCCGGTCTCGATGCCCCAGTTGCCACCGCTCTCGCACTGCGCGACGGCGTCCCAGTCGTGGGCCGACGCGGTGGCGGTGGACAGGCCGAACGGGACGGCCACGAGGGCGCCCAGTGCGGCGGTGAAGCCGAGGACGCGGGTGCTGAACTTGCGGTTATGCGACATGTGGGATTCCTGCCTGCGCCCACCGGCACGGCACGTGCTCGCCGTGTCCCTGCCCCCAGGTGTGTCGGGGATCCTCCAACCGCGGGACAGGGTCGCCGGCATTCAGCGGTTCGAGTTCGAGCCCGTCATCGATCGGGCTCCGGCGACGGTAGCGAAGAAGTCGCTACGAATCACGCCGCGATCACGGATCCATTGCTGAACCGATAGTCGAGGGTTATGCCGTTTATGCATCTCGAGCAGGCAAAAGGAATCATCAAGGCGAACAGTAATTGTTACGTTATGTGCCCGAGATCACTCTCGAATTGTGTCATCGGTCGCACGCGGACACGCCGACGTCCCACTGAGCGGGACAGGAATGCGAACTTCGCCCTGCACGGCTCGATTCAAGCGTCAATCATTCGTGATCAACGAAGCGGCAATCCGCTACTTACCGAGCGCCCGCAGTTGATAAAGCCCCTCGGTCTCCGCGACCACTACGCCGTCGGAATCGGTGACAACCGCGTGCACGGTGAAGTTCGATTTGCCGTTGGTCGCGGCTTCTTCGGCGATCCGGGCGATCTCCGCCGCCGACAGACTCGCCTCAGCGCGCACATCGGTCTTCGCCGGCTTGCGGAAGTAGACGTGCAGATCCTTGACCAGCGGATAGAACTCGGAGTTGTCGAACGTGGCGATCGCGATCGCGCCGCCGAGGATCTCCGCCACGGTGAACAGCACGCCCGCGTACATCACGCCGAAGTGGTTCCCGTTGCCCTCGATCGGCACCGTCGTCGCGGCGAACCCGGGTCGCACGTCGACCGCGGTCACCCCCATCCGGTGCGCGACCGGAATGGTGAATTCCAGTGCCCCGTTGACGATCTCCGCGAACGGCGGCGTCTCCAGCTCGTCAGTCATCCCGCATCATCCCTTCGCACCGGGGCGTCGTCGCCTCCGGTGCAGCGTATCGCCCGGCCGGGGCGCAAACCCGGTGCGGCGCTGATCGTCTCGACGAGCGGGTGCCACGCCAGCCTCACCGATGGTGCGTCGTTCTCCCCCGCTACGCGCGCATACTGCACAGGTTCAGCCCCCATTCGGCGATTCGCGCTCTGTGGCCGCGAATCGCACCCAGACAGCCGAGGTGTGCAATGACCAGCTTGGACAAGGCAACGGTCGCGGTAGCGGCACTGACCTTCGCCGCGTTGTCGGCGGTTGCCGCGCCCGCGGCGAGCGCCGCACCGGTATGCGGCGGCGCGGGCCAGCCGACGCTGGTGGCCGCGACGCTGGCGGGCGCGCTGGAAGGGCTCACCGTCGACGCCCGTGGGCGGGCCTATACAACGGACCTGGCGACCGGCCGGGTGTATCGGATCGACGCGCCGGGCGCGGCGCCGGTGCCGATCGCGACCGTGCCGAGCGGCGGTGGCGGCGCGCTCGCCTGGACGCCGGACGACAAACTGCTGGTCGGCTACGGCGCGGACGCCCGTTCGTTCGCCGGCGACTCGCTGCGCCACGCCGGAATTATCGAACTCGACCCGGACACCGGCGCGGTCCGCCCGGTCGCCGCCGGACTCAGCGCCGCGAACGGCATGGATGTCGCGCAGGACGGAACCGTCTACGCCACCAACGACTTCGGCAGTCTGGTCGGCCGCGTCTACCCGAACGGCGTGGTCCAGGCCGACTGGACCTCGTTCCCCAGCGCGAACGGCGCGGTCCTCGGCAAGGACGACGAATACCTGTACGTCAGTAGGACATTCGCCAACCCGGGGGTGAGCCGGATCCCCACCGCCAACCCGGGCGCGCCGCAGTCGCTGCTCGACCTCGGCGGCGCCGACGCGCTCGCCGCACCGGACGGGCTGACCCTGGACTCCCTGGACCGCCCGGTGGTCCCGCTCAACACGGCCGGTCAGGTCATCCGGATCGACGCCCCGAACCAGTACTGCATTCTCGGCGGCGGCAACCCGCTGACCAGCGTGCTCACCTATGGCCGCGGCAGCACGGGCTTCTCGGCGGGCCGCCTCTTCGGCGCCACGTTCACCGGTGTGGTCTACGAAATCCCCGGCGGCTTCGACCCGAATGCCCGCACCGCCACGCCGTGACCTTCGAGCGCTCTCGGACGACGCCGTAGCCTCGGTTATCGCAGTCGATCTTAGGATGGCTGGTGGCGGGCCGTCCCGGGTCGTGGTCGCATGGAATTCGGGCCGGGTAGCCGAGCACGACACGATCGTCCATGCGTCACATGGAGGTACGGCTTGCGTTCTCGCACCGAAGTCCTGATCGGCATCGCGTTCGTCGTGGCCGTCGCCCTGGTGGCCGGCGGGGTCGTGTTCGCCGTCCGGCAAGCGTCGCGAGACGAGGCCGCGCCGGTGTGCCCGGGTGATGATGCCGCGTCCGCGCCGGGATGGTCGGCGTCGAATACCGAGGTGGATGCCGCGTTCGAGCAGCATCCGTTCGTCGGCAACGGCTACCTCGGGCTGCGGGTGCCGCCGCGCGGCGCGGGCTACGCGCTGACCGGGGAGATGAGTGGCTGGCCGCTGTACACACCGCGCTACGACGGCGCGTTCGTCGCCGGGCTGTACGGGCACACGCCGGGGCTGGCCGACGATCGTGAGGTCGCCGCGGCGATCCCGAACTGGTCCGCGCTGACCGTCGGCGTCGGCGACGACACGTACTCCGCGAGCACACCGGCCGCACAGATCACGAACTTCGCGCAGACGCAGTATCTGCGCTGCGGGTTGGTGCGAACCGCGCTCACCTGGACCAGCCGCGACGGCAAAGCCACCGACCTGGTGTACGACGTCATCACGGATCGCGTCGATCAACACGTGGGCGCGGTTCATCTCACGCTCGTCCCACACTGGTCCGGCGAGATCGCGGTGACCGACCTGCTCGACGGCGCGGGCGCCCGCCGGATGACCCAGACCGAGGGCGGCGCGAGCGACGGCGATATCCAGGTCGGCTTCCGCACCGAAGGCACCGGCGTCGTCGGCTCGGTCGCGTCGGTACTGAGCACGGGAACGTCGCAACAGCCCGCCCCGGCGCGGGATCTCACCGTCAGCCAGCAGAATCACCTCACCGTGCGGGACGGAAGGTCTTACGAGGTAACCAAATTCGTCGGCGTCGACACCGCGCTCACCGCCCGTGATCCGGTGGCCGCAGCCCACGACGCGGCGCAGCGGGCGGCGAGCAAGGGCTGGCCGGAACTGCTGGCGGGCACCGCCGAGGCGTGGCGCTCGTTGTGGGAGGGCGACATCGAAGCTCCTGGCAACGCCGACTTGCAGACCTGGGCGCGCGGCGCGCTCTACTCGCTGTACTCGAGCACGAATGCCCAGCAGGACAACAGCATTTCGCCGGTCGGGCTCAGCAGCGACAACTACGCGGGAGCGGTGTTCTGGGACGCGGACATCTGGATGTTCCCCGGACTGCTCCAATTGGCACCCGATCTCGCCAAATCCGTTGTCGAGTACCGGTTCAAGACCCTGCCCGCTGCACAGGCGAACGCTCAACAGCTCGGCTACCGCGGCGCGTTCTATCCGTGGACCAGCGAAAGCCGTGGCGCCCTTGCGGAATGCCACAGCTGGGATCCGCCGCACTGCCTCACCCAGATCCATCTGCAAGGCGATATCTCCCTCGCCGCCTGGCAGTACTACCTGGCCACCGGCGACACCGGTTACCTGCGCGGACGGAGCTGGCCGATCATGCGGAACCTGGCCGAGTTCTGGGCCTCCCGGGTGACGCCGAATCCGGACGGCAGTTACTCGATCGAAAACGTCGCGGGCCCAGACGAATACAGCAACGGCGTCAAGGACGGGGTCTACACCAACGCGGTAGCCGCACTGGCCCTGCGCAATGCGGCCCGCGCCGCCGAAATCCTCGGCGAGCCCGCCCCGCCCGAGTGGACCGGGATCGCCGACCACCTGCGCATGCCCTTCGATCCGGCGCGGCAGATCTTCGCCCAGTACGACGGCTACGCCGGGACGCCGATCAAGCAGGCGGACACGGTGTTGCTGATCTATCCGCTGGAATGGCCTATGTCGCAGGAGGTTTCGAGCAATACGCTCAGCTACTACGCCGAGCGCACCGATCCCGACGGTCCCGCGATGACCGACTCGGTGCACGCCATCGACGCCGCGGCGATCGGTGCACCCGGCTGCGCGACGGACACCTACCTCGAACGAGCGGTCCGGCCGTTCGAGCGAGCGCCGTTCGGGCAGTTCGCGGAGGCGCGCGGTAGCAAAGCGGGCGTGCAAGACGCATTGGCCGGTGCGCCTGCCTTCACCTTCGTCACCGCGGCAGGCGGTTTCCTGCAAACCTTCACCAATGGCCTGCTCGGACTGCGGCTGCGGGCCGACGAGGTTCGCATCGATCCGACGCTGCCGCCGGAACTCAGGTCCGGGTTGAACATTCGCGGCATGCATTGGCAGGGAAGGACTTTCGACGCCGAACTAGGACCCGACAACACGACGATCACGCTGAAAGACGGTGCGGCGATGCAGGTCCGGACCCCGACCGGCACGCAGCTGGTGAGCCGCGACCACCCACTGATCGTCAAGACCCGCCGACCGGACCTGGCCCCCACCGACAACCTCGCCCGCTGCAAGTCCGTCTCCGCGAGTTCGGCCGAGCCCGGCCGATACGCCGAGGCCGCCGTCGACGGCAGCACCGCCACCGGCTGGGCACCCAACGCCGACCGCGGCACCCTCACCGTCGACCTGGGCGCGGAAACCGCGGTGGGCCGGATACTTCCGCGCTGGTCGGATCCCACGCCGGCGGCCACCGTCGCGGTGTCCCGCGACAACCAGACCTGGACGACCGTCACCGTCGACCCGGCGACCGGCGCGACCGCGAGCCCGGTCGCCGCCCGCTATATCCGGCTGGATGTCACCGCCGCGGACCCGGCCGTGCATCCGGGCCTGCGCGAACTGGAGATCTCGGCCCCGCTGAGGTAGGTCACCGCGGCGGCCGCGGACCGTCTTCGCGTGCCCAGCCGACTCCGCGCCGCGTCGGTACAGTGAGCGACGATGAACCCCGATCGTGCCAGCGAGCTTGCCGCGCAACAGGTCGGCGCCGCGCACGCGGACCCCGACCAGCGGTTGACGCTGGCCGCGAGCTGCTACCCGCCGCAGCTCAGCGCCTATGCCCGCGCCGAATTGACCTTCCTGCGCTGGGAACTGACCCGCGGCGTCCTGCACCCCACCGCGGGCAGCCCCTGGTGGCGCGCGATCAACGATCGGCTCCTGCACGACCAGCTGGAAGCCAAGCTGCTCGGCGCGAACGGCCACGCCTCGACGCCCGGCGCGCGACTATGGCAGCGGTTTCTCGCTTCGCCTTCACCGATCGCCTGGTATCGCGCGCACAACCTCAGCATCGTCTCCGGCTACCTGGAGAACCAGCAGCTGGCCGAGGCCGAGCTGGACGTCGAACGACTCATGATCAATGTGACGCTGGCCCGGGTGCTGTTCACGCACGCCTTGATCGAGTGCCCCGGCTTGGCGCTCGGCCGCTTCGCCCGGCTCGGTCCGCGGGTCGCCGATCCGCGCGGCAGTTCGGTCGGGCTGTTCCTGGATCTGCGCAATGTGTTCCCGCGGCGATATCCGTTGCACGGGTACTCGATTGACCAATTGCTCGCCGACGAAGGGCGCGCGGCCCGCGCCATCGACTTCGGCCTGATCCTGCCGAAGCGGGTCCCGGTCTACGCGTTCGCCGCGGCCAGCCTGGCGGAGCCGCGCATCACGACGCTGGTCGAGGGTGACCTGTTCCGGTACGGCGGACCGAGCGTGGACCCGACGCGGCTCGAGGCCGACGCACTGACCCGGGTTGTCGCGGCAGCTACCCGGGCTCGTGGAGATCGCCGGATTCGGGCCGCGCGCACCGTCGAGTCGCGGGATCAGCGGCCGACCGCATAGCCCTGCATGCCACGGGGATTCGCCGCCGCGGACAGCACACCCGATTCCGGATCACGGGCGACCGCGCACAGCCTGCCCTCCGACCAGGCTCCGCCGACGGTGACGTCGTGGCCGCGACCGAGCAGGTCCTCGATGACCGACTCGTCCATCCTCGACTCCACGACCACGCGGCCCGGTTCCATGTCCCGCGGGTAGAACGAGCTGGGGAACGACGAGTTGTGCCAGTTCGGCGCGTCGATCGCGGCTTGCAGATCCAGGCCGCCGTAGGCGACGGACAGGAAGAAGTGCAGCTGCCACTGGTCCTGCTGATCGCCGCCGGGTGTGCCGAAGGCCATGACCGGAACGCCGTCGCGCAGCGCCAGCGCGGGAGTCAGGCTGGTGCGCGGACGATGGCCTGGCGCCAGGGTATTCGGCAAGCCCTCGTCCAGCCAGGCCATCTGCAAGCGGGTGCCGAGCGGGAAGCCGAGTTCGGGGATGACCGGATTGGATTGCAGCCAGCCGCCGCTCGGGGTCGCCGAGATCATGTTGCCCCACTGGTCGACGATGTCGAAATGGCAAGTGTCGCCTCGTGTTTCCCCGGCGCTGGCGGGCGCGGGTTCGCCCGCGCCGGTCGATTCGGCGGCCGGAGCCGAGCCGGCGATGTGGGAGCTGAGTAGTGGCGGGCGCCCGTCCGGGCTGCCGGGGCGCAGTTCGTAGGAGGCCTGCGCGTCGATCAGTGCTCGCCGTTGCGCGTTGTACGACGGCGAAAGCAGCACGGACACCGGCACATCGGGCACGTCGCCGTACCACGCCTCGCGGTCGGCCATCGCCAGTTTGCAGCCCTCGATGAGCAGATGGACGTACTCGGCGGAGTCGTAGGCGGGCAGGTCCTCGGGCAGCAGGGCAAGTTGTTGCAGGAAGACCGGCCCCTGACTCCACGGGCCCACCTTGCAGATCGTCCAGCCGCGCCAGTCGTAGGTGGTCGGCGACTCGTAGGTGGCCGACCAGTCGGCGAGGTCCGCGGCCGTCAGGGTGCCGACGTGTCGCTCGCCGCTGGTGTCGAGGGTGGGCCGGGCAGACTGCCGCAGCATCGCCTCGGCGATGAATCCGGTGCGCCAAATGCGCCGTGCCGCTTCGATTTCGGCGACGCGGTCGCCGCCACCCTCGGCCGCGGCCGCATCGATCAATCGCCGCCAGGTACGTGCGAGAGCCGGATTGCTAAACAGCACACCGGGTGTCGGTGCTGCGCCATCTCGCAGATAGACCTCCGCGGACGAGGTCCACTCGGTGGTGAACAGTTCCCGGACACTCTCCACCTGCTGCTGAACTCGCGGAACCGGTGGGTGCCCGTCGTCGGCGTACCCGATGGCGAAGCGCAGCAGCTCACCCAAAGACCTTGTCCCGTAATCCCGCAGCAACACCATCCAGGCATCGAACGCGCCGGGCACCGCGGCCGCCAACGGACCGGTCCCGGGAACGAATTCGAGGCCGAGCCCGCGATAGTGTGCGGCACTCGCACCCGCCGGAGCCGGCCCCTGCCCGCACAGCACGCGCACCGGCGCACCCGCCGGCGCGAGAATCATCGGCACCTCACCGGCCGGCCCGTTGAGGTGCGGCTCGACCACGTGCAGCACGAAACCGGCGGCCACCGCCGCGTCAAACGCGTTGCCCCCGCCCTCCAACACCGCCATCGCGGACTGCGACGCAAGCCAATGGGTAGACGACACCATCCCGAACGTCCCCCGCAATGTCGGCCTGGTGGTGAACATGTCAACGCCTCCGGTCCCGAAGTCCCTCCGCACCCCAACCAGCACGGATCCCCCTGAAAACCTACAGACCCCACCCCCCACTCCCCCGCACCCACCACCCCCCGGAGCGCCGCCCCCACCCCAGCTAACCAGCCGTTATCACCGTCGCAGGCCCCGCCTACAACGTCGTCGACACACCCAGCAGCCCTGCGATGTCGAGCGAATTGAGATGCCGCCGAACCCGCTCGCCGAACATCGGAGCACCAGCTTTCTTCAACATCTCCGGTAGGGACACACTCCCATTGCCGGCCCTGCCGACGTACCCCACCCGCTGACCATGGCAGCATGCTACAAGCGACCAGGGACAGCTGATTGAATCCGCCTGCTACACAGGCCAATTGGTCAGTCGACCAGGCCCAATTCGTCTTCGAGTCGACGGAGGTCGTCGAAGGCTTGTCGCCGCTCGGCGCCCTGCTGGTCCCTGAAGGCGAAGACGTCTTTGCTGAGCAGTCTGGTGTGGGATCGGACCTTATGTGCGGGCAGAGTGCCGTCTTTGACGAGTTTCATCAGGGTCGGACGGGAGATCCCGAGGATCTTTGCCGCTGTGGTCGTGGTCAATTCGTTGGGCACGCTGGCCACGGTCACCGTGCAGCCGCGACCGACCAGGTCGAGAACCTGACCGATCAGTGCGGACAGTTCGGCGGGCATCTCCACGGTGCCACCGCCCCGAAGCCCGATGAGGACTCCGTCCGCGTCCGCGGCGGCGCGGTGCGCATCATCGAGATGAGCTTTGAAGGCACGAGCCTGCTCGACCTCGCCGGAGGTGATCGACAGGACGGCCCTGTCGTCACGAATGATCGTTTCGCTCATCGACTCGCACTCCTTCCCGCACGGTGTAGTCAATCCAAGATAGCCTCTTGCACTTATAAGTGCAACCAATTTCGGGTAGGACTGATCGGGTCGAGCCGGCGGCGGGGGGCTCAGGGGAGTTTGTGGGCGTAGACGGCTAGGCGGACTCGGTTGTCGCAGGCGGTTTTGTCCATCAGGTTGGCTACGTGGGTTTTGATGGTGGTTACGCCCAGGTGGAGGCGGGTGGCGATTTCTTGGTTGCTGAGGCCTTCGCCGACGAGGGTGAGGACTTCGCGTTCGCGGGGGGTGAGGTTCGGTTGGGGGGCTGGGGGTTTCGGGGTGGGGCGGGTTTCTATGGCGCGGGAGACCAAGCGGCGCAGGAGGGTTGGGGAGAAGAGGAGGTCGCCGTCGGCGGTGCGGCGGATGGCGGTGAGCAGGTCGGTGGGGGCGGTGTCTTTGACGAGGTAGCCGGTGGCGCCCGCGGCCAGGGCCGGGAAGAGGTGGTCATCGTCGTCGAAGGTGGTGAGTACCAAGACTTTTGCGCTCGGCCGGGCGGCGACGATCTGTTCGGTCGCGGCGACGCCGTCGAGTCCGGGCATGCGCAGGTCCATCAGGATCAGGTCGGGGGTCAGTTCGGCGTTCAGGCGGATGGCCTCGATGCCGTTGGCGGCCTCGCCGACGACCGCGAAATCGGGGGTGGATTCGATGAGCATGCGCAGGCCGGCGCGGACCAGGCGCTGATCGTCGACCAGCAAGACGGTGATCATTGCGCAGCCTCCGCTCCGGTCAGCGTTTCGACGCCGGGTAGCCAGGCGTCGACTTCCCATCCTCGCGCGGTGGCGCCGACGGCGAAGGTGCCGCCCGCGAGTTCGACGCGTTCCCGCATGCCGATGATGCCGTGACCGGCCGGATTCGGGCCGGAGTGGCCGACGCCGCTGCGGACCCGAACCGCGATTCCCGCGGCGCGACGAACCACCCTGACCTGGACCGGAGTGTCGCGGTCGGCGTGCTTCATGACGTTGGTGAGCGATTCCTGCACCAGCCGGAGCAGGGTGAGCCTGCCGATCGCGTCCAGTCCGGCCAGATCGGGCGCGAGTTCGGCCTCGACGGTGAACCCGGCCACTTCGACTCGCCGCACCGCCGCCGAGATCTCGGTCCGCACGGCGTCCGCGTCCACCAGCGCGACCTCCCCGAGCGCGGGATCGCGCAGCGCGGCGAGCAGGCGGCGGATGTCGGCGAGCGCGTCGGCGGCGGTATCGCGCACGTCGTCGAGCACCGCGTTCACCCGCGGATCCTGATCGGCCACCACGTGCCGGGCGATGCCGACGCGCAGCACGATCGAGGCCATGTGGTGCGCGATCAGATCGTGCAACTCCCGCGCCATGGCGCTGCGTTCGGCCGCCCGAGTGCGCGATTCCGCTTCGGCCCTGCGGGTTTCAGCGTCGGCCGCGCGCAGATACAGACTCGCCGCGAGATCACGTTGACCGCGCAGATACAGCCCGAGCAACAACGGCACACCGACGTACGTGCCCGCTTCGACCACGGTCGCCGCACCCCACAGCGAAGCGTCGTGAATACCCCACCGCCCGAGCACGACGGCCAGCGCCCAGCACCCCGCCGCGAACGCCACCCGCCCGTTCTGCCGAGTCCGCATCGCCACCTCGACCAGGGCAACGGCCCCGAGGAAAGGCACCAACCCCGACAACCCCCACGCAGGCGTGCGGAACATCGGAACGGCGAGCACCGACAGCGCGACCGAGACCACCAGCGGCCACCGGTCCCCCACCACGAACAGCCCGCTCGCCACCATGGCAAGCACCCAGTAACCCCACGGCACCCGGTACTGCCCGGGGAACGTGCTCGCCACCAACAGCACCGGGACCAGCACGAGCGGCAGACAACGCACGACCAGCCGCAAATCGCGCCGCAACCGGATCTCCATCACACGTCAACGGTAGGGGACGACGCATAAGCCGCCACCGGACACTCCCGATGCGCGGACCTCCAATAGCACCTCGAAACCTCCTCCACAAGGGTCCGCGGGCGGAGTCACAGCGGCCAAAAGGCGACTCCGCGGCCGATCTCCGCAACCCATCGGCAATCGAAGCTGGATAGGACAACGATCGAAGGAGTAGAAACGTGGTCTCGAGACGAGGCTTCCTCGCCGGACTGGCCATCGTGCCGCTGGCCGCAGGATGTGTGGCGCGATCGGGCGCGCCGATCCCCGGTTCCGGGACGACCAGGCCGCTGCCGATACCGCCGCTCGCCGCCTCGACGGTCGGCGCCGACGGCGTCCGCCACTTCACCCTCGACATCCAGCCGGGCAGCTCGGAAATCCTCCCCGGCAAGCGCACCCCCACCTGGGGCTACAACGGCGCGATCCTCGGCCCGACCGTGCGCGCCGCGCGCCACGAATCGGTGGCCTTCACCATCCGGAACTCGCTGCCGGAATCGACCACGGTGCACTGGCACGGCATGCACCTGCCCGCCCGGTTCGACGGCGGCCCGCACCAGACGATCGCCGCCGGCGGCACCTGGGAACCCGCGTGGACCATCGACCAGCAGGCCGCCATGCTCTGGTATCACCCCCATCCGCACGGCGCGACCGAAAAGCATGTCTACCGCGGACTTTCGGGCCTGTTCATCGTCGACGACGAGACGACCAACACCCTCGATCTGCCGAAAGAGTATGGCGTCGACGACATTCCACTCGTAATCCAAGACCGGCGCTTCACTGCCAACGGCGCACTCGACGAATCCGATCCGACCGACGTCGGCCTGCTCGGCGACACCATCGTCGTCAACGGCATCGCGGGCGCACATCTGGACGTGCGCACCGGCCGAGTCCGCCTGCGCATTCTCAACGGATCCTCGGGCCGCATCTACAACCTGGCCTTCGACGACCAACGCACCTTCCAGCTCATCGCCACCGACGGCGGCCTGCTCACCGCGCCGACCACCCTGCGCACCATCCAGGTCAGCCCGGGCGAGCGCGTCGAGCTGGTGGTCGAGCTGCGCGGCGACGAGCGAATCAGGTTGCGCTCACTGCCGATCGAGCAGCGCAGAGACATCGATCGCGCCGCCGCGTTCGGCTTCGACGACACCTTCGACATCCTCCAGCTCCATGCCGCGAAGACGTTGAAAACGTCAGCGCCCGTGCCGAACTCGCTCGCCATGATCCCCGCCCTCGCCGCGGCGGGTGCCACCCCCGACCACGCCTTCGAACTGAAGTGGTTCATGATCAACGGTCAGCGCATGGACATGAACCGCATCGACATGACCATCCCCGTCGACACCACCCAGGTGTGGACGGTACGCAACAACGACAACTGGCCCCACAACTTCCACGTGCACGACGTCCAGTTCCAGGTGGTCGACATCGACGGCCAGGCCCCACCGCCCGCCCTGGCCGGCTGGAAGGACACCCTCTACACCGAACCGCAGAACACCTACCGGCTCGCCATGCGGTTCGCACAGCACAGCGACCCGACCTACCCCTACATGTTCCACTGCCACCTATTGCTGCACGAAGACCACGGCATGATGGGCCAATTCCTGGTTCTCGCCCCCGGCGAACAGCCAGCGCCGATGCGAATGGACATGCCGGGCATGGAATCCGAGAGCCCGACCCCCGCGGGTAAGCATCCCGGTTCGGGTCACCACGGCTGAGCCGCGCTACTTGGCAGCCGGCCGATTCCGGACGTCGCGAACGTAGGTGACGGCCTGCTTACCTTCCCCGGGACTACGCGTATCCGAATCGAAAAGCGTTGTCGCCGCGAAGAGTTCACCGAGCTTGCTGTATCCGTAGGTGCGCGGGTCGAAGTCGGGACGCTGCTTGTTGATGATCGAGCCGACGCTGGACAGGGTCGCCCACCCCGAATCATCGGAGGCCGCGTCGACCGCGTTCCGCAGCAGGTTCATCAGCTTGGCATCGCCCTTGAGCTGATTGGCAGCCGGCCGCCGGGCCGGCGTCGGCAACTCTTCCGTTGTGCCGGTGAGGTTTTCGGTATAGATGAACTTGTCGCACGCCGCGACGAACGGCTTCGGCGTCTTGTGCTGACCGAATCCGTATACGGTCAAACCGGATTCACGAATGCGACTGGCCAACCGGGTGAAATCGCTGTCACTGGACACGATCACGAACCCGTCGAGTTTGCCGGTGTACAGCAGGTCCATCGCATCGATGATCATCGCCGAGTCGGTGGCGTTCTTACCCGTGGTGTACCCGAACTGCTGGATCGGCTGGATCGACTGCGCGAGCAGCTGATCCTTCCACCCCTTCAGATTCGTGCTGGTCCAGTCGCCATAGGCGCGCTTGACGTGCGCCGTCCCATACTTGGCCACCTCGGCCAGCAACCCGTCCGCGATCCCGGGCTGGGCGTTGTCGGCATCGATCAGCACCGCAAGCCGCGTAGCGTTGTCGCTGCTCAAGCCATTCCCCATTCGTCGGCGGGCTACCGGACAACGGTAGCCCGCCGCCCCCGCGCCGACCGACCGACACCACAGAACCGGGTGTCAGGACCGAGCGCTCAGTAGTAGTGCCGCCTGCCACCCACCGGATGCCCGGTGCCGCCCGCGACCATCAGCACCGCGCCCAGGATGAGCACGAGGATTCCGGCGACCGTGAGGAAATGAATGCCGAGAAAGAATCCGGCGACGAGGAGAATGAGCCCGAGCACGATCATGAAAAGCTACCTGATTTCGAATTGCGTTGACTGACTTGGAGTTCGGGACGCGATTACGAGCGCGGGCTGTCGACGGGCTGCGGGTCGGCCTGCTTCGGCTTGAACAGTCGACGCCCACTACCGGGCGTCGGCTGGGCGGAGGCAGCCGGTCGGCTCTGGCCGCCGGGTAGGGGTTGACCGCCGGTTCCCTGCCCGGCGACGTTGTTGAACCCACCCGGCTCAGCACCGCGAACCGGCGCATCAGGCGGTGGCTGATCGGGCATCGGCCGACTGCCGAACACCGGAGTCCGGCGGGTTGCCTTCAGCTCGCGACGCGCGCTGGCCCCGCGACGGGCCGTATGCCGCGCACCGGCCAGCAGCAGGCTGAGCCCGGCCAACCCGATGGCGCCGACCACGATCCCATAGAGGAACAGCACCCCGGTCGACCCGGTGACGTGGTAACCGAAAACGGCGAAGTTGTCTGTGAGCGCGTGCGTGTTGCCGCCGTTGGCGAAGACGCCGGTAACCCCGACGATCACCGCCGCGAGCAAGACGACGAGCCCGATGATGACGATCATGATGATCCTCAGATCTCTGTGTGTCCTTCCAGTAGACGCCGCCCAACGCACGGTGTCAACACTGTAGACCTACACTGATGAACTACAGTTGAGGAACATTTCTCGCAGCACGCGGTGTCAGTCGCGTAAAGCTTGTTCCCGCAATGTACTCAGCGTTTTGGAGAGGATCCGCGAGACCTGCATCTGCGACACGCCCAGCTGTGCGGCGATCTGGTCCTGGGTCTTCGATTCGAAGAAGCGCATGACCAGGACTTGGCGTTCGCGTTCGGGCAGGGCGGCGATGAGGGGTTTGACCGCGAGGTAGTCCTCGACGGTCTGGTATTCCGGTTCTTCGGCGCCGAGGGTGTCCAGCGGCGAGCGCGGGGCGTTGTCGTCGTCGCTGTCCAGGCCCACGTCGATCGAGGAGGTCTGGTAGGCGTTGCGGGCGATCAATGCCTGGGTGACCTCGACGAGGTCGGCGCCGAGTTCTTCGGCGATCTCGCGCGCCTTGGGCATCCGGCCGAGCCGCTGCGCGAGCGTCTCGATGGTCGGCGCGATGGTCTGCTGAATCTCCTTGAGCCGCCGCGGAACTCGCACCGACCAGGTGTAGTCGCGGAAGTGCCTGCGCACCTCGCCCATGATGGTCGGCACCGCGAACGCCAGGAACGGCGAACCGTGCGAGGCGTCGAACCGGTCCACCGCGGCCACCATGCCGACGCGCGCGATCTGCAGCAGATCGTCGAAGTTCTCGCCGCGCCCGGTGAACTTGCGGGCGATGTGCTCGGCCAGCGGCAGGCAGCGGCTGATCAGCTCCTCCCGCACCTCCGCGCGCCGCGGGTCCTCGGCGTCGAGCTCGCTCAGCTCGAGGAACAGCGGCTCGATATTGTCGTAACTGTCCCCACCACGTCGGCGCGGCTCATGGCCGACGCCGGACGTCGTTGCCTCATTGTTCATCGAGGTCGCCCCGGGCCCACACGAAGTCGACGACAGTCGGGTAGCCGGACACGGCGGCATCGAACGGCGCCTTGGTCGCCGTGACCGAGTCGGTCAGGGTCTGCACGATGTGCCAGCCGAAACTGCCTGAGCCGACCTCGGTTTCGGACGTGACCACCGCACGGATGTTGGCGTTGAGCACGCCTTCGCGATAGGAGAACGCGCAATCGATCGTCGACCCGGGCGCCGCGTCCTGCAACAGCACGGTCGCGATCTCGTCGAGCGCGAGCCGGATATCGGTCACCTCGTCGAGCCCGAAATCGGCGATCAGCAGCACCGTCTCGGCGAGCGCGCGCAGCATCGTCAACTGCTCCGGTGACGCGGGCACCGTGACGGCGACCGTGGTTGTCCCCGTCACGGATTCGGATACCCGTTCACTCATTCCGCCACCACCTCATTTACCTGCGCGTGTCCGATCGACGGGTCAGCCTACCCGGACCGAGCCGGACCCGTCAGCGGGCACACCCGTGCCGCCGCGCCGCCGGTTCCGGCGGCGCGGCGCATCGGTCGATTACTTCTCTATGTTCTCGAAGTCGAACTGGCCGTTCCAGGTCAATTCGCCCTTTTTCACCTTCTCGCCCAGACCCGCGGTGGCGATGAAATCGATCACCGGAATGTCGGCCATGTCCCGGAACAACAGGCCCTGCGCCTGCCCGACGAGCTTGTAGGACTCCTCCAGCGACGGCGCGGCCAGCGCGGCGTCGATGAGCTTGTCGAACTCGGGGTTGGCGTAGTCGACGTTGTTGGTTCCGGCGCCGGTGTAATACAGCGCGGTGAGGAACTGGAGCATCGTCGGGTAGTCGCCCTGCCAGCCGTAGCGGAACGCCTTACCGATGGTCCGCGCGGTGATCGCGGTCCGGATGTCCTTGAACGTCGGGTACGGCGCGCCGATGGCCTCGATGCCGAGGGTGTTCTTGATGCTGTTCGCGACCGCTTCGATCCAGGCCTGGTGCCCGCCGTCGGAGTTGTAGGCGATCTCGTAGCGGCCCGACCACGGCGAGATCGCGTCGGCCTGCGCCCACACCTTCTTGGCCTCTTCCGGGTTGAACTTCAGCACCTCGGCACCCGGCAGGTCCGCTTTGAAGCCGGGCAGCGTGATCGCGGTGAAGTCCTTCGACGGCACCCGGGTGCCGTGGAAGATGTTCTCGCAGATCTGTTCCCGGTTGATCGCCATCGACAGCGCCTTGCGCCGCAGCACGCCCTCCGCGCCGGCGAAGTGCGGGATGTTGGTCTGGCTGCTGATGTGCTGATTCTGCGCGGTCGGCTTGGTGATCGCCCGGTCGCCGAGGTCCTTCTTGTAGGACGACACCGCGCTGTCCGGGATCGTGTCGAGCGCGTCCAGGTTGCCGGCCAGCAGATCCGCGTAGGCCGTATCGAACGACTGGTACATGGTGAACCGCAGGCCCTTGTTCTTGGCCGGGCGCGCGCCCTTGTAGTCCGGGTTCGGCACCAGATCGACCTTGACGTTGTGCTCCCACGCGCCGGTCCGGGCCATCTTGTACGGGCCGTTGCCGATCGGGTTCTCACCGAACGCCTTGATGTCCTTGAACGCCGCCTCGGGCAGCGGATAGAACGGGGTGAAGCCGAGCGCGAGCTCGAAGTCGATCGACGGGCTCTTCAGCGCGATGGTGAAGGTGCGGTCGTCGACCACCTTGAGCCCCGACATCGTCTGTGCCGTCGGCTTTTCCGCCGCCACCTCGTCGTAGCCGACGATGTTGGCGAACACGTAGCCCTGCAACTGCGCGTTGGTGCCGAGCGCGGCGTAGTTCCACGCGTCGACGTAGGACTTCGCCGTCACCGTGGTGCCGTCGGAGAACTTCCAGTCCGGCTTGAGGGTGATCTTGTAGTTCTTCCGGTCCGACGACTCGATCGACTGCGCCATGTCGTCGTGGGCGACACCGTCGGCGTCGTAGTACTTCAGCCCGGCGAAGAGCCGGTCGACGATGCGGCTGCCGTTGTTGTCGTTGTTGTTGGCCGGCAGCAGCGGGTTCTGCGGCTCGGTGATATTGGTCGTGACGATGCCCGCGTCGGTGCTGTCCTCGGACGAACACCCGGCCAGGCCCAGGCTCGTGGCCAGTAATACCGCCGCCGTCAACGCACCAGCTCTTGTGAATCTCACTGCGTTCTCCCCAGATAGAGAAGGGACAGAACCCGCGACACGCGTGAGGTCACCAGCGCCCGCCGACAAGATCTGCCTTGAATTTCCTCGGACAGTAGCGATTCCGCCGAGCGCTGTCATGCGATCGGCGGCTCCCGGCCGGTGTCGGCTTTGTCCGGACCGGTCATGGCCGCGTGGATGGCGGTGCGGATCTGTTCGCGCAGCCAGGTGTGCGCCCGGTCGCCGTCGTAGCGCTGGTGCCACGCCACGACCACCGGAATCGAGATCGGGTCGAGCGGGAGCGGCACCAGGCGTAGGCCGAGTTCGGTGGCCATGGCGCCGGTCATGCGTTCCGGAATGGTGGCGACCAGGTCGCCGCGCGAGACGAACCGGAGGGCAGGCGCGACGGTCGGCACGGTGGCGACGACCCGGCGGGTCAGCCCGCGCGCGTGCAGGAGGTCGTCGATCGGATCGTGCAGCCTGCCTCGCCGCGACACCGTGATGTGTTCCGCCGCAACGTAATTCTCGATGGTGAAGGGATCCGCCGGATGCGTCGCGCCCACCGCGACCACCAGCCGGTCAGTTGCCATGATCTCGTGCCGAATGTCCGCCGACGCAGGCGGATTCGACCCGATCTCGAGATCGACGTGACCGTGCCGCAGTTCGTCGGTGTCGGCGTCCGCCTCGGCCAGCAGGCGCAACCGTACGCCGGGCGCCTGCGCGCGGACCGCCGCGAGCAGCTCGGGGCCGATCGTATTGACTACGGCGTCATGCCATTTCAGCGTGAACGTCCGTTCGAGCGTGGCCAGGTCGAGGTCGTGTTCGGCAGACAGCACCAGCTGCGCCTGCTGCACTAGCGCGTGCACCTGTTCGCGGACCGCGAGCGCGCGCGGCGTCGGCGTCATCGTCCGCCCGGTGCGGACCAGGATCTCGTCGCCCATCACCCGCCGGATGCGGCCGAGCGCCCGGCTCACCGCGGGCGCGGTCAGATGCAGCCGATCCGCCGCGCCGGCCACGCTGCCCTCCTCCAGCAGTGCGTCCAGTGCGGTCAGCAGGTTCAAATCCAATTGCATGAGAGTAATTCTATTACTTACTGGAATGCATTTGACGACAACGGTCAGGGTTTCTAGCGTTGAGGCAGCAACTCACGAAAACACTTATCCCGATATCACTTTCGAACAGGATCACCATGACGAACTCGCTGAACGCCGCCACCGAAGCCGACCGCGCACTCCTGCCCGCGGTGGTGTCCGCGGTGCATTCCGCCGGGGCCCACCTGCGCGAACGTTTTGTGCCACGGACCGAGCTGGACAGCCTCGACGCCGTGGTCACCGCGATCCACGCCGCCGACGCGGAATCCCTCCATTTCCTGCGCGAACCGCTGCTGGCGGCCAGGCCGGGCTCCGGGTGGATCGATGACGAACAGTCCGCCGGCGACCTGCCGACCGGCGAATGGTGGGTCGCCGACGCGGTGGAGGGCAACATCAATTACATCCACGGCATGGCCGACTGGGCGGTGACCGCCACCCTCGTCCGCGACAACCAGCCGGTGCTGACCGCGGTGTACCTCCCGCTGCTGGCGGAGACCTTCACCGCGGTGCGCGGCGGCGGCGCCTTCCGCAATGGCGTCGCGCTGCGCGCCTCGGCCAAGACCAACCTGGAGGCCGCCCTCGTCGGCACCGGGCAGGCGAAGCCGGGCGAAGACCGAAATACGTTCCGCCGCATCGGCGAATCGGTCGCCGCCATGCTCGACGCCGCACTCGTCACCAAGGTCTCGGTGCCGTCGACCCTGCAACTGATCCAGATCGCCGCCGGACGCTCGGATGTGTTCTGGCAGTACAGCGATGTCCGCTCGGGCCTGCTGGCCGGCGCGCTGCTGATCGGTGAGGCGGGCGGCACCGTCACCGACATCCTCGGCGCCCCATGGCAACTGGGCAGCCGGGACTTCCTCGCGGCCGCTCCCGGAGTGCACGCGGCGGCGCAGCGTGTGCTCGCCGCGATCCGTTGATCGCCGAAACCTTCTGTCCCGCAACCACTGAGGAAACATCATGAGCACCATCGCAATCCTGGGCTCCGGACGCGTTGCGAGCGCGCTGGCGAACAAGCTGTCCACCGCCGGACACGAGGTCACCCTCGGAACCAGAAACCCCGCCGCGCTGAATTGGACCGGCGCGCCCATCACCGTCGCCGACTACGCGTCGGCGGCGGGCGACGCGCAGATCATCGTCAATGCCACTCCCGGCGACGGCGCGGTCGAACGATTCGGCGCGCTCGCGGCGGCGCTGGACGACAAGATCCTCATCGATGTCTCGAACCCGCACAGCCCCAGCGGATCCGAACCGAGCCTCGCCGAGCGACTTCAAACCGCCCTCCCCACCACCCGGGTGGTGAAGACACTCAACACGATGTTCTTCACCGTCATGACCGATCCGCACAGCTTGCGCATCCCGCCGACCGCATTCCTCTCCGGTAATGACGATTCGGCGAAAGCAGTGGTCACCGCGCTGCTCAACGATCTTGGTTGGCCCGCCGATTGGATCGAGGACCTCGGCGACATCACCACGGCCCGCGGCCCGGAAGCCCTGATGCTGCTTGTCCCTTCACTGATTCGAAATCGGGGATTCGTCCCATTCGCCCTGAGCATCGCGGCCTGAATCCCCTGCGCCCTGGTGAATTACGACAGGCAATTTCGCCGGAATTCGTTGCGCGGAATTCGCGGAATCGATCACCAGACGCGGGTCGCGGAGTGAGAATGGAAGTGGCCTGATCCGGCTTCACGGGGACGTATCGGCTGTCGTGGCCGACCGAACATGTGGGGAAACACGATGAAAGTCAAAGGATTTGCCACCGCCCTTCTCGCAGTAGGGGCCACCGGAATCACCGCGGGCATCGTCAACGCCCAACCAGTAATCGAGCCATCGGCCGAGGTCAGCGTCCACAGCGTCGATCACGGAATCGGATACACCACGGCGACGGACGGGCGCGGGGTGAGCACCACCATCGACGCGGGTGCCTTCGCCCTGACCAGCGACGCCGCCGCGGTCACGCTCACCGACCACGCGGGCAATGTCGTCGCGACGTTACCCACGTCCATCACCGCCAACGGCCAGACCTTCGGCCTGCGGCCACAGATCAGCGACACCGGGCGCACCCTGACCCTGACCCCCGTCAGCGCCCCGGAAATCAGCTCGCACCTGGCCCAACTCGTCGATCAGCAAGACGACACCGTGGCCCGCAAGCAGTACAACGCGGGCATCGGCGCCCTGATCGGCGCCGGTATCGGCGCGGTGATCGGCTTCTTCCTCGGCGGCGTCGGCGCGCTGGTCACCATTCCGATCGGCGCGGGCATCGGCGCCCTGATCGGTTACTCCACACCGTGATTCGCTGAACCTCGACTGACGCGGGCACCCGCAGACTGCCCGCGTCAGCCGAGCAGCGCGGCCGGCGTACGGCCGGTGAAGCTCAGTACGTCGCGATACATGTGCGACTGATCCGCGTACCCGCACGCGAAGGCGACCTCGGCGGTGTCCGCGCCCGCGGTCAACCCGGCGACCGCGTGATCGAAGCGGACCAGCATCGCCGCCCGCTTGGGCGTCAGGCCGAGTTGCGCGGAAAACCTGGCCCACAACCGTTTTCGGCTCCACCCGCAGTCGGCGGCCAGCTCACTGATCCGTACCCGGCCGCGACTCGTGACGATCCGGTCCCAGCTGATCGCGACTTCCGGATCCACTTCCGCCACAACGTTTCTGCGCAGGAGGAACGCGTCGGTCAACGCGAACGCCTCGGACCACGTTGTGGTGACGGCCAATTGCTCACGCAACCGCCGCGCGTCGTCACCGCACACCTCGTCCAGGTCGATCACCGCGTCATCGAGATCGGACAGCGCGACGCCGAGCAGCGAATACGCCGCCACCGGCGACAATTGCAGCTCGACGCATTCGACCCGTGCGCCCCGGATACGTGCCGCAGCGGGCGAGAGCCCCGCGACCAGACTCCCCAGCACTCGCTCGGTCGACCCCTCGACGGTCAGTCCGTCACCGAACTCGATCACCACGATCACCACCGGCCGCGGGATCACCCGCATGTCCAAACCGAGCCCGCCCCGATCACGAAACCCGATCATCTCGACGCCGTCGATCCGCGGCCCCGTGACCGAGCGCACCGCCTCCCAGTCGCTCATCTGCCCAGGCTACGACCGTCAGGCGCCGGTCAGCACGCGCGGATCGATCGCGGTGGATTCCTCGGTCGCGCCCGGCGTGAAGAACAGCTCGACCAGGTCGCGCACCTCGGTGTGCCGATGCCAGTGCCCCTTCGGCACGACGGCGAACTGGCCCGCGGTGAGCGGAATGCGATGGCTTTCGGCGTCGGTGAGGATCTCCACGGTGACGCTGCCGTCGAGCACCATCAGCAGTTCGTCGGTGTCCGGATGCCGCTCCCAGTCGGAAGTGGCCAGGTCGGTGCCGTGGAAGACGGCGAACGACGCGCCGTTGAAGCCGGCGATCTCATGGAAGTCGAACGGGTCGAGGCGCTGCGCGATGGCGAGCGGGTCATAGCTGTGCATGCCCACACTGTCGCCGCTTTCCCCAGTTCCGTCTTGAACGAATGTTCCCGACGTAGGACACCGGAATGCGGGCAACCGCGCGAGGATGGTCCGATGACCGACCACGTGCTCGCGATCGACCTCGGTAAAACCGGCTGCCGCGGATCTCTTCGGCTCGACGGCCGCGAGACGCGATCCGCCGACGGCCCGGGCGCGCCCGGGCTGGCCTACGCGGGCGGCGTCGCGGCGGCGGACCGGGCGATCCGCGTCGTCGTCGATCGACTCGCGCTGTCCGGCACCACGTTCACGCTGTTCGTCGGCGCCGCGGGCGCCGCCGCCGCGCCGGACGCGGCCGAACTGCTCGCCCGGCAGCTGGCCGACCTCCCCGGCGCGCGGTCGGTCGCGGTCACCTCCGACGCGGTCACCGCGCACGCCGGAGCACTCGGCGGCGCACCGGGCGTGGTCTTGGCCGCCGGGACCGGAGCCGTGGCCACCGCGGTCGACAAGGCGGGACGTTTCACCAGGACCGACGGCTGGGGGCCGCTGCTGGGCGACGAGGGCGGCGGCGCGTGGATCGGGACCGAGGGCCTGCGCGCCGCGCTGCGCTGCTTCGACGGCCGCGGCGCGCACACCGAACTCGCCGCGAAAGCCGCCGAACAGTACGGGGTGCGGCTCGACGAACTGCCGAAACACCTTGGCCAGCACGAGAATCCGGCCCTGCTCGCCGCGCGCTTCGCCCCGATCGTCGCCGCGGCCGCCGCCACCGACGACACCGCGGCCGCCATCATGACCGCCGCGGGCCGCGCCCTCGCGCGCACCGTCCTGGCCACGATCGACCGCTCCGGCATCACCCCGCCGGTCCCCTACGCGATCACCGGCGGACTGGCCAACCTCGGCCCGGCGCTACTCGATCCGCTCGACGCGGCGATCGCGCAGGTGATCGAGCGCCGAACCGCGCGCGGCGGCCCGATCGACGGCGCCGCACTGCTCGCCGTCGACCCGGACACGGTGCTGGAAACGTTAGTGGTGCGAATCACGTGACACTCATTGACAGAAGTTGCATCGACCCTGACACTTACTTTCAATCCGCCAGTCGCGTTACCGAGGAGCTGCGATGAACGCACTCAACGTCGCCGTCATCGTCGTCTACCTGGTCGTCGTCGCATGGATCGGCCTGCGTCTTTCCGGCAAACAGAAGTCGAGCAACGACTACTTCGTCGGCGAGGGCAAGATGCCGTGGTGGACGGTGTGCTTCTCCGTCGTGGCCACCGAGACCAGCGTGCTCACGGTCATCTCGGTGCCCGGCGGCGCGTACACCGACCAGGCGTTCGGCAATGTCGAGCTGGCCATCGGCTACATCATCGGCCGCACCATCGTGGCCACCGCATTGATCCCGCTGTACAAGCGCGGCGGGTTCGTCAGCGCCTACCAGTATCTCGAGCTGCGCTTCGGCCGCTACCTGCAGGGCGTCGCGTCGGTGACGTTCGTGTTCACCCGGCTGCTGGCCGAGGGCGTGCGCCTGTTCGCCTCGGCCATCCCGATCAAGCTGCTGCTCGCCGAGTTCGGCCTCGACCTCGGCTACGACATCATCATCATCGTGCTGACGCTGCTGACCGTCGTCTACACCTACCTCGGCGGCATCAAGGCGGTCATCTGGACCGACGCGTTGCAGATGGGCCTGTACCTGTCCGGCGCGATCATCGCGATCGGCGTGCTCACCGGTCACGTCGGGGCCAAGGGCTGGTCGGACGCGTTGCACAACGGCAAGTTCCACATCTTCGATACCGACTTCGGCCTGGCCCACGTGCTCACCAGCACCTTCGCCCTGCCGACGGCGATCATCGGCGGCGCGATCTTCGCGATGGCCTCGCACGGCTCGGATCAGCTGATCGTGCAGCGCATTCTGTCCACCCGATCGTTGCGCGACAGCCAGAAGGCGATGATCGGCTCCGGCATCTTCGTGGCCATCCAGTTCGCCGCGTTCTCCCTGGTCGGCGCGCTGCTGTGGTCCTACAACGGCGGTAAGTCGCCGAAGGAACTCGGCCTGGCCACCTCCGACAACCTGTACCCGAACTTCATCCTGCACGGGTTGCCGGTGGTGATCTCCGGGCTGCTGGTGGCCGGCATCCTCGGCGCCGCCATGGGATCGCTGTCCTCGGCGCTGAACTCGATGGCCAACTCGACCGTCGCCGACATCATCCGCAGCTTCTCCCGCCGGGAGATCTCCGACGACACGCTGTTGAAGCTGGCCCGCTATATGACCCTGGTCTGGGCGGTGCTGATGGCGCTGTTCGCCATGGGCTTCAGCGCGACGACCGGCAACGTGTACCTGACCGCGCTGACCATCGCCGGATACACCTACGGCGCGCTGCTCGGCGCGTTCCTGCTCGGCCGACTTGTCAAGCGCGCCAACCAGTTCGACGCGGTGCTCGCGTTCGTGGTCACGGTGATCGTGATGACGGTCGTCGTGCGACTGATCAAGATCGACGTGACGGTCGCGGGCAAGGTGACCGAGAAAGGCATCGCCGCTCAGTGGCTGGTGCCGATCGGCGTGCTGGTCACGCTGGTCGTCGGCGGGGTGTCCAGCTTCTTCCATCCGGCACCCGAGCCGATACCGGCCGAGCCGGTCGAGGCGGTGGCCTAGTGCGCGTCATCGGATTGATGTCCGGCACGTCGCACGACGCGATCGACGCGGTGGGCGCGGATATTCAGCTGCGGGACAGCACTGTTCACGTCGAGGTGGTCGGCCGGCTGAGCCGTGCCTACCCGGATCCGTTGCGCGCCGAACTGATCGCCGCGCTGCCGCCGGGCACTATCGACATGGCCACGGTGTGCCGGCTCGACACCGCGATCGGACAGGAATTCGCGGCGGCCGCCGAGGCCGCGGCGCGCGAGTTGTTCGACGGCACAGCCGATCTCGTCGCGTCACACGGTCAGACGGTCTATCACTGGGTGGCCGACGGAAAGACCTACGGCACACTGCAACTCGGCCAGCCGGCCTGGATCGCGGAACGGACCGGGCTGCCGGTGGTCAGCGACTTCCGCTCGCGCGACATCGCCGCGGGCGGGCAGGGCGCTCCCCTGGTCGCGCTGTTCGACCTGTTGTGGCTCGCGGGACGTCCCGGGCGTTCTGCCGCGCTGAACATCGGCGGCATCGCCAACGCGACCGTCACCGGCGAGTCCCCCGTCGCCTTCGACACCGGCCCGGGCAACACGCTGATCGACGCGGCCGTCGAACTGGCGACCGACGGCGCGGAGCATTTCGACCGGGACGGCCTGCGCGCGGCCCGCGGCACGGTGCACGAGCCGCTGCTGAAAGCGCTTCTCGGCGATAGCTACTACCCGGCGCCGCCGCCGAAAACGACCGGCAAAGAGCTGTTCAACCGCGCTTATATCGAACGGGTGTTGCCGGACTACCGGTTGCCCGCTGACGATATCGTCGCCACCATGACCGCGCTGACCGCTCATACGATCGCCGACGCACTGGCCCCCTTCGAGCCGGACGAAGTCATCGCCTCCGGCGGCGGGACCCGAAATCCGACGCTGATGGGCATGCTCGGCGCGCGATTGGGTACCGCAACGCTATGCACCTCCGACGAGCTCGGATTGCCCTCGGCCGCCAAGGAAGCCGCGGCGTTCGCCGTGCTCGGCTTCCTCACCGTGCACGGGCTCGCGGGTAGCGATGCGGCGTGCACCGGCGCGACGCGGGCGTCGGTTCTCGGCTCGATCACGCCGGGCGCCGGGCCGCTCACGCTGCCCGAATCCCCCACCGCGGCACCGCGACAGCTGAGGCTGGTGAGCCATGTCCGAGGGTGACGACGTACGCACGCGCCTGCTCGGGGCGATACCGCGGCTCACGCCGACCGGGCTGCGGGTGGCCCAGGTCATTCGCGACGATCCGGCCGCCGCAGCGCAATTGACCGTCAGCGAGCTCGCCGAGCGCGCCTCGACCAGCACGTCCGCGGTCGTCCGGCTGTCCAAAGCCCTTGGCTACGAGGGTTATCCGCAGCTGCGGCTGGCCCTGGCCGCGACCAGCAAGGACGACGGTTCGCCGGTCTTCGCCACCGACATCGACGCCGACGATCCGCTGTCGAAGGTGCTGCACAAGCTCACCGCCTTCGAAACCGAGGGCATGGTGGCCACCGCGGACCTGGCCGATCCGGCGACCATGGCCGCGGTCGTCGACGCCCTGGTCCGGGCCCGGCGGGTGGAACTCATCGGGATCGGGGCGTCCGGGCTGGTCGCGATGGACATGGCGCAGAAGCTGACCCGAATCGGAATGTGGTGCAACGCTTGCACTTCCGAGGACGACGCGTTGGTCCAGGCCAGCCTGCTCGAGGCCGACGACGTGATCATCGCCTTCTCCCACTCCGGCGAGACCGCCGCGATCATCGACGCCGTCGACCGTGCCGTCGGCAGGCAGACGACGACCGTCGCCGTCACCGCGGGCGCGCAATCCAGACTCGCTCGAGCGGCCGCACACACGGTGCTGGTCGCCGGGCGGGAGGACGGATTCCGTTCGGCCGCGATGGCCAGCCGGATGAGCCAGCTCCTCATCGTCGACGCGCTCTACATCGGCGTCCTGCAACGCACCCCCTCGGCCGCGGTCGCACTGCGGCGAACCTATGACGCAGTCGCGGATCGGCGCATCTCCCGCGGCGCACGGAAGGCACCGTGACCACAGCATTCTCGTTCGACCGGCGTTCCAGCACGACAACAGGAGGCGAAGTGAATGAGCGTCAGCGAATGAACCAAGAACACAGCGCGCCCTCGGGCATGACGGAACCGAGCGCCAGCGAGGTGGAGTCATGAGCGAGATCAGCACTTTGAGTACCGAGGAGGCGAATCCGCGGACTGCCGCGCTCGACTCCATGTCGGTCGACGAGTTGTTGCGCACCATGAACTCCGAAGATGCCGGGGTGGCTTCGGCTGTGGGACAGGCCATCCCGGAGATCGCCAGGGCGGTCGAGCTGATCGTCGCCGCGCGCAGGCACGGCGGCCGGTTGATCTATGTCGGCGCGGGCACCAGCGGCCGGCTCGGCGTGCTGGACGCGGTCGAGTGCCCGCCGACCTTCGGCACCGCGCCGGACGAGGTCATCGGGCTCATCGCGGGCGGCTCGGTCGCGTTCGCGCACGCCGTCGAGGGCGCCGAGGACGATCCGGCGCGCGCCGTCGACGACCTCACCGGCATCGACCTGACCGCCGACGACGTCATCGTGGCGCTGGCCGCGAGCGGCCGCACCCCCTACGCGATCGGCGCGTTGCAGCACGGCCGATCCATCGGCGCCGCCACCGTCGGCGTCTCCTGCAATCGCGATGCCGAGCTGAGCCGCTACGCCGACGTCGGCATCGAAATCGAAACGGGCCCTGAGGTTTTGACCGGGTCCACCCGATTGAAGGCGGGCACCGCGCAGAAGATGGTGTGCAACATGCTCTCGACCGCGACCATGGTGCAGTCCGGCAAGGTCTACGGCAATCGCATGGTGGACGTGAAGGTGACCAACGCCAAGCTGGTCGACCGGGCCCGCCGCATCATCGCCGACGCCACCGGCGTGGACCTGGTCACCGCGGCCGCGCTGCTCGACGCCGCCGACGGACACCCGAAGACCGCCATCGTCATGCAGCTGGCCGGCGTCGACGTGGCGGCGGCCCGGCGGCTGCTCGCCGGCGCCGACGGTTTCGTCCGCGCCGCCGTTCGAGGCGAAGGCTGACGCCGGCGCAACTTGCGCGCCGCCGCCTGCGGCTCCGGGCCTGTCCGCGCCGGTACGGTGCAGCTATGCCATTCGTGATCGATGGTCCGATGACGTGCTACCTGATGCCCGACGACCACGCGGAAGCCGAGCAACGGTTCCTGGAGCTGGTCGCGGCGCCGGGCGAAACCTGGCTCATCGCCTACGGTTTCACCCTCACCGATGCCGCCGACAATCTGATCACCGCGCATGAACGCGGCGTCCCGCTACACCTCTACCTCGATCACACCCAATCCTCGGGCAAGACGCAGAAGCCGATCGTGCAGCGTCTCGTCGACGCCGGGGTCGAGGTCACCATCGGCACCAGCACCAGCGGCCGAAAGTACATCTGCCACACCAAAGGTCTGGTCGTGGACACGCCAAGCGGCCCGCAGTGCTGGGAGGGCTCGGTCAACTTCAGCACCACCGGCTGGCTACAGGTCAACACCGCGATGAACTTCGGCGCACAGGTCTGGCGCGACCACTTCGTCGCCCAGTTCAACACCCTGCGCCATTACGCCTGGACCGAAGAACGCGAGATCCAGCTCATGCCCGCACCGCCGGTCGACTTCAGCGACGAGTCCATCCCCATGCTTCCGCTTTCGGTCTGAGCGCGGCACACGGATCTCGGAGGGGGTTCCGAAGGTACCCGGCCTGGCTGCTATCCGACTAGTCCTTCGGCCAGTGCCGGTCCAGGAAGTCGGCGATGAGCGGCGCGATGTCGGGCAGCTTTTCCTCGAGCGCGAAGTGGCCGGTATCGAAGAGGTGCAGTTCGGCGTCGGGGAGGTCGTAGAGGTAGGCGTGCGCGCCGGGTTCGGGGAAGAAGGGATCGTTGCGGCCCCAGATGATCAGGGTCGGCGGGGTCGCGGTGCGCAGCCATTCCTGCCACTGCGGGTACTGCGCGACGTTGGCGTGGTAGTCGAAGGCAAGGGCCACTTGGGCTTCCTTGCGTCCGGGTAGGTCGAGGAAGTGCTGGTCGAGAGTCCAGCCGTCCGGCGCGAGCAGGTCGGGATCGAAGACGCCGTGCTCGTACTGGCCGCGGGTGCCGGCGAGGGTGAGCAGGTCACGGATCGCGGGCTCGGCGTCCGGCTGGTCCGGGCGCAACGCCACGAAGTCGCGGGCGCCGTCGGAAAGCCCTTCCTCGTAGGCGTTTCCGTTCTGCACCACCAGGCCGGCCACCCATTCGGGGTGCCGGGTCGCGATGCGGAAGCCGACCGGCGCGCCGAAATCGAAGGCGTACAGGAAGAATCGGGTGAGTTCCAGCTGCGCCAGGAAGCCTTCGACGATGTCGGCCAGCTGCTCGAAGGAGTAGGTGAAGGACTCGGGTGCTTCGGTGTGCCCGAAGCCCGGGTAGTCGGGCGCGATGAGGCGATAGCTGCCGCCGAGCGCGTCGATCAGCCGACGGAACTGGTGCGAAGCCGACGGGAAACCATGCAGCAGTAACAGCACCGGCGCGTCGTCGGGCCCGGCCTGCCGGTAGAACACCCGGACACCGTCGACCTCGATGAACTTGTGCTCGACCTTGGGTAAGTCATTGACCGGCATCGCTGCCCCTATCTCCTGATGGCTCACATCCAGCGCCGCAGCGCCGGCGTTGGTGAAACCTCCGGAGATACGCGGGCATTCCCGAGGCCCCAGCCATCTCGATGCCGCAGGCCGGCTGGGGCCGATCGCCGAAGCGGTTACCGCGCCGACGAACCCATCGCGACCCGATTCAGGGTGAAGGTGCCCAGATCTGTCTTCCGGTGGTCTGTGGTCGTATTGATGACGCTGGCGGTAAAGCTGGTCGGCACGTTGTTCGCGTCGCAGGTCACCGTCGAGACGAGGGCATCCACGGTGCTGCCGTCGCCGAGGTACTGCGTTCCGCTCCATTTCGTCAGTACATTCTTCGCGTCCGTCGTGAATTGGCCGAGCCAGACCACCGGCTCCGTCCCCGCCCTGGTGTACTTCGTCTCCCCGAAACCGATATGACCATTGAATCCGGTCACCAGCGTATTGCCCTCGCCCCCTTTCCAACCGCCGTCGTACGCATTGCGATCCGACACGGAGGTGCAGGCGGCCGCATTGGCTACCGGTGCGACTCCGACCAGCATCCCCACCCCGAACACACCGGCGAACACCAGCACCGAACCCTTGACGGACCTCAGGATATTTCCACGTAGCACGGTTTCGAATCCCTTCCATTTCCGGTAGTCGATATAGGCGACCAGCCAGTATGGCAAGCGGATTCGTGTTTATCGGCGCGGGCACGCGGAGGAGATAATCGCCGATTTACGATTCCGGCTCGGAATTCGCGCGCCGGGCCCGGGCCCGGCGTTTACCCTCGTGCATTGCCTGCACGCGGGCGATCGGAATGGTGTGGCCTTCCGCGACGAGATCGTCGGGCAGGTCTTGCGGCTCCGGCATTTCGTCTACCCATGGATCACGGCCGCCCAATTGATCGATAGCGGTGCGGACGGTGAAATCCTTGGGCGTGATGTTGTCGAGGTCGCTCCAGGCGACCGGGAACGACACGGTGGTGCCCGGCCGGATCCGGGGGCTGTAGACCGCGGCGACCGTCGCACCGCCCGCCCGGGTCGAATCGAGGAAGACGCGACCGGCCCGATCCTCGACGATGAACGCGGTGGTCGCGAGGTCCGGGTCGAGCCGCTCGGCCCGGGCGGCGATCGCGCGGGTCGCCGCCGCCACGTCATCGATCGCGAGGCCGGGGCGCAGCGGCACGAAGACGTGCACGCCCTTGGCCCCACTGGTTTTCACCGCACCGGCAAGTCCGTCGTTGGCCAGCGCCTCACGGATCAGCTTCGCGGCCAGCACCGCCTGCCGGAACGGCTGATCCGGCGACGGGTCCAGGTCGAGGATCAGATGCGTCGGACCCTGGCTGCGATCGGCCAGCAGCAACGTCGGGTGGTACTCGACCGCCCGCTGATTGCCGAACCACAGCAGCGTGCGCACGTCGTCGCACAGCGCGTAAGTCACCTCACGGTGCGAACTCTCGGCCCACACCGTCACCCGGTGCATCCAGTCCGGGGTGAACTTGGGCAGGTTCTTCTGCATGAACGGCTGCTGCCCCGGCCGGACCCGGAGCACCGAGAGCGGCCGGTCGCGCAGTTGCCGCACGATCCGATCGCCGACGGCCTCGAGGTAGTCGACCAGATCGCGCTTGGTCGCCTCGGCACCGTCGAACAACGGCTTGTCGAGATTGGTCAGCGTCACCCCGGCGCGGACCTCTTCACTGCCCATCGGCTCACCTTGCCCGCCGCGGACAGCGCGGTCAACCCGGCTGTTTCACCGGCGGCAGCGTCGCAAGCGCATCGACAACGGTGCGGTACTCGCCGTCGGCGTTGCGGCCGAGTTGTGGCCAGCCCCGGCCGTGCGGACCGCACAGCTGGGTCCAGACCGCGCGGGTCCGGTCGAGCAGTTCGCGCTGTTCGGCGTCGTCGAGTGCGCAGAGGAAATCATCCGGAAAGTCGGCATCACGCAGCCATGCCATCGGGTCGACCTTGGCTCCGGGGTCGTAGCCGTGCGGCATGACGCTGAGATGCAGGTGCGGTCCGGTGGATCCGCCGTTGTTGCCGACGTAGGCGATCAGCTGTCCCGCCTCGACCCGGTCCCCGACCGACAGTCCGGTGGCGCTCGCATCCCACATGTGTCCGTATTCGCTCACCCCGCCGCCGTCCGCGGCCGGATGGTCGAGGACGATCCATTCGCCGTACCCCGCGGCGGCCCCCAGGTACAGCACGGTGCCGCCGGCGCAGGCGTAGATCGGGGTCCCGTCGGGCGCCGGGAAATCCTGCCCGGTATGGAATCCGCCGTCGCGTGGGCCGAACGGCGAACCGATCGTGAGTATCTCTCGGGCTATGGGCCAGTATCGGGTCATGGGTGCCCTCCTCTCCGCCGGGTCTATCGGGAGGAGGGCGCCGGACGTGCGGTTACGGTCCGCTCAGCGGGCCGTGACGGTCGTGGGCAGGGCGGCGAAGCCGCGGTTGTTGGACGCGTGGATGCGCCGCACGCCGTCGGCGTCGAGGTCGTAGTCGGCGATCTTGGCGACGATCTCCTCGAGCGCGACGCGCAGCTCGAGCTGGCCGAGGTTGGCGCCAAGGCAGTGATGCCTGCCGCTGCCGAAGACCAGCGACGCGCTGGTGTCCCGGTCCAGGTCGAACGTGTCCGGGTCGGGGAAGACCTCGGGGTCGCGGTTGGCCGAGCCGAGCAGCAGCAGCATCCGCGCACCGGCCGGGATGGTCACGCCGTGCAGCTCGAACTCCTCGGTGGCGGTGCGCAGCGAGGTCTGCGAGGACGGTTCGTATCGCATCGACTCGGCGATCCAGGCATCGATGCGCCCGTCGAACGCCTTGCGCCGCTGGTCGGGGTGCAGCCACGCGGTGTGCCAGAGGTTGCCGAGGGTCAGCATGACCGTCTCGATGCCCGCGCCGATCAGCAGGATGAGCACGCTGACGATCTCCTCGGGGGTGAGCCGATCGTCGCCGTCGGCCGCGTCGAGCAGGCCAGAGAGCAGGTCGTCGCGCCGATCCTTGGCTCGTTCGATGGTCAGCTCGGTGTAGTAGCCGATGATCGCGCCGATCGCCTGGATCGCCTCGGGACGCAGGTCGGTGGACTGCTCGTCGTTGTACATGATTTCCATGCCGAGCTTGCGCAGCATGTCGCGGTCGCGCTCGGGCACGCCGACCAGTTCGGCGATCACCTCGGTCGGGTACGGCCCGGCGAAATCGGCCATGAAATCGAAGCTGCCGCGCTCGAGCAGGGGGTCCAGCAGCCGGCGAGCGATCTCGCGCAGCCGGGGTTCCAGGCCCTGTACCCGGTGCTGGGTGAAGGCTCGCGCCACCAGCCCACGCAGCCGGGTGTGTCGCGGCGGATCCATCGCGACGAAGGAGAACATCTGCTCCGCCTGCGGTCCCCAGAACGCCGGTTCCATCCGGATGGCGCCGTTCGCACTGGAGAATCGATCCGAATCACGCAGCGCGGCAAGCACATCCGCGTGCCGGGACAGCGCCCAGAAGTCGTCGGTATCGTTGCGATAAACCGGCGACTCGCTACGCAGCCTGGCGTAGTACGGGTATGGGTCGCGGTGTACGTCAAAATCGTATGGGCTGTACTGCAGTGACATGGCGGAGCCTTCCGGGCGGTGCGACATCACCATCGCTACCGGTTCGCAACTCGAACTGACATGATGACAATAGTCGAGATGAATTGAGGGCGTTGTGAACTCGGAACCGCCGGTCGGGAAGATCGATGTGTCGAAGCCGCATCCGGCGCGCCGCTACGACTACTGGCTGGGCGGCAAGGACAATTTCCCGTCGGATCGGGAGTCCGCCGACATGGTCGCCGAGGCGTTTCCGACCGTCCGGCTGGCCGCGCTGGAGAATCGCAGCTTCCTGCGCCGGGCCGTGGCCTACCTCGCCGACGAGGGCGTCCGGCAGTTCCTCGACATCGGCGCCGGGCTGCCCACGGCGGGCAATGTGCACGAGATCGCGCAGAACATCGCCCCCGAATCGCGCGTCGTCTACGTGGACAACGACCCGATCGTGCTGGCCCACGCCCGGGAATTGCTCAACAGCTCCCCCGAGGGCGCGACCGCCTATCTCGACGCGGACATCCGCGACCCCGACCGCATCCTCAGCCACCCCGACCTGAACCGGGTGCTGGACATGAACCAGCCGGTTGCCCTGATGCTGGTGGCCATCATGCACTTCATGACCGACGACGACGGCCCGTACGAGCTGGTCCGCAAGCTGTGCGACGCGCTGCCCTCGGGCAGCTACCTGGTGATGACCCACGCCACCAGCGACCATCTCTCCGCCGAGGAACTCGCCGAGAACAACGCGGCCAATCAGCGCAGCGGCGTGCCGTTCCGATTACGGACCACCGAGGAGTTCACCCGCTTCTTCACCGACCTCGAACTGATCCCGCCGGGCATCGGCTCGGTGATGACCTGGCGTCCAGGCGAATGGCGCCCGCATCCGAGGCCGGAGGCGGTCTCGATGCTCAGCGGCGTGGCCCGCATCCCCTGATCAGCTGAACCGGTCGGCGCCGCCCTCGGTGACCCAGCGCTGCACCGCGGTGACGCCGTCGGCGCGATCACCGCGCTGGCGGGCACCCGCGGTCAGCAGGTCGTCGACGGCCGACTCGTCGTCCACGGCGGACGCGGAGGACATCGTGGCCGTCGCGTCGGGCTCGACGGTCGCGGGCGGCACGACCAGCAGGACCACCCGGCGGTTCTTCACGCCGAGCAACTCGACTGTGTGCCCCGTCCCCTGCCGAATCCCTTCGACCTGCACCGTCTGCCCCGCGATGACCAGCTCGCCGGACGTTCTGGCCCATTCGCCGAGCGGATAGGCCACGTGATGAATGGGCCCGATCCGACCGGCGACGGCCGCGAGCAGCGCTGGGAGTTCGGTCGCGAGCTCGTCGGTGTGCGGCCACCAGGCGCCGTCGACGTACCCGGTCTTCGGCGCTTTCGGCTTCAGTCGCAGGCGCAGCGCGTGGTCACCGACGCGGGTCTTCGATCGTGTCATGGCCGATCCTCCTGCCTCGGCCTGGTATCGGCCGGATTGATCCGAATCGGACGGCGCTGCGACCGTCGAACGGCCACGCGCGATTTCTCGGCGCGGCGCAGCGCGGTGCGCAACCCGGCGCGGCCCAGCGGGCGGCCGGCCTCGGGTGCGTCGAACGCCTTGTCACCGTGGAACTTTCGTTCCGAGGCGGTTTCCGGTGCGTCGTCGGACGTGGCGGTGAGCAGGCTGTCCGGCAGCGCCAGCTTGTGGATGGTGCGCAGGGTCAGCAGATACTGATGCAGCAATGACCCACTGGTGTAAGGCAAGTCGTACTTGTCGCACAGCGCGCGCACGCGCACCGCGATCTCGGCGTACCGGTTGCTCGGCAGGTCGGGGAACAGGTGGTGTTCGATCTGGTAGCAGAGGTTCCCGCTGAGGAAGGCCAGCATCGGGCCCGCGTCGAAGTTCGCGGTGCCGAGCATCTGCCGCAGATACCACTCCCCCTTGGTCTCGTTCGCCACGGCGGCCGGCTCGAATTTCTCTGCGCCGTCCGGGAAGTGGCCGCAGAAGATCACCACGTAGGCCCAGAGGTTGCGCAGCACGTTCGCGCTCGCGTCCGCGGTGAGCGTGCGCCGCCAGCGGCGTCCGCTCATCGCGGGGAACAGCAGATAGTCCTTGCCGGCCTGCCTGGCGATCTTGCCGAGGAACAGCTTGGTCTGCGCGGCCTTCGCCGCCGCGCCCTCCGCCCGATCGCGTTCGGAATACAGGCCGTGCAGCGCGATGCCCCACTCGAAGGTGGCCGCCAGCAACAGGTTTCGCAGCGGTTGCAGCAAATGCCCTGGCTTCCACCGCTCGTCGCGGGTGACCCGCATGACGCCGAACCCGATGTCCTCGTCCATGCCGAGCACGTTGGTGTAGACGTGATGGCGATAGTTGTGCGAATAGCGCCACTGCGCCGACACCCCGGCCATGTCCCACTCCCAGGTGCTGGAGTGGATCTCCGGGTCGTTCATCCAATCCCACTGACCGTGGCAGACGTTGTGGCCGATCTCCATGTTCTCGATGCTCTTCGCCAGCGCCAGTCCGGCGGTCCCGGCGAGCCAGCCGGTCCGGCCGTGGCTGAGCCCGATGGTCAGCCGGGCGACGGCGTCGAGCACACGCTGGAACGCGATCGTGCGCCGGATGTAGCCGGCGTCGCGGGCGCCACGCTGCTCCTGGATGTCCCGGCGGATCAGGTCGAGTTCGAGCCCGAGCGCCTCGACATCGGCAGCGCTCAGATGCGCGTAGGCCGCGACTTCGGTGATTGCCATGCTTGGTGTCCTCGAGTTCCGTTACAGCGTGTGTCTACAGCGTAGGCTTACATCGTTGACAACGCACCCTTTGGACGGTGAGGTGCTGGATTCATGAACCGAATCAGGGCCGGGCCCGGCGATGGCCCGCCCGCGCGCAAGAACAGCCCGTTGACCCGGGCCGCCATGCTGGCCGCTGCACTGGAGATCATCGATGCCGGCAGTGTCGACCAGCTCTCCATGCGCCGCCTCGGCGCGGCGCTCGGCCGGGATCCGATGGTGCTGTACCGGCATGCCGCGAACAAGGCCGCGGTGCTCGACGGCGTCGCCGAGATCGTCTTCGCCCAGCTGTCGGTCGATGCCACCGATCCCGACTGGCAACACCAATTACGGGTGGTGGCAAGGGATTTCCGCCGGCTGGCGGTCGCCCATCCGAATGTGGTTCCGCTGCTGGTCGCTCAGCCGCTCGCGACGCCGATCGGGTTGCGCCCGATGGGAACCCTGTTGCCGCTGGAACATCTGCTCGCGCTGCTCACGCACGCCGATTTCAGCGGCACCGACGCGCTGCACATCTACCGCGCGCTGTTCGGCTTCCTCTACGGCCACGTGCTCAGCGAGCTACAGGAAGTCATCGAACGACCGGAAGAGACCACCGACCTGCTGCGCATGGGCCTCAACCGGCTGCCGATCGGCGAATTCCCCCTGCTACGCGGCCTCGCCTCGGATCTGGCCGCCTATGACGGCCTCGCCGAACTCGAACTCGGCCTGGACATCCTGATCAACGGTCTCACCACCACCATTACTCCGATGGGCGACGCCGAAACGATTGCCGCACAAGAGCGTTGGGACTCCGAAGGCGGAGCCGGCTAGACGGGACCGGGCAGCGTCGCGGTAAGACCGGAGAGCAAGATATCGAGCCCGCGCTCGAGTTCGGCCGCGCCGTCGTAGGCGGCCAGCACCGGTGCGAGCTCACGCAGCAGCGGGAACTCGGCAATCGGCAGCCGATGCAGCCCGAGCCGCAGCACCTCGTCGGTCTCGTCCGGCCGTTCGACGATCTCCTGCAACTCGTTGAGCACATGCCCGTACAGGAACCCGAACAGCGCCCGATAGATATGCAGCGCGTCCGCCCCGGCGAATCCGGCCCGGGTCAGCAGGGCCAGCATGTCCTCCAGCGGCCGGACCACCGAGGTCGGCCGCATCCCCAGCGGCGTCGCCAGCGGCCGGGTCACCAACAGCGGCACCACCTTCGGATGCGTCAGCGCCAGCCCACGGAAGTCCCGCGCCACCACCCGCAGTTGATGCTGCCAGTCGCTGTCGGTCGCATCGACCGACAGCTGCGCGAACACGATCTCCGCGACCCCGTCCAGCACCGCGGCCTTGTTCGGCACATGCCGATAGATCACCATCGGATCCCGCCCGACCGCATCGGCCAGCCGCCGCATCGACAACCCGTCGACCCCATCCCCGTCGATGATCTCCAACGCCGCATCCAGCACGGCCGCCCGGGTAACCGGACTCTCGCCCCGGCCCGCGGCCGCACCGTCGTTCCGCGATCGAGAATTACCGCGCTTTGCAGGGGGCTCGGTCATACCGGTAGGCCTCGTTCCGTCGGCGTCGTCGGCAGGCCGCGAGTGTAGACCTACGTTGTTGACACTATGCCACACGCGATGACCTGGGCCTTATCTGCCGAGAACGCGGCCGCCGGATCACCAGCCCGAATCGAAGAGAGCGCTGCCGGTGGAGTGGGCCTCCTGTTCGCGGCGTTCGGCCTCCAGGCGGGCGGAATTGGCGTCGGCAAAGATTCGGGCGGAGCTCACCTGGGGGTCCTCGGTGAGTTCGCGCATGGCTTCTTCGATGTGCGGCTGCATGTCCAGGACGGCGGCGTCGTAGGCGGCGATGATGCGCTCGGCGTTCGGCACGCTGAGCGAGACGAGGCGGTTCTCGGCGTCGACCTCGACGCGGACGCCGTCGACCTTGCCGACACCGCGGATCTGGGCCAATTCGTGTTGGGCGCGCTGGACTTTCAGGCCCAGCTCGTCGTGCGAAGGATCCATGATCAACCGCCGGCCGATGCCTGGAAGACCAGCAGCGGCCGATCCGGGTGCAGGTATCCGCGCGCCGTGCCGCCCCACTCTGCCGAACCGCCGAGCGCGGCGTCGAATTGCGCTCCGGTGGCGTAGGTCGCGGCCGGAACCGCTTGTTGCAGGCCGTCTTTGAGCGTCGGCGCGGCGACGGACTCGGTGGGCGCGTACCGGCTGCGCAGGTCCGCGGCGGTCGCGGGCTCGAGTTCCACTATCGCGTCGACCCAATAGATCGTCGGGCCCGGAACGCCGGAGGAGTTGTTCCAGCCGATCCACGAGACGGACGTCGGGTGCCCGATGAGCGGGAAGTACTTGATCAAGGTTTCGGGGTCGGAGCGGACGGCGTCGGCCACCTGGCTGGTCCTTTCCTGGCGGGCGGGGTCGGGCGACGGCGAGCTGCAACCGACCACCGCGAGTACCGCGGCCGAGACGGCCGCGCTGACCAAAGTTCTTGTGGGCGTCATTATTTCGGCCGCGCCCGGCCGGTGTCGCGGTCGTTGTCCGGGAGCCGCTTGCCGTCGCCGGAGTACCGGTTGTCGGAGCGATCCTCGCGCCCGGGATTGCGTTCCGGATCCGAGCCGCTGTCCACGGTCGCGCTCGACGGCGGGTGCCCGACCTCCCAGGACACGGTCCGGGTGAGGCTGCCGTGCGATTCGAACGGCTTCGCCCAGCCGATCTCGGCGAACCGGCCGTTCTCGGCGTCCGAGGCGCCGGTGCCGATGTCGGACTTGCCCTTGTCGAAGTTGTAGTAGTCCTGGGCCTCCACCGTGACGTCCATGATCACGCGATTGCCCTCGACCCGGACATTCGAATGGCTGTACTGCTGGTAGCCGCCGACGGCCTTCTGCCAGTTCTCGGTCTTCGGGTACGGCGCGTTGGGATCGCTGCCGACGCCGATCGGCTTGCCGTTCATCTGGAAGTTCTTGTTGCCGGCCCGGACGAACTGGTCGGCGGCCGCCGCGGACCGGCCGATCTCGTAGTCCACCGCCTGCTTGATCGACGGGTCCTCGTTGTAGGCCTCGTCGTAGTCGAACTTCATCGGCTTGCCGTCGTTGTCCCAGTAGTGCCGGTACAGCGAGGTGGCGTCGTCGAGGCCGGTGAACGCCTCGCCCGCGGCCAGTTTCGCCTGCCACTTCTGCTTGTTCAGCCAGTCATCGAAGCCGCCTTCCTTGGTGTTGTAGAGGAAGGTGTCGTCGTGCGGGAGGTTCGGCGCGTGCGGCGGCCCGATCTCGTACCGGCCGTCGGTCGAATGCAGGGGCTCCAGCGGGGGCAGCTGCGGCATCGGCGCGCCCGGGGTCTTCGCCAGGGTTTGCAGGCCTTCCACCCCCTTGTTGATGGATCCGGCCGCCTTGTCCTCGTCCTCGGCGAAGGCCTTCAGCAGGGCCTGGATCCTGGTCTGGAACGCGGTGGCCTGGTTGTCGAGTTTCGTCTGCATGATGCTCGCGAGGAACGGGCTGCCAGGATACTTGGGCGCGGTGACCGTGCCGTTGTCCGCGACCTTCATGCCCGCGGCGGCCGCCTCGTTGTCCACGATGGTCAGCAACGAGGTCTTGGTGAGGTCCAGTTGCAGGCCGAAGGACGCGAAGTACTGCGCGATCCGGCCGGCCACCTCGTCGATGTAGTTGCCCGACAGCTTCTCGCCGACCGCGCGCACCGCCGCCGCCGAGGCGGCTTCACCTTTCCAGCCGTCGGCCACGGCGTCCACGTCGCGGCCCATGCCCTCGACCTGGCGCACGAAATCGCCGGTGCGGGTGGCGAGTTGGGTGCCGTAGGTGACCATCGTGGCGGGCACGCATTTGCGCACGTGACTGATCGTCGTCGTCATTCCTGCCCCCGGTGCGGACGCGGCGGGACGATCTTGCCGAACTGCTCGACGAAGAAGTGCTCGACGTCGCTGTAGGCCTTCACCCCGGAGTTGGTGACCGCCGCCATGTGTTCGAGATTGCTCCCGACCGCGCCGAACGCCGCGAGCGCGGCCGGTCCCACGCTTGCCATGGCCTGCTGGACCGGCGAATCCGGCATCGTCGTCTGCTCGCCGATCTTGATGCCGGCGATGGTCGTCGCGCGTCCGGTGAGGGCCTTGCCGAGTCCGCGCAGCGCGTCGAGATCGGCCTTCAAGATGTCGCCCATTGAGCTCCCCTGCGGATAACGGGAGCACCACACACCCGCAACGAAGGACCGTAGCATTCACGAAAAGCATTGAGAAGACACAACTTCCATTGGCGCATCGACATCCTCCGGCGGCGCTCCGGAACTTCTCAGCAAACTCCGGGCCGGCGGCGGATCCGGTAGAACAGCACGGTGGCCGAGGGCGGCCGAGCGGGCGACGGTAGCGTCGACGGTTATGACTCCGCCACCGTCCGGACAGCAGTTCTCGATCAGCCACGGCGACCAGCGGGCCGTGATCGTCGAGGTCGGCGGCGGCATCCGGGAGTTCCGGGTGGGTGGCCGGGACGTGCTAGAACCGTACGACGTGCAGATGATGGCCGACAGCGGACGCGGCGCGGCGTTGATTCCGTGGCCGAATCGGTTGGCGGACGGCAAGTATCGCTTCAACGGCGTCGAGCATCAGCTCGCGCTGACCGAGCCGGCGAAGCACACAGCTATTCATGGGCTGCTGCGCTGGCGGCCGTGGCGGGCGACCGACGCGCAGCCGAACGAGGTCACCATGCGGACCACGTTGCACCCGCGCAAGGGCTACCCGTTCTATCTCGACGTCGCCATCTGTTACGCGCTGTCCGACGCCGGTCTGACGGTCACCACCACCGCGACCAACCTCGGCGATACCGAGGCGCCGTACGGCTGCGGCCACCATCCCTATCTCTCCCCGGGCGAGGGCCGCATCGATGCCGCGGTCCTGCACTTCGACGCCGCGACGCGGATCCGCACCGATCCGGAGCGGCAACTCCCGATCGGCACCGAATCCGTGCCCGGCACGCCGTTCGACTTCGCCACGCCGAAGCCGTTGGGCGAGTTGACGATGGACCATCCTTTTACCGATCTCGCCCGTGACGACGAGGGCCGGGCCTGGGTCCGGTTGCGGGGCACGGACGGCGCGGTGGCCGAGCTGTGGGTCGACGACTCCTATCCGGTGCTCCAGCTGTTCACCGCCGACACCCTCGCCCCGTCGCGGCAGCGAACGAGCCTCGCCGCCGAGCCGATGACCTGCCCGCCCAACGCGTTTCAGAGCGGCGACGGCCTGATCCGGCTGACTCCGGGAGCTACCGTGCAGACCAGGTGGGGCGCGCGGCTGACGCGCTGATGACCCGGACTATGGCTCGGCAGTGATGATTCCGCGCTGGAAATGCTGCGCCACACCGCCATCGGCGAGCTGATACTCGTCATCGACCGGGTATCCGTAAGCGCCGCTTTCGTATCCGGTCTTGCTCCAGATGTCGTACACGGCTCCGGAGACCGGGTGCGCGCCGGTGGCTTCGGTCCAATAGATCACGCCGTGCTGGAACTTGCTCCACCGGCCGGGGGTGTCGCCGAAGTAGCCGATCAACGGGATGGCGAAGCCTCCGGTCGACAGGTGGTAGACGTTGCTGGTCGGATAGCCGAGAGCGCCACGCTCCCAGCCGAGTTCGCCCCATTTCGCGAGGATCGGTCCGTTCACCGCATAGGCCTTGCCGCCGTTGACGTTCGGTTCGGTGTAGAAGACACCGCGTTCGAACCGCTGGAACTGCCCGCCGTCGGCGGTGCCGCGGGCGTCGTCGAGCGGTGCGCCCCAGGCCCGTTGGCCGCCGGTTTCGCGGAAGGTCTGCTCGATCGGCCCCGCGATCGTGAATGGGCCGACGGAGGTTTCCGCGCCGGCCGGGATGGCCAGCGCCGCGATACCCGAGGCGGCAGCGATGCTCAGCACCGCCAGAACTCGAATCACTGTGTCTCTCATCGCCGTACCTCTCCCAACTACCATCGGTCCGCCTTCGGATTGCGCCGGACGTTCGCGTAGTTCGGCTCGCCCGGCAGCTTCCAGTCCTGGCCGACGAAGAAATGACTTGCCACCGGATCTCCCATGCCGATGGTCAGGAGCCAGGCCAGCGCGAGGCTGTGTTCACCGTTCAGGGCGAGCAGCGCGTTCTCTACGTCGGTGTGCGTCACCGCTTTACGGGTGGCCACGTAGGCGGGCGCTTCGTTCAGTCCCGGGTACTGGTACCAGTCCACCCACCAGCCTGCGGGCACCACCGAGTCCCTGGCGTTCTGAATGATCAGCGTCGGTGTGGGCACGAAGTCGGTGGGCGCCAACGGACCTGGCTCCAGGGCCAGCGAGCCGACCACGCGGAAGGTGGGGTCGAGCGCGCGGAATCGCGGCGCAATATTCGCAGCGAGCAATGCGCTGCCGCCGCCCGCCGACTGACCGGCCAACACGATTCGACTGAAATCGACCTTCCCCGCCAGGGGTGAGCCCGGATCCAGGTCACGCTCTTTCAACCCACCGATACCGACGAATTGCATTTCCGACAATGTGTTGACGTAATCGAAGGACACCGCCACGATGAATCCGTAACTGGCCCACTGCTTGAACATCGCGTCGTAGAACCCTGGATCGGCCAGGATTCCTGGAGTGAAGACGACCGCCGGGGCTTTACCCGACCGATCGATATCCGCCGGATAGTAATACTGAACTCCGACCGGCGATCCGAATCCGAACGGGAATGTGCCCTGACAGCGGCGCGGAACGACCATGTTCTCACCGCTCAGCGCCCCAGGTCCGGGGCAGTCCACCGTCGCGGCGGTCTGAATCACCTGGTGGGACCCCATCCCACCGAACAGAGTGTCCAGATCCTGCGCATCAGGGTCGGCGTTGGCCGACACCATGACAACGTTCAGCATCCACACCGAAACAGCCACTCCGAGAACAATTCTGGACAGGCGCGGTAGCACAGCTGGTCGAACATTCATCGTACCGATACCTCGTCCGCGAGAAAGCAATAGAGCGTCACGCTATGGCCGTGATTTATGGTGTGTCAACAAGAAAGGGGTCGCCCGCTCGGTAATAGTTGTCACAGAAGAGCGCCGCGCCGACCACTCCCCGTTAACCATCCGGACATCCGGCAACGCCGAGACCTATTGCGCCAGACTAAAAATGTGCACCGAACCGATTGCCGACGCGTCTCTTTGTGCACGCGAACAACATTCCCGGCAATCGCCGAAACACCCATTTAGAGAATAACCGTTCCCTATCCTGGTTGCAGGATCAGGAACGAACGGAAGGCCATCCGATGAGGACGCTGACACCTGGCACCAGAGCATGGCCCCGCCGCAAATCGCCTGTCGTACAGGCGCTCCTGATGACCGTCACCTTGCTGACCGCAGGGGCGGTCGGCGGCGCGGGACACGGCACGGCGCTTCCCGAGGACCTCCCGCTGACCGGCGGCGCCGAAGCCCAGAACTGGGCCCGGTCCGTGGACGGGCCGGATCTCTACCCGCAAATGACCGTCGAGCGCGACGTACGGGTGCCGATGAGCGACGGAATTACCCTGCGCGCCGACGTGTATCGCCCCGCCGACGCCGGCGGACGGGCGATCGACGCGGAACTCCCGGTCGTCTTCGTGTTCACGCCGTACAGCAAGCTCGGCCACTACCTGGGCGACATCGCCGCCAACCTGCCGGTCATCGCGCCCATGCTCCGCGAACTCGTTGCCACGGTGGATCTTTCGGGCACTCCCCTGGAGGGCATCGACGCGCTGACCGACGCCCTCAACAGCGGCGCGATCGAATCCGCAAGTGTGAACCGCGATCTCGTGCAGAACGGCTATGTCCAGGTGCTGGTGGATGTTCGAGGCACCGGCGCCTCCCAGGGCCGGATGGATTCGTTCAGCGAACGCGAGCAGCAGGACACGGCCGAGGTGCTGTCCTGGGCCGCCGCGCAGCCCTGGTCGAACGGCCTGGCAGGCATGGTCGGCACGTCGTACCTGGCCACCAACACCTTTCAAGCGGCAGGCAACGCGATCCCAGGCCTGGCGGCGGTCTTCGACGTGTACGGCGCCGACCAGCTCTCGCGACGCTTCGCGACCAACGGCGGCACACTGTCCAACGGTTATGTCCCGGCGTACAAGGTAGGAGCCGCAGGCGGACGGCTGATTCCGCCGCTTGCCGATCTGCTGACCACCGGACTCGACCTCCAGTGGCTGCGAGATCGCTTGGGCGACGCGGCAACTCCCCTCATCGACTACCTGCAACTCGCGCTGCTCGGCGATCCGATCAACGAGGGCGCGACCTGGGCCGACCGCAGCTCGACCCCGGAGCAGGCCACCGCCGCGACGTTCATCTACGCCAGCTGGAACGACATCTTCGACCGCGCCGGACCCGCGTTCTACAACGGCATGACCGTGCCGACCGCCAAGCGAAAACTGATGATGGATCAGGCCTTTCACATCAACGCCGGGGTCGGCCTCGGCAAGCCCGGCACCCCGCCACGGCTGAATGTCCTGCAACGCGCCTGGTTCGATCGCTGGCTGAAAGACCTCGACAACGGCATAGACCGGTATCCCACGGTCACCCTGAACAGCTTCGGCGCCGGCTGGGTCGCGGCGGACCAGTACCCACGGGCGGGCTCGGAGTACCAGCAGCTGTACCTGTCGGCCCAACCGTCCGGCACGGCCGCGCACGCCGTCGCCGACGGTAGCCTGACGCCGAATCCCGGTGTCACGCCGGGACGTTTCACTGTCGCGCCCGGTTTGCGCGCGCTCTGCTCACTCGCCGACGCCCAAGCCACCGGCGGCGCCGGGTCGGTGTTCGGCCCCGGCTGCACCCGGGACAACCGATTCGCCGAGGGGGAAGCGGCCACCTTCACCACCGATCCGGTGACCGAGCCGACCGTCCTGTCCGGCCCGATGGCGGTGCACCTCACCACGATCACCGACGCGCCGGAGGGCTACTGGGGCATCACCGTCACCGACGTCGCCCCGGACGGCCGCTCGCAGAAGATCGCCGCGGGCGCGGTGCTGTCTTCCGAACGCGCCGTGGACGATTCGCGCAGCGGCAAGTCCGGCAACGGCGTCTACACCACCCCCTACCTGCTCGGCATCGAGACCCCGCCGACGCCGGTCGTCCCCGGACAACCCACCGTGCTGGACATCCCGATCGACAACACCGACGCGGTCCTCGCCCCCGGTCATCGCCTCCGCGTCGACGTCTTCGGCCTACAACACGACCGCTACCTCCCATCGGCGCGCGCGGCACTTGCCACCGAACTACGCCCCGAACACATCGAGCTAGATCCGACGGCCCCGAGCTGGATCAACGTCCCGGTGTCCGGCGGCGGCTGGCGCTGACCATCCCCCAAACCGGATTCACCGGCCCGAATTTGCCGACGCCGGAAGCAATATTCTATCCATTTCCGGAAAATGTAAATGTGAAAATCCATAAACCGCTTTACATGACATGACCTTCGTAGTAATCGACGCCGAAATGGCGTAGGCTGAATTTGCTGCTCCAGCCCATGGCGACATCAGACCGATGTCCACTGCTGGCAGATGAGTCAAAGCATGGATGAATGTTCGCAGATGTCAGTGCTTCTTTTCCGACGCCGAAGCGTTCCCAAGCGATGATGACCACGCGCTGCGGTCATCCGTAACAGCCTCGGCAGCAACGGATTACACTCGACAGCCCACACTCTGCGACAGCCACGTCCACCGCGCAGTTCCAGCCCGAACACATCGCTGACGAAACCGGCGAGTAATTGACTCGTCCATTGACGGCGGGCCGGTGAATGCGCCGTGACGCGCCGCGCATTCACCTCACTTCGCGCCGAAGCGGAGAAATCGAGAACGCGCGCCATCCAAGGCCGATTTCATCTCGACCTCAGCGCATCATTTCCATAGGAGAAATATCATGACCAACAATCGCACAGCACGCACTCGCATCGCCGCGCTCTTCGGCGGCATCATCCTGACCACCGGCGCCATGATCGCCATCGCCCCACCGGCTTTCGCCGTCTGCAACGCCATGAACGGCGCAAACGGCGCGGACGGCACGGCCTCCATGCCGGCCGGCGGCGTCGGCGGCAACGGCAGCCCCGGCACCGCGAACTGTCCGGGCGGCACCGGCGGTAACGGCGGCGCGGGCTTCGGCGGCGGCGCGGGCGGCGCGGGCGGTATCGGCGGCAGCGGCGGACTCGGCGTCATGGGTTCCGGCGGAACCGGTGGCCTCGGCGGGCTCGGCGGACCCAATGGCGGCTCCGGCGGGGCAGGCGGCGCGGGCGGCAACGGCGGCGCGGGCGCTACCGGCGGATCCGGCACGGCAGGCGCGGCCGGCGGCGCGGGCGGCCTCGGCGGTAACGCTGTCTCCGTCGATACCGGCGGCCGCGGCGGCAAGGCAGGCAACGGCGGCAACGCCTCCGGCACAAACAACAACGGCGGCGCGGGCGCCCGCGGCGGCAACGGCGGCAGCGGCGTCCTCGGGACCGGCGGGGCCGGCGGCGGTGGCGGCAACGGCGGGGCCAAGACCGGCACCGGCGTGCTCGGCGCCTGTGGCAACGGCGGCAGCGGCGGGGCGGGCCTGGTCGCAGGCGCACCCGGCACGGGAGGTAGCGGCAGCGGCTCCTGCTGACCCGACCCGAATCGACCCGAACCACATCGCACAGACCGTGCGGTGTGGTTCGCCGCCGAGCAGCCCCGTCGGCGCTGTTATCGTCGAGAGCGCCCGCGCCGGGCGGAGGGACCGCGCGAAGCACACCCGCGCCGACGAGGATGGTCTCTTGAAATACGTGCCCCGCGTTGCCCTGTTCCTGGCGATCCCCGCCATCCTGTTCCTGGTCCCGTGGTGGACCTTGGTCGGCGCGCCCACCGAGGGCGCGGGCCCGCTGTTCTGGCTCGGCACCGCGGTATTCGCGCTGACCTTCCTCGCACTGCCCGCGTCGATGTTCCTCGGCCACGGCCCCGCGCAATCGGATGCCGCGTCCATCGTCGGCGACACGCTGCTCGGCATCGCGTGGGTGGTGTTCAGCTGGTCGGTGATCGGCAACATCGCCGGACTGGGCCTGGCCGTCGGCGGCGTGCACGATCCGGACCGCTCGCGCATCGTCGCCATCGGCGTGCTCGCGGTATCGATCGCCCTGGTGGCCTGGGGCATCGTCGAGGCGCGGCGCGTGCCCCGGGTGCGCACGGTCGAGGTGTCCATCCCCGGCCTCGGCCGGGGCCTCGACGGACTGCGCATGGTGGTCGTCACCGACACCCACTTCGCCGCACTGGACCGGCTGCGCTGGTCGGAGAAGGTGGTCGCGGTCGTCAACCAGCAGCGCCCCGACATCGCCTGCCACGCAGGCGATCTCGCGGACGGTTCGGTGGCGAAGCGACACCCGCAGGTCGACCCGCTCGGCAAGGTCGAGGCCGCGCTCGGCCGGTTCTACATCACCGGCAACCACGAGTACTTCGGCGACGCCCAGGGCTGGATCGACCACATGGCCTCGATCGGCTGGCAGCCGCTGCACAACCAGCACCAGACGGTGACCCGCGGCGGCGACCGGCTGATCATCGCCGGCATCGACGACCCCACCGGCGTCGGCCTGCCCGGCCACGGACCCGACCTGCCCACCGCCCTGGCCGGCGCCGACCCGCGGCTGCCGGTCGTCCTGCTGGCCCACCAGCCCAAGCAGATCACCGCCGCCGCGGCCGCAGGCGTCGCGCTCCAGATCTCCGGCCACACCCACGGCGGCCAGATCTGGCCCTTCCACTACCTGGTCCGTCTCGACCAGCCCGTCGTCGCCGGACTCAGCCGCCACGGCGAGCACACCCAGCTCTACACCAGCCGCGGCACCGGCTTCTGGGGTCCCCAACTGCGCGTCTTCGCCCCCAGCGAGGTCACCGTCCTGATCCTGCGTTCGGCCCTCGCGAGCGACTAGCCCTGTCCCGATTGTCCCGATGACGCGGAAACCGAGCCAAGATCGGTTCCGCGTCTTAAACTCCCCTCCACCACTGCACTCTCTCGGCAGGTTCGGTGAGTTGGGTTGCGGGGTATCGCGTTTCAGGAGGCAAAAATGGGTAGGTTGTCGCAGACCCTCACCGCTGCCGGTGTGCTCGTGCTGACCGTGGCGGCGTGCGGTAGTCCGCCGTCCGAGCAGGGCAAGAACGGCGACGCGGGCGCCAAGGACTTCAAGGCCTGCATGGTGTCGGACTCCGGCCGGTTCGACGACAAGTCATTCAACCAGACCTCCTTCAAGGGGGTCACGGACGCGGTCGCCGCACTCGGCATCTCGAAGGCCCAGCTGGAGTCGAAGTCGGACAACGACTATCCGACCAACATCAACACGATGGTCCGGCAGAAGTGCAACATCATCGTCACGATCGGCTTCAAGCAGGGCGACGCCACCTACGCCGCGGCGAAGGCCAACCCGGACATCAACTTCGCCATCGTCGACTACGCCTACACCGACACCGCGAAGAACCCGCCGCTGCCGAACCTGCAAGGCCTGACCTTCAACTCGGCCCAGCCGTCGTTCCTGGCCGGCTATCTGGCCGCGGCGCAGACGAAGACCGGCAAGGTCGGCACGTTCGGCGGGATCAACATTCCCACCGTCGCCATCTTCATGGACGGCTTCGCCGAGGGCATCGCGTACTACAACAAGGCCAAGGGCAAGCAGGTCCAGCTGCTCGGCTGGGACGAGGCCACCCAGCAGGGCGTCATCACCAATGACTTCCAGGACAAGAACATCGGCAAGACCAAGGCCAACGATCTGATCAGCCAGGGCGCCGACATCATTCTCCCGGTGGCCGGTCCGGCGGGCCTGGGCGCGCTGGAGGCGGCGCACTCCTCCGGCGGCAAGGTCACCGCGATCTGGGTCGACACCGACGGCTGCGTGAGCGCCGCCGAATACTGTTCGTCCCTGCTGAGCAGCGTGGAGAAGTTGATGGACGTCGCGGTGACGAAGTCGATCACCGACGCCTACAACAAGCAGTTCAGCAACCAGGCCTACGTCGGCACGCTGGCGAACAAGGGCGTCAGTCTCGCCCCGTACCACGAGTTCGACGCGGTGATCCCGGCCGAGCTGAAGGCCGAGATCACCGCGCTCACCGCGGATATCGCGAGCGGAAAGATCACCCTCACGTCGAAGGCCCAGCCCGCAGCCAAGTGAGCCGCGGCCGTCACACGGGAGCGATATGCGGCTCGAATTACGCGGTCTGACCAAACGATTCGGCGCCTTACTGGCGAACGACCATATCGACCTGGTGGTCGAGCCGGGCGAAATCCATTGCCTGCTCGGCGAAAACGGCGCGGGCAAGAGCACGCTGATGAACATGCTCTACGGGCTGCTCCAGCCCGACGACGGCGAGATCCTGCTGGACGGCAAGGCGGTCACCTGCCTGTCGCCCAGCGACGCCATCGCCGCCGGAATCGGCATGGTGCACCAGCATTTCATGCTGGTGCCGGTGTTCAGCGTCGCGGAGAACATCATCCTCGGCCGGGAACCGACCAAGGGATTCGCGGTGCTGGATCGCGCCGCGGCGCGTACCCAGGTGCGAGAGTTGTCGCAGCGCTACGGGTTTCCGGTGGATCCGGACGCACTGGTGGCCGATCTCTCGGTGGGCGAGCAACAGCGGGTGGAGATCCTGAAGGCGTTGGCCAACAACGTCGAGGTGCTGATCCTGGACGAGCCGACCGCAGTGCTCACCCCGCAGGAGATCGACGAACTGATCGAGGTGCTGCGCTCCATCGCCGCGAACGGCACGTCGATCATCTTCATCACGCACAAGCTCAAGGAGGTCACCCGGATCGCCGACCGGATCACCGTCATCCGCCGCGGCGCGGTGGTCGGAACCGTCGAACCCGCCACTCCCGAAGCCGAACTCGCGGAACTGATGGTCGGCCGGTCGGTCGAGCTCGTGGTGGCCAAGACCCCCGCCGCGCCGACCGGGCCCACCCTGGTCGTCACCGATCTGACCGTGGTGGACGCGGCCGGATCGGTGGTGGTCGACAAGGTGTCCTTCCGGGTCGACGGCGGCGAGATCGTCGGCATCGCCGGCGTTGTCGGCAACGGCCAGTCCGAACTGGTCAGCGCGCTGCTCGGGTTGCGGACGCCGGTGGCGGGCGCGATCACGGTCGGCGGCTGGGAGGTGGTCGGCCGGTCGCCGCGCCAGCATCTGGACGCGGGCATCGGCTATGTGCCCGAGGATCGTTCGCACGACGGCTGCATCGGCACGTTCAGCGTCGCCGAGAACCTGGTGCTGGATCTGATCGATCGGCCCGAGTTCTCCCGGCACGGCGTGCTGTCCCCGTCGGCAGTGAAACGCAATGCCGCACAACGGATCGAGGAGTTCGACATCCGCACCCGCTCCATCGCGGACCCGGTGAGCACCCTGTCCGGCGGCAATCAGCAGAAGGTCGTGCTGGCCCGGGAACTGTCCCGTCCGCTGGAGGTGCTGATCGCCGGCCAGCCCACCCGCGGCCTCGACGTCGGGTCGATCGAGTTCGTGCACAAACGCATTGTCCGCGAACGGGATCAGGGCACCGCGGTGCTGATCGTCTCGACCGAGCTGGACGAGATCTACGCGCTCTCGGACCGCATCATCGTCATGTACCGCGGCCGGGTCGTCGGCATCGTCGGCCCGGACACCCCGCGTGACCAGCTCGGCCTGATGATGGCCGGGGCGCATCCGGGGAGTCACAGTGGCTGAGGCATCGCGGAGCGATTCGATGCGGGGTGGCGGCCGGGCGGCGGGTGGGCTGAACCGGCCCTGGGTGCGCGAACTGATCGTCAGCGCGCTGGCCGTGGTGCTCGCGCTCGTGGTCGGCGCGCTGCTCATCATCGTCAGCGATCCGAACGTGACGGGCGCGTTCGGCTATTTCTTTGCGCGGCCGATGGATACGGTGTCGGCGGCGGCCACCGCGGTGGGCGACACGTATAGGGCGCTGTTCCTCGGCGCGTTCGGCGGCAAGCATCAGATCGCCGAAACCTTGGTCGCGGCAACACCGTTGATCTGCACCGGGCTGGCGGTCACGCTCGCGTTCCGCACCGGCCTGTTCAATATCGGAGCGCAGGGTCAGCTCATCGCCGGTGCGCTGTTCGCCGGCTGGGTCGGTTTCGCGGTGCATCTGCCGCCGGTGCTGCATGTGGTGGTCGCGCTGGTGGCCGGGGTCGTAGGTGGCGCGCTGTGGGGCGGGATCGTCGGGCTGTTGAAGGCGCGCACCGGCGCGCACGAGGTCATCTCGACGATCATGGGCAACTACGTCGCGCTCTACGCGCTCACCTGGCTGCTCACCACCTCGTGGTTGCAGCGGCCGGGCCGCAACGAGCCGATCAGCCCGGTGGTCGACGAGACCGCGCAGTTCCCCCGATTCGGCGACACCCGGCTGCATCTCGGCCTGCTGGTCGCCCTCGCCGCGGCCGGGTTCGTGTGGTGGCTGCTGTCCCGATCGACGCTGGGCTTCCAGTTGCGCGCGGTCGGGGCCAATCCCGATGCGGCGCGCACGGCAGGCATGAACGTCGGCCGCGCGTATGTGCTGGCCATGCTCATCGCGGGCGGGCTCGCCGGGCTCGCCGGTGCGCAGCAGGTGCTCGGCACCGATCTCCCGTTGACCAACGGCATCGCCGGCTCCTTCGGCTTCGACGGCATCACCGTCGCGCTGCTCGGCCGGGGTAGTCCGATCGGCACGGTGTACGCGGCGCTGCTGTTCGGCGCGCTGAACGCGGGCGGCAATGAGATGCAGGCGGCGACCGGCACCCCGCTCACCCTGGTGACCGTGTTGCAGGCGGTGATCGTCGTGCTGGTCGCGGCGCCGGCGTTGGTGCGCACCGTCTTCCGGATCCGGGCCGAGCGCGCGGACGCGGTCCTCGCGAAGGGGTGGAACTGATGGTGACGACCACGACCGGTGCCGCCCGCGGGCTCGAATCGCCGGAGAAGCATCAGCAACGGCTCCGCCTCGGGATCTTGCTGTTGATCCTGGCGGTCACCGCGGTCGGTCTCGCGGTGTTCACCAAGTCGGGCACCGTCGACTTCCGTTTGGGCGCACCGGATGCCGCGGGTCCGTCCGATCTCGACGTGCCCGCGAAGCCCGCGGCGTTGCTGCTGTCGGTGCTCACCCTCGCGATTGCGATCGCCCATCTGTGGCGCGGCCTGACCGGGCGGTGGGCGGCCGTGCTGTTCACCGTGTTCGGCATCGCGTTCGTGGTGACGTTCGTGTGCTGGGCCGCCTCGGGCAAGATCTTCCCGCTCACCAACCAGATTCAAGGCACCCTCGCCCTGTCGACGCCGCTGATCCTCGGCGCGCTCGCGGGCGTGCTCTGTGAACGCGCGGGCGTCATCAATATCGCCATCGAGGGTCAGCTGCTGGCCGGCGCGTTCGCGGCCGCGATCATCGCGACGGTCAGCGGCAGCTTCTTCGTCGGCGCGGTGGCCGCGGTGGTGGCGGGCGTGTTCGTCGCCTGGCTGCTCGCGGTGTTCTCCATCCGCTATCTGGTGAATCAGATCGTGCTCGGCGTCGTGCTGGTGGTGTTCGCGACCGGCATCACCGGCTTCCTGTTCGACCAGTTCACCAATCTGACCGACGGCCCGGCCCGGTTCAACAATCCGGGAACCATGCAGCCGCTGGCGATTCCGGTGCTGTCCTCGATCCCGATCATCGGGCCGACGGTGTTCGATCAGACCGCGCTGGTGTACGCGATGGTCGTCGCGGTCGTCGTGCTCGCGTTCGTGTTGTACCGGACGCGGTGGGGACTGCGGGTGCGGGCGGTCGGCGAGCATCCGCGCGCCGCCGCGACCGTCGGGATCAAGGTGCTGCGCGTCCGATACCAGGCCGTGCTGCTCGCGGGGGCGATCGCCGGGCTCGGCGGCGCGTACTTCACCATCGGCTCCACCGGCGGTTTCACCAAGGAGATGACCGCGGGCAACGGGTTCATCGCGCTGGCCGCGGTGATCATGGGTCGCTGGCATCCGCTCGGCGCGACCTGCGCGGCACTGTTTTTCGGTTTCACCAAGGCCCTGCAGGGTCAGTTGCAGGTGCTCGCGACGCCGATTCCGACCGAGGTGCTGCAGATGACGCCGTACCTGCTGACGGTGATCGCCGTGGCGGGCGCGGTCGGGCAGGTGCGGCCGCCGAAGGCCGACGGTGAACCGTACGTTCCCGGGTGATCAGCCGCCGAACAGCAGGTACAGGCCGGTGAAGGTGTAGCCGACCATCGCCAGCATGAGTGCCAGCTGGCCGGTGGCGCGATGGGCGGGCGGCAGGAGCCGTAAGCACTTGTCGTGGGCGGCGGTCACGCCGAGGACGTGGCCGGTGAGCACGGCGAGCACCTTCGTGGTGGCGAGCACCGTCGGATGGTCGGACAGCACGTACTGCACTTGGTAGTGCGCCAATCCGCCGATGTCCCAACCGCATTGGAACGGATCGGCGAACAGCAACAACGTGGACTGCCCCTTCTCCACCAGGAAGGTCAGATAGTGCGCGACGATGTAACCGGCGATGATCGGCGTGACGCTGTGCGCCAATAGCCCTGGGAGCGCGGCTCGTTCGTCGCGATCGAGACCACCGGTCGCCCGCGCGGCGATCGTGAAGACCGTGCCGACGATCAGGATGACGGTGAACAGGCCGACGCTGCGGACCAGCGTCGCGCCGAGAACCGAACCGCCGCCGAGCGAATCGACGAGATTCCGCCAACCGGGTAGCGCGGAAAGACTGTCGAAGGCGGTGGAGCCGAGCAGCGTCGCCGCGAGCGCCACCGATCCGGGCAGCACCGGCGTCCCCGCCAGATTGTGCAGCGGTGCGCGCAGCACCAACTCACCCGAAGGGCGGCGGCCGAGGGGGCTGAGTCGCGCCAGCAGACTGCTGTACACCTCGAAGGGGTCGCCGCGCTCGGCCCAGGTCGTTCCGAACAACGCCAGACCGGTCAGCGTCACCACCAGATACCCGAGCAGCCAATAGCCCACCGCCGCAACGGAACCCGGATCAGGCGACGCGAGTTCGAGCCATACGAAGGCGAACAGGCCCAGCACCGCCGGCCTGCACCCCCAGCCGGACGGGTACTCGCGAACGCCGTCTTCGGGATTGCGGCGCAGCACGAAGCAGCCGAACCGATGCAGCGCCCGCATCGGCGAGACGATCTTCCAGACCGGACCGACCATCAGCGAAGCAAGCATCACTCCGACCCAGAGGTAGATATAGAACACCCCGGGGATCGGATTACGTTGCGGCGAAGCGGATCCGAGCACAAGGACCAGGCCGACCACAACCGCGGCCCCGACGCCCACCAGCGCGAGCATGATGCGCACCGCCCGGGAATCGATCACCGCCCGCAAACCGGACGGCAACAACAGTCCGGGCGAGTCCGGATCCAACCGTGGCCGCCGCCAGGCCACCAGCAGTATCGCGAACGAGAACGTCAACGCCCACGCCGCGCCGATCAGCGCGTAGGTCAGCGGAATCGGCAGATCCGCCGACCCGTTGAGCCCATGCGCGAGCGACCGGGTCACTGCCGGATCAGCAGCGTGGTCACCGTCTTACCGGCGTGATGGAGTTCGACATCGACCCGCCCCGGCACGGTGACGATGAACCGGAACTCCTGCCCCGCCTCCGGTTCGACCGCGAAGGTCTGGCTCGGCTCGGAGTGCACGTGCAGTTCGTCGGCCGCGTCGCTGTCCACCTTGATCACGATCGGCTGGAACTGCCTCGCCTCGGTCCTGATGTTCGTCGGCGTGACCGACCCGCCCGCGATTCGCACCGCGATGGTGACCTCGGCGGAGACGTCGACCGACACACTCGCCGAGGTTCGCGCGGCCGGCGAATCGACCGACGAGCCGCACGCGGTCACCATCCCCGGCACAACGAGCAAGGCGGCACAGACACCGGTTCGGACTGCCCGGATCATCGGTTCTCCTCCCGATCGAGCGGATCGGCTACCGCGGCATCGCTGCCCGACTGCTCGGCCTCGCGCCGCTCGGCCCGCCGATCGCGCATAGCTATACCGACGATGACGCCGACCACCGCCAGCGCGGGCACGAATGCCGGGATCGCCAGCAGCATCGAATGACTGGCGAGCACGTCGACGTCCTGGGCGTAGCTCATCGGCGGACCGCCTGCGCCATCCGCTCCGCGCGCACGTCGGCCCGGTAGGCCAGGTCGATCCGGGCCGCGCCCCAGGCCAGCGCCCAGATGATTGCCAGCGAACAGACCAGCACGATCAACGACGCCAGGGTGAACAGCCACGACGGATAGTCGGACGAGCGCTCCCGTTGCAGCACCGTGGTTTCCGAGACGAACTGCCGGGTGAACTCGTTGAGCGCGGGTTCCTCTTCCGCATCGATACCGGGATCCTTCGGCAGGTACACCGGCAAGCCGGTCAGCATCCGGCCGTCCTGCAACCGCAGCACCGTCTTCCAGTTCCCGTACACCGGGACGGGTTTCGTGCTGACGTAATGGCCCGCCCCGACCCGCTGCAACTGATCGATCACCAACCCCCGTCCCGGCCGCTCGGAACCGACGCCGCCCTGCCAGGCGAGCAGCTGCACCCACTCCGGGTCGTCGCCCACCAGGTCCGCCGGGCTCAGCGTGACCTCGGCGGCCACCATCCGACCACCGTTCACCGGTTCGGCATCCTGCAATCGGACTGCCGCGGAAGCGTTCTCGGGGACGTCGATGCGCAAGCCGTTCGCCGTCGCCGCGGCGGCGATCAGCACCGTCGCGATGACGAGACCGCGGCGCAGCGCGGGCCGCGGCAGCGGCTCACCCCGCAGGACCAGGCCGAGCAACGCGCCGAGCGCCCCGCAGGCCACACCCACCGGCACCGTCGTGACCAACAGCTCCGGCCACATACCCGTCGGCCATCGATCGACGAACATGCCGTCGACCCATAGCGATTCGAGCCAGAGCCCGGCGGTGGCGGCGGCCAGCCCGGTGAGCGCGCCCCACCAGAGCGGCTTGTCGATGAGCGGCAGCAGCGCCATCAGCTCCACCACCACCGCGATGCCGAGGTACAGCGGGAACACGTTGTGCGGCTCGCCGAGGATCGGCCCGACCAGCACCGCGACCACGCCGCGGACCAGGAACGCGAACACCACCGCGACCAGCGCACTGCCCCGCCCGAGCGTGTACCGCGCCGAGATCAGCGCGATCGTGCTCGCGGCGACGATCAGCATCGGCTGCAAGACCAGCCGGAACTGCTGCACGCCGAAGTCGAATTCGACCTGGAAGACCGACAATCCGATCAGCAGGCCACCGAAGGCGAGCGAGCGGAACACCCAGAGGAACGGACCGTCGACGCGATCCGGATCGGGCCGGTCGAGCCGCCCTTCGAACTCCAGCAGCAGCACCGCGACCAGCGAGAGCCCGGCGCCGCCGATCAACATCAGATGCGTCGGCCCCCACAGCGTGACGTCCTGGCCGAACAACCGATGCCAGATGTCGTCCAGCGGAAAGCCGATCAGGGCGTACAACCCGACCGCCGCCATCAGCACCCCGCCCACCGGCGCGTGCCAGGTGCGGGTGATCCGGATCGCCGCCGGACCCGGCTTCTCGTCCAGCGGCAGGATCACCGCCAGCATCCCCGCGATGAAGAGGAAGAACAGTCCGACCAAGATGAAGTAGTGCGCCGGATTGGCCAGCGGCCCGGGGTCGCGCCCTTTACCGATGTGCAGGCTCACATCCCAGATGAAGCCGAACAGCGCGGTGAGGATGGTCGTGATGAACAGCGCGAGCGGCAGCGCGACCCAGCCGGGCCGGTTTCCCCACTGCCCGAGCCGATCCGCGGCGTTCTTCAGCCAGGTGATCCGTCTGGTGCGATGGAGATAGGCCAGCCAGAACAGCACCGCGGCGATCACGATCGCGGCGGCGGTCAACCCGATGACCTGATTCAACGCGGCCCCGCCGCCCTCCGAACCCTTTGCCAGCACCGCGAACTCAGCCCTCATCGCGAACTTCTCTCTGTTACTCGAAGTCTCTTCAACTTCGAATGCCCATCGAACGCGCAGGTATGCGGCCGGACACGGGTCATGCGCAGATCTGGGAGGACTCACAGCGCCGCAGTCCTCGAAATGGTGCCGGTTCCCCAGTTTGTCGATCTTGCTAGCGGTTTCGGCACGGACGGGTAGTGCCACTGTTTGTGCACTTGCCCGAGCGGACTTACCGCGATCGGCCGATCAAGCGGATATCGGCAGCAAGTAATCAGCATCCTTAATTCGGACAAATCGGACAAATAACATAAGTTGGGACAAATCGAAACTTTGCGGTGACACGTCATTGTCAAGCCCTTTGACGAAAGTCGCTATGTTGCCGCCGATTCACCGATCCTGTGGCTATACTCCTCGCACGCAGAACCCGGCATCATCGATCGCGTACGAGCCGATTCCGTGGGTGACGGAGTTTTCCCACGTCAGCTCGCTTCGCAAAGGCTCTGCGGGACTTCAGGAATGGCGCCACACGTGCGCGAAGAACGGTTCGCCAAAGTAACCAGATGATGTCTGTAACCAATTTCAAGATCAAGTCAAGAAAGATCAAAAACCTTGCCACGCAGGGTGGTTGGCATGTGTATGCTATCGATTCATCACGTCCCCCACTATGAGGTGGGGGTATGGGCGAGGGCGGTGTCGGTGTGGACGTGAATAAGATCCAAATACGGCGCGCGGCCATTGCCGCGATCGCTCTGGGTGTGCTGGCCCTGGGGATTACCGGGCTGATCGACCGGCTGTTGCTGGGTACCTTCATCTGTGCCGGACTCGCGGTCGGTTGGTTGAATGCCCAACTCACGTTGTGGGCCATCACCCGAATTGCCAGTTCCGAAGCGCCGAGCAAGCAGCGTTTGGTAGGTTCCTCCGCGCTACGACTGCTCGGCATTACCGCCGTCGCCCTCCTGGTGGCATTCCTTGCTCGCCCCAATGGCGTCGGTATCTTCTTCGGCTTGGCCCTCTTTCAAGTCGCCCTGGTCCTCAACACTGTCCTGCCTGAATTGAAAGGGCTTCGCCAGACGCCATGACGATCCCAGCCATTTCATTTGCCCAGCTGGCCTCGAGCGTCACGTTGCTCGGCCAAGAGGCCCCCGCGGAAGAACCGAAGATCAAAGTCGGCCACCACGCGGTCGCGCACGTCTTCGGTATGGCCTTCAATGTCGACACCATCGTGTCGACGACGGTCGCCGCGCTCATCGTGCTCGGCCTGGCCTTCTTCCTGCGCCTGAAGATCACCTCCGGGGTGCCGAACGGCGTGCAGCTGTTCTTCGAGGCCGTCACCATCCAGATGCGCAGTCAGGTGGAAAGCGCCATCGGCATGAAGGTCGCGCCGTTCGCGCTGCCGCTCGCGGTCACCCTGTTCGTCTATATCCTGCTGTCGAACTGGTTGTCGGTGCTGCCGGTGCAGATCGGTGACGGCGAGTTGCTCGCGCCGCCGGCCTCGGACGTCAACTTCGTCTACGCACTCGCCTTGTTCGTCTTCATTGCCTATCAGTCCGCGGGCATCGCGCGGCGCGGCCCGTTCGGTCACGTCAAGCAGTTGCTGAAGGGACATACGGGCTGGGGCCCGATGGTGTTCATCAACGTCATCGAGGAAATCGCCAAGCCGCTCTCGTTGTCCCTGCGATTGTTCGGAAACATGTTCGCGGGCGGCGTGATGCTCTCCGTGATCACGTTGTTCCCCTTCTGGATCAGCTGGGGTCCCAATGCTGTCTGGAAACTGTTCGACTTGTTCGTCGGCGCAATTCAGGCTTTCATCTTCTCGCTGCTGACCGTCCTGTACTTCAGCCAGTCGATGTCGTTGGAAGACGAACACCACTGATCGGCGAGGTGCCGATCGAGTCCACATCCGAGAATAGGAAGTAGAAAATGGCAGACCCAACCACCGCGTCCATCATCCAGGGCGCCCTCATCGGCGGCGGCATCATCATGGCCGGCGGCGCCATCGGCGCAGGCATCGGTGACGGCCTGGCCGGCGCGGCGCTGATCAATGGTGTAACCCGGCAGCCGGAGGCCGAGGGTCGGTTGCGCGGCATCTTCTTCCTGACCGTCGGTCTGGTCGAGGCGGCGTACTTCATCAATCTAGCCTTCATGGCCCTTTTCGTATTCGCGACTCCCGGCAAGTAACCGGGTATGTCTCCGAGAACCGATGTAGTTGCCGCGGAGAACTTCCTCATCCCCAACGGCACCTTTTTCGTCGAGTTGCTGATCTTCCTGATCGTGCTCGGCGTCATCTGGTTCTTCGTGGTTCCGCCGATCCGCAAGGTTCTGGAGGAACGCGAAGAGCGGGCCGCAGAGACCCTGGCGACGACCAAAGAGGCGAGGCAATTGTTCGCCGAGGCCGAAGCCAAGCATCAAGCGGCACTCGAGAAGACGCGGTCGGAAGCGGCCGCGATCCGGAGCAAGGCGCGAGCCGAGGGCCGGGAAATTCTCGAGGAGATGCGCGGACAGGCGCAGCAGGAAGCCAATGGCATCGTCGCCGAAGCCGAGGCGCAATTGCGGGCACAAGCGGATCAGATCGCCGCGGAGTTGCGCGAGACGGTCGAGCCATTGGCTCGATCGCTGGCCGACCGCGTGGTCGGTGTCGATGATGAGCGGCGGGCCGAGACAAGTCGAGGCCGGCAGACAGGACGGGCGTCGTCATGACTCCTAGCAGCGACATCCTTGCCGAAGGCATCTACCAGATCCATTTCGAGTGGCAGGTGTTCTTCAGCCAGCTGTTCGGCTTCGCGATCATCGTCTGGTTCATGATCAAATACATTGTGCCGTGGGTCAAAAAGATAATGGCCAAGGCGCAGGGCGACATTCGCAAACAGATCGAAGAGAACGAGCAGGCGGCCGCCCGGCTGAGCAAGGCCAAGCAGGTCTACGACGAGGGCATGGCCGAGGCGAAAGCCGAACTGGCCCAACTGCTCGAGGACGCGCACGCCGACGCCGAAGACATCGTGGTGAAGATGCGGGAAACCGCCGCCGCCGAGGTCGAACGCGTCGGCAAGCAGGGCCGCGACCAGATCGAGCTGATGCGCAGGCAGCTGATCCGCGATCTGAAGGCCGACTTCTCCAAGCAGGTCATGACGCACACCACCGAGAGCGTGCGCGAGCAGGTCCAATCGCCGCAGATCAAGTCCGACGCGGTCGAGCGGTTCCTGGACGACCTGCAGGCGATGGCGAACACCGGATCCTCGGGCCGGACCCGCACCCAGTCCCAGTGGAACTGACCGCGCACCAACGACGGACCTGAGCCCCACTCACCGCACTCGAGCGGGGCCCTCCGGCAAGAAAAACCGCTCGGCCTCCTCCGGCTGCGGCCATTATGCTGGCGCATGTTCGATTAGTGCCATGCCGTTGTGGATCGGAGTTCAATAATGACGGAGGCAACGCCCACTCTCTACGAATGGGCCGGGGGCACAGCGGCTTTCGAGGCGCTCACCGAAGTTTTCTATCGCGAGGTCCTGAAGGACGAGCTGGTCGGCCCGTTGTTCGCCGGCATGGATCCGGGACATCCGAAATACGTCGCGATGTGGCTGGCCGAGGTCTTCCGCGGACCGGAGGCCTACAGCACCGACCGCGGTGGTTACGCGCATATGGTCCGCCAGCACCTCGGCAAGGCGATCACCGAGCCACAACGCCGCCGCTGGATCAATCTGCTCATGGACGCCGCCGACGAGGTGGGCATGCCGAACGACCCTGAGTTCCGCTCCGCGTTCTTCGCCTACATCGAATGGGGCACCCGGCTCGCCCACTCGAACTCCCAGCCCGACGCCACGCCGCCGCTGAAAGCGCCGATGCCGCACTGGGGTTGGGGCGAAGCGCCGCCCTATCAGCCCTGAGCTAGCTGAAGTAGTCCTTGAACAGGATCTCGCTGACCTTGGTGACGGTCTCCCTACCGACCTGGTAGCCATCGTCGACCACCTGGGTGTTGTTCATGATGGCAACGGTGAATTGCTCACGCGGACCGACGAACCCGACCGAGTTCATCAGCCACGAGCCGTCGTCGTTGTCATCGGACCAGCCGTTCTTGTTCCCCGGCGCCGCCCGGTCCCCCGCACCCCAGACACCCCACTGCTGGTTGGTGTCCAGGGAATCCCCGCCGTCGACCGAGCGCATCTCGCCGACCAGGTAGTTGCGGTGCCGGGCGGGCATCTTCTCCAGGATGAAATCGATCAGCTGCTCTAGGTCGTTCGCGGTGGCCAGAATCCAACCCCAGGAATCCGGGTGCCGGTCGGCGAACCTGATGCCCGCCATGCCGAACGACCGGAACCGCGGCGCGAACGTCTTCTCCCCGCCGTAGCGGTCCCACAGGGTGGTCGCCGCGTCGTTGTCGCTGGAATGCAGCATCCGGTGCATCAGCTCGCGGTCCTCGGCGCCGAGCGTGATCGCGCCGAGGTCGTCGCGCAGCAGCAGGTCGGTCGCCATCGCCAGTTTCGGGGTGGAACAGGCCCAGATCGGTGTCGCCGCATTCGCGTTGCGCCACACCGCGCCCGTGCGACGGTCGCGTACCACGATCCCGGTGAAGCCGGGACGGCTCTTCGCGTACGCCTCCGCCTGCGCGATCCGCGAGGTGAACGCGGCGTCGAAACCGTGCGACACACTGGGCTCCTCCCGCGCCGGGGTCCCGGGTACCGGACCGGGGTGCTCGGTTACCCGCGGCTCGTACATCAGTGCGGCCGCGATCACCGAGCCGGCCACCAGGAGACCGGAGAGCACGAACGGAACCCTCGACTTCCGCATGAACGCCCTTCCCTCGCTGTGTCGCTAGACGGAAAACGCAGGTCACCGGTAGTGCTCGGTGTTCTGCATCTTTCCCAGCGGACCGGGCGGGAGCAACCCGACACTCTGCAGCGGCGTCGATTCGACCTCGGGCGCCGGTGCCCCCGACATCGGGGGCATTATTTTTGCCATGACACAACTCAAGTGAAACTTAGTAACACGTACCGGAATTCACCCGATGACCACTGTGTCGTCGCGGGTTCGCGGATGGAGGACCGCGTACGGGTTTCGGGAGACCGGAGCCTTCGCGAGGACGCAGCAGTACGGACAACTACAGACCAACCACACCGATTCCGGGGGTTCAATGAACGTCAAGTCATGGGCTTTTGCCGCACTAGCCGCCAGCGTCGTCCTCGGCGCCACCGGCTGCGGTTCCAGCTCGACGCCACAGGCGGCGTCCAGGACACCGATCCCGTCGGCCGCGCCCGCGTCACCCGGCGCGTCGACACCGGCCCAGCCGGGCGACACCGATCGGCCCGGCACTCCGCCGCAGGCGCAAACGAACGCACCCGAGACCGAGAAGGCACCGCCGCGCGCCAGCGTGCCGGTCGACCAGAAGGAACCCGCGCCCGCCCCGCCGCCGCCCGCGAATCAACCGCCCAACGGCAGCGGACACGGCCTGTGCTTCGACTCGAATTCCCAGCTCGCCCGCAACGCGCTGGGCCGGCTGGCGCCGAACAAAGAGGGATACCCGTGGGTCATCCTCGAGGCGAGCAATGATCCGATCGACGCGGGCTGCTCCGGCGTCCTGTCCTGGATGCTGGTCGACTGGAACGGCAGCCACCCCGGCTATCACGTCCTGTTCTTCACCAACGGCACGTACCTGGGCACGGCGACGTCCAAGTACTACGGCTACACGACGGTCCTCGGCAAGACCAAGAACACCGTCTCGGTGCAGTACCGCTGGGCGCTGCCGCAGGATGCCCTGTGCTGCCCGTCCGGCGGCCCGTCCACGGTGACCTACACCTTGAACGGCACCACCGTGACCGCCCAGGGCCAGTTCCCCCCGGATCCGGACAAGTAGACCCGACACGAAAACGCCCCTGCCCCTTCATGTTCGAAGGGCAGGGGCGTTTCGGTATCCACTCGAGTTCACGGCTCGGCGGGGGAACGCGGCGGCCGGGTGGCCGAAGGTGGCGGTTGCAGTCGACGGCTCAGTTCGCCGAGGGTGATGACCACCGCGACGAGCACGACGGCGAAGGCCAGGCCGGCGAGCGGGGACTCTTGAAAAGTGTTGCCGCCGAAGTAGCCCAGTAAGGCACCGGATACACCCCAGAGCAGGGCTCCGACGAGGTCGAACGCGGTGAAGGTGCGGGGCGGGACGCCGACCGCGCCCGCGGTGAGGGTCGTGAGGATGCGCATGCCGGGGAGGAAGCGGCCGACGATGATTACCACCGGGCCGCGACGTTCCAGGAAGCCGGCTATCCAGCCGATTGCGCGGTGGCGCTTGGTTCCTTCGGGGAATTTGCGCAGTATCGGCCGGCCCGCGTGCCTGCCGATCCGATAGCTCACCTGGTCGCCGGCGGCCGCCCCGGCAGTTGCCGCGAGCATCAGCAGGCCGAGGTTCGGCGTTCCGGTCGCGGCGAACGCCCCGGCGGCGAGCAGGGCCACCTCGCTGGGAAATATCGGCAGCACGCCGTCGAGCGCGGCGATCGCGAAGAGGACGAGATAGACGGCGGGCGAACCCATTACGTCACGTGCGAGATCCAACAGCTGATCGTTCATGCCTCCTGATACTAGTATCATTTGTTACTAGTAACATTTCATATTCGGGACCCGCTGAAGGAGGATCTGCCTGTGACGTCACCGAACCGTTCGACCGCCGGCTCCGGGTCGCACCGCGAACGGAAGAAGGCGCTGGCGCAGGCCACGATGCAGCGCGAGGCGTTGCGCCTGTTCCGCGAGCAGGGGTACACGGCGACCACGATCGATCAGATCGCCGCGGCCGCGGGCGTATCGCGGGTGACCTTCTTTCGCTACTTTCCGACCAAGGCCGATGTCGTGCTGCACGACGTCGCCGACCTCGCGGTGCTCGGCGCGCTGCCGGAAGCGCTCGACGGGGTCGATCCGGTTCGCGCACTGCGTGAAACGGTGCGCACGCTGAGCGACTCGGCAGCACCCGAGGACCACGCGATCAATGCCGAGCGAGAACTGCTGTTGCGGACCGTTCCCGAACTCCGGGCCCGAGTGCCCGCCCAGATGGCCGCCGCGATCCCGGCGCTGGCGGCCGAACTCGCCCGGCGGCTCGGCCGACCCGCGAACGACCTTGCCCTCACGACGCTTTCCGGCGCGATCATCGGGGTGGCGATCGCGGCGTGGACCGCGGCGGCCGACGATTTGTCGGAGGGATTCATGGCCCGCCACCGGCAATTGCTCGACGACTGCCTGGCCCGGCTGGAAGGCGGGCTGAAGCTGTGAGTGTCAGTCGCGCTCGGCGAGGGTTCGCAGTAGCGCGAGGTCTCGGCGGAAGGTGCGGGCGAACAGCGGTGCGAACAAGCGCATTCCGATCGCGCCCGGCAGGCCGAGGGGCGGTTGCAGGCGCTCGGTCCAGTCGAGCCGGGCGCGTCCGCCGGGCAGTTCCGTCAGCCGGATGTCGCCGCGGCCCTTGACCCAGCCCAGGTGCACGATGCCGAGCTGGGTGGGATCCGATCCGTCCGGCGGCTGCCACACGTCGACGCGGATCCGGTCTCGGGTGGCGATGCCGCCGATGCGCACGGTGGTCGCCACGATCGTGCCGACGCCGGACCGCTGTGCCGACTCCACCTCGAAAGCGGAGGCTTCGCGCATCCACTCCCCCTGGTTCTCCCAGTCGGTGAGCAGCTCCCAGATCCGTTGCGGCGCAGCCGAAATGTCGATGCCGACGGTCACCACCACGGGTCGCACGGCAAGTCACCGCCCGATCAGTGCGGCGACGGCTTTGGGCGCGGCGAGCCACTCGCGAATGTTGTTGCGGATCACCGTCGTTGGACGGCACTCGCAGTAGGCCGTGACTCCGTCGGCATCGATGCCCTCGGCCCGGCACAGTGCGACCGCGCGGGGCACGTGCCGGTACTGCGTGACGATGATCGCCCGATCGATGCCGAACAATCGCTTCGCGCGTTCGCAGGTGGCGCGCGTCGACAATCCTTCGCCGTCGGGTCGGACGAGCGCCGGATCGATCCCTTGATCGACGAGATACTTTGTCATCGAGGCGATCTCGTCGCCCGAGGTGCCCGCCGCGTCGCCGGACACCAGGATCTCCCCGGCCTTCCCGGCCCGCACGAGCTCGATCGCGACATCGAGCCGGCCACGCAGATACGCCATCGGCGCACCATCCGGGCCGACCTTCGCCCCGGGCACTATCACGACCGGAACCGCCGGCGCGTCCGCCGGGCCGAACCGATGGCCGGACGACACCAGCCACAGCCGGGCATTCGCGCCGACCACGACCAGCACCAGCCCGGTCGCCGCGACCGCGGTCACGCCGAGCAGCCTGCGCGCCCAGCGCCTCCCCGGCTTTCGATCGTCCACCACCGCAACCCCTTTCCCGTCGATCCCAGTGTGCACGCTATCGCTCGTCGAGGACCGGAACGGGCAGCGGCCGCCGCGGCACCGGCTCGGACACCACGATCGAGGTGGTTGTCTGGCCGAACATGAGGAACCCGTCGAGCAACTCCTCCAGCTCACCGATCGACGGTCCGTGCACCTTGAGCAGGAAGCAGTCCTCGCCGGTGATCCGGAAGCACTCGACCACCTGCGGCGTGTCCTTGGCCGCGGCCACGATCTTGGGCAGCTGGCCGGGGCCGGGCTTGATCCGGACCAGCGCGGTCACCGGCATGCCGAGCGCGGCCGGGTCGACCTCCATCCGGAAGCCGGTGATCACGCCGAGCCGTTCCAGGCGCTGCACCCGCTCGGTGACCGCGGGCGCGGACATGCCGACCCGGCGGGCGAGTTCGGACATGGACAGTCGCGGATCGTCGTGCAGCTCGTTGAGCAGCCGCACATTCACCTCGTCCAGCAGCCGAGATCGCTCGGTGAAGGCATCTCGGCCATTCGGCCTTGATTTTCCAGCCAACTCGCGTCACCTTCCTGGAAAGTGCCATTCCGGCCACCGGCATTTCTTTGGAAGATACTCCGCATGACCACACCGCCCGAGCTCGCTGCGCGGCGCACCCGATCGCGGATGCCCGCGCCGGCGTACTTCGGCATCAGCGCGATCTTCCACTACCTCGGGCCCGCCTGCGCCGTGTTGCTGTTCGCGCGGATCGACGTGCTGGGTGTGGCCTGGTTGCGAATCGCCAGCGCCGCAGTGGTTTTCGCGGTGTGGCGCAAGCCTTGGCGGCTGGTCCGGCGCTGCTCACCGGAGCAGCGGTGGGTGCTGCTCGGGCTCGGGGTGGTGCTCGCGGCCATGAACGCGACGTTCTACCTGGCCATCGCGCGACTGCCGCTGGCCACCGTCGGCGCGATCGAATTCCTCGGCCCGATCGTGCTCGCCGCGGCCGGGGTGCGCAGCGGCCGCAACGCGATCGCACTCGTACTCGCCGTGGCCGGGGTGGCGGCCTTGGCCGACATCCAATTGGCCGGTGCGCCACTGGGATTCGCCTTCGCCCTGGTCAACTGCGCGCTGTTCGTGCGCTACGTGGTACTCGGCCATCGAATTGCCAATACCGGCGTGGGTTTCGCCGGAATCGACCAGCTCGGCGCGGCGATGCTGATCGCCGCGCTGGTCGCGACGCCGTTCTGCCTCGGCGCCGCGGCCCCCGCGTTCACCAGCCCGGCGGCGCTGCTGGCCGGGGCCGGCGTCGGCATCTGCTCGTCGGTAATCCCCTATGTGACCGATCAACTCGCGATGGCCCGGTTGAGCAGGCACACGTTCGCGCTGATGCTGAGCATTCTGCCCGCGGTCGCGACGGTCATCGGGATCGTCGTGCTCGACCAGGTTCCCGCCGTCGCGGAGTTGATCGGCATCGCGCTGATCGCCGCGGGCGTCTCGATTCACCGGCAAGCAAAGGAGAAATGATGGAATACGTACGGCTGGGCGCCTCCGGTCTCGTGGTGTCGCGGCTCTGCCTCGGCATGATGAGCTACGGCAGTCCCGCGTCCCGGGATTGGATCCTCGGCGAGGACGCCGCGGAGCCGATCGTCCGGCGGGCCGTCGAGTCGGGGGTGACCTTCTTCGATACCGCGGACATGTACTCCGACGGGGTCAGTGAGCTGGTCACCGGGCGGTTGCTCGCCAAGCTGTTCCCCCGCCGCGACGACTACGTGCTGGCCACCAAGGTCTACTTTCCGATGGGCTCCGGCCCGAACGACAAAGGCTTGTCCCGCAAGCACATCATGGCCGCGATCGATGCCTCGCTCGACCGGCTCGGCGTCGATCACGTCGACCTCTACCAGATCCACCGCTGGGACAACGAGACGCCGATCGAGGAGACCATGAGCGCGCTGCACGACGTGGTCGCGGCCGGAAAGGCCAGATACATCGGCGCGTCGAGCATGTTCGCCTGGCAGTTCGCCAAGGCACAGCAGGTCGCCGAGACGCACGGCTGGACCAGGTTCGTCTCGATGCAGAACCACTACAACCTGGTCTACCGCGAGGAGGAACGGGAGATGATCCCGCTGTGCCGCGACCAGGGTGTCGGCGTCATCCCGTGGAGCCCACTGGCGCGGGGGCTGCTGACCGGCTCCCGCGAGCGCGGCAGCGAACAGACCACCGTGCGATCCGGCTCCGACCCCATCGCGGACGCCATGTACGTCGACGCCGACTTCGACGTGGTCGACGCGGTGCGCGCGGTCGCCGCCGAGCGCGGGCTGCCGCCGGCCCGGATCGCGCTGGCCTGGCTGCTCGGCCGGCCCGGTGTCACCGCGCCGATCATCGGCGCGACCAAGACCGAACACCTGGTGGACGCGCTGGCCGCCGAGCCGATACGGCTGAGTGAGGAGGAGGTGGCCGCGCTGCACGCGCCGTATCGGCCGCACGCCGTGCTCGGCCACCACTGACGGCGAGCGCCGGTGTGGCGCTTACGTCGGAGTCGAAACCTCTTGCGTGACCGTGTCTTCGGGTTCGACCGGCTTGTCCGCCCGGGACCTGGTGATCGCCACACCGGACAGGCACAGCAGGCCGCCGAGCACGGCGAGCAGGCCGGGAACCTCGTCGAGGGCGATCCAGGCCATCAGGATGACCAGGGCGGGAACGGCGTAGGTGGTCACGCCCATCTTTCCCGCGGTGGTGCGGGAGAGCGCGTAAGCCCAGGTGGTGAAGGCCAGAGCGGTCGGGAACACGCCCAGGTAGACCACGCTCAACGTCGAGGACAACGGTGCGTCGGCGGCCTCGCGGAACAGTTGCCCCGCGAACGGCAGGCAGGCAATGGTGCCGATGACGCACCCGCCGGTGGTCACCTGCAACGCGGACGCGTGCACCAGCGCGGGCTTCTGCGCGACGACCGCCACCGCCCAGGCCAGCGCCGCGGTCAGGCAGAGGACGACGCCCAGCACCGCGGCACTGCCGCCACCGGAATTCGACAGCCCGACCACGACCGCGCCGGCGAACGCCACCGCGATCCCGGCCATCAGCCGCGCCGGAAACCCTTCGCGGAGCACGAGTCCGCTCAGCACCGCGATCAGGATGGGGCCGATGTTGATCACCATCGCCGCGGTCCCCGCGTCGACGTGCTGCTCGCCCCAGTTCAGCGCCACCATGTAGACCCCGAACCACAGCACACCGGACACCAGAATCCCCGGCCAGGCGCCCCGGGCCGGCAGGCCCTCACCGCGGATGACCAGGATGATCACCAACGCGATCGCGCCGGTCAGCAGTCGGCCGAGGGCCAGCGCGCCCGGCGAGAAGTCTGCTCCCGCGGCCCGGATGAACACGAAGGCCGAGGCCCACAGCACCACGGTGACCGCGGCCGCGATGACGGCCTTCTGCTCGGCCGAGCGAACGACTTGCTCCATTTATCGAACGCTAGATGACCTGCCGCGCGAACTCACGCGGTTTTCGGCCACGGCATTTGTTGTGATGGTCACGGGTCCAGGATGGAATAAACCTGTTCGGCAACCGCGTAATGCCTACAACCACGGCACGCCCGCGCGGAACAACACGTTGGCATAGGGTCGCGCCTCGCCGGTGCGAACGACGAAGCGGCATCGACCGATTCGCTGCTTGAACTCTTCATGATCGAGTAACTCGGCCTTCAAGCGATTCGTCAGCAGGTCCGCCGCTTCCGGGTTGGCCGTGACGACGTCGGCGCTGCCCCAGGCCGCCTCGACGGCGATCTCGTCGAGGATCAGCTCGACCACCGGCGCGAATCGCGGCATGCCGTAAGTGATTCCGAGATCGATCACCGGAACCGAGGGCGGCACCGGCAGACCCGAGTCGCTGACGGCGAAGGTGTCGGTGTGCCGGAGCGCGACCAGGGCCGACATGAGTTCGGCGTGAATCAATCCACCTGTACGCAAGGAGGTTCCAATCTAGTTGTGCGCGGGCGGTACCGCGGTCAGCGCCGCGACGACCTGCGCCCGAGTGGGATAGGCGGCATGAGTGCCCGGCGACTGGACGGACAGGGAGGCGGCGGCCGTGGCGAAGGCGACCGCCTCGGGCAGGTCGACTCCGTCGGCCAAGGCGGTGGACAACGCGCCGACGTACGCATCGCCCGCTCCGGTCGAATCCACCGAGTCGACCTGTGGCGCAGCTTGATACGTGATCTCGACCGAATCCGCGGTCCTACGGACCAGGATCGAGCCGTCCGCGCCCAAGGTGACAACGACCGACGGCGCTCCCCGCAGGCACAGCGAGCGTGCGGCCCGACCTGCTTGCTCCCTGGTCCCGGTCGCGGTACCGCTGATCGCGGCCAACTCGTATTCGTTCACCACGAGCGGATCGCACCGGCACAACAGGTCATCGTCGAGTTGCGCCGCCGGAGCCGCATTGAGCACGAACCGGCGCGCCAGACCGGCCGCCCAGCTGACCACGCCCAGGGGTATTTCGAGTTGCGCGACAACGACATCCGCCGATCCGAGCAAATCGGCCTCGGCCGGTTCCGCACCGGGTTCCCAGACGAAGTTGGCACCGGGGTCCACCACGATCTGGTTCTCCCCCGCGGCGACCGTGACGTACGCCCGCCCGGTCCGCACACCCGGGACTTCCCGCAGCCCAGTCGTTTTCACCCCCGCAGCACCCATCGAGTCGCGCAACGCCCCGGCGGCGGAATCGCGCCCGACCCGTCCGACGAACTCCACGCACCCGCCGACCTTGGCGGCGGCAACCGCCTGGTTGGCCCCCTTGCCGCCCGGATTCGTCCGCGAGCCGACGGCCAGCACGGTCTCCCCCGGCCCGGGCAGCTTCGCCACCTCACACACCACATCTTGGTTCATCGATCCGATGACCACGACCACCCCGGTCACGAGACCTGGTGTTCCACAGCGGGCTTCGGCTCCAGGTTGCCCGGCGCGGCCCCGGTGATCAACGCCACCAACCGATCTCCGTCGATCTCCCCCACCCGGTGCGCGGCCACCGAACGCCCGCGGCGCAGCACCACCACGTTGTCGCAGATCCGCATCACCTGGGCCAGATCATGACTGATGATCAACACGGTGACCCCGCGGTCGCGCAGCCCGCGCACCAGCTTCTCCACCGCCGCCGTCTCCCGCACACCCAGCGCGGCGGTCGGCTCGTCCATGATCACCATTGCCTTGCCCCAGGCGACCGCGCGCGCGATGGCGATACTCTGCCGCTGACCACCGCTCATCCGGCGCACCGTGGTCCGCACCGACGGCACGTCCACGTCGAGATCCCGCAGGATCTCCCCGCTGCGGCTGATCATCGCCTTCCGATTGACGATCTTGATCGGCCAGGACGGATACACGAGTTCCCGGTTCAGGAAGAGGTTCTGCCACACGGTCAGATCGTCGATCAGGGCGAGATCCTGATACACGGTCTCGATGCCCAGCTTCCGGGCATCCTCCGGCGATCCGAGCCGCACCGGCGCACCGCGGAAGCGGATCTCGCCGGAATCGGGCGGCTGGACGCCGGTCAGGCAGCGCACCAGGGTGGACTTGCCCGCCCCGTTGTCCCCGACCAGCGCGGTGACCTCGCCTTCCGGAATGGTCAGGGTGACGTCGTCGAGCGCGCGGACGGAGTCGAACGACTTCGTCAGGCCGCGGGCCTCCAGCATCGGTTCGGTCATGACTTGCCTACTTCCGGAATCGCGAAATAGCCGCTGCGAGAAGCAATACCGCGCCCACCGCGATCGGCTGGTAGTACTGCGAGATGCCGAGGATGGTGAACCCGTTGATCAGCGAGGTGAACAGGATGGCGCCGCAGACGGTGCCGAGCACCGAGGCCTTGCCGCCGCTCAGCGACGAACCGCCGAGCACCACCGCCGCGATCGAACTCAGCAGATAGGTGGTTTGCAGCGACGGATCGGCGCCGCCGTTGCGCGCGACCAGCATGACGCCGGCGACGCCGCACAGCAGCCCGCAGGCGCTGTAGGCGAGCAACCGGATCCGGCGCACCGGAATGCCGGTCTCCCTGGCCGAGTCGATATTGCCGCCGGTGGCGAGCAGGTGCGTGCCGACCCTGGTGCGGAACAGAATGCCCGCCACCCCGAGCGCAGCGACCAGCGCGAGCAGCCAGAACCAGCGCAGCGGGCCTGCGCCGTCCAGCGCAAGGCTTTGCAGGAAGGGCGAATTCACCGCCACGCTGTTGCCGCTGGTGAGCAGCAGGGTGCAGCCACTGAGCACGCTCAGCGAGCCGAGCGTGACCACGAAGTCGGTCATCTGGAAGTGCCCGATCAACAGTCCGTTGACCACCCCGACCAGCAAGCCGCCCAGGATCGCCACCACGATGCCTGCCGTCAGGGGGTACCCGTGACTGGTGAAGTACCCGAGCAGCGCCGCCGACCACGGCAGCGTCGCGCCGACCGACAGGTCGATGCCGCCGACCACCACGGCGAACTGCTGCCCGAGCGCGAGCACGGTCAGGATGGTCGACGCGACGAGCAGGTCGTCGATGTTGCTGGTGGTCAAGAAGTTCGGCGTCGCGATGAAGAACCCGAGCCACACGAGCACCAGCGCGATCGGCGCCGCGTAGTCGGCCAGCTTGGCCGGGATGCGCCGCTCGCCGAGCCGGCCGGGTGCGGCGCGCGCGACATCGGCGATGGCGCTCACTTGTTCACCAACCCGGCCAGCGGATTGTCGAATGTGGTGATGGGCCGCGGGAACGCGGTGATCTGCTGTTCGACATTGTCCGCGCCGATGAACGCGATCGGCGCGACCACCCGGTCCGGGATGGCCTTGCCCTGATGCTTGGCCAGGCAGGCCTGGATCGCGAGTTCGCCTTCGGCGTACGGGTATTGGGTGACGGTTCCGTGCAGGGTGCCCGCCTTGACCGCGGCCAGCGCGGCCTGGATGCCGTCGACCGAGATGACCTTGACCTGCCCGGTGCGGCCCGCGTTCTTGATCGCCTGTGCGGCGCCGAGTCCCATGGTGTCGTTGGCCGCGAAGATCCCGGTGATGTCCGGATGCGCCTTCAGGATCGCCTCGGTGACGGTGAGACCCTTGTCCTGCTCGTAGTCGGCGGGTGCGCGCTGCACGATCTCCAGCTTGCCCGCGACCGCGTCGGTGAAGCCCTTGTCCCGGTTGATGCCGTTCTGCTCACCGGCAATGCCTTGCAGCACAATCACTTTGCCGCTGCCACCGAGCGCGTCGAGCATCTTCTCGCCGGCGATCTTGCCCGCCGCGAGGTTGTCCGAGCCGATGAAGCTGGCGTAGCCGACCCCGGCCTGCTTGGAGGCGTCCGCGTCGATCTGGGTGTCCAGATTCAGGATGGGAATGTTCTTGCGGGCCACCGGAACCAGCGGGGTGATCACGTTGGTCGCGTTCACCGGCACCACGGCGAAGCAGTCGTAGCCCTGCGCGGCCAACGTGGAGATCTGCGCGTTCTCGCCGTCGGCGTCGGTCTCGGACTGGCCCGCCTGCACCGCGACGTCGACCCCGAGCCGTTTGCCCTCCGCCAGCGCGCCGTCGCGCAGTGCCGCCCAATACGGGTTGGTGAAGTTGCGGGTGACTACGGCGATCTTGAAGTCGGACGAGGCGTCGCCGCCGCGGCCGCATCCGGCGGTGAGGGCCGCCGCGCTGACGAGGGCCAGGGCCACAAGCCCGATCCGGTATCGAGTGCTCATCTGGTATTCGACCTATCCTGTACGAGTTCAACTCGTGTTGACAACACGAGTTGATGTGTAGTGTGTGACCCGCATCACGAGACTGTCAAGGGTTCTTCGGCAGCTCGCTCGAATTGCCAGCACGACAGGAGTGACCCGATGGCAGTCACCCGAGCCGACGTGGCCCGGCTCGCCGGCACCTCACCCGCCCTGGTGAGCTACGTGCTCAACGACGGTCCACGCAGCGTCGCCCCCGCGACCAGAGCCCGCATCGAAGCCGCCATCGAGCAGCTCGGCTACCGGCCGAACATGTCCGCGCGCAGCTTGCGGATGAACCGCGGACATGCGCTCGGGATGGTCATTCCCGACGGGGCGAATCCATTCTTCGCCGAGCTGTCCGCGGTCGTCGAGGCGGCCGCGTTCGCGCGCGGATTCCCGCTGATCGTCGGCAACGCCGCGGGCGACGAGGCCAGGGAGCGCGCGTATGTGAGTGCGTTCATCGATCGCCGGGTCGAAGGGCTGCTGGCGATTTCGTCGTCCTGGGAGTCGGGCATCGCCGATGCGTGCGCGGCGGCCGACATGGCGTTGGTTGCGGTGGACCGGATCATCGATCCGGGGCGGTGCGCGCACGTCATGTGCGATTCCCTGGCCGGGGCGCGAATTGCCGTGGAGCACTTGATCTCTCATGGGCATCGCGATATCGCCTGCCTCAGTGGACCGCACGTATCGACCGCCGACGAACGGGTCGCGGGTTATCGGCAGGCGCTGCACGATGCCGGATTGCCCGAAAGTGTCGTCGTGCGTGCCGAATTCGGCGGCGCCGCGGGCTATCACGCGCTCGACGAGTTGATGAGCGGCGCGACCACGCCCACCGCGGTATTCGTCACCAGCGATCTCCAGGCGATGGGCATGTTGCGCGCGGCCTACGACGCGAACCTGCGCGTCCCCGACGATCTCGCGATCGTCGGATTCGACGGCATCGAGTACTCCCGTTACACCAGGCCCGGTTTGACGACCATGGTTCAGCCGACCCGCAAGATGGGCGAACTGGCGGTCGAACTCTTGCTGAAGCAGATCGATACCGGGTCGGCCGAACCGGGAGTGGTCAGCCTGGGCGCGGAATTGAAGACGCGCGGTTCCTGTGGGTGCGCGGACGAGTTCTGAGTTACTCCGCTGCCGCGCAAGGCATTACGCGATCCGGACGTTGCTGCCGAGATTGCCGTCGAGCAGGGCCGCGCCGAGCGTGGTCACCTCGTGGCGCATGGCATTGCGGTGCCGCCAGCTGTCGATGAGTCCGGACTCGCGCAGGATCGATGCGTGCTCGCTCGCCGTCGCGGGCGAAACCCCCAGTCGGCGAGCGAGTTCGGTGGTGCTACAGCCCTCCGCGATCACCTGGAGCGCGGCCGCGCGGGTGCGGCCGAGCAGCGCGGTCAGGGCCTCGTTGGTCGCGCGCGGACCCCACGCGGCGGTGAAATCGTTGATGTCGCGCAGGGCCGGGACGATCACCGTCATCGGTGCGTCCTTGTCCACCAGGGACATCAGCGTGAGCGGCTGGGGCCAGGCGAACAGGGACGGGATGATGATCAATCCGCGGCCGTCGAGGTGCTCGTCGTGGGTGCAGTCGTGCTGGCGGTGGATTTCGAGTACCGGCGCGCGCCAGCTCACGTAGGGGTGCAGATCGGCCAGCAGCCGTTCCACCCCCTCGGTGGCGAGCGTGTGCGCCATCCGTTCGGCGGCCTGTTCGAGATAGGTCTGGATGTGGGACCAGCGTCCGGCGAACGCCACCGAGTGGAACGCCTCGACAGCATCGGCGACATTGCGGCGCGCGGTGCCGTCGCGATCCGACAGCTCGGCCGTCCAAGCAGGCAGGGGCGCTTGCCCTTCCCGCGCCCGGCTGCGGATAACGCTGTCCAACTCCATCCGCAGTTCGTCGCGGGAGGCCAGGTGCAAGGCCTCGATGCCCGCGGAGATCGACCGGGCGCCCCGGGTCGGCGTGATCAGGTCGAGAAACGAATCGTCGGCGGGCAAGATGTCGGCCAGCACCCCGAAATTGGCCGGCATCGCGCCGCGCACCTGGCTGCGCCAGCCCGCGAAACCCGCGACGTTTCTACGCTGCACCACCCGGGTGGCCAGCATCGTCTCCGCGATGGCGCCGAGCGGGGCGCCGACGCGGATGCGCAGCAGATCGTCCGGCGTGCAATAGATCCGCTTCATCTTCGACGACCTCGCCTGTTCGCGGACGGGCCTCGCCCGGCCGCCACTCCCCTGCCCCGATACCGCAAGACGGCACCTCCGATCACCAAGAACCTCGCCACCGTACCGCGATGAGCGGGTCCACTCCCAGCAAAAGATCGTCCACATGCACCGGAGTCAGCGACTCCTTCGCCGCCAGCTCGTCGCGCCGCGACCACATGGGTGGCAACCGCCGCCGCCCCCGTTTCCATTCCGCCGCCAGGCCGTCGATCAGCCGGGCCACCGCCGGAACGACGCCGCCATCGGCGCGCCCCGCTACGTTTTCCATCATCTTCCAACTCCTCGTTGTCACTGTTCAGAGCCTATGAACGAGGAGGGGTCAAGGTCACCATGATTCGGCCAAGGCCGAAACACCGAGCAATCGATGTGGCTCGGCAGGAGGTCTCGGGGGTGAACCGGCCCGTAATCGGCGGGGGTCGGCGACACTCGAAATCGTGACGATCGATGACTCCGCCAGGGTTCGAGCGTGGCTCGAACCGCGTGCCGACGAGATGGCGGGGCTGCTGAGCGCGCTCGTCGGACAGGAGACGGAGAATCCGCCCGGTCGTGGTCTGCGCGGGTGTGCCGGTGTGCTGGCCGATGCGATGGGCGGGCTCGGGATCGACGGGGAGATCATCGGGGTGCCGGCGATGGGTGGGCAGGAGGATCCGTGCATTGTCCGGGCGACGGTCGGGGACGGCGCGAAAACTCTATATTTCCATGGGCATTTCGATGTCGTGCCGGTGCAGGATCGCGGGCAGTTCACCGCTCGGCGGGCGGACGGCAGGATCGTCGGCCGCGGTACCGCCGACATGAAGGGCGGCATCGTCAGCATGCTCTACGGGGCGGCCGCCGCGCGGGAGCTCGGGCTGCTCGGGGACGGCAAGATCGTCGTTCACCTGGTGTGCGACGAGGAGACCGGCAGCGTCGCGGGGTCGGGATTCCTGCGGCGGCACAGCATGATCGACCCGGCCGCGGTCGCCATGGTCACGGCGGAGCCGAGCGCGGGCAAGATCTGGCATGCCGCGCGCGGAGCGGTCAGCCTGCGGGTCACCGTGCACGGGCGCGAGGCACACGTCGGGCAGGCGAACTTCGGGATCAACTCGTTTCAGCACATGGTGCGGATCGCGGCGCCGCTGGAGAAGTACGTCCGCACGATGCTGGCCCGGCACACGGCATTCGCCATGGACGGCAACGACGGGCGCGGCTCGATGGTCGTGGTCGGCGGACTGTCCGGCGGCGGATCCAACTTCAACGTGGTCCCCGGCACCACCTGGTTCACCATCGACAGCCGGTTCAATCCCGAGGAGGACCTCGAGGTCGAGCTGAAGAACCTGACCACGATCATCGAGACCGCCGCCGACGGCATCGGCGCGGAGGTGACCATCGAGCTGACCCAGTTCCAGCCGTCGGCGAGCACCGATCGGCACGACCCGACGGGCCGGGCTCTCGCGCAATGCATTTCGCGCGTGACCGGCGTGGAGCCGGCCTTCGAGATGTGCGCGGGCATTCTCGACACCCGCTGGTATGCCCAGCTCGACATCCCCGCCTTCGCCTACGGGGCCGGTCGGCTCGACGTCTCGCATGGACCGGAGGAGTACGTCGATGAGCGTGAGATGCGTTCGGTCGCAGCGGTTTACGCCCTGTATGCGCAAGAACTGTTGCGCTGACGCAGGACAGCGCGTTCTCGGTCAGACCACTTTTCTGCCGGAAACCCGATAGCGGGGGCGTAACTGTGCAATAGTGATACTTGATTCAATAACGGAGCGACCAATGATCGTCTGCTCATTTTACATTGCTGTGCAATACTTTTCGGCTTCCCTGTGCGTTTCCTCCGAGTGGCGGGAGACCCTGTGTGGATCGGTGTCGAACTTCTCATACGCACGATCGTCGGCGGCTTGTTCGTCGCCGCCGGTTTCGCCAAACTATCCGCGACCGCACGGTGGCGGCAGGAGTGGGTGGCGTCCTATGAGCTAGTCCCCGGGGCACTGGTCCGGCCGGCCGCAACGGCGGTGCCGCTGGTCGAACTGGCCACCGGAATCTGGCTACTACTAGGGGCTTTCGGTCCTACGAGCGTGTGGGTGGCGGTCGCGGTCCTGTTGGTTGTGACCGCGGCGGTGATCAGCGCGCTGATGCGTCGGCTCGGGGTTCCCTGCGGATGCTTCGGCATGCTGGGCGAGCTGATCTCGTGGCGCATCGTCGTCCGCAACCTGGTGCTCGTCGCGTCGCTCATCGGCCTGGCGGTACACGGCCTCACAGCGACTGTCGCGATGTTCGGTGCGCCGGCACAGATCTCGATGATCGCGATTCTGTTCGCGGTCGTCGCAACGTCGGCCCGGCGGCACTCCCGCTCTGCCCAGGACACGGAACGTGTTCCGGTAGCTGCCATTCCAATCGACAGCCCTCGAACAGAACGGCCACCGCTATGACTTCTCGACGATCCTTTCTCCAGCGCACCGGGCTAGGCGTCGTCGGTGGCGCCCTCGCCACCGCACTCGCCGCCGTTTTCCCCGAGTTCGCGCAAGCCGCACCGAGCACGTCGCTGTGCGGTAGCAGTACCGGCGAATCTCCGTGCGCCGCGAGATGCAAATGCAACAAGTACAAAGACGGCAAATGCCGAAAGCTGAACGACACGATCAACTGCTGGTGCACCAACGACTACGCGACCTGGCACACCGCACCGAGCACTTGCCCCTGAGCTGACCACCCGAAACGCCCTCGTCACCCGCCGATCCACCGCCCGACTCGGATTCCCCGCCAGTCGTTGCCGTGGTCGGCGGGCGGCGCGGGCCATAGTGGAGTGATGGGCAACAAGAGGACGGTCGCGGCGGTATTCGAACCGCTCGCGGAGGCCGCACTCGGAGCGCATCTGGCGGTGCGGTTCGAGTTCTGGGACGGCAGCTCCATCGAACCCGAGGGCGCGTGTGCGGGCACCATCCGCATCCGGTCCAAGGACGCGCTGCGCCATATGGTCTGGGCGCCAGGCGAACTCGGGATCGGACGCGCTTTTGTCTCCGGCGCGGTGGACCTGGACGGAGACATCTTCACCATCCTTCGATCGCTGGCCACGACCGCGCCCAGCGACGCCAAGCTCGGCCTCGACGCGGCCCGCAAGGCCATCGTCGCGGCCAGGGAACTCGGCGCGCTCGGGCAGCGGCCGGCGCCACCGCCGGAGGAGGCCCGGCCACGGCGCGGGCCGCTGCACACCAAACGGCGGGACGCGGCGGCGATCAGCCACCACTACGACGTCGGGAACGACTTCTATCGGCTGGTCCTCGGGGAGAGCATGACGTACTCCTGCGCGCGGTTCGCCGCCGAGGAGGATGACGGACATGTCGGCGTGAACGCGACCGTGTCGCTGGCGGACGCGCAGCGGGCCAAGCACGACATGATCTGCCGCAAGCTCGATCTGCAACCCGGGATGCGCCTGCTCGACGTCGGGTGCGGCTGGGGATCCATGGCGATGCACGCGGCCGCGACGTACGGCGTGCAGGTGGTCGGCGTGACGATCAGCAGCGCGCAGGTCGAGCTGGCGCGCGAGCGGGTCGCCGAGGCCGGGCTGTCCGCGAACGTCGAGATCAGGCTGTCCGACTATCGCGACCTGCGCGGCGAGCAGTTCGACGCCATCTCCTCGATCGGCATGTTCGAGCACGTCGGCACCAAGCGGGCCGCGGCGTACTTCGAGACCCTGCGTGCGCTGCTCCGCCCCGAGGGCCGGCTACTCAACCACGCGATCTCCTCCGCGGGCGGGTCCGTGATGGGTGGTCGCTCGTTCGTCGGCCGCTACGTCTTTCCGGACGGCGAGCTGGTCGACGTCGGTGAGGTCGCGTTGGCGATGCAGCGGGCCGGCTTCGAGGTGCGCGATGTCGAGGCGCTGCGCGAGCACTACGCGCTGACCTTGCGCGCGTGGGTCGCCAATCTCGAAAATGCTTGGGACAAAGCGGTTTCGCTCACCAGCGAAGGCCGGGCCCGGGTCTGGCGACTATATATGGCCGCCTCGGCCCTCGGCTTCGAGGACGGTGGGCTCGGACTGCACCAGGTACTCGGCGTGGTGCCGGATCCGCAGGGGCACACCGGAATGCCGGGAACCCGGCGCGCATGGCAATGAGCGCCGGGTCTCGCGCATTCAGGAGCGGGTGCGCACCGGCTCGCCGCGGTAGCGGGACTTCCCGCCGTTGATTCGCAGCAGCCGCCAGGTCAGCTTCGCCACCGGGTTCATCAGCCCGATATCGGCGGCGAGCATGCGCGCCTCGCCGAAGAAGTCGCGGCGGCGCGCACGCGCTTCGGCGCTGCGCCAGAACAACTCTCGGCGAATCCCGAGCGGAATGTCGAACTCGTGGAACAGCGAGCGTGGCGGCTTCACGATCAGGTCGCAGGCGATGAACATGATGATCGGGTAGGCCAGCGACAGCGTGCTGCGCTGCACGAACCCCAGCTTCGGCACCCGCTGCCGCAGGTACTCGTGCGCGAAGGCGATGTGGCGCGCCTCCTCGGCGATGTGGATGCGCATCACGTCGCGCATGATCGGGTGCACGTTCTCGCCCGCGCGCAGCACCGACTTCTGCACGTGGTCGATCGGCTCCTCGCCGGCGAGCACGGCGACGAAGAAGGTGGTCGGGAAGAACCGGCCGAGCAGCGGCACCAGCGGGCCGACCGCCTTCATGAACCGGCTCATGCCGGGCACGTCCAGGCCGATCCGGTTCACCATCTCCTGGAACATCAGGGTGTGGTTGACCTCCTCGGCGACCTCGTGATTGAGGTAGCGGAACTCACCGGATCCGTTCGGCACCACGGCGAACAGATAGTTCATCACGCCGCCGATCAGCACCTCTTCGAACTGCAAGCCGACCTTGGCGATGTTGGCCTGTCGCCACATCCCGATCTCGATCTTGCGCGCTTCGGTCTGCGCCAGATACCAGGGATGCGCGCCCAGCGGATCACTGTCCGCAGGCAGGATCCAGCGCGGATCGTTCGGCACCACCGCCCACTCCGGCGAGTCCCAGTCGATCTCGGTATACGGGTCGAAGTGCTTGTTCACCGACCCTTCGGAGAGCGTCGTCAGGATTCCCGCGTACGCGCTCTGCGCCGCGGTCCGAGACGGCGCCGTTGCCGACTTTGTAGCCATGACGTCTACCTCATATCCGGTCGAGGTTAATGTGACACATGTTTACAGTAACAGCCTGTCTCACTCAGATCTAGACCTCGGCGCGGAACAGATCCGGTAGCTCGGGTGTTGCGTAGACGGGGGTCGAGACGAGACTGAGGGTGCACGTGCGGGTCGAGATTTGGACCGATATCAACTGTCCGTTCTGCTACCTGGGTAAGGAGCGGTTCGGGCAGGCGTTGGCGGAGTTCGCGCATGGCGACGACGTCGAGGTGGTGCATCGGTCGTTCGAGCTGGATCCGAGCCTGGCCGCGGACGAGTCGGGGCCGGTGATCACGAAGATCGCGCAGAAGTACGGGATCAGCGAGGCGCAGGCCGCGGCCAACGAGCGCGGAATCAGGGCGCAGGCGGCCGAGTTGGGTCTGCCGTATGTGACCGAGGGGCGCGACTACGGCAGCTCGTTCGACATGCATAGGCTGCTGCACTTCGCGTTGGCGCAGGGCAAGCAGGAAGAGCTGCTCGACGCGCTCTATCGCGGGAACTTCGCGGAGGAAGCGTCGCTGTTCGGCGATCAGGAGCGGCTGGTGCGGCTCGCGGTCGACGCGGGGCTCGACGAGTCGAGTGTGCGCACTGTGCTCGATGATCCGAACGCCTATGCCGACGCGGTGCGCGCCGATGAGCGGGAAGCGGCGCAGCTCGGCGCGACCGGCGTGCCGTTCTTCGTGATCGACCGCAAGTACGGCGTCTCCGGTGCGCAGCCGGTCGCGGTGTTCGCCCAGGCCCTCGATCAGGCGTGGGGCGAGCGGCAGCCGGTCATCCAGACGATCGGTGGCGCGGACGCCTGCGGCCCGGACGGATGCGAGCTGCCGGCGCGCGATTGACCTGCCTACTCGATGAAAAATGCCCCTGATCGGTAGCTACCGATCAGGGGCATTTTCGCGGGCCGGCTAGGCGCAGTTGCTCGGCGCCGGTTTGCCGCTGTATCGACCGTCGAGCCAGTTCAGCATCGAGGGGAAGCCGATGACCGCGGTGGTCAGGTGGTCCGGCGAGGGGAAGAGTTCGGATTCCACCCGCACGCCCGCCCGGCAATAACGGTTGACCGTGTTCGCGATCGCGTCCAGCGGGATCAGGTTGTCCTGCGGGGAGTGCCACTCGAAAATCGGCGCATCGGGCACACCGCCGTACAGCTCGACGCTGTTCTCATCCGCCACCTCCCAGGCCTTCGGATCATGCGCCATCACATTGTCTTTCGCGTAATCGTCGAAGGAGTGCCCGACTCCGCGCGCGATCAGGTCATTGGTGCAGCTGTTGGCGATCTCCCTGGCCGCGGCGAGCCCGCGCTCGCTCAGGGCGTCGGTGACCGGCAGCCGGTCCGGGTACTCCCGCTCCAAGCCGAGCACGGCGGCGAAGCCGAGGCCGAACGCCGGGTGCTGGTTGTGCCCGATGGCCCAGCCCATCGTCTGCAGGTTCATCGGGACACCGCCCTCGGCGGCGCCGACGAGGTTCAGCTCCGGCGCGTACTTCGGCGCGAGCGCGGCGGCCCAAGCGGTCGCCATGCCGCCACCGGAATAGCCGGCCAACGCCACCGGGCTCTTCCCGAGGGCGAGCCGCGAGAGTCGCTGGGCGGCGCGGACGCCGTCGAGGGTGATCTGGCCGCCCAATTTCGCTGCGCCGTAGGCACTCTTCGGGCCGAGGTGATCGGGCAGGGCGACCGACCAACCGCGCAGTAGCGCGATGTTCAACGCCGGTGCGAACGGGACGATGAAGTTCGTGTCGTTGGCGTAGAGACCGTGCGAGATCGCGCACTGGGTGCCGAGCCCGTTGATGATGTGCTGAAACGACAGCAGCGGCGCGTCCGCGCGGTGGCCGTTCGGGGTCAGCACCGTGGTGGTCGCCGCGATCGGCTGGCCCTGAGAGTTGGTCGAGCGGAACTTGATCAGGGTGACCGAGGCGTTGGGGAAGTAGAACAGCGGCGGCATCGGGCGGCTGTCCAGCACGTCACCGTTGGCCTTGCTGCCGATGTCGGCCGGCGCGGCGTAGAACGGGTCCGGGTCCGGGTTCGGCCAGATCGGCTGGGCGTTTGCGGTGGCCGCGCCCGAGGTGACCATGACCGCGCTGATCGTCAGCGCGCCGAACGCCGCGAGGATCGGTCTCAGTTTCGTGCCACCGGTTGCCAACCGAAAAAGTCGTCTACCCACTGGGCTATACCTCCACTGCATCGCGAGAATTTCAGGTGATCCGGTGAACTGCATTTCACGTGCGCGAAACGACAATAGTCATCGATACGCCGCTTGTCGTGGGCGTGCCGGTGCGAAAGTGTCGCAGATTACATGCCGGTCTTAATACGAATTAAAAGCTGTGCTTATAGTGCCGCGCCGGTAATGGCGACAAGGCACGGCCAGGCTGCCTGCTAGCGCAACAAGCCTGCTGGCCAGGCGGTTTCATCGCTGCCAGAACCCGAGCAAGACTTGCGCACCATGGCAATGATTTGATTCCGCCGACCCTCTTCAGGTCGACCTGAAATCGCTTGTTAGTTCTACTTCAAAGCGTTTTCCGCTGAATACCGGTGATTATCCGAACGTAGCGCACTCCCGAGTCGACTATCCCGTTGCCATCGTCCGGTCAGCGTAATGGCGAGTGCGCGGACGGTCTATCCGAGTACCGTCCGACGCGAAGAATTCACGCTCCACTAACGAGGCGCTCCGGCGGAATTCACTGCGCAGGGGTCACCGCGCGGCGGCCGTCGCCGGCCGATAGCCGGACCCGCACCCGGTTGCGGCCCACCCGCGGCGGGAATAATGAACGCCCACCTCACGATTGGACCCGATCATGACCAGCGCTGACTTGTTGATCGATGCCTTCGGCCGCGTGCAGGAGAACGTGCACGGAGCCGTGGCCGGCCTCACCCGCGACGAACTGGCCGTTCAGCTGGACCCGGGCGCCAACTCCATCGCCTGGCTGATCTGGCATCTGACCCGCGTGCAGGACGACCACCTCGCCGACGTCGCGGACACCGAACAGGTGTGGACCGCGGCGGGCTGGGCCGAGCGGTTCGGCCTGCCGTTCGACGACACCGCGACCGGTTACGGCGACAACCCCGACGAGGTCGCGCAGCTGGGTGCGGTGTCGGCGGATCTGCTCCTCGGTTATTACGACGCCGTGCATGAGCAGACCATCAAATATGTTTCCGGCCTCACCGATGCCGATCTCCCCCGCGTCGTCGACACCCGCTGGGATCCGCCGGTCGCCCTTGCCGTCCGGTTGATCAGCGTCGTCGACGACGACATCCAGCACTCTGGCCAGGCCGCCTTCATCCGCGGAGTTCTGTTACGCCGCAGGTAAACCGGGGGCACGAATCAGGGTCATCCCCGATGACGGGCGAGGGTCGGTTCTCGATACTCGAATAGTCGATATCGACTATTCGAGTATGTGGAGACCCCATGTCAGTCCAGAGCCGTACCCTGCCGAAACCGGCCCGCGCACCCCATCGCACGCCGCGAAGTGCGCGAAACATGTTGTTCGGCTTCATGATTCTCGCGATCGTCGCCGCGTTGCTACCGCCGCTTTTCCCTGCGGCACTGGCAGACGCGCGTGTGCCGATGTGGTGCCTGCTCGCCGCGCTCAGCGGCGGTCTGGCGGTACTGCTCACCGTGCAGCCGAGCACGCCACGGGCGGCAATGCTCAGCGGCGGTTGGGTATTGGTCACCGCGACGGTGGTGCAAGCGTTTCTAGTCGGAGACGTGGTCGCGATGTTCGCGACCTGGCTGGTCGTCCCGATCCTGGCATTGGCCGCCGGGCAGTTGCGGCCGAAACCGCGCAAGGCGTTGGTCGCCGCGCATGCGGTCGCTTCCGCCTGCTGGGTCGGCGTCACCCTGGCCGTACTCGCGATGTCGGTGGTCGCGATGACGACCGGCGACATCGAAACCAGCAGGGTCGCTTACGCGTTGATGGCCACCTTCGACCTCACGCTGCTGCCGTGGATGAACTTCGCCACCATCCTCACCGGCCTCGCCCTCGGCCTGACCACGAGCTGGGGGTTGATCCGGTACTACTGGGTCGCCATCAAACTCGTCATCTCGGTGGGCATCCTGTTCGTGGCGTTCGGATTTCTGCACGATGCGCTCGAGCGAGCGGCCGCGGAGGCCGAGCACCTGGCCGCGATCGGCGGGACCACCGCGCAGCTCGGCGCGGCAGCCGACGTGGCGGCCTGGGGTTTCGGCGGCTCGTTGCTCAGTCTCGTTACGGCCGTTCTACTGTCGTTGTACAAGCCCGGCGGTAAGACCCGACGCGGACGCAGACTCCAGCCGGTCCGGGCGCGCCGCCGCGTCGATACGATCTGATCACGCACGACGTTCAAGGAGGGTCCCGTGGCTGTCCGGCGGGACCCGCTGCACAACTCACTCGCGCTGGTCGTGCTGGCCTACCTCATCGAACGTCCCATGCACCCCTACGAGCTGGGCAAATTACTCAAGGGGCGCAACGCTCAGCGCAGCATCGACTACAAGCACGCGTCGCTCTACATGGTCGTCGAACAGCTCACCCGGGCCGGCTACATCGAGGCGCTGCACACCGAACGCGATGGTCAGCGCCCCGAACGCACCGTCTACCAGCCCACCGAATCCGGCCGGGCCCGGCTGCGCGAACGGATGCGCGAGATGATCTCGGTACCCGCCAAGGAGTACCGCCAATTCGAGGCCGCACTGTCGGTCCTCGTCGTGCTGTCCCCCGCCGAAGTCCCCGCCCTACTCGAACAACGCCGACTCGCCCTCGCCGAACAGGCCGAACACCAGCGCGCGGTCGTCGCCGCGGCACCCGAAGTCGACCAGGTCTTCCTCATCGAATACCACTACCGCCTCGAATTGATCGAAGCCGAACAACGATTCGTCGACAGCTTCCGCGCCCTGATCCAACAGGACCCCACAACCCTCGGCCAGTTCTGGCAGCAACTGCACTCCCCCTAAGGGGCGGTCGGCGGCCAGTTCTTCAGAACGGCGTCGAGAGCGTCCAGGGCTCTGGTCCACGAGTCTTCGACGTTGCGGGGGTGGGTGTCGTAGCGACCGGTGTTCTCCAAGGTGACGTAGCCGTAGAAGGTGCCGTGCAGGAGGCGGATCGCGTCGGTTTGGTCGGGTTCGGCGAGGTCGTAGCCGCGCAGGATCGCTCGGGTCATTTCCGAGTGCCGCATTGCCGCACTGGCGGCGGCGGTTTCCGGGTCGAGGTCGAGCTGGGCGGCGGCGTAGCGGCCGGGGTGTTGCTTGGCGTAGTCGCGGTAGGCGTTGGCGAAGGCGACCAATGCGTCCTTGCCCGCGCGGCCGGCCAGCGCGTCGGCGACCTTGTCGGCGAGCTCGGCCAGGGCCAGGACCGCGATCTTCACCCGCAGGTCGCGGGCGTTTTCCAGACGCGAGTAGAGGCTCGCGTCCTTGACGCCGATCCGCCGGGCCAGTGCCGAGACGGTCACGTTGTCGAAGCCGACCTCGTCGGCCAGTTCCGCCGCCGCCTGGATCAGGCTCTCGTCGGTCATCCTCGCGCGCGCCATGCCGCCCTCCTCGTTGCCTACAGCTTTAACTCATTTGCCTAATGACTCTAGGTAGTTTAGCGTACATACTTGTTAAATCAGCGAGTAGGTACGACTGAGGGGAGACCTCCACCATGAACGCATCGGTTTCCCATGCCGCGCGCCCGACCGAGTTCGGCCGGATCTTTCCGCCGGACGAGGCCTGGCTGGCGGGACAGCCGCAGGAGCCGATCCTGCTGCCCGAACTGCCGATCATCGATCCGCACCACCACCTCTGGTACCACCCCGGATTCCGTTATCTCCTAGAGGAATTCGGCGCGGACACGGGCAGTGGGCACCACGTGATCGCGACCGTGCACGCCGAGGCCATGTCGGCCTATCGCACCGACGGGCCGACGGAGCTGCGGCCGGTCGGCGAGACGGAGTTCGTCGCGAACCTGGCGGAGGCCGGTGACGCGGCCGGTGGCCCGACGAAGGTGGCCGCCGGAATCATCGGGCGGGCCGACTTCGCGCTCGGCGCCGAGATCGTCGACAACGTCATCGAGCACCACATCGCCGCCGGTCAGGGCCGCTTTCGCGGACTCAGGTTCGGAGCGAGCTGGGACGCGAGCGCGGAGATCAAGCTCAGTCATCCGGATAATCGTCCGCACATGCTCGCCGAACCGGCCATCCGGGACTGCGTGCGCGTCGTCGCCGACCGCGACCTGAGCCTCGATCTGTGGATCCTGTCCCCACAACTCGCCGACGCCGCCGAGTTGGCCGACGCGATTCCCGAGTTGCGGCTGGTGCTCAACCACTGCGGTGCGCCGCTCGGCTTCGGGCCGTACGCCACCGATCGGGCCGAGCACTTCGCGACCTGGGCGCGGGGCATCCGCGAAGTCGCCGAGCGGCCGAACGTCGTCTGCAAACTCGGTGGCATCCTCGCCACCGCCGCCGCCTTCGACTATCGGACCGCACCGACCCCGCCGACCTCGGAAGAGCTTGCCGCCCTGTGGCTTCCATGGTTCGAGACGTGCATCGACGCGTTCGGACCGGAACGGTGCATGTTCGAGAGCAACTTCCCCGTCGACAAGATGGGAACCGGATACGCGACGCTGTGGAACACCTTCAAGCGGCTCGCGGCCGGCGCCTCGAAAACTGAACTGGCCTCGATGTTTTCCGACGCTGCCCGCCGAACATATCGGCTGTGACTTTCAAGACTTAAGGAACACCCCATGACGAACTGGATCACCACCCCCATCGAGTTACCCATCCTGCGTGGCGCGCTCGAACTCGAGCACACCGCGAACGGTGTTCTGCCGCACCGGCTTCCGGCCTGGGCCCTGGCCCAATACCCGGACGACTACCTGGCGATGGTCGAAGCCCAGCCCGCCGGCGTGCGCGTGGTATTCCACACCAGCGCAACCACTGTCGAGCTGGACGTGCTGCCGACGCGGACCGTGTACAAGGGCGCCCCGGCACCCGCGGACGGTGTCTACGAACTGCGCGTCGACGGCAGGCCCGCCGGTCGGGCCAGCGTGCCCGGCGGCACCCGGCACATCATCGACATGGCCACCCAGTCCAAGGTCACCGAGCAGGGAGCGGTCGGCACCGTCCGATTCACCGACCTGTCGGCCGAACCGAAGGATGTCGAGATCTGGCTGCCGCACACCGAAATCACCGAGCTGGTCGCCCTGCGCACGGACGCGCCGGTCGAGGTGACACCGGACCGCGGTCGCAAAACGTGGCTGCACCACGGCAGTTCGATCAGCCACGGCTCCAACGCCGAGGTCCCGACCCAGACGTGGCCGGCGCTGGCCTCCACCCTGGCCGGGGTCGAGCTGATCAACCTGAGCCTGCGCGGGAACAGCGTGCTGGATCCGTTCGTCGCGCGCACCATTCGCGACACCCCGGCGGATCTGATCAGCCTCAAGCTCGGCATCAACGTGGTCAATGTCGACGCGATGCGGATGCGGGCGTTCGGCCCGGCGGTGCACGGGTTCCTCGACCTGATCCGGGACGGGCACCCCACCACACCGCTGCTGGTCGTGTCCCCCATCCTGTGCCCCGTGCACGAGGACACCCCAGGCCCGGGCGCCCTCGAATTCGACGGCACGAGAGTGACTTTCCGCGCCACCGGCGACCCGGCCGACCGGGCGATGGGACGACTCACCCTCAACACGATCCGCGACGAACTGGCCCGAATCGTCAAACAGCGCGCCGCCGACGACCCCAACCTGCACTACCTCGACGGCCGCTCGCTCTACGGCGAAACCGATTTCGTGGAGCTCCCCCTCCCCGACCAGCTCCACCCCGACCCCGCCGCCCAACGGCGGATCGGCGAACGCTTCGCCGACTTGGCCTTCGGCGAAGCGGGACCGTTCACCGCCTGACCCACCCGACCCCGCTGCCACCAGCAGCGGGGTCGAGGTCGTCCCGATCGACGGATCTGTTCACGAAGCCGATGCACATCACTGATCGATCGAAGTCCGGTCGGCCGGTGAAGAACCTCTCCGCGGAGCTCTGATAGACGTACATGGGCTGTGCGTTGTCGAATTCTCGATGATTCGCATGCCACCAACTGTCGGATCGAAGGTCATAGAACCCGTAGTCGAAGTTGGTGTGCCCGGGCTTACCTCGTAAGAAGTCGCCGGACATGTCGACCTGTCCGGTCATCGGGTCCGGCACGAAGCCGGTGGCGTCCGGCGTTTCGCTGGAACGGGTGCGGCGCAGCCCCGCGGCGTTGCGGACGAAGTTCCCGTCCTCGTCTCGAATATGCTCCTGACCTGACCAGAAGCGCTTCGCGAAGATGACCGTTTCCCAATCTCGCGGGCAGCCGGCAGGCAGGTTCCGGTCGAGACCCCGCAGCAGCGAGAGGTCCGGATCCGCTGCCACCGAACGCAGGAAGCAACGGGCGTCGCTCGGTTCCGTGGCGAGTATGTCGCTCAGCCCGAGGACGTATTCCGATACCCGAGCGAAGGTCCGTCGATCGCCCTCGAGCTTCGCCGCGAACCGGGCATCCCGCATGCGCTTTATCCGCTCTTTGGGTATGCCGGTCCAGATATCCCGCGCGGTCGCTCTCGCCTGCTCCAGACCGTGCTCGAGCCGCGCTCGTAAGTCTTCCTCCGTTGCCTCGGCGACGCAGGCCCGGAAATTTCGCACCCTGACGTTGGCCACTTCGCCAAGCGCCAGAACAGCTTCGGCGGTCGCGATCGCTCGGTGCGTACCCGGATCACCGAAGGCAAGGTTGGTCGGCGGCGCACACTCGGACAAGCCGAGACGCAGCATCGTCACGCCGACACACCCTCGGGCCAGGGTCTCCCGTTCCGCTCTGGTCATCGTCCGACGCGTCGCGGTCTCCCACAGGTCGACGAACTCGCCCTTCGAGTAGCGGCGTCGAGTCTCCGGGCGGCCATACCGATCGAGCACGTGCCGAGGGTCGAGAGGTGGTAGCCGGGCCGCCACCGAGTTGACCACGTGGATACCTACTTATCCCTTGACCGGAGGTCCGGACACAGGTTGTGGGCATCCCGGCAACCCCTCCGTCTGCTGCTCCACTGGTCCCGACTCGGAGTCCCCCTCAGCCGGTCCCGCGGACTCACACGGATCTGTCTTGCTCATGCAATCCTTGAACTCCTTGTAGGTCTTCGAGTCGGCGGCGCATTTGTGCGCGGCATCCGGCACTACAGGCAGTGGCTCCACAGCTGCGACCGACGGCCCGGCAGTGACCCATCCGAGCGCCGTCGCCGACACGGCGCAAACTCCGATCAAGACGTTCCGGACACGTTCGAATCCCATCGCTACTCCCAACCATCGAGGTGGACCAGCCAGTCTGGGTCACCGTACTTCGATGTATTCGGACCCGAGTGCATCCCGGATCGGTGCGAATATCGTGTCGATTCGTCGCGATCGGCCCAGGCGAGCAGTCTGCTATGTTCTGCATCCTCCGGAACATCCAAATGTGTTGCGGCACTTAAGCGAATTAAGTTGTGGTGATGTTCGTTGCGGGGTGGTGACAAAGACAACAGGATGGCTACCGAGGTGTGTTGTCGCGGTCACTTCTCGGACAGATAGTGGGTCTGGACTTGGTCGGAGAAAGGGGTCCGGTTATGCGCCACAAGCCCGTTGTCTGGATGACCGCCGCGGCGGTTCTCGCCGGAGTTCTGGCCTCGCCCACTGCTTCTGGCGAGCCGCCGGGGTCGCGGGCGCCGCATCCCGTCTCGTATCTGTTCAGCGATGCGGTCGATGCCGAGGCGGATCATCCGGGTGCGCCGCCGACCGGAGCCAACGACTGGGCGTGCAAACCTACTGCGCTGCATCCGAATCCGATCGTGCTGGTGCACGGCGGGCCGGAGACCGTGCGGCTGGACTGGGGTGCGCTCGCGCCGTTGCTGGCGAACAACGGGTACTGCGTGTACGCGTTGACCTACGGTTCGCTCCCCGGCATGCCGGCGCCACTGGGCGCGCTCGGCGGACTGTTGCCGATCGAGCAGAGCGCGCAGCAGTTGCGCGACTTCATCATCAAGGTGCGGGCGGCGACGGGGGCGCAGAATGTCGACATCGTCGCGCACTCGGAAGGCAGTCTGGTCACCGACTATTACGCCAAATTCCTTGGGGGCGCGAACAAAATCGATCGGTTCATCTCGATCGGTCCGGGGTGGCAGGGCACCAGCTCGCTCGGGTTCGGGGCGCTGTTCACCGCGCTGGCCGCCAGGTTGCGGCTCACGCCTGCGCTCGGCGCGGTCATGGATCCGGTGTGCGCCGCCTGCTTACAGATTCAGACCGGCTCGGAGTTCCTGCGCAAGCTTTCCGCAAGTGGCCCAACGGTTCCCGGCGTCACCTACACCAACATCGTCACCAGTCACGACGAGTTCGTGGTGCCGTACTCCAGCGGAATCGTGCAGGGCCAGAACATCACCAACCACATCGTGCAGGACTACTGCCCCGGCGACCTGACCGACCACCTGCTGCTGCCCTACGACAAGGTGGTGGCCCAGCTCGTGCTCAACGCGCTGGATCCGACCGACATCGAGCACCCCACTTGCACGAGCACCCCGCCGAACAGCTGAACCGGCACGGCAAAGTCCGCCGACCGAGAAGCGCTCGGCCGGCGGACATAAAGGTGCCGCCGAACTCCTCGTCGAGTTCGGCGGCACCGTTCGTGAGGAGTGCTACCAGCGACCCTTGCCCGCGAACTGTCCGAGGATCTCGTCGAAGCTCTTGCTCCACGCATCCCACGCCGCGTCGCCGCCGTTGTTCGACGGCGAATCGGAGCCGTCACCCCAGGGATCCCAGGAGTCGCCCGTGTTCGCGGAATCGTCGGTACCCCACGAATCCCAAGGATTCCAGCCCGAATCCCAGGGATTGTCTCCATTGTCCGAATTGTCATCGGAACCATCGCCCCACGGATCCCACGGCGAATTGTCGCCATTGTCCGAAGAGTCGTCGCCGCCCGGGTTCCATGGATTCCACGGATCCCACGGCGAACCGCCGCCGGGCTTGCCGGGCTTGTTGCCCCCGCCCGGCTTTTCCCCGCCGGGCTTCTCGCCACCGGGCTTTTCCCCACCCGGCTTTTCGCCACCGGGCTTCTCGCCACCCGGCTTACCGCCGGGCTCCGCGGGCTTCTCGTCGCTCTGCCCATTGGACGTGCCGAAGTCCTGCGTCCAATAGGGCGTGCCGTTCCCGCCCTTGGCGTAGCCGACGCCGATGTCCTTCAACCCGCAGTTCAGGATGTTCGCGCGGTGGCCCGCGCTGTGCATCCACGCGTCGACCACCTCCTCCGCGCTGCGTTGACCGGCGGCGATATTCTCCGCCCAGGTCCGCGCCCGATATCCGGCGGCGCTGATCCGGTCGCCCGGATCGCCCTTCGACGAGTTGTGATCCATGAAGCCGCCGGCGGCCATATCTTCCGAATGGCCTTGCGCGGCTTGGGTAAGATGGCTTTCCGCTTTCAGCGGCGAACAGCCGGCTTTGGCGCGCTCGGCGTTGGTGAGGCTGACCACCGTGTCGGCCGGAGATTGGGACTGGGGCGCAGCGAGGGCCGCAGGCGCCCCGGTGACGGCGGAGAGGGCAATGGCCGAGACGCCGATAGCAGTGGAAAAAGACAGCATTGTAGCGGGAGAGAAACGCACTATTTCCTTCGAGAGTTGTCGAGCGTATAGAAACAGAAAAGCGGTATCAGCCGACCGTGGTCGGACCGAGCGCCAGTGGTTGCCAATCCGCGTCGGCGTCCGGGACGGCGTCGGCGGCGGTGACGGCGAGGTCGTCGCCGTCGGTGGAGTCAGCGATGTAGCTGTCGGCGGCGGAGATGTCGTCGGTGGCGTCATCGATGTCGTCGGCGGCGAAGTCATCGGTTTCGTCGCTGCCGAGATCGTCGCCTTCGAGATCGTCGCTGTCGTCCTCGGTGACGACGGCAGCGGGTGCGGCGTGCGCGGGCGCCGCGTGCCTGCCCTTCGGAGCCGGGCTCGGCGCCGGGGTCGGGCTCGGCTGGTTGTTACTGGTGATCAGCTGGATCAAGCCCTTCGCCAGGACCGGCCCGACCTGCTTGACCAGGTCGTCCAGCACCGCGCGCAGCGGTGCGGGCAGCGCGGCACTGCCGGTGGCGAGCGTGTCCACGAGGGCGGCCAGCGGTGCCGTGTTCCCGCCCGGCTTACCGGTGCCACCCGGATTCTCGCTGCGCGGCTTGGTATTTCCGCCCAGCTTGCCGGCCGGACGGTCGGCGCGGCGCACCGGCAGCTCGGCCGGCGCGGCCGCGAAACCGTCCAGCCGCGTCTGCTGCGGATAGGACACGGGCGCCACCGAGACCAGCGCACGCTTCGGCGGCGCGACCCACACGCCGTCACCCGAAGCCGAGGTCGAGTTCGTGTCGTCGGCGATGGCCTGCCCCGCACCGCCGTTGGCCGAGACCGCCAGGCCGATCAGCGTCGCCGTCGAGAGCATCGCCAATCGCGCGGGGACGACGTTGTTTCGCGGCGCGCTGTGCTTCCCCATGAGTGCCTTCCTTCGAAATGATCGATCGCTGGCGAAGCCGACAGCCCCTCCGCTGGGTACGACCTGGTTCGAACTGCCGGTCGGGAGCCGTTTTCGACCGCCGCTCTGCGGTCAAGTACGCGGTCCTGCGGGCTGTCGGCTTCCATTTTGGAGCGTAGAACTCACGGGTGTGACGAACAAGCAGAACGGACATTCTTACATCGAATCAAGATGCGATTAACTGATGTCCGATTTCCCGATCACGACCAGATCACATGCACTACCACAACAGATCACCACCCGATCACAGCACGGACACGAAGCACTCCGTTCAGTCCTTCCGGATGAAACAGGCCGAATTCCGATCAGAGCCCTCCCGAATGGCGTCGAGCGGTAGTTGTTAGGCCAGCTAAAGTCATGTGAGATTTGCCTTGAATCAGCACCTAGCCAAGGCCATTTGTGGTCAAAATGGGGGCATGACGGGCATCCTGCGACCGCGAAGGAAGGTCACGTGCCCGCACTTGGCGAGCGACCGTTCTCCAATGACATCCCCTGGTCGGGGCTTTGCAGAGTTATTCAGTTGAAGACACAAGGTGATCTGGGCAACAGGAAGGTTTAGCTTGGCGTAACGTTTGACGTAACAGTCGTCGCAGTAGATACTGCTTGCACACAAGTCGGCGTAACACCCCGAAGGCGGTCATTCAGACTCTCGCCACAATTCGCGGATGAACGCACAGTTAACGAAAGAATGTGATGTGTTTGCCGGTCCGTGTCGACCGGCAGGTGCCATGACTCGGTGACGGAATGCTCACTTAATTTTCAGTGTGGACCGAAGGTGCTGCGGATGAGCCGACGGCTCGATACAAAGGTTGCCGATGTCTGATTACCCCTTGCTAACTTCAAATACGATCACGCTGCGACAGTTCGATTACTTTGTCAACGCGGTGCAACTCGGCTCGCTGTCTGCTGCCGCCAGGCGGTTCGGAATAACTCCGTCCGCGATGTCGCAACAGATCGACGCGCTGGAGACCTCACTCGGCCGGAAGGTGTTCGATCCGCGCTCGCGCCGGTCGAGACTGACCAAGTTCGGCCGGGAGTTCTTCGCCCAGGCCTCGGATGTGGTCGAGTCCGCCCGGCAGGCGATGGCCATGGGGCAGACCTTCGGCGACGGCGTGATGACCGTCGGCACCACGCCGACCATCGCGCAGAAACTGCTGCCGCCGCTCATCTACCGGATGCGCCACGAACGCAATATCGACAGCATCGAGGTCCGGGCGTTCACCGACCTCCGCGAGCTCAACGCGACCCTGGAAGAGGGTGCGCTCGATCTCGCCGTCGGCCCGCTCGAGCAGTCCAGCTCGCGGGTTGTGCACTGCTTCGGCGAGGAGGAACTCGTCGTCGTCTGCCATCCGAGCCAGCGCAGCAGCTTCGACGGTTCATGGAAGCAGCTCGTCGAGGCGCCCTGGATCCGCTGCGGCTCGAATTCCGATCTCACCGATACGGTTTCGCGCGAGGCAGGCCGGGCCGGCGTGCATGTCCGATTCGCCGTCCGGGCCCCCGACGTGACCACCGCGCTGAGCCTGGTCGAACACGGCGTCGGCGTCGCGCTGGTGCCGAAGATGGCGCTGCACGGATCGGCCCGGCTGCTGTCCATCATTCGGCTGTCCCGTCCGATTCGCCGGGAATTGACGGTGCACGCGCGGGACAAGTCGATGCACGTGGAGAAATTCCTCGAGGTCATCACCGACTCCGAACTCGTCCGGAAGTTCGGCGCCGCCGGACTACTGGAGATCCGGCGACCGGAACCCGAAGTGGCACACCGCACTCCAGTACCCGTCGGCCCCCTGCCCTCGTAACCTACAGCACAACAACAGAATTCACTCCGGTGAGCGCCGCCCGCGTGCGGCGCTCACCGCGTGCCGCGACAACTACGCGGTCACCTGCATCTGCATTTGCAGCAGCTCTTCGACGTGATAGATCTCGGCGATCCGGCCGTCGACCACGCGCACGATATCGGTGCCGGTGAACGACACCGGACGCCCGCTGGCCGGCCAGCCGAACGCATCGCCGGTGTGATCGGCCGTCATCCGCCAATGGTTGACCACCCACCCATCACGCAACTCCGCCTGAAAGATGATCTCGTGCCGAGTCCCGGTGAACCCGTCCCGGACCTCGCCGATCAAGAACCGCATCCCCTCGATCCCGGAGGCAACGCCGGGAACCGGGTTGTGATCGATCAAGTCAGGCGCGAACACCTCATCGACGCCGGCCACATTCCCGGTGTCATACAGCTCGTAGTTCCGCGTGGCCACTGCGATCGCCGTGCTGACGGTCGTGGTCATGTCGTTCTCCCTTGGTTGGCGTCCTAGCAGGTACACGCCTATAGTTCCGTTGGGGAACCAGTTACTTCAAATGAACTAATGGAGAACGCATGAGTGAGCTGCCTCACCCGCTGCCGGAATGTCCGATCGCGCGGTTCCTCGTCGTGCTCGACGGACCGTGGGCCACGTTGATCGTGCGCGAACTCCTCGACGGCCCCAAACGCTTCACCGCCCTGCGCACCGCGCTACCCGGCATCAGCCCGAAAACCTTGTCCGCACGCCTGCAAAGGTTCGAACTCACCGGACTGGTCACCCGCACCGCCTACGCCGAGGTACCGCCGCGAGTGGAATACGAATTGACGCCGGCAGGCCAACGGCTCGAATCGGTCCTGGCGAGCATGGCCGCGTGGGCCGACCGCGATCTCCCCTATGTGAGCGCGCCGAGCGCGTGACAGTCGTTGTGCGCAAACAGATCAGGCCCCGCCGGAGCGGGGCCTGATCAGGGACGAAAAGGTATTACTTGGGGGCGGGGGCCGGGGTGAACGGCTGGTTGATCGTGGTGAAGTACTGGATCGCCGCGGCGATCGCGACCGGCGCGGTGATGAAGATCTGGCCCGCGACGGTGCCGAGGGCACCCATGGCGGCCGCGCCACCGAGGCAGCCGGCGATGATGCCACCGACGAACGGGCCGAACAGGCCGACGATGGTGCCGCCGACGATCACGCCGCCGAGCGCGCCGCCCAGGACGCAGCCGACAGCCGCGCCGCCGAGGCCGCCGACCAGGGTGGCGATGCTGGCGCCGAGGCTGATCGTGCCGGTCATCCGCGACCAGGCGGCCTGCTCACGGTCGTATTCGGACTTCCACGGCGCCTTGTCTTCGAAGGGCAGGGCGACCGGCTTGTAGGTGGCCTTGGTCATATCGAGCTGCGGGGTCAGGGTCGCGGTGCGGCCCGCGACGTCGGCCGCGATCGGGAACTCGAACTCGTCGATCCGGAACTTCAGCGGGGTACCGGCGACGGTGGTGCCGTTGGCCGCCTTGATCTTCAGCGCGTCGCCCTCGACGACGATCGAGCCTGCGTCGATGGAGACGATCGCCTGGGAGTCGGTGGACTCGGCGGTGAAATTGATCGGCGCGTCAGCGTCCGCGGCCGGAGCCGCGTTGACGGTGCCGGCCGAGACGCCGAGCGCTGCGATCAGCAGCGTGGCCGTCGCGGCAAAGTTCCTCATCAACATTCTTAGATCCTTCTTAGGTGTGGTCGGGATGCGGTGAGCTTAGGATAGGCACTCCTAAACCTGTCAAGAGGTACGTTCTAGCCCCGGGGTCCCCCCAGGCAGCGTGCTTCATCGACCCAGATGCCTGGACAGGCACCGGGCTACGCGATTTCGTCGCCGATCAAGCCGGCCGAGGCACTCGCCGTAACTACCTCCCCGCCCGGTCAGCGGGCACAAGGACGTCGAGCCAGGCGCTCAGCACCGGCTCGGCCGCCAAGGTCGCGAAGTCGGCCTCGTCCACGCCGGCCGCGCGCCACTTCTCCACCAGTGACATCAGTCGCACCGAATCCAGCCCTGCATCGGTGAGATCCCCGTCTACCGGCACCTCATCCGGTGTCACACCCAACGCGGCCGCGATATCGGCGATCACGTCCTGGCGGCCGAGGGTCATCGACTCGCTCATGATTTCCTCCGTGTCGGTCAGCAAGCCGGGTCAGGCCGCATTCGATTGCCGCAGCGCGAATTCCAGCGCGTCGGTCGTCGTCACCGCGCCACAGCGGCGGGCTACGTAGTTCATCGCCATCAGGTGCTCGTCGCGGCCGAAGTCGGCGGTCGCGTCCAGCACCACGAACGGCTTGATGTCGTTCATGAACGCGTCCGCGGCGCTGAGCATGCAGCCCATGTGCGCGTACACGCCGGTGACGACCAGCTGGTCGCGGTTGTAGTGGTTCAGCAACTCGCGCAGGTCGGTCCGCTGGAACGCCGAGTAGCGCCACTTGGTCACCTGGATGTCGGCCGGGCCGGGCGTCAGGTCGCCGACCACCTCGGTGGACGGACCCGTGGTCAGGCCGCTGCCCCAGAAATCCGCGAGAATGCCGCGGCGCGAAGGATGTTGATCGCCGGGCTGCATGGTGTAGATCACCGGAACGCCGGCCGCGTTGCACCGTTCACGCAGCCGCCGGATGTTCGCGATGACCGTCGAGATCGGTTCCTGGTCCAGCTCATACGCGTCGATGAAGTACCGCTGCATGTCGTGGATCAGCAGCGCCGAGCGCGACGGGTCCAGCGACCACGGCACCTGATTCGACACGACATCGTCGCGTCCCGGGATCGAATACGGTGCTATCGGCGGGATAGCCAACAGTCTTCTCCTGTTCAGTGATGTCGGACAGTGTCAGGCGTCGAACGTGGCGCCACCATCGACCCGCAGGTCGTGCATGGTGATGTGGCGAGCACGCGGGGAAGTCAGGAAGTAGATGCTTTCGGCGACATCCTCGGGCTGCGCCACCCGGCGCAGCGGGATGCCGAGGCGGAAGTTCGCGGGATCACCGGCGAGCACGTGATCGCGGGCGGACTCGGACAATTCGGCCGCGTCCTCGGCCCACATGCCGCGCAACATAGGCGTGTCGGTGGAGCCGGGGGACACCATGTTCACCCGGACGCCGGCGGCGGCCACCTCCAGGCCGAGGGCCATCGCGAACGCGCGCGCCGCGGCCTTGGACGCGCCGTAGGCCGCCATGCCGACCCGCGGGGTGCCCGCGGCGTTCGAGGTGACGACCACGATCGAGCCGCCCCCGTTCGCGGCGAGCACGGCGGCGGCCCGCCGGGTGACGTTCATCGTCCCGGTGGCGTTCACCGCCAGGCACCGATCCCATTGCGCGCCGGTCAATTCCGCTACCGAACCGGTTTCCAGGATGCCCGCCGCGTGTACGACGGACCCGATCGGACCGACCCGCTCGGCGGCCGCGGCGAACGCCTTGTCCACCGAATCGGCGTCGGTCACGTCGACCTGCTGCGCATGGGTGATGCTCTCGCCCCGGGCCGAGCCGATCTCGGCGGCGGTGTCGTGCACGGAAGGATCCTGATCCCACAGCACCACCGGCGCCGCGGACCTGGCCGCGAAGATTTGTGCCGCCGCGCGGCCTATACCACGGGCCGCACCGGTGACGATCACACCACCTTCGGCTTTACTCTCCCTAGACATATACTTAGCCTAACCTTAATTCTTGATAGAAGTAAATCAACAACGTTTCGGCTAGAAGGAGTTCGCCAGTGCCGTCTCAATCCGACCTAACCCCGTGGTCCACAACGGAAGTCGAGCAATATCGCGCGTTGGGGTACTGGACCGGCGAGACCTTCGGCAGCATGCTCAGCGCCCGCGCCGCGGCGACGCCGGACGCGATTGCCGTGGTAGACGACCGAAACCGCTGGACCTACGCGCAACTGGCGACGCGCGCCACTTCACTCGCGGCCGGGTTCCTGGATCTAGGCGTGCAGCCGGGTGATCGGGTGCTGGTCCAGCTGCCCAATATCGCCGAGTTCGTCGAGGTGATCTTCGGGCTGTTCTACGCGGGCGCACTGCCGGTCTTCTGTCTGCCCGCGCACCGCCAGTCCGAGCTGATCCCGATCGCGCAGGCCAGCGGCGCTGTGGCGATCGTCACCTGCCATCACCACCAGAAGTTCAACCACGCAACCCTTTCCGCGATCCTGCGGGACAACTCGGCCGCGCTGCGGCACCTGATCATCGTCCCGGACCAGCAGGGCGCCGCGCTGCCCGGCGGCACCCACGCCCTCGACGACCTGCGCGCCGAACCCCGCGAGCTGCCGCAGGTGGACGCCGGCGACGTCGCGTTCCTGCAACTGTCCGGCGGCAGCACCGGGACGCCGAAGCTGATCCCGCGCACGCACGACGACTACCTCTACAGCGTGCGGCGCAGCGCCGAGCTGTGTGAACTCGACAGCAGCAGCGTCTACCTCGCGGCGTTGCCGGTGGCGCACAACTTCCCGATGAGTTCGCCCGGCATTCTGGGCGCGCTGGTCGCGGGCGGCACCGTGGCGATGGCCATCGATCCCTCCCCCACCACCGCGTTCAGCGCGATCGAGCGGTTCGGCGTCACCATCACCGGACTGGTCCCGCCGCTGGCCCGGCTCTGGGTCGAACGCGCGGAAGCCAGTACCAAGTACGACATTTCGAGCCTGCGGGTGCTGCTCGTCGGCGGCGCCCGCTGCCCGGACGAGCTGGCCCGCCGCATCCGCCCCGCGCTGGGCGCGACGTTGCAGCAGGTGTTCGGCATGGCCGAGGGCCTGGTCTGCTACACCCGGCTCGACGATCCGGAAGAGGTGGTGCTGGCCACCCAGGGTCGCCCGATGTCCCCGCACGATCAGATCGCGGTAGTCGACGAGGCGGGCAACCACGTCCCGCCCGGCACCGATGGTCTGCTGATCACCAAGGGGCCGTACACAATTCGCGGGTACTACCGCAACCCCGAGGCCAACGAGTCCTCGTTCACCGCGGACGGCTGGTACCGCACCGGCGATGTGGTGAACCTGCGCCCGGACGGCAACCTGGTGGTCAAGGGCAGGCTCGGCGACCGGGTCAACCGCGGCGGCGAGAAGATCTCCGCCGAGGAGATCGAAGCACATCTGCTGGACCACCCGCTGATTCGCGACGCGATCGTCGTCTCGGTGCCGGATGAGCGGCTCGGCGAGCGCAGTTGCGTATTCGTGCTGGCCGCCGATCCGGCCACCCCGCCCGCGCTCGGCCAGATCCGTCAGTTCGTCCGCGAGCGCGGCGTCGCGACCTGGAAGATCCCCGACCTGCTCGAGGTCGTGGACAGCTTCCCGGAAACCAGCGTCGGCAAGATCAGCCGCCGCTCCCTGCGCGCCGCCCTCACCGCGCAGGCGTCCGCGAGCTGACCCGGGCACACCAGCGGTCACCGCGTACGTCGTCGATGTCGTATGCGGTGCCGCTGAGCGGGTCCACAATCGACAGACCAGCCATTATCGTGTGTTGGTGCGTGGCGAGACGAGCGAGACCGATGGCGCCGAGGACGCTTCGCCGCGAGCGCTGTTCGTGGCCAGGTTGGCCGAGTTGTGGGAAGCCGCAGGCAATCCCACATTGCAGCGAGTCGCGGCCACCACCGAGACACGGCTGAAGGCCGCGCGCACACCTACCCAGAGTCAGCGTTCATCGATGCAGCGCATCAGCGATTGGCGGTCCGGGCGCAACGTGCCCTCTCGCTTCGAATCGCTGGATCCAGTGCTGGTGACGCTGATTTCGCTGGCGCGACAGACATCTGGCCCGGTCCCTTCGGTCTTGTCGAACCGGTCGGCCTGGCGGCGGCTGTGGAAAGCGGCAAGCACTGAGCCGGTACGCCCGGCGGTACTGACCTCGCTACGACGTGATGTCCCGATGTTCGTCGGGCGCGATGTCGAAGTGCAGCGAATCCTCGACGCCGCCGGACCCGGCCGGGTGGTCTCCATCCACACCATCGACGGCATGCCCGGCGTCGGCAAAACCGCCTTGGTCACCCGCGCGGCGCATCTGCTCTCGAACGGGTTTCCCGACGGCAGGTTCTTCGTCGAATTGAATTCACACACCCCAGGCCAGGCACCCGCGGACCCCGCCGAGGTACTCGCCACATTGCTCACCGGCCTGGGCATCGCGCCTAGCCACATCCCGGACACCCTCGAAGCCCGCCGCGACTTATGGCGCGACCGCGTCGCCACCAAACGGATCCTGCTGATCCTCGACGACGCCTGCGACCACGACCAGATCGAACCGCTGCTCCCCGCCGGACCGGACTGCCTCACCCTGATCACCAGCCGCCGCCGACTCATCGCCCTCGACGACGCCCTCCCCCTACCCCTGGACACCCTCGATCCCGACAGCGCTATCGATCTGTTCCACCGGTTGGCCCAACGGAAACCGCAAGGCGACGACCGTGCAGCCGTCACCGAACTCGTCCGGCTGTGCGGGTATTTGCCGTTGGCGATCGTGCTGCTCGCCGGCCGGCTCGCGCACCATCCCGCCTGGACGCTCAGTGGCTTGGCCGAGGAGTTCCGCACCGCCCAGGATCGGCTGGGCGAACTCGACGCCGGCCACCGCGCAGTCCGCGCCGCCTTCACCGCCTCCTACGACAATTTGTCACTCGCCAGGCAACAACTGTTCCGCCGGCTGGGAGTACACCCCGGCACCGATTTCGACGCCTACGCCGTCGCCGCGTTGAACGACATCCCGCTCGCCGACGCCCGAACCGACCTCGACGCGCTCTATACCTACAACCTCATCGAGGAGACCACACTCGGTCGATACCGCTTGCACGATCTGGTGCGCGAGTACGTGCGCGCCCTCGACTCGGCGGAGTCGTCCATCGACGCCGCGGTACAGCGGTTGCTGGACTACTACCGGGCCACCGCCGCAGCGGCGGATCAATGGCTGACCCGAAGGCCCCGCGCCACCGACGGCAACCGCCCGCCGACTGCGACCGGTGCCCTGGTGCGGGAGTTCGACGGCGCGATGCCTGCGCTGGCGTGGATGCGGACCGAGCGCGCCAACCTGCTCGCCTGCATCGAGTACACCGCCACCCACGATCCCACGCGAATGGTCGAGCTGACCGCGGCGCTGGCGGAATTGCTGGAGCGCGAAGGCCCGTGGTCATCGGCCCTGCGGCTGCACCAGCGGGCCGCCGCGGCCGCGGACCGCATCGGCGATCGTCTCGGCCAGGCCAACGCCCTCACCAACCTCGGCACCCTGCAGTGGCAGACCGGGAACTACCACCAAGCCACCGACCTGCTCTGGCGGGCGCACGCCCTGTACCGGGCGAACGGTAACCCCATCGGCGAAGCCGACACCCTGGCCAACCTCGGCGGCTTCCACCGATACGCCGGTGACGTCGGGCAGGCCGCCGACCTGCTCCGGCAGGCGCGCGCCCTGTACCGGGCGAACGGCTACCCGCTGGGCGAAGCCGGCACGCTGATCAGACTCGGTGGCCTGCTCCGAGACAACGGGGACCATCGCCAGGCCGCGGACCTGATCGGACAAGCCTTGCACCTGTTCCGCGAGACCGGCTACGCCCTCGGCGAGGCCGACGCGCTCGGATTCCTCGGCAGCGTGCGCCGCGAAACCGGGGACTACCGGCAGGCCGCCGACCTGTTTCGGCAAGCCACGACGCTGTTCCAGGAATTCGGGCACCGCCGAAGCGAAGCCCGCTGGATCGGCAACCTCGGTCTCGTGCACCGGGACACCGGGGACTACGGACAAGCCGCCGACCTGATCCAGCACGCCATGACCCTGTTCCAGGACATCGGCCACCGGCTCGGCGAAGCCATCAACCTCAACAACCTCGCCACCGTGTACCAGCGAACCCGCAACCACCAGCAGGCCGCCGACCTCTCCGGGCAAGCCCTGATCGTGTTCCGGGAGATCGGCTATCGCATCGGCGAGGCCGAAGCACTCGCCAACCTCGGGGCCGTGTGCCGGGAAACCGGGAAATACGCGGAGGCCACGGACCTTTCCCGGCAGTCCCTGGCCTTGTTCCAGGAGATCGGCTACCGCGTCGGCGAAACCGAGGCGTTGAACAACACCGCGAAGGTACTGCTGGCGACCGGCGAACCCAGCGAGGCATTGACGGTGTTCACCGATGCGCTGGCCTTGGCCCGCACCATCGACAGCCGAATCGAGCAAGCCCGTGCCCTGGAGGGCACGGCCCACTGCCTGGCGGCACTCGGCGACACTGCCGGCGCGGCCACTCACCTGCGCCAGGCCGTCGACCTCCACCGCGTTCTCGGCAGTTCGTGCACTGGCGATTACTACCGAATGGTTTAACGCGCTAGGGTAGGCAAACCTAAATAATAGCCTTGCTCATGAGGCTTGTGTCCCACTCGGCGGAACTTCGCCGAAGGCCAGGTCACAGCTCGGAAGTCGTGGAGAAATTACCAGATGGAAGGTACGCGCGCACGGTCCAGGCGCTGGCCGGGGTGGCTGCTGGCGGCCGCCGTACTGGTGGCCGCCTGTGTGCTCAGCCTGATGATCGGCACCAAGGCGATCCCGGCCGGACTGGTGTGGGATGCGCTGTGGGGCAGCGACGGGTCGGCGGACGCACTGGTCGTCACCGAGTACCGGGTGCCGCGCACGCTGCTCGGACTGCTCGCCGGACTGGCGCTGGGCGTGGCCGGCTGCCTCATGCAGGGGCTGACCCGCAATCCGCTGGCCGATCCGGGGCTGCTCGGCATCAATGCCGGAGCGGCCTTCGTCATCGCGATCGCGGTCTCCTTCCTCGGCGTCACCGAGATCACCTCGTATGTGTGGTTCGGGTTCATCGGCGCGGCAGTAGCGTCGATCGTGGTGTATCGGCTGGGCACGGCGGGCAGGCAAGGGACCGATCCGGTCCGGCTGACGCTGGCCGGGGTCGCCATCACGGCCGTGCTCTCCGGCCTCACCAAGGGCTTGATGCTGCTGGACCCCAAGGCCTTCGACCATATGCGCAACTGGGACGCCGGATCGTTGACCGGGCGCGGTCACGACGTCATCGCCGGCGCGGCGCCGTTCATTCTCGTCGGTCTGGTGATGGCGGTGATCGCCGCGCGCTCGCTCAACGCGGTCGCCCTCGGCGACGACCTCGCCCACGCGCTCGGCGTGCACGTCGGGCGGACCCGGCTGCTCACCGTCACCGCGCTCACCCTGCTGTGCGGCACCGCGACCGCCGCGGTGGGCCCGATCACCTTCGTCGGCCTGGCCGTGCCGCACATCGCACGCTGGATCGTCGGACCCGACCAACGCTGGATCGTCGCCTACTCCATGCTGCTCGCGCCGATTCTGGTGCTTGGCGCGGATATGCTGGGACGCATCATCATTCGGCCCGATGAAGTCGCGGCCGGATTGGTGACCGCCTTCCTCGGGGCGCCCGTCCTGATCTGGCTGGCGCGGCGACCCCGGGTGAGTGCGCAATGACCGCAATCGATTTCGGCCACTCGGTGCTGGTGCTCCGAACCCGGCGTCTCGCGGCTCGGGTGAGCGTTCGCACCGTGGTGGTGTGCGCGATTCTCGTCATCGCCGCGCTGGCCGTGGCCGTATTGTCGCTCGGCACCGGCGATTACCCGATTCCCCCCGACCGGGTGCTGCGTGCGCTGTTCGTCGGGGATCAGCGCTTCGACCGGCTTGTGGTGTGGGACTGGCGATTTCCGCGGGTGGTGCTGGCGCTGGCGCTGGGCGCGGCCCTCGGGGTGAGCGGCGCGATCCTGCAATCGGTGACCCGCAATCCGCTCGGCAGCCCGGATCTGATCGGCTTCAACACCGGCGCCTACACCGGTGCGCTCATCGTCATGCTGGTGCTGGGCGGCGGCGGATTCGAGACCTCGGCGGGTGCGTTCCTCGGCGGATTGGCCGCGGCCCTGGCGATTCAGCTGCTGGCCTTCCGGCACAACGTCACCGGCTTCCGGCTGATCATCGTGGGTATCGGCGTCAGCGCCATGCTGGCCTCGGTCAATACCTGGCTCATCCTGCGCGCCGACCTCGCCGCCGCCACCTCGGCGGCCGCCTGGGGCGCGGGCTCGCTGAGCGGGGCCACCTCGGCGCAGGTCGCGCCCGCGCTCATCCTGCTGGCGGTGCTGGGCGTGCTTGCTGTCGTCGCCGCGCCGCGCTTGCAGATCCTGGAATTGGGTGACGACCTGGCGCAGGCGTTCGGCATCCGGGCCGGACGGGACCGCCTGCTGCTGATCGTGCTGAGCGTCGCGTTCTGCTCGGTCGCCACGGCGATCGCCGGGCCCATCGCCTTCCTGGCCTTGGCCGCACCGCAATTGGGCCGTCGCCTGGCGCGCACGGCCTCCACCGCGTTGGCTCCGGCCGCGGCCATGGGTGCGCTGCTGCTGGTGACCTGCGACTGGATCTCGCAACGGCTGTTCGCGCCCACGGCGCTTCCGGTCGGCGTCGTCACCGTGTCGGTGGGCGGGTTGTATCTGGCGTACGTGCTGGTCGCCGAGGCGCGACGGAATTAGGGGAAGCGACGATGAACGACAAACCCAGCGCCGGCATCGAATTGACCGCCGACGGCGTGGATCGCGCGCAGACGAATGGCCACCGCGCACCACGGGATCAGGTCCGGTTGCGGGCCGACCAGGTGCGCCTCGGCTATCGCGGCCGGACCATCAGCGACCAACTCTCGGTGGACATTCCGGACGGCGCCTTCACGGTGATCATCGGCCCCAATGCCTGCGGGAAATCCACCCTGCTGCGCGCGCTGGCCCGGCTGCTCACCCCGGAAGCCGGCGCCGTACTGCTCGACGGCAAGGCCATCACCGCCTATCCGGCCAAGGAGGTGGCCCGCCGCATCGGCCTGCTCCCCCAGTCCTCCACTTCCCCGGACGGCATCCGGGTCGCGGATCTGGTTGCGCGCGGCCGATATCCGCACCAGACCCTGCTGCGGCAGTGGTCGCAGGCGGACGAGGCCGCGGTCACCGCGGCCATGGCGGCCACCGGCGTCACTGACCTGTCCGCCCGCTCGGTCGACGAGCTGTCCGGCGGCCAGCGCCAACGCGTCTGGATCGCCATGGTGCTGGCGCAGGAGACGCCGATCATTCTGCTGGACGAGCCGACCACCTATTTGGACATCGCGCATCAGATCCAGCTGCTGGACCTGTGCCGTTCGCTGAACCGGGAATCCGGCCGGACCGTGGTCGCCGTCCTGCACGACCTCAACCACGCCTTCCGCTACGCCGATCACCTCATCGCCATGCGCGACGGTCAGGTGATCGCCGCCGGTGCGCCGCGCGAGATCGCGACCGCCGAGCTGGTGCGCGAGGTCTTCGCCCTCGGCTGCCGAATCATCGACGACCCGGAAACCGGTGCGCCACTGGTGATTCCGCTGGCCGAGAACGCCGCGGGCATGAGCTGACCCGGCCTCGGACCGACGCGGCATCGGGATATGACAGCTCCGGTGCCGTGGGCCGCTTTTTCCTATCGGAATTGAACTTAGGTTAACCTATCCTGTGTTCTCTCGCTGGACTCTCGTCGAGCCCGGGTGGACCGAGTAGGGGTCGCAACACGTCGACGGTGAAGGAGTTGCCATGGGACCGGTGGAACGGGACGACACGAGCGCAGGTCATCCCGGATTGCCGCTCACCGGCGCGCAACTGGGCATCTGGAACGCCCAGCGCCTCGACCCCGAATCGCTCAGCTACCTGGTCGGCGAGGTGCTCGAGATCTCCGCACCCGAGACCATCGACGTGGCCTTGCTGGACACCGCCATCCGCCGGACCATCGCCGAGACCGACACCATGCGACTACGGTTCAGCGACACCGCCGACGGCCCGCGCCAGCGGATCACCGACCTGGAACCCGAACTGCGTCCGCTCGTCGACCTGCGCGGCGAGACCGACCCGGTTGCCACCGCACACCGGCTGGTCGCGGCCGAACGCGAACGCTCGGCCACCGAGTGCCGCGCCATGGTCGACCGGCAGCTGTACACCTACACGCTGCTGCGCCTGACCGACCGCGACGTGTGGTGCATCCAGCTCTACCACCACCTGATCATCGACGGCTACAGCGCGGCCATGGTGTCGCGCCGGGTAGCCGCCCACTACACCGCGCTGCGCCGGGGCACCGACGCACCGCCGCCGCGGTGGGGCTCGTTCCGGACGCTCGTCGAGGAAGACCTCGACTACCGGGCGAGCCAAGCCCATCGGCACGACCGCGAGTACTGGCGCGATCGGCTCACCCCGTTGCCGTCGCTGGACGGGCGCGGCGCGGCGCCCGAGGGCGTTGTCGAGCAGACCCACGAGGCGCGCGCGATCCTCGACGCCGACCTGGTGGCCCGGATCAAGAACGCGGCCGCCGCGACCGGCATCACCTGGGCCGACGTACTCGTCGCCGGTTACGCGGGATTCGTGCACCGGCTGCTCGGTGAGACCGATGTGGTCATCGCCCTGCCGGTGATGGCGCGGGTCGGTAAGGTCGCGCTCACCACGCCGTCCATGGCGGTCAACGTGCTGCCGCTGCGGATTCCGGTGTCCGGCCAAGACCGCCTCGGCGAGCTCGGCAAGCGGGTGGCCGACGCGCTGCGCGAGGTGCGTGCCCACCAGCGTTTCCGCGGTGAGGATCTGGCGCGGGAGTTCGGCGGCACGCAGACCGGCGCGCTGCTGCACGGCATCGGCATCAATCTGAAGGCCTTCGACTTCGCGCTCGATTTCGACGGCGCCACCGGCATTCTGCGCAATGTCGCCGGTGGTCCGCCGGAGGATCTCGGCCTGACCGTCACGCCGCTGGCGCAGGACCGGATCCAGCTCGGGTTCGAGGTGGACGCGCGGTCGATCGACGCGCAGACGGCACACCGCCGGTTGGCCGCGCTGGTCCGGATGATCACCGAACTGGTCGACGACGCGGACCGGCACATCGGCGCGATCCCCCTGTACCCCACCGAGATCGGCGCGCGTATCGCCGTCGAGCGGGCCGGCGCGGCACTGCCGGGGCAACCCGCGGACGCGGTCGAGGTCTTCGACCGCATGGTCGCCGCGCGGCCGGACGACGTCGTGCTGGTCGGCGGCGGCGAGCAGGTCACCGCGGCCGAACTGGGTGCGCGGGTACACCGGCTGGCGCGATATCTGCGCGGCCGGGGCGTCGGTCCCGAGGACATCGTCGGCATCGCGCTGCCCCGCACCGTGGACATCGTGGTCGCCCTGCTCGCGGTGCGGCACGCGGGCGCGGCCTACCTCATGCTGGATCTCGGGCATCCGGCGCAGCGGCTCGCCGATATCGTCGACGACGCCGCGCCGGCGCTGATCCTGACCGGCGACGAGACCGTGGACACGGTGTTCGCCGATCGCTCCGACCAGCTGATCCGGCTGTCGGACAGCGTGATTCGGGAAGCCGTCGCCGAACTCGCGAGCGACCCTCTGACCGAGGCCGAACTCGCCGCGCCACGCTCGGACGCGCATCTCGCCTATGTGATCTACACCTCCGGCTCCACCGGAAAGCCCAAGGGCGTCCAGATCCCCTGCGGCGCAATGGCTCAGCTGCTCCATCACCATCTGTCGATCGACTACGCCGACGCGGCCGCGCGAGCGGGCGGACGGCAGCTGCACATTGCCCACACCTACTCCTTCGCCTTCGACGCGGCCCTGGACCAGCTGCTGTGGCTATGGGGCGGTCACCGGATCCACCTGTACGACACAGACATTCAGAAGGACGCCGCCGCACAGGTCACCGCCTTCGCCGCCGACCGGATCGATGTCGTCGACACCACCCCGTCGATGGCGACCGCCCTGATCGACAACGGGCTGCTCGGTGGCGCGCACCGTCCCGGACTGCTGCTCCTCGGTGGCGAGGCGACCCCGCCCGCGCTGTGGTCGGCGATCGTCGCCGCGGATGTGCCCGCCCGCAATATGTACGGCCCGACGGAAGCGACCGTCGACGCGCTCAGCGCGCCCCTGACCGGTGCGGTACCGCACGTCGGCGCTCCGCTGGCCGGAACCCGCGCCTATCTGCTCGACGGCGGGTTGCAACCCGTACCCGATGGCGAGATCGGCGAGTTGTATTTGGCCGGAACACAATTGGCGCGCGGCTATCTCGGCCGCGCCGCGCTGACGGCCGACCGTTTCATCGCCGACCCGTTCGCGGCGGGCGAGCGCATGTACCGCACCGGCGACCGGGCGCGCTGGCTGCCCGGCCATGGCTACGACTATCTCGGCCGCGCCGACCAGCAGATCAAAGTGCGCGGCTATCGCGTGGAATTGGGCGAGGTCGAGGCCGCGCTAGGTGCGCTGCCCGGCGTGGCGGCCGCGGCGGCCACCGTCCGCAAGGCCGGCGACAGCACCCGATTGGTCGGCTACCTGGTGCCCGAGACCGGCGGAACTCTCGACACCGACCAGCTGCGGCACCGGTTGACCACGATGGTTCCCGACCACCTGATCCCGTCGGCGCTCGTGCTGCTCGCCGCGCTGCCCACCACCGTGAACGGCAAGCTCGATCGGGCGGCGCTGCCTGCGCCCCAAGTGGTTTCGACCGGAAGACCGCCCCGCACCGAGGCGGAGCGCGCGGTCTGCGGTGTGGTCGCGGAGATACTCGGCGTCGCGCGGGTCAACGCCACCGACGACTTCTTCGGACTCGGCGGCGACAGCATCACCGCCATCGGCGTGAGCAGCCGATTGCGCGCCCTCGGATTGGCCGTCCAGCCGAAAACCCTACTTGCCCAGCGTGATCTGGCCACCATCGCCGCCGCGGCCCAATCCGTGGAGCACCGGGCAGACACCGCGGTACCGGACGAGGCCACCGGCCCGGTCCCGGTTCCACCCCTGGTGGGCGCGCTGCTGGAAGCGAACCCGGGCGGCGGCAATATCGCCGGATACGCCCAGTGGACCGCGCTGACCCTGCACGAGGACGTCTCGCTCGACCACCTGATCACCGGCCTGCAAACCCTGCTCGACCGCCACGACGCGCTACGGCTGGTGTTCGACGCGACCGGCACCGATCCCCGACTGGTGGTCGCGGAGGTCGGCGCGGTAAACGCGGCCGATCTGGTCCGCGAACTGGCGGTGCACGACCGACCTCGATCCGACGCGACGCTCATCGAACAGGTCGCGGCGGACTTGGCGGCGGAATTGGATCCCACAACGGGCATCGAGATCCGTGCCGCGCTGGTCCGGCTGACGCCGGACGCGGCCGACCGGCTCGTACTGGTTGCCAATCACCTTGTGGTCGATGGTGTTTCGTGGCGAATCCTGGTACCCGAGCTGTACGAGGCGTGCGTAGCGGCGCGGGACGGACGTCCGGCGCGGCTGCCGGCCAAGGGGAGTTCGTGGCGACGGCACGCCACGCTGCTCGCCGAGTCCGGCGCGACGGGCGGATACCGCCGGGAACTGGCGCACTGGCAGCACGCCCTCGGCGCCGACGCGGTCGCGGCGCTGGGCGATCGGCCGCTCGACCATGGCCTCGACCTCGTCGAGAGTGCGGTCCGTACCCGGACTTTCGCCGCACCGGAGATCTCCGACGCGCTGCTGAGCACCCTGCCCGCCGCGTATCGGGCGAAGACCGACGAGGTGCTGCTCGCGGCCCTCATGCTCGCGGTCAATGCCTGGCGGCACGAGCGGGGCGAGGCTCTCGAATCGGGCCGGCCGGTCACGGTCGAGGGGCACGGGCGCGAATCGCTGAGCGCGGATACCGATTTCGCGGGCACCATCGGCTGGTTCACCAGCGAGTACCCCGTGTGGACGCCCGCGACGGGTATCGACGACCCCGCCGGGCTGGCCGACGCCTTGTCCGGTGGCGCGGCGGCCGGGAGGCTGTTGCGCGCGGTCAAGGAGGCCAAGCGGGCGGTCCCCGGCAACGGGGTCGGCTACGGCGTGCTGCGCAGGCAAGACCCGGAAACGGCGCCGCTGCTCGGCTCGCGGCGGGCACCCGAGCTGCTGCTCAACTATCTCGGCCGCTTCGGCGGAGGCGCCGCCATCGGCTGGAGCCTGCCCGAACACGATGCGTTCGCGGTCACAGAGCCGCCGAAAAAAGCACTGACGGAAGTACTTTCGCTCAACGTCTTCGTGCACGAAGGCACTACCGCACAGTCGGGCGGACCCCGGATCGCCGTGGAGTGGACGGCCGCAGGACGGATTCTCGGGGCCGAGGCCGTCGCGCAGTTGCAGCGGCACTGGGAGATCGCGCTGGAGGCGTTCGCCGCGCACGCGGTGCTGTTCCAGGGCGGGCTGACGCCGTCGGATTGTCCGGGCACAGGGGTCTCGCAGGACGTCATCGACACGCTGGAGGCCGCGCACGGTCCGCTGGCCGAGTTGCTGCCGCTCTCGCCGTTGCAGGAAGGACTGCTGTTCCACGCGATTCGCGATGGCGCGGCGGACGTGTACACGTTGACCGCACGGGTCGACCTGCACGGTCCACTGGACGGGCAGCGGTTGTCGGCTGCCTTCGACACGGTGGTGCGTCGCCACCCCAATATGGCGGCGGCCTTCCATTACGCGGATCTGGACCAGCCGGTCCAGGCCATGCCGCGCACGGCGCGGATGCCGTGGCGGGAGATCGACCTGTCCGGATTGCCGCCGCGGACCGCGGTGGCCACCGCGGAGCGACTGGAGGCCGAGGCGACTCGGCATCGGTTCGTGGTGGATCGGTCACCGATGTTGCGCGCCACGCTGATTCGGCTGCCGGGTGACGAGCACCGGCTGGTGCTCAATACCCATCATCTGATCATCGACGGCTGGTCCACGCCGATCGTGCTGCGCGAATTGCTCGCCGCCTATCACGGTGACGAACTGCCCGCCCCGGCCCGGTACGGCGACTATCTCGCCTGGATCGGCACCCGGGATCACGGCGCGGTGCGCGCGGCCTGGGCCGAACGGCTGGCCGGGATCGCCGCGCCGACACTGGTGCGGGAGAACACCTTCCGGGACAGCGAGTTCTTCCAGCGGCCGATACCGCTGAGCCGGGAACTCGCGGCCGCGCTCGCCGAGCTCGGCCGTCGCCACAGCCTCACCATGAACACCCTCGTGCAGGGTGCGTGGGCCATGGCGTTGGCCGGACTCACCGGTCGCACCGATGTGGTGTTCGGCGCGACCGTCTCCGGGCGGCCCGCCGAGCTGGCCGGGGTGGAGGCCATGGTCGGGCTGTTCACCAACACCGTTCCGGTGCGCTGCACGCTGGACCCGGAGCGGGGCCTGCTCGATCAGCTGGCCGACTTGCAGGAAAAGCAGTTCGCCATGCAGGAATTCGATCACGCCGGCCTCGCGGAGATCGAGCGCATCGCCGGAATCGGGCAGCTGTTCGACACCCTCGTGGTGTTCGAGAACTTCCCCAATTCCGGTGCACGGCAACCGGAATCGCACGAGCTGCGCTTGGGCGCGTTCCACAACCACGGGGTCACGCATTACCCGATGACGCTGGTCGCGCCGCCGGCCGAGCAGCTGGAGCTGCTGATCGGCTATGACCGGGGCGGCATCACCGAGGCGACGCTGGCGTGGACCGCCGACCGGGTCGCCGCGATTCTGACCGAGATAACCGTCCAGGCGGACGTGCGCGCCGCGGAGTTCCTGGATCACCCGGTCCAGCAACAGGTATCGCCGCAAGGCTCGACCCTGGCCGACTGGGGCACGGAAGTCGATCCGGCCGCACCCGCCATCACCGCCGACAGCGTGACCATCGACTTCCGCGAGTTCGACGCCAGGGCCAACCGCCTCGCGCGGTACCTGATCGCCCAGGGCGTCGGTCCGGAATCGGTAGTGGCGGTGACCATTCCGCGCACGATCGACGCGGTGGTCGCCGCACACGCGATCTGCCGGGCGGGTGGGGTGTACCTGCCGATCGACGCCGAACAGCCCGCGCAACGCATCGAACGGATACTCGAAACCGCCGCTCCGACAGTCGTTCTGGACTCACTCGACGGGCTCGAGGTCGAAGAGTTCACCGCGGCCGAGGTCACCGACGCCGACCGCATCGCGCCACTGCGGCCCGCCAACTCCGCATATCTGCTGTTCACCTCCGGATCCACCGGCATGCCCAAGGGCGTCACCGTCTCGCACGCGGCGATCATCAACACTTTCGAGTGGTTGCAGCGGCTGGATCGGTTCGGGCCCGGCGACACCGTGCTGTACCGGACGCCGCCGGTGTTCGACGCGTCGCTGCTGGAGATCTTCCTGCCGCTGCACGTCGGCGCGCGAATCGTGCTGACCCGGCCGAACGGCCATCGCGACCCCTACTATCAGGCGAGACTCATGCGCGCGGAGCGGGTAACCGCCATTCAGATGACGAGCTCAATGCTCACGGTGCTCGCCGAGGAAGCCGATCTGACCGGGTACACCGACTTGCGCTGTGTCTACACCGGTGGTGAGGCACTGCCGCCCGCGACCGCACAGCGGATGCGCGCGCTCACCGGCACCGTGGTGCACAACCTGTACGGCCCGACCGAGGCCGCGGTGTGCATCACCCATCACGAGACCGCCGACGCCGACCTGCTGTCGGTGCCCATCGGTGTCCCGCCCACCGGCTGCGGTGTGCGGGTGCTGGACGAGCGGCTGCGGCCGGTGGCGGCCGGCGCGATCGGCGACCTGTACCTGACCGGCACCCAGCTGGCGCGTGGATATCTGTCCCGGCCGGACCTGACCGCCGGAGCATTCGTCGCGGACCCGTCCGGCAGCGGCGAACGGATGTACCGCACCGGCGATCTGGTGAAGTGGAACGCGGCGGGCGAACTCGACTACGTCGGGCGCGCGGACAGCCAGGTCAAGCTGCGCGGACAGCGCATCGAGCTCGGCGACATCGAATCGGCGCTGCTCACCTGCGCCGGCGTGGCGACCGCCGTGGTGCTGCTGCGCGAGGACACCCCGGGCGATCAGCGCCTGGCCGCGTATCTCATTCCCGGCTCCGGCGTCGAGCTCGACCCGGCGAGCGTGCGCGAGCAGCTGCGAACACTGCTGCCCGCGTACATGATTCCCGCCGCGTTCCTGGTGCTGGACCAGATTCCGCGCACCTCCAGCGACAAGATCGACCGCAAGGCGCTGCCGATCCCGGCGTACGAGACGGACGCCGTCGCGACGGAGGCGCAGTCCGTCGCCGAGGTGGCGTCGCCCGCAGTGCCGGTGACAGCGCCGCTGACTCCGGCGGCCGGAGTCACGGCAGGTCAGGTCGACGGGATTCGCGCGGCCATGGCCGCGGTGCTGTCGCTCCCCGAATTCGCCGCTGACGACGACTTCTTCGCGGCAGGCGGGCATTCGCTCAGCGCGGTCCGGCTGGTCGGCCGGCTCGGGCGCGCGGGCATCGCGGCGGTACTCGACGACGTGTTCGCGGCGCCGACTCCGCGGGCGCTGGCGGCACGACTCGGGGGCGCCGAACCGGGCGCGGCCGGGGTGATCGACGGGCTCGCCCTGCTCGGCAGCCGCCTCGATCATGTTCTGCCACTGCGGACCGGCGGCGCGGCCGCGCCCCTGTTCTGCGTGCACCCGGTGGGCGGCACGGCCTGGCAGTTCGGGCCGCTGGCCACGCTGTTGCGGGCCGACCGGCCGATCATCGGCTTGCAGCTGCCGACCCTGAGCGATCCCGACTTCGAGGTGCGTACCCTGGACGAGCTGGCACGGCACTACCTGGCCACCATCCGCCGGATCCAGCCGCAGGGGCCGTACCACCTGCTGGGCTACTCACTCGGCGGCAATATCGTGCACGCGCTGGCCGCCGCGCTCGAGGCCGGCGGTGACGCCGTCGCCTACGTCGGCCTGGTGGATTCGCATCCGCTGTCCAATCTCACCGAGCGGGCCGAACAGAGCCTCGCGGATCCGGCGCAGCTGGACCGGCTGCTACCCGAAATCCCGGAGGACGCACCGGAACTCGCGGCCGCCATTCGTGGTGCGGCCACCGTGCTGCTGCGCCTGGTCATCGGCTCCGAGTCGCCCCGCTACACCGGGCCGATGGCCCTGTACTCCGGTGACACCGGTACCGAACCCGAACGCGCCGAAGCCCAGATGACGGGCTGGCAGGCGGCGGGTGCCCGACTGGTGGTGCGCCGGCTTCCCTACTCGCACTTCGACATCGTGTCCCCGACCGGCTGGACCGAAGTCGCGGCGCTGCTCGACGTGGATCCCCGGATCCGCACCTGACCTCCCCCCAACAAGAAAGAAACTCTCCATGTCGCTGAACCGAAAGACGGCCCGCCTGCGTGCCGCCGTCGCACTGCTGATCCTCGCGCTCGTCGCGTTGGTGGCGGGCTGCAACAGCTCCACCACCGATGAATCGACCAAGTCCGGCACCCGAGAGGTGCAGACCGCCAAGGGCGCGGTCACCGTGCCCGCCGACCCGCAGCGCATCGTGGTGGTCAACGGCGTGCTCGCCGGATACCTCTACGACCTGGGCGCCAAGGTGAAGGCCGCGGATCCGCGCATCCTGGGCGTCACGATGAAGCCCGGTGAGTTCCCCGCGGCGTGGGCCGCCGATGCCAAGCAGCAGGGCACCGTGGCCGTGCCCTCCGGTGACGACATGAACCTGGAGTTCATCGCGGCGCAGCAGCCGGACCTGATCATCGGCGGCGGACCGGGCTACCCGGGCCAGCAGTCGATCAACAACTACGACAAGCTCACCGCCATCGCGCCCACCGCGCTGGTGCCGTCCAACGCCACCGACTGGCAGGACCAGCTGAAGGCGGTGGCCGACATCGTCGACCGCTCCGCGAAGGTGGACGGCCTGATCACCGCTTACAACGACAAGGTCGCGAAGGTGAAGGCCGGGATCAAGCTGCCGCAGGGCCAGGCCGCGGTGATGCAGTCGCGCAAGGACGGCAAGCCCACCCTGATCGCCCCCAACACCTCGCTGGCCACCCTGCTGTCCTCGGTCGGCATCACCATGGACGACAAGGTCGAGGCGAAGGCGGGCAACCCGGCCCGGCCCGCGGCCGGTGACTGGGTGAGCTTCAGCCCCGAACTGCTGAGCACGGTGGTCGACGCTCCGGTGCTGTTCGTGATCACCCTCGACGGCGGCCGCACCATCGCCCAGCTGAAGGAGGACCCGCTGCTGGCCAAGCTGCCCGCCTTCCAGAACGGCCAGCTCTACGAGCTGCCCGCGACCAGCCAGCGTCCGGACTACCGCACCGCCATGGCCACCCTCGACCTGCTGGCGGAGCGCTTCAAGTGACATCCTTCGGTGGCTTACTGATCGACACCTCGCCACTGCGAGCCAGCCGGGAGTTCCGCAATGCCTTTGCGGCCCGGCTGATCTCGGTGCTCGGTATCGGACTGCTCATGGTGGCACTGCCGGTGCAGGTCTACCAAGCCACCGGATCGTCACTGCACGTCGCCGGCGTCACGGCGGTCACCGCGGTCTCCCTGTTCGCCGGAAGTCTGGCGGGCGGGGTGATCGCGGACCGCTACGACCGGCGCGATGTCATCCAATGGGCGCGTAGCGCAGCCGGTTTCGGCTTCCTCGCGCTCGGCCTGAACGCACTGCTGCCGGATCCGTTCCTGGCCGTCATCTACGCCGCCGGCGTGGTGGACGGTCTGGCCGGCGGCGTCAGCGGATCGGCGCTGATGGCGCTGATCCCCAAGCTCGTCGGTCGGGAGAAGGTGGCCGCCGCGGGTGCGCTCACCTCGCTCACCACCGATCTCGGCACCATGGTCACCCCGGCAGTGGCCGGCCTGCTGATCGCGAAAAGTGGTGTAGCACTGGCCTTTTTCCTGTGTGCGGGCGCGACCGTCGCCACCGTGGGACTGATCCGGTCCATCGGACCGCAACCACCGCCACAGCGCGAGATCGCGCACCCACTGCGCGAACTCGCCATCGGCATCAAATTCGCGGCCAAGCACAAGGTCATCCGTGCGGCGCTGTTGACCGGCACGATCGCCATGCTGGTGAGCGGTCCGCTGGTGCTGCTGCCCGCGCTGGCCAACGACGAACTCGGGGTCGGCACAACAACTCTCGGCCTGCTCTACGCCGCACCGGGCGCCGGCGCGGTGCTGGGTTCGCTGACCAGCGGCTGGATCGGGCGCACCACGCGACCCGGCCGGGCGCTGCTGATCTCGATGGCGGTCATGCCGGTCGGCGTGATCGTCGCCGGACTCTGGCCGCATGCCGCGGTGGTCTTCCTCGGCCTGGCCGGATTCGGTCTGGCGCGGGCGTTGAATATCGTGCTGCGCTATACGATTCTGCAGCAGGAGTCCCCGGAGGAGCTGCGTGGCCGGCTCTCCGGTCTGCTCATGGTGCAGGCGGTGACCGGGACCGCGGTCGGCTCGATGGTGGCCGGTGTGGTCGGCCAATTCTTCGCGCCCGGAACCGCTCTGGTGATCTACGGGCTGTCCGTACTGGTTTTGGGCGGGTTGACGGCGCTCGCCGCCATGCCGCTGATGGGAAAGGAGAAGCCCTGATGGATCGCGCCGGTTATGCCGATCGCATCGTCGAGGTGCTGTCGGGCGCGCACGGGGCCAAGGTCGGATATCCGATCGGTCTGTGCGCGGTAGAGGTGGTGCGCACCGCACAGGTGGGCGCGGGCTTGATCCGCATTACCTTCGGCGGGACGGATCTTGCCGAATTCCACAGTTATGTGCCGGATGAGCATGTGCGACTGGTCTTCCCGGACGCCGACGGCGTACTGCGCCTGCCGCAGAAGGACGGGCTCTCCCTGGAGTGGGGCAAGCCGCGTCCGGTGTCGCGGGAGTACACCGTGCGGCGCTTCAGCGCCGAGGATCGCGAACTGGATATCGACTTCGCCGTGCATCCCGGCGGTCTCGCCTCGGATTGGGCGCTGGCCGCGGTCCCCGGCACCCCGATGCACATCGCCGGCCCGCCCGGCGGCGTGGTGGTGCCGAAGACCTACGACCGGTATCTGTTCGCCGGTGACATCACCGCGCTGCCCGCCATCGCGCGCTGGCTGGAATGGCTGCCTCGCGAGTCGGCCGGGTGGGCAGTCATCGAGGTACGCGGTCCGGAGGAAGAGATCCCCCTCGACCCACCCGCCGGCTTCGAGGTGCACTGGGTACACCGCGGCAACACCGCACCAGGCACCGGCGACGCCTTCGAGAAGACGCTGCGCGCCATCGAAGTGCCTGCCGGAGAACGGACTTACGTCTGGCTGGCCGGCGAATCGGGCGTGCTGAAGCCGCTGCGCCGCTGGGTGCGCAGCGACCTCGGCATCGACCCGAAGGACTACCTGATCGCCGGGTACTGGAAACGCGGCGTCGCCGACTACGACCATGACGAATAAGGCCGATCACCGGTACCAGTCCGCTCAACGAGCCGGCTGGTACCGGTTCTTCAGGAAGTAGTCGACGACCGTGCGGCCCACGGTGTAGCCGTTGTCGAGGGACAGACGGAAACCGGCGGACTGCTGTTCGAGGTGGTCGAGCACGCTTTGGCCCGGGTAGGGCTGATCGAAATTGCTCACCGTGCGCAAGGCCAGGTAGCGGTCGAGGTAGCCGTGGCGGTCGAGGACGGCGGCGGTGGCGTTGTCCTCCATCTGCGTGGTGCAGTAGTTGCCCTGGCCGTTGGTGCGGACGCCCATGATGTGGCGCGCGGTGTCGGAGAGTTCCTTGCCGGAGAACCAGTCGTCGCCGGTCATGGTGTCGCACTTGGTCACCGACGGCTTGCGGTCGCCTTGACCGAACTGGACGCGTTCGGCGGCGGCCTCGGGGCTGTCGGCGAGAGTCGCGTGTTCGGTGAGGCCGAACGCGGTGTCGATCAGCTGATCGTTGAGGCGATAGGCGGCGGTGTTGTAGTTCTCGACCGGGCGGTAGCCGTACGGCAGGCCAGGCGCTTCGGCCGGGATCAGGTGGTTGCCGAGGTCGAAGTCGACGACCCAGCGGGCCCAGGTCGCGGAGCCGAGGGTGGCCTGGTCCGGCGGCGCGCCCGCGGTGCCGACGGTGAGGAAGTGGGCGTTGGTGAAGTCGAGATTCGGGCTGTCCAACACGGCCATCATGGTGGCGGCGGCGTTGGCCTTGCCCTGCCCGGTCTCCGCGACGCACAGTCCGTCGTCGTTGCAGTGCACCGGCTTGTAGGAGGTGGGAACGTCCACGGTGATCGGCAGCGACTCGCGCTGCAACCACGGCTCGACCTCCGGGTCGAACATCGTGATGACCAGCACGCCGACCTTCACCGAGGCCGCGCTCGGCTCCCCGCCGCCGCAACCGGTCGCCATGGCGACCGTCGTGAACACCGTCAACGCGACTATCCAGCGACGTAGTGGCATCGGATGATCCTATGACAAGACCCCTTGCCGTCATCCCGTGGACCGCGGCCTACCTGAACGGCCGACAATCGTGAAAGGCCACCCATGTAGGTTGGACGGCAGGTTTTCTTGCGGCACAAGCGGAACCATCGAACCGTCGCTACCTGCGGTTTCGGTGCGCACGCTTGCTCGGGCGATCAGTTGTGCGCCCGGATGTCGAACAGTCGGTGGAGCGCGGCGAAGTCCGCGCCGAGTGAAAGGCCTTTCAGCATGACGTCATCGGCGGGATCGAACGCACGCGCCCACATCGGGGTCACCGGCCTCGCAGTGATGGGGAGCAATATCGCGCGCAACTTCGCCCGGCACGGACACACCGTCGCGCTGCACAACCGCAGCATCGCCAAGACCGACGCGCTGCTCGCGGCGCACGGCGACGAGGGTGACTTCGTCCGCACCGAGACGATCGAGGAGTTCGTCGGCGCGCTGCAGAAGCCGCGCCGGGTGCTGATCATGGTCAAGGCCGGCGATCCGACCGACGCGGTGATCGAGGAACTCGCCGCCGCGATGGACGAGGGCGACATCATCATCGACGGCGGCAACGCGCTGTTCACCGACACCATCCGCCGGGAGAAGTCGCTGAGCGAGCGCGGCCTGCACTTCGTCGGCGCGGGCATCTCCGGCGGCGAGGAGGGCGCCCTCAACGGTCCGGCCATCATGCCGGGCGGGCCCAAGGAGTCCTACGAGGTGCTCGGCCCGCTGCTGGAGTCGATCGCCGCACAGGTCGACGGCACCCCGTGCTGCACGCACATCGGGCCGGACGGCTCGGGCCACTTCGTGAAGATGGTGCACAACGGCATCGAGTACGCCGACATGCAGCTCATCGGCGAGGCCTACCACCTGCTCCGCGACGCCGTCGGCTACGACGCCAAGCAGATCGCCGACGTGTTCACCGGCTGGAACCAGGGCGAGCTGGAGAGCTACCTGGTCGAGATCACCGCCGAGGTGCTCAACCAGGTCGACGCCAAGACCGGCAAGCCGCTGGTCGACGTCATCCTCGACGCGGCCGAGCAGAAGGGCACCGGCCGCTGGACGGTCAAGGCGGCGCTCGATCTCGGCGTCCCGGTCACCGGCATCGCCGAGGCGGTGTTCGCCCGCGCGCTGTCCGGCGCCAAGGATCAGCGCCGCGCCGCCGTCGGCCTCGCCTCGGGGCGGCTCGCCGACAAGCCCACCGATGTCGAGCAGTTCACCAAGGACATCGAGCGCGCGCTGTACGCGTCCAAGGTGGTCGCCTACGCCCAGGGGTTCGACCAGATCGCCGCCGCCAGTACCGAATACGACTGGAACCTGCGCCCCGGCGACCTCGCCACCATCTGGCGCGGCGGCTGCATCATCCGCGCCCGCTTCCTCAACCGGATCAAGGACGCGTACGACACCAACGCGCAGCTGCCGAGCCTCATCCTCGACCCGTTCTTCCAGGAAGCCATCGAGAACGCCATCGACAGCTGGCGACGGGTGGTCGCGGCGGCCGTGCAGCTCGGCATCCCGGTCCCGGCCTTCGCCTCGTCGCTGGCCTACTACGACGGCCTGCGCGCCGAGCGCCTGCCCGCCGCCCTCACCCAGGCCCAGCGCGATTTCTTCGGCGCGCACACCTACGAGCGCATCGACCTGCCGGGCAAATACCACACGCTGTGGAGCGGTGACCGCAGCGAAATCCAGGCCGACTGATCAAGTCCGAACCGAGCGCCCGGCCGATCCATCGGCCGGGCGCTCGTCGTTTCGGCACGGCGGATCAGCTGACCTGGTACTCCGCGCTGCACTCGCCGTTGGTGTAGTTCTGGCCCTCGCCGTGGTTGAACACGCCCAGGTTGAACAGGACTCGGCCCGGCTTGGTCGGGATGCCGGTGACGGTCAGGGTGTTGTCGTGGCCTTTCACCTGCGCGGAGGTGTCGGCTACGCCGCTGCGGCCGGTGTCGAGATTCGCCCAGTTGACCGAGAATTTCTGGTCGTAGGCGAAATCCGTGCCCGCATCGGTGTGGACTTTCAGATCGACCGAGCCGTTGCCGGACGTCGCGAACACCTCGCTGGACGCCGGAGTTTGGAACGGCTCCACCGGGACCGGGTAACTTATCGTGCATATCGGCGCGGACGGGTCGTTCGGAGCGGCGAAGGCCGCGGGTGCGCCGGCGGCGGTCACGGCGAGGCAGGCGATCGCGGCAATCCGCAATAGGCCAGAGCGGGTTCCTGATTTCATCGAACCGTCCCATCAATCATCGAGATCTACCGGATGAACCTGGTTGCCACGGTGCCGAATAACGGTCGACAACGTCGGCAACCAGCACCAGGGTAGCGACCTTATCGGCACCGTGGCAATGTTCGAGAAATCGAAATACGCTCTAGCAAAAGGGATCTCGACTAGCAAGACCTCAATATATTTGGCGCACAGCATTTCTGGCGGTGACCTGCGCAGACGATACCGAACAACCCGCCAGGCAAGGCATCCGGCGCGGACAGCGCACCGCTGTCCGGTGTGTCTGATTCGATATTCGGCAAACCCGCCCGGGCACCGTACTGTGATCCGCGCCACGCTCTTCGGTGAAATTGCTGGCAGCTTGCAGTTACCCCGGTCGCCGTCGCGCATCGACACAGCCGCACTTTGCACGCCAGGCGCGAATTTTGCCGAACGGCGCGGCATCATGACAGATATGCGCGTACTTATTCAGCTTCGTCCGTCCGTCGATCTGATTACCGCAGTGGCCGATCGCGCGGTGCCGGTCGCCTCCGCCGATGTTGCCGGGCATCTGCCCGGGATCACCTTGGATCACGCCTACGCTCCGATCGCCGTGCCCAAATCCGTTCCCGCGGTGTCGAATACCGATCGGTTGCGCTATTCACTGGAACCGGCGGACGCGTCGGTGCTGGTCCGCGCGGAGATCGAGGATGACGGCATCGCGGACAGTGTGTCGCGATTGGCGACAGCGCGCGGGGTCACCGGAGTTTTCGCGGATCCGGTGATCCAGACCAACCTCACCTGCGGCGGCACGCCCGCGGTCGGCAACTGGCACGACGTCGAAACCCTGTTGCACCACAGCGATTTGGCGGCCGCGGGCCTGGACGGTAACGCGGTGGCCCTGGCCATCGTGGACACCGGCATCAACGCCGCGAAGGTCAAGCAGGTGCGCGGCGGATCGGTGACCATCGACAAGGCGCGCAGCTGGAATCCGTCCGGCGTCACCGGCACGGCCGGTGAGTTCCCGGTGGACCACGGCTCGATGTGCGCGTTCGACGCGCTCATCGCCGCACCGAAGGCGTCGCTGCTCGACCTCCCGGTCTTACAGAGCAGGCGGCAGGGCGGCTCGGTCATGGAGGGACTGCTCTCGGACGCGCTGGCCGGGTACGCCCACCTGCGTACCGTGCTCACCGACCAGCCCGCCGCCTCGCGGGCGCTGGTGATCAGCAACAGTTGGGGATCGTTCTCGCCCAGCTGGGACTTCCCCGTGGGGCAGCCGGGGAACTATTCCGACAACCCCGCGCACCCGTTCAACGTGATCGTCGGCTCGCTCGAGGCGGCCGGCGCCGACATCATCTTCGCCGCCGGTAATTGCGGGCGGGAGTGCCCGGACGGCCGCTGCGCCTACCCGAACAAGCCGATCGGCGGCGCCAATTCGCATCCGAGCGTGCTGTCCATCGCCGGCGTCGACACCGCGGGCCAGCGCGTCGGCTATTCCTCGCAGGGCCCCGGCCGCCTGACCGACCGCAAGCCGGATATCTGCGCCTACACCCATTTCCTCGGGTCGACGGCCTTCGGCGCCACCGAACCGGATACCGGCACGTCCGCGGCATGCCCGGTCGCGGCGGGCCTGGTCACCGCCATCCGGACCCAGTGGTCGGCGACCGAACTGCCGCCCGCTCAGCTACGAGAGCTGTTGCAGCGCACCGCGACCGCGCAGGCCGGGGGCTACAACTACGACTACGGATACGGCATCGCCGATGCCTCGGCGATCCTCGCGGAGCTGAATCGGACCGCCGCCCGCGCGTAACGTGGGGGCATGCCGCTGCTGACCGTTCGGCTCCCGCAGGAGGCGACCCTGGAGGCCGCCCTGCGGGAGTTGAAACTCACCGCTGACGATGTCGATACCGCCTACGGCCTGGTGGCCGTGGATCCGGCGAACGGTCTGTACGCCCTGCGGGTAACCGATGCCGCCGCGGCCCGGATGAGTTCGACCGGGACCGAGATCTTCGCCGACCCGCGCATCGAACCCGGCAACGGATCGGCCTTCGATCCGAAACCCCGTGCTTGAGAACAGGTTCCGAAACGACTGAGCCCGGTACCGACGGTCGTCGGCACCGGGCTCGGGTTCGGGTCGCTACCGGACGATCGAGTCCACCCAGTCGATGACGGCGGCGCGATACTCGGCGGTGTTGGGTGCGAGATTCACCGAATGCCCGGCACCGGGCAGCACGAAGGTGCGCAGCTTCGCGTCGGGACCGAAATACGGCGCCTCGGCCGCTTGCAGGGCCGCGCTGTCCGCGCAGATCGAGAAACCGGGCCCGCAGGACAGGATGTCCTTGCTGCCGTTGACCACCATGGTCGGCGCGGTGATGAGGCTGGACATGCCCGGCAGGGTGGACATCAGCCCGTCGGGATACTCGGTGAGCGAGAAGGTTTCCTTTGTCGCCTCGTCGGCGGCGACCACCTTCGGATCGAAGTTGTCCGGTCCGTAGAAATCCGCGGCGCGCGAGCCGGGCCGCGACACCAGGTAGCCGGGGTCATAGCCACGTCCGGCGAACGCCGGATCCTGGGCGGCCGGGTAGTAGGTGCCGATCACACCGAGCACCCCGGGCACATACAGCGTGTGTGAATATCCGGTGAGCAGCACGCCGTCGACGTCGTGATACTTGGTGGCCTCCATGACGGAGGTGCCTGAACTCAGCGAATGGCCGCCGGTGATGATCTTGCCGAACGGCTTCGCACCCGGCAGACCCTGCCGCAGTTGCTGCACGATGAGGTGCAGCGCTTCCGCGGTGGCCGTCGCCGTCAGGGTCGCGCTCGGCGGCCGAGTGCTCGCGCCGTTGCCGAGCCGGTCCACTATCAGCGTCGCGTAGCCCGCGCCGTTCATCGCGCGCCGGAAATTGTACGTCGCCGGTTCGTACTGGAAATCCCAGTAGGAGCCGTTGTAATTGGAGCCCGCCATCAACACCATGACGGCATCGGCCGGCCGGTCCGTCGGCTGGCACAGCTTGCCCGCCAGCGTTCCCTGCGGCACCGGGAAGGTGATCTCCTGGCAGCGATCCGGCGGCGAAACTTGGTCCGCCTGGGCAATACCCGGCGTCAGACAGAGCAGTGTGGACAGGACAAAAGCCCGTATCGAGGCCCGCACGCGACCCGCTCCCCTCGGAGTTATACGCGGATAACCACTTTGGCATCCTTGTTGAGTCATCAACCGGGAGGCTAACCCGCGCCTCGTTGATGCGCAATACCTATCGCGAAGATGTGGCTACTCTGTCCGTTTCGCTTCGCCGACGGAGATGCGTTGGCCCACTTGACAAACCGGCGACACCAGCCGGACTTCACTTTTCGGGCACACCGAGCGGCAACCGCCCGAGGGCGGGAGCCTTGACCGGCTCCCGCCCTCGGGGCTACCTGTTGCCTCCACCGAACCAGCGGCGCGGACCTCAGAACATCGACGCCAGCCAATCCCGCACTGCCGCTTGATAAGCGGCGGTATTCAGGGCGAGATTGACCGAATGCCCGCTCCCCGGCAATACGAAGGTGCGTAACCGGGCGGCCGAACTGAAATACGGCGCCTCCGCGGCGGCCAGGGACGCGGTGCTCGCGCACGCGTTCAGGCACAACCGATCTTCACTTCCGTTGACCACCATGACCGGCACGTTGATCAAGTTGGTCGCCGGCGGGAGGGTGGAGGTAAGACCATCGGGATACTCGGTCAGCGAGAAGACCTCCTTGGTCGCCTCGTCGGTGGCGAGCACCGCGGGGTCGTAATCACCGGCGCCGTAGAAATCACCCGCCCGAGTTCCGGGCCGGGTGGTCAGGTAGCCGGGGTCGTAGCCCTTTCCGGCAAATTGCGGGTCGCCGGCCGCCGGATAATAGGTGGCCACCACGCCGAGCGTGCCCAGCAGATTCAAACTATGCGAAAACCCGGTCAGCAGAACACCATCGACGTCGTGATGGGTGCTCGCCTCGATGACCGCGACACCCGAACTGAGCGAGTGGCCGCCGGTGATCACCTTGCTGAACGGTTGCACGCCGGGCAATCCCTGGCGCACCGCGCCGACGAGTTGATGCAGGGCGATGACCGAACCGGTCGCCGTCAGCACCGCGCTCGGCGGCCGGGTGCTCGCGCCGTTGCCGAAGCGGTCGACGACCAGCGTCGCGTAGCCCGCGGCGTTCATCGCGCGCCGAAAGTTATATGTCTCAGGGGCGTACGGGAAGTCCCAATAGGTGTGGTTGTAATTGGAGCCCGGCATCAACACCAGGACGGTGCTGGTCGGTGTCGCCGGCATACATAATTTTGCAGCCAAAGTGCCAGTCGGGGGAACGGAGAATGAAATCGCGGTGCAGCTGCCCGGTGGTGAGGTGTCGTCGGCGTGGGCTACCACCGGAACCAGACACAGAATTGATGACACGACAAACACTTTTAAGAAGGCCCGCACGAGACGCGCTCCCCTCGGAGTTACACGAGGATAACCACTTTGGCATCCTGATTCAGTTGTAGGTCCGGAGGTTAGACCGCCGACCGGCCGACCCGCAACGGTTATCGAAAAAGATTTGAATACTCGTTACCGTCGCCACCACCGACGGACTTACATTGCCGCACTTGATAAATCACGACATTTCAGTTGGACAGACGCTCAACTATTGATCAGCGGAATGAGTTTCACGATGTCGACCCCGGAAGCGCCCGGATTGATCACCCCGGCAACGACTTCGAACGTACGTGCGCCGAGCGGGTAACCCATGCTTCGAACCATCGTTCGGCGAATAATGTTACCCATCAACATGATTCGCGGCGCAGATGAGGTAGGGCGCGCACTCCGCCGCCCGCCGGATGTCACAGTACGACAACGAGTCGTACCGGACCGCGCACAGGATCGCGCTCAGCAAACCGTCGGTCTAGTATCCGACCCATGAGTACGCGAGCGGTGCACTTCGTCGGGAGTTTTCCAGCGGAGAGCACAGACGCCGCGATGAGAGCGATGCTGGACAGCGTGGGTCCGCAGCTACGAACGCTGCCCACCGGCGAGACGTGGCGCTACGAGTTCTACATCCGCCCCATCATCGAAGATCTGGTGAATCAAGGCGCGCTGGAATCGAAGCGACCTGGCCAGTGGCGCACCAGCCGGGAACGGACTATCTATCGGCCCGCGGGCGGTAAGAAACTCACCGGCGACATGATGGATCTCGGATATTTCCGCGAAGCGCAGGAAGCAGCCCCGGTATTCGACGCACTCCGCACGGAGCGGGATTTGTCCGGTGTCACACTCCAACTGGGGATGGCAACCGATTTCACGATGGCGTTCGTCGCACTCGGCCCCAAGGGTGTGTGGCAAAGCAAGCAGGCCTTCACCGATGCCACCGTGCGCGACATAGTGGCGATCCGTGAATTGATCGGTGACGACGTCGTCATCCAGCTCGAGGCAACCGCGGAACTGCTGCTGATGGCCAAGACCCAGCCGCTGCACCGGCTCCTCGATCGCGCGTTCGGCATCGGGCGCGGCATCGCCGAGATTGCCGCGGCGTCCCCACCCGGCACCCGCTTCGGCGTGCACCTGTGCCTCGGCAGCATGAACAACAAGGCCCGCGCCACATTGCGCACCATGCGGCCCGCCGTGGACCTGGCGAATTCGATCGTGCGGCACTGGCCAGCGGATCGCACCCTGACGTTCGTGCACGCACCGCTCGCCGCGGGTGACATCCCACCGTCCACGAGCCCGAAATTCTATGCGCCCCTTGCGAAGCTGGCGCTACCCGAGGGCACCGCCTTCTATGCGGGCATGGTGCACGAGAGCCCGACCGAGTCGGAGCAACTGCACACATTGCAGATGATCGAGCACGCGCTCGGCCGGCCGGTCGACGGCGTGGCCACCGCGTGCGGCCTCGGCCGCCGCCCACGCACGGTCGCCGACGCGCTCATGGCGCGAGCGAATACACTTGCCGCCAAAGGGTGATTCGGTGCGCGGGCGGCACGGAGCTCACCCCGCGGTGGCATCGAGCCACACCATCCAGCCGGGAAGATCGCTACGATTGTGATCGAGGATCGGGAGGACACCTTGTCGGACGTAGAGCGTGCACCAGGACTCAACCCGAACATTCCGAGTTCGGCCCGGATCTATGACTACATGCTCGGCGGCAAAGACAACTATGACGTCGACCGCGAGGTTGCGCACCGGATGCTGGCCATCGCGCCGGACACCAAGACCCTGGCGTGGTTCATCCGCCAGTTCCTGGTGAAGGCGATCGAGATGGCCGCCGACGCGGGCATCCAGCAGTTCATCGATCTCGGTTCGGGCATCCCGACCTCGCCCAACGTGCACGAGGTCGCGCGCAAGATCCATCCGGAAGCACGCGTGGTCTACATCGACAACGACCCGATCGTGCACGCGCATTGCGATGCGCTGCTGGCGCATTCGCCCGGCGTGACGGCGTTGAAGGCCGACATCCGCAAGCCGGAGGACATCATCGACCGGCTGAAGACCGGCGGCCTGATCGACTTCGACGAGCCGGTCGCCGTGCTGATCATCGGCGTGCTGCACTACGTGATGGACAACGAGAACCCCTACGAGATCGTCGCGAAGTTCCGCGACCTGATGGTGCCGGGGAGTTACTTCGCGATGACCCACGGCTCCAACGACACGCACCCGGACTTCATCACCCAGTCGCAGGACGACACCGACAAGAGCCCCTCCCAGGTCATATACCGGACGAAAGCGCAGACCGAGGCGTTCTTCGACGGCTTCGACCTGATCGACCCGGGCGTGGTGCCCGCGCAGGACTGGCTCGACGACGACCTGCCCGCCACCCGCCTGGTGATCTACGGCGGCATCGGCACCAAGGCGAGCTAGCGCCGGCGACGCCCGTCCGCGGGTTCGCGCGGCGGGAGCCGGAAACCGATGCGCGCGCCGGGCCCGTGCTCGGCGAACACCGTGCCGTCGTGTGCGGTGATGATGTCCGCGACGATGGCGAGCCCGAGCCCCGAACCCGGTGTGCCCTGGGTGTTCGCGGCCCGATAGAACCGGTCGAAGATGGCGGCGGTGTCGTCGGCGGCGATACCGGGCCCCTGGTCGCGCACTGTCAACTCGGTGCGATGAATGTGCACGTCGACCGGGGTGTCCGGCGGGCTGAACTTGATCGCGTTGCTGATCAGGTTGTCCACGCACCGGGCCAGCGCTCGCGGCCGGGCCAGCACGGGTGCGGGGTCGTCCGCGGTGACGGTGATGGTGCGGCCGCTGCGGTGCCGGAAGCGCTGCGCGCAGTCTTCGGCCAGGGTCGGCAGATCCAGTTCGACGGGTTCCTCGGCGGTGTGCTGATCGGTAGCGAGTTCCACGAGTTCGGCGACCAGATCGTCGAGCGCGGCGGACTCCTGCACGAGGGTGTTGAGCACCTTGGTCTCGTCTTCGGCGTCGAGCCGGCCGCGGGCCCGCTGCAACAGTTCGGCGCTGCCGCGGATCGAGGTCAGCGGGGTACGCAGCTCGTGACTGGCGTCCTGGACGAGCCGGTGCTGCTGCGCGCGCGAACGCCGTAGCGCGCTCAGCATGGTGTCGAAACTGCCGGTGAGCCTGCCGATTTCGTCGCGCCCGGTGGGTGGCAGCGGCACCGACAGGTCTTGTGTGGTGCTGATCTGCTCGGTCGCGGCGAGCAGGCGGCGGACCGGCCGCAGGATGCGCCCGATCGCCAGCCAGCTCAGCAACGCCGACAACGCCACCGCGATCGCGGTGATACCGCCGGTGCGCCACAGGAATTCGTTGTCGATCCGTTCGGACTCGTGGTAGCGCTGCGCCACCATCACCGCGCCGCCGCCGGGGCGCGGCTTGGTCAGGATCCCGTACGGCTCACCGTCCAGGTCGATGTTGTATTCGGCTGTGCCGCTACCGGTTCGGGCCACCCGGTGGTCCGCGTCGGAGACCGGGAGCGACATGTGACCCGGCAGCAGCGGGCGCGCGCTCCCGTCGGCCGAGAGCAACTGCTCGATGGTGTCGGACCGCTCGGGCAGCACCGCGGGCAGCACGGCGATGACGGCGTCGACCCGATCATTGAGGCTGCGATCGATCTGATTGCCGACCAGCTCGCTGACCCCTCGATACGAGGTGGCCAGCGTGACCACGATGGCGGCCACCACGGCCACGATGACGACGAGGGTGATCCGGGCGCGCAACATCACGCGGGACGCACGGCGTAACCGACATTGCGGACGGTGTGGATCAGCCGGGATTCGCCTTCCTGCTCGGTCTTGCGGCGCAGATAGCCGATGTACACATCGAGCGAACGGGAATCGGTGTCGAAGTCGTAACCCCAGATGTGTTCGTAGATCCGGTTGCGGCTCAGCACGATTCGCGCATTGCGCAGCAGCAGTTCCAGCACGTCGAACTCGGTCTTGGTGAGTTCGATCGGCCGGTCCCCGCGATACACCTCACGGGTCGCCGGGTTCAGCGTCAGATCCGCGACGGACAGCACCGCGGTGTCCTCGTCGTCCGGTGCGCTGCGGCGTAGCAGCGCGCGCAGCCGCGCGAGCAGTTCGTCGGTGGCGAACGGTTTGGGCAGGTAGTCGTCGGCGCCCGCATCCAGCCCGGCGACCCGATCACCGATCTGCTGACGCGCGGTGAGCACCAGGATCGGCAACCGGTCCCCGCGGCGGCGCAGCAGCCGGCACAGCGACAGTCCGTCCATGCGCGGCATGACCACGTCGACCACCGCCAGGTCCGGCTGGATTTCGGCCAGCATCTCCAGGGCCTGCTGCCCGTCCGCGGCCAGGTGAACGGTGTAGCCCTCGAAGCGCAGCAGCTGATCGAGGGTGCTGCGCACGTGCGGGTCGTCCTCGACGACGAGCACCGAGGCGGCGGGGGCGGACGAGTTCGGTGTGCTCACGCTGCCATTGTTGCTGGTGAGTAGCGAGTTCGCAGGTATCGGGCGGTTCACTTCGTGACCGCTATCACTCGCCGTGGATTCTTACGTGATTCTGTCGTTGTGCTCGCCAACCCTTGACTTCTCCCGCGCAGGATTCTCCTCAACACCCCGCCGAACGCGGGAGTTGCATTGAGGGAAGGGATTTCGAGGATGCGCAACGGAATGCGGGCAGTCGCATGTTTGGTCGCCGCACTCGCCGCCACGACACTGATCACGGCGTGCGGGGACAGCAAACCACCCGGCCCCGACTGGTGCCCGACGGTGCCGGGTCATCAGGTCGAGTGCGGCGTGCAGTCCCGGCCGCTGGTCACCGACAAACCCGAATTGGGCACTGTCGCAGTGAGTTACGCGCTGGTCCGGCGCAGCAACACGGACGCGCCTGCCGCGGGCACGATCGCCCCGAACCCGGGTGGACCCGGCGTACCGCTGATCGACCACGCCGCGCAGGCCACCCAGCTCTCCGCGCAGTTGCTCGACGATCACGACCTGCTGCTCATCGACCCGCGCGGCACCGGGCTGTCCAGCCCGCTGGATTGCGGCGCGGACGAGGCCGGTTACGAACTCGGCACCCGCGAATACCAGCAGCAGACGGTGGGCCGCTGCGCCGAACAGCTCGGCCCGCGCGCCGCCGGCTACACCTCGGCGGCCACCGCCGACGACTTCGACGCGATCCGCGCCCGGCTCGGCATCCCCAAGCTGGTGCTCTACGGCATCTCCTACGGCACCTACCTGATGCCGATCTACGCCGAACGCCACCCCGACACCGTGCAGTCCATGGTACTCTCCGGCGCCTACCCGCCCGAGTTCGACCTGCTGTCGCGCCCCAATGCCGAAGCGGTTTCGCTTGCGCTGCAACGGATCTGTGATCGCAGCCGGGCCTGCGACGGGGCGACCGCCGTGGCCGACCTGCGCACGGTGACCCAGCGCCTGGCCGCCCAGCCGCTCACCATCGCCGGGCGGAATCCATTGCAGCTCAGCGAAAGCAAGTTCGCCACCCTCGCCTTCGAGGTGGCCAGCACCAGCGTCGGCGCCGATCCGACGCAACCGACCCTGATGGGCGCGCTGCCCGCCGCGCTGCACGGTGCCGCCAACGGCGACGACACCGGGTTGCGGCAGTGGGCCGAGCAGGCCGGCAGTGAGCCGACCGCCGAGAACATCGACCTCTTCATCACCGTCGCCTGCAACGACTATCCCAACATCTGGAACCGTCAATTGTCGCTGAACGAGCGGGAGCAGCAGTACCGGGACGGGCTGGCCACGGCCGGATCCGACGGCGTCGGCGCCTTCAGCGCGGCGGGATTCAGCGCGGGCATGCGCGACGGTGGCGATGCGTGCATCCAGTGGCCCGCCGTCACCCAGGCCTACCCCGGCCGCCCGGTCTCCGCGCTGCCGAACGTCCCGGTGCTGGTCATGTCCGGCGACCTCGACGCCATCACCCCGGACGCGAACGGCAAGCGGGTGGCCGCCGGCTTCCCGAACGCGACCTTCCTCTCCGTGCCCAACACCGGCCACGTCCCCGACCTGGAGCCCAGCGGCTGCGTCACCGATCTGGTGGCCCGCTTCATCCGAACCGGCAATCCCGGACCGACCGCCTGCGTGGATGCCATCCCGCCGATCGCGGTCACCCCGGTCCCCCGCTGATCCACCCCAGCCGAACAACGCCCAGCCCCGACCCAGCGCGCTGATCGAAAGCCGAACAGCCGCAACGTCATCCCCGCGCGAGCGGACGGTGAACGCTGTTGTCGGGGCTGGGCGTTTCTGCGTATCCGAGATGCGTTCAACGTGCGTGTCCCCAGTCACTTTCCGCATCTTGCGTGACCACCATCACTTAGCTATCTTGTGCAATGTCACACGTCACATGACATTCGGATCGACCGTTGATCCGGACAATCGCGCAGATGGAGGCTTCACATGTCCGACCCGATCACCTCAGCCGTGACCAAGCCCTGGCACGGGATCCTGGTGGCGACCACCCTGCCGTTCGCTGAGGACTACTCGGTCGACTACGACGCCTACGCGCAGCACGTGCAGTGGCTGGCCGCCAACGGCTGCCACGGCGTGAGCCCGAACGGATCGCTCGGCGAATACCAGACCCTCGACGACGAGGAGCGGGCCCGGGTGGTGCGGACGGCCATCGAGGCCGCACCGAACGGATTCACCGTGATGCCCGGCATCGCCGCGTACGGCGCGTTGCAGGCGCGCAAGTGGGCCGCGCAAGCCGCCGAGGCCGGCGCGCAGGCCGTGATGCTGCTGCCGCCCAACACCTACCGCGGCGGCCGGGACTCGATCCTCGATCACTACCGCACGGTGGCCGAGGTCGGCCTGCCGATCGTCGCCTACAACAACCCGTTCGACACCCGCATCGACCTGACCCCCGACATCCTGGCCGAACTGCACGGCGAGGGCCTGATCGTCGCGGTCAAGGAGTTCACCGGCGACGTGCGGCGCTTCTACGAGATCAAGGAGCTCGCCCCGGAACTCGACGTGCTCGTCGGCTCGGACGACGTGCTCCTGGAACTCGGCATCGCGGGCGCGGTCGGCTGGGTGGCCGGGTACCCGAACGCCATCCCCCGGGCCACCGTCGAGCTGTACAACGCCGCGGTCAACCGGGATCTGGACAAGGCGCTTCCGCTGTACCGCGAGCTGCACAAGCTACTGCGCTGGGACTCGAAGCCGCAGTTCGTGCACGCGATCAAGCTGTCCATGGACCTGGCCGGGCGTAAGGGCGGCAAGTGCCGTCCGCCGCGGGTGCCGCTGGCGCCGGAGCTGATCGCGAAACTCACCGAGGACACCCGGGACCTGCTCGCCAAGGGTTACCGGTAGGCAGTCTGTAGCTCGGTACACACGAAAGACGAGGAGTTGGCGATGAGCACGGTCGAATCCATTCGCGACACGACGGCCGAGGAGGTCGACGCCATCGCTGCCGCGGCCGCCGCGGCGGCGGCGCCCTGGGCGGCGATGGGACCGACCGATCGGGCCCGGGTGCTGCGCGGCATCGCCGATCGGCTGGACGCGCAGGCCGCCGAGCTGATCCCGCTGGCGATGCGGGAGACGCACCTGTCCGAACCGCGACTGGCCGGTGAGCTGAAGCGCACCAGTTTCCAGCTGCGGCTGTTCGCGCAAGCCGTGCTCGACGGCGACTTCCTCGATGTGCGGATCGACACCGCGGACGCGGACTGGCCGATGGGTGCGCCGCGGCCGGATCTGCGGCGGATGAATATCGCGCTCGGTCCGGTGGTGAACTTCGCGGCGAGCAACTTTCCGTTCGCGTTCTCGGTAGCCGGGGGTGATACCGCATCCGCGCTGGCGGCGGGCTGTCCGGTGATCGTCAAGGCCAGTCCTGGCCATCCCGCGCTGTCCCGCGCGGTCGGACAGCTGATCGACGAGGCGCTAGCCGAATGTGATGCTCCGAGTAGGACTTTCGGTCTCGTGTTCGGTCGCGACGCCGGGGTTCAGGTGCTCACCCATCCTGCCGTCGCCGCCGCGGCGTTCACCGGGTCCACCGCGGGTGGGCGGGCGCTGTACGATCTGGCGGCTCGTCGTCCGGTGCCGATCCCGTTCTACGGCGAACTCGGTTCCATCAACCCGGTATTCGTCACCGGCGAGGCCGCACGAACCCGGCCGACGGAGATCGCATCGGGACTCCTGACGGCGGTCAGCGCGAGTGCGGGTCAGCTGTGCACCAAGCCGGGCCTGATCGCGATCCCCGAGGAGGCAACGGTTTTCAGTGAGCTGGCCGAGCTGATCCGGGACCGGCCGGTGCCCACCGGGGACATGCTCAATGCGGAGATCGCCGCCGGATTCACCCGGGCCGTCGAGCAGGTCCGCGAGCACTCGAACGTGGAACTGCTCGCGGGCGGCGGACCGGGCGAGGCGCTGCTACTCGCCACTACAGCGCGCACAGTGTTGTCCGATCCAGACGCATTGCTGCACGAGATGTTCGGCCCGGCAACGCTTCTGGTCAGCTATCGGAATACCGATGAACTGCTCGAGCTGGCTCGCTCGGTGGGCGGTCAGTTGACGGTGTCCATCTTCGGCGACCAAGTCGATGACACCGCTCGTGCATTGACCGCCGCCGCGGTGGGCGCGGCCGGGCGGGTGCTGTGGAACAGCTGGCCGACCGGGCTGTCGGTGACCTACGCCCAGCAGCACGGCGGACCCTACCCGGCGACGACGGCACCGACGGCGACCTCCGTCGGTACCGCGGCGATTTCCCGCTTCCTGCGCCCGGTGACCTACCAGTCGGTGCCGGAGGATCTGCTGCCGCTCGAATTGCGCACGGAAAACCCGCTTTCCGTACCGCGCTCGGTGAACGGGGCACGCGCACAATGACCGGAGCCTCGCCCCTGCGGGGAACAGACGTCCTGATCATCGGCGGCGGCATGATCGGATGCGCGCTCGCGGACCGGCTCACCCTGGACGGCGCCTCGGTCCGCGTGTGCGAGCGGGGCGGGGTCGCCTCCGGCACCACGGCGCACGGCGAAGGCAATGTGCTCGTCTCGGACAAAGGACCGGGGCCCGAGTTGGCGCTGGCCCAGCTGTCCCGGCGACTGTGGCCCGCCGTGCTCGAGCGGCTCGCCGAGCGACTACCCGACGATGCGGCCGGCCTCGAATGGGAACCCAAGGGCGGCATAGTCGTTGCCACCACCGACGCGGGCGCTATCGCGCTGACGGGGTTCGCCGACAGCCAGCGTGGTGCCGGAGTGCGGTGCGAAAGTCTCGACGCGGACCAACTGGCCACGGCCGAGCCCGCTCTCACCCGCGAGGTGTGCGCGGCGATGTACTACCCCGATGACGCGCAGGTCCAACCGGCCGGTGCCGCAACGGCTTTGCTCGGATCGGCGATCGCGGCCGGCGCGATCATCGAGACCCGCTGCGAGGTCACCGCGCCGCTGATCCAGGACGGCCGACTGATCGGGGTGGAAACGATACGCGGACATCGGTATGCCGACATCGTGATCAATGCGGCGGGCCCGTGGTCGGGCACGGTGTCCGAAGTGCTCGGCGCGCCGATCGCGATCAAGCCCCGCCGTGGCGACGTGCTCATCACCGCACCCATGCCGCCGACGGTGTTCCACAAGGTGTACGACGCGGATTACGTTGGCGCGGTCGGCAGCTCGGACGCCGCACTGCAATCCTCCGCAGTGGTCGAATCGACCAGGGGCGGCCCGTTGCTGCTCGGCTCCTCCCGCCGCCAGTGCGGCTTCGACAATCGGATCCAGCCGGACAGCCTGGCCGCCATCGCCCGAAAGGCGTTGCGGCTCTATCCGATCCTCGCCGACGTCGCGATCATGCGGGCCTACGGCGGCTTCCGCCCGTACGTCGACGACCACCTCCCGGTGATCGGCCCCGATCCACGACTCCCCGGCCTCTGGCACGCGACCGGGCACGAGGGTGCGGGCATCGGCCTGTCGGTCGGTACCGCCCAACTGATTTCGTCTGCCCTGGCCGGGCAGCCGGACGAGGTCGACATCATGGCCTTCGCCGTAGACCGCCCCGCGGTCATCACCGAACCCTGGACGGAGGAGATATTCCGTTGAGTCCGCACCTGATTCGACCCGAGGCCGACGCGGTCGGCCGCGACGATCGGCCACTGACCGTCACCGTCGACGGCACACCGGTTCCGGGCGTGCACGGCCAGACGCTCGCGACAGTCCTTCTGGCCGACGGCCGTTCGCACTGGCGCACCGCGCCCACCGGCGGCCCGCGTGGCGTGTTCTGCGGTATCGGAGTGTGTTTCGACTGCGTCGCCACCGTCAACGGTGTTCCGGATGTGCGGTTGTGCCGGCGTCCGGCGCGAGACGGCGACCGTATCACCACTCAGACCCGGCGGACGGGAAGCAACGAATGAGCACGCATGTAGTGGTGATCGGCGGCGGCCCGGCCGGTACCGCGGCCGCCGAATCCGCGCTGCGGCACGGCGCGACGGTGACCCTGATCGACTCGAACGAGGCGCTCGGCGGCCAGTACAACCGGCGCATCCCGGCCGCGTACGGCGTCGGTCAACCGCTGACCATCGGGCACGGGTATGCCGCGGCCGCCCGCCGTGCCCGGCTGCTGATCGAGCACCCGCGCTGTGAATATCTGCCATGGGCGTCCGTCTATCAGATCGAACGCCATCTCGAAGGTGGTTGTCCCGCAGTACGTGTGCTGATCGGCGCGGAAGGCGACCGGCGAGAGCATCGCGTAGTGCAAGGCGACGCACTGGTAATCGCCACCGGCGCCTACGACCGGGTGTGCCCGTTCCCCGGCTGGGACCTGCCCGGCGTCTACACCGCCGGTGCCGCACAGACTCTCGCGAAAACCCAGCGGCTGCTGGTGGGCAAGTCCGTATTGCTCTCCGGCACCGGCCCCTTCCTCCTACCGGTCGCACAATCGTTGGCGGACAACGGTGCCGAAGTGCGGGCCGTGCTCGAGGCCAACCCCGGTCGCCGGATCGTCAAGCATTGGGCGGCGCGGCCGTGGGAACTGCGACACAGCGCGGGCAAAGCCGCCGAGCTGATCGAATACCTGGCCTGCGGTGTGCGGCACCGGATTCCGCTACGCACCTCGCGCGCGATAGTCGCGGTCGCCGGTGACGGCCGAGTGGAAGAGGCCACCGTCGCTCGGCTCGACGAGAACTGGACGCCGATCCCCGGCAGCCACACCACAGTGCCGGTGGACGCGGTCGCGGTCTCACACGGCTTCACCCCGCAGCACGAACTCGCGGTCGCCGCCGGCGCGAAACTGACCACGGACGGCTTCGTTCAGGTCGACGACAGCCAGCTGACCAGCGCCGAATGCGTCTGGGCCGCAGGAGAAATCACCGGCATCGGCGGCGCCCAGGTCTCCGCCATCGAGGGAACCGTCGCCGGACTGGCCGCAGCAGGCGCCATCGCGGACCGCGCACTACAGACCCGCCACCGCACGGCCGAGCAATTCGTGACCCGCCTCGCGACCGCACACCCCATCCGTCCCGGCGTCCTCACCTGGGCCCGCCCCGACACCGTCCTCTGCCGCTGCGAGGGCACCACCTGCGGCGAACTGACCGCCGCCTGGTCCCGCGCGGCAGGCGAGAGCTACCGCTCCACCAAGCTGGCCACCCGCGCCGGACTCGGCCCCTGCCAAGGCCGGATGTGCGCGGCGAACATCGAGGCGCTGCGCGACCGGCCGTACGCCGACGGCGCGACCACGACAACCGGCCTCGCCGCGGCCGGACCCGCCTGGCGACCGCTCGCCGCATCGGTGCGCTTACGTGAACTCGCCGAACTAGACGAAGGACAGTCCTGATGCGCAGCAACCGAATCATTTCCGCGATCGACACCCACACCGAAGGCATGCCCACCCGGGTGATCACCGGCGGGATCGGCACGGTCCCCGGCGACACCATGGCCGCCAAGCGCATGCACTTCATCGAGCACCTCGACGGCCTGCGCACCCTGCTGGTCGACGAACCGCGCGGCCACGCGTCGATGAGCGGCGCGATCCTGCAACCGGCCACCACCGAGGACGGCCACTACGGCGTGCTGTTCATCGAGGTCAGCGGCCTGCTGCCGATGTGCGGACACGGCACCATCGGTGTCGCCACCGCCTTGGTCGAGGCAGGCATGGTGCCGGTCACCGAACCGGTCACCGACATTCGCCTCGACACCCCCGCCGGCCGCGTCGTCGCCTCGGTCGCGGTGACCGACGGCCACGCGGATTCGGTCACCCTGCGCAACGTGCCCGCCTACTGCGACAGCCTGGACAACGAGGTCGAGGTATCCGGCCTCGGCACCGTGCGTTACGACATGTCCTACGGCGGCAACTTCTACGCCATCGTCGACCTCGGCAAGCTCGGCCTGCCCTACGAACGCGCGCACAAGGACCGCATCCTCGACGCCGGACTGCGAATCATGGCGGCCATCAACGAGTTCCGTCGTCCGGTCCATCTGGAAGACGAACGCATCGCCGGCTGCAAGCACGTCCTGTTCCTCGACCCCGCATCCGAACCGGCCCACACCCGCAACGCCTTGGTCGCCCACCCCGGCTGGTTCGACCGCTCCCCCTGCGGCACCGGCACCTCCGCGCTGCTCGCCCGCCAGCACGCTCGCGGCCTGCTCGCCGATGACCAAGTCCTGCGCAGTGATTCGTTTATCGGCACCACCTTCCACGCCCGCGCCGTCGACACCACCACCGTCGGCGACCGCCCCGCGATCGTGCCCGCCATCACCGGCCGCGCCTGGGTCACCGGCACCGCCAACTACCTACTCGACCCCACCGACCCCTTCCCCGAGGGCTTCCGATTCTGACCAGCACCACCCGCTCCACCGCTCCACCTTGAAAGGCACAGTCAATGAAGACAGTCGTCACCAGGTCCGCACGCCCACCGCTCACCAAGAGCGGGGTCATGCGGCGAATGCCGGTAATCGTTGCCGACACCGGCGATTTCAAGAAGAGCATGGGGCTGTGGCAGCTGGTCGCGCTGAGCCTCGGCGGGCTGGTCGGCGCGGGGGTGTTCTCGCTGGCCGGCGTGGTGGCCAACGAGGTCGCCGGTCCGGCGGTGCTGGTCTCGTTCGCCATCGCGATCATCGCCTCCGGTGCGGCCGGGCTCTGCTACGCCGAATTCGCGGGCATGGTCCCGCGCGCCAGGTCCGCCTACACCTACTCCTACGTCGCGCTCGGCGAGATCATCGGCTTCATGATCGGCTGGGATCTGTTGCTGGAGTACACCGCCATCGTCTCCGTCGTCGCGATCGCGGTGTCCGGGTACCTCAACTACATCACCCACTACATCGGATTCGACCTGCCCACCTGGGCACTCGGCGCGCCGGGCACCGGCTCCGGGCACAAGGTCGACCTCTTCGCGGTGCTGCTCTGCCTGCTGCTGGCCTTCCTGCTCTCCCGCGGCACCCGCGAATCCGCCCGAGTGCAAACAGGTCTCGTCGCGCTGAAGATGGTGATCGTCGCGATCGTGGTGGTGGCCGGCGCATTCCACATCAAGGCCGGTAACTACCAGCCGTTCTTCCCGTTCGGCGTCGGCGGCGCGGTATCCGGTGCTGCCCTGGCCTTCTTCGCGGTCTACGGCTACGACGCGATGAGCGCGGCCGCGGAGGAGTCCAAGGACGGCAAGAAGCTGATGCCCAAGGCGATCATGATCAGCCTCGGCATCGCCTCGGTGGTCTATCTGCTGGTCTGCCTGGTCATCGTCGGGATGGTCAACTTCACCGACATCAACGTCTCCTCGCCGTTCTCCAGCGCGTTCGACTCGGTGGGCATGGGCATCCTCGGCCTGATCATCGCAGTCGGCGCCGTCGTCGGCGTGACCACCTCGGCGTTCGCCAACATGCTCGCCGTGACCAGGGTCGGCTTCGCGATGAGCCGCGACGGCCTGCTGCCGGCATACTTCGCCAAGTCCAGCCCGGTCCGCAAGGTGCCGTCCCGGGTGATCTGGCCGGTCGGCATCGTGTCCGCGCTGATCGCCGGCTTCCTGCCGATCCGCGAGGCCGCCGAGCTCACCAATGTCGGCATCCTGATGGCGTTCATCGTGGTGGCGCTCGGCGTCATGCGGCTGCGCCGGACCCGCCCGGAGGTCGAACGCGCGTTCCGCACCCCGTGGGTGCCGGTGGTGCCGCTGATCGGGATCGTCTTCTCCATCTGGTTGATCAGCCACCTCACCTGGGTCACCTGGCTGCGGTTCGTGGTCTGGCTGCTGCTCGGCCTCGCGGTGTACGTCGCGTTCAGCTACCGGCACTCGAAGCTGAACGATGCCGACCGTTCACTAACCTGATACCAGCGGTGCTCGCACACAGGAGAAACCCGGAGCGCATTGAGATGATCGAACGGCTGGATATACCCAAGCGGCCCACGCTGCGCGATCACGTGTCCGACGCGCTGCGCGCCGCGATCATCTCCGGTGAGCTCGAACCCGGAGTGCTCTACTCGGCCCCGTGGCTGTCGGAGCGCTTCGGGGTCTCCCCCACCCCCGTGCGCGAGGCGATGCTGGACCTGGTCAAGCAGGGCCTGGTGGTGTCGGTGCCGAACAAGGGTTTCCGGGTCACCGAGATCTCCGACGCGGACCTCGATTCGATCGCCAAGATCCGGATGCTGCTGGAGCCGCCCAGCGTCCGGGCGATCCTCGGCGAGATCCCCGCGGCGGATATCCCGGGCCTGCGCAACCAGGCCGACAAGATCGTCGACGCGGCCAAGCGCGGCGATCTCGTCGAATACGTCGACGCCGACCGGAAATTCCACCTGATGCTGCTGGACTACTGCCACAACCCGCGGCTGTCGCAGATCGTCGGCGACCTGCGCGCCCAAACCCGCCTGTTCGGTCTCGCCGCGCTCGTCGAGCGCGGCGAGCTGGACAAGTCGGCGCAGGAGCACCACACGATCATCGACCTGATCGAGACGCAGCGCGACGAGGAGCTGGAGCGATTCCTGCGCAAGCACATCGGGCACGTCCGCGGCATCTGGGCGGCCGGCAACGCACCCGACGAAGACGTCCCGTAAGGACTATCGACTCCGCATCTTCTTGATCTCCAGATCGCTGGAAACATCCGACTCCGCGAGAAATTCCGCGGTCCGTTTGGCCAGCGCGTCGGCCCACCAGAACGCGCTGGCGATCTGGAGGAAGCCGTTCACGTCGTAATTGATCGCCAGGAACGACGCCAGGGTGCCTTTACCCGCGGTATAGAACAGCGTCTGGATATGCAGGCCGCCGCCCGCGTCGATCAGCATCGCCATCGCGGGTTCGTGCTCGGTGACGAGCCTGCGCGCCTCGCCGGGATTCAGCGCGCGCACCGTCCAGAATTCGCCGATCCCCGGCGTCTTGTAGTACTTGAGCCTGCGCTCGGTGAACGTCGGATTCTTCGTGGCGGCCATGTGCACCGCCGCGGCCACCGTGGTGATCGGCGCCGCGGCGGTGAGCACGACGCCGACCTTCGCGGGCGCGATCAGTCCAGACATATGGCCAACGGTAGGTGCCGAAATCCCTTGTCAGTATCCGTCGTTCGACCGACTCAGGCTTCCTGGCCTGCGCCCGTACACCATCGATGTCGGCCCGATCAGGTGCCGTTTCTTGATATTCACGAAGCCCGCATCGCGGAACCAGTCCGCGCATTGAGTGGTCGTGGCCTCGAAGCCCTCGCGCATCTCCAACATGATGTTCAGGCTGGACAACGAACTGATGAGGTTCTGCTTGCGCGCGGGATCGGTCATGGCGTCGTAGACGAGCAGCGCGCCGCCGGGCGGAACCGCTGTGTAGGCCTTGGCGATCAATTCGCGCCGGACGGTTTCGCTGTAGCCGTGCAGCACGTGGCCGAAGCTGATCACGTCCGCGCTGGGCAGCGGACCGGCGAACATGTCGCCGGAGGTGAACCGGATACGGTCACCGAGCCCGAACGACTCGACGTACTCCTCGAAGATCGGTTGCACGGCGGGCAGGTCGTAGCTGACCCCGCGGATGTGCGCATGGGTGAGTGCGACCCGAACGGGCAATGCGCCCTGTGCCGCACCGACATCCAGGAATGTCCGGAACCGCTTCCACGGAAAGCGCGCGGCGATGAGCATGGCCTCGCCGGTCGAGATTCCGGTCATGCCGGCCAGGAATTTCCGCAGAGCGGTCTGATCGCCGTAGAGGGTGGAAAAGAATTCGCTCTCGCCCTGTTCCTCTTCGGCGCCGGGTTTGCCGGTCCGCAGCAGGTCCCCCAGACCGGACCACAGGTCGTAGAGGCGAGTGCTGGACAGTTCCATCAGCCCGCCGATGTAGCTGGGTTTGGCGCGGTCCAAGAACAGCGCGGCCTGTCGCGAATTCGTATACCGCCCGGCACGATCGCGCCGCAGCAGGCTCATGTCGACGAGCGCGTTGAGGAACGGCCCCGCGGCGCGCGGATGCCAGTTCAACCGGTCCATCAATTCCTGCTGCGACAGCGGGCGCACCGCCAGTTCGGTGAACACGCCCAGCTCGACCGCGGTGAGCACGACCCGGGACGGCCAGAACGCCATCCCGGTCTCCAGGATCTGCTGCGGGTCGGCGAAGCGCCGCAGCAGCGGGCCGGCGATCCGGCTCTGAAAAGCCTTCATCAACAGCAGTTCTCGGCGCAGGTCCCCGCTGCCCGGGGCCGGGTCGAGCACGTCGGGGGTGGTCGGGTCCGGTGCGGGGGCGCGGTCGTCGGTCGGGCTCTTGGGCGGTGCCATCGTGCGACTCCTCGGTGGTGCTGACGTCGGGTCACTGGTCATTGGTGATCAGCGGGCGATGACGTAACCGTCATCCGGTCGGTGGTCGCGGGAACGGCGCAGGTCGGCCACGGCGAACGTGCGTTGCACCCAGCGGTCCGCGCCGTCGTAGCGGGGATGGAACGCCGTGCGGCCGTGGACGGTGACCCGATTGTCCACGATGACCAGGTCGCCGGGGGCGAGTCGGGTGATCTGGGCGACCGTGTTGCAGGCCTGGCCGAACTCGGTCAGGGCGGCTTCGGCCCGTGGGGTCAGCGGTGTGGTCGCGATGGTGGCCATCCGGATGTCGGGGTCTTCGACCGCGCCGGACAGCAAGGGTTTGGGCGCGCGGGCCTCGCCGTCGGACGGAAAGGACGGCGGCGGCGCGGTGATGAATTCCGGCGCGAACAACGTTTCGCGGCTCGCGGCGGACAGCAGCGGCAACACTTCCCGCAGGCAGGCGGTGCGCAGGCAGGCCACCCGGTCGTGGTCGGCGCGCAGGCAGAGCAGCAACACGTAGTCGGGTTCGTGCTGGTGGAAGGCGTTCTCGTTGTGGAAGGTCAGCAGGACCGAACCGGCGTTGCCGGAGAAGGTCTCCTTGCCGCGCACCGGCACGACATCCTGCACGAGGGCGCCGGCCTTCTCCGCCAGGTACGCGGCGGGATCGCCGAGACCGCACGCCAGCATGGTCAGGACGGCCGCGGAAACGGTCGCGACGCGCTGCACCGAATCCGGGGTGGAGGGCGTCGCGGGCAGTCTCGCCTCGTCGACCGGGAGGCCCTTGATCACCAGCGTGCCGCGCGGTCCGGAGTGCCGCCGGAATTCGCGGACCCCGCGACGCAGCGGAAGTGGCAGCGCGTCCCAGGAATGCCTTGCGCGAGCGACCCATTCGGGGTCGTTCACCTGATCGTGCGGACTTCCACAGAGTGTGCGCGCCAGCTGGTCGATCTCGGTCGTGTCGGCCGAGTTCAGCTCCAAGTCGACGGTGGTCTCGGCGATCTCGTACGGCAACGCGCGCTCCTGGATCGGAAGGTGAAGGCGGCGAACAACTCTCGATCGATCAGCGATGCCGCCGGGTCGAGATGGCATCGGCGAGATAGTGATCGCCGAAGCGGATCAGCGGGGCATATTGGGCGGCCCGCCGGTGCCGCATCAGCCGGAGTTCGCCGACGGCATTGTCGGGGCCGCTGGGCAACTGCGCGATGGAGCGGCGCAACCGCACCATCGAATAGGCCAGCGTGACATGACGTTCGCTGTCCACCAGGTCGGCTTCCAGCAGCGCGTCCCTGGCGTCGGCGAGTTCCGGGTCGCGGGCGTGCAATTCGGCGAAGGTGTCCGGCAGCACACCGAGCAGGTCCTTCATCGCGCCGCGAAAGGTCTTGTAGCCGCGGTGTTGTCGTCCGCTCAACGGGATCGACACGTCCGGCGGTTGCATGGTCGGGCGGACCGAGGCCATGTAGTACTCCACCGGGATGGTGCTGGCGTGGGTCATCGCGGCGGGGAAACCACGCACATAAGTGGTCGCGTGTTCGAGGCGAGTCAATGCGGTGCCGGTCGCGCCGTCACGCAGGTGCTGCGCGGCGTCGGTCACCGCGACGGCCGCGCAGATGTTGAACAGGACGTGGACTTGGTGCCCGACGAGCCAGCGGGCGGTCCATTCGCGCTCTTGCGAAAACTCTTCCGCCGCTGTCGAACTGGGTAACGTTTCGTCGGAAGGCGCGTCGGAGTCCGTGGCCCCGGTGAGGTCGAGGGCGGCCTGCCGCATGCCCGCGACCTCCACCGCCAGATCCGCGCCGGACAGCGGGGCTCGGCAGAGATCCCGCAAACCGCGATAGACGACCAGGAGTCCGTGCAGGGCCGCCTGCTGATCGGACAGATCGACCTCGCGGACCCGAAAGAACGACTGGCTCACCGAATCCGCGGGCAGGTCCGCACCGATGATCGGGCCCGCTTCTGCCGACAGCGCGTCGACCAGCGCGCCTGCCGCGATCGCGGCGCGCTGGAGTGCGGCGGTGCGCTCGCTCGGACCGGCGTGCGTCGGTATTTCAGCCAGGGTCAGCGCGGTTCGCTGTGCTTCGGATCGGATCTGCGGGTTCAGCTTCGGGACGGTTCCCCCGTCCGCCAGTCCTCGGAACACGGCCACGGGCGGATGCGGGTCTGCCACCGAGGTACCCATGCACCGAGGATATCCGGAACCCGGGTCGCACCGCTGGATTGTCGCAATCGTCGTAGTGACGAATTCCTTTGGCGCACCAGCTATCTCACGGCACACCCGGCCGACCGAGGCGGTACCCCAAGCACCCCGCGCTGTTCGAGCCCGCCCTCGCCCGGTGTCCGGTAACCGAACTCAGCCGCCGAACGTCACGTCCTCGGCCTGCTCGACGCCCGCGGTGCGGCCGGGCGCCGTCTGGAAGCGCCAGTAGAGATTGGTGTGCGCGATGACCTGCTCGGGCGGCGGCGCGCCCCATTCGCTCTTGTCGAAGGTGGTGTGCGCGTCACCGACGAGGGTGACGTCGTAGCCGCGCGCGAACGCGCCGTGGATCGTGGACCGGACGCAGGCATCGGTCTCGGCGCCGGTGACGACCAACCGGCCGATGCCCGCCTTCGCCAGCACCTCCTCCAGGTCGGTGTCCTCGAAGGAGTCGCCGAACATCTTCTGCACCAGCGGTTCCGACTCCAGGCGGACCAGCTCCGGGACATAGGCCCAACTGTCGCTCCCCCGCACCAGCTCCTCGGAGTTGTGCTGCACCCAGACGACCGGAACGCCGCGTTCACGCGCCTTGTCGACGAGTCCGCCGATGGTGGCGACGACAGCGTCGCGCTGGTACGCCTCGCCCACCACCCCGTTCTGCACGTCGATCACCAGCAACGCGGTGTTGGGTCGGTCCGACAGCACTGTCATGATGGGTCTCCTCTACTGGCCTAACCGGTGCTGACAACACGATCACGGTAGCCGGGACCACCGACAGTCCGCGTCGCCCGAGATGTCGCGCAGGCGAATTCACTGACCTTCGGCGAGTTCGGCCAACCGGTCGACCGATGCTCGCAGCTTTTCGGACGTGGTGGCGCGGGCCCGGACGAGACGCTTCTCGTCGGTCAGCTGCGTCCAGTCGTAGGTGTGGGTGACCCGGGTGTGCGTCTCATCGATGGGCTCGAGTTCCCAGCGCCACAGGTGCCCGGGCGGTTGCTGGCCGGGCTCGGACGGCCGCCAGGCGATGCGCCTGCCCTCGTCGAACTCGACCACGTGGTTGTCCCGGTCCGCGCCGATGGTCAGCGTCATGACGAATACGTCGCCGACCGCGCGAACCCGTTGCCCCGCCGCGGCTTTCGCCAGATTCTCGTTGCCGTCCCAGAGCGGCTGCCGGGCCGGGTCGGCGATCAGCTCGAAGACGTGTTCCGCGCCGGCCGCGATCTCGCGGCTCGCGGTCACGGTGCGCGAAGACTCGATGTTGTCCGTCATGTCCTGATCGAAGCATCTCGCCCCCGGGTTGCGCCAGGCGTGCGGGCGCGACCGCTGTCCGCAACCTCCTGTTTGCCCGAAAGAGGGGGATTCGTCCCAGGTTTATCGCGCGCAGTTCGTCCGGTCCAGTTAAACGTTGTCACTTCAATCCACCGGAGACAGGGGACGGCAAGTGGGCGAACGACATCACCAGCTCTGTATTTCCAGGCGCGGACTACTGGTCGGCGCGAGCGTGTTGGCGGGGAGCCTGGCGCTGCCGGGCATGGCGGGCGCGGACAGCAAGTTTCCGCTGCCGACCGGGCCGGACCTCACTGTGCTGATCACCGGTGACGCGGGCACCGGCGAGGCGGGGCAGCGCGCGGTGGCGACCGCGGCGAAGCGGATCTGCCAGGCCGAGGGGGTGTCGCTGGCGGTCGGGCTCGGCGACAACATCTACGAGGACGGTGCGGAGAGCGCGGACGACGACGAGTTCGCGACCAAGTTCGAGCAACCCAACGCGGGCATCGACGTGCCGTGGTTGATGGTGCTCGGCAATCACGATTGCAGCGGGACCTTTCCCGGCAGCGGCGGGAATCCGAGCAAGGGCGATCACGAGGTCGCCTACCATCAGCGCTCTCGGCGCTGGTACATGCCGGCGCGGTACTACCAGGTGGCGCTGCCGGCCGCGGGTGCGCCGCTGGTCGAATTCTTCGCGCTGGACACCGTTCCCGTCTCCTCGACGGTGTTGCAGACCGATCCCCACTACAGGTGGGACGGGCCCTACATGCGCCAGCAGCGCCTGTGGCTGGATCGCGCGCTGACCGCTTCCCGTGCGACGTGGAAGATCGTGCTGACCCATCATCCGTATCGCAACAACGGAAAGCACGGCAACGCAGGCGCTTACGACGGAGTCACCATCGGTGACTATATGAGCGGGCGGCATTTGCAGGAATTGTTCGAGGAAGTCGTCTGCGGCAGAGCGGATTACATTCTTTCCGGTCACGATCACACCTTGCAGATCCTCGATACCGCCGGAACGGCCCGGGGCACTCAGCAGATCGTCTGCGGCGCGTCCGCCAAGCCGAACGGCGGCTCGTCCTTGGTCACCAATCCGGCCTTCTGGCAGGACTTTTCGAGCCTCGGCTTCATGATCGCGAAGATCCGCCGCAACACGGTCACGCTCGACGCCTACACCGTCGATCCGGCGAACGGCACCGCCTTACCGGCCTTTACCCACGTCCGTCAACGCTGATATTCCCCAGTTCCGCACACAATAAATTCAGTCAAACTTGTTGTGCCGCTCAGTGCATCCACACGTCATGAATCCGTCATCGACGTCTGGTCCTATCACTTCTGTCATATCCGGAATCTATGAGATTCGAGGAAGTGCCATGCCGCTACCCAAGCCCACCCGGCTCAGCATCATCGCCGCACTCGCCACCACCCTCATGGTGGGTGCCCCGCAGGCCTCCGCAGCACCCGCCTCGACCCCCGAGCTGAAGGTGCTGACCTACAACACTTTTCTGATGAGCAAGAACCTGTATCCCAACTGGGGACAGGACCATCGGGCCGCGGAGATCCCGAAGACCGACTTCTTCAAGGGCAACGACGTCGTCGTGCTGCAAGAGATGTTCGACAACGAGGCCTCCGACGCGCTGAAAGCGAAAGCCAAGGCGGAGTACCCGAATCAGACGCCCGTCGTCGGCCGCTCGAAGGACGGCTGGGACGCCACCGGCGGCAAGTACAGCGCCGCGACGCCGGAGGACGGCGGGGTCACCATCCTCAGCAAGTGGCCGATCATCCGCAAGGAGCAGTTCATCTTCGCCGACGCGTGCGGGGCCGACTGGTGGGCCAACAAGGGGATCGCCTATGTGGTGCTCTCGGTCAACGGCAGCAAGGTGCACGTGGTCGGCACGCACAGCCAGTCGACCGACCCGGGCTGTAGTGCCGGTGAGGCCGCGCGCGATCGGTCGTTGCAGTTCAAGGAGATCGACGCCTTCCTGACCGCGAAGCGCATTCCGGCGAACGAGCAGGTGCTGCTGGCCGGCGACCTGAACGTCGACTCGCACAGTGCCGAATACGGTTCGATGCTGGCCGATGCCCGCCTCGAACCCGCGACCGCCCGCACCGGGCACCCGTTCTCCTTCGACACCAAGGAGAACTCGATCGCCAACTTCCGTTACCCGAACGACCCGCGCGAGGACCTCGACTACGTCCTGCACCGTAAGGGTCACGCCAAGCCCGCGAGCTGGCAGAACCGGGTGCTCGAGGAGACCTGTGCCGCCTGGACGGTCACCAGCCAGGGCAAGGACTACACCTACACCAACCTGTCCGACCACTACCCGGTGACCGCCGGCGCCTGATCCGCTCAGCGGACCGCGCTCGCCCCGCCTCGACCGCGGGGCGGGCGCGGTTTCCGCTGGTAACGGGCGGATTGTTGGGCACCGATTTCGGTCCGGCGGTAGCGAGTGAAAGTTGTTGCCACAGAACCGGGTCGTGCGCCCTATGATCGCCACACAGCGAGAGTGGAGATAGCCGCATGACCGCAGTTACCAACGCCGGTACCACCGGATATGCCCGCGTGATCGCGCCGCCGGGCTGGAGCCGCTGGCTGGTTCCGCCCGCCGCGCTGTCCATTCATCTCGCCATCGGGCAGGCCTACGCGTGGAGCGTGTTCAAGCCGCCGCTGGAAAAGGCGATGGACGTCTCAGGGACCGGCAGCGCGCTGCCCTTCCAGATCGCCATCGTCATGCTCGGACTGTCGGCGGCCTTCGGCGGGACGCTGGTCGAGCGGCGCGGACCGCGCTGGGCGATGACCGTCTCGCTGGTGTGTTTCTCGTCGGGGCTGCTGATCTCGGCGGTCGGCGCGTACGCGAATGCCTACTGGCTCATCGTGTTCGGCTACGGGTTCGTCGGTGGGATCGGGCTCGGGATCGGTTACATCTCCCCCGTGTCCACCCTGATCCGCTGGTTCCCCGACCGGCCGGGCATGGCAACGGGTTTCGCGATCATGGGCTTCGGCGGTGGCGCGTTGATCGCGTCGCCGTGGACGACCCAGTTGCTCACCACCTTCGGCAAGGACAATGTCGGCATCGCCGAGACGTTCCTGGTCATGGGCTTGGTCTACGCGGTGTTCATGTCGGTCGGCGTGCTGCTCGTGCGGGTGCCGCCGCCGGGTTGGCGGCCCGCGGGCTGGGTGCCGAAGGCGAATACCGCGAAGCTGATCAGCGAACACGATGTCGCCGCCAACGACGCGATCCGCACGCCGCAGTTCTGGCTGCTGTGGATTGTGTTGTGCTTCAACGTGACCGCGGGCATCGGCATCCTGGAGAAGGCGGCGCCGATGGTGATCGACTTCTTCAAGCAGACCTCGACACCGGTGACGGCGGCCGCGGCGGCGGGCTTCGTCGCGGTGCTGTCCGCGGCGAACATGGCCGGGCGGATCGGCTGGTCGTCGCTGTCGGATGTGATCGGCCGCAAGAACATGTACCGGATCTACCTGGGTGTCGGCGCGCTCGCCTACGCCATGGTGTGGTCGGTCGGGCAGACCAACAAGCCGCTGTTCATTCTGGGCGCGATGGTGATCCTGTCGTTCTACGGCGGTGGATTCGCCACGGTTCCGGCGTATCTGAAGGATTTGTTCGGCACCTATCAGGTGGGGGCGATCCACGGCCGGCTGCTCACGGCGTGGTCGGCGGCGGGGGTCGCGGGACCGTTGATCGTCAATGCCATCGCCGATTCCGGTGCGCGGCACGGGAAGACCGGGCCCGAGCTGTACGGGGCCTCGTTCGCCATCATGATCACGTTGCTGTGCATCGGCTTCGTCGCCAATGAGCTGATTCGCCCGGTCGATTCGAAATATCACCGGAAGGTTCCGGCGGAAGCCGCCGTCACGGAGGGAAATCCGGCATGACCGAACTCGACAGCGCCGAAACGGCTCCGCCGCAGCGGATTCCGCTGCTGATCTTCGCCTGGTTGTGGGTGGCCGCGCCCTTCGCCTATGGGCTCGATCGGCTGATCGTCAACCTGCTCAAGCTGTTCCAGTAAGGGTCGTATCCCCGGTGTAGATGTGCAGCGGGTGCAGGCCCCATGACCTGGCGACCTTCTTCGCCAGGTCGGCCAGTTCCGCTGCGGTGTGCGACATCTCGGGTTTGAGGCTCTCCAACGCCCAGTGTATTTTGCCGCCGGATTCCGACAGCCACGTCGCCAGTGCGACCGGTTGCCGGGCGGTACGTGGGACGTCGATGCCCTGGACCACGGCGCGCTTCAGGTGCAGCGACGGCTCGAACCTGGCGAGTTGCGGGGCGATGAACGAGTCCAGAACGCCCATGTTGGAACACATTCCGACGGTGATCGGGACCGTTTCCAGGAGTCGGTGGACCACCCCGTCGGGCAGCACGTCGAGCAGATCGGGTGGCATCTGGCGCGGTTGGGAGAGGACGCCGGAGCCGACCGTGGCCACCGCCGCGAACGCCGCCTTGCTCACCGCGCGCAGGGCGACCAGGTCGTGGGCGTCCAGCCATTCGCGCTGCACCACGATCGGCACCCTGGTGAAGGAGTTCGAATCCGGCTGGTCGCGTTCGCGGAGGATGCGGACGGCGGGGGTCAGTACCGGCGGGATGTTGTCGATGAGCGGGCAGCGGCGTAGGAGGTCCGCGGTGAGTGCGAGGTACAGCGTGTTGGTGGTGCCGCCGTCGCGCTCGGCCGCCGACTTCCATTGCGCCGCATCGAAGGTGACGACTGCCGACTGCTCATGCCAACCCTTGGGGTCGGGCATGGGCTCCGGCGGGCGGGAGAACAAGGCCGTGCGGACGGCGGCGCGATGCAATGGGTCGCGAGCGGCTCGCCGCATTTCCGTAAACGCTTGGCGCGCAATGTCGATGCCGCGGCGATAGCCGTCGGACAGTTCCTCCCACATGCCTATCTCCGCGTCGAGGCCTGCGTTCGTAGCAAGTGCCGGATCGACCAAACCTGCCTCGGCCATCAACCCCGCGTGACCGTCGGCGACGGCGTGCGACTTGGTCAAGCAGACCACCATTCCACCGGAATGCGTCGGCACCGCGGACAATCGCCACCCGAATCCCCCATCCGGGTCGAGCCGATACTGCGCCTGCTCGTTCGCCCAGGTCAACGCGTCGGCCGCATCGATCGGCTCGGGCGCGACATCCAGCGGAAGCGCGTCATCGGCAGGCACCCACCGCGCACGAGCGAATGGCACCACCGAGCGGCGCACCCGCCGTGCCAACGGCCCGGATTTCAACAGCGCATGCATCTCAGCCAACTGATCGTCGCCCGGTCGACGACCGAGCACCGTCAACGTCTGCGTGACAACCGGCATCCCATACCCGTGATGCAGTCGCAAGAACGCCTTGTCCGTGAGATTGACATACACCGGCCCCACCGCCGAGACCCCACCATTACCAGCGATGTCGTCCCGATCGGCGCGAAGCCCCCGAGTGATGGTTGCCATGAACACTCCTGTGCACCAGGCCGCGCGCTCGATCACGTAGTCCGCGGCCAAACCGACCCAGTCGGTATCGCAATACTTCGGGCAATACGCCCAATCAACGGATTCCACCCAACGCATCCGACTCAGGTTGTCTCCCCGCCGGATTGGAAAGCCCTAGCTCCCACTGAATACAGGTATTTGTTAGCTAATCTACCGTAACCATCATTCGACAACATCGGTGAGAACCACCACATAAATAAGCTGTAAGTATTCGCATTCCGCGCAATTCCACGGAAAGGCAGGAGCCGCTCGACCACAGGACAGGCACCGCTCAGCGGGCCCGCGCCGCCGGGCCCAGTCGGGTGGGTGGTGTTTCGAACGGGGCTCGGCGGGTATCTGCCGGACGTTCGGTTCGACGGAGATGAGGGCGTCATGAGTGGGTTGTCGACTGGGACGAATCGGTCTCGTGGTCAGGGGGGCGGGGGTGGGAACTCGTCCACCGCCGAGCGGATTGCGCAGCACGAGGTGTTCGAGTGGTTTGCCCGGGGCGGGTTCGTGATGACCGGGATCGTGCATCTGTTCGTCGGGTATATCGCTATCCGGATCGCGCTGGGCGGGTCGGGCGGTAATGCCGATCAGTCGGGGGCGCTGGGGGAATTGGCGAGTAAGCCGGGCGGAATCGTGCTCATGTGGGTGGGCGTGGTGGCGTTTGCGCTGATGGGGTTGTGGCGGCTGGCGGAGGCGGCGTTCGGGAGCGCGTCCAAGCCGGAGAAGGACAGCAAGAAGTCGGAGGCGTTTCACCGGGTGAAGGCGTTCGCGCTGGCGGTGATCTACTTTTCCTTCGCGTTGTCCGCGTTCGGGTTCGCCCGTGGGTCCGGGAAATCGAGTGGCGAACAGAGTGCCGGGATCACCGGGCGGTTGATGCAGAACACCGCGGGCAAGGTCGTCCTGGTCGTGGCAGGGCTGGTCATCATCGGCGTCGGCGGATATCACGTTTATAAGGGCATCAGCCGGAAGTTCGTCAAGGACCTCGAGGGCAATACCAGCGACCTCGTCCGCCGACTGGGCACGACCGGATATATCGCGAAGGGGCTCGCGGTCGCCGCCATCGGGTTGCTGGTGATCCTCGCGGTGGGCAAGGCCGAGCCGGGCAAGGCCGCCGGACTGGATGGCGCGTTGAAAACCCTTGGTGCGCAACCGTATGGCGTGATCCTGCTCGTAGTAGCCGGCCTGGGCATCATCACCTACGGTCTCTACAGCTTCGTCATGGCCCGATACGCCAAGATGTAGCGGTCGGCGCGTGCGGCAAGATCGAGGGCATGAGCTCTGCCACCGGACCGCTGGTACCCGAGACCGTGGACGAATTCCGCGGCCTCGCGCGCACTCGGTTGCGCGAATTCCCGCATACCGAAGTCCCGGACGCACCGGGCCTTCGCCGGGCCGCGGTGCTGCTGTGCGTCGTCGCGGCGGACGACGGCACGCCGTCGGTGGTCGTCATCCGGCGGGCCTACCGTGGACGCAATGCCGGCCAGTGGGGCTTGCCCGGCGGCAGGCTGGACGAGGGTGAGACCGCGGAGCAGGCCGTATTACGCGAACTGCACGAGGAACTCGGCCTGACCGCCGCGCCCGGCGACCTCCTCGGCAGGTTCGACGATTTCCCCGCGGCATCGGGTTTCGTGATCACCCCGTTCGTGGCAGCGCTCCCCGATACCGCCGAGCTGAAGCCGAGCCCCGACGAGGTGCACTCCGCGCATCTGGTGCCGCTCGCCCGGCTGGCCGCCGACGATGTCCCGCACTGGGTCGCACCGCACGAGGCGGTGCAGCAACCCGAACTCCGTAACCAGGCGGCATCCGTGCCGGAAAGCGTTGGCCTGCTTCAGATGCGCCTCGGCGAGGGCATGACCATCCATGCCCCCACCGGTGCGCTGCTCTGGCAGTTCCGCGCGGTCGTACTACTCGGACGCGATCATGCGGCCGCCCGAGTAGCCCACTTCACGCAACCGGACTGGACTCAGCACTAGGACACAGGTTCTCACCGGCGAGCCAGTGCGTGCACAGTGCCGTCGGTGGTGAGGACGAACAGCCAGTCGCCGGTCACCGACATGGCCGAGGCGACCGCGCCGCCGAAGTCGTACTGGTTCAACTGCTTTCCCGTGCGTCGATCGAGTACCACCAATCGCCCGTCCCAAGTGCCGACGTATACGACGGTCTCGGTGGTCAGCGCGTGCATCGCGGGAGCGTTCGGTGCGGCCGTGCAGCCGGCTGCCACCCTTGCGGGATCGTCGAGCGGCCCGGTGCCCGGCAGATAGCCGATCTCGGCCGCCCACAAGGGTTCTGCCGGGTTGCTCGCCGCCGTGTCGAATGCGCGGACTTTGCCATCTATGGCTGCGACATAGACCAATTGCCCGCGAACGGCCGGGCTGGTCACCGGAGGAGGACCGGGTTCGCAAGCGCTGCCGGGGATTTCGGCATGCCACAGCGCGCGGCCGTCGCGCGGATCATGACCGCTCAGACCACCACCGGTCATGGTGACCAGCTGTCGGCCACCGTCGGTGAGCGCGGGCGACGAGTGGCTGAACAATCCGCCCGCGGTGTCGACGGAGTATCGGCTGGTGCAGGCGGTCAGGTCCATCGCGATCAGGGACTGACTCGAACCTGAGTGCAGGTAGGCAGTTTTCGCATCGGTCCCGCGCACGGCGGCGCTGTGGAACTCACCCCAGCCGGCGGGTGCGGAGAAGCCGCCGCCCAGCCGGGCTCCGGTTCCGGCGTCGCGACAAACAATCTGGTCGTAAGCCTGATAGACCGCGACCGCGCGATGCTGATCGGGCAGGTCGAAGACGCTGACCGGGCCGCCCGCCCGGCCGTAGCGGCGCACCGTCTCGCCGGTGCGGTGCTCATCATCGATGGTCTGCCAGTCCACCGCACCGGTGCGCGAGTTGAGCGCGTACACCCGCCCGACGCCGGTCGTGAGGTACACCCGCCCGTCCTGCACGGTCGGGAACGACTCGGCGTCACCGTCCAGATAGGTCCGCCACACCTCCTTACCGGTATCACGGTGATAGGCCAGCACCTGGTTGTACGGCGAGGCAAACGCCTGCGACGCCACGATCACGAGGTCGCCCACCACCGCTGCGCCGTTGAGCGCGAAGTGCTCGCCGGTGTTGGCCGACCACCGCTGGTCCAGCACCGCGCCCGGATCGGATACCGCGGTGGAGCCACCCGATTCGGCCCCGCCTTGGCGCGGCCAGTCCGCGCCGGCGGCCGGCGGCGGGCCGACCGGCAACACACGGAAGGTGCTCTGCAACGCGGGCCACTTCCCGCCTGCGGTGTCGGTCGCGATCGCCTCTACTCGGTAGGTCCCCGGTTGCAGGAACAGAATGCTGCCGTGCGCGGTCGCCGCATTGGCGCGCACGGGTGGGCACGCCTCGGTTCGCCCGCCAGGCGGTGTGTAGCAGTTCACCCAGCCGGGCGCGGCGTCTGTGCTGCCGAAGCGCAGATCCCCGCGCCACACCTCGCCGCCGCGCTCGTCGCGCACCAGCACCTGAGCACTCGCCGGGGTCCGGCCTGCGTCCTCGACATACAGGTCGACCGGGATCGACGCACCGGAGCGATGGGCGCTCTCGGGTGCGGGGCTCACCAGCGCCGTCCGGTCGCGGACGAAGAACTGCCGGTGCACGCCGGAGACGTAGCCGGTGTCCTCGTTCGCCGGCGTCGCCCGGTCGTCGGTGATGCCGGCGAAGTCCAGGATCTTGTATCCCGTTCGCGCGCCGTCGATTCCGTAGGTGGCGCCCATGTTGTTCACCTCCACCGAGCGCGGGAACGCGCCGCGGCGGAACTCGCTCTGCTGATTGTGGCCCGCGGCGAACATACGCACGTCGTAGCGCGCGAGTTCATCGATGGTCGGCTGAATGGCCTGTCCCGCGCCCCATTTGGTGAACAGCGACCGATGGGCGAAGACGAACACCTGCTTCCCGGTCGCATGGCGGCGCAAATCCTCACGCAGCCATTGCAATTGCGGTGCCAGGCCGGTGGTGTCGTAGTTGTCCTCCAGCACCACGATGTGGCGGCCGTTGCGGTCGAGGCTGTACCACTCGGGACCCATGTTCCGCCGGTAGAGCTCCATGCTCGCGGAGTACCCGGACGCGGTCCCGGTGCCGCCCGCGTCGTGGTTGCCCATCACCGGGTAGAACGGGCGGCCGAAGCGGCCTTTGGTCAAACCGGCGCGCAGGATGTCGTAGCTGCCCTGACGGCGTTCGGGCGCGGTGTAATCGGTGACCGTGATGTCGCCGGTCGCGATGGCGACGGTGGCCTCCCGGTTCCTGGCCATCGCCTCGACCTGGCCGGTCCATTGGGCCCGGGTGGCCGCCGCGGAAGCGTCGCTGCGGTTGTCGGTCTCGGTGTCGGACAACATCAGCCACGCCTCGCGCGGATCGGCCGCGTGTTTGTCGGGGACCATGGCGAAGTCGATGTCGTCCTGCCGGGACGTGCCCTCCGCCAGCGCCCGGAAGTATCGCGGGACCGAGTCCTCGCGCAAGGCCGGGGTGTATCCGTCCGGCGAGACGACCTGTACCAGATCGGTTTCCCGGCGACGCGGATCTATCCGCAAGCGGTAGCCGCCGTCGTTGCCGGTCTTCGCCCAGACCGCGCCGTCGGTGACGGATATGCCCGCCAGTCCCGGCTCGTCGCGGTCGCGAATTCCGTTGCCGTTCTTATCGTTGAAGACCGTGCCGCGCGCCTCGACCGAAGCATCCGCCGCAAAGGCCGGAGTGGGTGCGGTGATTGCCGTCAGAGTGATGAGCAGACATAGCAGATATTTCCACACGGAAGTAATTATAAATCGACTGCTCCGCAACAAGACCCAACTCTCGCTACAGTTCTTCCGATGTACCGCCGGTGTTCAGCCGATCAATCCTCCACGAAATTCGCGGCGCTCCGGCGCCGACGATCCACGGTCACCGTGAACACATCCGGACGTGCGTAATGACCCGTCGGATCGAAATTCTGCCGCTCCCTTGCCACTTCACCCGGCTCGATATCGGCGATCACAAGTCGCTCCTCACCGACCACCGGTTCGATCAACCAATCACCATTGGGGCCCGCGAGGGCCGAGCCACCGTCATAACCCGCGGGCTTACCGACGGCAAGCAGTTCGTCCCGGAGCGGAAAGTCGGTGGGCACGTCTTCGTAATCCAGAACAGCGCCGACCGCAAGGGAGTACACCCGACCTTCCATGGCCACGAAACGGGTTATGTCCCTGGTGTTTCGGACCGACCCCGGCCAGGTGGAGACGTGCAGCGTCGCGCCATCGGCATACAACGCATGCCGCGCCTGGGGCATCCAGTTCTCCCAGCAGGACAGACCACCGACGCGGAACTCGCCGACGTCATGCGCCCGCAGCCCATTCCCGTCCCCGATCCCCCAGACCATCCGTTCCTCGTGCGTCGGCATCAACTTGCGATGCGCACTCACCACGCCGCGCACCGGATCAATGGCGACCAACGTGCAGTACACGGTGCCGCGAACCCGCTCGGTGATGCCGAGATAGCAGAACACCCCGAGATCGGCGACCGCCTCCCGCACCGTGGCGATATGCGGACCATCGAGCGTGACCGCTGCATCCAAATAATAAGCGTAAGCGGCCTTTTGAAGCGGATTGTCGAACCGCGCCCCGCCGGTCCGCGCCAACCAGATCGGATAGCCGGACAGAAACGTCTCCGGAAAGGCGACGAGCTCCACCCCCGCCGCCGCGGCCTGAGTCAAATAGTCGACAACAATCTTCGTCCCGGCCGTGGGGTCGAGCCAGGCAGGCCGTGCCTGCGCCGCAGCAATCCGCATACCCGACCCTAACGCCGGATTCAATTGGCCTGCCCGATTTGGCCGTTCATCCAGTCGCCCAGCCACTGGATGGCGTTGCGGCCGGAATCGTCTACGACGAGAGCGCCGTAGTTGATGTGGGCGTTGGAGGAGAAAAACGTTGCGGCGCTGAGGCCGTCGCGGATCAGGGCGACGAGATTGATGCCCACTTTGGGGGGTGCGGTTTTGGCCAGGGCGTCGCTCAGCTCATCCAGGTCGAGGTGCTGGTTGGTCTTGCTGGTGAGCAGGCCGGCGGCAACGGTGCCCAGCTCGAGGCCTACCGGTAGCAGGCCGGACAGCACGGCGGCCGCGCCGGCCGGATCAGGCGCCTGGCCAGGCGGCGGGACCAGCTTCTCCAGCACCGACCAGGCGATCTCCTGGATCTGGCCGACGAGGGTGGCCATCCGGATGACATCGACATTGGCCAGGATCGAGGTCATGGACGCGGCGATCTGGACGTAGCCCTGCGAGTTCGGCACGGTGGCGAGCACCTGCGCGACCGATTTCAGGTCGGCGCTCGCGACCAGGTCGACCAGCGGTTTGAACTGGTTGTTCAACGCACCCGCGACCTGATGGGCGCCCTGGGCGTCCATTGCCGCCACCTTCTGCGGCAGCAGCGCGAGGTTCGCCATGATCGCGCCGAAGTCGAGCGCGGTGACATTGGCGACGACATCCAGGGTCTGATCGACCAGCATGGTGGGCTTCAACATCGCGAGGATCTTCGTCGCCGAGCCGAGGATCGCCGCGGGCAGATCGGCCAGCGGCGCGATCTGATCGACGAGGGCCTCGACCTTGATGGTCAGCGTGGTCGCGTCCGGGGAGTTCACCTGGAGGGTGCGCACGCCTCGGTTCAACAGGTTGGTCGCGGTGTCGGTGATCGTGCTGACCGCCGTGGCGGCTCCGGTCAGGTCGGACTCCCCCGCCTTGATCAGCACCTGTCCCGCATTGTTCTCCGCCGATCCGGCGGGGGCCTCGGCGAGCCGAGCGGCCGTGTCGGAATCTTGCATCCCGGCTAGGGTTTTGAGATTGCTCTCCAGCTTCGCGGCGGAATCGCGAACCCGGACCAGATTGATGCCGCCGGGCGCGGTGAGGCTGGTGGACAGCTCGTCGACGGCCCCGGCCATGCCAGGGAGATCGGCCTTCGCGACGTTCGCGGTCAGGGTCTTGGCCAGGGTGGAATTGCTGAGCACCTTGCTCAGCAGCGAGCCGAGCTTCCCGAGTAACGGGTTGTCGCCCTTCTTGATCGAGCAGTACAGGTCGCCGGGATCGCAGATCGAGCTGACCCGCCCGGTGAGCTTGCCCATGCCCTGCGGGCGCGGATCGGCGATCCCCGAGCCCACGGTGTGCGGGCCGACCGCGGTCTCACCCTTGGTGCCCGCGGCCGGATCGGCGATGAGTCCGACGGCGATGACCCGCTCGGCGGGCACCGGCCCGCGGTCGTTGCCGATCTCGGAGGCGACGTCACCCGCGGCGTCCGCGCCCTGGCTGTAGCCGGTGATGGTGAATTTCGCTGCGGGACAGCGGTTGTCGTAGTCACGCAGCGCCTTGCGCGCGTTGACCAGCGCGGTGTTCTTGCTGTCGGCATAGGTGTAGCCGTTGTCGAAGGCGCGGGCCATGTACGGCGTGAAGTAGATGTCGGAGCTCGGGCCGTGCTGGCGCTGGATGGCCTCGGCGATCGGCCGGAGCATGCCGATGGGCTGTGCGGGGTCGGCCTTTTCGTTGGTCTCCCAGGTGCCGGGAATGAACAGGTTGAAGGTGTCCGCGCAGTCGGCGGGCGCCGCGTGCACGACGGCCGGGGCCGCGACGGTTGCGGAGGCTACGGCCATCCCGAGCGCCACCATCGTCGCCACCACGTAGCGATTGGACGAATGCGTAACTGACATCTGAACCTCACTACGCGCGAAATTACCGATACGATGCGCACGCATATTCAGCGCGGCAACCGAAATGCGCCGCGCTGAATATCGCGTTCCAAGGTCAGGACAAATGGCCGACCAACAGGCTGAGCAGTTTGAGGGCCACCTTGGCCAAATCCAGTCCGGTGCCGAGCGATCCGGTCGATGATCCGCCGCCACTGAGGGAATCGCCGGCGTCGCTGGACCCGGAATCACTGGACCCGGTGCTCGCGGCAATGTAGTGCACGGTATCCATAACGCTGAGAAGAGTGGACATGACTCAAACCGCCTGTCTGGTAACGGTATTGCACCGACCAGCACCTGAGCTCAGATGCCAGGTCAGTGGATGTTGGCAGCCACCAGATTCCCCTCGGATGCCCGTCGCGTCCAGACACTCAACTGGGGAAGTTCTGCCGCCGAAGGCCATTCGACCCGAATGTCGGTGGCAGACCGGCAGGTTTTCCGATCTCCCCAGTCCCACTGGGGATCTGCGCCAAGGAAATTCTCAGATGCGTGCGACATTCTGACCCGACCGCGGAGAGATCTGCCGCGGGGCGGAAGGAGAAATCGGTGCGCAATAGTGAGCTCGGACGGCGAGGGTTCCTCGGGATACTGGGCGGCGCGGTAGGCGTCGGTGTCGCGGTCACGGCCGGAGCGGTGCAGCCCGCGACAGCGAGCGCGGCGGGTGGTACTCGCGCGTTTCTCGGTTCCTATACCTCCAGTGGCGCAGGCGGTTCCGGCATCAGCGTCGCCACCGTCAACCCCGGCACTGGCCAGCTGGTCGTGGAAAGCACTGTGTCCGTTGCTGATCCGTCGTTCCTGGCGTTGTCTCCCGACCGGCGCTACCTGTACGCGGTGAACGAAGGCTCGGGGGCGGGCACGGCCACCGCGCTTGACCTCCAGGGACCGCGCCCGACCGTACTGAATACCGTTGCAGTACAAGGCGATGCCCCGACTCACCTGTGCGTCACCCCGGACGGCCGTTATGTGCTGACCGCGAATTACACGTCGGGCAGCGTCAGCATGCTCGCCGTGGCGGACAACGGGCGGTTCGGCCGGGTGGTCGACGTGGCCAAGCACACCGGCCGCGGACCGGATCCGGACCGTCAGACCGGACCGCACGCGCATCAGGTCTCCATCGATCCGTCCGGCCGCTGGGTGCTGGCGGTGGACCTGGGCGTCGACGCGATCTACGTCTATCGGCTGGCCGGCGACAAGCTGAAACAGCACGCACGGGTCGCGCTGGCGCCGGGCAGCGGACCACGACACCTGACCTTCCATCCCAACGGCCGCACCGCATTTCTCGCCAACGAGCTGAATTCCACGGTGACCGTGCTGGATTGGCGGCCCGATCGCGGCGAACTGCGGGCCGGGCAGTCGGTGCCCGCGGACCCGAACACCGGCGGCGACCGGAATTACCCGTCCGCGCCGGTGGTCGCCAAGGACGGCCGATTCCTCTACCTCGCCAACCGCGGCCACGACAATGTCGCGACCTTCGCGGTGCTCGGCGCGATGCTGATGCCGATGGGCACCACCCCCTGTGGCGGAAAGTTCCCCCGCGACCTGACTCTGAGCCCCGACGGCAGGCACCTGTACGCGGCCAACCAGAAGTCGAATTCGGTGGCCTTGCTCGACCTCGATCCCCGCACCGGACTGCCCGCCGCGTCGTCGGCGGTGCTCGACGCACCGGCGGCCACCTGCGTGCTGTTCGAGTAGCGAGTCGGGTTCTCGTACAACAGATTCCGGGCTGCCGCCGCAGGTAGACCGGTCCCCAGTTGCGCGCCAGTCGAGATGACCGGCCAGGTGTGGTTCTACTTGGTCCTAGATCATCCATGCTCGTTCACGCGTGAAAGGGTTTCTGAATGCGCAGGATCACGCATATCACGCTAGGTCTGCTGGTGGTCGCCGGCAGCCTGGTGGCCACGCCCGACGCCTGGGCCGACGCGGACAACGGCCGACTCGGCAATCTCGGTCGCATCGTCGACGACGGTACGACCACCACCCTGTACTCCGGCTCGGCCACGGTCCGGGTCAACTTCCCCACCGCGGGCGCGGTGCGGGTGCAGCTGGCACCGGACGGCAAATTCACCGACCCGGCCCGCGACAAGATCGTCCTGCCGACCAAGGTCCCGCCCGCGAAGACGAAGAAGACGGACAAGGGCGACTACTGGGCCGTCACCACCACCGATCTCACCCTGCGCGCCTACAAGTCTCCCCTGCGCTTCGCCCTCTACGACGGCACCAACCGGCGGCAGATCTGGGCCGAATCGGCGCCGCTGTCCTGGACCAAGAACGCGACCACACAGAGCCTCGGCCGGGGCAAGGACGAGCAGTTCTTCGGCGGCGGCGAGCAGAACGGGCGATTCAGCCACCGCGATCAGACGATCAAGATCTTCGCCGACGACAACTGGAACGACGGCGGCGCGCCGAACTCCCAGCCGTTCTACCTGTCCAGCAACGGATACGGCGTGCTGCGCAACACCTTCGCGCCGGGCAACTACGCCTTCACCGATCCGGCCCGCACCACCCATGAGGAACGCCGCTTCGACGCGATCTACGTCGTCGGCGACGGCCCCAAGGGGGTGATCTCCGCGTACACCGCGCTGGTCGGCAGGCCGTTCCTGCCGCCGATCTACGGCCTCGAAATGGGCGACTCCGATTGCTATCTGCACAACGCCAACCGGGGCGAGCGCCACACTCTCGACGCGGTCGGCATCGCCGACGGGTACGTGCGCAATCAGATGCCCAACGGCTGGATGCTGGTGAACGACGGCTACGGCTGCGGTTACGAGAATCTGCCGCAGGTCGGCGAGGGGCTGCGCAAGAACAACATGCAGCTCGGGCTGTGGACGGAGAACGGGCTGCCGAATCAGGCCGAGGAGGTCAAAGCCGGTGTGCGCGTGCGCAAGCTGGACGTGGCCTGGGTGGGTCCCGGCTATCAGTTCGCCTTGGACGCGTGCGACAGCGCGCACCGCGGCATCGAAGAGAACAGCGACGCACGAGGTTTCGTCTGGACGCCGGTGAGCTGGGCCGGCGCGCAACGCTGCTCGGTGCTGTGGAGCGGGGACCAATCCGGCACCTACGACTACATCCGCTGGCAGATTCCCACCTACGCGGGCTCGACGATGTCCGGCATCGCCTACAACACCGGTGACGTCGACGGCATCTTCGGCGGCAGTCCCCGGACCTACACGCGCGACTTGCAGTGGAAGGCGTTCCTGCCCACCATCATGTCGATGGACGGCTGGGCGCCCAACGACAAGCAGCCGTGGCGCTACGGCGAGCCCTACACCTCGATCAACCGGAAGTACTTGCAGCTCAAGGAGAGACTGCTGCCCTACACCTATTCGTACTCGGTCGAGGCGAATCGCACCGGGGTGGGCCAGGTTCGGCCGCTCGCGCTGGAGTACCCGCACGACAAGGCGACGTGGGGCGAGCAGGCCCGCTACGAATTCCTTTCCGGGAAGGACTTTCTCGTCGCGCCGGTCTATACCGACGCCGAAAAACGGGACGGCATCTACCTGCCCGAAGGTACCTGGATCGACTACTGGAGCGGCCGCACCTGGACCGGGCCGACCACGGTGAACGGCTACAACGCTCCGCTGGACACGCTTCCGCTGTTCGTGCGGGCGGGCGCGGTGGTGCCGATGTGGGCCGAGGGCACCCAGTCCTGGCGGACCCGCGACCAGAGCGTGCTGAACCTGGACGTCTACCCGCAGGCCGCGGGCAACTTCACGCTGGTCGAGGACGACGGGGTGACCCGGGGCTATCAGCGCGGCGAGCAAGCCTCGCAGAGTTTCGCCGTGCGCTCGCCCGAAGCCGGTGCGATCGAAGTGAGTATCGGCGCCGGTTCGGGGTCGTATCCGGGCAAACCGGCCGCTCGCCGCTACGAGCTCACCGTGCACACCGCGACGGCGCCGAAAGCCGTACAGACCGCCGCGGGTCCGTTGACCCAGCGGGCCAGTCGTGACGACCTCAACCGCGCGCCCAACGGCTGGTGGTTCGACCCGAACGACCGCGGCGGCGTCGTGCACGTCAAAACCGATCCGGTCGATTCGGCGAAGAGTCAGTCGGTGGTTCTGCGGTGAGGTTTCCCGGTCCCGGCCCGAGGTGGCAGATTCGGAGGGTGCGGGGTAGTGGGTGAGGGTGGTTAACTCCTCTCGGATTGTTCGCTCGAAGGGAGTAGGGGTAGGCGTGGTGCAGCTCGGAGTGAACGAGTCGTTCGCGGACTACCTCATCGAGGGCGTGCTCGGTCGCGGCGGGATGGGCACCGTGTATTTGGCGCAGCATCCGCGGTTGCCGCGCCGAGTCGCGCTCAAGCTGTTGAATCGCGAGGTCTCCGCGGATCCGGAATTGCGGCGGCGGTTCGAACAGGAAGCCAATGTCGTTGCGCGGCTGGATCATCCGGGCATCGTCGGCATCCATGACCGGGGCACGCAGGACGGGCACCTGTGGATCGCCATGCAATACATCCACGGGTCCGACGCCTCCCGGTTGAACCCGCGGGAGGTCCCGGTGGACCGCGCGTTGCGCATCGTCTCCGAGACCGGGTCCGCGCTCGACCACGCGCACAGCCGTGGCGTGCTGCACCGCGATATCAAGCCGGCGAACATTCTGTTGTCGTCGCCGGACACCGGTCGCGCGGAACGGGCGGTCCTGACCGATTTCGGGATCGCCCGGCTGCTCGACTCGAATACCCAGCTCACCTCGAGCGGAACATTCAATGCCACGCTCGCGTATGCCTCGCCGGAACAGTTGTCCGGCGAGCGGGTCGATCACCGCTCGGATCAGTATTCGCTCGGCTGCACCTTGTTCACGCTGCTCGCGGGGCATCCGCCGTTCGCGGCGACGAATCCGGGACAGGTCGTCGCCGGGCACATCAGTAAACCGGTGCCGCGACTCAGTTCAGTGCGCTCCGATGCGCCGCCTGCGCTGGACGAGGTGATCGCCCGGGCGATGGCCAAGCGACCGGACGAGCGATTCGGCAGCTGCCGCGAGTTCACCACGGCGGCCTGGGAGTCGCTGCACGGCCGAGCGCGCACGGCCGCGGCGCCTGCGCGAATCGCGCCGACGGCGTTGAATCACCACGCGCAGGGTCGGCAGGCGCCGGTCGCCCGGCCCACGCAGACATCTCAGCCCCACCCGGCCCCATCGAGCAACCCGGCCCAATCGAACAATCCGGCACCGTCGAACAATCCGGCCCAGTCGAGCAACCCGGCCCAGTCGAGCAACCCGGCACCGTCGAATGGCGCTGCCTCGGCGAATAGTCCGGCACCCGCGAGTGGTTTCCGCGACGCGCTCGGCGCCTGCGTGCTCGCGGTTCTGCTCGGTGGCCTGGTCGCCGTCGAAGTGGTGTCCCCCAGGGAACCGGTCATCCGCGCTTTCCTCGCCGACGGTGAGCCGCGGCTGGCCCCCTATGCCGCGGCCGGTGTCGCGAGCGGGGGCGCGGTTCTGTTACTCCTCTGCGGCGCGGTTCTATTGCTGGCCCGCAAGCGATTGGGTCGTGCGCTAGTGGTTTTGGGATGTGCGGGCTATCTGGCGAGCCTGGCACCCGTCCGATTCGGCTATGACAGCCCGGTCGGCACCACCGGGTGGATGATGGCCGCGGGGGTGGGATTGCTCTTGCTGACACTGGTATTCGCCATGTCCAAGCCGACGGCCCGTTGGTTGCGAGCCGCCGGCCGGACACAGCGATAGCACCCATTCCGGCAGCCGATCGGCCAGCGCGTTGCGCATCACGTATTCGATGCCGGGATCACCGGACAGCGACCAATCCCGTCGTCCGCCCAGCCGCACAACACCTGAGCAGCCGCACACCACCTGATCTCCCGCACACCAACTCGCCGCCCTGACACCCGTGCATGTGTCAAAAGGTGTGCGTGGACCACCACCTCGACGCAGGCACGGGCAGCGCCGCCCCAGCAGCCCTGTGCACACTCGATTCGAGCCAAAAGATCATTTGCTGATCTTCAACACCCACCATTCGACCCGCCCCGACCAGCCACCCGCCACGTGCATGCATCGAGGCGAGTCAACTGGTCGCTCTACAAGATCATTTAACGACCCTATGACTCACCTCGATGCACGGGGAACAACCATTTGACTCACCCCGACCACCAAGGGCAACCACCCCACTCCCCCGACCACCTCACCCGCTCGTTTCCCAAGCCTCTCTAAAACCGGACCACAGCCAAGGAACCACGCCGGAACTCCCACGCTGCCCATACCAACAGCGGGAGGTAAGCCGGGTACCCCACCTGACGCGCCCAGCACTACTCGATCATCCCCAGGGAGCAGGTACACCTACCCAGGCAGGCACAACAACAGACATCCCAACCCGACCTGACGATAGAAAGCTGAAGACCTACACAGGTTTTCACTGAAGCAGTGCTGGGCACGTCGTGTGCCGTACCCGGCTTACCTCCCGCAGTCAGATGCGTGTTCGTCGAGTTCCGGCGTGGTTCCTTGGCTGTGGTCCGGTCACAAGCGCTTCGGACAAGAAGTGGGTGGGCGGCGGTTTCGGCTGTCGGGGTTGGCTGTAGTTGTCCACACACCTGCTTCATCCTCCGCACACCTGTTTCATTCTTCGCACACCTGCTTCATCTTTCGCATATCCGTCAGCACGCTGAGGGGTATGCGGAGTTAGAAGCAGGTGTGCGAACTTCGCCCTACCTGTCGCTTGGTCTACCGTTTCGGCGAGCGACTGCGATTTCGGCAGACAGAATAGCCGCACCGCAAACTCCACCTGTCCGAAGCCGTTCGCTAGCTGGTTTCACCGAAGATCTGCACTCCCTTTCGGGATACGCACCGAGAATAGGGTCCTAATGCCAGTGCAGCTCCCGAGAAAGAGTGCAGATCCGGATATGCGGGTCGGCCATTGTCGGGCGAAGCTCGACGGTTGTGGGAGGGAGAAAGCTAATTTGCGGACACGACGCCGCACTGCGGGTAAAATTGTTCGGGTGTCTGAAATCAGTCGCCGCAACTCGCTCATTTTGGTGGCCGCATTGGGACTTATCGCGGCGCTTACCGCAACTGCCTGCAGCTCAGAGGCTTCGAAGAACGATTCGAGTCCGCCGCCGCCCAGCTCGTCCAGCGCGCCGGCCCAAGACAATACGAAAATCTTCCACGACATATACAAGCAATTGGTGGAAACCGATACCTCGCACTCGACCGGCAGCACCACGGTCGCCGCGAACGCGGTCAAGCAGCGCCTGCTCGACGCGGGCTTCGCCGACTCCGATATCCAGATCTTCGAACCGGTGCAGCGCAAGGGCGACCTGGTGCTCCGGTTCACCGGGTCCGGGCAGCGTAAACCGTTGCTGCTCTTGGGCCATCTCGATGTGGTCGAGGCCAAACGCGAGGACGGGTGGAACACCGAGCCGTACAAGCTGACCGAAACCGACGGCTTCTACGCCGCCCGCGGTTCGATCGACGACAAGGCCATGGTGTCCGCGCTCGTTTCCGGCCTGATCCAATTGAAGCGCGAGGGATTCAAGCCCAACCGCGACATCGTGCTCGCCCTGACCGCCGACGAGGAGGCCGGGACGGACAACGGCGCGAAGTGGTTGATGGCCAACAAAGCCGACCTGATGAGCGCCGAATACGGCCTCAACGAGGGCGGTAGGGCGTTGCTGGTCGACGGAAAGCCGTCGCTGCAAGGCGTGCAGGTGGCCGAGAAGACCTACGCCACCTACCAGGTGGAGGCCAAGGCGAGCGGCGGTCACAGCTCGGTGCCGACGCCCGACAATGCCATCTACACCCTCACGGCCGCGCTGAATCGGCTTGCCGCATACCGGTTCCCGGCCTCGCTCAGCGACCCGACCCGGGACAACTTCGGCGCGCTGGCCGCCGCCCGCACCGGGCAGGAAGCCGACGACATGCGTGCGGTCGCGGCGGGCAATCCGAGTCCGGAAGCGCTGGAACGGCTTTCGGCGACCCCGGAGTACAACGCCCAGCTCCGGACCACCTGCGTGACCACCATGCTGAAGGCCGGCGAGGCCGAGAACGCGTTGCCGCAAACGGCGACGGCGACGATCAATTGCCGAATCCTCCCGCAGGACAACCCCGACGACATCGACAAGCAGTTCAAGGCGGCGCTCGCCGACAGCAAGCTGACCGTCACGCCGAAGCTCGATCCGGCCGGCGGCATCTCGCCGACCAACGGCGATGTCATGGCGGCGGTCACCTCGTTGACCAAGGAGCTGTTCCCCACGGCAGCGGTGAGCTCGTTCATGTCCACCGGCGCCACGGACAGCAAATACGCGCGCAGCAAGGGGATTCCGATGTACGGGGTCAGCGGATTGTTCATGGTGTCCGCGGACGCCAACCGCATTCACGGCGTGAACGAGCGAGCACCGATCGCCGGGCTCGACGCCAGCCGCGAATTCCTCTACCGGTTGATCAAACAACTGTCCCAATAAGTTTCGGCAAGAGGTGACTCGCCGCGCCCCGGGTGCGGCGAGTCATTCTGTCCGGTCGAGGGATTCGAGTTCGGTGCGCAGCTCCACGACCTCGGTGGCGAGTTCGTCGCGAAGCTGTTCGCGTTCCAGCAGACTGGCGCGCATGCTCTCGATGGTGTCGTTCATCGCGGCCAGCTTCTGGTCGGCCCCGTTGAGGCGCCATTCGATGACGCCGCGGCGATCCACGTCCTCGCTGGCGTTGCGCACCCACTCCACGACGTAGTCCAGCCACTCCGGCTGCTTGGGCATCTCCTCCTCGGCGTCCCAGCCGCGCCGGGTCGCGGTCTTCGCCGAGAGCACCCGATCGCCGGCCGGCCCTTCGACCGGCGCGTTCAGCTGCACGTGGCTGAGCTTGCCTGCCGTCGTCACGATGGCGGTGATCCGGTAGCGCCCGGCGAGGTGCATCTTCAACTCCGCCGCGCCGCGCCCGTCGGCGTCCATCGCGCCGAGCCACGGGCCGTCGGCCGCGCTGATGATCGACTCGAGCACGCCGAGCTGCCCGACCGCGCGCCGAACCCGGTTCGCGCGCTCGCGTAGTTCGTCCGGTGTGGCGGTCATCTGGTCCCAGTGCATCGCACCTACTTCCTCGTCGACCGGCTCCCAGGGATTAGGAACTGCTACGAACGTACATTCGTCAACCGCTCGAGCGTCGCAGACGTGCGGCGGCGGCGACACTTGACTTGGAGTGCACTCCAGGTCGTAGCGTGAGGAAATCTCGGTTACCGACACATAAGGGGAAGCTCGATGGAGCTCGGTTTTCACGTTCCGATTTTCGACATCGACGGTGGTACCACCGCTATCGCCGGCGAACTGGCCAGGGTCGGCGCCGCGGCCGAGGCGTCCGGCGCGACCTGGCTGTCCTTCATGGACCACTACTTTCAGATCGAGCCGACCGGGCTGCCCGCCGAGTCGAACATGCTCGAGGGCTACACCACGCTCGGCTTCCTGGCCGCGCACACCTCGACCATCGAACTCGGCCTGCTCGTCACCGGCGTGACCTATCGGCACCCCGGCCTGCTCGCCAAGATCGTCACCACGCTGGACGTGCTCTCCGGCGGCCGGGCCACGCTCGGCATCGGCGCCGCGTGGTTCGAGCGCGAACACCTCGGGCTCGGCGTGCCGTACCCGCCGATCGCGGAACGGTTCGAGCGGCTGGAGGAGGCGTTGCAGATCTGCCGGCAGATGTGGGATCCGGCGGACAACGGTCCGTTCGACGGGAAGCACTATCAGCTCGCCGAGACACTCTGCGCGCCGCAGCCGATCAACCGGCCGAAGGTACTCATCGGCGGCAGTGGCGAGCGCAAGACGCTGCGCCTGGTCGCGCAGTACGGCGACGCGTGCAACCTGTTCGGCAGTTCGCCCGCGGAGGTCGAGCACAAGCTCGAGGTGCTGCGCCGGCATTGCGACGACGTCGGGCGCGATTACGACGACATCCGGGTGACCATCATGGCCAACAATCCACGGCCGAACCCGGACACCCGGGACGAATTCGTCCGGAAGATGGCCGATTACGCCAAGCTCGGCGTGCACGCGGCGATCATCATGCCGACCACCGGGTCACCGGCCGCGTGGATCGATGAGATGGCGCCGGCGGTTGCGCAGCTGGCCGAACTCGGCTGAGCGGTTCGGGTCTACGGCGTAGACGATCGCCGAACAAGATGGGAGTCCACCTTGTTCGGCGATCGAGTCGCGAGGACGACCGACTACAGTCCACCGGCGAGTGCGCCGAGGCCCTCGCCCAGACCGCCGAGTCCGCCCAGGACATCGCCGGCTTCGCCGAGTCCGCCCAACGCGTCGCCGGCACCGCCGAGTCCACTCAGCAGGTCACCGAGTCCGCCGAAGGCGTCACCACCGCCGGTGAGTTCGCCTAGACCGTCGTCGGCGGGTGCGTTGAACCAGTCGAAACCGTCGGCGGACGCATCGCCCGCATCGTCGGAGAAGAGGTCGCTCCAGGAGTCCTCGAGCGAACCGCCTGCGTCGTCGGAAGATTCATCCGAACCCTCACCCAACGCGTCCTCGGACCAATCCCCGCCGTCGGACCAATCCCCGTCGGACGACTCGTCACTCGGCGAATCCTCGGACGCATCGCCTCCGTCTGCCGAGGAATCGTCGGCACCCTCACCCCATGGGTCCTCGGACGAATCACCCTCACCTTCCGAAGATTCGTCCGAACCGTCGCCCGCGGGATCCTCCGCCGAATCGCCTGCGCCGTCGGAAGATTCGTCCGAACCGTCACCCGACGGGTCCGCCGGCGAATCGCCCTCGTCCTGCGTGGGATCTTCCGAGCCGTCACCCGAAGGATCCTCGGACGAGTCGTCGCCGCCGGAAGGCTTGTCGCCGCCGGGCTTGTCCTTGTCACCACCAGAGGGCTTGTCGCCACCGGGCTTGTCCTTGTCACCACCAGAGGGCTTGTCCTTGTCTCCCCCGGACGGCTTGTCTTTGTCCTTCTCCTTGCCCTTGTCTTTGTCCTTATCTTTGTCCTTGTCCTTGTCCTTGTCCGAGCCGTTGGACGCACCGAAATCCTGTGTCCAGTACGGGGTTCCGTCGCCGGCCTTGGCATAGCCGACGCCGATGTCCTTCAGCCCGCAGTTCAGGATGTTCGCGCGGTGGCCTTCGCTGTTCATCCACGCGTCGACCACCTCGGACGCGCTGGTCTGGCCCTGGGCGATGTTCTCGGCCCAGGTCTGGGCCTTGTAGCCCGCCGCGCTGATCCGGTCGCCCGGATCGCCCTTCGACGAGCTGTGGTCCAGGTTTCCGGTCGCGGCCATATCTTTGGTATGGGCCTGCGCGGCCTCGGTGAGATGCTCTTCGGATTTCAAAGCAGAGCAGCCGGCTTTGGTGCGTGCAGCGTTGGTAAGGCTGATCACCTCATCGGCGGGAGAATCGGGCCCCGCCGAGGCCGTAGGAGCTCCAGCAAAAGTCACAGCAAAAGCTGATACTCCGAAAGCGGTGGACAATGTGAGCATTGTTGCCGGCGAAACTTTTCGCGGTGCACTGTGCTTACCCATGAAATGCCTTCTGGTTGCTGGTCAGCGGCCTCGAGTCGCTCGAATCAGGCGCTGCCGGTGAGCAGGCCGAGCAGCGGCGCGAGTCCACCGGCGGCCTTGCTGCCGGTCGCGGCGCTGCCGGAGACCGCGGTGCTGCCGGTGCTGAACGCCTTGGCCAGCGGGGTGACCGCGGCGCTGCCGGTGTTGAGGCTCTTCGCCAGTCCGCCGAGCGCGGCGCTGCCGCTGTTCAGCAGCTCGAACGGGTCGGCGGGCTTGTCGGCGGCCGGCTTCGCCTTCGGCTTGGCGCCGGGCTTCTTCTTCTTGGGCTGCACCGCGTTTCGGCTGTGGTGGCCCTGACCGTTCGCGGCCAATACCCGCTTCGCCTTGGCCGGCGCCGGTGCCACGTGGTCACCCGCGGTGGTGGTCGTCGTCGTTTCCGCGACGGCCTGGCCCGCGCCGGTGTGCGCCGAGACGCCGAGGCCGATCAATGTGGCCGTCGACAGAATTGCCAATCGGGCCGGAATCTGACTTTTGCTAGGTGCGCTGTGCTTACCCATTAGACGCTTCTTTCGGAGTGGTCGATCACCTGCCGGATCGCCTGTCCGCCAAAGGCACAGGCTCTGCTTCGAGGTTAGGACTCAGCAGCCGAACCCACGACTTGTAAGTCGAATTCTAAAATCGAGTTGAGGGCTGATTAACAGCGAGACAGGCGATCACGGGCAGATCACGCCCCGATCACATCGGATCACGAGCGGTCCACCGCCGCCGACCTGGGCGGTGGACCAAGGCACGCACGTACCCGGTGTGCACCCTGCGGCGCGGCGCACCCGCGCGGCAGGATCCGGCCGAGCCGCTACCGGAACGGCGGCTCGTTGAACGTGCGCAGCTTGCGCGAGTGCAGCCGATCCCCTTCGGCGCGAAGCAACTCCACGGCCCGGATACCGATCTGCAAGTGCTCCGAAATCGCGCCCTCGTAGAAGCGATTCGCCTGGCCCGGCAGTTTGATCTCGCCGTGCAGCGGCTTATCCGACACGCACAGCAACGTGCCGTAAGGCACCCGGAAGCGATAACCCTGCGCCGCGATGGTGGCGCTCTCCATATCGATGGCGACCGCGCGGCTCAGATTGAACCGCAACGCCGACGCGGAGTAGCGCAGTTCCCAGTTCCGGTCGTCGGTGGTGACCACGGTGCCGGTGCGCAACCGCTGCTTCACCGCTTCGCCCGGCATTCCGCTGACGATCTTGGTGGCGTCGTAGAGCGCCCGCTGCACCTCGGCGATGCTGGGAATCGGAATATCCGGCGGCAGCACCGAATCCAGCACGTGATCGTCGCGCAGGTAGGCATGGGCGAGCACGTAATCGCCGATCGCCTGGCTCTCCCGCAGGCCACCGCAGTGACCGATCATCAGCCAGGCGTGCGGGCGCAGCACGGCCAGGTGATCGCAGATGGTCTTCGCGTTCGACGGGCCGACGCCGATGTTCACCAGCGTGATGCCGCGTCGATCGGCGGAGGTCAGGTGCCAGGCCGGCATCTGATGCTTCTTCCAGGCCAGGTCGGAAGTGGTTGCCGCGCCGATGGTTTCGGCGGTGATCACGGTGCCGCCCGGACAAGACAGGCCGTCGTAGGGGCTGTCCGGGTCGGCGATCCGCTCGCAGGCCCAGCGCACGAATTCGTCGACATAGCGGGTGTAGTTGGTGAACAGCACGAACGGCTGGAAATGGTCCACCGGGGTGCCGGTGTAATGCTGCAAACGGGCCAGCGAGAAATCGGTGCGCAGCGCGTCGAAATGACTGAGCGGGAAAGTGTCGATGGCATTGAAGATGCCGTCGGCGGTTTCGTCGCCGATGCTGGCCAGGTCGGTGGTCGGGAAATACCGCGCCATCACCGCGGCCATCGAACTGTCCAGCGCGAGGTCGGCGCGATCGATCACGTAGGGAAACGGGATCTCCTGCCGCGACGGCGACACCTCGATCCGCACCTCGTAGTCGCGCTCGATCATCTCCAGCTGTTCGGCCAGATAGTGGCGCAGCAGATCCGGACGGGTGATCGTGGTCGCATAACTGCCCGGCCGGGTGAACCGGCCCCACGCGCGCGAGCGATCCTTCGACGGAGCGGCACCGTCCCAGCTGATCCGCAGTTCGGGATAGACGAACAGACCCGCATCCCGGGTGGCCTCGTCCGGCACGGACCCGTTCTCCACGAAGGCCCGGATCGCGTCGCGCAAAGCGGCGACGGACTGCTCATACAGCTTCTCCAGCTGGTCCAGAGCCTCGGCGCTGGTCAACGAATTGGCTGGTAACCGATTCGGCATGGGTCTCCCTGCGTCGCGTTCCTACGTTCCAAAGGACACCGTATTTCACGCCGGCGACAGGTCGGCAAACCGGCAGTGACCATCGTCGCGCCCGGCGGCCGCGATCGACGGGAATTCAGTCCGCGGCGACCAGTCTTCCTGCTGCCGAGCGCACCAATTCCATTATCTCGGGCCACTTTTCGGACTCGGGGTCGATGAGGTCGAAGTGGTGGGTGTGCGGGAGCACCAGTGCTTCGGCGGGACTGTCCTGGCTCAGGGCGACCGGGACGGTTTGGTCGTCGGTGCCGTGGACCAGGAGGACATCGGGTGGGTTGGGCGGCAGGTGGAGTTGGGGGTTCAGGTCGGCGTATCGGCTCGGCTGCTGTTCGGGAGTGCCGCCCATCCAGGTGGTGACCGCGCCGGCGCCGAGATGCAGGCGGGAGGCGCGGGCGAGGTCGGCTACCGGTGCGAGGGCGAGGACCGCGGCCTTCCTGTTGTAGGCCCGGGTCAGTGCCAGCATGCCGCCGGCGGAGTGACCGGCCCAGAGGACCGGCTCGGTCAGCTGGCTCTCGAACCGGTCCAGATCATCGATCGCCGCCTGCGGATCACCCGGCACCCGCCGATATTCGAGCAGCACGACCCGCATTCCTTCGCGGGCCAGCGCGCGGGCGAGGGGACGAGCATGGGTCCGATCGGTGGTGGATCGGAAGTAGCCGCCATGGATGAAGACCACGGTCGGCCCGGTTTCGCCGAAGACCTCCAGCACCTGGTCCGGATGCGAACCGTAGGACGTGATGACACCTGGGTCCGCGCCCTGTCGAAGCAAACGCTCGACTGCTGCGCGCTCTTCGGCATCGATGCGCTGGTCACCTGAATCGGTCAATGGAGGCTCCCTTCCCTTCCAGGCAAGTTAGCAAATTTGGGTGCCGCTCCCGTGTGGTCGAACGATCTATGGCCCGCCGGGTACGCTCGAGGTACATTATTTATACGCGTACTAAAACTGTGAACGGGAGAGCGATGACCGCGATCGACACTGCGGACGTGAGGGTGCAGGCCGCGCCCGCACCCCGCCCTGATTCCGCGGCGGGACAGCGCCTTTCGGGTCTGCTGCGGCCGCATGCACCGAGTTTTGCGGCAGTGATTCTCACTCAGGTGATCGGCGCCGTCGCTGGTCTCGCGCCGCTGCTCGCGGTGGTCGAACTGGGGCGAATTCTGTTGTCGCCCGGGCCGATCGATCATGGGCATGTCTGGGTGGTCGTGATCGCGGGTGCGGTGGGCATGTTCGTGCGGCTGGTGTTCACCGCGGCGTCCGCGGGCCTCGGGCACCTTGTGGACAACCAGGTGCAGCTGTCGTTTCGCCGGCGGCTGGCGCAGCAGTTGGGGCGGGTACCGATCGGGTGGTTCTCGCAGCGCCGGACTGGTGAGCTGGCGAAGGTGGTCGGCGAGGATGTCAGTGCCGTGCATCCGTTCATCGCGCATGCGCCCGGCGAGCTGGTTTCCGCGTTCGTGGTGCCGTTGATCTCGCTGATCTATCTGTTCACCATCGACTGGCGGCTCACGTTGATCGCGCTGATACCGGTGGTGCTGGCGATAGCGCTGGTCCCGCTGATGATGACGCCGGCCCGACAGCGCGAGCAGGCGGAGTTCGATACCGCCATGGGGCGGATCGCGAGTTCAGTAGTGGAGTTCGTGCAGGGCATCTCGGTGGTCAAGGCGTTCGGCGGGTCAGGGCGGGCGCACGGTAAATTCCGCACGGCCGCAGACGATTTCGTCGACACCTTCCTGCATTGGGTGCGCGGCATATCGGCGATCGCCGCGGGCATGCAGCTGGCACTGTCGCCGCCGTTCGTGTTGCTGGTCTTGCTGATCGGCGGTGCGACGCTGATCACGAACGGTTCGATGGCCCCGGCGGATCTGCTCCCCTTCCTGCTGCTCGGCCTGGGGTTGACCGCTCCGGTGGCGGCGCTCGGCCACGGGTTCGACGATATGCAGGCCGCGGGGCGCGCGGTCGGCCGGATCAAGGACGTGCTGGCCGTGCCGTCGTTGCCGGAACCGGCGCATCCGGTTGCGCCGCACGGACATCGGGTGGAGCTGCGGGGCGTCCGGTTCGGATACGACGACGATCACGAAGTGCTGCGCGGGATCGATCTGGTGCTCGAACCGGGGACGGTCACCGCGCTCGTCGGGCCATCGGGGAGCGGGAAATCCACACTGGTGCAGTTGTTGCCGCGGTTCTTCGATCCGACGCACGGTTCGGTCGTGCTGGGCGGGGTCGATCTGCGCGAACTCAGCAGCGAGGAACTCTATCGGACGGTTTCCTTTGTCTTCCAGGATGTTCGGCTGCTGCGCGCGTCGATCGCGGACAACATCGCGCTGGCGGTGCCGCACGCCGATATCGAGGACGTGCGGCGGATAGCCCGGCTGGCGAACATCCATGATCGGATTCTGGAGCTGCCGCGTGGTTACGACTCGGTGATCGGCGAGGACGTCGAGCTGTCCGGCGGAGAGGCGCAACGCATTTCGATCGCCCGCGCGCTCCTCGCCGCCGCACCCGTGCTGGTGCTGGACGAGGCGACCGCCTTCGCCGACCCGCAGACCGAACACGCTGTGCGCGACGCACTTTCGACGCTGTCCGGGGATCGGACCATTCTGGTCATCGCGCACCGCCTGGAGACGGTCGCCGACGCGGACACCGTGGTGGTGCTCGACGACGGGGCGATCGTGGAACGAGGCAAACCCGCCGAATTGCTCACGCAGAACGGGAAGTTCGCGGAATTCTGGCGATCGCACCAGAGCGCGATCGGCGACGAGATCGACACCCACGTGCGGCAAGGAGACGAGCTCCGATGATACGAATGCTGTTGCAGATTCTGGGACCCGAGTATGCCCGGACGATGCGCCGCACCATGGCCCTGATGACGATCACCGCGGTGGTCGAGGGTTTGTCCTACGCGCTGCTGGTTCCCGTGCTGCGAGAACTGTTCGGGAGCGATCCCGGGAATGCGCGGCCGTGGCTGATCGCGTTCGGGGTGGCCGTCGCGGTGTACGCGGTGCTGCGGTATCGCAGTGATCTGTCCGGATTCCGGGTCGGGGCAACGATGTTGCGCGGGATGTATCACCGGCTCGGTGATCACCTGGCCCGGTTGCCGATCGGGTGGTACAGCGCCAACCGGGTCGGCGAGGTGTCCGTCATGGCCAGTCGCGGTCTGCTGCAAGCGATGAGCGTGGCGGCGCATCTGCTGGCGCCGTTCATCTCGGCGTGCGTGACGCCGCTGACGATCATCGTGGTGATGTTCGCCTTCAATTGGCAGCTGGGGTTGGCCGCGCTGGTCGCCGCGCCGATCGTTGCGACAGTACAGATTTGGACCGGCCGGTCGATGGCCACGGCCGATGCGGAGAGCGCCGAACGTAGTCGTGCGGCGTCCGGGCGGGTCATCGAATATTTGCAGGCGCAGCCGGTGCTGCGGGCAGGTGGCCGGACCGGTGAACGTTTCGAGCTGCTCGACGACTCGTTGCGGGCGGCGCAGCGGGCGGCTCGCCGGTCCACATTGTCGGCGCTGCCCGGTGTGGTCGGCCTGACGCTCACGGTGCAGGCGATGTTCACCGGATTGCTGACCCTCAGCGCATACCTAGCGCTTGGCGGAAAAATCGGTGCGGCAGAGGTTTTGGCCATCCTGGTGCTCACGGCCCGCTGCGCCGATCCGCTGCTTTCGCTGTCGGATATCGGTGGACAGCTCCGCGGCGCCCGGTCCGAGCTGGCCCGGCTCGACGCGGTACTGCGCACCGAGCCGCTGCCGGAACCGCGCGAACCGATCCAGCCGGTCAACGGCGATCTGGAGTTCGAATCCGTCACCTTCCGGCAGAACGGTCGCACGTTGATCGACGACCTGTCGTTGTCCGTGCCGGAGGGACAGCGACTCGCCATCGTCGGCCCGTCGGGTGCGGGTAAGAGCACGCTGCTGCAACTGCTCGCACGGTTCTACGACGTAGACGCGGGCGTGGTGCGCGTGGGCCGCGTCGACGTCCGCGCGATCAGCACGGAGGTGCTGATGCGCCAGATCGCCGTCGTCTTCCAGGACGTCTATCTCTTCGACGGCACCATCGAGGAGAACATCCGCCTCGGCCGTCCCGACGCCGACGACGCCGAGGTCCGCGCGGCAGCCACCGCGGCCCGCCTGGACGACGTGATCGAACGCCTGCCCGGCGGCTGGTCGACGAACGTCGGCGAAGGCGGCGCGCTCCTGTCCGGCGGTGAGCGCCAACGGGTTTCGATCGCGCGAGCACTGCTGAAGAACTCCCCCGTCGTCCTGCTGGACGAGGTGACCTCCGCCCTGGACCCGGTCAACGAGGCCGCCGTGCACGAAGGCATCGAACGCCTGATGGCCGGCCGAACCGTGATCATGGTCGCCCACCGCCTGCGCACCGTCCACCGCGCCGACCACATCGTCTTCCTCGACGCCGGCCGAATCATGGAGCAAGGCACCCACACCGAACTCCTGCACCGCGCAGGCCGCTACGCCGATTTCTGGGACATCGCTATGACACCCGCAGCGCGTACGTGAGTGGTCAGGGGGTTTGGCGGGCTGAGTTCAGGAGGCGGTCGGCGAATTCGCTGACGAGGGTGCGGAGTTCGGCTGGTTGTTCGATGACGAAGGATAGGTCGAGGGAGGCCAGTACGGCGGGGAGCCAGTCGAGGCGTTCGGCGCGTAGTTCGACGTGAGACCACGGCTGTGCTTCGCTCGCGGACGGTGAGTCCGTGACGATCGCGATGCTCGCAGGGAGCCTTGTATGGATCTGCTCGGCCGTCCCCTGGATACGCAAGGTCACCTTGTATCGGTACGGCGCGGTGGCGAGTCCGGTGAGGACGTGTTCCGCTGGGTCGAATTCGGTTGGTGGCTCAAAGGAACCGGGCAGGGTCCGGGCGTCGGTGATGCGGTCCAATCGCAATGTGCGGTCTTCGCCGATGGCCGGGTCCGTGCCCGTCACGTACCACTTCCCGGAGTGCGCGACGAGCCCGTACGGGTGCAGTGTGCGTTCGCTGCGTCGTCCGTCGGCGGCGGTGTATCGGAGGGAGATCGGCCAGTGCTGGCGCACGGCGTCGGCGATCGTGAGCAGGACCGTGGTTTCCGGAGCCGCCGACTCACCGGGCGGCGCGGTGAAGGCGAGCGTGCCGAGGACCGCGTCGAGTTTGCGGCCGAGCCGCTCCGGTAGCACCCGGCGGATCTTCGCCGCCGCCGTCTCACTGGCCGCGCCCGTGGTCGTCAGCAAACCGGCTCGCCGACCCGCGACCAAGCCGAGCAGCACCGCCAGTGCTTCGTCATCGCTCAGCATTAGCGGCGGCATGCGATAACCCGGGGCGAGCCGGTAGCCGCCGTAGCGCCCGCGCACCGATTCGACGGGGACGTCGAGGTCGAGGAGGTGATCGACGTATCGACGCACGGTGCGTTCGTCGACGTCGAGGCGGCCGGCGAGTTCGGCGACGGTTCGGGTGCCGCCGGCTTGCAGGAGTTCCAGCAGGGTGAGCACGCGGGCGATCGGTCGGGGCATGGTGAAAGTCTCTCGCGAATACCGGGCGGTTTCTGTCCGGTATCGACCGTAGCGTGCGGTCAGTAGCCCCGACCGATCAGGAGAGAATCCATGAACTTCGTCTCGATCCGCATCATCACCGGCGATGTCGCCCGCCTCGTCGGCTTCTACGAGCGCGTCACCGGCGTGCGGGCAAACTGGGCCACCGAGGACTTCGCCGAGATCGCGACCGACTCGGCGACCCTCGCGATCGCCGGCACTCGAACGCTCGCGCTGTTCGCGCCCGACTTGGCGCACCCGGCCGAAAACCGCAGCGTCATCATCGAATTCCTCGTCGACGACGTGGACAACGTGCACCGGAACCTGACCGGGTTCGTGCCGGACTTCGTCCAGGAGCCCACGACGATGCCGTGGGGCAACCGCTCACTGCTGTTCCGCGATCCCGACGGCAACCTGGTGAACTTCTTCACCCCCGTCACCGCGGCGGCGATCGAGAAGTTCGCCCGCTGACGCGAGGCCGGGCGGCGGGATCACACCTGCCGCACCCGCTCGTCCGCAGCCGGATGTTCGGCCGGTTCCACGTCCGTCTTCGAACTCGATCGAAGCCCGATTGCGGCGGCCGCGAGCAGCACCACGGTCAGCCAGAGGTAGGCATTGCGATAGAGGATGCTCGGACGGGCGCGATCCGCGTAGTCGAAGATGCTGACCAGCGTCGGATCGTAGAAGGTCAGCAGGCCACTGGAGACGACGAGCGCGGTCAGCAGGAAACCGAGCGGCGCGATCACACCACGGCGGCGCAGCGCCAGGTCACCCATATAGATGAGCAGCGGTGCGAGCCAAACCCAGTGGTGCACCCAACTGAACGGCGAGACCGCGGTCATGGTGACACCCACGCACACCACCGCGGCCAGTTCGCGTCCGGTCTGCGAGAACCGCCGCGCCAGATACAGGCAGAGTGCCGCCATCGCGGCCGCGCCGACCAACCAGAGCAGCTGATGCGCCCCCTCGACGCCGACCCGGCGCGCGATCATGCCGCGCAACGATTCGTTGGACAGGTTCCCCGGCACGCCGACCCGCTGCGGGTCCATGAACGCACCGCTCCAGAACGTCAGCGAATCCTTCGGCAGCACAGCGAATCCGATGACCATCGTCGCGACGAACGCACCCACCGCGGTCGCCGCGGCCCGATAACGCCGCGTGACCAGCAGGTAGAGCACGAAGAACGCCGGCGTCAGCTTGATCCCCGCGGCGATACCCGTCAGCACGCCCTTCCACCGCGACGTATCCGGCAGCCCCATATCCACGATGACGATCAGCAGCAGCAAGATATTGACCTGCCCGAACGCCATGGTCATCCGGATCGGCTCGCACCACATCAGCAGTCCGGCGATCGCCACGGCCACGATGCCCAGCCGCCGGTCCCGCCGGTAGCCGAGCATCGACAGCGCGACAAAGCACGACGCGGCGAGCATGACGAAATTGCCGAGGCCGCCGACCCACGTGTACAGATCACCGTGTAGCCAGCGCAGCGGAACGAACAGCAGCGCGGCGAACGGCGTGTAGACGAACTCCCAGACGCCTCGGGTATTGCCGAGCAGCGGACTGTCGTAGACCGAAACATGATGGCTCACGCGGTCTCCGGCGATCTGATAAACGCTCAGGTCGATCAGGTGCATCATTATCTGCCGATGCTCGAGCACCTGGACCAGGTAATACGCGCCCGCGACGACCCCGGCTAGGACGATCGTCCACCACACCGCCGGCGCGATGGTGCGCGGCGAATCGTTCGGCGCGGCGGAGGATGCTTCGATGTTCTCGATGGTCGAACTCGACAAACTCAACTCCCAGATATCGGACTCCGTTCGCGCCACCCCACGCTAGCGGCGCTCGGGCGCTCTTTCCAGCGCGACCGCAACTGGGCATACCCGGCGACGCGCCCCGTACACGATCCCTATCCGTCTCGCCCGGCTGCGGGAAACAGGTGATCAGGAATCGAGAAGCACCGGTCACGGTCCGCGCATAGCGTTGCTCCCATGAACATCAACACTGATCAGACCGCTATCGACGCCGTCACCCTCGAGGTGCCCGACACCGCGGCCGCCACCGCTTTCTATGCCACCGCGTTCGGCCTCGGCGACCAGTTGCGCGTCCGCGCCGCCGAGGCCGCGACCGCCGGATTCCGCGGCTACATCCTGTCCCTGGTGGTATCGCAGCCGAGCACCGTCGACAGCCTGATCGGCACCGCGCTCGAGGCGGGCGCGACGCCGGTGAAGCCGGCCAAGAAAAGCTTCTGGGGCTATGGCGGCGTGGTCCAGGCGCCGGACGGGGCGATCTGGAAGATCGCGACGTCGGCGAAGAAGGACACCGGACCGGCCACTCGGGAGATCGACGATTTCGTGGTGCTGCTCGGCGTCGACAACGTCAAGGCGACCAAGCAGTTCTACGTCGACCGCGGCCTGACTGTGGGCAAGAGCTTCGGCAGCAAGTACGTCGAGTTCGAGGCGCCGGCCGGGTCGGTGAAGCTGGCGCTGTACGGGCACAAGGCCGCGGCCAAGGACGCCGGCGTCGATCCCGAGGGCAGCGGGTCGCATCGGATCGTCCTCGGCAGCGGTATCGGCCCGTTCGCCGACCCGGACGGTTTCGCCTGGGAAGCCGGGCACTAGCCGAGGCTGAAGGGTTGGCCCCACAGGGTTTCCGAATCGTCCATCACGTTGTCGTGCACGGTGACCGTCGTGTAGGCGCGGGCCTCGGCGGCGCCCGCGCAACCCTCCACGGACAGTGTGTGATTCACGTATTGCGTGATGCCGGAGGTGCCGGTGAAGGAGTAGTCCTCGATCTTCTTGGTGGCGACCTTTCCGGGCTCGAGCTGAATACTCATCGAGGGATCGGCATAGGGCGACACGCCCGATTTGTTGACGGTGCCGCCGGCGTCACCGCCCGCGCTGAGACCGCCGCCACCGCCGTCCTTGCCCGGCTTGTCCGGAGTGCCGGGTTTCGGGTCGGCCGGGGTGTCGCCGCTGCCGTCCGCATGCGTGGCACTGCCCAGGTCGACCTGGCAGCCGACGAGGTAGCCGGTCTCGATCCGGCCGCCGGTGACCGTGACGCCGGCCGGCACGGTGAGGTGGATCGACGTCACACCCGATACCCACGCGTTGCGCGAAAGTGGGCTCGCCGCCATCGAACTGGAGATCGTGGCCTGTTCGCCGGTGCGGTCTACCGCGGCGACGACACCGTCGTGAGCCGTGAACTGGTCGTGTCCGTCCGGGAGTGCGACCGACGTATCCGCCTGGGCCAGACCGGCCGGGACCAGCAGGAATGCGCACGCGACCGCCGCACACAACGAACCGCGCATCGCGGTGTTCCGCTCGTTCACGCGCTCAACCCACGCTGAACGGGTCGCCGTACAGGGTCACTTCGGCAGAGCCTTGGTCGTTGGTGACCGTCAGTGCGCTGTATGCGCGGGCCTGGGCGAACCCGCCGCAGCCGCTGAGCTGAATCCCGCGGTTGCGGTAGGCGATTCCGACGGCGCCCGCGGCCGGATCGAGTTGCTTGGTGCCGAACTTGACCACCGCTACCGCGCCAGGGCCCAGTTTGATGCTGGGGCTCAACTCCGGGGATGCCGAGTCGGGCGAGAGGTAGACGTCGCCGCCGAGGGACAATCCGCCGGACAGATCCACCTGGCAGCCGACCAGATACCCGGTCTCCAAGCTGCCTGCCGTCGCGCCCGGGACGGTGGCGTAGGTGGTGCCCGACAGTTGCGCCGTTCGGGACATGCCGTTCGCGGCCAAGGAGGGGGAAATGACCGCGGTTTCGCCGGTTCTGGTCAGCTCGACCGGGATGCCCGTCGCCGTCGTCAACGCCTGCTCCCCGTCCGGCAGCGGGACCACCGTGTCGGCGCTCGCGCTCCCGCAGCCGAGCATCAGCGCGGCCAGCGCGAGGCCGAGCCCGGCCGCGCCGCGGCCGGCACCTTCAACAACCCTCATCAAACCTCAACTTCGACAGCCAGCAGGAACCGCAAACTTCGCACGCGAAGTTGAAAGTCAGCTGGGAATCAGCGGTGGGCTTGCTGTATGCCGATGCTGTCACCCAAAAGGGTTCGGGTGAGGTTGAATTGGCGGCTAGGCGTGCGGGACGACGCCTGCGCGGCGTAGTGCGTCGACGGTCGTCTCCGGTGAGGTGTTGAAGCAGAGCACTGCATCGCTGAGCAGGTTGATGATGCGTTCGAACAGCACGGTGTGCTCCGGGATCATCCGGATCGCTCCCCCGATCATCGCCACGGCGACCGGGCCTTCGGCGAGCTGCGCGCGGATTTCGCGTTCGGCGTCGTCGGGATCGGTGCCGATCAAACAGGACACGACATCGAAGCCGGCCGCGCGCATGGCCGCGTGGCCGGTTTCGATGCGGGCCAGCAGTTTCGGCTCGTCCAGGTCCGGGAATTGGCTGTAGTCAAGGGATTTCGGGTGCAGGCCGATGGTCAGGACGCGACCTGTCGTGGGTTGTTCTTCGTGAACCATTGCCAGCGCTCCCGCCTCCGATTTACCTTTGATTGCAAAGTTAATTTGCAGTCAAAGGTATGTCAAGGACGCTACGGCACCAGCACGTACCACTCCGCGAATGTGCCCTTGATCGGCCACGATGCCGCCATCACCTTGGCCGGACCCATCCCGACCCACAGGTCCGCGGTCACGGTGTCCCCCGGCGTTGCACCGGCGCCGACCCAGACATCCTGGGTCCGCGGGCCCGCCGAGCCCACCCAGCCCAGCTTCACCTGATTACCGCACGGGCCGCCCAGATAACCCCGCGGTGTCACGTGCGCCAGCACATGACCCGGCCGGCGCGGAGCCGCCTCGAGCGCGACGTCGATCAAGCCCGCACAGACCTTCGCGTCGCCGAACGCGGCCAGCGTGGTGCCGACCGTCGTCACCTGTGGCAGCGGATCCGCCTGCGCCGGAGTCGCTGCCACCGCCAGGCCCACCGCAGCGCACACCGCTGACACCATCCCCGCACCCATCCGCCGCGCCCTCATCGGTTGAAACCCTTCTCCCAGAACGATATTCGTGGCCGCGCCACGCGCGTCGGCCACCAGACCCCATAACCACCGGCGATAGCGCGCCATAGCGCGGCGGCGGTCGGGTTTCCCGGCCAGCGTAGCGAAACAACGCACGCGTGTCGGCTAGTTAAGCCGGGCCTAATCGCTTCTGAAGTTCAGCTGCGCCAACCGAATTCGGCGTCAGCGGGCGAGCGCGGTGACCTCCACTTCGATCTGCCAGTCCGGCTGCGCGAGCGAGGACACCTCGAGCAAGGTGTCGGCCGGATAGGGCTCGGCCAGGAACTCCGCGCGGAGCTGAATGACCTTGTCGAGGTTGGCCGCCATGTCGGTGACGAAGATGCCGACCTTCACCACGTCGCCCAGGTCCGCCCCGGCCGCCTCCAGAACTCGCCGGATGTTGGCGAACGCCTGCCGACCCTGGGTCAGGAAGTCGTCGGAGACCGTTCGCCCCTGCTCGTCGATGCCGGCCTGGCCGGACACGTAGAGCACGCCGTTGGCCTTGATCGCCTGCGAGATCTTGTACGGCTCGTACCAGTCGGGCGTGGTGGCGATCTTCTCGATGCGCTGTGTGCTCATCGCCGTTCCTCTCGAACATTGCATGTACATGCAATAAATGTAGGTGCATGCAGATATTGTCACTGCATGTACTCTGATGTCAACACAGGAAGGCGGCGACCATGGACGCGACCGACTGGGACCAGCTGGTGACGCTGCACGGCATGGTGACCCACCGGCTGGCCAAGGAGATGCAGCGCCGCCACAACATCGGCCTCTCGGAGTACCAGGCCCTGTGCCGGCTCGCGCAGGCCGACGACGGCGAGCTGCGCATGCAGGAGTTGGCCGAGCTCATCGGACTCAACCAGAGTTCGGTCAGCCGCCTGGTCGCCCGCCTGGAGACCAGCGGACTCTCCCGCCGCGACCTGTGCCCCATGGACCGCCGCGGCGTGTACACCGTGATCACCGACGAAGGGCGCGCTCTGCGGGAGAAGGCCGAGCCGACCTACCAAGCCGCCCTGACCGCAGCCATGAACGAAGCTGCCACGGATGTCCGGGTGCGCGAGTTCGCCGCCAAGCTCCTCACGTGAGCAAGATTCCCACCAAGCAGGCTCAGCCCTCGGCCGAGGCCTGTCCCGCCGTGCTGGTGCGGCGGAGATAGTCGCCGATCACCTCGAGTTCGGCCTCAGAGTAGGCGCTCGCAGACGTCGTCCATACGGCCATTCATGCCGGCGAACAACCCAAAAAGCGTCAAATTCCATTCGCGCACAGCCCGTAAGGTGACGGCGGGGTTTGGTGGTTGGAAATGAAATTCCGAATCGAGTGCGTCAGATGTGTGCTTCATGACCAGCCATCGCCCGCCCTTGCACACTATGCCACGCCTGCGCTAGATGGAGCAGTTGCCCGAGGTCAGTCTCGAAATCGCTACCACCGGTGGGCAACTGCGAAGCAACGGTGGAGTACGTGGGAACGGCGCCGGCCATCCTCGCTCTCACCGCGTGTGCGATTTGCTTTGCGTAATCCTCCGCGCTGCTTTTTCTTTCGATGCTTGACGCTTGCTCGACACGCATATAGGGGGCGAGATGCATCAGTGCGTCACGTATTTCGACGGTCATCCGAAAAACTCGAGTGGCCGAATCGAAAGGGGTTCTAGTGTCCGTAACCGGGTACATCACGATCTCCGGGACTGCTGCCGTGAGGTCCCGCCATAGCCGATCCAGTCTACGACATGCCCGACTTTCCCGATCCAGACCGGCCGCATGCGCCAGCGCCATCAACAACGGCAACATAGGGGGGATCGCGTTGATCACGATTCCAACTGTGAATATCAACTCTACACGCGGTAGAGGCGGGCCGAGTTGCGGCAACCCACGGGTCAGCTGAAGACCGGCGAGTAACAGATTACTCCAAAAACACATATGGCTGAGGACCATACCCACAGCGACGATCTTTTCTGACACAGTGAGATCGTCGGTGCGGTACTCGCCGACGACCATGCGAACAAAGACCCCTGTGTTGATGGCGACAGGTGTGCCGAGCGCGATCGTAAGGACGAACCCGTCCCACGTGGGGCCGATGTCGACCATTCGTCCTTCGCTGCGTGCGACTGCGCCAGCGACCAGCATCGCGACTGTCGATATCACAGCGAGGAGACTTGACCGACGCTGACGACGACGCAAAGTATCCGGATCAATATCGTTTCGTCGGGCGCAGCCGATGGTGTAGAGGCACGTAGTCATCATCACGACGCAGCCAAACCCCAGCTCGTATACCGGAAAAGAAGACCCCGGCATGGCCGCGAGCCGGAAAAGAATCAAAGCCGCCACAGTCCACACGTACACCTGGTTGATGAGCCGATCGACAACCGTGTCCCGGAAGAACAGAAAACGGCCTACTGCAAACAACGCGATACCGACGGTCACCGGCCAGGCGACGAATCCAGGAATGAACGATAACAAGGGGTACGCCTCCGGACCAACGAAACATCTTCTCGCACAAGGTACGCCGCTGCCTGCCACTGAGTGGCTGGCAGGTGGTCCAAAACTCCCTGGGCCAATCGAGCCCTACTACCAGTGTCCAGGTAGCCGGATATGCCGATCCGATTCAAGGCCCAGTCAGCCGATTGTGCTAGCGGAGGACTGGTAGCGCTTTCCCTGCACGGTGGCGAAAACTTCGGTTGAGCCTTCGATAGATTCGCCTACCGCCTTTCCCGCGCCGACGCCCTGCACCGCGCGCAGGATATTGAGCTACAAGATGGTGTTCGACAGCGTCAGTGCCAGCGATGACGCGGTGAACACCGCCATGCCGATCACGAACATCCGCTTGCGGCCGTAGCGATCGCCGACCGTGGCGAAGGTCAGCAGCACGCCGGCCAGCGGAATCGCGTAGGCGTCGATGACCCACTGGAGACCATCGATCGACTTGTTGAAGTCGGTGCAGATGTCGGCGAGCGTGGCCGAGACGACGGTGGCGTCGAGCATCAGCATGAAGATCGCCGCGCACACCATGAACAGCGCCAGACCGGCGCCGCGACGGGCGCCGTCCGCGTCGACCCGGGCCGGGCCGGGCGGCATGACAGTAGAGGTCGACATCGAATCCCTCACCTCGGTGCGTGCAGGAAAGGCACTGTCCTGCAAACGATTTCGATCGAATTGCGCATCCGGACGGGTGCGTCTTCAACGGTAACGAGGGAATCCTGCGACGGAAGGCGAAATGAAGACAACCAATTTCGTTTAGCGGACAGGTTTGGGTGCGGAAGACCTCAGCCCTCGGCCAACTCCTCGGCTGAGGCTTGTCCCGCTGTGCTGGTGCGGCGGAGGAAGTCGGCGATCACCTCGAGTTCGGACTCGGAGTAGTGCTCGCAGACGTCGTCCATGCGGCCGTTCATCCCGGCGAACAGCTCGAAGAGCGTCGAATTCCGTTCGCGGACAGCGCGTAAGGTGACCGCGCGGCGATCCGTCGATTCCGGGTCACGCTCGCGGACGACCCAGCCGCCTTTCTGGAGGCGGTCGAGGATGCCGGTCAGGGTGGCCGGGTGCAGACCGGCCTGGCGCGCCAAGGCGGTAGGGGTCATCGGGCCATACCGATTGACCAGGTCGAGGCAGGTCCAGTCGATGTCCCTGAGCTCGACCCGGCCGCCGAACCTGCGGTTGAGCAGCGACAGCTGAATGTTCAGGTCGCGCACGGCTTCCTTGACGGCAACCGTGAGCTGCCTGCGCTGCCGCGCCACCGCCCGATCTGCTCCTGGACTCACCCCGGCACTACTCTCACGTCAGGTTGTATGGATTCCATACTGTATCGCGGCGCCGGAACGTTCGACGCCACCGCAGACCGGGTCGGCGCGTGCTCGTTCGATCAGGCCGGTTCGACGCGGAATACCGCGATCCGATGCGCCGCCTCGGCGATCCCGTCCGGCGTGGCGGTGGCGGCCAATCCGGTGGTGACGAATCGGTTGCCGACGCTTGCCGGGCTCGTCGTCACCAATTCGCGCAGCAGCGGGCGACGTTCCTCCACCGACACCTCGACCAGCCGGGCGGTCGAGGACTTGCGGCCCCGGGTCAGCGTCACGGTATCCGCGTCCCGCGCGTTCGCCACCCACGCGGCCTTCGGAAACGCCTGGAAGATGTAGCGGCCGTTGCCCAGCTTGTTCACCGCGATCGGGAACGTGCGCAACTGCCCGGTCCGCCGCCCCTTCACGGTGAGCAGTTGCATCGGCCCGAAAGCGATACCTCTGCGCTGCAATCCGACGATGACCTTGTTGATCGTGTTCGTCATCCGGCGGTGGCTGTCTGCGTTCATGGCCCGCAACCCTTCTCAGAAGATGTCGTATCGAAAACTACGATTCTCATATAATATCAGAACCGTACGATATTTGATCTGGTCGGAGATTGGCATGCAACAGGATTCGAGACGGACGAAGGTACGGTTCGCCAGCGGCGGCACCGACTGCGTGGCGTGGCACTATCCCGGCGACAACGGCGCCTGCGTGGTCATGTCGGCCGGCGGAGCAGTGACGAAAGAGCCCGGCACAGACCGATTCGCCCACCGCTTCCAGGCAGCCGGGTTCACCGTGCTCGCCTTCGACTACCGCCATCTCGGGGAGAGCGGCGGAACCCCGCGCCAGATCGTCCGGATGAACGAGCAGCTCGCCGACCTGGAAGCCGCGATCACGTTCGCCGCCACACTCCCCCACGTGGACCCGCACCGAATCGCCCTCTGGGGCTTCTCCCTGTCCGGCGGACACGTACTACGGGCCGCCGCCCGCAATCCCCGCCTCGGCGCGGTCATCGCACAAACGCCACTCACCGACGGACTGGTCGCGGCCGCGCTCGCCGGGCGCCACCAACGACCGCTCGCCACACTACGTTTCGCGCTCCGCGGCCTCATCGATGGTCTCGGCAGCCTGATCAACCGACAACCACTCCTGGTCCCCCTCGCCGGCCCACCCGGCACCGTAGCCATGCTCGCCACACCGGACAGCCGCGACGGCGACCGAGCCCTCAACCCGGCCAACACCTATCCGCAATGGCAGCAAGAAGTCGCCGCCCGCACCGGCCTACGAATCGCCCTATACCGCCCCGGCCGCCACACCACCCACATCACCAGCCCCCTGCTCGTCCTAGTCGGCAACCAGGATCAGACGGCCCCACCTGGCCCGTCGGTACAAGCCGCGCAACGAGCGCTCCAAGGCAAAGTGGTTCGGGTGCCAGGCGGCCACTACGCCCCATTCCTAGACGCACACGAGCAAGCCATCGAAGCCGAACTATCCTTCCTCCGTGTGCATTTGCTCGACTCCGCAGGAGTGCCGACTACTCACGATCTCGATGGAAGGCACCCAATACCTCCAGGCAGGTGAGCATGGAACTGCAATTACCTCTGATCGGCCAGCGGATATCGGAGGTGGATGCGGGATTCACCGCAACAATACGATCGGGTTCGCCGACAGAGTTCGAACTACAGATCGAAGGCGATCTCACGTTGAGCACACCCGCCGGGAACCTCTTCCACGCCGCCTCTGGCAGCTACTCCGACCTGGCCCTCGAACTCGAAGCGATCATCGGTTCGACAGTGACCAGGGCAGACGCCAGCGAAGCCGACGGGTTGAGCCTCGAATTCGACTCGGGCCTCACGATTCACGTCCCCGTCCACAACAAATATGAATCCTGGGGAATCGTTGGTCTAGACGGCTACCGAGTCATCTGCCTACCTGGCGGAGAGTTCGCCATTTGGTCAGCGCGCAACGACAGCTAACGCACCGGCTCTTCCACACAACTACCGGGTTCGATCACTGAGACTCCGTTACGCCAGAACGCGCAGTCGGTACCGCGGCCGAACTCAGCCCCTGCCGATGCCGCCGGCCGGTACGTGCCTCACCAAAACCGAGGCGACTGCTCGCGGAGCCGGCGTTATCGTGGTCGCACAGCGACGAACGGGGTGGATATGTCGACTGACGACGTCAGCGCTCAGCAGGGGGATTCGTGGGGGCACAGGGTTGGCGCATTGCTTACATTGGTTGCGCCGCAGCGGTATTCGCTGGTGGGGGCGACCGCGCTGTTGCTTGTGGGTACTGGATTGTCGTTGGTGCAGCCGCTTGTGGCTGGGCGGGTTGTTCGGGATGCGGGGGCGGGGGTGACTATTGCGTGGCCGGTTGCGGCGTTGGTGGGGGCTTATCTGCTGCACGCGGTTACCGATACCGGGGGGCTCTATATCCTCGAGCGGTCCAGTGAGTCCGTGCTGTTGGCGGTGCGGAATCGGTTGGCGGGGCATCTGTTGCGGTTGCGAATTCCTACGCTCGAGGCGCTCAGGGTTGGGGATCTGATTTCGCGGGTGACGCTTGATTCGACGGTGGTTCGTAATGCGGTCGGGTCCAGTTTGGTGCAGATTTTGACCGGGACGATCACCCTTGTGGGCACCGTCGCGGTGATGATCTATCTGGATTGGGTGTTGTTCTCGATCGTCTTTCTCACCGTCGCGGCCGCGGCGGGGGCGATGTTGCTGGTGATGATGCGAATCGAGCAGGCCTCGACTCGATTGCAGGACAGCGTCGGTGCGCTGTCGGCGGACATCGAACGCGCGCTCACCGCGGTGCGCACGGTCAAGGTGAACAATGCCGAGGATCGTGAGCACGAGCACTTGACCGAGTTGGCCGGCGCGGCATTCTCGGCCGGTGTGCACGCGGCCAGGTTGAAGGCCATGGGAAACCCGGCTCTGCACCTGGCGGTGACCGGCTCGTTCGTGGTCTCCCTGCTGGTCGGCGGTGTCCGGGTGGCACACCATCAGATGGATCTGAGCAGTCTGGTGACGATGATGCTGCTCGCGATGAATCTGCTGATGCCGGTCGGCGATCTGTTCAACGGTTCGGTCGGATTACAGCAAGCCCTGGGCGCGCTCAGCCGGATACAGTCGACCCTCGCGCTGCCTACCGAGGACGTCGACGACCGCAAAGCCACCAGGTCGGCGACAATCGACCACACCACGGAAAACGGACACGCTGCGCTCGAGTTCCGAGACGTGCACTTCTCCTATGACGAGCGAACAATTCTCAACGGCGTGAACTTCTCCGTTCCACAGAACGGGCACATCGCGCTGGTCGGACAGTCGGGCGCCGGAAAATCCACGATCTTCTCCCTGGTCAGCAGGTTCTACAACCCGGATGGCGGCGACATTCGGTTGCGCGGCCAGTCCTACGCCGATCGCACTCGCCGGGCGTGGCGCTCGGAAATTAGCCTGCTGGAACAGAACGCGCCACTGCTGTTCGGCAACCTTCGAGACAACCTCACCTACCGGCAACCGGAGCTGGGCGACGACGACCTACAGCGCGCGATCGAGCTGGCCGGTCTGGCCGACCTGGTCACCCGACTGCCGCGCGGCCTCGACACCCCGGTCGGCGAGCAGGGCATCCTGCTCTCGGGCGGCGAACGCCAACGAGTTGCCTTGGCGCGGGCCTTGATCCGTCGTCCGGTGCTGATGATGCTCGACGAGCCGACGGCCATGCTGGACGCCGAAACCGAGCAGGCGTTGCACGTGACCATCCAGACCGTGCGCAAAGAATGCGCCCTGCTGGTCATCGCCCACCGCCTGTCGACGATCCGCGAAGCGGAGACCGTCATATTCCTGAAGGACGGGCGGATCGTCGACAGTGGTCCGCACGAGGAGCTGGTCGCGCGGAACGCGGACTATCAACAGCTGGTCGGCGCAAAGGCTGGTTAAGGCAGTACGACGCAGGCAGGGCCGACGTTGATGCCGGTGCCGATCGTCAGCGGTGCGTCGATGGAATAGCCTTCGCCCTTTTCGTCCGATACTCGCTCGACTACCACGACGCGGTGCTGCCCCTTCTTTGCCGGAGTCCAGGTGGTGCGCGCCGCCCCGGACGCATCGGCGACCACGAACGCCGGCCCGAACGGGGTGTGCGACAGGTCGTTGTCGACCTCGTCGAGGAACACCACCTCCTTGCCCGGATCCGTTTGCACGATGACCCGATACGCGCAGCCGGTGCCGCGGGCGGACTCCGAGCTGCCGAAACCCTGGCCGCGCTCGATGCGGATGCTGGTCACGGTTGCCCCCGCCTGGGGTGCGGCGAGTGCGATCGCCGTGGCGATCGCACTGAGCGTGGCCACGGTGGCGGCGATCCTGTTCGAACTACGCACGATGAATTCCCTTTTCTAGCAACAGATTCCCCTGAGATAACGGAACGCAGCGAACTGTTGCACAGGCCGAGTTCACCCTTCAATGACCCACACGAGATCTCTACAAATACGACACCGCATGTCCACTGCCGACCCGCTTTTCACCCGCGCGCGGTATGGGGTACCCGCCACGCAGGTCAAGGCCCGGACCAGAGATACGACCGTCGAGCCGTCAAGCCGTGAGCCATGCGAACGGACTCGATCGGCGAAGGCGGTATACCGTCGCGGAAACCCGTCGCAGATGCGCCACTCCATACCGCGCAAGTGATTCCATGCGGTAGCTTTTCAAAATCGAGGCAGACGTGCTGATACGCCGCCATCGAAGGGGCCGCCAACCATCCGCGTCACGGCGCGATACCCCCCGATCGGGGGGAGCCGGGCCGGCGGTGTCGCTGGTTACGCTGAGGTGGGACGCGATCCCGGATTGCCTGCGCCGTTGCCGCCAGTGCACTTGGCTGCGCGGCGTATCGAAGCATACGGACCCGGGAGGGGAATCCATGACCAGTGGGGGTAATACCGGTTCGTCCCGGGCCGGGACCCTATCCGTGCCGAATTTCGCTGGCGCACAGACACACTGCTCAGAGATCGTCGAACTGCCGATCAGCGAGCTGCGACCGGCGGATTCGCCGCCCCGCGCGGCCGCCGAGAACACGGCGCACACGCGGCTGCTCGCCGAATCGGCGACCGCACCCGCGCCGATCGTGGTCCGCCGCGCGACCATGCAGGTGGTCGACGGCTGGCATCGACTGTGCGCGGCTCGGCTGCGCGGCGAAAAGACCATCGCGGCAGTGTTTTTCGACGGTGGGCCCGAGGAAGCGTTCGTGCTGGCGGTGAAACTGAATACCGCGCACGGCCTGCCGCTGTCGCTGGCCGAGCGCAAGGCCGCCGCGCTGCGCATTCTGCTGTCGTATCCGGACTGGTCGGATCGCGCGATCGCCGCCATCGCCGGGGTCTCGCCCAAGACGGTCTCGGCGATCCGCAGGCGGTCGCCTGTGGAAGTTCCACAGGCGACCGGTCGGATCGCGCGCAACGGTGTGCGGCATCGGTTCGGACCGCAGGGCCGGCAACGCGCCGCCGAGCTGTTCACCGCCGATCCCACCGCGTCTACCCGGAAAGTTGCTGTGGCAGCGGGTATTTCGGTCACTACGGCGAAGGATGTGCGCAAACGACTACTCAGCGGCAAGAATCCGGTGCCGCTGCGCCGCTCCGCGCGTCGTCCGACTTCTCCGCCGGAGACCGCCGATCGGCCCGATGCGACGCCGATCCTGCTCGCGCAGCGGATGATCACCGCGGAGATGTTGCATCAACTGCGCAAGGATCCGTCGCTGCGCTTCTCCGAGACCGGTCGAAAACTGCTGCGATGGTTGGAGTTTCCATTCGATGCCGACGTGGAGTGGGACGACGTCATCGGCAATGTCCCGAGTCACTGCGCCCCGCGTATAGCCGAACTCGCTCGACGACGTTCGCAGGATCTGCACCGGTTGGCACAGCTGCTCGATCCGCCTACCCGCGGAGCCTTCTCCGCGTAAGCGCCCTCGTGGCCCGTCAGGGCGAATCACACTCACTGCTGACTACACTGCAGTGCAATAGCTTTCGCTGCGCGAACACAGCGTGGCGACAGTACCGACGCCATGGCCGGAGAAGCGACCGGCTGCCACTCGCCGCTCGTCTACAAGGTTACGCCTTCGGTGTCGCATCCCAAAGACCTACCGCGCCAACCGCTTCCCACGGGATATGTCCGAGATCGTCAGCGCCGCACAACACCTCGACAAAAACTTTCACCGTTCTTGTGCGCACCTCCCCCACCCGCTACCGTTGATTTCGAGGATATTACCGCGGGTTCCGAAGTGGTAAACAGGGCTCCGGCCGATCGACGGGGGTTCTATTCATTGCAGTCACATCTGCCCGGGCGGGCGAGTATTGCGGATCAGCAACCGATGATTATTTCGGTATTCACCCCGAGGGCGGCGGCCGCGAGGGGCAGGAGGCGTAATGAGCCAGGGATCGCTCACCGACAATTCTGAACATTACCGATGCGTGGGCATCGGTATCGGACCAGCAAATCTGAGCCTGGCGTCGCTGCTGTATGAGCAGCCGGACGTCTCGAACCGGTTCTTCGAAAAGCGGCGCGACTTTCGTTGGCACGACGGCCAGCTCCTGCCCAACACCTCGCTCCAGGTCTCGATGCTCAAAGACCTGGTCAGCCTGTCCGACCCGACGAACCGCTTCACCTTCCTGTCCTATCTGCATGCCAAGGGCCGGATCTACCACTACCTGAACGCACAGTTCGACGCGGTGCCGCGCAGCGAGTTCCGGAACTATCTCGAATGGGTCAGTTCCATGAACGAGAACCTCGTTTTCGGTGAACAGGTGCGTTCGATCGAATTCGACGGAGTATTCCGGTTACGCACCGGCAACCACACCGTGACGGCGGACAACGTCGTGATCGGCGTCGGCCGGAAGGCTTATGTTCCGCCGGTCGCGGAAAACCTGCTCGGGCCCACGCAATTCCACATCAGCGAATTCGCAGACAAGGCAGGCGGACTCGCCGGGAAACGGGTCTGGGTGATCGGTGGCGGCCAGTCCGGAGCGGAGGCCTTTCTCGAGCTGATCTCCCGTCCGCGCAGTGAGCTGCCGCGCCGGGTCGGCTGGATATCCCGGCGGCGCAACTACTTTCCGTTGGACGACTCGCCGTTCACGAACGACTACTACATGCCGGGCTACTCGGAGTACTTCTCCGGCCTACCCGGCGCCGCGCGGGAAGCGCTCAATTTCGCCCACGTGCTGACCAGCGACGGCATCTCCGAGGCCACCCTGCGCGAGATCTATCAGCGCATCTATCTGCACCACTTCGTCGACGGCGCAACCGATCTGGTCGCCCTGTATCCGAACCGCGAGGTGCTGCGGGTGACCGGCGATCCCGGCTCGGGCTGGGACATCACCTTCACGCACAACGACCAGCCCGGCGTGGACGAGCACGCCGAGGCGGATGTGATCGTCTGGGCGACCGGCTTCCGCGCCGACGACATGGAGTTCCTGTCCCCGGTCGCGGACCGCCTGGAGCGCGATCACGACGAATACAAAATCGACTCGGATTTCGCCGTCTGCTGGGACGGCCCGGCCGATCGAAACATCTTCTTACAGAACGGCGCTCGTCGGCAGCGTGGCTTGGCCGATACCAATCTGAGCCTGCTCGCCTGGCGTAGCAAACGGATAGCCGATCGCCTGCGCGGCATCCGCTCCGACGATCCGCACGATTCCTTCCTCGAATGGTCGGCCAAGGCGCCCGACGACCGGAGCGTAGAGCGATGACGAGCCGGACCGTCGCCGTGGTCGGCGGCGGAATCATCGGCTGTCTGATTGCGCGCGAGGTGGTTTCGCGCTCTCCCGATACCCCCGTCGTGGTGTTCGACCGGGAGGGCATCGGCACCGGGGCGAGCAGACGTTCCGCGGGACTGCACTTTCCGCGCGGAGCCTCCGACCGGGTACGGCGGATGACCGCGTACAGCCACGACTACTACCTGGACCTCGTGGCGAAACATCCTGCGCTGCCTATTCATCCACTCGAAATGACCGTGGTGGCGACGCACTCCGCGGCGAGTCTCGGCGAGGTCTATCTCGACCGGGCGGCGCTGACCCCGACGACCGCGGTGCCCGGCGGTCTGGTCCGGGTGCCGCGCGAGGCAGGCATCTGGCGCGGCCAGGGCTGTCACTACGCCGACGTGGCCGCGGTGGCGCAGGCGATCGCCCACGACCTGCGCCGGCGCGTCACCTTCCGGGAAGGCCTGCGCGTCAACGCCATCGAAGCCGCGGAGTCCGAGGTGCTGCTCCGGCTCGGCAACGGCGAGACGGTCCCGGCCGCACGCGTGATCCTCGCTCCTGGACCGTGGCTGGCCGACCGCGCCTGGCGCGACCTGGTCGCCCCGCTGAATTCGCGGGTCAAGAAGGTGGTCGCGCTCCACATCGAACAGGAGCCGGGCCCCGACGACGGCGTCATCGTGTTCCAGGACGAGGACGCCTTCCTGCTGCCGGTGCGGCACCGCGGGCACTGGCTGTTCAGCTACACCCACGACGAGTGGGACGTCGACCCCGACACCGTGTCCGATGGGCTCGACGACAGCGTCTTCGCGGCGGCATTGCCGCTGCTGCAACAGTATTCACCCGCGCTGGCCGCGCACGCCGTGGGCGGGCGGGTGTTCTGCGACGCCTACAGCGTCGATCGGCAGCCGCAGGTGCGGACGCTCGACCCGGCCGGGCGGGTGATCTTCGCGGGCGCCGCGAACGGTTCGGGTTACCGGCTGGCCCCGGCGATCGCGGCCGAGGCCGTCGGCCTGCTGCACCTGGACGGGCAGCCTAGTCAGCCACCGAAGGAGATGAGTCCCGCGTGATCATCAATCGTTTCGATACTGCCGAACTGCACGCCGCGTTCGGCATCGACATGAGCTCGATCGACGGATTCGGTTTCGGCGCCGGCTGGGCGCGGGTGGCGCCGGGCAGACAATCCGATCCACACCAGCACGACGAGACCGAGCTGTTCCTGGTCGTCAGCGGCCACGGCGACGTCGTCGTGGACGGCGCGCGGCATCCGGTCTCCCCCGGCATGGCCGTGCTGTTCGATCCGTTCGAGACCCATGTCGTGGAGAACACCGGGTCGACCGAGCTGGTGTTCTTCGACCTGTACTGGCGCGATCCGAGCCGGGCGGCCCGGGCGGCCACCGGACGCAGCGACCGGCGGCGGTTCGGCGAGCGGCCGATCTTCGTGTTCTCCACGCCGCCGACGCCGAACGGCGACCTGCATCTCGGGCACCTGTCCGGCCCGTATCTGGGTGCCGATGTGTTCGTCCGGTTCCAGCGGATGAACGGCGCCCAGGCCTGGCACCTCACCGGCAGCGACGACTACCAGAGTTACGTGGTCGACCGGGCGCGGCGCGAGGGCCGGGAACCTGCGGCGACGGCGGCGCACTACAGCGCCGAGATCGCCGAAACGTTGCGGCTGATGGACATCGAGCCCGATCAGTACACGGTGACCGACGCCGATCCTGCCTACCGCGCAGGCTTACAGGAGTACTTCTCCCGCCTCGTCGGGTCGGGATCCGTTGCGCCCCAATCGGGTCCGGCGCTGTTCGACGGCAAAACCGGCGATTACCTGTACGAGGTAGACGTGTCGGGCGGTTGCCCCGGGTGCGGCGCGACGACCGGCGGCAATATCTGCGAGGGCTGCGGCGAGCCCAATTCCTGTGTCGACCTGACCGATCCGCGATCGAAGCGGTCGGCGGCGGCCCCGCGGATCGATTCGATCACCCGATTCACCCTGCCGTTGCACGAGTTCGCGACCGAACTGGCCGCGCACCACCGCCTTGGCCGCGTTCCGGCCCGGCTGCGCGAGCTGGCCGCGCGCGTGTTCGCCCGCCCTCGGCTCGACGTGGCGATCACCCATCCGGCGACGTGGGGTGTGCCGCCCACCGAAACCGATGCGGACGGGCAGGTGATCTGGGTCTGGCCGGAGATGTCTTACGGTTTCCTGCACGGCATTTCGGCGCTGGGGCGTCGCCTCGGCCGGGACTGGCGCACGGATCAGCCCGAACAGGACTGGAAGATTGTGCATTTCTTCGGCTACGACAACAGCTTCTACCACTCGATCCTGTATCCGGTGCTCTACCGGCTGGCCTTCCCCGGCTGGCACCCGGACATCGACTACCACGTCAACGAGTTCTATCTGCTGAACGGCGGCAAGTTCTCCACCAGTCGGCGAAATGCCGTCTGGGGCAAGGAAATCCTCACGCCGGACAGCGTGGACGGCGTGCGGTACTTCCTGTCCCGCACGCGGCCGGAGTCGCGGTGTACCAACTTCACCCGGGAGGACTATGCGGCCACCGTGCGCGAGGAATTGATCGGCACCTGGCAGCAATGGCTCAACGATCTGGGCCATCGCGTCCAGACTCGATACGGCGGCCAGGCGCCGGACGCCGGCGTCTGGACGCCGGAGCACACGGCATTTTTCGGCCGCCTCGGCGCCCGGCTGTCCGCCGTGACCGCCGCGCTCGGTCCGGATGCGTTCTCGATCGAGCTCGCGACCGCCGAAATGCACGGAATCGTCACCGAAACAGTCGGATTCGCCGAACGGGAAAGCGCGGTGGCGACGGTCGAGGGCTGGCACGACGAGGCCCGCACCGCGGTCGCGCTGGAACTGGCCGCGGCGCGGTTGCTCGCCCACTGCGTCACACCCGTGCTGCCCCGGTTTGCCGGGCGGCTCGGCGCGGCGCTCGGCGGGCCGCGCCCGGTCGAATGGCCGAACATCGTGCACCTGGTGCCCGCCGGAACCCGAATCGACCTGGTGCGGGAGTTCTTCGCCGAGCCATCGGTCGTGGCGGCCGAGCCGGTCGGAGTGGGGAGCGCCTGATGGATTCGGTGATCAACCAGATCGTCACGACGCCGCCGCCGGCCGGCTATCACGCGACCTTCGCGCGGCTGGGCACGACGGAAACCATCGAGCTGCGTGAATTGTCCGCGCGGGCCGAATGTTTGGCGGTTCGGCTGCGCGAATTGGGCGTGGCGCCCGGGGATCGCATCGGGATCCTCGCCGCGAACTGCCTGGAGTGGGTGCTGCTGGATCTCGCCGCGCTGCGGTGCAAGGCGGTGACGGCCGGGCTGGAACCCGGCAAGTTCGAGCCGGACGAGGCGCTGCTCGCGCGCTACGACTTGAAGGTGCTGTTCACCGATCAGCCGTCCACTGCCGCCGGTGTCCGGCCGATCAGCGAGGTGCGCGCCCTCGCCGGACAACCCGCTGCCCCGCTGCACGTGGTCCGGTACGACAGCGACGAGGCGACGACACTCAAGTTCACCTCGGGCAGCACCGGTGTGCCGAAGGGGCTCGCGGCCAGCGTGGGCAGCATCGACAGCTCGCTGCGCGCCGTCCAGGAAATGTTCGGGCACGGCCCCGGCGATCACCTGTTCGTCTTCCTGCCGCTGGCGCTGTTGCAGCAGCGGTATTGGATCTATTCGGCGCTGTGCTTCGGCCACGACGTGACGGTCAGCACCTACGAGGCGGCGTTCACCGCGATGCGGCAGGTGCGGCCCACCGTGGTGATGGGGGTACCTGGCTTCTACGAAACGGTGAAGCGGCATCTGGAGTCCCAGGCCGATCCGCAGGTCGCAGCCAAGGAACTGTTCGGCGACCGAATTCGCTACCTGTGGACCGGTTCCGCGCCGGCCGGCGCGGAGATGCTGCGCTTCTTCACCCGCCTCGACGTGCCCATCTACGAGGGCTACGGGATGAACGAGACGTGCATCGTCGCCAAGAACCATCCGGGTGCCAGCAAGGAGGGCAGCGTCGGGCGCGTCGTGCCCGGCAAGGAGGTGCTGTTCGACGCCGACGGCGTCATCAGCGTCCGCAGCGACTATCCGGTGGCGCGGCGGTACGAATACGGTGCGACCGGGCCTTCGATGGGGGTGTTCGCCGCGGATGGCACGGTCCGGACCGGCGATATCGGCTACCTCGACGACGACGGCTTCCTCTACATCCGTGGCCGCGCCGACGACGTGATCGTGCTGGCGAACGGGAAGAAGATCATCGTCCGGCCGATCGAGGAGCGCATGGCGGCGAGCCCGGCGATCGAGCACTGCGTGGTGTTCTGCCCGGCCCAGACTCAACTCGTCGCCGTCGTCTCCCCCGCAACCGAACCCGCCGACGAGGCGGCCATCGAAGCGCACCTCGCGCGCACCAACGCGGAACTGGAGCGCGACGAGCGCATCGGCCGGATGGTGATCGCCCGGCCGCGGTTCAGCATCGACAACGGGCTGCTCAGCGCGCAGTACAAACCGAAGCGGCGGCAGATCCTCGAACAGTATCGACGGGAAATCGGTGAGAAAGGAAGAACCCATGCCTGAGGTGGAAAAGGCTGTGCACGACAACTTCCGGAAGGTGATCGCGGCGAACAACGCGCAGGGCGAGCTCGATCCGGATCTCGACATGGTCGACGACTACGGGCTCACCTCACTGAACAAGGTCCTGTTCCTCACTGCGGTCTGCGATGACACGGGAATCTCGCTGGCGAACTTCACCGAGGAGAACGTGGCCGCCATGCGCACCCTGCGCGACGTGACCGCCGAGCTGTCCCGGCATGCGGAAAGTGCGGTCTGAGATGGGATGGGCTGAGCTTGCGCCGGCACGGCTGGAGAACGAGCACGTCCTGCTCCGGCCGATCGAGCCGGCGGACCGGGCGGCACTGTGCGAGATCGCGCTGGATCCTGATATTTGGCGGTATTTCGTCTCGCTGGTGGAGACCGAGGCCGACTTCGACGAGTTCTTCGATGCGGCACTGGCGGATCAGCAGGCCGGGCGCCGGGTGGTCTTCTACATCGTGGACAAGGCCAGCGGCCGGGCCGCGGGCAGCATGAGCTACGGGAACCTGGCCGAGCGGGACGGCAGGCTGGAGATCGGCTGGTCTTGGCTCGGGCGCGACTTCCGCGGCCGCGGGCTCAACCGGTGGGCGAAATACCTACTGCTGGAACACGCCTTCGAACGGCTCGGCGCGGAACGGGTGGAGTTCAAGACCGACGTGCTCAACGAGCAGGCGCGTCATGGTCTGCGCAATATCGGGGCGACCGAGGAGGGGGTGCTGCGTAGTTTCAATCCGATGCCGGGTGGCCGGCGCCGCGACGCCATCTTCTACAGCGTGCTGCGCGGCGAATGGGCCGGTGTCAAAAGCAAATTGGCGGCCTATCCGAAGGTGCAGTTGGCGGGCGCCGTCGAATGAGCGCGGTCCTGCGGACTCCGTTCATCCGGGCCGAGGGTGATTGCTTCGCCCTCGGCCATCAGCATGGCCAGGCCAGGGCCGCCGACCTGCGGGCCTTCCTGGATGACGGGCTGTGCCGGTTGAACCGGCTGCTGCCCGACCCGGTCTCGCTGACCGAGCTGGAGCCGACGATCGACGCCTATCTGGCCGAGATCACCGCTGCGATACCGGAATTGGCCGAGGAGATCCGCGGGCTCGCCGCAGGGGCGGATATTTCACTGCGGGAGGCCGTCTTACTGCAAGTACGCCGCGAAATCCTTGGCTACCAGAAGATTCCGACCGCCGGGGACTGCACTACGTTCGCGGTGGCCGGGGCCGATCCGGTGCTGGCGCAGACCGTGGATCTCAACGGCAATCTCGACGATCAGATCAGTGTGCTGGAGATCGTGCGGAGCGGGACCTCACGGCGCGCGCTGGTGCTCAGTTTCGGTGGGTTGCTCGGCTATCTCGGTCTGAACAGCGACGGTCTCGCCGTGGGATTGAATCTCGTGCTCGGCGGGGAGTGGCGGCCGGGTGTGCCGCCCTACCTGGCTATCCGGCACCTGCTCGATCACGCGGGCTCGGTCGAGGAAGCGGTGGGCCTGTTGCGGGAGCTGCCGCTGGCGAGTTCGCGCAATATCGTGCTGTGTGACCGCAACGGCGCCGCCTATGTAGAAGCGCTGGGTACGGAATTCAGAGTCGAGTACGGGCCGAATGTGTTGCACACCAACCATTTCCTGCATCCGGACTTCGCGGCCCGGGACGAGATCAACGTGTTCGCCCGCAACTCTTCGGTCCGCAGGCTCGAGGTGTGCCGGACCCGACTCGCCACCGTGGGCACCGAACCGGAGGACCAGTTCGCCGTGCTGTCCGCGCCGCCGATCAACGTCACGGACAACGGGGACATTCGCCGCGAACGGACGGTGGCGGCGGTCGTCCTGTGTCCCGGTCGCGGCCAATTGCACCTGCGGCCAGGCGATCCCGCGGTGCACCCCACCGAAACCTTCACGCTGTCCTAGGAGCAACGATGAGCTTCGATGCGGGCATCCTCGCCCTTCCGTTCTACGAGCCGCGACATGTGCAGCGCGCCAAGCAGGTCGAGAGTTGGTGCGCGGAACACGCCGAGCTGTGGGATGACTCGGGCACCGACCCGGATGCGACCGGGCTACGGATTCTGCGGGCGCTCGGCGAGGACGGCTGGCTGGCCGCGCTGGATCCAGCCGCCGGGCCGGAAGGCTTGGCGGCCGGCGACTGCCGCTCCCTGTGCCTGCTGCGCGAGGGGCTGGCCTACGCCGACGATCTCGCCGATTTCGCGTTCTCGATCCAGGCGCTGGCTGCGACGCCGATCGTGCGCCACGGCACAGAAGAACAGCACCGACGGTATCTCGCGCCGATGGCGAAGGGCACGCTGTCCGGCGCTTTCGCCATCTCCGAGCCGGAGGCGGGTTCGGATGTCGCGGCGATCGGTCTGCGGGCCGATCGGAGCGCCGACGGTTATGTGCTGAACGGCGCGAAGGCGTGGATCGCGAACGGCGGTATCGCGGATCTGTTCTGCGTCATCGCGCGGACCGGCGAGGGACCGGGCGCGCTCGGGCTGACGGCGTTCCTGGTGCCCGCGAGCACGCCGGGATTGACGGTAAGCCAACGGGTTCCGCTGATCGCGCCCCGCTCCTTCGCCGATCTCGAGTTCACGGACTGCCACCTGCCGCCGGACAGCGTGCTCGGCCGGCCGGGCGCCGGTTTCGTGATCGCGATGGAGGTGCTCGAACGGTTCCGGATGACCGTGGGCGCGGCGGCGATCGGATTCGCCCGCCGGGCCACCGACGCCGCGTTGACCCACGCGAAGAGCCGGAAGATGTACGGCGGCAAGCAATTCGATTTGCAGCTGGTGAAGGCCACGTTCGCGGAGATCGAGGTCGAGCTGAACGCCGCGGCGTTGCTGGTGGCCCGCGCCGCGTGGGAGGCCGATCGCGGGGATCCGGCCGCGGCGAAACACTCCAGCATCGCCAAGCTGTATGCCACCGAGCACGCGCAGCACATCGTGGACGCCTGCGTGCAGGTCTTCGGCGCGGCGGGGTTGGTCGCGGACAGCGTGGCGGAGCGCCTGTACCGGCAGATCCGGTCGCTGCGGATCTATGAGGGCAGCTCCGAGGTGCAGAAGATGATCATCGCGGGCTCGCTCGGCGGCCGGGGGCGGGCGAAATGAGTGCCTTCCTGGCTCGGCCGCCTCGGCGCTCGGCCCGGGTGCGGCTGTTCTGCCTCCCGCATTCCGGCGGCGGCGCTTCGGTTTTCCGTGGCTGGCCGCAGGAGTTACCGGGCTGGGTGGACGTGGTGCCGGTGCTGCTCCCCGGCCGGGAGGAACGTGCGGGCGAGCCGCCGGTGGCCGATCTGGACGCATTGGCCGATGCGGTCGCCGACGCGATCCGTCCGCATCTGGACACGCCCTTCGCGTTGTTCGGGCACAGCCTCGGTGGCCTGCTGGCGTACCAGGTGGCGCTGCGGCTGCATCGGGCGCCGCTGGCACTACTGATCGCAGGCTTGGCCGCGCCGCACCGGCTTGCGCCGGAGCCGATGCACGAGCTGTCCGACGACGATCTGCTCGATCGGATCTTCGAAATGGGCGGCACCCCGGCCGAATTGCGCGACGAGCGGGATCTGCTGCGCTCCGCGTTGCCCGCGCTGCGCGCGGACGTGACGATGTTCTGCACCTACCGGCATCGGCCTGCCCCGCCGGTGGCGTGCCCGATCGTGGTCTTCAGCGGCCGGGACGACGCTCTTGCCGCACCGGACGATGCCGCCGAGTGGGACGCACTCACCGACGGGGGCGTGCGAACACGCGAATTGCCCGGCGGTCATTTCTTCGTCCGCACCCATCGCCGCGAGCTGACCCGGATGATCACCGCGGAGTTGCGCCGTCGCCTGCCACCGAGCGACCTGCCCCGGACACCGGCTCCGGAACCCGTCCGTCGCGGGCGCATCGAACCGGTGGCGGTGGTCGGCATCGGCTGCCGATTGCCGGGCGCCGATGGGCCGCAGGCACTTTGGCGGCTGCTGGTCGACGGCGTGGATGCGGTGACCGAGGTGCCCGCGGAGCGCACCGAGCATCCGGCCGTGTTCGGTCGGCTGCCCGCGGTGCCGTCCGGGTTTCGCCGCTTCGGCGGATTCCTGGACGACGTCGAGGGTTTCGACGCGGCGTTCTTCGGCATCTCGCCCCGCGAGGCCGATCGGATGGATCCGCAGCAGCGGTTGCTGCTGGAGGTGGCCTGGGAGGCATTGGAAGACGCGGGGATTCCGCCGGCCGCGCTGGCAGGCACGCGCACCGGTGTTTTCGTCGGGCAGATGGGCCGGGACTATTGGGAATTGCAGGCCCGGCAGAGTTCGCTCGACCTGCACGCGCTGACCGGCGGCGGGCTGTCCTCGTTCCTGTCCGGGCGGATCTCGTTCGCGCTGGATCTGCGTGGGCCGAGCGTTTCGGTCGATACGGCGTGCTCGTCGTCCCTGACCGCGGTGCACTTGGCCTGGCAGAGCCTGCAACTCGGCGATTCGGACGTGGCGCTGGCCGCCGGGGCGAATCTGGTGCTGCTGCCCGAACTCGCCACCATCTACGAGCAGGTCGGGTTGATGTCGCGGCGGGGGCGCTGCCGCTTCGGCGACGCGACCGGCGACGGGTTCGTCCGGTCCGAAGGCGTCGGGGTGGTGGTGCTCAAACCGCTGGCGCAGGCGCGTGCCGACGGCAATCGCGTGTACGCGGTGATCGCGGGTAGCGCGAGCAATAACGACGGCAGCGGCGGCGGTTCGCTGGTCGCACCGGCGCAGGACGCGCAGGAGCGGTTGCTGCGCGACGCGCTGGACCGGGCGGGGGTCGACCCTGCCGCGGTGGATTACGTGGAAGCCCATGGCACCGGGACGAATACGGGTGATGCGATCGAGCTGCGGGCACTGTCCCAGGTGTTCGGTGGAACGCGCCCCGAGGGGCGGCCGTGTTTGGTCGGCTCGGTGAAGACCAATATCGGCCATCCCGAGGGGGCGGCCGGTATCTCGGGCTTCATCAAAACCGTGCTGAGCGTGCATAATCGGTTGATTCCGGGGAATCCACTGCTGACCGAGCCGCATCCGGTCCTGCTGGAGCGAGACACTCCGCTGCGGGTGCCGACCGAACCTGTTGCATGGCCTGAGGATTCGTCGCCGGTCGCCGGGGTGACGTCCTTCGGTTTGTCCGGGACCAACGTGCACGTCGTGCTGACCGCCGCTCCCGCGTCCGCGGAAACGGACGACGACGATGCGCCACAGCCGCTGGTGCTGCCGATCTCTGCCCGCGATCCCGTTGCTGCACAGGCACTTATGTCGGCCTATGCCGACCGGCTGGACGGCGCGGATCCGGTCACCGCGCGGCGGGTGTGCGCCGTCGCGGCGCGTGGTCGGGCGCATCACGAATGGCGTTCGGCGGTAGCCGCATCCGACGGTGACGGACTGGCCGCCGCGTTGCGCGACCGGCTGCTCGACGAGGTCACCCAGCAACCCAACGGCGGAAGCCGCGTTGCCTTCGTCTTTCCCGGACACGGCAGCCAGTGGGTCGGCATGGGTCGCGAGCTGCTGAACACCTCGGCCGTATTCCGGGACGCGATCGAAAACTGTGACGCGGCAATTCGATCCGCGGCCGGCTGGTCGCTGCTGAAGCTGCTCGCCGACGACGACGGGACGGAGCTGGCGAAGACCGCAGTGATCCAGCCGGCGGTGTGGGCCATGCAGGTGGCGTTGGCACAGCATCTGCGCTCCTGGGGAATTCGGCCCGATGTGGTCATCGGGCACAGTTTCGGCGAGATCGCCGCCGCCACGGTCGCGGGAGCGATCGATCTCGCCACCGCCGCCGAACTCATCTGTCGCCGTGGTGAACTCACCGCGCAGGCGGACGGGCTGGGCGGGATGGTCGCGGTGGCGATGCCGGTCGCCGAGGCGGAGGCGGCCGCCGGACGCTACGGCGATCGGATCGTGGTCGCCGCGCGCAACAGCCCTCGCCTGACCGTGTTGTCCGGCGAAAGCGACGCACTGGACGAATTGCTCGCCGAACTGCGCGAGAGTGGCGCGCGCGCCGGGCGGGTGCGGATCAACTTCGCGTCGCACAGCCGGTTCATGGATCCGCTGCAACCGCAGCTGATCTCCGCGCTCACCGGAATGCGGGCCGAGGCTGTCGCCGTGCCGTTCCGGTCCACGGTCACCGGCGAGCGCATGTCCGGTCCGGATCTCGACGCCCGGTACTGGGCCGGCAACCTGAGGTCCGCCGTTCGATTCACCGACGCGATCGAGGCCGAAAATGCGCTGGGTCCAACGGTTTTCCTCGAGATCAGCCCGCATTCGGTACTCGCGCAGGCCATCGAGCAATGCCTCGCCGACAGTGACAGCGGTACGGCGGTTGCCGGGTTGCGCCGGGACGAGTCCGAGGCCGCGCGGCTCGCGGAGATCCTCGCCCGCCTCTACACCGCCGGTATCGATCCGGATTGGACCGCGCTGTACCCGACGCTCACCGTTCCGGAGGAGATGCCGACCTACCCGTGGCAGCGTCGGCGCACCTGGTTCACGCCGGTCGAATCGGCGGCGGTCGACACACCGATCGCGGAGAAAGCTGCCCCGCCGCCGGTCCCGGCCGATGGTGGGCTGCTAGACACGCTGACCGCCGAGCTCGGCGCGGTGCTCGGCCTTCCCGCGCAACGGATTCCGCGCCGGCGTCCGTTGCGCGACATCGGTTGTGACTCGCTGGCCGCGGTCGAGATCCGGGCCCGGCTCGAACAGCGCTGGGGAGCCGAGATTTCGTCGAGCGCGGTGCTCGCGGCGAGCGTCGAAGACCTCGCCGAGGCGATCACCGCTAGCCACCCCGACCCGGGTGGCCGGAAAGAAATGGAGGGATAGCCGTGACTTTGCCGCAATATCCCGGAGGCGGCCCCGCAGTGCCGTCGCTACCGGAGCACGACCCCGACGACCCGATCGAGAACGCGGTGATCAGCAGGCTCACCGCGAACTGGCATCGGCGCGCGATGGTGAAGCGCCCCGAGCCCGACCTGGACGAACTGTTCGAACCCGACCGGCCCGACTATCCGGAAGGCCTGATCCCGTTCCGGGAGCACCCGACCTACCAGGCCATGGACCCCGACCTCCGGGCGCGGTTGCTCGGCTGGGGCTGGGTGGCCTTCAACAAGCACATCATGGACACCGAACAGCACGTGGTGAATCCGACCTTCGCGCTGGTCATCGAGGAAACGTTCGACACCGGCCTGGAGATGGAGACGCTGACCACCAGCATGACCCAGGCGATGCTCGACGAGCAGTACCACACCCTCATGCACCTCAACGCCAGTTCGGTGATGCGGCGCCGGCGCGGCTGGCGGATGCCGGAGACCGCACTCCCGCTCGGGCACAAGGCCTCCCGGCTCCGGCAGCGCATGGCCAGGAGCGAACACCCCTGGCAACGCGAGCTCAGTGCGCTCGCCTTCACCACGGTCGCCGAGATCTCGATCAACTCCTACCTCGATCTGATCGCCGAGGACGACGAGATCCAGCCGATCAACAAGGTCACCGCGACCATGCACAACCGCGACGAGTACTGCCACTCCTCGATCGCCGACGAGATCGCCAAGGCGGTGTATCACCGGCTCGGTCCGGCTGAACGCGCCCTGTTCCGGGAGGCTATGGTCGACGGGCTGGAAGCGTTCGCCGCGAACAACTTTCCGACCTGGCACCGGATCGTCGATCTGGTCGGGTTCGACGGCGGACACGAGATGCTGCGGGAGGTCGAGCACGACCCGTCGGCGAAGCGGTTGCTGTCCAATTTCAGTGGGCTGCACAAGTTCTGCAGCGAGCTGGACATACTCGAGGAGCTCACGTTCGATTGGTCAACGGTGACGATCGAGGGCCCGTGAGGGCCGACTCGACAGCTGACACCACGGCGGTCACGCCGAAATCTGCGGTGGCGGTGCCGATCTGGCTGGTTGCCGTCGGCGTTTCGCTGGTCGCGCTGAACCTGCGGCCGCCGATCACGGCGATTTCGACGCTGATGCCGCAGGTGCAGGAGCAGGAGGGGTTCAACAGCACCGTCGCCAGCCTGCTGGTGGCGGTGCCGATCGCCTGCTGGGTGGGGTTCTCCGGGCTGACGCCGCGGATCGGCGGCAAACTCGGGCTCAACCGCACCATCGGGTTCGCGCTGCTGGTGTTGTTGGCCGGCTTCGGCATTCGACTGCTGCCCGGTGTACCCGCGCTGTTCGCCGGGACCGCGATCATCGGTCTGGCCATCACCGTCGGCAACGTCCTGGTGCCTGCTGCGATCAAACGCGATCACCCGGCGCACGTCGGGCTGCTGACCGGGCTCTACACGATGTCGCTGTACACCGGCGCGGCCGCGGCCTCCGGAATCACGCTGCCGCTGCAAGATGCCACCGGGTTCGGCTGGCGTGCGACGCTGGGTCTGTGGGCAGTCCCCGTGGTCATCGCGTGGTTGGTTTGGTTGCCGCAGTTGCGTGTACACAGTGCGGCGGGCACCGGCCCCGCGTCGGAGGCCACGCCGCGCAGCCTGTGGTTGCAGCCGCTGGCCTGGGCGGTGACCATCTTCTTCGCCATGCCCGCACTGCTGTTCTATACCGTTTCCGCTTGGCTGCCAACGATTCTCGTAGATGCCGGGATGAATGCCTCGTTGGCGGGCGGCATGCTCTCGGTGGCCAATCTGGTCGCGGTCCCCTCCGCTCTCGCCATGTCCATTGTGGTGAACCGCAACGAACGGCAAGTCCGGGCCGCGACCTCGACCGGTGCCGTGCTGGCCATTGCCTTTGTGGGACTGCTGATTTCGCCGACCGGCGGGGCGATCGTGTGGATGATCCTGCTCGGCGCCGGACTGGGCGCGGGCACCGCGATCGGCTACTCGCTACCCATTCTCCGAACGCACGACGCACAGACAACAGCGAAACTGACCGCGATGAGCCAAATCGCCGGGTTCGCCCTATGCGCGATCGGTCCGGTGCTGGCTGGTGCGCTGCACGACCTGACCCACGCCTGGACCTCGGTCTTGGTCCTGTTGGTGGCGCTGTCCATCGTGCAGATCGTGTCAGGCGCACGAGCCGGCACCCCACGCTTCGTCTCTTGAGCAATCCTTTCCGGGCGCTATGTCCTACGGGGGCAGTGAATCTCGCTGCCCCCTATGCCGTTTCGCCGTTCGGTCCGTAGAGTCGGGCTACATCGGGCGAGTCGAGCCACTTGGAGTAGGTGGGCGACTTGGGCCAGCCGTCGGGGGAATCCTGCCATTCTTCCTGGCGGCCCCACGGCAGGGTGTCGATCAATGCGAAGGTGTAGCTGAGCTGTTCGGTGCCGCGGCCGTTGGTGTGCCAGGTGCGGTAGACCTTGTCGCCGTCGCGGAGGAAGACGTTCACCCCGAAGCCTGCGCCGGGCGGGGCATCCACGTCCGCGCCGAACGAGCTTTCCGCGGACGAGTACCAGTCCATCTTGTTGCCGACCTTGGCCTTGTAGGCCAGCGCTTCCTCGATGGGTCCGTTGGTGACGATGACGAAGCGGGCGTCGTAGTTGGCCAGCAGGTCCAAGCGGACGTACTGCGAGGTGAGCCCGGTGCAGCCGCCGCACTGCCACTCCGCGCCGTCGGACCACATGTGGTTGTAGACGATGAGTTGCGAACGGCCGTCGAACACGTCGACCAGCCGGACCGGACCGTCCGCGCCGATCAGCGTGTAGTCGGGGAGTTCGACCATTGGCAGCTTGCGGCGCTGGGCGGCGATGGCGTCGAGTTCGCGGGTGGCGGCCTTCTCGCGGATCCGCAGCTCGTCGAGCGCGGCTTGCCAGGTCTGCTTGTCCACGACAGGGGGCAGGGCGGTGGTGGTGGTCTTCTCGGTCAAGGTTCCTCCCGGGCTCGGATGGATCAGCTCTGCTGTGTAGACCCGGGACAGCCACGAAAATCATCGGTCTCGGGCCGGTTCATCGATACCAGCCGAGGTCTCTGCTAACGTCGATACCTAGCAGATCTAGGTATCGGAGTCCGGTGCATATCGACAAAGACTTGGTGGCGGCGTCGGCGACGCCGTTGGTGCTCGGGATACTCGCCGACGGCGAGTCCTACGGGTACGCGATTCTCAAGCGGGTCAACGAGCTGTCCGGCGGGCGCATGCAATGGACCGACGGGATGCTCTATCCGCTGCTGCACCGGTTGGAACGGCTGGGTCATGTGACATCGAGCTGGCAGTCCGGCGACAGCGGGCGGCGGCGCAAACACTATGCGATCACCGATTCGGGTCGGGCCGCGCTCGCGGAACGCCGCACCCAGTGGGCGGTCGTGGCCGAGGCACTCGGGCAGGTCTGGCGCAGCGTCGAGCAGCCGCCGAACGTGGCGAAGGGATGGGCGTGATGAGTACCGATGCCGAACTGGAGTCGCAGATCGGGCAGTGGCGTGGCTACGTCCAGCGCCATCAGGCGATATCGGCCGCCGACGTCGAGGAGATGGAAGACCATCTGCGCGAGCAGGTTTCGGATCTGACCGGGGCTGGGCTGGCGTCGGACGAGGCGTTCCTGGTCGCGGTCAAACGGATGGGCAGCGTGGATTCGATCTCGCGCGAGTTCGCCCGGGAGCATTCCGATCGGCTGTGGAAACAGCTGGTACTGCTGCCCGCGGAACCCGAGGGCGGCGGCGCGCGGCCCAAGCGGGAGTTGGTGGTCGTGCTCGCGCTGGCCGTTGTCGCGGCGCTGACGTTGAAGACCGGGCTTGCGGTACTCGACGGGGCCGCGGCCGCGCGGAATCTCAGCCTGTTCGTATTGCCCTTCCTCGCTGGGTATTTCGCGTGGAAGCGGCAGGTGCGGCCGCGCGTCGCCGCCGCGTTGCTGGTGCCGTTCGCGCTGGCGGCGATCATGCTGAACGTTTTTCCGTTCGACCCGGAGGGATCGACGGAGGTCATTGCGGCGATCCACGCGCCGATCGCGTTGTGGTTCGTCGTCGGCCTCGCCTACGTCGGCGGGGAATGGCAATCCGACCGGCGCCGAATGGATTTCATCCGATTCACCGGTGAGTGGATCGTCTATCTCACCCTGCTCGCGTTCGGCGGCGGCGTGCTGATGGGACTGACCGTCAACGCGTTCGACACGCTCGGCATGAGCATCGAATGGGTCATCGAGGACTGGGTGGTGCCGTTCGGCATCGCGGGTGCGGTGATCGTCGCGGCATGGCTGGTCGAGGCCAAGCAGAACGTGGTGGAGAATATCGCGCCGGTGCTCACTCGCGTGTTCACCCCGCTCACCGTCGTGATGCTGCTCGCGCTGCTGGTGGCGTTCGCGGCCAACCGCAGCGTCATCGACATCGACCGCAATCTGCTGATCCTGATGGACCTGATTCTCGTGGTGGTGCTCGGATTGCTGCTGTACGCGATCTCCGCGCGCGACCCGCGGAGCGCACCCGACACCTTCGACCGGCTGCAACTGATCCTGGTCGTCAGCGCCCTCGCCGTCGACGTGGTGATGCTGGCCGCAATGCTCTCGCGCATCGCGGAATTCGGCTTCACCGCGAACAAGACCGTGGCGCTCGGCATGAACCTGGTACTGCTGGTGAACCTGGCCTGGTCGGTCTGGCTCGGCTTCGGATTCGTCCGCGGCCGACGCGGATTCGCCGATGTCGAACGCTGGCAAACCCGCTACCTGCCGGTCTACGGCGCATGGGCCGCCGCCGTAATCGTCGTACTACCACCAATTTTCGACTTCGCCTGAGCAGCGGCTGCTCGAGTCGTGTTCTTTCAGGACGGCTCGAGGAGTTTGGCCAGTGCGATGGTGTCGTTCAGGTAGCGGTCGTAGGGGAAGTCGGCGGCGAGTAGGGCGGTGCGTAGTTCGTCGGAGAGGGGTTTGCCGGTGGTGTGGAAGGCATTTCGGCCGGCTTCGGTGATGGCGACCAGCCGGCGGCGTTTGTGGTCGGGGTCGGTTTTGATCTGGACCAGGCCGGCTTCTTCCAGGGGGCGGAGGGCGCGGCTGACGGCTGGATCGGAGACTGCCAGGGCTTGGGCCAGTTGGTGCTGGGTGACCGGTTCGATCTCTTCCAGCGTTCCCAGCAGGCGTATTTGGCTGTAGCTCAGGCCGGAAGTGTTGTCTACCCGCCGGCGGGTTGCTTCGCCGAGCAGGTACACCACGCGATGCAGCAAATCTCCGAGTCCATCGTCCACAGTTCGAGCATAACCGAGTCTTGTCCGGTTAAGACTCGTCGGCGGAAGCGCGGCGCTCTCGAGGCCGAGCGCCGCGCCCAATCCGCCATTGGTCACTAGTGCGGTGTTCATGCGGTCCGATTCCCGGCCGCACGCGCCGAGTCGATCACGCTGCCGACAACAAGGCCGGGGACTGCTCGGTGGCGGACAGTCGTTGCGCGCGGCGGGCGAGGATGATCACGACCGCGGGGAGGAGCAGGTCGCAGACCAGGACTCCCCCGGTGTTGCCGGGCTCGTGGTCGCCATTGGCGAACCACTGGTAGACGTGGCCGATCAGCGCGCCCCAGAGGAACATTCCGGCACCGAGGCCGATGGTGATGCGCTCGCGGGCAGTAGCCGAGACGGCGCGGAAGCCCATGACGGCGAGGCCGAGGTTGGCGAACGCGATCTCGAACTGGAACGGGGTCGACTCGAAGCCGATGGCGTCGGCCATGACCTGCGGCACCGCGAGGAACGTGATCGTCATCCACAGGCTGCCGAAGCCGAGTGCGACGACGGCCCACCACCGCTGCCAGGTCTCCAGCGCCGCTTGACGGGAGGGGCTGTGCCGCGTGGCAACGAATGCGCCGACGACCGCGATCAGCGGCCAAATCAGGGGGACGGAGGTCTGGACGAGGTACGAGATCGGGTTCATGCGTTCAGTCTTGCATGGTTAATATTAACTAAGCAAGACTCAATTTCGGCCCGCCGGTTCCGTGGGCCCAGAGAGCGCGTTGGTACCGGTCAGGCCAGGCCGTTCGGCCCGTCGGGCGCGAACAGGCCCGGGGAAACGAGCCCCCGACCCCGGAACGCACCACAGATGCCGTGCTCGCCCCCCCCCCGCTACTACCGGGCCGTTTTCACCAACGATCCCCTGGGCGCGCACCCTCATTACGCACCTACCGCCGGGCTGAAGCGCACAGCACAGGAGACGCAATGGGAACTACACCGATCGAGCCGCGCGCCTTGACCGAGCTCGAAATCGGTGTAGTGACCAAACTGCTGTCCACCGGAAAGGCCGGAGCCGGCGACTATTTGGCGCAGATTCCGGTTGCGCTGGTCAACGCCACCGGGGGGTGTCGGTTCGCCCAGCGTGGATGCGGTGGTACCCGCCGACTTGGCGACAGCATCCGGTTCACCGGACAGGATCTTCGCCAGCGGAGGGGTCACCGACCGTGACGGGACACCGATCGGCGAGGTCATTCTGTGGGTCGAGCACGGCAGGCTCGCCGGTATCGAATACGCCTGGTACACAGACGCGCGACCACTGACATTGCCGGAGCCGGAGCAGATCGAGGTCTCATAGGGCGAGACAGGTCGAATCACCGCGCGATTCAACATCTTTCGACATGCTCAAGGTAGGCAGCGGGTGAGCAGGCCGCGGATCTGTTCCGCGGTGGGCGGCGTGGTCGCCGCCATCCCGCGCAAGGTGATTCCCTGCGCGGCGTCGGTGAGCAGGGTCGCGGTCGCTGGGTCGGTGTAGTGGGTATACATCGTGCGGGTGGCTTCGGTGAAGCGGTCCGCGATCGGGCGTAGGGCGGGACGGCGGATCGCGGCGACATACAACTCGAGCTGCACGGTGGTGATGGTGCGTTCGGCGGTGAAGCAGCCGATCAGGGCGGCCGCGGTCTGATCGATGAGGTCGGCGATCGTCAGCGCAGGCCGCTCGCCGGGGATGGCGGCCATGATGGCGGCGTAGTCGTCGACGCAGATTTCGAGTGCGGCGACGAGCAGATCTTCCTTGTCCTTGTAGTGGTAGGTGGTGCCGGCGATCGGGACATCGGCGGCCTCGGCGACCGCGCGGTGGGTCAGGCCCTCCACGCCGCGCTCGCCGATGACCTGGATCGCGGCTCGCGCGATGCGCTGCCGCCGGTTCGGATCGAATCGGCGCCGCCGCACGGGCTCAGCGGCATCCGAACCCAGGGCCACCTCGGCCATTCTTGCCTCCATCGCAGGTGTTCGAGCTAGTCACGCACCTTGCAGGGTACAGATGTACCTAATGCGACGTGTGACACATCGAGGGAAATTCACCGCGCTCGTAAGGTACAAATGTACCTATCCGACCCGCCGCCCAGGTGGCGTCATTGAACAGAGGGAGTAGGCAGATGCCGTTCGCACCCTGTCTCGGAGTCAAGGACACGGCGGTCAGCAAGGCGTTCTACGAGCAGCTCGGCTTCACCGTGGACAGCCGGACCGCGACCGAAACCGACGACATCCACATGGTCCTGTTCGACGGCCAGTTCTGCGGGATGCTCTACCGGCACGCGCAACTGGAGAACTGGCTGCCGCCGTTGCAGGGCAAGGCGATCGGGTTCACCGGCATGTTCTACCTCGAGGTCGAGAACTTCCAGGCCATGCTCGACACCTGTGCCGCGGTCACTGACATCATTCGCGGACCGTCGGCCGATCACACCGGCACCCGCGAGTTCTACATCGCCGATCCCGACGGCTACATCATCGGCGTCAACGACGCGGTCTCGCGCCGCAACAGCGACCTCGTAGGCCAGCACTGACCGCGAAAGCCCCTCTGCCCCAACATCCATTCCGCAGCCGGGCTATCGCTTTCTACGAGTGGACCAACGTGCCAGCCAACTCTCGGTGTGCGTCAAATGCCGTGCAGGACACGGTCGAGTGCCGCACGGCCTGCGGGTCCCCAGTGTGGCTTGCCGCCGGGGAGGCCGCGATCTCCGTTCTGTCCCATGAGCATCAGGAAGAGGCTTTTCATCGCGGCCAGTCCGCGGGCGCGGCGGATGGTCGCGTCGTCCGCTTGGGCGTACATGTCGAAGAATCGTGCGGCCGTGCCTGCGGGTAGTAGCACCCATGCGGCGGCGAGATCCCAGGCCGGATCGCCGGCGAACATGTCGCCGAAATCGACTATGCCCGCGAGTGTTCCGTCCGAGACGACGACGTTCGCCGGGTGGAGATCGCCGTGCACCCACATCGGCGGGCCCGCCCACGCCTGGGCCGCAACGGCGTCACTCCAAACGGCCCGGACGTCGGCCGCGATGTCGTCGGGAGCGACGGCCTGGAGGAAGTTCTCGAAACCGCCCGTGCAATCCCGGGGATGGGCTCCGCGGTCGGTAGCGATCGGCGCCTCGGCGGGCGCTTCCACGTGCAGCGCCCGGAGGAAGCCCGCCAAAGTGTCGGCCGCATGGGTGCCGCGGCTGATCGTGCCGTGGTCCAGTGGCTCACCGGGAACCCACGTCATCACCGTCCAGTGCTTGGGGAAGCGCTCGGACGGTTCGCCGAACCGCACCGGGGTCGGCACCGGGAGCGGCAGGCGCGGGGCCAGCACGGGAAGCCATCGCCGCTCCTTGATCTGGAGGTGCGGAGTCGGGTCCATGCGCTGCATGCGCACGGCCAACTCGTCTCCCAGACGCCACATTTGATTGCCCCAGCCGCCCGCCACCTCGCGGATGGTCAGCCCGGCAAGATCTGGATGCTGCTCCTGTAGCAGGTCGCGAACCAGGTTTGCGGTGATCTCGAACCCGTTGTCGGTCATCCGGATTCAGTGTACCGAGGCCGGTCCGACCGCCCTTCGGACGCTCGTCAGCGGTTGGCCAGCGCTTCGTAAAAGTGGACTACGGCGTCCTTCTACTCGGAGCGGACGACGGCACCGTCAGGGATGCTATGAAACTCATTCGGCCGCAGGCCAACTGGACGAACGGGCTCGGACAGAACATCGACCGCGCCGCGGTGTGTGCGGGCCGATGGGCCGAGCAGCAGCGGACGGGCCACGGGTATGACGCAGGCCACACTCACTCCTCGCACACTGCGATACCAACCCTCGTAGGATCGACAGTTAGTTCAGTAACTAAGGGGCGCTCGCCGACCCGAACAAACTATTCGAAGCATTGACGCCGGAGGAGGGGATAGGACAGGCGGTCGTGGCGACCGCACCGTACGCGCGCTTATTGCCGCTATGCGCTGCAAAGTTTATGACGGCAATCGGTAGGTCCTATCCTTGGCCGATGAGCACCAACCGCCGGGGGCGGGCATTGCGTCTACTTCGTAGTGTCGACAAGATCGTCTGTGACTCGGGGAGTGTCGTTGTCTAAGATTCGTATTATCGGCGTTATCGGCGTCGTCGTTCTCGTTGTCCTGGCAGGCTCGCTATACTTCGGCTTGCGCAACAATTCTGATGACGCTCCGGCGGATCAGAAAGCGATCTCGGTGGCGGTCGACCTGACCAATCTGCCGCAACGCATTATCCAGGTGAAACAGACGATCCCCGTGCAGTCGGGCGAGATCGACTTACTTTTTCCGCAATGGCTGCCCGGCAGCCACTCTCCGTCCGGTCCGATCGACAAGATCGGGGGCATCACCTTCACCAACGCCGGGAACAAGCTGGAGTGGAAGCGTGATCCGCTGAACGTGTATGCGTTCAAGGTTACGGTGCCCGACGGCGTGGAATCAATCGACGCGCGCTACCAATACCTCACCCCCACCGATTCCACTCAAGGGCGCGTGGTGATGACGCCGAATATGCTGAATTTGCAGTGGAATGCCGTGGTCCTCTATCCGGCTGGTGTTCCCGCCAGCAAGATTCCGTTCACCGCGAGCGTCACCTACCCGCCGGGATTCGAGGCCGGAACCGCGCTGGAGGTCGCCGGCAAAGACGTCGACACCGTGAATTACAAGACTGTTCCGTTGGACATCCTCGTCGACTCGCCCGTGTATGCAGGGCGCTATCACAAGGAGTTCGACCTGGCTCCCGGCGCGAAAACCCCGGTGCGACTGCAAGTATTCGCCGACGCACCGGAGCAGCTCGCAGCCAAGCCCGAGCACATCGAGCTGCACAAGGCGCTAGTGCAACAGGCGGTAGGACTGTACGGCTCACAGCACTATGACCACTACGACTTCCTGCTGTCGTTGTCGGATCAGCTCAGCTCCAACGGACTGGAACACCAGCGATCCAGCGAGAACGGCCAACCCACGGACTATTTCACCGGGTGGAACCCCGAGGTCGGCAGCGCCGATCTGCTCGGGCACGAGTACACCCATTCCTGGAACGGCAAGTTCCGACGCCCGGCTGACCTGTGGACACCCAACTACAACGTCCCGATGCAGGACAGCCTGCTGTGGGTCTACGAGGGACAGACGCAGTATTGGGGCAACGTGCTCACCGGCCGGTCCGGCTTGCGACCCGCGGAGGTCTCTCGCGATGCGCTGGCTTCGGTAGTCGCCGCATACACCGAAAACCGGCCCGGACTCGACTGGCGCAATCTGCAGGACACCACCAACGACCCCATCATCGCGCAGCGGCGTACGAAGCCGTATCGGTCGTGGCAGCTCAGCGAGGATTACTACCAGGGCGGGCAACTGGTGTGGCTGGGCGTGGACGCACGTATCCGCGAACTGTCGGGAAACACGAAGTCACTCGATGATTTCGCTCGCGCGTTCTTCGGTGTCGACGACAGCAAGTGGATGTCCCAGAACACCTACGACTTCGACGACGTCGTCTCGACACTGAACGGCGTGGTCGCCGACGATTGGGCGAAGTATCTGCGCGATCGCCTCGACGGAAAAGAACCGTTCGCCGCAAGTGTCGAGAAGACGGGGTGGAAGTTGGTCTTCGACAACAACCCGGGCGCCTTGCTCACGGCGCAGATGAAACAGGCCGAGGGCGCGGTCAACTACACCTACTCCATCGGCCTCAACGTGTCCGGTGCCGGCAAGGTCACCGACGTGCGCTGGGACGGACCCGCATTCAAGGCAAAAGTCGGCACCGGGATGACGGTGGTGTCAGTCAACGACGCCCCCTACTCCCAAGCGACGATGGAAGCCGCGATCGAGGGAGCCAAGGCGAACCCCGCACCGATTCGCTTGCAGGTGAAAGACTTCGATCAGACCCGGACCGTTGAACTGAACTATCACGACGGCCTCCGTTACCCGCATCTGCAACGCATCGACGGCACCCCGGACTACCTCACCCAGATCCTGGCCGCGCGGAAATAGCATCGACACACCACCGAACGACGCTCAGTGGTGTGTTCCGTGGTCGGCACGGATGTGACCGTGCCGGCCCGGATCTAGCTTTATGAGCATGGAAATCAACGCAAACATCAGCACCGACATCAATATTCAGCTCGAGGTGGCCGATCCCCAGGCCGCGGCCGCGATCTACGACGCCGCGTTCGGCCTGGGTGACCGGCTGGGGTTCCGGGCGGCACAGGAGCCGACCACCGGCTTCCGTGGATTCATCTTGTCCCTGGTGGTGTCGCAGCCCTCCACTGTCGACAGCCTCGTCGGCACCGCGGTCGACGCCGGGTTCACCGTCCTCAAGCCGGCGAAGAAGAGCCTGTGGGGTTACAGCGCGGTGATCCAGGCGCCGGAGGGGACGATCTGGAAGATCGCCACCTCGAAGAAGAAGGATGTCGGCCCGTTCACCCGCGAGATCGACGACCTGGTGTTGCTGATGGGCGTGACCGACGTGAAGGCCAGCAAGCAGGTGTATGCCGATCGCGGACTGACGGTGTCGAAGAGCTTCGGCGGCAAGTACGCCGAGTTCGAGAACCAGGGCTCACCGGTCACCCTGGCGTTGTACCCACGCAAGGCGGCCGCCAAGGAAGCGGGAGTCGCCTTGGAAGGCAGCGGATCCCACCGCATCGTCCTGGACGGCAGCATCGGATCGTTCACCGACCCGGACGGGTACCTGTGGGAGGCGACGGCCTGAGCCGGGTGTCAGGCTCCGCCGTCGGCGTCGAGCCGGGCGGCGGCCCGCTCGACGATCGAACCGGCTATCGGGTTGCCGGACACCGTAGTCCGCGCCGCAGCAACGAAGCCGCGAGCATCCCGATGGCCGGCCAGGACCGCGGCTTCGGCGCGCAGGGCGACGTACCAGTGTCGCCAGATCCAGATATCGCGCTCGGCCAAATCGTCGGGCTCGGTGGCAAGTTCGGCCAGCGCCTGTTCGGGTCGGTCACGGTCGAGCAGCACGAGAGCGGCGAAGACGGCGCGATAAGCGGACGGATGGCCGGGCGGGCCGGCCAGCGTGTCCACGATGGTCAGCCATTCGGCCCGCGCGACGTCGTCACCGCGCAGGCCGTGGGTCATCGCGACGGCCGCCGCGGCCGGTGCGAGACCGGGAGCGTAGGGCCGGCCGGAGAGTTCCCAGGCATCGATGAATCGTCCACTGGCGGTGAGCACTTCATCGAGGTGACCGGCCAGGGCAGCCGCGACCAGCAGCGCGGAGGTGGCGAAATCACCACGCTCGGCCAGCAACGGCAGGTCGCGCAATTGCTCGGCCCAGCGACGGGCACCGATGAGATCGCCGACGCCGATACCGATCTCGGCCGCCTCGGACAACGCGTTGACGTGTTCAAGGGCGCTGGCGGGCGTGCGCGGCATGGCGCCCAGCAAGGCGACCCGTCGCTGGGTGGTCTCGGCGGCGGCGAAGATGTCCCCGGCCCACAATTGCGCCGCGGTGAGGGCGTCGAGGGCCGCACTGCGGGCGAACGGGTCGCCGGTGCGATCGGCCAGGTCAACCGCCCGTTGTGCGCGTGAAATAGCCACCGAGACAGTCGTTTCCGACTCGGGCAGGTCGGTGCGCACGGTATCGGCGGACGTGATCGCCACGGGCGCGGCGGCGTTCGACTCGCCCTCGACGGTGGGATCGGCAAGCACGCCACATTCGGCCAGAGCCACCGCGGCGAGCGCGGCCGGGTCCGCGCCGGCCAATTCGCGCGCCTCCGCCAGCAATGCCGCGGCCTCGCCCGCAGCAACCGGCTGCGCGAAGGTGTCGGACATGCGGTAGGCGGTGATCGCCGCGGTCGCCAGATCCCGGGCCGAAGACGCGGAATCGCTTGCATTGAAAGCAATTTCGGCGGCAGCGCGGTACAGGCGGTACATGTCCCCGCCACGCATCCGGCACCCGGCTACCTCAGCGGCACGCCGTAACGCCGCAGTGGCCGCCACCGGGTCATCGGTGAGCGCCGCCGCCTGTTCATAGCGACGCTGGGATTCACTGATCAGGTTTCGGGCAAAAGCCAACTCCGCCAAGGAAATCGCCAGCGAATACGCGTCTGCCCGACGGTCGGGCAGCCCAGCCGCCCAGGCCAGTGCCGCGCGCATATCGTCGGCGGCGACATCGAACGCGCGCCCCCAATCGCGGGTCGCCGACGTGGGATCGGTGAGCAGCTGGCCAGCCGTCGTAATGCACCAATTCATATGGCACGCAAGGACTTCGTCGAGTTCACCCGCGGTCGCCAGTTCTTCGCGTTCGTATTGGCGGATGGTCTCCAACGCCCGGTATCGGGTGCCGCGCGGGGACGGCGCCACGGTGAGCAAGCTTTGCTCGGTGAGCCGGGCCAGCCCGTCGGCGACCGCGATCGGATCCAGTTCCGCCGAGCCCGCCACCGCCATGGCGTCGGCGGCGGTGAACGGCGCGGCGAACACCGCGACCCGCCGCAGCACGCACCGGTCCTCGGCGGTCAGCAGCGCCTGGCTCCAATCCAGCATGGCCCGCACGGACCGATGCCGTTCGTCGGCCCGGCGGCCACCGACGAGCAGTCGCAACGGATCCGCGAGGCTCGCGCTGAGCCCGTCGAGTCCGAGGGTGGGCAGCCGGGCGGCCGCGAGTTCGATGGCCAGCGCCAGCCCGTCGAGCCGACCGCAGATCTCGTGCACCAGCGCCGACTGCTCGGCGTCCACCGGCCAGCCCAGCGCCGCGGCCCGATCCAGAAACAACGCCACAGCGTCTTCGGCATCATCGCCGAGCGACAGCGGCGGCACCGGGTAGACCTGCTCGAACGGCACCATGAGCCGCGCGCGGCTGGTGGCCAGCACGGTCACGTTCGGACAGCTCGCGAGCAGGTGCTCGATGAACGGCGCCACCCCGTCGCGCAGATGCTCGCAGTTGTCGAGCACCAGCAGCACCCGGCGCTCCCCCAGCGCGGCCGACACCGACTCGTCGAGACTGCGCCCCTGCTGCTCGCCGAGCCGCAGCGCCCGCGCCACCGCGGCCCCGACCATCGCCGGATCGGTCACCGGCACCAGGTCCACGAACCATGCGCCGCCGGTGAATTCACCGGAGAGGTCCGCGGCTACCGCCAGGGCCAGCCGCGTTTTGCCGACTCCGCCGGGCCCCAGCGCGGTCACCTGCCGATGCGCGCGCACGGCCTCGCGCAGCGCGGAGCGCTCCCGCTCGCGGCCGACGAACGAGGTCAGCGGCGTGGGCAGGACGGCAGCCGCCGCGCCGCTGTCTTCGGTCTGCTCGAACTCCGCCGCCCGTCCGGCCAGCGCCCGCCGGTCGGCGACCCCGACCTTGCGCAGCAGTGCGGACACGTGGGTCTCCACGGTGCGCACGGAAATGAACAGCTGCGCGGCGATCTCCGCATTGCTGCGGTGTTGCCCGACCAGGGCGAGCACCTCGGCTTCACGATCCGAGATCCCGGCGGCGGGCTTCGACTTCGACACGCCCACATTGTCACGTACGACCGTTTCACCCGCACGGGAGCATCTCCGTGGTGCTCTCCGTGGTCAGCACGGATGTCCCGGCGGCTCGCCGGAAATATCGTTTTCCACATACCGAACAGCACGATCACAAAGACTCCAGGAGCCGCCATGACCACCACCGCAGCCAAGGGCATCAAGACCGTGCTGCACCCCGTATCCGACCTGGCCACGGCCACGGCGGTGTACACCGCCCTGCTCGGCGTGCCGCCGCAGATCGAGGGCACCTACTACGTAGGTTTCGACATCGACGGCCACCACATCGGCCTCGTCCCCGACGGTGGCCCGCAGGCCATCACCACCCCGGTCATCTACTGGGAGGTGCCCGATATCGAGGCCAAGCTGGCCGAACTGATCGCCGCCGGCGCCACGGTGAAGCAGGCCCTGCGCGATGTCGGCGAGGGCCGCCGGGTCGCCGAGGTCCTCGACCCCGACGGCAACGTCGTCGGTCTGCTCCAGGATCGCTGAACGCCCGCACCGAAACCGACCTGCAAAAACCCACGAAGGAAACCACAATGACCACTCGCACCACCACCAAGAACCAGCCCACCGTCGGCTTCTCCGCCGAGGAACGCGCCGCCATGAAGGACCACGCCCAGGAACTCGGCACCGCCGCCCGCCGCGGCGCCCGCGCCACCAAGGCCGACGGCACCGCGGACGTCCTGGCCAAGATCGCCGAGATGAACGACTCCGATCGCGCCCTCGCCGAACGCATCCACGCCATCGTCACCGAACACGCCCCGCACCTGACCCCCAAGACCTGGTACGGCATGCCCGCCTACGCCAAGGACGGCAAGATCGTCTGCTTCTTCAAATCCGCCGAGAAGTTCAAATCCCGCTACGCCACCCTCGGTTTCGAAGACAAGGCCACCCTCGACGAGGGCACCGTCTGGCCCACCTCCTTCGCCCTCACCGGTCTCACGCCCGCCGACGAGCAGATGATCGGCGCACTGGTCGCGCGGGCCGCGAACTGATCCCCGCCGGCCGGCCGCACACAGAACAGGAGAAGTTGATGAAGTTCCGCACCCACGTCGAGCCGCCCGAACCCATGCGGGGCCTGGAGGTTCCGCCGGAGGTGGTGACGGCGCTCGGCGAGGGCGCGCGGCCGCCGGTGACGATCACGATCAACGGGCACACCTGGAAGAGCCGGGTCGCCCTCATGCGCGGCCGCCACCTGCTCGGCCTCAGCAACGCCAACCGGCAGGCCGCGGGGGTCGCGATCGGCGACGAGATCGAGGTCGAGGTGGAGCTCGACACCCAGCCGCGCGTCATCGTCGAGCCCGCCGACTTCGTCCAGGCCCTGGACGACGATCCGGTCGCCCGCGCCGCCTACGACAACCTCGCCTACAGCCGCAAGCGCGAACACGTGCACGCCATCGAGAGCGCGAAGAAGCCCGAGACCCGCCAACGGCGCATCGAGAAGGCCATCGCCACCCTGCGGGGCTGAAACCCGAACGGCGGCAAGGTCAGATCGTGATCACGATCTTGCCGTGGACGTGGCGGCCGGCCTGCTGGGTCACGGCATCGCGGATCTGCTCGATCGGGAAGGTCGCCGCGATCGGCACGGTGAGCGTGCCGGCCACGATCGCGTCGCAGAGGTGCGCCATGGCATCCGGACTGGCGTCGAAGCCACCGGTCCCGCGCACACCGCCGGGTGGGTTGGGCCCCGCGGCGACGGTGGAGATCCGCTCGGGCGGGATACCGAGCGCGAGCGCGGTCTCGGCAGTCTCGGTGCCGAACAGATCGGTGGCCGCGGTCACGCCCGCCGGAACCAGTGTCCGCACCCGGTCCGCCAATCCCGGGCCGTAGGCCACGGCCTGCGCGCCGAACCCGCGCAAGAACTCGAAGGTGCTTTCCGAAGCCGTTCCGATCACGTTGGCGCCGGCCAGTTTCGCGAGCTGGACGGCGAAGACACCCACTCCGCCCGCGGCGCCGCCGATCAGCACGGTGTCGCCGGACCGCAGCTCGATCGCCGCCAGCGCGGCCGCGGCGGTCATCCCGGCCACCGGAAGCGTGGCCGCCACCTCGTCGGTGATGCCTTCTGGTGTGTGCCACAGCATTTCGGCCGCCGACGGGGGCGTTTCGACCAGCAGGTAATCGGCGACAGCCCTACCCATCGCGCCGCCGTGGACCCGATCGCCCACCGCGAAACCCGTTGCGCCGGTGCCGACCTCGTCGACGATCCCGGCGAAGTCGTAGCCGAAGCCGGCGGGCAGGGTGATGCCGAACTGTGCCGCCAGCTCAGGCCGCGATGCGATACCCCAGTCCATGGGATTCAGACCGGCGGCGGTGACTCGAACACGGACCGCGCCCGGCCCGGCGTGCGGTTCCGGAACCTCCCGCACCGCCAAAACCTCGGGACCGCCGAACTTTTCGTAGATGACCGCTCGACTCATGAGACCTCCACAACATGGTGATGAGACTTGGTACCATCACCATACACCTCTGACGGGACCAAGTCCCGTAACCGGTGCCCCTCATCCGGTCCCGGTCGGTCAAACATCCACGCTCCGTTGACGAATCGTGGATGGGCGGTGTCTGGACGGCCGGTGTGGAACACTGACGCTGTGCAGCCTCAGCGCAAGGTTCACTTCGTGGGCAGCTTGCCCCCGCAGTTGGACACTCCAGAGAAGGCAATGGCGTTCGCCGTCGACACCGCGGGTGAGTTCCTCGACGGCTTGGTTCCGGGCGGTGAAGCGGATCCGTATCGCGCCCAGTGGTACGTCAGACCGATCATCGACCGGCTCGGCACCATCCCGGCGCTGGCACCCGCGCGCCACGGTGACTGGTCGACGCTACGGTCCCGCGACACCTTCAAGCTCCGGGCCGGACGATCACTGGCCGAAGGCGATGTCGACGCCGCGCTCGGCTATGCGGCGGAGGCCGGACGGGCGATGGACGCGTTGGCCGACGTGCGTCGAACCGATCCCGGACTTCGCTTGCAGGTAGGCATACCGACACCCTTTGTCATCGGTTTCATCGCCTTCGAGGCGCGGATGCTCACGCGGCGTCGCGGCTCGGTCGGCCCTGGTGACCGAGCCTTCCCCTATTACCGCCCGATTGTCGACGCCACGGTCCGGGAGATCGTCCGTATCCAGGAAGCGTGGGGGGACAACGTCGTCTTCCAACTCGAAATGCCGGCGGAGACGCTCATCTGCACGGGGACACCCGGAGTCCTGCGGCAGGGCCCGGCCACCGCGGCGGGTCGAGCGATCGCACGCCTAGTCGCACGGGCTCCGCATGGTTCCCGTTTCGGCGTACACCTGTGCTACGGGAGCCTCGACGACAAGCCGGTGGTGGCACCGAGATCGGCGGCCCCGGTCGTCGCGCTGGCCAACGCGATAGCGCGCTACTGGCCTGCGGGAAGGCAGCTCGATTTCATCCACTTCCCCCTCGGCAACGGCAAACAGGCGCCGGTTCGGCCGCAGTACTATGCGCCCCTGGCCCGCCTCGAATTGCCTGCCACCACGCGGGTTGTCGCCGGGCTTGCGCATTCGGCGCAGCCGCTCGCGCAAGCACGACAGGGGCTGGCCGCCGCGGAGTCGGCCTACGGCGACCAATTGGACGTCGCATCCCCCTGCGGTCTCGGCCGCTATAAGACCGTCGACTCGGCGCGGTCCGCGGTGGCACACGCAGTCGCCTTGGCGCAAACGAGTCCGTGACGCGGAACCGGTTCCGTGCGCGTCCGAACCCCATCGCCGACGGCGGTCGGAAGTAAGCGCCAAAGCAGTCGTGGGATGTTGGAACATGTTGTGTTGGAACAGGGTTCGCCGATGATTCAAACCGGAGGGCCGGTTCGGGCGGGCGGAGCAGCGCCGCGTTCGGACAATGCACCACATTCGGCGGGCAGATCGCCGGATGCACTCCCGGCGGAGGTGGCGATCGGCTACCGTGTCACCTGTGGTCGAAGGAACTGAGGGGCCTGCGTCGGAAACCAGCCGAACGCCGGAGCCGTTCGAACCTGGTCAGCTGAACTCCGCCCGGGTGTACGACTACCTATTGGGGGGCAAGGACAGTCGCGAGATCGACCGGGGCATGGGCGATGAAATGCTCTCTCGCGCACCAGAAATCAAGACCTTGGCCTGGTTCGCTCGGAGTTTCGCGCTCAAAGCGGTCGAGATGGCCGCGGAGGCCGGTGTCCGGCAGTTCATCGATCTCGGCTCGGGTATCCCGAACTCGCCCAACGTGCACGAGGTCGCTCGGGAGATCGAGCCGACGGCGCGGGTGGTGTATGTCGACTACGACCCGGTCGTGCACGCGCATTGCGACGCGCTGCTGGCCAAGCCGCGCGGTGTCTCGGCCCTGCTGGGCGACATTCGTAATCCCGGCGACATCCTCGATCAGCTGAAGAGCAACTCCCTGATCGATTTCAACGAACCGGTGGCCATCACGTTGATCGGTGTACTGCATTACGTGATGGACGAGGAAGACCCCGGCAACGTCGTCGCCACCTTCCGCGACCAGATGGCACCGGGTAGTTACCTGGCGATCGCGCATGGCTCCCTCGACTCCTCCCCGGAGGTGCTCCAGGTACTCGAAGGCACCAAAGGCACGTCTGCGCAAGTGTCCTTCCGGTCCAGAACCCAGACGGCGGCATTCTTCGACGGCCTCGAGGTGCTCGAACCCGGTGTGGTGCCGGTGCAGCAATGGCTCCGCCCCGACCTGCCGGAAACTCGAATGGTCATGGACGGTGCGATCGGCCGCAAACCGTGAGGATCCGACGCAACAGGAGTAATCTCTAACCCGCCTATTTGTTATTGGCCGCCTGCACATTCGAGCGTGCGTCAGGTGCTGTCCCAGTCGATTCAGAGGTTGAAACAATGAAGACCCTCAAAACTGTCGCTGGAGTCGTGTCGACGATCGTTTCGGTCGCCGTGGTCACGACCGGCGCCTCGGTTGTCAATGCCCCCGCCGCTTCCGCCGCTCCGGGCGAATTCCTCATCACCAAAGAAGTGCCCACCCTGGAGGACCTCGACGAACAGGTCGCGTTCCTGATCGAAACCCCAGCCTCCGACGAGGCCAAGGCCGCCAATATGGAAGGCGGCATGCGGGCGGTCGTGGTCGCGCGCACCCTCTACAACATCGGCTGGTACCGAGCCCCGCGCGGGTCGAACGACATCACCGGTCCGGAAACCCACGAGGGCAACGTGCACACCGCTATGTTGCGCAGCAAGTCGGCGGGACAGCCGGATCTCGTTGCGCGCGTGGTGTGGAAGCGGATCGATGGTGTCTGGAAGCTGTCCAACAGCTCCGTGTGCGAGGGTGTCAAGGCCGTCGGGCTGGCAATGGGTTGCGACTTCTGACCGGCTGCCGACGCCCGTGATCGACATCCGTGACCTCGTCCTGAGCTATCCGGGCGTCACCGTCCTCGAGGTCCCCGAATTGACCGTGGCAGACGGGGCACTCACCTATCTGATCGGTCTCAACGGCACCGGCAAAACCACGCTGCTGCGGTGTGTCTGTGGTGTTATCGCGCCTGCAGCCGGCACCGTCCGGGTCGACGGCATCGACATTCGGGCCCACCACACCACACCGGCGACGCTCGGAATGCACTTGAACTACCGAGCTTTCGACCCTCGCCACACCGCACGCCGACACCTGCGCTGGATCGCCCGCGCCCGTGGGCTACCCCTCAGCCGGGTCGGCGATGTGCTCGAACTCGTCGACCTCGTCCGGTTCGCCGATCGCCGGCTGGGGCACTATTCGCTCGGCATGCTCCAACGGGTCGGCATCGCCGCCGCATTGCTCTCCGAGCCACGAACCCTCCTGCTCGACGAACCGCTCAACGGCCTCGACATCGCGGGCATCCGCTGGATCCGCGAACTGCTGCGCCGGCTCGCCGATGCCGGAACCTGCGTCTTGGTGGCCACGCATCTGCTGGATGAGGTCGAACGCAACGCCGACCACATCGTCGTCCTCGGAAACCAGCGCATTCTGGCCGACGAGCCGTTCGCCCACCTCATGAGCACCCTGGGTCCGGGCGAGACCAGCCTCGAAGACGCCTACCTGCGAATCGCCGGCCTGCCTGCCGACGTCGCGCTCGGCGTGGCCCCATGACCAACCCCGGTCCGGCCACCCTGATTCGCCGCGGCATCGCCGCCGAATGGACCCGCACCACCGGACGCAGCTTCCTGTGGACCGTCGCGGTCCCGCTCACCTTCGCGCTGCCGCTGATCGTCACCCTCGCCATCGCCGCCGTCGCGGAACGACTCGCCGATCTCCCTGGACAGAGTTACGTTGCCACGGTCTCCACCACCAACTCCGTGTACTGGGTGATCACGTTGTCGGTGGCGGTCATGATGGTCGCCGCCGCCTACGCCCATGCCACCCAATGGCGCGGCCAGACAAGCGATCTCAACGCCTTCCTGTTTCCCCGGTCCTGGACGGTCGCGGTGGCGCGGTGGATCTACTACGGCGTCATCACGGCGATCGCGACAGTTGTGCTGCTCGTCGTCGTCATGGTGACGCTGCCGCTCCAGTTCCCGCAAATCTATGGAAACGTGGACATCACCGACTCCGCCGGCATCCGGTTCCTCTGGACCGTCCCGTGCTACGCGTTCGCCGCGTGCGGGATAGGCGTCGCGGTCGGGACCCTGATTCGGACGCCGTCCGCCGCCGTCGCCGTTCTTCTGTTCTGGGTCTATGTGGCGGAGATTTCCGTCAATCTGCTGCCCCACGGGTCCGCGATACAGGCCTACGCGCCGTTCCTCAACGCCGTCGCCGCGACCGGCCAGGAAGTCGCCTTCCTGCCCCGCTTCGGCCGCAACGGATCGCTGATCTACTTCATCCTCGTCGCCGTCGGCTTTTTCATCGTCACCGCCGTCCTGCCCATCCTCGTTCGCCGGATGTCCGGGTATCGCAGGACGGCGCTCGCCAAATCAAGCACGACCTGAGCGCTGGCGAATTACCCGGAGACCGGACGAACCTCGAGCGAAAGCCTTCTCGGCCCGGGGATCGGACCCATGGCTCGCGGGATCTTCTTGGCCGCGACCGGATGGAACTCCCACTTCGACAGCAGGCTGTGCAGAGTCGTCTGGAAGGTCACCCACGCCAAATTGTTGCCGATACACATCTGATTGCCCATGCTGAACGGAACGAAGCTCCGGCATTTCGCCCCGGAGTTCGACGGCAACCACCGGTCGGGGTCGAAAGTGTCCGGATCGGTGAAAAACTTCGGGTTGCGGTGAATAGCCGCGATGCTGTAGCCGATATCGGTCCCGGCGGGAAAGGTGAAGCCGTCGAGTTCGACCGGGGTGACGCTGCGTCTGGTCTGCAACAGTGGCGAATGGGTGCGCGTGACCTCGTTCAGGAAACGGTTCAGGTAGTCGAGCTCATCGAGGTTTCGGGGGCCGACTTCGCCTGCCTCGGAGATCTCGTTCTTCAGTATCGAAGCAACCTTCGGACGCGTGGACAGCTCGTGCAGCGCCCAGGTCAGCGTGGCGGTCGAGGCGTCGATCCCGCCGAAGAGAACAGTCACGGCCTGCTCTGCCAGGTACTTGTCACTACGGCCTGCCGCAGCCGGCGAATGCAGCAGGATGTCGATCAGGTCGTTGTGGCGCTCACCGCTGACCCGCCGCGCGACGAGCAGTTCCCGGCAGTAGTTCAGTAATTGCTTTCCCGCCGACAGGAATTTGCGGTTCACCGGTAATGGCAGGCTCGCCAGCCGCTTGGGCAGCACACTGCCCACTATCGCGCCTGCGCCGATGGCCTCGATCAGACCCGAGATGTGCGCTATCTCCGCGGAATCGGGTTCGTGCGAGAACAGGGACCCGACGAGGTCGGCGATCACCACCTCCAACAATGCGGAACGGGCCTCGATAATCTGACCCGGCCGCAACGAACTCGCCATCGCATCCGCGTTGCGCTTCATGATCTGTGCGTAGGTGTCCAGCTCCGTCCGATGGAACGCCGGCTGCAACATACGACGAAGATCCCGGTGTTGCTGACCATCCGCGACGATCAACGATTCCTCGAATATGAGCCGGATGCGCTCGAAGAGGAGCCCTCGTTCATAGCCATCGGAATTCTCGACCAACACCTTGTGCAGCAACTCGAAATCGGTGATGACATAGACAACGAGACTGCCGATATCGACCCGGGCTATTTTCCCGACGTCGACCAGATCCACCATGAACTGGACTGGATCACGCGACATTCGCCAACCGTGTCCGACCACCGGCAAACGTCCGGGTCCGCACGGGACGTCACGAAGATCCACTGCAAGTCGCCTTTCGCTCGGCAGGTTCGAACCCAGAGACTTCGGACCGTCTACGGCACGGCACCGGGCGACGGCCCGGTCGAGGAGATGCGGTTCTTCCGGCTAGGTCAGTCATAGCCAACTCCTGGATCAGCGTGTCGGGCAACGATCTCCTCACAACTCTCGACAGACCTGCCTCAGTCCCAGGTGACCAACCGAGCTGGATCACTGAGGCCTGTTGTCCGTCAACACGTCACATTAGCCGGTATCGCGAACCGGTCCCGGCTAACTGTCGAAACGCCAACGCCCCGAGCACCATTCGCAAGTGAAGACACACCTTCCGGTCTGTGTCGAACTTGGTGCGCAGGTCGATTCCGCATGGTGGAGCCGGTATCCGGTCATCGGCCGGTGGGCAGGAGTGCCTCGGGAGTCAGGTCGGCGATGGCCGGGTAGCCGTCGAGGCCCATGAGCAGGTCTGTTTCTTGCAGGAGCGCGTCGAGGACGCTGACGATGCCGTCGGCGCCGGCCAGGGAAAGGCCGTAGATATAGGGACGGCCGATGCCGACGGCGGTCGCGCCGAGCGCGAGCGCCTTGACGACGTCGGCGCCGGATCGGATGCCGGAGTCGAACAGCACCGGCATTCCGTCGGCGGCCGCCACGACGCCGGGCAGTGCATCGATCGCGGCCAGGCCGCCATTGGCTTGCCTGCCACCATGATTCGAGCAGTAGACGGCATCCACGCCCGCGTCTTTGGCGCGCCGGACATCGTCGGGGTGACAGATTCCCTTGAGTATCAACGGAAGACGCGTCAACGAACGGAGCCAGGGCAGGTCGTCCCAGGTGAGTCGATTGCCGAAGATCGAGTTCCAGGTGTCCAGCGCGGCCGCGGGATCGTCCTCGGGGGTGGTCGGCAGCAGCTTCTGGAACACCGGATCGGTGAGATAGTTCGCCAGGCACTCGCTGCGCAACCGGGGCGAGTTGGTCAACGACGGGTCGCGGGGTCGCCAGCCGGTGTGCCAGCAGTCCAGGGTTACCACCAGTGCGCGGAAGCCGGCGGCCTCGGCGCGGTGCACCAGGCTTTGCGCCAAGTCCCGATCGGTCGGGGTGTACAGCTGGAAGATGCCCGGCGTGTCGCCCATATGTGCGGCAACGGTTTCCAGCGGGTCGACGGCCATGGTCGAGGCCATCATGGGTATTCCGGTGCGGGCCGCGGCCTGCGCGGTCGCGATCTCACCGTGCCCGTGCGGATCACACAGGCCGATCACTCCGACCGGGGCCATGAACAACGGAGTCGGCAGGGAGATGCCGCACAGCTCCACGGACAGATCGCGGTGTTCGCTCGCGCGGAGCATCCGGGGAAGCACGGCGAGTTTCCGGAAGGCGGCCACGTTGTTGGACTGGGTGAATTCGTCACCCGCGCCGTGTGAAACGTAGGACCAGATGTTGGCCGCCATCGTGGTGCGCGCCTTGTCCTCCAGTTCGGTGTAATCCGCGAAGTTCGTCATGTCGTTCCTTCCCGATCGTCGAGGCGGAGCATGGGTGAGCTAGCCGTGCAGGACGGGTTTGAGCATGCGAATCAAGGCCGGCGAGGTGGCCAGAGAATCGAGCGCCGGGCGCAGGCTCGTGGCCAGGGCGGCGCGGTCGTCGGCAGTCAGGTGTTGCAGGAAGTAGCGGCGTACCCGGTCGATGTGCGCGGGGGTGACGGCGAGCAGAAGTTCGCGGCCGGTCTCGGTGAGCACGACCTCGACGCCACGTTTGTCGGTCGCGGCCTGCTGCCGGTCGACCAAGTCACGTGCTTGCATGCGCTTGATCTGCTGGGACAGTCGGCTCTGGGAAAGCAAGGCCGCTTCGGCCAGATCGTTCATCCGCACGCGGGAATCCGGTGCCGCCTCCAACGCGACCAAAATGCCGTATTCGTCCAGTGTCAGTCCGTGCCCACGCTTAAGGTCGGTATCAAGACGATCGAGCAGTAATCGACCGGTGAACACCAGCGACCACCATGCCTTCATCTCGTCAGCTTCCCACCTGCTCATATGTTCGGAGTCTGCCGACTCGCCGCGCGCGACCATGATCACATCCCCTTTCTGCAACAGTTCAGCTACTGTAGAGATTACATTAAATTTGATGTAAATCAACAGGAGGTAGCTATGACCGACATCGCCGAGCTGCACCCCCGACACCAGCCCGCCACGTCGCGGAGCTTCCAGGATTTGCTGCACGATCGACTTCCCTCGACCCCGGCGTCCTTCCCGCAGGACGCCACCTTCGACGAGGCCACCGCGACCTGGAACTATCTGGCAGACGCACAGCCGGTCGGCGTGGTCGCCCCGCGTTCGACCGCGGAGGTGCAAGAAATCATCCGCTGCGCCCGCGAGGCGGGAGTGACGCAATTGGCCATCCGCTCGGGCGGGCATTCCTTCGAAGGCGCCAGCCTCGGCGGCCGAGACGGTCGCGCGGTCGTGATCGACATGGTCGAGATGAACGACATCACCATCGACCGCAACGCCCGGACCGCGACCGTCGGCGGCGGCACCCTCACCGGCAACCTGATGGTGGCGGCCTTCGAACAGGGCGGACTCATGCTGCCCACCGGCGAATGCATCGCCGTCGGCATGGGCGGTCAAATCCAGTGCGGCGGTTACGGTCACTACTCCCGCACCTACGGCATTCTCACCGATCGTCTGCTCCGGGCGGAGATGGTGCTGGCCGACGGGTCGGCGGTCGTCGTCGACGAGCACACCAACGCGGATCTGTTCTGGGCGATCCGCGGCAGCGGCACCGGCTCGTTCGGCGTAATCACCAGTCTCACTGTTCAATTGAACGAAGCTCCGGCCGCACCCGCGAACTTCTTCATCAAGTACCCGCTGACCGACGCCGCGTCGTTCGTGTCGACGTTCAAGGCGATGCAGGAGTACTCGCTCGATGCGCCGCCCGCGTTCAATCCGATGATCGTCATCTGGCGCGGGCATCTGGAAATCCTCGGCTCCCTGGCCACCGAAACCGCGGCCGAACGCGACGCGCTGGTCGCGGACATGCGCGAAAAGCTCCCGCCCACCGACCAATTCGACATCCAGCCGGCCGACTACGTGGAAACCATGCGGATCCAAGGCCTCCAGGACACCTCCGCGCCGTACTACCCCGACCTCAGCGATGTCCGGCGCGAACGCCGAGAGCACCTGCGCTACATGAAGATCAAGGCCGGATTCGTCCCCGAACCGTTCACCGACGAATTCATCGAAACCCTCGGCGAATTCGCCATCACCCAACCCACAGAAGGACTTCGGATCCAGATACTGGGCCTGGATCCGAACTCCGGACTTGCGGCGGAAGCTACCGCTATCAAGAACCGCGACTGCCCCTGGCTGATGGGGATGTCGTGCTGGGTGCCACTCAGCGACGCCGGTGACATCGCCACGATGGCCGCGACCGGCAAGAACTACGAACAGTGGCTCGACCAGGCCTACGAGATCTTCTATCCGTTCACCACCGGCGGCTACATCGGCGACGACGACTACGCCGAGGGCGACCGCGGCCGTGACATGTTCGACAGCTACTACGGCGAGCACCTACCGCAGCTGAAAGCCATCAAGCGCAAGTACGACCCCGACAACCTGTTCCACCACAAGCTCACTATTCCGCTCGACTGACCTGCGAGGCTCGAGAAAGGAGTGCACGTGACGACGGTACGAGAAGCTTCCTACGAGGTCCTCCGATCGCTGGGAGTCACCACCTTCTTCGGCAACCCGGGATCGAACGAATTGCCGTTCCTGCAAGAATTTCCGGACGATTTCCGCTACATCCTCGCCCTCCAGGAAGGCGCCGGTCTCGCGATGGCCGACGGCTATGCGCAATCCACCGGCGGACCTGTGCTGGTCAGCCTGCACTCGGCGGCGGGCGTGGGCCAGGCGATGGGCAACCTTGTGAACTCGTGGCAAGCGGGAACACCACTGGTGCTCATCAGCGGCCAGCAGTACCGACCACTGATCACCTTGCAGGGCATGCTCACCAACCACGACGCGACGACGCTGCCGCGACCGCTGGTCAAATGGAGCTTCGAAGCGCCTTCTCCGCAAGCGGTCCCGGCCGCGCTGGCCCGGGCCGTCGCCTGCGCGATGACCGCACCCATCGGTCCGGTGTATCTCTCTGTGCCGCTGTCGGATTGGAACGAACCCGCCGACACGGACAACCTGCCCTACCTTTTGGGACGACGAGTGGCAGGCAGGCCGATCGCCGAGCGAGTGGCGCTGCGTGAACTCGCCCGGCGACTGGACGCTGCCAAGAATCCCGTTCTGGTCCTCGGACCCGACGTGGATGCCTACGGCGGTTGGGATGCCGCCGTGCGCCTCGCCGAAAAGGCGGGACTACCAGTCAAATTCGGGACATACGAGTACCCGAGGATCTCCTTCCCGACCGGGCACCCCTGCTACCAGGGCACGCTCGGAGCGAGGATCGACCAGGTCCGAGATCAACTCGCCCCCTACGACTTCATCGCCTGGATAGGCGGCGCGGTCCTGCCCTACCATGCTTGGGAACCCGGACGATACCTGCGCGAGGGCACCGAACTGGCCCTCGTCACACCCGATCCCGACCAAGCCGCGCGCGCACCACTCGGCAACGCCCTCATCGGCGACCCCGCCGAAGCGCTCGCCCGACTCGCCGACCTGGTCACCACCACCCGGCCACTGCCCGCACCGATGAAACAACCTGCACCGGTGGATATCTCGGAGCAGCACACAGATTCGATCAGCGAAGCTCAGTTCCTCCAGGTCCTCGCCGAGCACCATCCCGAGAACGCCGCGTGGGTATACGAAGCACCCTCACTCGGCGCGTGGTGGGACCAACTGCCGATCACCGAACCCAACAGCTTCTTCTGCGGCGCCGCCAGCGCCCTCGGCTACGGGCTACCCGCGGCCGCCGGAATCGCTCTGGCCCAACCGAACCGACCCGTGATAGCACTAATCGGCGACGGCTCGGCCAACTACAGCATCACCGGCCTATGGAACGCCGCCCAGCACAACCTCGACATCACCTACCTAATCGTGCACAACGGCGCCTACCAAGTCCTCAAGGACTACGGCACCTGGCTCCACGCCGACAAACTCCCCGGCCTGAACCTGCCAGGCATCGACTTCACCGACATCGCCACCGGCTACGGCGTCCCCGCCCGCACCGTCGGCGCCACCAACGACCTCGCCGACGCCCTGAACCAAGCCTTCACCACCCCCGGCCCACACCTGATCCAGGTCCAGATCACCGATGAACCCAGCAAGGTATTCGACTGAAACACCAGCAGCACAGGAGTATTCGACACCATGGCACGCAAATGGGTAGTCGCGACAGGCATCTGCATCCTCATCGCAGCCATAGCGATCCTCTTGCTCCTCCGCTCAACCGACCGCAGCGACCCGACTCCCCCGGAACCGACACTGTGGATCGACTCCGACTTCGGCTGACACCACGGCGGCGTACCGCCGGCGTCCGGAAGCTACTGCAACTCCTCGTCGGTGAATACCGCCGATCCATCGGATCGGCGCTGCCACAACGTATCCCGGAAGGTCGACCAGGTAGGGCATGTTGAGATCGCGGTCAGATCGGAAACTCACGCAATGATGTGTGGGTGAATGCCTCGATCTGCTCCTGAAGCTCGTGTGCCTGGTAGACCTGGAAATCGTTCAGCGACCGATGGAGCAAACCGAGCGTTTTGACGAGGTCGTTTGTTCGTCGTTCGGGTGCCAGGCCGAATACCGGGTCCAGAGGTTCCTGAGCGCCCTCGAGGTCGCCTCCGGCCAACCGGGTGAGCGCCAGGCTGATTCGTGACTCCGCTGCACAATCGAAGTCCCAGCCGGGTTGATTCGGATCCCGATAGGCGTCCACTGCGCGAACGCAGTATGCCTCCGTCATCGGAGGTGGGGCGGCCAGGGCTGCCAATCCTCGGGCCGCGTAGTACAGGCGCCTGGAGTGTCCGAATGTGCAGATGCCGCCGAAGCGGTCCAGTTCATCGTGCTCCGAACGCTCATACGTCGCGTCGGCGAGATCGTTCATTTCGGCGGTCTTCTCGATATTGCCGAGTGCCGCCCATGCCCGGGCCGCATTCGAGTAGAGCCATGGAATCGAGGTACCGCGCGTACCGGCGGCCAGATCGGCGACCGAATTGGCGTAGCGAACCGCATCCCACGGTTTGTTATCCCAGTAGCAGATATAGGACTGGATACCTCGAACCCAGGCGCGCAATCCGTTGTGATCGGCATATTCCGCCCACATATAAGCGGTCCGCGAGTGAGTGAGCGCGAGTTGGAATCGCCCGACATCTTCGCAGGCGTAGGCGAACATGCCGCCGATTATCGCGGCGAGAAAATACAACTGTCGCGCATTCGCGGGTTTTTGCCGCTGCTCGAGCGAACAGAAAACAGCCTCCTGTGCATTCAGGAGATTCCCCAGTATCAGCGGCAGCGGCTCACGCTGGTACATCGAGGCCAGTTCCCGGATTTCGTCGGTCAGCAGATCTATTTCTTCGGCGTTCGTCACCACTCGTTGTTGAAGGGAGAACTTGCGTGATTGCTCCGCAGCCATCGTCAACAGCTCCAAACCAGATTGTCCGACTGATTGGTCGACGGTCGAGATGGAGTTGCCCGATTGCGGAGACCATGGCTTCAGCAAATCGTCGATGGGCAGTTGGAACAGCGCCTGCAGGACTCGGCGCGTGGCCGGCGTCGTACCCGCCCGCTCGCCCGAGGCCAGCCGCCGGAGATGCCGCGCGGTGATGCTCACCCCGTGCTCGTCCAGCTTGCGGGCCAGCGCTTCGAAATCCTGTACGACCTCGTCGTAGGTTCGATCCCGTTCGCGGAGCAGCTTTTCGAGCACAGTCCGCGGAACGTGGGAGCTTCGTCCAGCCATTACAACTCTTTTCGACCGTCACCCCAAACAGTACAAAGATCGCACCACGCATGAGGAGCATTGTCCGCACGCGGTCCCCATGATGTCCGGTTGATGTCCATACTAGCTCCTCGCCAGGTCCGCCGGAACGCCGACAACATTGATGGCACGACAACTACTACAGCCCTCTGTTATCGGAGATCAAGATGTGCCGACCGACGAAAAAAGCGTTCTATGCCGCACTCTCGCCAATACTTGAAATCGTCGTTTCGACCGCGGAAGAGTGCGACAAGATCGACTGGACGCTATTGATAAAATTCCTGTGTGCCGCAGTCCAGTTCTTGATAGTAATTCGCGGTTTTCGGGAGGACGAACCGCCCGATCCGATCGAGACAGAGCATCCAACTATTACCGCGCCACCTCGAACGCCTGGTCACGACAACTGAATTCGTGTCCGTCCACCTCACCACGACCGCTGTCCGGGCCATTCCCCCGTTTGCCTCGGCATCAGGATCTTGCTCGAGGCGGTGCCATCGCTTGACCGGTTATCGCCTGGTGGAATTCCCATGCGTCGGCGACGATGTCGGCCAGGTCGGGTCGTTGGGGCTGCCATCCGAGTTCGCGGTGGGCTTTCTCGCTGGAGGCTATGCATATTGCTGGGTCGCCGGGGCGGTGGCCTTCGATGCGGACGGGGAAGTCGACTCCGGTGACAGTGCGGACGGTGTCGAGGACTTGCTGGTTCGAATGCCCTTGTCCGTTACCGAGATTGAAGATGTCGTGGCGTCCCGGCGCGATGGCGTCGAGGGCCAGCAGGTGCGCGGCGGCGAGATCGGAAACGTGGATGTAGTCGCGGATGCAGGTGCCGTCCGGCGTCGGGTAGTCGGTGCCGAAGAGGGTGAACACGTCTCGCTGTCCACCGGCGGCCTGGAGCAGGATCGGAATGAGGTGCGATTCGGGGTCGTGGCGTTCGCCGAGGTGGTGACCGTCCGCAGTGCGGACGGCGCCGGCTGCGTTGAAGTAGCGCAGGGTCACCGCGCCGAAGGTGGTGGAGGCCCCGCATGCTCCGGTGATGAGTTGATCGACCGTGGCTTTGGTTGCGGCGTAGGGGTTTTTGGGGCGGACCTCGGCGGTCTCGTCGAACGCGGTGGTGCCGTCTCCGGTGTACATCGAACCGGTGCTCGAGAAGATCAACCGCGGGGTGCCGGCTGCCCTGATCGCGCGGAGCAGGGCGAGGGAACCTTCGATGTTGTTGTGCCAGTACTTGTCTGGATCGATCACCGACTCGGCGACCTCGATGCTGGCAGCGAAATGCAGCACCCCGTCGAACCCGGCAGCCGGGGTCAGGACGTCGGCGACCCGGTGGACCGACATCTCGTGGAATCGTGCGCCCGTGGGCAGGTTGGTGGCGAACCCGGTGGAGAGGTTGTCGAGGATCTCGACCTCGTGGCCGGCGTCGACGAGCTGGTGGGCGACGACGGAGCCGATGTATCCGGCGCCGCCGGTAACGAGCAGCTTCACGGAAGCAGTCTCCTCGATGGCAGTGCGGTCCAGATAACCCAATCCCGCGGACCGAAAAAATCTATTGTGGCGAGTGTAGACATTCTCTGTGAGGCGGTATACAGTCGGTGTCGTTCGAAGAGAAGGTCAAGAGGCCGGGCAGGTGAACTGCCTGGAACGTGAAGTTCCACCCCGTCCCCTCCGGCGGAGAAGAGAAGCCCGGCGCACTCGGCCGGACCGCCGGAGGGGGACGAACAAACGAGGCCGACAACGGTCGCGTGGGTTAGACCGGCAATGCAGGAGGTGGTCACTGAGTAGTCATCTATCGGTTCCGTGTCCCGGCATACGCCGGATGCGATGCACGACATCGGCCCACAGGGCCGGTGCACAGAATTGAAGTCAACCCCCTCTTCCCAGATCAAGGCCCCGGCGCACACGCGCCGGGGCCTACCGACGTTGAAACCGAGAGGTGCTGTGCCGCAACCGAACACCGACCCCGAAGACGGCCCCAGCGCCGCCGACAAACTCGACGACGACACCTACCCCGCCTACAGCATGGGGCGCGCCGCGGAAATACTCGGCGTCACCCAGGCCTTCCTGCGCGGCCTCGACGCCGCCGCACTGCTGACCCCGCAACGATCCCCGGGCGGGCACCGCCGCTACTCGCGCTACCAACTCCGCATCGCCGCACGCGTGCGCGAACTCGTCGACGCCGGTAACCCGCTCGAGGCCGCCTGCCGCATCGTGATCCTCGAAGACCAACTCACCGAAGCCCGACGTATCAACACCGACCTCCAGCACGCCCTCGACGACCGCACACCCGAAAACCCGCCCACGAGCTGAGCGGCCACGGGGGCCGGTCTCGGTGGGTCGGGTACCGAACAACCACCCGGTGACGTCACCAGATCGGTTGGCAGGCAAGGCCTCCGGTGCCGACCATGCGACGGCTCGCTCGCGTTCGTCAGCCGGATATCGACGAGTCCGACCGGTACGCGGGGGCGGTGAGCAGCTGATCCAAGTGGTCGCGCGACCATCCACACAACGCGTGGATCGTCTCGACGAGCCCGGCGCCTGCCGCGGTGAGGGTGTAGTCGACCCGCGGGTTGGCGCTGCGGTGGTCGTATCGGGCCACGAGGCCGTGGTTTTCGAGTTCACGCAGGGTCTGGGTGAGCATCTTGAAACTGATGCCCTCGACGGCACGGTACAGTTCGCGGAAGCGGGACCGGCCCGCTGCTAGTTCCTCGAGGACCCGCAGGCCCCATTTCGTCGACACCGCGACGAACACCCGCCACGCCACGTCGTGCCCGAGTTGCTCATCACCCATCGAGAATTACCGCTCACCTTCAAGTGCGTACTGCCGCTCCCCGGCGACTCCACAGTAGCTTCGCCAACGTGCAGATACTGAAGACCTACGCCCGGCTGTTCGTCGCCGATCTCGACACAGCACTGCCGACCTACGAAAAGCTCGTCGGCACTCCTGCGGATCTCCGGTTCGACTTCGAGCAGGCCGAAATCGCTGCGATCGGCGATTTCCTGCTCATCGCCGGCCCGCCCGAGCACACCGACCGATACCGCGCGACGATCGGCCCGGTGATCGTCGACGACATCGACCAGGTGATCACCGAACTCACCGCGGCCGCGGCCACCATCATCAGCGGCCCCTTCGACGGCGAAACCGGCCGATTCGCCTACCTCCGTCACCCCGACGGAACGCAGGTCGAATACGTGCAATGGACGACACAACTACGGGCCCGAGTACTCGGCTGAATCGGCTCATCCGTTCTGCCCGCGCACCCGGTCCTGCCCCCTCAATGGTCGGGGCGCACGTCCATGCCGCGGGCGGCTATCGGTGAATGTTGCGGCGCAGCGATGCACTCGTCAGTCGCCTCGACGCGCCGAACGTCATTCCCGCTGACCTGCCCGGCGGTCCGGTAGCGTCCGGATCGCTTCGCAACCAGTAGCCGGGTCGAGGTCCGTGGAGAGGATCGGTCGGGGCATGGCAGAGACTGTGATCGGGCGGCGTGCACTGTTCGGTACCGCGGTCGCCGCGGGAGCGTTGGCCGCGGGCGCATCGACCGTGGCCTGCGGAACTCCTTCGGCCCGAACCGATTCCATACGGTCGATGGACCGCAGTGTCGAACTGGCCAGAGAGATGTTGCAGGTCGACGCGGACGGCAAGGACCTGAAGCTGGCGTATCTGCGGACACTCATCGACACCGGCCTGCCGAAAGCCGCGACACCTAAACGGGTTCTGGTGATCGGCGCCGGACCTGCGGGGTTGACCGCCGCCACGCTGCTCGCCGACGCCGGGCATCAGGTCACGGTGATCGAAGCCAACGGCAGCCGAACCGGTGGCCGGGTCAAGACCTTCCGCGGCGTGTTCACCGATCCGGCCCTCTACGCCGAGGCCGGGGCGATGCGCCTGCCGAGCGCACATCCGATGGTGCTCGCCCTGGCCGACAAGCTGGGTCTGCGGCGGCGGCAATTCCACAACGCCGACGTGGCGACCGAAGCCCGCTCCGCGCCGGTCACCCCGGTCGCCTATCGATCGTTCACCGGCGAGCAGTGGACCAACGGTCCCGCCGCCGAGTTCCGGCCGCCGCCCGCGGCCGGACGCACCCTGATCGACACGAACGGCAAGCTCGTCAGCCGCGCCGCCTACGCGAGCGATCCCGGCGCGGTGCACAGCGGCTTCGGCATCGACCTCACCACCCCCGCCCGGGCCGCGCTCGACCGCGCGCTGCACAAGGTCGGCGTGCCCGACGACTGGCCGATCGAACGCCGGATCGAAGGCTGGGCAAAGGTTTTCAACACCTACGAGGACTACTCCACCCACCGCTACCTGATGGAGCACGGCTGGAGTCTGTCGCATCTGGCCGCGGTGGGCACCCTGGAGAATCTGACCTCCCGGCTGCATTACGGCGTCATCTCCGCGATGGTCGACCACGCCCTCATCCGACCCGATGCCAGCTACTGGGAACTCGAAGGCGGCACCGCGACGCTGACCGACGCGCTGACCCGACACCTCGGTCCCGCGGTGCATCAAGGCAAGCGCATGACCCACATCGAGCAGAACGACCGCGGTGTGAAGGTATGGACGACAGCCGAAACCGGCAACGAACACACCGACGGCGCACCGATCGACCCGATCGAAACCTTCGAGGGTGACTACGTCATTCTCGCGATTCCGTTGACCGCCACCCGCTTCTGCACCTTCGATCCCCCACTGTCGTACCCGACGCGGCGGGCCATCACCGAACTGCATCACGACGCCGCCACCAAAGTGCTGCTCGAGTTCAAGACCAGGTTCTGGGAGCAGGGCCCGACTGGTTTCCGCGGCGGCGGCTGTGTGTCGGACTGCCCCAACCGCTTCACCTACTTCCCCTCCCACGTACCCGAGGCCGAGGGCGGCGTCGTGCTGGCCAGCTACACCTGGTCCGACGACGCCATGCGCTGGGACTCGCTCACCGACAGCGAACGCGTGCACTTCGCGCTCGCCGGAATGCGCCGCATGTTCGGACCCCGCGTCGACACCGAATTCACCGGCGTAGGCGTCTCCCAGTCCTGGCAACGCGCCCGCTACGCCCTCGGCGAGGCCGTCATCCCCACCCCGGGCCAGCTACACGAACACCACGCCGCCACCCGAACCATCGAGGGCAGAATCCATTTGGCCGGCGACCACACCAGCCTCAAACCGGCCTGGATCGAGGGCGCGCTGGAAAGCGCCGTGCGCACCGCCCTCGAAGTTCATCAACGCTGAACCCGCAGGGCCGGGGCAAGACACCGCCGGCTCGTCGACCATGAGCACCAGGACGCGGCCGCCAGTCGCGTTGACGACCGGAAACTGCACGCCGCCTATACTGTTCGCGATACCCGATGCCGACATCACCGACCAGGCACGGCTTCGGGACTGGCGGACCGGGACGGGGTCCCGGGGGTAAAGCCCGCCGGGCGAGGCGTAGGGGCTTCGCCCCCACAAACATGACGAAACGAGAACGGCTCATGCTCTCCATGCGCATGGGCCGTCTACGAGTGGAGTGGAGCTAAGGGGGACTCGAACCCCTGACCCCCACACTGCCAGAAGTGAGGACTACCACCAGCAATCCTGAACTACAAGAGCGAGAAGAAAATAACGCCTGAACTGGCGATATGGCAACTATCGACTACCCGTGACAACCGAATAGACGTTCGACTCAGGATGGCGTCGAGAAACATAGTTGGGACTTAGTTGGGACCAGCCCTGCCACTCCTTCTGCGTGTCGAAGGCACGACACGCCAGCTTTCAATCGGGCGCAGCTATTGAACAGCAATGAGCGCGTCGATCCCGATCCAGTGCGATGCACCGACGCTGACATGAGGGTGGTGGCACCCCCGGACTGCGCAGGGCAGATATCGCCGCACTTGCTCGGGTTGCATCTGGGCTACATGCTCCTGCTGCGCCGATAAACTGATCGGTTGCGGACAGCCTCCCTACACGCAGAGAGCAGCAATGGGAAACAAACGTGCCGAAAAGAGTCTTCGCCGTGAACAGCGGCAGCTCAGGGACCAGACTCGTCAGAAGCGCAAGCAGAAGAAAGCCGAGAAGCGGCCCGAGGTCGGCGATATCGTGCAGGTTAACACGGGGCCGGTTCATCTCGTCCTGAAAGTCCTTGACGTACAGAGGTTCCCGACTCGGCTCGAGTCCAAGTACACAGTGTCGCTGGTAGAAGAAACGATTCATCCTGTAACGGTCAAGCACCACCACCCGCTACTGGAATGCGCACAGAACCGATCTGGCTTCACGCGTTATTGGGAGAAGCTGATCTACCTGTTCGATCTACCTGAACCCGCCGACTTCCCCACACTGCGCGGCTTCATGCGGCCAGCGGATCTTCCGGTGCTCCAGCGGTTCATCGATACATGTCGCCAACTCGCCGGCTACTCGGTCATGAACACCTCGGGTGGCAAGCTCAACGTGTCGCTTACCCTCGATGGGCCGAAGGTGACGGCGACCCTACCAAGCCATGAAAGGTTCAGCGGCATGTCTACGACCTTCCGCCAGGTTCACAACACCGGTGATGAAGCGTCGTTCTCGAAGGCGATGTCCGCTCTACAGCGAGCACTCGACAGTAGCGGGCTGGACACCGACCAGAAAGCACGGGTCAAGTCTCAGCTGAACCAGTGGGGCGCCGCCCGCAAGGTGATCATGAAGAAGACGATGGCGACCGCGATATGCGAACGCGTAGACAAGGAGTGGCGCGAGACCCCGCGCAAGAAGGCGCTGCCCGTGCTGTCGTTCCAGGGTGTCGAACCGGATGACCTGATCCTCAAGTACAACTATGGCGACACGATCCACTGGGGCAAGCACCGTGACGAGCTGGCTGATCTGACCTCGCAGAAGGACCACGATCTCTTCTACAAGTACTGCGTCCTGAACTCGATGATCTCGCTAGCTCACCTCTACCTCGGGTTCTCCGCGCTGGTCGACTCGGCACTTGGCTCGGCTAAGGTGACGAGCTACCGCGAAGTACTGTAAACGTCACAGGACGCTTATTCATATGGAGACCCGCGGTGATGTCGGTGCGACCTGTCATACTCGCGGTCATGCGCATCGAATACGCCGAGAGGGAGGGCCAACATCTTGACCAGCAATTGCACGCAGGCTGCTAGCAAGACGCGGCGGTCTTCACAACGATGAAGATACCTAATCCGATAAAATCGCTCGCTAGTCGTCGAGAGGCCGAAATAGTACAGAGTCATTCGCTAGTCCTATCCGGCCGAGCCGCGCACTACTCGTATCTGTTCGATCTCGGACCAGAGCTGAATATCTACAAGCTAGCCGATCGCCTTTTGAAAAATAACATCGCCTCGATTGCAGCGAGTCCCGCCGCTGACGACCTGAAGGTTAGCGCTAGAATTGCCGAATCGGAACGACTTCTCGACAAGGCCGAGAAATTTGAGGCATTCGTCGCAGAGATTGAGGGAGGCACTCCGAGCTTCTGGCGACTGGCGCGCATTTCGCCGATATCCTTGATCAGTTTACTGTGGCGTTTTCTTGTATCGCGTCATGAAAATAGAATGAGTGAGGCGGAAGCGGATGCCAAGTATTCAGATATCCTACGAACCGCCAAGGATTCGTCCAATTTAGTTCGATCTGGTCTAGTGAACCAGCATATAGACGGCGCTTTTCGCGTACGCATCGAACAAGAATCACACTTTCCGCGCTATTTTGAGAGTGAGCCGTACCTCCGACTCGCTTTGAATAGAGTTTTCTTCGGCGAGGATCATATGGAGGAAGATGCAATCGAAATATCACTAATGATTCACCGGTCTGGAATTTGCTCGTTGACGCTCAGTTCGGGACTCGCGGAACAGCTCAATGTAAACCAAGCTCGCGCAGCGATGTACAGCAGCATGCGTCATCTAAACTTTGCCAAAATTTCCTTTGCCGTCATGGACAAATACTTGAGGAAGAATGGAGTTAAACCTAGCAAGAAATCCATAGAAGGCCTGGGTCTCGAGCAGTTTGAGAACCAGCGCTGGATTAGACTTCCAGGGGAAGGAGAAACGGAGTCCCAACGCGGACCGCTGACTATACGTTCGATTTTCCAATACTATCTAGGTGCGGTAGAGGAGCTGGCTAATCGCAGCGCAGCTGTTGATTGGACCTGCTATACGACACTATCCCTAGGAGCGCCTGCATGCTGCGCAGGGAACGAGGCAAAAGCAGTGCACCGGAAAGACTTCGGGGCACTGATGCTTCGACTAAGGCGTGACGTCGAAATCCAAGAATCCTCGATAGAGAGCCTGCTGGAAAATCATCTAAAGATTGCAAGCAAGGAACTCTGGGTATCCGTCGGGAATGCTATCTACATTGACTGGACCGGACGAGAGCCGGACTATGAAGATGATATGTACGTGCTTATTCCGATAGAATCCGCACTTTCACAGAACAAGCAGCTAGAACAGATAGACAGCATCACCTCGAACTCAGTCATTAAAGATCGTCAATTATTCAAGACCCAGAAAATGTTGGCGGTAGGTTTGCAAGAATATAGAAGAAACTTCCTAACAGGAGTCGACGGCCCTGCGATTGTAGATGCGATACTGAATAAACTTGACTCACATGTCCTTTACTCCAGGCTGCTTGATCGGGTGAAATCTTCCGAGAGCTTAGTTTCTGCTAGATACTCGCGGATGCAAAATCGGCGATCCGTAGCGATATCGGCGGCCGGATTCCTGGTAGTCCTATTCGCTCTTTTGCCTCGAATATCCGATACTCTCGAAGAGTTCAATCAAAAAGGCGGTTGGGGGGCAGCCCTAACTGCTCGCATCGACGACATATTCGGAGGTCGCAACGATGCAGTTCTAAATATCTACGTACTGGTCGTGTCCATTTCACTGCTGGTGATAGTTTCTCTATCCTTCCGAATTCGCCTCAAATTTTGGCATAGAACAAGCTTCGGCAAGAGGACTCGGCGTCTTATTTCGGTCACGCTTGCCGAAAAACAATAGAGTCTGCGTGGTCCCTAGATGGCAAGCCCCGAAGGGGTGCGGCAGTATGTCAGTGCCGGGTCGGAAAGGACTTCCGGTGGGACATAGACGCACTCGACGCAGCCTTGGACGCTCGGGACGTCGACACGGACTGACGAAATGAGGCGCGGAAGGCCACCGCGCCCGATCGGCGTGCCAGGAAAGCTGATGCTGACCGAGCTTGCCCCCGGCCGGTGGAAGGCCCGGGTGCTGGTGCGGGACTCGTCCGGCGAACGGCGGGACTTGGTCCGCGTCTCCCCTACCAAGCTCGACGCGCGAGGACGAAACATTCCAGACCGCAACGGCACTCGTGCGGTGGACGCCGTGCTCGCTGCGGTACGCAGTATCCGGGTCGATGCGGGCGGAGACCTGTCGGACTCCACCACAGTTCGGCAACTGTGGGACAAGTACCGGACGTACCTGATCGAACAGGGCAGATCCCAAACAACGATCGATCAGTATGACGTGGCAGCGGAGCTGTTCAACACAGCATTCGGCGGCCGTCGCCTACTGGAAGTCACGACATCATCGGTTGAGGCGTTCCTCAAAGAGATCGGCCACGCCAAGGGACCTTCCTCGATGCGGACGGGTCGCAATGTCCTCTCGGGGATGTTCCGCTACGCGGTCCGCAGGGATGCGTTGAGCGTCAACCCCGTTCGCGAATCCGAGCTGGCACAGAACATCGAAGCTAAGGGCCGGACCGGCGGTTCGCGCGACATCACAGTCGATGAGCTGCGTTCATCCTGGCAGCGGTGCGCACATCACACGTTCCGTGTCCACGGAAACTGTCCCGCGCTGAACGCGATCGGAAGACACCGGTCAAGTCGTACACGCCGCCCTCGGTGTCGGAGTATTGCGATAGTGCTGACCTGGCCGACTGGGTGACGCTGCTCGCTGGTACCGGCCTGCGACGCAGCCAAGCGCTGGGCCTGCTGTGGTCTGACATCGACCTGGATGGCCGCACATTGCAAGCCAGCGGGAAAGTTGTGCGCATCAAGGGCAAGGGCCTGGTGCGGGTGGAGAGCGAAGACGACCCGAAGATCCGGCGGGGTGCCATCGCGCTGCCTGAGTTCGCAGTGGAGATGTTGAAGCGTCGCCGTAAGCATCTGGCAGCACGAAAGCTGGCATCGCCGCCCAAGGAGACAGAGAACCTGGATCTGGTGTTTCCTTCTGCGGCATGGACATTGCGCGACCCGCAGAATGTCGGCCATGAATGGCAGCGAGTCCGCGATGCACTCGCCATTCCCGATGACGTGACGGCGCACAGCTTCCGGGGGTGCGGTGGCAACAATTCTCGACGACGCCGGGCTCTCGGCGCGAGTGACGGCGGACATGCTCGGCCACGCGGACCCGGCCATGACACAGCGTCACTACATGGCCCGTGGACGGGTTCACATTGCCGCAGCAGCCGCGTTGGACCGGGCGGTCGGCAACGAGTGACCGCCAAGCAAGCCGACCGGCTTAGTCGTGAATCAGTTGGATGTTCGGCCGCCACCAAGGTGGTCCGAGAACAAGAAGTCCCAGCCTAAGCCGGTTTCAAGGGGACCAGATAGGAACGAAACGATCGGCAGAATCCCGGGCCGGTCGCCCTTGGCTGGGTTTGTGCCGGATCATTGCCTCCGAAGTCCGTGACGCGAAACCAGGTCGGGATGGTTTGCCAACAGAGCTTCCAGGCGACTGTCGGGCCACAGCTCGAGGTAGGGCAGTTTGCCGTCATTATTGTGTTTCTCGGCAAGAGCCACAGCGTCGGCAGTAAAGCGGCCGCTGGTTGCGATAATCAATCCACGAATCACTGGAGGCTCCCACAGCGGCATGGGCGCGAGCGTCGTACAGATATCTACTGGCCCTACGGACTTCGTTTTCCAGTGTTTGGCTTGGATCAGCACCCTCTCGGTACGCGTCGTTCCGCCGTCATCGACGATGACCCGCTCAGCCGATAGGTCTCGACCACGATCCGGCGCTCGGGTATGCGTCAGCCACTCGACATTCTGGTAGCGGGGAAATCTCCTGAAAAGGTCGAAGAGCAGTCGTTCGAATCCGCTGTCGTCCAGCTTCCCCCACACAAGCCCTTCGGTGACGCCGACATTAGGAGAGTCGGACTCTTCGCTGCCTTCGGATACGTAGGCGAGGTCGGGAACGGACTGCTCGGGTTCGGGTTGATCGGCCACAGCAGAGCTGGCTGCGGCCAGGTCGGAGACAAGGTCGGCCTCTAGGAAGATCCGGAGTAGCTCCGCGGCAGTGGTCCTGTCGAACTGTAGCGACTGGCTGCTCTTGCGTGTGCTCCCCCGGCTGCTTGAGCCAAAAGCCGTCAGGTGCACCAGGTTGGAGCCGTCGGCGTCCCGGATCACGCGGTACTCGGCGTCGATACCGTCATCCATGCGATGGGGTCTCACGTTCTGCTTGCTCGGATCAATTCTGCGAACGCGCGCCATCGGCTTTACTCCAATGCTCTCGGTGGCTCGCGGATGGGTCACCGTAGATCAGTTTGCACCTACGGAATCAATCTTGGCAGACCAGACAGACACAACGCGATCGTTCTGCGGCTGTGGGGGGATTCGGGCTGCCAGACCGAGGATGCCTAGTGCCCATGTCTAGGTGGACGGCCAGGTCGCGGAGGTCTTGATCGTCGCTACAGACGAGGTCGACTCCACGCCGGTTTCGCGTCGTCTACCTTCGAGCAGTTCGACGCCTGCACCCTGAGAGGTGTCGGGCGCCGGCGGCCCGGGCGCTCGACGTGACCGATGCTGCGATCCGGGTGCCGAAAGCACACCCCGGCCATAGGTGTCACGATCGCTATCAGCAAGCCGAATTGCTTGCCGTTGGGCCGGGCGGTCAGCAACGAGTGACCGCGAGCACGTCGAGCGGCTTAGTTGTGAATTAGTTGGAAGTTCGGCCGTCACGCACTCCGGCCGGAAAGCAAAAATCCCAGCCTAAGCTGGGATTTAAGTGGAGCTAAGGGGACTCGAACCCCTGACCCCCACACTGCCAGTGTGGTGCGCTACCAGCTGCGCCATAGCCCCGAGTGGGTTGCTTTCAGGTTTCCCTGACTGCCTGAACGAAGTTACACCACGGGTGCGGTGGCGGCCAAATCGCGTTGAATCGGGGGTAGCGGCGAGGGGCTGAGCGTCGTAGACTCGAACACATGTTCGAAGGAAGCGATCTCTCGGTGCTGGACTTTCAGGCCATGAGCGATGAGGGGCTGATCGATGCTCTTCGGACTGCGCATGGGGCGTCGGCGGCGGCGCAGGCGGCGGAGGTGTTCGCGGTACGGGAGCTGTATCGGCGGCATCGGGCGGTGAGTGCGGAGCCTGGGCCCGGTGGGGTGCGGGCGGGTGAGTTCGCGGCGACGGAGGCGGCGGTGGCGTTGCGGGTCGACGAGGGGTCGACGGCCGCGATGATCGATGTCGGGCTGGCGCTGGAGGATTGGCTGCCGCGCACGCGGGCGGAGTTCGCGGCGGGGCGGATCGACCTGGCGAAGGTGCGGGTGATCATCGACAACACGCGTGCGGTGGCCAGGGAGGTGCTCGGCGAGTTGGAGCCGAGGTTGCTGGCGACGGCGGAGCGGACGACGCCGGTGCGGTTGCGGCAGGCGGCGCGGCGGTGGGCGGGGCGGCTGGATCCCGCTGGGGCGCAACGGCGGCGGGAGCGGCGGCAGGATGATCGGGACGTCCGGATTCGGGCGGTGCAGGACTGTATGGCGGTGTTCGACGGGTTGTTGCCCGCGGCCGGCGCGCAGACGGTGGCGATGCGGCTGCGGGAGATGAGTCTGCAGGTGTGTGCGGCCGATCCGCGGACGATGCCGCAGCGGCGGGCGGACGCGCTGGTGGCGTTGGCGGACGGGTCGGGACAGTTGCGGTGCGCGTGCGGGCGTGGCGCGCGATGTCCGCAGAAGGAGGTGACGGGTGCGGCCCCGCGGCGGCCGTTGATCCAGATCGGGATTGCGGCGGACGCATTGCTGGATATGCGGGACGCGCCCGCGTTTCTAGCGGGATACGGGCCGATCGATGCCGCGTTGGCCCGGACAATCGCGGAACATGCTCGGTTCCAAGTGATTTCGGAGCGACCGGGTTCCGACGATCCGGAGACACCGCCGTTGGATCGGGAAGTGCGTGCGCTGGACGGGATGTGCCGGTTCCCGGGGTGCACGATGCCCGCCGCCGAATCCGAACTGGATGACGCGACCACCGACGCAACGGTGCTGTGCGCCCGTCATAAACGCTTGAAAACGTTGGCAGACAACAAGAAAGTGCCGTGGGGTACCTGGCTGGCCGACCCGGATCGGTTGCAGTGGACCGCACCCACCGGCGACATATACACCACGTCCCGTGAAGGTGCACGATACCTGTTCCCGCACAACGATATAGACCTGCCGGTCACCCAGAAGGTCAGCGCACCAACACCTTCGATCGACCGACCCGACGATGTCGCCTACCCATTCCGAGGCCACGTCCTGGTCCACCGCCAACTCTGCCGAATCACCCCGGAGGACGAAATCCCCGACGACGCAACAACTCCCGCGATCAACCCGGCGTAGACAACAGGGAGGGTCCGGACAGATGCGAAATACCCTCCCCCACAGACCAACTGAAGACTCGACGCGCGGCGGTCCCGGCCGACTGGGGAAGCAGGACCGCGCCGTCGAACGGGCCGAGCCGCCGGCTGGTGGAGTCGGCGGCTCGGCCCCACGAAACGACGCGCGCGATGCAGGGGGAACATCCGATCGCGCCCGTCGAACGGGCCGGGTCGTCGGTGGTGGATGCGACGGCCCGGCCCTCCGACCCACCGAATGCTCGGCGCGCGGCTGTCCGGCTGACTGGGGAAGCCGGATACCGCGCCGAGCGGGCCGAGTCTGCGACACGGTCGCCGGCTCGGCCCCCGGACCAACCGAATGCTCGGCGTCCGCGGTCCCGGGGAACTCCTGGAGTCGGATCGCCCGCGTCGAGCGGGCCGGGCCGTGACCAGGTGGTGTGTCCGGTCCGGCCCCCGAGCTCAGGACTTGATGGCGATCCCGCCGACGATGATCTCTTCGACCAGCGTCAACTTGTCCCGCACGATGCCGTCCGGTCGCCAATGCGACAACGGCACCAGGCCGGGCTCGACCAGTTCGCAGCCGCGGAACAACCGCAGGATCTCCTCGCGGGTGCGGAAGCGCCCGGTGCCGAGGAAGTCGAGGAACGACTTCTCCAGCGCCCGCGATTCGTCGCCGGTGTCGAGGAAGTGGGTGATGAACAGATGACTGCCCACGGGGACGGCGTCGAGGTATCCGTCGACGACACCCTCTGGATCCTCGTCGTCGTGCAGGTGATGCAGCATGCCGACCAGCATGATCGCCACCGGCTGAGAGAAATCGATCATGCTCTGCACGTCGGAATGGGCCAGCACGGCGGCGGGGTCGCGTAGGTCGGCGGTGATGACTCGCGTCTGACCGTTCTCGCCCAGCAGCGCGCGCCCGTGCGCGAGCACGATCGGGTCCTTGTCGACATAGACGACCTTGGCCTCCGGCTGCAACGCCTGCGCGACCTGGTGGGTGTTCTCCATGGTGGGCAGCCCCGCGCCGAGGTCGAGATACTGCTTCAGCCCACCCTCGCCGGCCAGGTACTTGACCCCGCGACCGAGGACGGCCCGGTTCAGTTTGGCCAGTTCATCGACCTCGGGCATGGTCGCGCGCAAATGGTCTAGGACGTGTTCGTCAGACGGGTAGTAGTCCTTGCCGCCGAGCAGCGCGTCGTAGACCCGCGAGATACTCGGCTTGGACACGTCGAACTCGACTGGGGCCGACTCGGAATTCGTCATCGTTCATCCCTTTACGCTTACGCGCGATACCGGACACTTGACCGCTTTGCAAAAAGCGTAGCCACGCAAGTGGATACCGCGCGGCGCATTTGACCGATCTGTGTCAAAGCGACATCACGGAGCGAGAACCTGCAGCCAGTCCTCGTTGTTCACATCGATTTTCGTCTTCCCGTCGAATACGGCGGGGGTAGCCGCGGAGCCATTCAGCGCCGCGCCGAGGGCATCGGTCGTGGCGTTCGCGCTGGTGCGGGCGCCATCGACTTTGGCGCCGGTGGAGATGCACTGCAACACCGATTCCGGGGCGCCGGCGACGCGGGCGACCGCGGCGAGTTCGTCGTTGCTGAGGTCCGCACCGCCTTCACTCGGGCGCTTGCTGGTGAACAGTTCCGTGTGGAATTTCGAATACACCGGACCCGAACCACCCTCTGCGACACACTGATTCGCGGCCACCGCCCGCGTCGAGTAATCCTTGCTGCGCGAGCGGGGATCGAGGAAGTTGACCAGCCGGTAGCGCACCGCGAGCTTGCCCTCGTCGATCTTCTGCGCGATCTCCTGGCCGTAGATGCGCTCCATGTTCCCGCAACCGGGGCAGATCGGATCCTCGAAGATATCGATCGTCTTCACAGCGGTGGGCTGGCCGAGCAGAATCGAACCGTCCGGTTCCAGCAGCACGCGCACGCCGGGATCATGCGCGGACCCGTACCCGTCGTTACGCACGCTCGCCTCGTCGTGCCCACCACGGATCGCCAAGATGACGATCACCACGATCAGCGCCAGGGCGACGGCGCCCAACGCGTAGGTGGTCTTGCTGGACATGGGCCGCGGGGTGTAGTTCGAACGCGATTCGCTCACCCCAACACTCTGCCGCAACCGAGGCGGAACCCCGTCGCCAACCCCCACCAGCTGCGAAATTCCGCACATCTGGCTGAGCCTGCGCATGGTCTCGCGTCGACGGAGCGGAAGCCGCCTTCAGTTGCCGCGACGCGCAGAAATTACCGTGCGACCGAATCGCGCGCAGTGGGTTCGGTGTCCACGTCGGCATCGCGTCGAGCTGGGCCGCTGCCCGTCTCTGCGCGGTCAGCGCTTACCGGCTCGGCGATCGGCGGCACCGGGCTGTCGGCGATGGGCGCGCCGGCCACGTCGTTCACCGCGTGCTCGACCTCGGCATCCTGCCCGGCCAACTGATGATCTGCCCCGTCCGCACCACAGATGTGGTCGCACTCTTCCGCCTTACGCACCGGCTCTTCCCGCTTACGCAACGGCTCCGGCACCACCGCCCACGCCACCGCGGCGACGGCGAGCAGCGCACCGGTGACCGCGAGCGCCAAACCATACGACGCCTGCTGCGCCAGCGCACCGACCGCGACCGGACCGAGCACCGTCCCGAGATCCGCCGCCATCTGGAAGCCGGCCAGCACCGGCCCACCCCGGGCGTTCGGGCCGATGATGTCGGCGACCGCGGCCTGCTGGGTCGGCGTGAACATGCCCGCCCCGAGACCGGCCACGAACGAGGTGGCGAGCAACCACGAGAGCGTGTCCGCCACACCGAGTCCGGCGGTGCCGAGCGCACAGATCAGCGAGCCGGCGATCAGGAAGGGCTTGCGCCCCCAGCGATCGGAGTACCGCCCGGCCAGGAAGAGCACCGCGATATTGCCCGCCGCGAACACGGTCAGCGCGACCCCGGCCATGCCGGGCGTCTGATGCAGCACCTCGACGACGAGCAACGGCACCAACGCCATGCGCACACCGAATATCGCGGCCCCGTTGGCGAAGTTGGACCACAGCACCGCCCGATATTCCGACCGCGCCCACGCTTCCCGGAACGACATCATCCGCAGTCCGCCAACGGGTTCCGGCGCGGCCAGCTGCGAATTGCGCAGCGCCAGATACACCGCGACGGTCACCACGAGCAACGCGGCCGCATAGATCAGGAACGGCATCCGCAGGCCGAACCCGGACAACGCCCCGCCGACCAGCGGCCCGCTGACCGACCCGATCAGGAAGCCGGTCGACCACAGCCCGGACACCCGGCCGCGCGCGGCGGGCGGCGACATCCGGATCACCAGCGCCAGCGACGACACGGTGAACATGGTCGACCCGATTCCGCCGAGCGACCGCAAAACCATCAGCTGCCAGTAACTTTGGGCAAACGCGCTGGCACCGGTCGACACCGCGACGATCAACAGACCGCCGAGATATACCGACCGCTCCCCCAGCCGCTGCACCAACCGCCCGCTGACCGGCGCGAACAACAACCGCATCAACGCGAACGCGCTCACGATCGCCGAGGCCGCCGCGACCCCGACGCCGAAGCTGCGGGCGAACTGCGGCAGCACCGGCGCGACCAGCCCGAACCCGATGGCGATGACGAACGCGCCGCCGACCAGCACCCAGATCTCGATGGGCAGTGGCTCCGCCCGGCCGTGGGACCGGGCCGTGCCGACTGCCGACGATCTACTCACCGCCTAGCGCCTGTCCCACCACTTCCTCCGCGGCCGCCTGCACCTGCGCGAGGTGCTCGGGTCCGTGGAACGACTCCGCGTAGATCTTGTATTTGTCCTCGGTGCCGGACGGCCGGGCGGCGAACCACGCGTTCTCCGTGGTCACCTTGAGGCCGCCCAGCGGCGCGCCGTTGCCCTTCGCTCGGGTGAGCACGGACGTGATGGGCTCACCGGCGATCTCCTTGGTGGTGATCATGTCCGGAGTCAACTTCGCCAGGAGGGCTTTCTGTTCCGCCGTCGCGGCGGCGTCGATCCGCGCGTAGGCCGGACTGCCGTAGCGGCGTTCGAGTTCGACGTAGCGCGCGGACGGGCTCTGGCCGGTGACCGCGGCGATCTCGGCGGCCAGCAGCGCGAGCAGGATGCCGTCCTTGTCGGTGGTCCAGACGGTGCCATCCATCCGCAGGAAGGACGCGCCCGCGCTCTCCTCACCGCCGAAAGCGAGGCTGCCGCTGAACAATCCGGGCACGAAGAACTTGAAGCCGACCGGCACCTCGTGCACGTCGCGGCCGAGCACGCTGACCACCCGATCGATCATCGACGAGGTGACCACCGTCTTGCCGATCTTGGTGAGCGCGTCCCAGCCCATCCGGTTCGCGACCAGATACTCGATCGCCACCGCGAGGAAGTGGTTCGGGTTCATCAGCCCGCCGTCGGGGGTGACGATGCCGTGCCGGTCCGCGTCGGCGTCGTTGCCGGTGGACAGGTCGTAGTCGTCCTTGATCGCGATCAGCGAGGCCATCGCGTAGCGCGAGGACGGGTCCATCCGGATCTTGCCGTCGCTGTCCAGCGTCATGAATCGCCAGGTCGGGTCGACGAACGGGTTGACCACCTCCAGCTCGAGGTCGTAGCGCTGGCCGATCTCTTCCCAGTAGTCGACGCTCGCGCCGCCCATCGGGTCGGCGCCGAGCCGGATGCCCGCGCCGCGAATCGCGTCCAGGTTCAACACATTCGGCAGGTCGGCGATGTAGTGGTCGAGGTAGTCGTAGCGCTGGACGTTGGTTTCCAGCGCGTGTTGCAGCGTGGTCCGCTTGATCTCGGACATGCGGTCGCGCAACAGCTCGTTGGCGCGCGCGGCGATCGCGTCGGTGGCGGTGTTGTCGGCCGGACCACCGTGCGGCGGGTTGTATTTGAAGCCACCGTCGCGCGGCGGATTGTGCGACGGGGTGATCACGATGCCGTCGGCCTGGTTCCGGGTGCCGCCCCGATTGTGGCGCAGCACAGCATGACTCAGCGCCGGCGTCGGCGTGTACCGGTCGCGGGCGTCGATCATCGCGGTCACGTCGTTGGCGGCGAGTACCTCGAGCGCGGTGACCATGGCCGGCTCGGACAGCGCGTGCGTGTCCCTGGCCAGATACACCGGACCGGTAATCCCGCGCGTGGCACGGTATTCCACGATCGACTGGGTGATCGCGAGGATGTGTGCCTCGTTGAACGCGGTGTCCAAGCTGGAGCCGCGATGTCCCGACGTACCGAAAACCACCTGCTGCGCCGGAACCTCCGGATCCGGAATCCGGCTGTAGTACGCCGTGACCAGATGTGCGATGTCTTCCAGGTCGGTGGGACGCGCGAGTCGCCCTGCTCGATCATGGGCCATGCTCGGGTCTCCCTTCCGTATCGGCTGTGCCCTGCTCGTCATCAGAATCATGGGCACAACCACTGTGTCGTCGACGCGGCGACGAAGACCGCGATCAGGCCGGCCGCGACACTGGTTCCCAGCAGCCGGTTGCCCGCACCCGCGCCGATCAATCCACCGAGCAGCGCCGAACCGACAATGCTAACGGTCAGCGCGCCCAGTGGCAGCAGAGAAGCGAAACGTGCTGGTACGACACGGTCTACGCGGTGCGCAACCGCGCCCGGCCCGACGAGCGGCAGGGTCATCGGGCGGCTCCCTGCCACAGTTCCAGTGGCGAGAGCGCGACATTCAGGGTGGTGAACAGCTCCGCGTTCTGTTCGACGAACGCGCGCAGCCGGAGCGGTTCGTCGACCAGCATCAGCACCAGCGGCAGATGGTCGGCCAGGTCCAGTACGCGCGTGGTGTGGATCCGCGAGGACGCGCCGTACCCCTCGATGCCGCGCCACACGCTCGCGCCGGCCAGGCCGGTGTCGCGGGCGCGCCGGACGATCTCCGCGTACAGCGGCGTGTGCCGCCATTTGTCGTCCTCGTCGAGCAGCACCGTCAGTCGCGCCGCGGGTTGCCACTGTCCTGCTTCTCCCACTGCCTGGCCCCCTTCCGTCGTGCCGTTGCCTGCCGAGTGAATCCAGTTGTCCACCCCGACGACGCCACCACCGCTCCCCCGCGGGAGCCGGGCGCCTGGACCGCGGCGCCCGATTCGAGCAGTCTACGAACCTCGAGCCGGTGGGTGGAAAAGGTGGTGAAGCCGCCGAGCACTCCGATACCGAGAACGGGACGCAGCAGTCTGTGGGCTACCCACACCCCGATGCGCAGAACCATCAGAATCCCGATAGCAAAGCATCCCATGACATTTACCCCGAGCGTCGACCAGGGGACCCTCCGCGCGAACGCCACCCGAGTCATGTTATCGGGTGTACCGGACGGTCCGTTCAGCCGGACCCTGCGGGTCACAGCCCTACGAACAGCGTTGTTCATTGACATTGGGGCGAGTTCCGCGTACGAATGGCCTGAAGGTTTGGCCGAAGTTGCCTCCACCCCTCACTCACAAGGTCGGAGCAACGATGGTGGCACAGCGGGCACAACCGAATGCGCACCCGGAAACGGCGGAACCCTGCCGACCGGGTCTTCAGCAAATATCAGGCAGACGGCAACTAGCCGTCGGCCGCACTTTGCGTCGACTCTCGATCGTGGCCCTCGCGACGGCGGCCGCCGGGCTCGGACACCTGGCTCCCGCGGTGGCCGCCCCGATCTATCCGGTGCCCGACGGCGACGGCTTCTATTCCGCGCCACCGGATGTCGCGAACTTCCAGCCGGGCGACGTGATGCGCAGCAGGCAGGTGCCCGCGGCGGGCTTCCCCGGCGCGACGGCCTGGCAACTGCTCTACCGGTCGACCAATTCGGCCGACGCGCCGATCGGCGCGATGACCACGCTGCTGCTGCCGCCGGGCGGCGGGATGAACCGGCCGGTCGTGTCGTATCAGCCGTTCGTCAACTCGCTCGGCATGCAGTGCGCGCCCTCGCACAGCATCTTCAACGGCACCATGCAGGAAGGGCCCGCGCTGAACATGCTGCTGGCCCGGGGCTGGGCGGTCGCCGTGCCCGATCATCTCGGACCGACCAGCGCCTACGGCGCCGCGAAGCTCGGCGGCCGGCTGACCCTGGACGGCATTCGCGCGGTAAAGCGTTTCGGCCCAGCCGATCTCGGCGGTAGCCCGGTCGGCATGGCGGGCTACTCGGGTGGCGGCATGGCGACCGGATTCGCCGCGGCGCTCGCGCCGGAGTACGCGCCGGAATTGCCGATCGTCGGCGCGGCCCAGGGCGGTGTCCCGATGAACATCGGCAAGCTGGCCCAGGACGTCGGGTTGCAGCGCAGCCCGCTGTTCGGTCTCGGCTTCGCCGCCGCCATCGGGCTCGAGCGGGAGTACCCGGCCGAGCTGCAGATGGACCGGATCCTGAACCCGGCCGGCTACGCCCTGCGCGACCAGATCGCCAACGCCTGCACCAGCCAGATCATCGACGCGGGCGCGAACAAGAGCTTCAGCGATGTCTTCTACGGCGCGATGGATGCCGACCCGACGGTGGTCCGGATCCTGCACGAGAACAGCATCGAGATCTACCCCGGCGTCCCGCGCACCCCGATCTACGAGTGGCACGGCGCCAACGACCAGGTGTCCCCGCAGCTCGTGCGCGACGTCCTCGGCCGGTATTGCAGCCAGGGCGTGCGCGTCCAGCTCGACCTGATCCCCGGCGCCGACCACGGCACCGCGATCGCACCGGGCGCGATCAACGCGTTCAACTACCTCGGCGATCGGTTCGCGGGCCTGCCCGCACCCAGTAACTGCTGAGTCCGTACACAGCACAGCGCCCGCATTCGGATTCGAATGCGGGCGCTGTGTCGTTCGAGCGGAACGTCAGTGCGCGAGCACCGGCTCACCCTCCGACGGGACCGGCGCCGTGTTCGGCATCAGCACCGCGGTGATCAGCGCGCCGGCCACGAAGATCGCGGTCGCCCACCAGAAGCTGGTGGTGTAGCTCTCGACCGCGGACTGCGCGACGGTCAGCGGATCCGGCGTGCGGGTCGACAGGTAGTCGGTGGCGGCCGAGGCGGCGATGGTGCTGAGCAGCGCCGTGCCGATCGAGCCACCGACCTGCTGGCTGGTGTTGATCATCGCCGAGGCCACACCGGCGTCCTCGTGGTGCACCCCGGAGGTCGCACCCTGGAACGCGGTGGACATCGCACCACCGAGGCCGAGGCCGAGCAGGATCAGCGCGGGCAGGATGTGCGAGGAGTACCCGGTCTCCAGCCCGATCTGGGTCAGCCAGGCCATACCGCCGGCGGCGATCAGGAAGCCGCCGGACATGACGACCTTCGGGCCGAGCTTCGGCAGCACGAACGAGGGCACCGTGGTGGACGAGACGACCATGGCCGCGACCATCGGCAGGAACGCCAGGCCGGTCTTGATCGGCGAGTAGCCCATGCTCAGCTGCATGTAGTAGGTAAGGAACAGGAAGATCGCGAACATACCGATGCCCATGACGAACACGGTCAGGAACGATCCACCGCGGGTGCGGTCCAGCACGATCCGCAACGGCAGCAGCGGGTGCTTGACCTTCGTCTCCAGGAAGGCGAACACCGCGATGAGCACCGCGCCGCCGATGAGGAACATGAGCGTGACCGGGTTGGTCCAGCTGGTCGACTCGGCGTGGGAGAAGCCGTACACGATGCCGAACAGGGCCGCGGTCACCACGACGGTGCCGGGGATGTCGAGCTTGGGCCGGTTCGTGGTCACGTGCTTGGCCAGCAGCAGCACCGCGCCGACCAGGGCGACGGCCGCGAAGGCCAGGTTGACGAACATCACCCAGCGCCAGTTGGCCCACTCGGTGAGCATGCCGCCGAGCAGCAGGCCGATCGCGCCACCGGCGCCGGCGACCGCACCGAAGATGCCGAACGCCTTGGCTCGTTCACTCGGTTCGGTGAACGTGACAGTAAGTAGGGAGAGCGCGGCCGGAGCCAGCAGCGCGCCGAACACACCCTGGCCGACGCGGGCCGCGACCAGCATCTCGAAGCTGGTGGCCGCGCCACCGACCGCGGAGGCGCCGGCGAAGCCGATCAGGCCGATGATGAAGGTGTTGCGGCGACCGAAGAGGTCACTGAGCCGCCCGCCGAGCAGCAGCAGGCTGCCGAACGCGAGCGCGTAACCGGTGACCACCCACTGGCGGTCGCCGTCACTGAAGCCGAGGTCGCGCTGCGCGGCGGGCAGGGCGATGTTCACGACGGTCGCGTCCAGCACGACCATGAGCTGCGCCACGCCGAGGACGGCGAGCACCCACCAACGCAGGGCGTGCGAGCCGCGACGGCCCTGATCCGGTTTCGCGGGGGCGGGTGCCCCACGGTCGAACGTGGTAGTCATGTGTCCCCTTTGTCTCAAGTATTGATGCGGAGTTGACGCCTCCGGTTACTGTTAGAAGCTACCACCATAACGGAGAGAACGCCTCCGCTTAATCCCGATACTTGATAGGATGTGGGTGTGAATCACGCCACGGCCCTCTCTCCACCCCGGCGCCTGCGTGCCGATGCCGCCCGGAACCAACAGCGGATCATCGCCGCGGCGCGCGAACTGTTCGCCGACCACGGACTGGAGATCACCCTCGACGACGTCGCCGAACGCGCCGGCGTCGGCGTCGGCACCGTCTACCGGCGGTTTGCCAACAAAAAGGAACTGATCACCGAGGTCTTCGAACAGAGCATCACCGAGTTCGCCGAGGCGGCCGAATCCGCCCTCCGGCACGCCGATCCCTGGTTCGGCCTCGTCGAGTTCTTCGAATACGCCTGCCGCCATATGGCGAAGAACCGTGGCTTCAGCGAGGTGATGCTCGAACTGGAGGACGACGTCGACCGGTTCGTCGTCGTGCGCGACCGGATCAAGCCGACCGTCACCGGCATCGTCGACCGGGCCCGCGAGGCCGGCGTGCTCGCGCCCGGCATCGAGCCCTCCGACTTCTTCGCGCTGATCCACATGGTCGACGGCATCGCCGAGTTCGCCCGGCCGGTCAACCCGGACGTCTGGCAGCGTTATATGGCCATCGTGCTCAACGGCGTGCGCTCCGATCGCACCCCGCCGCAGCAACTGCTGGTACCGCCGCTGAACGACACCGAGGTGGAACAGGCGAAGGGCGCGTGCCAGGGACGCAAAAGGTAACAACTGCGTTATAGGTAGGCCAGATCACACAATGATCCCCTACAGTTGGACACATGACCAACTCGTGGGTGAACTGGGCTGGCGATCAACAGTGCGCACCGGCGACCATCGCCGCCCCGCGCACTGCTGATGAAGTCGCCGAGATCCTCGGCCGGGCCGGTGACGCCGGCCAGATCGTGCGCGTCGCGGGCGCCGGACACTCGTTCACCGACACCGTCCTGACCGACGGCGTGCTGCTGAACCTCGCCGCGCTCAACCGCGTCTTGGACGTGGACACCGCCACCGGACGCGTCCGGGTCGAAGCGGGCATCACCCTCAACGCCGCGAGCAACCAGCTGCACGAGCACGGCCTCGCCTTCCCCAACCTGGGCGACATCGACGTACAGACCGTGGCCGGCGCGACCGCCACCGCCACCCACGGCACCGGGTCCACCCTGCAAAACCTCTCGGCCGCAATGCATTCCATCGAGCTGATGCTCGCCGACGGCAGCCGGGTCGAGCTGAACGCCGAGACCGACCCGGACGGCTGGCGCGCGGCCAGGGTCAGCGTCGGCGCGCTCGGCGTGATCACCGCGGTGACGCTGCAACTGGTGCCGTCGTTCGTGCTCGAGGGCATCGAGCGCCCAGTCCCCGTCGAGGACCTGCTGGCCGACCTGGATTCCTACGTCGACGACAACGAGCACTTCGAGTTCTACATGTTCGGCCACAGCCCGCTGGCCATGACCAAGCGCAACAACCCGGTCGAACTGGTCGAGCAGCCGCGCAGCAAGGCCGCCGACTGGTTCACCGACATCCTGGTGTCCAACTACACCTTCGACGCGCTGTGCAAGCTCGCTCGCTGGCAGCCTCGACTGGTGCCGATGATCCAGCGCGGAGCCGCCTACGCGGGCAGCTACCGTCGTCAGGTCGACCGCTCCTACCGGGTCTTCGCGTCCCCGCGCCTGCTCCGCTTCACCGAGATGGAATACGCGATCCCGCGCGAGCACGCCGCCGCCGCGATCCGCGACATCAAGAACGTCGCCACGAACTTCCACACCGCGATGCCGATCGAGATCCGCTGGGTCGCGCCCGACGACGCGTTCCTCTCCCCCGCCACCGGGCGCGACACCTGCTACATCGCGGTACACCAGTACCGCGGCATGGCCTACGAGCCGTACTTCCGGGCCTGCGAGGCGGTGTTCGACAAGTACGACGGACGCCCGCACTGGGGCAAGCGGCACTTCCAGACCGCGGACACGTTGCGCGAGCGCTACCCCGACTGGGACCGCTTCGCCGAGGTGCGCCGCCGGTTCGACCCGAAGGGCCGGTTCAGCAACGCCTACCTGAACCGGGTGCTCGGCCCGATCGACTGACGGAATCAGCCACGCGCGGCGAGGATCTCGGCGACCAGGCGCGGGACCGCGGCGCCGATGGGTTCGCGGACCAGCTCGGTGGCCATCGAGTCGTACGGCGTCGCTTCGTTGTTGACGATGACCAGGTCCGCGCCGTTCTCGACGGCGACGGCACACATCGAGGCCGCCGGCTCGACCTGGAGTGAGCTGCCGATGGCCAGGAAGATGGCGCTGGTCTGCGCGGCGAGCGCGGCCTTCAGCATGGTGCGCCGGTCCATCTGCTGACCGAACATGACGGTCGCCGATTTCAGTACGCCGCCACACTGCGGGCACGGCGGGTCCGCCTCGCCCGCGGCGACCCGGTCGAGGGTCGCGGCCATCGTGGTCTGGTAATCACATTCGACGCAAACCACCTCGAACATGTTGCCGTGGATCTCGATTACCCGGTCGGCCGGCGATCCGGCCTGCTGATGCAACCGGTCGATGTTCTGGGTGATGATCGTGACCGCGCGCCCCGCCTGCGCCAGCTCTGCCAGCGCGACGTGCGCGGCGTTGGGCCGCGCCTGCCAGGCCGGGTTGTCGCGCCGGGCCAGCCACGCGCGTTGCCGCAGTTCCGGGTCGGCCAGGTAGCTGTCGTAGGTCGAAAGCAGTTCGGCGATCGGGTCTTTCGTCCACACGCCGCGCGGGCCGCGGAAGTCGGGAATACCGGAGTCGGTGGAGATGCCCGCCCCGGTGAGCACCCCGATGCGGCCGTCGCGGCTGCGCCACTCGCTCGTCATGACACCGAGCCTAGGGGGCGTCACCGGGTCACCCGGGCTCGATTGACCTTACGAAAGACGATGAGAGAATGTTACGCTAATCCTCTCATCGCTTTAGGTGTTGATCAAAGGAGATCACGATGACCGTGTCCGCCCTCGAATCCACCAGCGCGCACACGCCCGCGCCGCGCCGCCCGTTCGCACCGGGCACCCGGCTCTGGGACGAAACCGGCCTGATCACCTTCTCACTGACCGCCGGCTCGGCCTTCCTGTTGCAGACCATGGAACCGAGCATCTCCGCGGTGGTCGACGAGCACTCCACCTTCCGCACCGACCCCATGGGCCGCGCCCTGCGCAGCATCGCGTCGGTGATGATGTGGATCTACGGCGGCGAGGAGGCGCTCGCCGAGGCGGATCGGCTGCGCACCATGCACGCCTCGCTCAACACCACCGACGCGCACGGCGTCCGGCACAAGGCGCTCGCCTCCGGGCCGTGGGCCTGGGTGCTGCACACCGGAACGTTCGCCTTCGCCGAGAACGCGAAGTACTTCGCCCGCAACCCGCTCTCCGCGGCCGAGAAGGAGGCGGTCTACCAGGAGATGGTGCAGCTGATGCGCAACTTCTCGGTGGCGCCCAAGGAGATTCCGGCCGGCTACGCCGAGTTCGAGACCTTCTTCAACGACATGGTGGCGAATCAACTGGAGGCCACCGGGACCGCGCGCGACTATCTGCGGGTGATCCGGTCCGTCGCGCCGCCGAAGCAGTTGCCGCGCGTCTTCGCGCCGATCTGGCGGCGGGCGGTCGCGCCGGTCGGCCGGATGCAGTACTTCGTCACGGTCGGCACCACCCCCGAGGTCGCCAGGGCGAAGCTCGGACTGACCTGGAGCGAGTCCGACGAGCGCAAGCTGCGGGCGCTCGGCTGGGTGATCGCGCGGGCCGTTCCGCTGCTGCCGGAACGCGTGCGATACTTCCCGATTGCCTACGAGGCCCGTCGCCTGGAGCGGGATCGGGCGCGGCTGCGCAAGATGATCGACTTCCGTCCGATCTGAGGCTCCCCTCGACGGCGCTGCGGCCACTACCGGCCGCAGCGCCGTTTTTGTTTGTGTGGCAATGGCTTTCGGGGCTCCCACAAACCGACCAGTCCGGTAACTCTGTCCGATCGCGCTCCGCGAACGCGACACCGGCGCGATCCGCACCTATCCTATAAAGGGCTGTGCAACAACAGCTTTCGAGGCGAATCGGGTGCGAAGACCCGGCCCGTCAAGGGGCGTCAATGCGGACGAGGACCTGTCCGCAGTAACGATCTTCGTCGCGCTGGTATACGTATCCCGTACGCTTCGACAGCGTTTCGGCCCCAACACGCCGGATAACCCTTATCTGGCAGCACAGACAATCCTTGCTTCAGGTCAGCTCACGAAAGGCGCTTCTATGCCGCACAAGCCCAGCGTGCTGTTCATCTGCGTGCACAACGCGGGCAGATCGCAGATGGCCGCCGGGTTTCTCAGCACGCTCGCCGGCGACCGGATCGACGTCCGCTCGGCAGGCAGCGCGCCGGCCGACGCGCTCAACCCGGTAGTCGTCGCGGCCATGGCCGAGGTCGGCATCGACATCTCCGCCCGCACCCCCAAGCCCCTGACCATGGACGCAGTCGGCATTTCCGACGTGGTAGTCACCATGGGCTGTGGCGACGCCTGCCCCTTCTTCCCCGGCATCAGCTACCGCGACTGGGTCCTACCCGACCCCTCCGGCCAAACCATCGACGTAATCCGCACCATCCGCGACCGCATCCAAATCCTCGTCGAAAACCTCATCGCCGAACTGGTCCCCGCGCTCGCCCGCTGAGCGGCTTCGCACATCCGCTTCGTTCGGCACACACCCGCCGCATGCCGGTGCGTGTGTGCCGCGCGAACCGCGTGTGCGAAGCAACCCGGGTGCTGTCCGATTCGTTCAAGACCGGCGGGGGCGGAGTGGTTACGGTTCGGGTATGACTCCACAACTCGACGTCGTCGGCATCGTTGTCTCCGATATGGGGGCCTCGGTCGCGTTCTATCGCCGCCTCGGGCTCGACTTTCCCGAAGGTTCGGCGACGGCGCCGCACGCCGAAGCGGTGCTGCCGGGTGGTTTCCGGCTGGCCCTCGACACCGAGGCCACGATCAAGTCCTTCCACACCGATTGGCAGCCCCCGAGCAGTGCGGGCCGCATCGGATTGGCTTTCCGCTGCGCCGATCCCGCCGAGGTCGACTCGGTCTACGCGGAACTCGTCGAGGCCGGATACCACGGGGAGATGAAGCCGTGGGATGCGTTCTGGGGCCAGCGCTACGCCGTCATTCAAGATCCGGACGGAAACGGCGTCGACCTCTACGCGACGCTCCCCACCGCCGACTGAACCGCGCAAGCCGGGCGGCATTCGCTGACCGATCGGTCACATCGTCGGCGGGTGCTCCGGCCCGTCAGATCACCGTCGACAGCGAGCCGCTGCGTTCCGACGCCGCGGCACCCGACCGAGTCAGCACCTGCCCCAACGGCATTCCGGTGAGGTCACGCACCTCCCGGGCCAGATGGGCCTGATCCGCGAAGCCGGTGGCGGCCGCGGTGTCGGCGAACGACACCCCGCGCCGCGCCGCCGCCAGCGCGCGTTGCATGCGCAATACCCGCGCCAAGGTCTTGGGTCCGTAACCGAACGCTGCCAGCGAACGCCGATGCAACAGCCGCGCACTGAGCCCGGCCGCATCGGCGGTCGCACCCACCGACCAACCCGCGTCCAACGCCGTCACCACTCGACGCAGCACCGGATCGGGTGGCGACACCTCCGCGGCTCGCCGCAGGGCGATCCGCTCCAGGGCCGACGCCGGATCGCCGGCCTCGCCGAGTTCCTCGCTCAGCCGCCGCACCGTCCCCGACGACCACACGTCGGCCAATTCGATCCGCCGATCCCGCAATTCGTCCGCGGGCACCCCGAGCAGCGCCGGCGCCGTCCCGGGAAAGAACCGGATCCCGACGTACCGCGTCCCCACCGCGGCCCGCGGCCGGAAGGCCCGGGTATCCGGCCCGGCGATGACGAGTTGTCCGCCGACCCACAACAGATCGATACAGCCGTCCGGCAACACCGGCATCCCGGCGTCCTGCGCGCGCACCGTCCGCGTCCACACGACCGCCTGCCCGAACCGCGACGGCCACTCCCGGTACCCGTCACCGCCCGAGGTCTCGTCCATATCCCGACGCTACCGCCGCCCACCGACACCCTCCAGCGGCGCCGCGAAGCCGCTGCACTGTCTCAAAAATATCGTCTCAAAAATATATTCTATTTGAGATAGCGATAGACCGTCGCGCGCGAGACCCCGAGCACCCGCGCGACGTCCGGAACGCTGCGCTTCTCCACCTCGTGCAGGTGACGAGCCTGCGCGACCAGGTCGGGAGTCATCGCAGCAGGACGCCCCCGCTGCCCGGTCGCCGGCGTGGGATCGACGGACAACAGCAGCCGCACACCTTCGAGCACCTCGGTCCGTAACTCCTCGACCGGCGCTTCCGCGTACAGCACGACCGGATCGCTCAGTCCGGCGATCGCCTGACTCGCCCGCACCCGTTCGGCGAAGGTCGCGTTCGGCCCGGCGACCAGCAGATTCGCCTGCATCATGGTGTCCCGGAAACGATCGAAAATGCTTCCGGGAGCAGCCAAGGCGAGATCGTTGACGTTCAGCCGGAGCAGGTAGCGATAGTCGATGAACGTCTCCAGCAACCCGTGGATCACCCGCCGCCGCGCCTCGCACGGATCGGGATGCCGCGCCTCGGCGACGGTCGACTCCATGGCCGTGAGCAGCGGTTCCGCCAGCCCGGCCAGGATGTCGTACTTGCTCGGATAGTGGTACAACACGCCGGCCTTGCTGAGGCCCAGCTGCTCGGCGATCGCACGCACCGAGGTGCGGTGATAGCCATGCGCCGCGAACAAGGCCATCGCCACCTCGAGGATTCGCGCCTGGGTATTCGGCGTCGTTTCTTCACTCACGGCTCGATCCTACCGCTTGACTGACCGTCGGTCAGTGATCTACCTTCAGGACTGACCAACGGTCAGTATCGATATCGAGGAGGCCACCGTGCCGAACAACCCCCGCGTTCTCATCTCCGGCGCCAGCATCGCCGGCCCCGCCCTCGCCTTCTGGCTGGCGCGCAACGGCTTCCGGCCCACGGTGGTCGAGCGGACCCCCACCCTGCGCGACGGCGGCAACGGCGTCGACCTCCGCGGCGACTCGGTGCGCATCGCCACGCAGATGGGCATCCTGCCCGCCCTGCGCGAACGGGCCACCGACATCCGCGAATTGACCTTCGTCGACGCCGCCGACCGCCGCGTCGCGGGCATGCCGACCAGCACCTTCAACACCGAGGGCGACCTCGAGATCATGCGCGGCGACCTGGCCCGGGTGCTCTACGACGCCACCGCCGACGACGTCGACTACACGTTCGGCGATTCGATCGCCACCCTCGCCCAGCGCCCCGACGGCGTGGACGTCACCTTCGACAGCGGCAAGCAAGCCGAGTTCGACCTGGTGATCGGCGCCGACGGATTGCATTCGCGGGTCCGCAATCTCGCGGTCCTACCGGAAGCCGACGCGCTGCACCATCTCGGCATCTACTTCGCCACCGCCCGCGTCGCCGCCGACCTCGGCCGCCCGCGCTCGGTGGTCCTGTACAACACGCCCGGCAAGGTCGCCGGCGTCTACCGCTCGGGCAACCACGACCTGGCGACCGCGTTCTTCGCCTTCCGCGAGCCCCGCGTGCTCGACTTCGACCATCGCGACCAGGACGCGCAGAAGTCGTTGCTGCACCGCTACTTCGACGATCTGGGCTGGCAGGTGCCCACCCTGCTGGACCAGGCGAGCGCCGACGCGGGCTTCTATCTCGACGCGGTGAGCCAGGTCCGGATGCCGACCTGGTCGAACGGCCGGGTCGCGCTGGTCGGCGACGCCGGCTATTGCGCGACGCTGCTGTCCGGCGCGGGCGCCGCCCTCGCGCTGGAGGGTGCGCACCTGCTCGCCGGCGAGCTGGCGGCAGCGAACGGTGACCATCGGGTCGCGTTCACCCGCTACCAGGACAAGCTGCGCCCGACCGTGCTCGAGCGGCAGCGCTCGGTCCGCGCGAGCAGCGCGATGCTGATTCCCGCGGCGCGCAGCCACATCTGGCTGCGCAACCAGCTGACCCGCCTGTCGGTCTTGCAGTCCATGGCCGCCCGAGTCTATCGCCCGACCCCGGCCGAGGCCGCGTGACCGAACGCCCCGCCGCCCAGCGATGAAGCTCAGCGCTGGGCGGGCATCGGCATTACCCCGCGCGGGACGACGCGAACGAACGCGTCCGGATGCGCGGCGGCGATTTTCGAGTCGGGGTCTTTGCAACCGACCGTGACATCACCGACCGGGGCGGCGGAAAACGTCCACACCGTCATCCAGTCCTTGCCATTCACCGATTCGGTCTTTTTCACATCCGAGGACCGTAGATCTTCGTTCCGGCCGGAACTGTCGACCACCGTGCAGCGCAGGTCATTCGCCGCCGCGCCCCACTCCGCGGGCACCCGGATATCCATCACCGCGTCGGCGGGCACCGCGACTTTTTTGGTCTCGCCGAGCGCGATCCGCACGCCGCCACCGGTTTCGCTGTCGTCGCCCGCGGCGGGCGTGGTCTCTTCCGAGCTGGACGTCCCCGGATTATTCGACGAGGACGATTCCTTGCTCGCGGACTTGTCGTCGGAACATCCGGACACGACCACCGCGACCAGCGCCGGACCCACCAGCCAAATCAATTTCACAGATCAAACCCTCTCGTCGCGCCCCACTTACCAGGCGATTGGTACCGATCAGCGATCGAACTGCGGGGTGCGTCTCGTGACCACGTGCACGCCGCCAACAGACAGAGCATGACAACTTCGGAGTCGAATGGAGAGTACACGCGCCCGAAATCGCCGATTTATTCAGTAATTTGCCGGAGTAATGTTGGCTCGTTCGTTGTCACCATTACTCCACGGAGACTCGTCTGATGACTTCACCCGTCGCGTTCAACGCGGTCGAAATTCCACTGCCCGACGGCACCGCCGACGCCTACTTCGCCCACCCCGCCGACCATGCCGCGCATCCGGGCCTGCTGTTCTATCCGGACGCGCTCGGCCTGCGACCGTGGTTGCGCGAGATGGTGGAAACCATTGCCGCGCACGGATTCGCCGTACTCGCGCCCAATTTCTTCTACCGCTCGGGTCGCGCCCCGGTGGTGCCGCTCCCCGATTTCAGCGAACCGGAAGCGATGGGCGCCTTCTTCACCGCCCTGGCTCCGGCACGCGACGCGCTCACCCCCGACAAGGCGATGCAGGACGCGCACGGCTACCTCGCGTGGCTGTCCGCCAACGAACTGGTGTCGCCCGGCGCGCTGGCGACAACCGGCTACTGCATGGGCGGCCGGCTCGCGTTGCGCACCGCAGCCACCTTCGGTGACCAGATCGTCGCCGCGGCCAGCTTCCACGGCGGCTACCTCGCGGCCGATGACCGACCGGACAGCCCGCACCACACCGCGGCCGACATCACCGCCGAACTGTTCGTCGCGCACGCCGACCACGACGGGTCCATGCCGCCCGAGGACATCACCCGCCTCGAGCAAGCCCTGGACAAGGCCGGCGTGCGCCACACCTCGGTCGTCTACCCGGACGCCGCGCACGGTTTCACCATGCGGGACACGCCTGCGTATCGCCAGGACGCGTACCAGCGCCACCTGGACGATCTGCTTTCGCTGCTACATCGTTCCTTCCAGGCGGAATAAAGGCCATATCATCCGATGTTTCGGCTGGAGTCGGCATCGACTCCAGCCGCCGGATCGCCTTGTGCCCGTCACGCGACCAACCGGACGGTTTCCAGGGGGTCGTTGCCGCTGGAACCGCCGGTTCCGCATAGTGTTGTGAGTAGGCGATCACGGGAGGACCACATGGCGATGCTGTTGTGGATGGAGGAACGCGACAACGGGGCGGAGTTTCGGCGTGAGTGACGACCGGGGAACGGCGGCGGCCGCGCAGCGCTACTCGACCTTCACCGGGTACCGCCAGGCCGCGCTGACGACCACCTCGTCTACCCGACCGGTCTTCATCGGCGTCGCGCTGGTCGTCAGCGTGCTGCTGGTGTACGCGGCCCACCCCGCGGCGAAGGACGGCGCCGATCACGCGTGGTTCCTCGGCATCGCGGTGGCGGGCGTGTTCGTGGCCCGCGGGCTGCACCTGCGCCGGCCGATTACCTTGGCGCACTTCGCGGTCGCCGTCCTGGTCCTCGCGATCGCCAGCCTCGCCTACCGCGCCGAGCATTCCGGCGTCGGTTTCGTGCTGCTCGCCGCCAGCGGATTCATCATGGTGCTGCCGCAGTCGAGCCGGCCGCAGCCCGAACAGCTGTACCGGGTGGCCGAACTGGTCGGCCGGACCGAGCTGGATCCGCTGGCCCCGTTCGCCCTGCACTCCTCGAAAACCTACTTCTTCAACGGCAATTCGACCGCGGGCATCGGCTACCGCACCCGCTTCGGCATCGCCGTGGTGGCCGGCGATCCGATCGGCGACCGCGCGGCCTTCCCCGAATTGCTCACGGAGTTCTCCGAATTCGCGATCAACCAGGGCTGGCGGGTCGCGGTGCTCGGCGCCAGCCCGGAGCTCGCCGAGATGTGGCGGCGGCGCGCGCTCGACCATCGCGGGCTGCACGCCGTCCCGATCGGCCGGGACGTGGTGATCGACGTGGACGAGTTCAAGATGGTCGGCCGGCACTTCCGCAACCTGCGGCAGGCGGTCAGCCGCACCCGCAACTTCGGCGTCACCACCGAGATCGTGGACGAGTCCGCACTCACCGACGCGCAGCGCGACGAGCTGCTCGCCATCGTCGACTCGTGGGGCCACGGCAGGCAGACCCGCGGCTTCTCCATGATCCTGGACCACCTGCTCGACGGGCGGAACCCGAACATGCTGGTGGTCATGGCCAAGGACGAGAACGGAACGCTGGCCGGCTTCCAGCGCTACGGCGTCTCCAACCGCGGCCGCGAGCTCAGCCTCGACGTGCCGTGGCGGCGCAAGGACGCGCCGAACGGCCTGGACGAGCGGATGATCATCGACCTGATCGATTACGCCCGCGAGCACGACGTTCACCGGATCTCGCTGGCCTTCGCGCCTTTCCCCGAGCTGTTCGCCGACAAGGAGAAGTCGCGCACGGCGAAGCTTATCTATGTGGCTGTGCACCTGGGTGATCCGCTGATCCGGCTGGAATCGCTGTATCGGTTCCTGCGCAAGTTCCACGCGCTCACCGATCAGCGATACGTGCTGATCCGCTGGCGCGAGGTGGTCATCGCCGCCGCCGCCCTGCTTACCCTGGAGTTCGCCCCGCACCGCCGCGAACACTGAGGAAGCCGATGGAACTGACCCACAGCGAGATCAAGGCCGCCGTCGAACGGGTGGCAGGCCAGGTCCGGCCGATCGCCATCGCCCCCGCCGACGACGGGCAGTTGTGGTTCGCGCTGGAGTTCCTCCAGCACACCGGCAGCTTCAAAGCCCGAGGCGCGCTGAACTTCCTGCTCACCCACCGGGAGAACGGCACGCTGCCGGACGCGGGCGTGACCATCGCCTCCGGCGGCAACGCCGGGCTGGCCTGTGCTTGGGCCGCGCGCAGTCAAGGCGTGCGGGCCACGGTGTTCCTGCCGGCCACCGCGCCGAAGGTGAAGGTGGACCGGCTGCACTCCTACGGCGCCGAGGTCACGCTGATCGGCACGCAGTACGCCGACGCGCTCGCGGCCAGTCGCGAATTCGCCGCCACGACAGGCGCTCTGCTCTCGCACGCCTACGACAACCCGCTGATCGCCGCGGGCGCGGGCACGCTGATGGAGGAGATCCATCAGCAGCTCCCCGACCTGGACACCGTGGTGGTCGCCGTGGGCGGCGGCGGCCTGTTCGCCGGAATAGCCACCGCCGCACAGCATTACGGCGTCCGGACGATCGCGGTGGAGCCCGCGCATTGCCGCGCCCTCAACGCCTCGATCGAGGCGGGTGAGCTGGTCGACGAGGACATCGACTCGATCGCCGCGGACTCGCTCGGCGCCCGCCGGGCCACCGAATTGGCCCTGTTCGCCGCACAGCACTACGACGTCACCTCGGTGCTGGTCGACGACGCCGACATCGTCGCGGCCCGCCGGGCCCTCTGGGAAGACCGTCGCCTCGCCGTCGAATACGGCGCCGCCACAGCGCTTGCCGCATTGCGCGGCGGTGTCACCTCGCCGGCCTTCCGGCCGGAACCCGGCGAGAAGGTGTGCGTCGTGGTGTGCGGCGCGAATACCGATCCGGCCGATCTGGCCACCTGATCCCCAGCGAACGCCCTCGGGCCGAGTTACGCTCGTAGCCGTCTTCGATCCCGACGGAAGCACTTCCATGGCGCTCGCATCCCGCATGGTTCCCCTCGGCACACCGGCACCGGACTTCACGCTGCCCGATCTAGATCATCGGACGCATTCGCGCGCGGAGTTCGCGGACGGGCCCGCCCTGCTCGTCGTCTTCGCGTCCAACCACTGCCCGTACGTCAAGCATCTCGAGGCGGCGCTGGGTGAACTCGTCGACTCGCTCCCCATCCCGACGGTGGCGATCTGCACCAACGACATCGTCAGCTATCCCGACGACTCCCCGATCCGGCTGCGCGACCAGGCCATTCGCGCCGGCTGGACCTTCCCCTACCTGGTGGACGAGTCACAGGAAGTAGGCCACGCCTTCCAGGCCGCGTGCACCCCGGACTTCTTCCTCTACGACGCGACCCTCGCCCTCGCCTACCGCGGCGCCTTCGACGAATCCACCCCGGGCAACGGAAAACCGTTGACCGGCAACGAATTGCGCGCCGCGATCGAAGCGGTCCTGGACGGCAAGCCGGTGCCCGAACCGCACCGGCCGAGCATGGGCTGCTCGATCAAATGGCGCACGGACTGAATCAGCACGCGACAATCGGCGCCGACTCGGCGAGAATGTATGCCGTCGGCCGGACTTGACCGTCCAACGAAAGGGGTGGGGCGTTGGCAACCATCGTCCTCGTGCACGGGATCGCCCAGGAGCAGGCCGCGGCCGACACTCTCGAAGCCCAGTGGCTGCCGGGACTGGCGGGCGGGGTGCGCAACCACGGCGACAACGAACTGGCCGATCGCCTGTGGCGCAACGGTTTACCCGGTGAGATCTCGACCAGGATGGCGTTCTACGGCAACCAGTTCCTGGCCGAGGGCGCGCAGGGCACCGCGGTCGGCGACCTCAGCGACGAGCAGCTCGAGCTCATGGAGCAGTTGGCCGAGGAGTGGTTGGCGACGGCCGCCGAATTCGCCGGCGACCAACGCGACCGGGTGACCGCCCAGCGGCTGAGCGCCGTGCCGCCGCCGGAGGCCAAGGCGCAGGGGGCGAAAGCCGCACTGCGCCCGGCCCTCAACGCGCTGGTCCGGCTGCGCTGGTTCGCGCCGTTCGGCGTCGGGCTCGCGGAGAAGTTCGTGGTGCGTGCGCTTTCCCAGGTCACCCGCTACTTCACCGATCCGGCCGTGCGCGAGTACGCGCAGCAGCAGGTGCTCGCCCACATCGGCCCGGAGACGAAGCTCGTCATCGCCCACTCACTCGGCTCGGTCGTGGCCTACGAGGCGCTGCATCGGGTCGACCAAGAGGTGGCGCTGCTGACCATGGGTTCGCCGCTCGGCCTGCGCACGGTCATCTACGACCGGCTCCGCCCACAACCGTCCACCGTGCCGAAATCCGTTGCCAGCTGGCACAACCTGGTCGACCGCGACGATCTCGTCGCCGCCCACCTCGACCTCGTCCCGTACTTCCCGCCGTTCCCCGGCGCCGACGTCGCCCCGATCACCGAGGAACCGCTGGACAACGGCGCGAGCCCGCACGACTCGACGAACTATCTGACCAAGGCGATCACCGGCGGCATCGTCGCCAAAGCACTGGCGACCTAACGGTTCTCGGCGACAGCCCGCGTCCGTTCGGATGCGGTGCTGCGCTCACGCCACCACAGGTAGGCCGCCAGCGCCGAACCCGCCACGGTGAGCACCGCGCCGACCAACGGAATCAATCGCAAGCCCGATCCATCACCGATGACTCCGCCACCCACCCGTCCGGCGAATGCCGCCGCGAGCTGAAACCCGGAGGCGTTGACCGCAACAGCCAGTGTCGGCGCCGCGACCGCCGCCGCGACAACCCGAGTCTGCATCCCGGGAATGATCGCGAACGCCAGCGCGCCGATCACGAAAGTCGTTATCGCCGCGCATATTTGGTTCCCACCGACGAGCCAGAACAGAAACAGCGCACCGGCCAAAGCGGCCAGCAGTCCCGTCACCGAGGGGAACAGTGCCCGGTCGGCCAACCACCCGCCTGCCTGATTGCCGACAACCGCACCCACGCCGTACACCAACAGCAGCACCGGAACCGCACTCGCGGCAAACCCGCCGACCTCGGTGAGCAAAGGCGTGATGAACGTGAATACGGTGACCACGCCGATGTTTCCGAGCGCCGTGAGCCCGATCGCCCACCACACCCCGCGGTCGCCGAAGACGCGCAACTCGCCGAACACCGATCCGTCCGCCACGGGCAGATCCGGCATGAACCGGATCACCAACGGCAACGCCACCGCCGCGCACAACGCCACCGCGACGAAAGTCGCCCGCCAACCCAGACTTTGGCCGATAACCGCCCCGATCGGCGTCCCGAGCACGATCCCCAGATTCATCCCGAGCGCCACCCGCGCCACCGCCGCGGCCTCCCTACCGGGCACCGCGGTCGACACCGCGGTAGCGATCGCCACCGCGAAGAACGTGGCCACCACCAACCCCGCCGCGCCCCGCATCACCAGCAGCACAGCGTAATTCGGCGCGATCGCCGAACCGAGATTCGCGAGCACCGCGAACAGCACCAGCCCGACGACCAGCCGCTTGCGCCCCACCCGCGCCGTCGACACGGTGACCATCGGCCCGCCGACGATCATCCCGATCGCATACGCGGTCACCAGCATCCCCGCCGATGACACCGAAACATTCAGCCCCGCAGCCACTTCCGGCAGAATCCCGGCGATCACGAACTCCCCGGTCGTGAGACTGAACACCACCAACATCAACGAAAACACAGCCGGTCGCATCACAGCATCCCTAATATAGTTCTAACTCAAATGATATGAACTAGAACTATCACAGTTCGAACCATGAGCGCTAGACTCGGAGCAATGACCCGCCAGCCCCCGCCGGCCGTGGACACCGAGCTCGACCGGGACGTCTGCAAGCTGGTGCACCAGTTCACCCACCGGCTCGACGTGCACGTCCGGCGCGTCGCCGAACAGCTGGAACTCACCCCGTCCCAGGTCATCGCGCTGCGCGAACTGTCGGAACCGATCACCGCGCGCGAGCTCGCCACCCGGATGTCCTGCGAGCCGTCCAACGCGACCTTCGTCCTCGATCGACTCGAGCAGCAGGAATTGATCCGCCGCGAACCTCATCCAACCGACCGGCGGGCCAAACAGATCGTGCTCACCCCGGCCGGCCGGCAGCGTCGCGCCGACGCGGTCGAGCTGCTCGGCGCCGAGTCCCCACTCACCTCGCTCACCGCCGCGCAGCAGAAGGCCCTGCGCGATCTACTCCACGCCATGACCGAGGACTGACCTCTTGAAATAGACATACGTACGCACGTATTGTTTGTTTCATGACCGTGGCCATCCCCACCACCGAAGAAACCGATCCGTTCTGCCTGCCACCCCTGGCGGCCGCGGCACTGATCTACGACGCCCCCTGGCAACGATTCGCCGTCATCGGCGACAGCCTGTCCGCCGGCACCGGCGACCCCAGCCCGGGCTACGCCACCCTCGGCTGGAGCGACCGCGTGGCCGACGTCCTGCGCCGGGTGCACCCCGATCTCGCGTATCTCAACACCGCGGAGATCGGCGCGACTACCCCGGAAACCCTTCGGCACCAAGCGGATCGAATGCTGGAGTTCGCCCCCGACCTCCTGCACCTACCGTCCGGCGCGAACGACATCGTCCGCCGCACACCGGATTTCGGTGAGATCGAACAGATTCTGCGCGACATGTACCGGATGGCGGCGAACACGGGCGCCCGGCTGACCGCCTTCACCCTCGGCAAAGCCTATGTCGTACCGGTCTTTCCGGACTGGCGCGACCGCGTCTGCCGGGTCAACGACCTGACCCGCAAGCTCGCCGCGGAATTCGACGCCACGGTGATCGACATGTGGCACCACCCGCTCAACGATCGCCCGAACCTGTTGAGCGCCGACGGTATTCACTTCGCCACCGCCGGGCAGGCGGTGCTCGCCACCGAGTACGTCAAGCAGCTCGCGCACCTGCTCGCCCCCGCGCTGCGGGCCGTCCAGGACAGCCCGCCGCGGTGGGACTACTGATCCTTGGGCAGAGCGGCTTTCGCTTCCTCGTAACCGCCGGTCGGCGCGGCGTCGTCCTTGGTGTAGACGAGGTGCAGCACACCGGTGCTGAACGTCTCCGAGGAGAGCAGCCGCAGCGGCAGCGTCGAATCGCTCTCGTCGAACAACCGCAGGCCCTTGCCGACCGTGATCGGGTGCACCAGCAGATGCAGCTCGTCCAGCAGTCCCGCCCGCAGCAGCTGGCGAACCACGGACACCGACCCGCTCATGCCGATATCGCCGCCGGGCTCGTTCTTCAGCGCGGTCACCGCCTCGACCAGATCGCCCTTCAGCACCTCGGAGTTGCGCCAGGGCAGGTCCAGGTCCTGATGCGTGACCACGATCTTGCGGGCATCGCCCATCGACTTGGCCATGCCCGCGTCCTCGCCGCCGGCGTTCTCGCGGTCCGGCCAGGCCGCCGCGAAGCCCTCGTAGGTCACCCGTCCGAGCAGCAGCGTGTCGGCGGTCCCCAGCTGCGCGGAGACCGCCGCACCCATCTCCTCGTTGAAGTACGGGAAGTGCCAGTCCTGCGGGTCCGCGACCACGCCGTCGAGGGCCACGAACATGCCTGCGGTGATTTTCCTCATTGTCCATCTCCTGGATCAGTAGTGCCGGTGTTGCCTGATCTGACGGAGCGGTGATCGGAAAATCATCGGTGCCGCGGGTCAGACCCGTTCAGCCTCCACTACCCAGATCGGCAGCAGCATCGAACCCTCCGCATCGAACTGGAGGTTCGCCCCGCTGCGGTCCATCACCGCCCGGAACTCCGGCGACGGCTTGATCGCGGTCAGCTTGTCGTTCCGCAGCTCGGTGAGGTTCCAGTCCGGCGCGCTGAAGGTGGCGCGCAGCTCGTCCTCGCCGATCGAGTACGGGGCGTAGGTCTCGCTGAAATCGGCTTTGGAGAAACAGAATTGGATCAATCGCGCGCCGGGTCGCATCACCCGGCGCAGCGCCGCCACGTGCTGGATGCGCTGTTCCGGATCGAGGCAATGCGCCAGCGCACTGCTGACCACCGTGTCGAACCGGTCGTCGTAGCCGGTCAGCACGGTCGCGTCCGCGACGGCGAACGACGCCGCGACACCGCTTTCGGTCGCCTTGGCCCGAGCCTTCTCGATCGCCGTCGGCGCGAAGTCCAAGCCGGTCACCTGGTAGCCGAGGCCGGCCAGATAGATCGTGGTATCGCCGGGGCCACAACCGATGTCGAGCACGTCGCCGGTGATCCGCCCCGCCTGCTCGAACTCGACGAGCAGCGGCTGCGGTCGGCCGATCTCCCACGGCAGCCGGTCCATGACCAGGCCCTCCACGATGGTGCCGCCCTGATAGGCCTGCTCGAAATCGATGCTCGACGGGTCGATCGCGGGTGTTCCGTCATTGTCAGTCATCACTAACCTGTCCCTCGCCTTGATGGTGGATCGGGAATTCGACGGATGAAGTCTAACCAGAAACGGAGTAAGTGTCTCCGGTTTGACGTGACATGCTTTCGCCGCGATTCAGCCGCCGACGGTGGACCCGTGGAAGGCCGCGCGGTAGCTGTGCGGGCTGGTGCCGACGACCCGCTTGAACCGATCCCGGAAGGCAGTGGGCGAACCGAAACCGACCTGTCCGGCGATCCGGTCCACCGGGTGCGCGGTGGATTCGAGCAGGTACTGCGCCTGGCGAATCCGGGCGCGCAGCAACCACTGCAACGGGGTGGTTCCGGTCTGCTCACGGAAGCGGCGATTGAGCGTGCGGGTGCTCATCCCGGCCTGCGCGGCGATATCGTCGAGGGTCAGATCCTTGGCGAAATTGTCTTGCAGCCAACGGGTTACGGGTTCCAGCACCGAGCCGCGCGGAGTCGGCGGCTGGTCGTGCACGATGAACTGCGCCTGTCCCCCTTCGCGTTCCAGCGGCACGACGGACAACCGGGCGGCGTCGGCGGCGATGGCCGACCCGTGATCGCGCCGAATCAGGTGCAGGCACAGGTCGATTCCCGCGGCGGCGCCCGCCGAGGTGAGCAGTTGACCGTTGTCCACGTAGAGCACGTCGGGGTCGACCTCGATGGCCGGATAGCGGGCGGCGAACTCGGTGGCCGCGGCCCAGTGCGTGGTCGCGCGCTGTCCGTCCAGCAGGCCGGTGTCGGCGAGGATGAACGCGCCGACGCAGATCGAGGCGATGCGGGTGCCCCGGGCGGCCGCCTGCCGCAGCGCGGCCAGGACCTCGTCCGGCACCGGCAGCGTGAGGTCGGCGCGGCCCGGCACGAGGATCGTGTCCGCGTCGGCCAATCCGGTCAGGTCGAACGGCGGCTGCAACGTGAACGCCCCGGCATCCACCGTCGGCGTGACACCGCAGACCCGCACCCGGTAGGCCGGTCGCCCGCCGGGCAGCCGGGCCGCGCCGAACACATCGATGGGGGTGGTCAGGTCTGACGGGATGACCTGGTCCAGCGCGAGCACAGCCACGACATGCATGACGCCAGGATAGGTGGCCGCCGGATTCGAGCCAATACCTCTGAACTGCACATATGAAGCAGATCACCAGGCCAGAGCATTTGGCGAGAATCGACCGGTGTGTGGCAGTTTCGCCCATTCCTCGCCGGTCGATTCGCCGCTAGCCTCGCCGCTGTGACGAAGTTTCTGCTGTCGGTCCACGTGCTGGCCGTGATCCTCGCCGTGGGACCGGTGACGGTCGCGGCAAGCATGTTCCCGCCGACCACGCGCCGAGCCCTGGCCGAACCCGGCAGCGAACCCGCCGTGCTGAGCACGCTGCACCGCATCTGCCGCGTCTACGCCTACCTCGGGATTCTGGTCCCCGTCTTCGGCGCGCTCACCGCACTCAGCCTCGGCGTGCTCACCGACACCTGGCTCGTCATCGCGATCGGCCTCACCGCGGCCGCCGCCGGCGTGCTCGCGTTGCTGATCCTGCCGGGCCAGCACAAAATTCTCGCCGATCTGCCCGGCGCGACGCCGACGCTGATCCGCCGACTCGGCATGGACACAGGCATTTTCAACCTGCTGTGGGTCGTCGTCACCGTGCTGATGATCGTCCGGCCGGGCTCGACTACCGGGGCCTGATCACTCCGGGGCGGCCATGTGCCGGATCGTCTCGCCGCCCTTGGCGTGGTGCAGCCGGCCGAACTTGCTGTCGAGCAGGTGCGCCATGCTGTCGGCCGCACCGCGAACCGCCTCTTCCAGCGTTTCGCCACGATGCGTGGCCGCGACCGGATGCTGTCCGGCGGGCCTGGCCTCGAGCACACACTGTTTGTCTTCCGGCCCGCCCTTGTCGCCGTTCTGGTCGGTCAGGTGGGCCTCGACCCGCGTCAGCTGTTCGCTGAAACGGTCGAGCACCGAAGCGATCTCGGCTTCCGCCCACCGCATCAGGTCTTCGCCGCCGTGGATGCCGCTTCCGGTATTGATCTGGATCTGCACAGCTTTCTCCATTCCGTTAGGTAGCAAACTCCACGAAACCGACACTACCTGCGTGACCCGAGTGGCCGAGGTCATAAGCGGAAGGCCCGGTCCGCGTCGGACCGGGCCTGCACCGCCGTGACCTCAGGCGCGGCGGCCCCGATTGCGGGCCACGATGCTGAGCGCGATCAGCGGCCCGACCACCGCGATCATCAGCACCGGCGACAGCCACGCCATGGTGTGGATCGGCAGCTGGTAGGCCAGCACGATCCGGATCGCGGCCTCGAACATCAGGCCCGCGCCCCACAGCACGGTCAGCACGGTGAAGGCGCGGCGCTTCGCCGGATCGGTGCGGTAGGCCGTCTCCAGCTCGGCGACCTTCGCCGGACCGCCCGCGCTGACCGCCTTGCGCGCCACCAGGTAGGTCAGCGGCTTGCCGATCATGGCGCTGATCAGGAACGCGAGACCGATCAGCACCGTCGCCGCGGAATCCTTGACGATCATCATCCGCGGGTCACCACTGATCAGCGACGCGACGAGCCCGAAAACGAAGCCGCCCAGGATGATCGCCGACATCAGCTCCAAGCGCCGGGACCGGATCGCCTGCCCGATCACCATCAGCGCCGAGACCACGGTGCCGGCGAGCAGCCCGGCGAAATCGCTGTAGCCGAGTGCGTGCAGGACGAAGTACGCGCCGACCGGGACGGCGATGTCGCGGGCGATCGACGCCACCCAGGCGTACTGCTTGACCGGCGACTCGACCGGCTGGTCGATCTTGCTGGTGTCGGATGCGGTGATGGTCATCGGATGCTCCTCGTCGGCGTATTCAGCGGTGCGCTACGAGAATTGACGCTACGGAGACCGGCCGGCGCGCAGATCTGTCAACCATCACGACTACGGCATGACACATGTCATGCCGGGCTATCTGGCCAGGAAACCCTTGTCGACAGGGATCTGAGCGCCGGTGATGACGCCGGAGGAGTCCCCCGCGAGCCACACCACGACCTCGGAGATCTCCTCCGGTTCGACCAGCCCGTCGGTCCTGAGCAGGTTCGGCGGGAAGCTGTAGACGAAGGTCGGGTGCTGCTCGAACATCGAGTACATCGACGTGTCGTTGCCGAGCGGGGTGTTGGTGCCGTACGGCAGCACCGTGTTCGCCCGGATGCCGTACTCGCCGAGCTCGACGGCCAGCGACTTGGTCAGGCCGACGACGCCGAATTTGCTTGCGGTGTAATGCCCGCAGCCGGGCGGCGCCTTGACCCCGGCCGAGGAACTCACGGTGATGATCGAGCCGCCGTTGCCCGCCTCGATCATCGCGGGCACCGTCGCCTTGACCGTGTTCCACACCCCGACCAGGTTCACGTCGATGGCCTCCTGGAACTGCTCGGCGGAGATCTCCCAGAGCCGGCCCCAACTGCACACGCCGGCATTGGCGACCACGATGTCGAGGCGGCCGAAGGTGGCGATGATCTCGGCCACGACGTCCTGCTGTCCGGTCAGGTCGCGCACGTCGACCTGCTTGGTCAGAATCTTGCGCCCCTCGGCCTCGACCAGGCGGGCGGTCTCGGCGAGATCCTCCGGCTCGGCCATCGGATAGCCGCTGAACTTCGCGCTCTGCGCGCAGACGTCGATGGCGACGATGTCGGCGCCGGCGCGGGCCAGCCGGACCGCGTGCGAACGTCCTTGTCCGCGAGCGGCTCCGGTCACCAGCGCTACTTTTCCGGCGAGTGCGGTCATAGTGTTCCCTCGATTCTCGATGGATTCAGTTGTGGGAGGTGAAGGAGTAGTCGTCGATCGACGAGAACCGGCTGAACCACATTGCGCCACTGATGGTTTGCGGCCGGTAATAGAGCGCCTCGCCCTGCGAGTTGACGAAATAGGTGCGCAGGCCGGGATTGCAGTCGGCGGTGTAGGTGCTGATCACCTTGCCGTGCCGGTTCATCTTGCGGACCCAGCGGGCGAACGCCTCGGTACGGACCTGTGCGACAGCCGCTTCCCGACGCTTGGCCTCGGTGATCACCCGGACCGCGTGGCGCGCGGTGAGATCGACGAAGGTGTGCCAGGCCGCGCCGACGAAGCCCTGGGGTGCGACGAGGGCCCAGCGGTTGGGCAGGCCGGGGTGCGAGGACCCGCCATAGCTGCGTAGGCCGTTGCCGCGATACTCGTGGGCAAGGTCGAAACCGTTGGGGCCCAAAGTTGTTCCGGGCTGATAGGTCTCCGGATCAGTGAACAGCTCGTAGCCGGTGGCCAGGACGATGAGGTCGTACGGGCGGTCCGTGCCGTCGGCCGTGCGAATGCCGTCGGCGGTGATTCGTTCGATCGGGTTCGCGACCAGCGACGCGGAGTCCGACTCGAGGGCGGCGAAGAAGCTGCTGGACAACACCGGACGCTTGGCGAGGATGCCGTAGCGCGGGACCAGTGCCGCCCGGTCGGCGTCGTCGCTGATCTTGCGCCGCAACAGGACTCGGTACAGTCCGCGCCAGATCTTGTCGTACTGCGGGAGCACGGCGGCCAGTAGCCGGCGTGGCAGGAGCGGAAGGACGTTGCAGATCAGTTGCAGCGGTAGCTCCATGGCCGCCAGTACCGCTCCGTTGATCGCCGCGGCCACTCCTGGCATTGCCAGAATCCGTTGTGCGCGGGGCGAAAAGGCGAAGTCCGGCTTGGGCAGGATCCACGAGGGTGTGCGCTGATAGACATCCACCTGCTCGGCTTCGTCGAGGACCGCCGCGACGATCTGCACCGAACTGGATCCGGTCCCGATCACGGCGACTCGTTTACCGCAGCACGAGTATTCGGCATCCCAGGCATTCGGGCGCAGGATCGTCCCGCCGAATTCGTCGGCGCCCGGGATGGCGTCGGTCGACTTCGCGTTGATGTATCCGCCGACCGCGTTGATGACGAACCGCGCCCGGACCGGCTCGTCGCCGGCGATGGCGAGCGCCCAGACCTGGTCTTGCTCGTCCCACACCTCGCGTTCCACCGCGCAGTTGCCGCGAAAGTACTTGTACAGGTGCAGATCCTCGGCGACCTGCTGGTTGTACCGCTGGATCTCGGCGCCTTCGGGGAACAGCCGCGACCAATCCGCCTTGCGGGCGAACGGGAATTGATAGAACAGCGTCGGAATATCTACGGCGAGACCGGGATACACATTGTCGCGCCAGCTGCCGCCGAACTCGCCCGCGCGCTCCAGGATGACGAAATTCGTTATCCCGGAACGTAATAGGTGATAGGCCGCGGTGATTCCGCCGGGACCGGCGCCGATGATTGCGACCTCGAAGTCGTCACTTGCCATGTTGTTTGCACTCTCTAGGTATTGCGGGGCGCGAGACCGTTGAGCAGGAAGTCACCGGTGCGCGCCCGCACGTCGTCCGGGCCGGCGAAATCGGCCACCACGAACGGCAGGATCTCCAGGCTGAGCAGCACCCGGACGATCCAGTCGCCCGCGTGCAACGGCTCCAGCCCGCGGGCGATCTCGCCGCGCTCCTGCGCCTCGATCACCAGCGTCGCCCAGAACGCGGCCCAGCTGTGGCACAGGTGGTCGCCGTAGTGTTCGAGCAGCGTGGCGATGATGCTCTCGGTGCGCAGCGCGGGTGAGAAGGTTTGCGGCGTCTTGACGTGGTCGTAGATCATCGCCGCCGCCTCGCCGATCTGCTCGCGCAGCGTCGGCAGCGGCCGGACGCCCGCCGCCAATCCCTCGATGAAGGCGTTGCACAGGTAGGCGAGCCCGGCGTTGATCGCGGTTTCCTTGTCGCCGAAGCCGTTGTAGACCGTCCCGCGGGACACCCCCGCGATCTTGGCCACCTCGGTCAGCCGAAATCCGTTGACCCCGTGGCGCCGAACGCATTCCGCCGCGCCGAGGACCAGTTCGATCGAGGCCTCACCCCGGGGTGCCTCCGGCGCCACACTGCTCATATTGAACATATTGCGTCAACTTGTTCAATGCGTCAAGAGTGCGATAGCCGACCTGATGTCGAAGATATGAACTAGTGAGCGGCTACGCGCGCGTCAATCCCACAGCGCCGCAACGACGGTCTGGTAGTCGCACGGCGCGAGCGTCGACCGTCCGGTGGCCAGCAACCACCGCTCGACCGCGCGATCGCCATCGGTGCGATACGTGCGTTCCGCACCGCGCGCGATCTCGATGACCCCGCGCTGCACCCGCACGGTCTCCTCGTCCGACAGCTGCGCGACGAAACCCTTGTAGGCACCGTCGTTTTCGCCGTCACCCGCGCTCGCCCGCGGCGCCGCGGCGATCAACCCGTGTAGCTGCGCCTCGTCCCCCGGCGCCAGTAGCCACTTCGGATTGGGCTGGTCGGCATGGATATCGAGCTCGACCTTGATCATGACGGTCCCCTTCTGAATGGGGTGATGGTAGCCCCGCTCCGCCGCGCTCACCACTCGGCGAAACAAATTCTGACCAGGCAATTCCGACTGTCCTGTTCGCTCCTACGATGGGGTGTGCGCAACCACGTCGACCGACCCGGATTCCTCCGCGAACTGCGGCTCGCGCCGAACGCCGTCGACATGGACGAATATCCGTTTTGCCTGCCTGCCGTAACCCAGCTCGCGCGGGCCGGCGGCCTCGCCCTGTCGCCGGGCGTCACCTTCCTGGTCGGCGAGAACGGCAGCGGCAAGTCCACTCTCGTCGAGGCGCTGGCGGTGGCCGTCGGGATGAATCCGGAAGGCGGCAGCCAGCACTACCGCTTCAGCACTCGATCGACCGAGTCCGTCCTCGGCGACCATTTGGTGGTCAAGTGGGGTACCCGCAAGCGCTGTCACCTCGCGGTTGCATGACCGTGCTGGCGCTGCTGGCCGACCTGACCGCCCGAGGCTGCCAGTTCGTGGTGGCGACCCACTCCCCGATCCTGCTCGCGCTGCCCGGCGCGACCATCTATGAGATCGCTGAGGACGGTGACATCGCCGAGGTCGCCTTCGATCAGGCGCTACCGGTCCGGCTGACCAGGGACTTCCTCGCCGAACCGGACCGCTACCTGCGACATCTGGTCGACCGGGACTGAGCCAGGCTCAGCCGCCGAAGACATTGCAGCCGTAGCCCAGGTGCACGCCGTTGCCGACCCGCAGGTCCACACTCGCGATCACGGTGTCGTCGGGCGCCTGCACCGCGCTGATCGTGTGCAGGCCCTGCGTCGCGGGCACCCAATCCACCAGCGCGACACCGCCGGACGGTTTCACCAGGGCGAACGGAATTCCGTTGTCGTAGAACACAACCGGCTGCACCACATCGGTCAGCTTCGCTTTCGCCTGATACGTGCAGCCGGTCCCGTAATTGGTCGCGGACCCGAAATTGATCCCCGGCGACATACCGACCTGCGTCACCGTCGCACCCGCCCCCGGCATGGCACATACCGCCGCGGCCCCCACCATTCCCGCAACAACCCCGACTCGCATCCAGATGGTTCTATCCGTCATGAATTTGGTCCTCAGTCCTGGGCACCGGAGCACCACGCACCGGCGAGATACCTTGCATCCTCACTCGCCGAACCGATCGGCGTGACACAAACCGCCGAATGTTTCAGATCATTCGCCGGATGTCCTCGGCGATACCGGGCAGTGGCGCTTTGTCACCGATCGAGGCGAACCAGTCCCAGAGTTCGAGCGCGTGATAGAGGCGATAGAGCGTCGATCGCGCGGACCAGTCCGCCGGGAGGCGACCATAACCTTCCGCAAGGGCCGCTCGCTTTACCGGGTCGCCGTGCACGGAGTAGTAATCGGCCTTCGCCAGATCCAGGAGTGGGTCGCCGGCCAGCGCGTTCTCCACATCGATGAAACCGGTCATCGTCCAGTTGTCCGCATTGCGTTCGACGAGCACGTTTCCTTCGTGGAAATCGTTGTGGCACAACACCGGACCTTCGCAGCGACCGAACAATTCGATCCGGTTCGCGACATAGGCGTGAATACCGGCATACAGTGCCGGATCACCGCCAAGTTCCTCGAATTCGGCAAGCTTCTTCGCGAACTGACGCGTCATATAGGCGGTGTTGTCCGGTTCCGGATCGAGTATTCGAGTGGTCAGATAGCCGTAGGCCGGCTGCACTATCCGATGGATCGCCGCCAACGTCTCGCCCATCTCACGATAGACGCGGGCGATCTGCACCTCATCGAGATCTGCACTGACTTCGGAAAGCGGCCGACCAGGCAGCACCGTCATCACGGTGAACGCACCACCGAACGCGTCGATGTCCTGCTCAACCCGCAGAATCTCCGGCACCGGACCGATCCCGTGTGCGCGCAACAAACGGTAGACAAAGACCTCCTTGGCCTGCTTCCACCGCCACTGATCGGCATACACCTTCACGATCACCGGCTCCGCGGGCTCCGCGCACCGCACTTCGTAGACCGAACTCAATTGCCCGCCTGTGCGAATACGGACATCGGTCACCACCACATCCGGCCAGACCGAGCCGAGCATTGCGGTGGCTTGCCGATGGTCCGGAGCTCGATCGATCACGCCCCGAAGGTAGATCCATCGTCAGCCCAGATCGATCGAATTTCGCGCGGGCGCAGGCCGACACGAGCGAAAAGCGGGTATACGCTCGATGGATGACCAGTTCCGCCCCGTCCGCGCCGATCACCGTCTACTGGCGTTGGGGGTGCCCGTTCTGCCTGCGGCTCGGCGCGCGGCTGCGGCTGGCGCGGATTCCGTTCCGCCGGGTGGATATCCGCGACCCGAAGGCCGCGGCGGAGGTGCGGGCGATCACCGGCGGGGACGAGGTGACGCCGACCGTGATCGCGAACGGACACGAGCTCGTCAATCCGAGTATCGCCGAGGTCCGCGCAGCGCTGGCCGAACCACCGCGGACGCCATAGCGGCGAGGTTCGATTCAGTCAACGAGCAATTCGAACTTCACTAACGTATTCGTTGCCGCGACAGTTCTGGATGGGTGTAATTTCCGGTCATTTCCGATCATTGCGCTTACCCCCATAAACAACCCCTGACCTGGCATTTTGCCGAGCCATACAGCGTGCGCTAACCTTTGCGCGATCCATCGAGTTCCGACGTTCAGGCATGCGGCCGCCGCGCATCGCCTGCCCTTGCCGCCGCGATAACGCCCGGCAATCGGGCCCCGGACAATGCGATGGACGCCGTTCCACATTTCGCACGAGCATTGCCCAGAGCCTGCTTCAAATGTTTCAGCCGGCAGCTTCTGCCGAGAATCCATGACGCGCGGGAGCTCTTGGCTCGGCCACCGGCGTCGCCGAAACAGCAATGGGAGGTAGCGTTTCTATGCGCACATCAAAGGTCCTGGTCGGCAGCGCGATGGCGATTGCCGCGGCGATGCAGATCGGCATGGGCGGTATCGCATCGGCCGCAGACGGCGAGTCCCTCGGCATCGCCGCCGCCGCTCTCGATGGTGACAACCTGAAGGTCGACGTCCTCTACACCTGCCCCGCCGGCGCGAAGCACAAGATGCTCGCTGTCTTGGTCGAAGAACTCGACAAGGACGGCAAGGTCGTCGCCAAAAACGTGGGTACCGCAAAGCTCGTCGTTACCGACTACGACGATGAAAAGAAGGAGAACGTGGAGAAGCCGGGGTGCGACGGCGAGCCGCAGCGATTGACCGTCACCGTCGAGCCCGATGACGAGATGAAATGGACGAAGGGCGCAATGGGCAACGTCACCGTGTCATTCACCGATGACATCGAGTTCAATGCGAAGCAAAGCAACCTGAAGTTCGTCGCCGAGTAGGACACCGACGACTGGGTCGCGGTCGACGATTCACATGAACGACGACTCCTTGGTCAACTCAAGGGACTCGTCACCCCCGGTGATGATCGGCTGACAGTTGCCGACACCGACCGCGCCGGTGGAATCGGTTACCCGGACCACGGTGTCGCGGATCTGATGTAAGCGGCGGGCGGATTCATAGGTGGAGCAGTCCTCGATCCGCTCGCCGTCTACGTGCAGTCCGGGACCGAGCCAGGAACCGTGGTGCCGCCCTTCGAAGCCGAAGTAGAGACCGGCCCCGAGGTGGAATCCGGTGTCCGACACCGCTTCCAAGGTCAGCACTCGCTCGGTACCGTCCTCGGACGTCGCGTGGATCTCACCGCCGCGCAGCCGCCGATTGTCCGGATCGAAGGACAGCTCGGGCACCAGATCCTTCCACTTCTCGAACCGGCCGTCCGCGTGCTCGATCCCACCCATCACCGTTTTGCTGAAAAACCCGTCCAGCTGGACGATTTGGTAATGCAGGTGCAGTCCGTACCGCGACCCGTCCGGGCGGGTCATCAGGATCGGCGCCCAGATCATCCGGAACGACACCTCCGGCGGCAGATCCATCGACTCCACATCGCCGAGCGGCACCCCGACGTCGTACCGCACACCCCACGAGTGGTCCCTGGTCGACACCCAGTCCTCGAACGTGGTCCGCACCCCGTCGATGCTCACCCACCCTGAGGCAGTACCGATTTGGTGATACCGCACCAGATCCGACATCACCCGGTATCCGCGCCGCAGGTACGTGCGATCCTCGAGCTGCGCGGGCAGCGCCGCCTCGAAGGTCCACTCGAAAGCGACCGGCTGACAGTCGTTTTCCGCCAAGCTGAACCGAATCTGCTGTAGCGGCTCCACGATCTCGTACTGGATCGGCCCCACCGACAACGCTTCCGGCGTGGGCAGCAACGTCCGGCTCCCCCGCACCGTCACCTGCTCGACGCCCCGCGAAACCCCCGCGTACCCGTCGAGCACATTGCGATTCTTGTACTGCCCCAACCCGAACCCCAGCTGCACCGACCCATCCGGCGCACACGCCATCGCGCACACCTTCTCGGTCCAGGCCAGGTCACTGGTGCCGACCGTCGCGACGGTATCGACGATCTGATGGTTGAAACCTTCGTCAGCAGCCCCGAGCGGCCCAATCGGATTCACACCGCCCGTCGTAACACGCGGCCCGAACCCCCGTCGACCAGCGATCCCACCCACCGGGCACCGACGAGTCGACGCACCGCTCAGCGGCGGCGGAACCGGGCGCGCGGGATTTGGCCGTCGGCGGGTGTGGGCCCCTGGCGTTCGCTGGCGAGGGCGAGCATGGCCAATCCTGTGTCACGAATCAGCATGTCGAGATCATCGACCAGGGCGGTGATGGTTTCCCGGACCTGAGGCTGCGCGGTGGGGTCGAGGTCGTCGAGCACATGGTGCAGTTGCAGGCCCACATCGAACAGGTGCCGGACCAGGCGATCGCTGGCATCCGCGAATTCCGTACTGCTACCAGGCGATTCGTAGGACATATCGACGGCTCGATGGGGGAGGCGGACGCGAGTGGAGCTGCCGGTGTAGCCGAGCCGTGCGGAATATGGCATGTGGTCCTCCTCGATCAAAACATGGCTCGACGCCACCCTCGAGCCACGCTTCGGGACCCACGGCGTTGCCTAATTTTACGGATACCCGTGCATTTTTCGCCATCGACGTCCATGCCCCGAAACCGATCCGCGACAGGTGGGACAATGGAGGCATGCCCGCCCACCGCGCAAGCGAGACGCGTGAGCTGTCGGTAGAGGATTCCTTGGACCTGCTGCACACCGTCCGATTCGGCCGTATCGCGTTCTCGCGGCATGCTTTACCCACGATCCGCCCGGTCCGGCACACCGTCGTGGACGGCTGCATCGTGATCGCCGCCGACCCGGCGATGATCCGCACGCTGCACCGCCAGGTCGTCGCCTACGAGGTCGACACCATCGACCACCACACCAGCCTCGGCCGGTGCGTGATCATCACCGGCATCGCAGACACCGTCACCGACCAGCAGGAACTCGCGCACTACCAGGTCCATCTACAGTCCGAAACGGTGGACAACCAGCTGATCGTGATCGATCCGGACATCATCACCGGCATCGAATACATCGGCAACGGCGCCTGAGCTAGGACGCGGTTCCCTTCGCCGGGTACACGGCGTCTACTTCGACCTCGACCAGCCAACCGGCGACCGGAAGGCCGGCGACCTCGAGCGCGAAGCGGGTCGGCCGTGCGGCATTGCGGACCACCGGAGCCGCGGGCGCCGCGGTGCCGAGCGGCACGAGTTCGGTATCGCCGCTGTCCAGGTTGGTGTTGGCGAAGTACTGGCGGTAGGCCCGATTCCAGCCGGCATAGTCGGCTCGATCGGTGCCCGGCGCGTTGTCCAGGAACACCCGCATGGTCGTCACGTTGTCCAGGGCTAGTCCCTGCGCCTCCAGGTTCTCCTTGATCCGCGAAAGCACCGCCATGCCTTGTGCTTCCGTGACGGTGACACCGGCAGGCAGCACCCCGCCGGTGAATTGCGCTGGGTCGATGTAGAACTCGGGACTCCCCTCGCGGGCCGCCTTGTTGGCCACGGAGGGGCCGATGCCGCTCGTCTTGTAGAGCGCGGCGCCGTTGGCGATCACCACACCCTGCGCGATCATCGGATTCGCCTGTCCTGCTTCGAGAACGGGCTTGGTGCTCACCGCCTCCGTCGTCATCTTCTCGGGCTCCGCGGTACAAGCGGTGAGTGCAAGCGCGGCGGCAACGAGTGCGGCAGCGGCATACGGTCGGGTCATTCGATACTCCTTGGGGTGAGGTCAGCTGGCGGCGACGCGGGTGTGCAACGCGGTCACCACGTCGCGCGCCGAAGTGAAAGCGCCGTGCTGCCAGGCGATCGCGTTGGACAGGTGATCGCCGGCGAAGTAGATGCGCTGGACCGGCGCGAGCAGTTTGGTGTACTCGGGGGTGGCGACACCGCCGTGCGCGTCGCTACCGGACCAGCCGACCCACGCGCCCTCGGAATACTTGGTGCGCCGCCAGCTGCCGGAGAACGACGAGCTGATATCGCGCCCGTACTTCTCGCCGTGGATCGTCTTGCCCTCGGCGACCGCCTTGGCCAATCGCTGTTTGTGCGTGAGTGATTCGAACGCCTGATGCCGCTTGCCGGTGTTGTAGTAGCCGACCACCACGCCGCGATCGGCGTTGAAATGGTCGTAGGGGAACATGATCTGGGCGATGTCCTTATCGGTGTTGCTGGCACCGCCGTAGATCCGGTCCTCCAGCTCCCACCAACGGCGCAAGTACTCGATGCCGAGCTTGCCGGAGGACACCGGCACCGCGGCCTTGAGCGCCGAAAGCACATCGGCGGGAAGGTTGTTGGCGAGCCGCCCGACCAGATTGGGCGGCAGTGCGCACACGCAGTAGTCCGCGTCGACAACCTGCCGCTTGCCGCCCTGGGTGAACTCGACCCGTACCCCGTCGGTCGTATTGTGCAGCGCGGTCGCCTCGGCCCCGAACTTGATCCGATCCAGGCCGATCTTGCGCTGGAAGGCGTAGTAGATGCAATCCATCCCGCCGATCGGGGTCATCATCATCATGGCCTGGTCGTAGTCGAACTCGAAGCTGAAGTTGCGGCCGAGGCCGCCGCGGATCACGTCGGACATCGGGTACGGCTGCCGCGGCGCACCGAAGTTCATTCCGGCGCCGGGCTCGGAATCGTAACCGCGGCGCGGAGATCCGACGTAGCGCCCGTCGCTGGACAGATCGCCGAAGTCGCGCAGGAACGACGACAGCGCCTCTTTGTCCGCCGTCGACAGCACATCGTCGAGCGCGCCCCTGGACGCCGCCTTCTGCAACAGCTCCGCCATATAGCCGTACACATCGGCCTTCGCCGTCCGGTACTGCACCGACTGCCCGGACAGCGCGGTGTCGCTCTTGTAGTGCACCAGCGTATTCGCGTTCTGATTGCCGAAAGGCTGGATGGGGACACCTAATTCGCGGCAGTAATCCAGGGTGATGTGCCCCTGCGGAATGCGGGTCGCGCCGAGGTTGAAGAAGTGCCCGTCGGAGAACGTGCAGTGCTGGGTTTCGCCGTTGAGGTCGGTCTCGCTGGTTCCGTTGCGGATCGACCACACCCGGCCGCCCGGCCGCTGCCTGGCCTCCAGCACCGTGACGTCGTAGCCGGCCTTGCGCAGTTCATAGGCCGCGCACAACCCCGCAGGCCCGCCGCCGAGCACGACGACCGAGTTCTTGCCCGACGCCCGCCCGATCAGATCGCCCATCGCGGGCGGGTCGAAGCGCTGCGGCGCCTCGGCCGGCGCGGGCGCCAGGCCGAGCGTCGACAGCGCGCCGTAGGCCAGTCCCGCGCCACCGGTCACGCCGAGGCCCTGTATCAAAGATCGCCTGGTGACAGTCAATTCGAGCTCCATCCGCCGAGATGTCCGTGCTGGGGAAAATCGTCGGACGGACGCGAGTCGAGGCCGCTACGGCGAGGCAACGATTCACCGATCGTCGAGTGGGAGCGGGGCCGCCGGTATTTCCCACTCGCCGACGGACAACCGAAGCGCTACCGCAATATCCGCGAAACGCGCCGCCGATAGCCTCACCGCACCAGGTGTGTGGGAGGTGTGGCGGATGACTGCTCTGGCCGACGCCGTCGCGCGGTCCTTTTCGGCAGGTGAGCCGGAGCGCCCGGCGGTTTCACCGTTGCGCGCCCTGGGGCGCAGGCAGCTGTCCGGCGCCGAGTTGCTGGGTCAGTCGGTCGCGACGACCGCGCCGGCCGCGTCGATGGTGTTGCTGCCGGTCACCATGCTCAGCCACGAGACGTTGCTGCCCGGGCTGATCACGATCGTCGTCGCGACGGTGGTGACCACGCTGATCGCCGGCGGCGTCGCGCAATTCGCCCGGCGGCTGGCCGCGTCCGGCGGTCTGTACACGTTCGTGTTCCAGGGGTTGGGTACTCGGGCGGCACTGACCTGCGGCGTCGGCATGCTGGTGAAATATCTCGGGAGTGCGGCGCTGACGATGTATTTCGGCGGGCAGTCGGCGATCGCGGTCGCGGCTCAGCTCGGCGTTCACCTGCACGGGTGGCGCGTCGCGGCGGTGTATCTGGCGGTCGCGGCGGCCATCGGCGGTGCGCTCGTGCGCGGGGTGCGGTTCGCCGCGGTGGTGATCCTCGCGGTCGAGGCGTGCTCGCTGACCTTCATCGCCGGATTGATGCTGCTGTCCGGCGCACCGGGCGAAGTACCGATCACGTCGCCGAGCACCGACGGGCCCGGCGTGCTGCTCGTGGCATTGTCGGCGCTGTTCGCGCTGGCCGGGTTCGAGAGCGCCACGTTCTTCGGGCCCGAGACCCGGCGGCCGCTGGTGACGGTGCCGCGCACCGTCCTGTGCACGCCGGTCCTGTGCGGCGCATTGTTCATCTTCGCGGCCTGGGCCGCTTGGTCCGGACGGGCTGGTGTGCTGGTCAACGCCTACCTACACGGCACGGCGACCGGGGTGAGTCCGCTCGTGGTCATCGTGCTCGATATCGGCCTCACCTGCTCGTGGCTGGCGTCATCGATGGCGTCGTCGAATGCCGCGTCCCGGCTGATCTATTCGATGAGCTTGGAAGGCGTGCTGCCGCGGGCGTTCACCCGCGTGAACCGGCGCCTGCGCACCCCACACGTCGCGCTCGCGGCGATAGTGGTCGTCGTGGCCGGTGGCGAGCTGGTGTTCCTCGCGCTCGACGGTGTGCCGAACGAGGCGAAGATGATCGTCCGTACCGCACTCGCCGCCGCCTATCTCCTCGTCGCCGCGGCATCGGTGCGGTTCTTGCGCCGGATCCACGAAGTACGCCCCAGGGACACTTATTTCGCCACGGTCGGCGGTACGGCGATCGCCGCGATGTTCGCTGCCCTGCTCGTATTCGGCACTCAGGGCAGCATTCTCGCCTTTGCCACGACCGCTGTCTCGGTGACCGCGGCAGGCTTGTTGTGGCACCGCTACTTACGCGACGCACACCCCCGAAGCCTCAACACCATAGGAGTTTTCGACAGTCCCGAATCGGCCGATGTCCTACCCGGCGCCGGGGTCTTCGCCGTGAACGCGCGCGGCACTATCGCCCTGGTCGGCGCGCAGCGCACCGACGCCAGCGGGCCATGACCACCCAGCACCGCGACGGCGCGCCGAGCGGCCACGAACCGCGCGCCGTGCAGAAGGCACTGGCGCTGCTCGAGGCGGTGGCCCGGCTCGGCTCCGGCGCCACCGCGAAAAGCATTGCCGCGCATACCGGTATCCCGCCCGCCACCGCCTACCGGCTGCTGAACCTGCTGGTCGCCGACGGCTACCTGGTGCGCATCGAGGACCTGTCCGGCTTCGCCCTCGGCCGTCGCACCCGCGAACTCGCCGGCGCCGCACCGCCGCCCGCGGACAACCGCCACGTCCTCGACGAGCTGCGCGCCCAGATCCGCTTCGGCATTCACCTGGCCGCGTTCACCGGGAACCGAGTTCGGTTGATAGACAAGGACCCCGACCACGAACTCGGCGGCGAACATCTCCTCGGCACGCATCTGCACGCCTCGGCGATCGGCAAACTGCTCCTCGCCGCGCACCCGGAACTCGCCGGCGGTCCGTTGCGCAGAGTCACCGCGACGACCATCACCTCCGCCGTCCGGCTGGCCGAGGAACTCCGCCGGGTCGCCACCACCAACGCGGCCACCGAGGTCGACGAATGCCGGGTCGGCCGCAGCGCCCTCGCGGTGCCCGTGCACGCCGACGACGGTGCGCTGGTCGGCGCCTTGGCCGCGATCGGCACGACCGGTCGCATCGCCGTGCACGACCCGGCCCTGCTCGACCTGTTGCGCGCCCGCGCCGCCCGGCTGACCCTCGTCGCGGCGTAGTTGTCTGCCGTGGGCGAACATGGACCGCTACGGTTGCGCGAGGTGTAAGACTCGTCGATATGGCAGCAGAAGAGAATGGCGTCGTAGTCGATCTCGATGCGCACCGTCGGAGCGAGCCACGCCGGAGCCGGGTCGAGACACCCGAGCCGCGCGAGGTGGCGACGGTCTCACCGCTGCTGCGTTCGGTCTACGGCGAGGTGCTGCGCGACGAACGCCAGGATCAGGACCGTACGCTGGCCGAGGTCGCGGCCGAGGTCGGCATGTCCAAGCAGTACCTGTCCGAGATCGAGCGGGGACGCAAGGAAGCGTCCTCGGAGATGCTGCATTCGATCTGCGACGCGCTGGGCCTGCCGGTCGAATCGCTGCTGTTCCGCGGCGCACGGAGGCTGGGCGCGCTGGGCCGGCTCCGCCGCCGCCCGGTCTCCGAGGCCCACGTCCAACTGCTGGCGGCCTAACGGTCGCGGGTGAAGATCAACTCGTCGGCCAGGCCGTACTCCACCGCCTCCTGCGCGGTGAACACCCGATCGCGCGCGGTGTCCTTGCGCAGCTGCTCGACGCTCTGACCGGTGTGCTTGCTGAGGATGGCCTCGGTCTGCGCGCGAATCCGCATCACCTCCGCCGCCTGCAACGCCAGGTCCGAGATGGTGCCCTGCCCCTGCGCCGACGGCTGATGCAGCAGCACCCTGGAGTGGTTCAGCACGTAACGCCGCCCGGGCGTGCCCGCCGACAGCAGCACCGCCGCCGCCGACACCGCCTGACCCATGGCGTAGGTCTCGACCGGCGTCCGCATGAACTGCATGGTGTCGTAGATGGCCAGCATCGCCGTGTTCGAGCCGCCCGGGGAGTTGATGTAGAGGCTGATCTCGCGATCGGGCGACTCCGACTCGAGGTGCAGCAGTTGCGCCATCACGACATTCGCGACGCCGTCGTCGATCTCGGTGCCCAGGAAGATGATTCGGTCGTTGAGCAGCCGGCTGAACACATCGAAGGAGCGCTCGCCGTTCGGCGTGCGTTCGATGACATGGGGAATCGTGTACTGGGACATGGTCACAACCCCGCTCGGTGTGCGTTGGTGAATGGTGCGATCTGGGCGAAGCCGGCCGCGATCTCGTCCACGATGCCGTATTCGCGCGCCTGCTCCGGCGTGAACCAGCGGTCGCGGTCGCTGTCGGTGCGGATCTCCTCCAGTGAATGACCGGTCTCCGCGGCGAGAATCTGCTCCGACTGGAGCTTCATGTACTCCAGGTTCTCCGCCTGGATCGCGATGTCCATCGCGGTGCCGCCGATGCCCGCGGACGGCTGATGCATCATGATCCGGCTGTGCGCCAAGCTGATTCGCTTGCCCTTGGTGCCGGAGGCGAGCAGCACCTGCCCCATGCTCGCGGCGAAGCCGACGGCCACGGTGACCACGTCGTTCGGGATCAGCTTCATCGTGTCGTAGATGGCGAGCCCGGCGAGCACGGACCCGCCCGGCGAATTGATGTAGATGACGATGTCGCGCTTGTTGTCCTCGCTGGCCAGCAGCACCAGTTCGGTGCAGGCCCGCTCGGCCATCGCGTCGTCGACCTCGCCGGTCAGTTGGATGGTCCGATGGCGGAACAATCGATCGGCTAGTTGACCTCGGTAGTCCAGGTGCGATGTTTCGATCATGCATCAGGTCTATCGCCCGCGGACCGGCAAATGCCCCGGTGTCTGCCGACAGCAGACGCACGGCCTTCCGCATCCGATCGCGGTGCCGCTGACCGGCGCGAATCCCGGCAGGGGGTGCGGATCTTCGGCTGCATCTCGTAGAGTGCGCGAATGGTAGACAGTGTTGCGGCGGTGGTGCTGCGGGCGGCGCGGCCGGCGGATGCGGCGACCGTCGCCGAGATCTGGTACGCCGGATGGGGCGACGCGCATCTGGGGAACGTGCCCGATGAGTTGATCGTGGCCCGCACCCGCGAATCCTTCGATACCCGTGCGGTGCAATACATCCCGAATACCACCGTCGCGACGGTGGGCGACGCAGTCGCCGGGTTCGTGATGGTGCTCGGCGACGAGGTCAATCAGGTCTACGTCGCCGCCGGCCATCGCGGCTCCGGGATCGCCCCGATCCTGCTCGCGGCCGCGGAATCGCGGGTACGCGACAACGGCCATCAGCGAGCGTGGTTGGCCGTCGTGCCGGGCAACGCGCGCGCCCGCAAGTTCTACGCGAACAACGGCTGGTCCGACGAAGGCCTGTTCATGCTCGACGCGCCCGGCCCGGCGGGCACCATCGATGTACCGTGCCACCGCTACGTCAAACGGGTCGACTGATCTAACGCACGCCGAGCACGAGCGGGAACTCCGGCTGCCCGCCCAGCAGGAACGCGCCCGCCGTTTGGATCATCTGGTCGTGTGCCATGAGATGCGTTGTCATGGTGCTCATATCGCGCAACCAGACGTCGAGCGGGTTCGGCTTGTACACCGATTCGGTGCCGACCAGCTCGCACAGGCGGGCAATGATGTGGCGACAGGCGCGGTAGGAATGGGTGCGGGTCAGCAACGTCTGAATGCGGATGTCCGCCGGGATATCGGCAAACCGGTTCTCGTCCAACGCATCCCACAGCGTGCGCAGACTGTCGACCACCGCGCCGCGGGCGACGATGTACTCCATCTCGCACTCGCCCAGAATGTATTGCGCCCGATAGTTGTCCGCCCACTTCTGCCCGGTCGTCGCCACGACCTTGCTCTGCGCGAGCTCGCGGACGTAGTCCAGTGCGGCCCGTGTCGCGCCGAGCGGGATGCCGGGCATCACCCGGGCCAGGGTCTCGGGTTCGCTGAGTTTGCCTGTGCCGCCGCGTGGTTCGTAGAAGTCGAAGCAGTGATGCTCAGGGATGAAGAGGTCGTCGACGGCATAGTCGTTGCTTCCGCTGCCGCGCAGACCGGTGCTGTCCCAGGTGTCGAACACCTGGACCTGATCGCGGCGCATGAAGAACATCTTCGCGATCGGCGCGCCGTCGGCCATCGCCATCTCGTCGCCGTCGAAGATCATCGCTCCGGCGACCACGAGGTCGGCGTGATCGATCGCGCTGCCCAGCTTCCAGCGGCCGGTCAGGCGATAGCCGCCGTCGGTCCGCACCGCCCGGCCTGCGGGCGCGATCAGTCCGGAGGTGATCAGGTCCCGCGTCGGGATCAGCTCGGCGAGAGCCTGTTTGTCGAGGAACCCGGCGTAGATGCCGGTCGCCGCCCCGATCATCGCGCACCACCCGGTGGCGGTGTCGCCGTAGGCCAGCGCCTCGAAAATCTCCATCTGCTCCAGCGAGGTCAGCCCGGGCCCGCCGAGCTCGGCACTGAATCCCATCGCGTAGATGCCCATGGCACGCAGCCGTTCGACGATGTCGCGCGGTAATTGCCGGGCCGCGTCGATCTCCTGCCGGCGCGTCGCCAGTTCCGGCGCGAACGCCCGCGCCGCGGCAAGAAGTTCGGCCGCCGTAGTCGATTCTCCGGTCACCATCGCCCCCAATCAGGTCCAGCCACAATCGAATTCGCGCCCCTGCCCGCCCGCCAATCCTAGCCCCGACCTCGGCCTGCGACCCCGGGAATCACCTTCCCGACGCAACGGTACAGATCCACCACGCGGACCAGCCACGCCCACAATCAAGTATCCCCACCCGCCGCACCCCCCACCAGCACCCGGACCGCTGACCGAACCAACTAGTCCCGCACCGCCGCGTGGGGCACCGGCTCCCCGGTGGCGGCCATGCTGCCGAGCAGGGCCAACGCCCGCTCCGATTCGGAGCCAGGTTCCGCGTGATAAGCAATCAGCATCTGCCCCGGCGCACCGTTCACGGAGAACGTCTCGTACGACAGCCGCAGCTCCCCGACCATCGGATTGACGAACCGCTTGAGCCCCGCCGTCTTCCCCTTGATGTCGTGCCGCGCCCACAGCCGCCGGAAGTCCTCGCTCTTCAACGACAGTTCCCCGACCAGTTCGGTCAGGTGCGGATCGTCGAGATCGCCCGCGCTCGCCCGCAGGCTCGCCACCGTCTCCGCGGCATGAACCGCCCAGTCCGGGTAGATGTTTCGCGCCTCCGGATCGAGGAACATCATCCTGACCTGATTGATCCCCGGCACCGAACACGCATTGACCGCGACGGCGAGCGAATTCGCGGCGAGCACATCCAGGTGCCGGCCGAGCACCAGCGCAGGCGTGTCCGGCCACGCCCGCATCAACGCCAGCAACCCCGGGCTCACCCGCTCCGGACGCTGCGGCGCCCGCCGGCGTCGCACCACCGGACGGGCCAGCTCGCGCAGATGCGCGGCCCCCTCGTCGTCGAGCGCGAACACCCGGGCCAACGCCGCCACCACCTGCTCGGACGGATGCTTGTCCCGCCCTTGCTCGAGCCGCACGTAATAGTCGGCGCTCATCCCTGTGAGTGGTGACACCTCCGAACTCCCTATGGCCTGAGCTGCGAATCTTCAACCGGACCGGCATGATCCCGCATGGCAAACCACTGTCGCATGGCCGTGCACGGTGCTCATTCTCTACCCGCGGGCCACGCGCATCTTGAGAATCACTAGCCGACTCCGGAGCGGAGCCGTTCTTTCCGGCCAACCGTGCCAGCAAACCCCGCGAATACGCCCGCGCCCGATGACGCGGCTCCGCCCGCAGAAGACGTCCAGCCACCCGACCGCACAACTCGTCCAACCCAGCCGTCCACGTGCCACCAGTGGGTACTCCCTACTCACTGCGAGCGCCCCGGCGAGTACAGCGTCATGCGGCGCAAGAACAGTTGCGTTACCTGAGGAAGCTAACCCTGTGTTGAACTAACAAATCGAACGCAGTTTTAGCTGCCACATCTTTCGCGTCATTTTGATACGGATTAGCGATTACCCCTTGTCGAAATAGTTCATAGAGTAGTATCCAATTTCTATCGATGTCGTAGCCGATTGCGGGCGCTGCCAGAAGGTCTCTTGCATACTTCTCAACAGCTGCGACGGCGTTACTCTGGCCAAGGTGGTGCAATAGGAGAATCGGAATGCAGTCCGCTGAGTCAATGACAGCCTGAGTCGCGGATTGTTCTATTTTCACCCCCTCCGAACGCATGATGTGAAGCACCCAAGACATACCATCTGATCGCCTGAATCGAGCATGTCTCTTAAGAAGCATATTTAGTTCATCAGCATAATTGATACCGTCGGCATTGCTGATATCGAATATATGACTTACTTCCGGAAGCAAGCCTGGACTATGGAAGCAGATCGTAAACAGGCAGGGAAGGATCTCATCCGCGCGGATCTCGATATCCTTCGTTCGCAATACTGCGTCTATTGCGAACTTTAAGACGCTACCGTCGGGCGATGTTTTAGCCAGTTCCAGAGCTTCTTCAAGATAGGGTTCTAATCGAGAAAAGTGAGTGGGCCTCGGAATTTGCGGTATGAGAGTGCGCATCCAGTCGGGTTTGCCAGGAAGAGGCAGAGGCTCGACCCTCGTCTTTCTCCCATTAAGCTTCAATCCGAAGGATGACAGTGCTTTAGAGAGATCAAGAATGAACTCTTCGGCCTCTTCTCGGTTCTTGGCGTAGAATTCATAGTCATCCACAAAACGAATATACTTGTAGCCTAATTTCTTCAAGGTTTCGTCGACGGCACTTAAAACCATCTCAGCCCCCAGCGCAGAAGTGCCAGGGCCCACATGAAGCCCTAATGTTTCCCCACGATTACAATTGCGAAACCGCATGTCCAATTCGTTGTACCAAAGGCTTGGCTGTCGATTTTGCTTGGCAACCTGATGCCCGACGAGCGCCCACGGTATCGAGTGTGTGTAGAAACCCGGATAGAAGTTGGCTATATCGGCAGATACCCGATACTCGGCTCCGAATCTAATCCACCGATTAAACAGATTGTTCTGCGATTTCTGCTGTCCGTAGTTCATCGCAAACAAACGTCCGTCCCCATGGTTCGCGGGACGAAATTGGCTATAACTATTTTTGGATAAGAATTTCAGCGAAGCCCAATTCTGGGCGATTGTACCGACCAGATGCACGTACGGCAATGGGTGTGGAATGGAAAGTCGCCTAGCCACCAAATTGAACCTGGTCGCCTCATAAGGCACGGCATCGAAGTCCCTGCGTATACCCTTTCCTGGCCCGCACCGTGAAGTCACTTCACGAGCAATTTTGACAGTCAGCGCTGCCGAACTTAGAGAAGGCGGAACTTCGTCGTGGCGCTTTCCCATAGCCGGAAGGTAGTTATAGCGCAGCAGGCTAGAATGCACCTGTATCGATATTGGTATGCGGAACCGCATACCACCGAGTTTCACCATCAGGCTCTCAGATTCCTCTCGAATTACTTCAATACATGTGCTCGAAACTTCGACTATAGAGCAGACACAATGGTTCTATCGATGCTCTATCAAGAACATGAGGCTCATTCATTGAATTCGACTCTCACTCATCGGTTCGAGTGGTCGACCTTAGGTCGTTAGGCTAATATTCTTGGCTTGCGAGATCATTGGTCTCTTCGTGGTGTCCCGCGCAGCGGCTATAACGTTCTTGACACTCGACTCAATGGTCGGATACAAGATTTCCACCCTATTCGGAGTTTGACTGAGGTACTGAGTCCAACAGCGTACGTGAGCCCACTGACACAACCGATGTCTCAGCCAGTGCTTCTCAGGCCGAAGGCACTGGCAACTCACCTATCGGTGCGCCCGCCACCGGGCTATCGCGGTCCGGCGACCTCAACCACGAGGAGTGTGTAACCGACATCTCACGCCGGCCAACATCGCGACTTCCTCGCGGCGCAGCCCGGCCACCCGCCGCCGGACATCCCGAAATCCTCCGGGCGGACCAGCTCGCGCCGAGCCCGGAGAAAGACGCCCAATCGGTTGTCCGAATCCATCCTTCGAGCCTAAGCGAGCCCATGGCCGGCTGGGTGGCCCTCTCGCTACCAGGAACTCCTCCCCCTGGCAGGGCGCGCTGACCAGCGCGAATGTTGTGGTCATGACAAACAACCTCAGCGGCCGCGTGGCGGTCGTCACCGGAGCTTCCAGTGGGATCGGATCCGCTACCGCGCAGCGGCTCGCCGCAGACGGCGCGAAGGTCGCGCTGCTCGGGCGGCGCAAGGATCGGCTCGAAGACCTGGCCGCCCAGATCGGTGGCGAGGTGCTCGCGGTGACGGCCGATGTGGCCGTGCAGCAGTCGGTGCGGGACGCCGCGGCGACCGTGCGGGCGGCGTTCGGGCCGGTCGATCTCGTGGTCGCCAATGCGGGCGTCATGCTCGGCGCCCCGTTCGAGTCGGCGCAGACCGACGAGTGGGAGCAGATGCTCGGCACCAATATCAACGGATTGCTCTACACCGGAAGGGCTTTCATCGACGACCTGCTCGCCGCGGCGAGCAACGGCGAGCGGGCCGATCTGGTGCACGTCGGCTCGATCGGCGGGCACGTCGCGTTTCCCAACTACGGCGTCTACTGCGCGACCAAGGCCGCGGTCGCGCACCTGACCCGCAACCTGCGCACCGAGTTCGGGTCGCGCGGCGTCCGGGTGAAGACCATCGAACCCGGTTTCGTCAGCACCGAACTCGGCGCGGGCATGCTCGATGAGGACCAGAAGTCCGTCCTCGCCGGTTGGCGCAGCGAGATCGGAACCCTGGTCGCCGAGGACATCGCGGACGCGATCGCCTACGCGGTCACGGCCCCGAAGCGGGTGAACATCGCCGAAATGATCGTCGTACCAACAGCACAGGGCTGATCCGAAACGAAAAGCCCGCCGGCGCAACGTGCGCCGGCGGGCATTCGCGGTCCGGGTAAGGACTACTTCTCGATGCCTTCGAAGTCGAACAGGCCGTTCCAGGCCAGCTCGGCCTTCTTGACCTTGTCCGAGCGGCCTGCCGCGGCCACGTAGTCGAACATCGGGATGTCGACCATGTCCTTGAGCAGCAGCGCCTGCGCCTGGCCGACGATCTTGTAGGACTCCGCCAGCGTCGGCGCTGCCAACGCGGCGTTCAGCAGGGCGTCGAACTCCGGGCTGTTGTAGTTGACGTTGTTCCCCTCGGAGAAGCTGTAGTACTGCGAGGTGAGGAACTGGAGCATGGTCGGGTAGTCACCCTGCCAGCCGTAGCGGAACGCCTTGCCGATGGTCTTGGCGTTGATTGCGTCCCGGATGGTCTTGAACGTCGGATACGGCGTGCCGACGGCCTCGATGCCGAGGGTGTTCTTGATGCTGTTCGCCGTGGCCTCGATCCAGCCCTGGTGGCCACCATCGGAGTTGTAGGCGATCTCGTAGGTACCCGACCACGGGGAGATGGCGTCGGCCTGCGCCCACACCTTCTTCGCCTCTTCCGGGTTGTACTGCAACGCCTCAACCCCGGGCAGGTTCTCGTTGAACCCGGGCAGGGTGCGGGCGGTGAAGTCCCGCGCGGGCAGCCGCAGACCGTGGAAGATGTTCTGGCTGATCTGCTCTCGGTTGATCGCCATGGACAGCGCCCGGCGTCGCAGCAGGCCCTCCTGGCCGCCGAAGTGCGGTGCGTTGGTCTGGATGCCGATGGCCGCCTTGTACGCGATCGGCTTGGTGATCGCGCGATCGCCGAGATCCTTCTGGTAGCTGGCCATCGCGCTGTCCGGAATCACGTCGAGGGTGTCCAGGTTGCCCGCCAGCAGATCGGCGTAGGCCGTCTCGAAGGTCTGGTACATCACGAACCGCAGACCCTTGTTCTTGGCCGGGCGCCCGCCCTTGTAGTCCGGGTTGGCGATCAGGTCGATCTGCACGTTGTGCTGCCAGGCGCCGTTCTTCGCGAACTTGTACGGGCCGTTGCCGATCGGGTTCTCACCGAACGCCTTCATGTCCTTGAACGCGGCCTCGGGCAGCGGGTAGAACGGCGCGTAGCCGAGCTCGGTCTCGAAGTCGATGGACGGCTGCTTCAACGCGACGGTGAAGGTCTTGTCGTCGACCACCTTCAGGCCCGACATCGTCTGCACCTTGGCGTCTTTCGCCTGCACCTCGTCGAAGCCGGCGATCGGCGCGAAGACGTAGCTCTGCAACTGGGCATTGCTGCCGAGAGCGCCGTAGTTCCACGCGTCGACGAAGGACTTCGCGGTCACCGGGGAGCCGTCGGAGAACTTCCAGTCCGGCTTGATGGTGATCTTGTAGTTCTTCCGGTCCGTCGTCTCGATCGACTGCGCCAGCTCGTCGTGCGCGACACCGCTGGCGTCGTAGTACTTCAGCCCCGAATACAGCCGGTCGACGACGCGCCCGCCCATGTTCTCGTTGGTGTTGGTGGGCACCAACGGATTCTGTGGCTCGCCGGCATTGGTCGTGACGATGTCGGCATCGCCCCCGTCGTCCGACGAGCAAGCGGTCAGCCCCAGGCTTGTGGCCATGAGCGCCGCCGCGAGCAGCGCACCAGCTCTTGTGAATCTCACGCGTTCTCCCGATTTCGAACAGGCCCTCGGGACGCGCCGGGGCACAAACCGCGCCCCATCCCGATCACCTTGGAATGTTCTCGGACAGTAACCATTCCGAGACCAGTTGTCATGGGATCCACCGATGATCGGACCGGCCGCAGGTCACCGCGGCCGGTCGCCCGTTATGTCCGGCTCTCCAGGGTCTCCTTGACCTTGGCGATGGCGAAACCCCACGCCTGATCGAAGGTCGGTTTCGGGGGGATGGAGATCTCGTCGGGATTGGTGACGACGTCGAGCAGCACGGGCTTGCGTGCCGCGAAGGCCTGCGCGACCGCCTCGTCCAGGTCCTCGGGATCGGTCACCCGGCGCGATTCCAGACCCATCGCGGCGGCGACCGCGGCCAGGTCCGGGTTGTCCAGCACGGTGCCGAACTCGGGCAGGCCACCCTCTTCCTGCTCGAGTTTGACCATGCCGAGGCGTCCGTTGTTGAACACCACCAGCGTGACCGGCAGGTCATAGGTGACCGCGGTGCGTAGATCGCCGAGCAGCATCATCAGCCCGCCGTCGCCGCAGAAGGCGACGACCTGGCGGTCCCGATCGAGGATCTGCGCGCCGAGCGCCTGCGGCATGGCGTTGGCCATCGACCCGAAGTTGTACGAGCCGATCAACCGGCGCGAGCCGCGCAGGCTGAGGAATCGGGACAGCCACACGGTGGACATGCCGGTGTCCGAGGTGAAGATCGCGTCGTCGGCGGCGTGCGTGTTGACCGCGGCAGCCACCGCTTCCGGGCGGATCAGCTGGTCCGGGTTGTCCAGGTGCTTGCGGATCCGGCCGAGGAGTTTGCGGTCGTGCTTGGGTTCGGCCAGGCGCTGCTGGAGTCCGGTCCAGCGCTGGTACTCCGTCTGCGCCTTCTTCAGGTGCTTGTCGGACGACTTCGTATCCAGCTTCGAGAGGAGTTCGCGCAGCGAAGGACCGGTGTGGCCGACCAGCGCGACGTCGACCGGGGTGCGGCGACCGATGTGGTCGAGCCGCGAGTCGAGCTGGATGACGGTCTTGCCGGTCGGATACCAGTCCCGATACGGGAAGTCGGTGCCGACCATGAACAGCACGTCGCAGTCCTCGAGCGCCGAGTTGGCGGCGGGATTACCGATCAGGCCGGTCTGCCCGACCGCATACGGATTGTCGTGTTCGAGGCCCTCTTTCGCCTTGATGGTGAGCACCATCGGCGCGGAGAGCTGTTCGGCGAGCCGCAGCACCTCGGCGCGGGCTTCCCGCGCGCCGATGCCGACGAGCAAGGTGACCTTGTCCGCCTTGTTCAGCGTCTCGGCGGCCTGCACGATCTCGGTCACGCCGGGCACGGTCGTGCGGTCACGCGCGACGAACCGGGGGCGGATATCGGTGTCCAGCTTCAGGCCACCGATATCGCCCGGAATGGTCAGCACGGAGACGCCCTGGCGGGACACCGCCGCGTTCACGGCCTGTTCGAGCAGGCGCGGCATCTGCGCGGCATTGGTGACCGTCGCGGTGAACTCCGAGACGTCGCGGAACACCGCGTCGTTGTCGACCTCCTGGAAGTACTCGCTGCCCATCTCGGAGGTCGGCACCTGCCCGCAGATCGCGAGTACCGGTGCGTGTGATTTCTTGGCGTCGTAGAGACCGCCCAGCAGATGGATCGAACCGGGGCCGACGGTGCCCGCGCACACCCCGATGGTGCCGGTGAGCTGGGCTTGCGCGCCCGCCGCATAGGCGGCGACCTCTTCGTGTCGCACGCCGATCCATTCGATTCGATCCTCCCGACGGATCGCGTCGGTGATCGGGTTGAGCGCGTCGCCGACGACACCCCAGACCTGGGTGACGCCCTCGTCCGCCAGCGCAGTGACGATCATTTCCGCAACCGTGGTCATCCTCAACTCCTCCGCGTCATAGTCGGTTCTGCTGGGCGGCCGCTGTCATCGAGAGACTCGTCGGCCGGTGACCAGGCCAACCAGGAACAACAGGATCACGGCGCCCGCGATGCAGGTGAAGAAACTGAACCAGAGCCCGCCGCCCTCGACGTCCACGCCGAACAGCTTCAGCAGGAAGCCGCCGAGCAGACCGCCGACCACACCGACGACGATATTCAACAGAATGCCCTGCTGAGCATCCGTCTTCATGATCTTGCTGGCAAGCCACCCGGCAAGACCGCCGATGATGATCCACCCGATAATCCCGAGACCCAGCATGATGTCCTCCTGTTCGTTCGCACCCTGGAAAGGCGCGCTGCGCCGGTCATACCCGCCGAAGCGCGGCCCAAGCAGCACAGCGAGGTTCACCACATCGAAACTCGCTGACCGTTTGCCCGGGCCCTCGCCGGGTAGCCGGGGGGCATGAGCGACTCCCGTCCCCGCGACAGAGTCCGTACCCCGCCCGCCAACCGGCTCGAAGGAGCCGAATCCGGTGGCGCCGTCGCGCGGATTCTGGTCGTCGTTCCGGTGCGCAACGAGGAGCGACTGCTACCCGCCTGTCTGTCCGCATTGGCGCACGCGGCCGGGCGCGTCGAGGTTCCGGTCCGGGTTCAGCTGGTGCTCGACGGGTGCACCGATGGTTCCGCGGACGTTCCCCCGTCGAACGTCGCGGTGATGCAGGTCGACGAGCGCAATGTCGGGGCCGCCCGTGCGCTGGGTTTCGCGCACGCGGGCGCGAACTGCGCGGCCGAGACCTGGTTCGCGACAACGGATGCCGATTCGGAAGTCGATGATCGGTGGTTGCAGAACCAGCTCGAGTACGCGCACGCCGGAAGCGACGTCGTTGCCGGAATCGTCGGCGTGCGCAGTTGGGCGGATCACGCCGCCACCACCCGGCAAAGCTATGAGCAGGAGTACGGCACCGGCGGCGAACACGGACATGTGCACGGCGCGAATCTCGGCTTCCGGGCCGACGCCTACTGGCGGGTCGGCGGCTTCCGGCACCTGCGAACCGGTGAGGACGTCGATCTGGTGTCCCGCATGGTGACCGGTGGGGCGCGGATCGCGTGGGCCGAGGACGTGCTCGTCACCACCTCCGCGCGCCGGGTCGGTCGCGCGCCCCAGGGGTTCGCTGCGCATTTGCGACGACTGGAGAACACCTATCGCGCCGAGAGCAGGAGCGCCTGATGCCGCCCACTGACATCCTGAACACCGCGCCCACCGCGACCGCGAGCGCGCTACAGCGACTCGCGGACGCCGGCCGGCTGGAGCTGCCTTATCCCGGATCCGGACGCACCCTCGACCGCTGGCGCTCGCTGGCCGATTTCGCCTTCGGCAATGTGGTGATCGGGCGGATGGTGGAGGCGCACGCGGACGCCGAGGCGATTCTCGCGGAGCTGGACGGCGGGGTGGTCGAACGCGGTCAGATCTGGGGCGTGTGGGCGGCCGAGCCGCCGAAGCCGGTGCTACAGGCGCGATTCGAGGCCGGCCGGTGGACGTTGGACGGGCGTAAGCCGTGGTGCTCCGGCGCGACTATTTGCACCCATGCTCTGGTCACCGCGCGGGCCGGCGACGAGCGTCGGTTGTTCGCCGTCGACCTCAGTCAACCTTCCGTTCGCGCGGTGCCCGATACCTGGCACGCCGTGGGCATGGCGGAATCCGATTCCGGTGCAGTGGATTTCACCAATGCGGCCGCTGAGCCGGTCGGCGGACCCGGCGCGTATCTGACCCGACCGGGGTTCTGGCACGGCGCTATCGGTGTCGCCGCTTGCTGGTATGGCGGGGCCTGCGCCGTCGCCCGCACCCTGCACGATCGCGCAACCGACGAACACGCCCTCGCGCATCTCGGCGCGGTCATGAGCGGATTACACGCCGCCGCACTGTGTTTGGCGGATGCCGCAGAACAGATCGACGCCGACCCGGACGACCGTTCCGGTACCGCACGGCTGCGCGCCCGGACCGTGCGGGCGGTGGTCGAGGACGCGGCGTCGGCAACCATCGATCGGGTCGGGCGCGCGCTCGGCGCCGGTCCGCTGTGCGCCGATGCCGAGCACGCGCGACGCGTCGCCGACCTCACCGTTTATCTCCGCCAGAGTCATGCGGAGCGAGATCTGGCCGATCTTGGCCGTGACTACGCGGAAAAGGAGTTCTCATGGTTGCCGAACCGCTGATCGATCTCGCCGCCCGGGGCACTCCCGAGCGCACCTGGACCCGGTGGCGCAGCCGGCGACCGGAGCTATCCCTCACGGGCTGGCGGCATTTGATCGTCGTCGCGCCGCATCCCGACGACGAGGTGCTCGGCGTCGGCGGCTTGATCGCGCTGGCCCGTGCGCACGGGCTGCCGGTCACGGTCGTCACGGTGACCGACGGCGAAGCGTCGCACCCGGGCTCGCCCACCTGTTCGCCGACCGAGCTCGCCGATCTGCGCGTGGCGGAATCTCGGCGTGCGGCAGCCGAACTGGGCGTCGAACCACCGATTCGGCTCGGCATCGGCGACGGCAAGGTGGCCGCCGAGGAAGCGGCGCTGACCGAAGCGTTGTCCCGCGTCCTCACCGAGTGCGGACACGCGGGCGCGTGGTGCGCGACCACCTGGCGACGCGACGGTCATCCCGATCACGAGGCGGTCGGCCGGGCCGCCGCCGCGGCCTGCGCGGGCACCGCGACCCGGCTGCTGGAATTCCCGGTGTGGATGTGGCACTGGGCAACTCCGGAACACCCGGTAGTCCCGGGCAGCCGCGCCCGAACGCTCACCTTGCCCAGCACGGCGGTCGAGGCCAAGCTGCGCGCCATCTCGCAATTCCAGAGCCAGATCCTGCCCATGTCGGAGGATCCCGCCGACCAGCCGATCCTGCCGCCGCACGTGCTGGACCGGTTCACCGGCAACACAGAAACGTACTTCGTATGAGCGAAACCAGGCTCGCCACCGAGTATTTCGACGACATGTACGCCCGCGATCCCGACCCGTGGGGCTTCACCACCCGCTGGTACGAGCAACGCAAACGCGCGCTCACCATGGCCGCGCTGCCGAAGACCCGCTACCACAACGCCTTCGAGCCCGGCTGCTCGATCGGCACCCTCTCCGCCGAGCTCACCGACCGCTGTGATCGCCTGGTCTGCACCGACATCGCCGCCCAGGCCCTCGACTCGGCCGGCCGGCGCATCGACCGGCTGCCCGAATCCGAGCGCGGCGCGGTCGAATTCCGCCGGTGGGCGCTCGGCGAACCCTGGCCCGACGAACACTTCGACCTGATCGTGCTCAGCGAGGTCTGCTACTACCTCGACTCGGTCACCCTGCGCACCGCGTTCGCCCACGCCGTCGACCACCTAGAACCCAACGGCGCCCTGCTCTGCGTGCACTGGCGCCGAAAGGTCCCCGAGTACCCACTCTCCGGCGACCACGTGCACGCCATCGCCCGCACCACCCACGGCCTGACCGCCCTGGCCGGCTACCACGACGAAGACCTGCTCCTAGACGTCTTCATCGCCGGCGACCCCATCTCCGTCGCCACCACCGAACACATCGAATGAGTTGATCGCTACGCCATCGCGAAGCGGAGCAGCGCCTGCTTGTCGCCCTGCTTGATCTTGCCCTTGCGGTTCAGCACTTCCAGTTGCCAGGTGGAGCCGGAGCGGAAGGCGCGGGCGACGGCGTTGGCATTGTCCGCGCCGAGCAGCGACGGCCAGATGTCGGCGACCTGCTGGCTGCTGCCGCCGCTCGCGTCGTAGACCTTGAAGCTGATGTTGTTCGCCTTCTCGAACGAGCTGCCCTTCTTGAAGGCGGCCGCGACGAAGACGATGGCGTCGATACCGCCGGGGACGTCGGCGAAGGTGACATGGACGGTCTCGTCGTCGCCCGCCGCGGCGCCGGTCTGCTCGTCGCCGCTGTGCAGGACCGAGGCGTTGCCCAGCGGGTCGAGGGAGTCGAGGCCGGCGAAGCGGACCGGCTCGGCACCCTGCATGAGGATGGCGATCAGGTCCAGGTCGACGCCTTTCTTACGGCGTGCCCAACCGAGTGCCCCGCCGCTGGTCCCCGCCGAAGGATCCCAGCTCACGCCGACACTCAGCTTGGTGACGCCGGCGAGATCCGCGGCGCCGTCTTCTTTCTTGAGCGTGATCATGGGTTCAGGTTAGCGGGGGTTTCGTAACTCCAAGCGCCAGAAAGATTCTCATTCGGGACATCGACGATGACGGCAGGGCGGCAGGGCGGCAGTGAAACCTATTGATAGCGAATAGCTCTCGATGCCGATCAGGCGATGGAAGTGGCCTTCGCCAGCAGCCGGTGCAGCTGCCGTTGCTCCCTGGCAGACAGCCGGCGCAGTGGCAGATGCTGGGTCATCGCGTCGACCAGCTGCTCGCGCTGCGCTGCGCCCGCTGCGGTGAGGGCAACCACTTTCACCCGCTTGTCGTCCGGTCCGGGTAGTCGCTCGACCGTGCCGCGTTTCTCCAGCTTGTCGATGATGAAGGTGACCGTCGACGGGTCACTGCAGGTGCGGCGGGCCAGCTCGGACATCGACGGCAGCGCGGCCGCCGGGGTGAGGTGCCAGAGCACGTTCGCGGAGGGCACGGTGAGATCCAGGTCACGCAGGACGCTCACCAGCGCGGCGTCCAGCTGGTCGGATACCGTGCGAAGCTCGGCGAGCAGGCGATAACCCAGGTCCGCTTCAGGCAGGTCCGCTGTCACGGACGACAGTTTAGCCAGCTACTTGAAGTCTCCTATGAAGTTACTTTGACACTCAAATTTCGACGGGGTGATTGCGGCTGGCGCATCGTTCGGCCGAGGTCTCGAGATCAGCTGACGCTTCGGCGTGCCGCGGGGCGGCGGTGACCAATCACCTTGGCCGACTGGCTATTTACAAAGCGGCCCGGGACGCGGTTCGGTGGGGCATGGGTGATCCGCTGAAAGAACAGGACCTCGCGGCGCAGGCGCTGGCATTGGTGAACCAGGCGGCGGGGCCGTATCTGGAGAGTCTGCCGGAGCGTTTGGTGCGCGAGGCGACCAACGATCCGCTCATCGATGAACTCGGCGGCCCGCTGCCGGAACAGGGCGGGGGTGCGCTGGCGGCGATCGAGGAGTTGCTCGCGGTCGGCACGCAGGCGGCCGTGCACTCCTCCGGGCCGCGCTTCTTCCACCTCGTGGTCGGCGGGGCCACACCGGCGGCGATGGCCGGTGACTGGGCAACCGCGCTGCTGGACCAGAACGCGGGGTTGTGGGTCACCTCGCCGCTCGCCTCGCGCACCGAGTCCGTCGTGCTCGGATGGCTGAAAGATCTGTTCGGCCTGCCGCAGGACTTCGGCGGAGTGCTCACGCCCAGCGCCACTTTCGCGAACCTGACCGGGTTGGCGGCGGCGCGCTACTGGTGGGCCGATCGGCACGGGGTGGACGTGGTCGCCCAAGGTCTGGTCGGACTGCCGCAAATGCCGGTGCTGACCAGTGGATACGTGCATGCCAGCACGCGCAAGGCCTTGCAGATCCTCGGCTGTGGCCGAGATACCTTGCGCACCTTCGTCCGTGACGACGCCGGACGGATCGATCTGGCCGCGCTGGAGCGGGCGCTGATCGAACTCGACGGCGCACCCGCGGTGATCGTCGGCAACCTCGGCGAGGTGAACGCCGGCGACTCCGACCCCATCGATGAGCTGGCCGATCTCGCCGAGCAGTACCGCTGCTGGCTACATGTCGACGGCGCGTTCGGATTGTTCGCGGCCATCTCACCGCGCACGGCACACCTCGCCCGCGGAGTCGAACGAGCCGACTCGATCACCGCCGACGGCCACAAATGGCTGAATGTGCCACAGGAAAGCGGGTTTTCGTTCGTCAAGGACAGCTCGATACTCGGCAAGACCTTCGGCGGCTGGGGCGCAGCCTACCTACCCACCCTCGACGACGAACAGATCAGCTACAACATGCACGGCCCCGAATCCTCCCGCCGCGCACGCGCATTCCCCATCTGGGCAACCCTGCGCGCCTACGGCCGCGCCGGCTACCGAGAAATGGTGGAACGCCATCTCGATGTAGCCGCCCACCTCGGCCGAATCGTCGATGACGCACCCGACTTCGAACTACTCGCCCCAGTCCAGCTGTGCGTCACCTGTTTCCGCTACCGCCCGCCCGGCGTCCCCGACTCCGACCTGGACACCCTCAACGCTCGCCTCGGCGCGGCCGTCCTCGAAGACGGCCGCGTCTACGTCGGCACCACCACCTACCGCGGCGTGACCGCCCTACGCCCCACCTTCGTCAACTGGCGCATCACCGAGCCCGAGGCGGACCTGCTTATCCAGGTGATCCGAGAGATCGGACCCGAACTCTAGCGAATGCTCACCGATGGCAGGTCAGGTCATCGAACGCCTTGTTCAGATCGTCGAGACTCGCTGCGGCATAGAAGCTTCCGCCGGAAAGGCGGGCGATCTCGCGCAGTGAAGGGTGATCGACCGGTACCCGGACGAGGGAGTTCGGGCCGGAAACTTCGGGGACCTCGACCGTGCCCTGGTCCGTGCCCAGCGCGATGGACGAAACATGAACATTGGCGCGGTTCGCTTCGCGCGACGCCGTATAGCCACCCCGCGAATCGTCCAAGCTCATCGGGACCGTCTGTTTGCCATCGGAAAGCAAGACGATCCGTGCGGGTCGGGACGGCAGGTCACCGGGAGCAAGGTTGCGGATCGAGGACAACGCCGTGAAGATACCCTCGCCCGTGGCGGTGCGTTCAGCCAGCTCCAAGCGATCGAGGCCGGCCTTGAACGTTTCGCGGTCTGTGGTCGGCGTGACCAACTCTGTTGTCGCACCGGCGAATTCGATCAACCCGAGGCGGGTCTGCTTCGGCAGCCGATCTGCGAAGGACTTGCTTGCCTGCCGAGCGGCGGTGAGCCGATCCGGTGCTACGTCCGTCGCCTTCATGGACAGCGACACGTCGAACAAGAGCACCACTGCGGTGTCACAACCGCCCATGGGCGCCGGGACGGGCTGAGCCGCACCCGATACGACGCGCGAGCATCCGGAAAGCCACAGCAGGACAGCGAGCGCAAGCACACCTGCTGCGCTCGGCGACCTGCTACCCGAGCTCACGAATCGCCTTGTCCGGTGCCAGTCCATAAGCCATTGCACCCCCGGTCTTTTCGAGAACTCGCCGACGCCCCGCTGAGCAAACTACTCGCACGGCCGATGCGATGTCGAGACACCAGAAACCGGGCTACAGCGGTCAGGGCAGGAACTGAAGAGTCGAACGCTCACCCTTGCGCAGGGCCTCGGTATGCGCATCGACGTTGATTCCGTCACTCAACGTCGCGCCCGCATCCAGTTTCGCCACCACCCTGGCCTCGGCTTCCTTGGTGGCCGCGGCGGCATCGAGCAACGCCTCGACCCGCTCGGGCTCGACCACGATGACCCCCTCCTCATCCGCAAGGATCACGTCCCCCGGAGACACCGGAACACCACCGCAGGTCACCGGAATCTGCAGCTCACCGAGCTGAGAGGTGGTCCCCGCCATAGGCGTGATGAACCGACTGTAGATCGGCAGCTCACACCCCCGAACATACGAAATATCCCGATATCCCCCATCGATGATGATCCCCCCGAGCCGCCGCGCCAGCGCCCCACGCGCGAAAAGCTCTCCAGCAAAAGCGATCTCCCGCCCACCACCATCCACAACGATCACATCCCCCGGCGAAGCAGCCTCGATCGCCCGCAACACCCCGAAGAAGTCGCCTCTGCACCGCACAGTGAACGCGGTCCCCACAATCCGCACCCCTGCCGACCGGGCTCGAATCCCGCTGTCCAACACCCGAATCGACTTATCCCCATCACAGATAGCAGTCGTATCAACGGAGTCGAACTTCGCAACAACCTCATCAGCCACCATCGGCGCCACCCTCTTCCAGGCTCGGAGTATGCAGTCGCCTCGACCATACTTCCCAGCCCGGATCCCGCCTCGGCGTACCGGAACTACAGCGGGTCTTGAATATTGAAGGTGTAGACCTCCCCGTCGTACCAGAACAGTGCCGCCATCGACGCCTCCGGCGGATCCACCCGGCAGTACTCGAGACCCGTCAGCGGAATCGATTTCTTCCCCAGGCACCGCACCTCCCGCGACTTCGGAATCGGCCCCTTCAGCTCGAATCGCTTACCGGACACCGCGATCGTAGACGGCCCATGCCAATACCAATCAGGCTTGCCGAACAACCACCAGTAATAACCGAAGATGACCGAGACCACCAGAACAACAGCGGTCACCGATACCGCGACCACCTTTTTCCGCCTAGAAGTCATCTCTCATCCTTCACCTGGATACGTCATATGCGCGAACAGATAATCGATGGGGACGTTCGACGAATCATACTTCGGCAACCACCATGGTTCGTGCTGGCGATTACTCGTGTGCATGTCGACTACATCGCCCCACACCCGACTTCCATCGGGCATGGTGATCCAATCTTTGCCGACATAGACGGCGACGTGATCCATGCGTCCGTCCGGCGTTTCGCCGTCCCCGTGGTCGTAGAAGATCAGGTCGCCGGGCTGGAGCCCCAGCTTCGAAGGAAGGTTCGGATCCGGGGCGGTATCGACGCTGTCCCGGCGGAACCCACCCGACAGCTTCCCCTTCGGGCCACCCTTCGACCCGTCGTTGGTGAGCAGGAATCTCAATAACGCGGGCGCATATGTCCAGGTTCTGGAATCTTCCCAATCCCGGCCGAATACATTCTCGTCGTATGCCGAGAACCATGCGTTCGGGTCGTTGTCGTTCGGGTCGTTGAGGGTGTCCCGGGACATGATCTGCGAGAATCCGCCCGCCTCCAATACCTGCGAGGCGAAATTTGCGCAGTCGCTCTGCGAATCAATTTGTGGCATGCGTCACGGCAGAGCCGTTATCACTTGATGCCGGGGCCAGTGCCAACGGTCGATCATGTGCGCGAAAAGACGGCGCAGGTTAGGGGTGGGGGCTTGGGGAGGAATTCGACGTTTATTGCGGGGTCGGCGGCTTGGGCGAGGGCGGTCAGGGCTTGGGGGCGGTAGGCGCGGAGCAGGCTGATTATGGCGTCGTGCAGGAAGGGCAGGATGGTGAGTGGGCCCTTGCGGAGTGCGCCTGGCGCTGCGATGAGGAGTCCCAGCAGCGGGATGAGTGGGAGGGCTGGGGTTGGCAGTCGGGCCAGGTCGATTACCAGGAATTTGGTGCTGATGCGGGTGGCTTCGGCGATGGCGCGGCAGGCTTGGGCGGGCGGTAGGTGGTGGAAGGACATCGCGAATACCACTAGGTCGTAACTGTTTTCGGGGGCGTCGATGGTGGTGGCGTCGACTACCTGGGTGCGGGCGCGTGGGTGGGCGCCGAGGGGGCCTGCGGCGATGTTGGCGACCGAGGTGGGGTCCAGGTCGGTGATGGTTGCCGTGGCGGTGGGGTGTAGTTCGAGGAGCTTCGCCGAGAGTTTTCCGTGGCCTGCGCCGAGTTCGAGGATGCGGGGATGGTCGATGTCGGCGACCAGGGCCAGTGCGGTGCGGGCGTGGTCCTCGTGCCAGTCCTGGCGGTCGAGTTCGCTGATGACGACCTGTTTGATCTCGTCCGACACGTCGAAGCGGTCGATGTATTCGAGCACGTCGGTCTGCATGCGTCGGTCCAGCCAGGAGGCGTTCGGACCGCCGCGGGGCATCGTGCCGATGTCGAGAGCACGGGATCGCTGCTCGGTCATTACGTCCTCCACCAGGACCGAAGTCCCCTATTAGCCGGTGTTTTCACCGTACCGGGTGCGGTGGCGGCGAGCGGAGCTAGCGGGGGTTGCCGGCGATCGGTACTCGGATGCGCTTGGACTGGGCGACGGATGCGGGTGAGTCGGCGCTGTGCGCGGCGGATTGCGGTATGACGGGCGGTATTTCGGGTGTCGGCGCGGGGTGATAGTCGGCGAGGGTTGCGGTACCCCACACGTAGGGATCTGCTTGGGGACTGCCGAAAGGTGACCAGGCCAAGCGAGTTTGGCCGGTCTTGTCGGTGGTGTCGGAGTCGTAGACCAAGATGTTCATCGCGAACTTGGCGGGGTCGACCGGTGCGGGCAGTTCGTCGAGCGGGATCTTCACTTCGACCGTATAGCCGCGGTATGGCTCGGAGACGATTGCGGCAACCTGCATCCCGGGTGTCGTCGCGCCCTGATGGTTGTCGGCGTCGCGTTCGGCGGCCGGGCCCTGGCTTGCCGTGTACGGCAGGATGCCGGTTTTGAAAGTCGTCGAGGTGTCGTCGGAGTCGCCGCGCGGATCGATGGCGATTTCGACCGAGTCTGTGCGCCAATGCCTTTTGATATCGTCGGCGGTCAGTTCCGCGCCCTTGCGGTCGTCAGTCACGGTGACAAGCACGTATAGGTCGTTGTCGTGCCTGGACAGTTTTGCGGTTGCCGCGCAACTGCCGCCGCCCTGCCAAATAGCCAGTGGCAGTTCAGGTCCCGGGTACTCCCCCGGTCCCTCGATACCGTTGAGGGTCGGCGCGATGGCGACGGCAGGGATCATGGTTTCAGGATTCGGTGGGTAGTCCGGCTGAACGCGATTGGCCAGCCACGGAATCCCGGTTCGGTCGGCCCACTCCGCGAACTCCGCGTACAGCGGTTTCAGTTCGGTTTGGCGGTGCACCGGCACCTCGACGAAGCGGCCGTCGTCCGCCAAGACGGTGAACCAATCGGAGCCGAGCTGCTGCGGGTCCGTCGGCTCCTGCGCGGGTTTCGCGGCGAAACCCTGGGTGAGATATAGGCGAGTCGCGTCACGCTCGACTTGCGCCCAGGTTGTGTTGTACTCGCGAGCGGGCGCGCCGGACCACACACCGATGACCGGCAGCCCTGCCTTCGGGTCGGTGTGCGGTTTCTCCGGTGCGGCCGGCCCCAGCAGTGCGTCGAATCCGTAGTTCTGCGCGAGCAGTTTGGTGGGATGCCAAGGCGCCAGCGCCTCGTCGACGATTTGCTCGGGGAAGGCGTTCGGGTCACTGGCAATTCGGAACGCCTCGATCCCGAGCCGCGCCGAGAGCTGGTGTCCACCATGCTGATTGAACGGCCGCGGATCCATCACCACGACGGTGTGCGGTGTGGTGCGGCGCACCAGTCGCACCAGCTTCGCCAAAGTATCTTGCTCGTCCCAGATTCGGGCGGTCAACGGCGCCGAGAGCGTGTACCAGAAGTCCGGCTTGTCGAGGTAGTAGATGTTTTCGATGCCGGCGAGGGCGGTTGCGGTGCGTTCCTCGGTCTCGCGGATCAGGCCCAGCTCAGGTCCTTCCGCCAGTCCGACGGCGTTGCCGCCGCCCTCGCCGCGCGTGACGGTGACGACACCGGTGGTCCAGCCCAGGTTTTCGTGCCATTGGCCGAAGGTGGACAGGTTGCTGGATTCATCGTCCGGGTGTGCGCCGATGAACAGCACGTCGGTATGCGCCGGATCGCCCGCGGCGTTCTCGCGCTTGCTGTCCGTGGAACAGCCCGCGACCAGCAAGGGTGCGGCCAAGGCCGAGGCAAGCAGGGTACGGCGACTCAGTCTTGCTTCGAAGCCCGCTGCCGCCATCCGTTGCCTCCAGTGGTTGCCTACCTGTTCGCGCGTCAAGTGCCCGTCGAATCACAACACATCGGCAGTCGCGTCCTCGACAGCGGTTACGCACCCGGCCCGCTCGCAGTCGGCGAGCCCGTCCGGTTGCCGGACGGGCGCCGGGTTCAGTACGAAACGGTGAAGCGTTCGCGGATGAACGAACCGTTCAGGAGAGCATCGACAATGGCGGAGGCGTAATCGCCGACGCTGATGCGACTTTCACCGTTGGCATCGGCGATCGGAGTGTCACGCGCCTCGGCCCGATACGTCCCCGTGGCGTCGCCCGGGATCAGGTGGACCGGGGGCGGGCTGACATAGGACCAGCGGACGGTCGAGTCGGAACCGCGGAAGATCTCCAGGGCTTCGGACTGGTCACGGGCAGTCTCCAGATACTGGGCCGGGAAATCAGGAGAGTCGACGAAGCGCTGCCCGGGTGCGTATTCGAGGCTGCCGCCGCCACCGAGGAAGACCAGGCGGTCGACGCCGGCGAGGGGAAGCGCTTCGAGCAGCGTCGAGGCACCGCGCGGGACCAGCCGATCGGTTCCCTTGATCGCAGCGACCACAGCATCGTGGCCGGCGACGGCGTCCTTGACCGAAGCCGGGTCGGTGACATCCATGATGTCCCGGTCGAGTGCGGTGACCTGGATTCCGCGAGCGGCGGCGGCACGGACGACAGCGCTGCCGAGATTTCCTCTGGCACCGATGACAGCGATCTTCATGGGGTGTTCCTTATGCAGGTCGTCGACGAAATCGGCGATGAGCGGGGCGATTTCGGGAAGGTTCTCCTCGAGGGCGAAGTGGCCGGTGTCGAAGAAGTGAAGCGCGGCGTTCGGGAGATCGCTCAGGTAGGCATGGGCGCCCGTTTCGGGGAAGAAGGCGTCGTTGCGCCCCCAGATGATGAGCGTCGGAGGACGGTGGTCGCGGAGCCACTGTTGCCAGGCCGGGTAGAGCGCCAGGTTGCTGTGGTAGTCGAGGGCCAGTTCGATCTGTGCGTCCTTGCGGCCCGGTGCGTCCAGAAAGTGCTGGTCCAAGGTCCAGCCGTCCGGTGCGATCAGCTCGGGATCGGTGGTGCCGCCCTCGTACTGGCTGCGGGTGACCGGCAGTTCCAGAATCTGCCGGACGTTTTCCTCAGCGCCCTCGACGCCCGGCATGTTCGCGCTCATGGCCCGGGCCATGTCGGACAGACCCTCGTCGTAGGCGTTGGAGTTCTGGACGATCAGCCCGGCGATCCACTCGGGGTGCCGAGTCGCCAGCCGGAAACCCACCGGCCCGCCGAAGTCGAAGGAGTACATCACAAAGCTGGTCACGCCGAGGGTCTCCACGAAGCCTTCGATGACGTCGGCGAGCCGGTCGAAGGAGTAGCGGAACCCGTCCGGGACCTCGGTGTACCCGAAACCGGGGTAGTCCGGCGCGATCATTCGGTACCGGCCACCCAGCGCGTCCATCAACCGACGGAACTGGTGCGACGCCGACGGAAAGCCGTGCAGCAGAAGCAGAACCGGCGCATCGGCGGGACCCGTCTCCCGGTAGAAGACCCGCACTCCGTCGACCTCGACGAACCTGTGCTTGGTGTGCGGAATGTTAACTACCGACATGTCATGCCGACCTTTCTGAAACGTGTCCATCAGACCCGTCTACGATCAAGCGTCCACCGGGCGTGATCAACGACAAATCACCCAAACGTCGTTAACCGGTGGTTAATGATTACGAGAGCGGCAGTGGAGCGATACGAGATAGAAGCGTTCCTGACGCTCGCGGATGAACTACATTTCGGCCGCACCGCAGATCGGTTGCGAGTGTCTACGGCGCACATCAGTAAGACAATCAAGAAGCTTGAGCGTCAAGTCGGCGTAGCGCTGTTCGAGCGGACCAGCCGCAAGGTCACGCTCACACCTGTCGGAGCGCAGTTGCGCGAGGAGCTGCGGCCCGCCTACGACCAGGTCAAGCAGAGCGTCAAGAACGCGAAGGACGCCGGCCGCGGAATCCACGGCACCCTGCGAGTCGGTTACTTCGGCTCGGCCGGCGGAAGATTCTTGCTCCGAGTGAGCGACACCTTCCACACTCGGCATCCCGACTGCTCTGTGCAGATCAGAGAGTTGCAGCTCAGTGACGGTGCCGGACGACTGCGCAGCGGAGACGTCGAACTCCAGATGTGCTGCTTCCCAATGGAAGAGCCCGACATGACCATCGGCCCCGCGCTGTACTCGGAAGCGAAAATGCTCGCCGTCTCCGCCGAACACCCCTTCGCCCGCCGGCCTTCGCTGTCCTTGGAAGACCTCGCCCAGGTCAAGATGATCCAGAATCCCCCCGAACTCCCCACCTACTTCGACGAATTCCACCACCCCAAACGCACCCCCTCCGGACGCCCCATCGAACCCGGCCCGATCGCCGCCACCTTCCCGGAGATCCTCGCCCTCGTCGGCGCAGGCAAAGGCGTCTACCTCACCACCGAACAAGCCCCCCAGTTCTACCTCCGCCCAGACGTCACCTACGTCCCCGTCCCCGACGCCCCACCCCTGGAATTCGGCCTCGGTTGGTTGACCACCGGGCACACCCGACGAGTGCAGGAATTCGTTCAGGCAGCCATCGATACTCGGGACTCAGCGCCGATGTGATGGCCGCCGAATTCAGGGCAGGCGATCGAGGAACCTGCGGGCTCACTCGCACCACTCTGGCAGCCTGAGATACCTAGGGCTGCTCACCATCAGGATCGATCGTGGTGATCACGTCGCCAGGCTCGACATTATCCGAGATGGGTTCGGAAAAGGTGATCGAGAAATGATTCGGGGCGACCGAGGATGTGTGAATATGCATTCCCGTCATCACCCCACGATAAATTCGGCCATCGGCCTTCTCGAGCTCGACTCCCTGCCCGATCGTGAACTCCCCATCGACGAATCCGGTAACGATAGGCAGCTTTTGGAAGCTCACCCTGAACACGTCGTCCACCTCGAATTTACTCAACCCGTTCACTTTCCTCCGTTAGCGATGTACTTTGCCCAGAATGCATCCTCAGCAGCGTAGGCCTCGGCCTCGAGCCCAGCGCTGGTTCCCGTGCCGATTTGCGTGCCGCTGGCGTATTGATCCACGTGCACCTTCTCATGCACCAAGGTGCGCATCAGCGTCTCCGGGTCGGAGAACGCCGAGGGTGCCAGCGTGATGTCATTGCCACTCGTGCTTCCGACCGCTCGCTCGGCATCGTAATATCGGATGTCGTCGGCGGACGTGCCGAGGTGCACATTGACACCTTTCAGGTCGAGGCCTGCCTTCGCTGCATATTCTTCGATCGTTTGCTGAGTTATGGGGAGATGGTCGCCACTCGCCAAGACGTCCTTACTCAGACGACCAGCATTCCGAGAGAACAGTTTGCCATCCCGGAAACCACCACCTCGCGCGAAGATGCTCAGGTTTGTCCGCGCTTCGTCAACCCACTTCTGGACGCGCTGAAGAATTGGCTTCGCCCGTTCGAGCAATGGGGTGAGCGTTTTGGAAACTATTTGCCCGGCGCGGGTGACCAAAGCGCTGATGAACCCTTTGATCTTCTCCGCCTTCTGGGCGATGCGACCGGCAAAGGCGGCGTTGCCGACCCATTCGGAGAGGGTACCGGTGAAGGGGGCCAGGATGGCGAACGCCGCTTCGAAAGCGACCGCTTCTTCGACGAATTCGACCAGTTCGTCGATGACCTTCTTTTGTGCGTCGTCGACACTCTGGGCGTAGTCGTTGCAACAGTCGCCCAGCGCCTGGCAGATATCGGCGAGCTCGGTGAAGTCGGTTTTCCGCTGGTTACAGGAGGTGACGGCGGTGTCGATCTCGTGCGACTGGTTGTTGCCGAGCAACCCCACGGCGTTGGTCACCGCGGCAGCGAGGGTGCGGTAGTCAGCGGCCGCAGTGTGCCAGGCGTCAGCTGTGGCGCGCAGTTGGATCCGGTTACCGTTCGGCCAGGCGTTACTGACCAGATCCTGTACGACGGACCAGCCGAAGGGCACGTCGATTCCCCCTCCGGCAGCCGGGGAAACCGTTGTACCCAGGGTGATATCGGGTGTCAGCGTTGGCTTTGCCGGCGACGTGTCGGACGAGTGGTTGGCTATGGCTTCCGTGACGGCATGGTTGTAGACGCCGACCGCGATCAGGTTGCGGGTTTGCACACATGCTTCGGCCAACATCGCTGACGTTCCGATCGCCGCTTGCGCTGCCTGGTCGTAGGTAGTGGCCCAGTGTTTTCCGGCGTCATCGACTCCGGCCATACCGCTGTAGTAATTGAGCACCTTCAGTAGAGCGTTGTGGGTGTCGGAGGCGTCAGTGCCGATCACTGCGAATTCTTCACCAGCGTCGTGGTAATCCTGGAACCGGAACACGATGGTGGGGACCGTAGGCGCGGGCACGGGCGTTGTTTTCGGCGGCGGCGTCGCCAGTGTCGGCGGGGTGTTTTCCTGCGGGCGGGTTGGCGCGGGCGCAGGCGCGGGGGAGGTGGGTGGCGGCGTAGGAACGGTGCCTGGCGTAGCCGCTTGTGTCGGCGGTGTCGTTGGTACGGTCATTGCGGCCACATCCCGTGGTTGGTGGGCCCGACCTTCTGATACGCGGTCAGCGCATCGGTGAGCTTCTGTCGCAACGTCGCCAACGCCTCGCCCATGTCTGCGACCGCTTGAACCCGGTTGTCGTGCGCGGTCTTGTGGGCTGTTGCGGCGTCTCCGGTCCAGGTGACATGCAATTCGCTGATGCGCTGGTCGATCTCGGTAATGTTCTGTTCGATGGTCGATTTCAGCGTCGCGGTGTCATCGATCAGCTTTGCGAGTCCGACGAGGTCGACCCGATAATCGTTGGTCATTTCGATCCCGGTCCGCTCGGCGCTAGATCGGCGGCAGGTTCAGGCTCGAGCCTGTCTGACTGATCTCGGTCGCATGGTTGGTGTCGGTAGTCGTGTAAGTGTCCGCGACGGTATGGAGAGCGCCGACGTCGGTGTAGAACGAGCCGACGGTGCGCCGTGCACCGTCGGCCCATTCGGTCCAGGGGTCTTGGTGTGAAGTCGCAGCGGTGCCCTGCCAGTCACTGTTGAGGAAGTTCGAAATCACCTTGATGTGCGCCTCGATGGCGGTTGACATGTCGTCGGCCTGCTGTTGCAGCCATTGCGCAGTCTGATGGACCGCTGCCGGATCAACTTTCATTCCCGCCCCGTCTCTGCGAGTTCTTATTTTGTCAGACAGCCGCTCAGGCGACACGGTACCGGATCAGCCTGCGGTCACACTGCTGCCATTGGCAGCAAAAAGGCCCCCCACCTGCTATGCAGGTGAAGGGCCTTGGCGGTGGAGCTGCCGGGAATCGAACCCGGGTCCTCTGCCGCGTCTCCAGGGCTTCTCCGTGTGCAGTTCGCTGTGTCTCTACTTGGATCTCTGGGTCTCGCGAACAAGCTCAGATGACGATCCCAGTCGCTGTTTGATGTTCCATTCTGGTCCGCGACCGGCCAGGACGGTAAGTCTCTCTAGCTGATGCCAGGACCCGGGTCGAGAGACGAACCCGGACTGACAGACTTGCTCTGCTACTTAGGCAGCGAGAGCGAAGTCGCGCTGATTGGAATCGGCGCTTAATTGGTTGCGATGACGCTTACGGTGGTCTCTCGCCTGCACCGACACGCTTCCCCTGAATCTACGTACAAAGTCGAAACCGTTCAGCCCCGTACGTCCCGGCACCTTGCCGGGCTGTTCATGTTAACACCGGCCACAGCCCGGTTCTTCCCATTATTGGGCCGGGTGTCCCAGCATCGGCTCACGCTGCGGCGATGAGCGCGACGGAGACGAGGGCGAGCACCATGCCGACCTGTTGCTGCCGGCCGACGCGTTCGCCGAGCAGCACCATGGCGAGCAGGACGGTGGCGGCGGGGTACAACGAACCGATGACGCTGACCAGGGAGAGCAGCGATCCGTGGAACGCGTGCAGCAGCGCGATGTTGGCGATCACGTCGAGCACGCCGATGTAGCAGGCCAGCCGCAGCGGCTCACCGCGCAGCCGCTTGAACTGACTGGCGGACAACGCGGTCACCCACACCACGCCGGTGGCGGCGCCGCGCTGGGCGAGCAACGGCCACAGCCCGGACGACGCCGCGGTCTGATGCAGGAAGACGAACATGAAGCCGAACGCGAGACCGGATCCGACGGTCAGCAGGGCGACCTTCTTGGTGAACCGCAACTCGCGCCCACCGGTGATCTCCTCGGTGACGGCGTCCGGCGATTCCCGGCTGACCAGCAGCACCGCGACCAGGGCAAAAGCGATTCCGATGAAGGCGAGCAACCCGGGTCGCTCCCCGATCACCAGCCCGACCAGCACCGGCACCCCCGCGACCAGCACCGCGGTCAGCGGCGAGACCACGGCCATCGGACCGCTGGCGAGCGCGGCATAGAACCACCACACCGCGACACCGCTGGCCACGCCCGCCGCCAGACCCCAGCCGATCGATGCGGCGTCCGGGGTCCCGTCGACGAACGGCAGGAGCAGCAGCACGAGCAGAACCGAGAACGGATACGAGTAGATGACCACCCGTAGCGCGGTCACCTTTCGAGCCGCGACTCCGCCGTAGAAGTCGCTCACGCCGTAGCCGAGGGCGGCTACCAGCGCTAGTAGAACGGCGGTCAGCGCATGCCTTTGATACGCCGCCCTAGCTCGCGGGTGACTTCACGCTCAGCGTCGCGCTTGGCCAGATCCTGGCGCTTGTCGTAATCCTGCTTGCCCTTGGCGAGGGCCAGTTCGACCTTGACCTTGCCGTCGGAGAAGTACATCGACAGCGGGACCAGCGTCTGGTTGCCCTCGCGGGACTTGCCGACCAGGCGGTCGATCTCACGCTTGTGCAGCAACAGTTTCCGGATGCGACGCGGCGAATGGTTGGTCCAGGTGCCGTGGCTGAACTCCGGGATGTGCAGCCCACGCAGCCACACCTCGCCGTTGTCGACCGTCGCGAACGCGTCCACGAGCGAGGCCTTGCCCTCACGCAGGCTCTTGACCTCGGTACCGACCAGCGCGATCCCGGCCTCATAGACGTCCAGGATCGTGTAGTTGTGCCGCGCCCGGCGGTTGGTCGCGATGACCTTGCGCCCCTGTTCCTTCATAACGATCAACCTTAAGTGACGCGGCAACCGGATTATTCCCAGGTCGAGGCGCGGCACCGGCAGAGCTAGCCGCCAGGGTGCAGAACGACCCAGAGGGTGAGCAGCGCGATGAAGGCGAGGACGAGCAATACCGTGGAAAATCGGGGCCTGCCCGGTCGTGGGGGCGGGCGGTGCCGCAACCACACACTCTCTACGGTCGGGTCGGTCCCCCGGCGGGTGTTCGGCGGCGCGTCCGGAACCTCGGAGCTGGGGGAACTGCCCGACGAGTCGCCCCCATCGTCCGGGCCATCACCGGTAGCCATAGCCAGCACGGTAGCCCGCACGGCCGCGACACGCCGCAATTGCCGCGCGCCGCAACAGAGTTGGTACTCAGGCGAGACGTCGGGCGAAGGCCTGGGTGGCGGCGGCGGTCGCGACGTCGACGGTGAACACACGCAGGTCGACGGTGGCCGGGGTGAGATCCAACACCATGAAACCGAGCTCGTGGTAGTTCTCGAACAGGGCGGGGTGCCCGGCACGCGGCGTGACCGCGGGTTCGGCGCCGACGGTCTTGGCCGCGGCGCCGGAGATGATCTGGCGGGTGCCCTTGGATTCGACGGTCGGTTCCAGCACCTGCAGCGAATGGTCGTGCCCGGAGAACAGGAACTGGCAGGCGCCTGCGACGTGCTCCTCGATGAACCGCTTGACGTGGATGCCGTTGATCGGCTCGATGGGCAGGCCCTCGTAGTGTCCGGCGTCGCCGTGTGGGCCGTTGTTGAGGTAGGGGTGGTGCGTGCAGGCGATCTTCCAGGTGGCGCTGGATCCGGCGATGGCCTGGTCGAGCCAGGCGCGCTGCTCGTTCATGAACGGGCCGTCGACCGCCCAGTACGGGGACAGGATCGGCGGGATGTAGGCGGCGAGCGGGTTGAGGTCGAGGACGAAGAACTCGACCACGGGATTCTGCTCGGGCACCCGCACCGAGTAGTACCGGCTCGGCATCCACCAGCGCGGTGAGTTCGCGTGGTACTCGACCTCGTGGTTGCCGCGCACCAGCCAGCCGCCGTCGCCGGGCAGCACGGAGCTGGTGTCGTGGTTGCCGAGCACCATCAACCACGGGAAATCCAGTCCGGCGTTGGGGTTTTCGAACTTGTCGGCGAACTGGGGGTCGGTGCCGCTGTTCGGGCCGGATTCGTAGATGTTGTCGCCGAGGCCGACGGCGAGCGAGATCGGTTCGCGGCGATGGAACTCGCGCATGGCATTGGCGACGGCCCACTGGGTGCGGGTTCCGGTGCCGGCGTCGCCGGTCATCAGCACGCGCAGATTACGCCCGGTCGGGAAGCCGAACTTGGTGACACCCGGTACGACCGGCACCGCCTGCGCGGGCGACAGCCCGACCAGCGACGCGACGCCCGCCGCGCCGGCCAGGAAGCCCCGGCGACCAAAGCTGTTGTCAGGCATGCGATGTCCTCTGCAATCCGGTACCCCACCCGGCGACCATCTTCACCCATCGGGTGCGCGATGGCGATGCCGGGTGGGGCCGGATCGACTGGGGAGACCTACTTGGCCGCGGTGATCGGCTTCTTGTTCCGGTCCAGGCCGAGCGCGTCGGACATGGTGAAGAACAGATCGGTCTGGTCGGTGAGGCCGACCACGTTGGCCGCGTGCGGGCCGTAGGCGGCGACGCGCAGCTGCGTGCCGGTGTGCTCCTGCGAACCGCCGGCCTCGGCGTTGCCGTAGGAGACACCCATCTCGGCGCCGTCCTTGGTGACGACCTTGCTGGTCAGCGACTGCGACTTGGTCTCGAGCGGAACGATCTGGCTGCTGTGCGCGTGGTCGGCGGTGACGATCACCAGGGTGTTGCCGTCGTTCTTGGCGAACTCGAGCGCGGCCTGCACGGCCTCGTCGAGGTCGACGGTCTCACCGACCTGACCGCACGGGTTGGCGTTGTGGTCCTGCTTGTCGATCGAGGCGCCCTCGACCTGCAGGAAGAAGCCATCCTTGCGCGGCTTGAGCAGGTCGATCGCCTTGCGGGTCATGGTCGCCAGGTCGGGCTGGGTGGCGGCCCGCTCGGGGTTGGGCTTACAGGTCTGCGCGGGCAGGTTCAGGCCGTTCTGCACGGCGTTGTCGCCGGTCCAGCGGACCGGCATGTTGCCGGGGCTGAACAGGCCGAGCACCGGCGCGTCCTGGTCGGCCTTGGTGACGCCGTCGAGGCCTGCCTTGTCCGCGACGAGGTTGTAGCCGCGCGCCTTGGCCTGGTCACGCAGGGCCTGGCCCTGCCACTGGCCGCCGGCCGCCTTCTGCTCGAAGCTCTTCGAACCGCCGCCGAGGGTGACGTCGGCGCGGGTGTTGAGCAACTGCTCGCTGATCGAGCCGAGGCCGCCCTTCTCCAGCGCGTTGGTCGGGCACTTCAGCGCCGTCTCCTCCGGGCCGTAGCACTTGCGGTCGGTGACGTGCGCGCCGAGCACGGCGGGGGTGGCGTCCTGGATTTCGGCGGTGGTCACGTTGCCGGTGGCCTTGCCGTTGGCCTTGGCGATCTCCAGCAGGTTGGTCTGCGGGTCACCCTTGACGTCGACGCCGATGGCGCCGTTGTAGGTCTTGGTGCCGGTCGACCACGCGCTGCCGCTGGCCGCGGAATCGGTGACGTAGTCCGGCTTTCCGGTCTTCTTGTCCAGCGAGTAATGGGTGTAGGAGCCGGTGAGCGGCAGCGCGTCGATGCCCTTGAAGTAGCCGCCGGCACCCTCGGCGACGTTGCGCGCCACGGTGATCTCGGAATCGCCCATGCCGTCACCGATCAGCAGGATGACGTTCTTGGCCTGACTGCCGTTGAGCGAGGCGCGCAGCGCGTCGGTCCGGTCGCCGGTGGTGCGGCGGGCGCCACCGTTCTCGGTGAGCGTGCCCTTGGCGTTGGGGGTGAGGAGATCGCCGTTGCCCTGCTTCGTGGAATCGGACGAACCGCAGGCGACCAGGGTCCCGACGAGAACGGCGGCGCCCAGGATGGCGCCCGCGCGGAACCGGCGGGGCATGGAACGCGACGAGACAGGGGGCATGAGCGAAAACTCCATTGTTCGTAGATACGTCGGTTGGCTGGAGCCTTGCGAGGTCTTCTGAACAAAAAGGGCATAGTGGGCAACCGGGTGGTTACCGGACGATTTCTCATTCGCATGTTCGCATACGTCAGCTCGCCGTGCGGCAACCCAATAGCGGTGCCGCGCAGTGGCTTTCACCGGGGTCGAGGGACAATCCCGGCTTTCCGGTCAGCTGGCCGAAAGGTGCAGAATCTCACTCCGCGGCCAGGACCTCCAGTACCCCTTCGCCGTATTTGGCCAGCTTGTTCTCGCCGACGCCGCCGACCTTGCCCAGTTCGGCCAGGCTGGTCGGCTTGCGCGCCACGATCTCGCGCAGGGTGGCGTCGTGGAAGACGACGTACGCGGGCACGCCCTGTTCCTTGGAGGTCGCGGCCCGCCACTCGCGCAGCCGCTCGAACAGGGGAACATCGGCCGGCGCCAGATCCGCGGCGGCCGCGGCCTTGCCCGACTTGGCGGTGCGCGCCGGTTTGGTCGGCCGTTCGCGTTCGCGGCGCAATAGCACCTGGCGGCCCTCGAAGAGCACCTCGTTGCTCGCCTCGGTGAGCGTGAGCACGCCGTAGTCGCCGTGCACCGCGAGCAACCCGCCGGCCAGCAATTGCCGCACCACGCCGCGCCATTCGATATCGCGCAGGTCGGTGCCGATCCCGAACACCGTCAGCTCGTGATGATCGTGTTGCAGCACCTTGGGGTTCTTCTTGCCGAGCAGGATCTCGATGATGTGCCCCGCGCCGAAGCTCTGGCCGCGTTCGCGTTTGAGCCGCAGCACCGTGGACAGCAGCTTCTGCGCGGGCACGGTGCCGTCCCAGGATTCGGCCGGGGTGAGGCAGGTGTCGCAGTTGCCGCACGGCTGCTGATCGTGCTGGCCGAAGTAGTTGAGCAGCTGCACGCGCCGGCAGCTCACCGTCTCGCAGAGTCCGAGCATGGCGTCCAGGTGCAGTTGCAATTGCCGGCGGTGGGCGGCATCGCCCTCCGAGGAGTCGATCATCTTGCGTTGCTGCACAACGTCGTTGAGGCCGTACACCATCCACGCCGTGGAGGGCTGTCCGTCGCGGCCCGCGCGGCCGGTTTCCTGGTAGTAGCCCTCGACCGACTTCGGCAGGTCGAGGTGCGCGACAAAGCGCACGTCGGGCTTGTCGATGCCCATACCGAAGGCGATGGTCGCGACCACCACTAGGCCGTCCTCGCGCAGGAACCTGGTCTGGTTCTCCGCGCGGGTGCGGTTGTCCAGGCCCGCGTGATACGGCACCGCGCTGACGCCGTTCTCGGTGAGGAATGCGGCAGTCTTCTCCACCGAGTTGCGGGACAGGCAGTAGACGATGCCCGCGTCCCCGGCGTGCTCGGTGCGGATGAATTCCAGCAGCTGCCGATCGGGCTTGTTCTTCGGCTCGATCCGGTACTGGATGTTCGGCCGGTCGAAGCTGGCGACGAAGCGCCGCGCGGCGCCGAGATCGAGACGCTGCACGATCTCGTCGCTGGTCTTCGCGGTCGCGGTGGCGGTCAACGCGATCCGCGGCACATCGGGCCAGCGCTCGTGCAGCATGGACAGCGCCAGGTAGTCGGGCCGGAAATCGTGGCCCCACTGCGAAACACAGTGCGCCTCATCGATGGCGAACAGCCCGACCTTGCCGCGATCGAACAATTGCGCCGTCGTCTCCAGCCGCAACCGCTCCGGCGCGAGATACAACAGGTCCAATTCCCCCGCGACGAACTGCGCCTCCACGGTGCGGCGCTCATCCGGGAATTGCGTCGAATTCAGGAAACCCGCGCGCACGCCGAGTGCACTGAGCGCGTCCACCTGGTTCTGCATCAAGGCGATCAGCGGCGAGATCACCACGCCGACCCCGGGCCGCACCAGCGCGGGCACCTGGTAGCACAGCGATTTGCCGCCGCCGGTGGGCATGAGCACCAGCGCGTCACCACCGGCGACCACGTGGTCTACGATCTCGCGCTGATCACCGCGGAAGCTGTCATAACCGAAGACTCGGCGTAGAACCTCTTGCGCCGCACCGGATCCGGCGTCCACACCGGGATCGGTGTCGGTCGCAGCGGGCGCGAATGCATCGGTGGGAGTCACCCGGCCCATCCTACGAGCGTGCGCTCGCGGCGCTACCGGTACGTCGCCAGATTTCCCAGGTCGGGTCTCGAGTTATCCACATGTGAATAAACCCTCGACCGCTGAACTGAGCCGAGTCTCTGACCTGCCACCCATTCCGATCGGCCGGAATTCGCCGCCCTGCTGCCGGCTGGACCTGCTGTTAGATTGGCGCGCATGGCAATAGGGATGGGGAGTATTCGAATGGCGCACAGCGCAATCGGGTTGAGGGGTAATCGAATTCGCGCGGCGCTGCTCACCACGGCGGTCGCGGCGGGGATCCTCGCCGGGGCGCCGGCGGCGATCGCGGACCCGGTGCCGGCCATGTGCGCGGACGGCTGGGAGGCGAGCACGCTGGTCGAGGGGGTGGGCAATCTGGAGAACCTCGATTCCGACGGCGACGGTGGGTTCTATGTCACCGGAATCGTCGACGGTTTCCTTGCGCATGTGGACAGCGCGGGTCGATTCGAGAAGCTGTTGACCGGACTGGATCATCCGGCGGGTGTGCGGGTCGCAGGCCCCTACGTCTACTTCTTGACCGGCGACGGGATGACCGAAGCTCCCGGCACGCTGCAGCGGTACGAGAAGGCAACCGGCGCGGTGACGACCCTGCTCACCGGCCTTAACGGCCCTAACGGACTCCTGCTCCTCCCCGACGGTGATCTGCTGTTCACCACCATCGGCACCACCGGAACGCCGACCGGGATCGCCCGCTTCCGGCCGTCCACCGGCGAATACACGCGCACCTGGGCCGATCTGCCGCTGTCCAACGGCATCGCGCTGGCCCCTGACGGAAAGTCCATCTACGCCGACAACCTGACCATGCGGATCTTCCGCATTCCCCTGGATGCCCCGGATCGTCAGGTCGTCGTCACCGGAATCCCGAACCTGATCTCGCTACCGGACGACATGGAGGCCACCCACGCGGACACGTTGTACGTCGCCGACCACGCGTTCGGCTCGATCAACCAGGTGAACGCCCAGACCGGCGCCGCCTGCGCGATCATCACCGGCCTGATCAAGCCGGGCCCGATGCGCAACCCGCCGGACGGGACCACCTCGGTCCGCATCGCCCGCGACGGCGACAGCTGGGCGTTGTACATCACCGGAATGGACGGCACCCTGCGCCGACTACGCCCGCCGGCCGGCATCGACCTCACCCCCGCCACCCCGGCGCGGTAGAAACGAAGAGTCCCGTCCACATCGCGAGCGCGGCCTCGGACGGGATCTGTGTGGAAAGGAACCAAGCATGCCGGATTCGGCTCCCATGATCGCGGCCACGCTGGACGATGCCGAGGACATCGCCAAGCTGCGTGACCGGCTCGCCCAGTGGATGGTCGACCACGGCATCGTGCAGTGGGTGCCCGGCGAGTACCCCGCCGCGGCGGTCGCCGAGGAAGTAGCGCGCGGCGAGTGGTTCGTCTGGCGCGACGAGGCCGGCACGCTGATCGCCGTGGTGCGGCTGCTCTGGCGTGACCCGGAATTCTGGGGAGAAGACGATGCCGAGGCGGGCTACATCCACGGGCTGATGGTCGCCCCGGAATGGCGAGGGCACGGACTCGGCGACCGGATCATCCGGTTCTGCGCCGAGCAAACCCTGGCCAACGGCATCACCCGGCAACGTCTCGACTTCGCCGCCAACAACGCGGTGCTCCGGAAGTACTACACCGCACAGGGTTTCACCGAGCTGCGCGAGGCGCCGCTCCCACCCCGGTTCCATTCACACGGCACGACGAACGTCGTACTGATGGAGAAGATGCTGGCCTGATGACCGCGATGGCCACCAGGTACCTCTATCTCGCCCGGCACGGCGAGGCGACACCGGACGAGCGCACGCTGAGCGAACGAGGTCGCAGCCAGGCCTGGCTGCTCGGTGAGCGGCTGCGGCACAGCCCGCTCACGCAGGTCCACCACGGTCCGCTGCCCAGGGTGACCGAGACGGCGCAGCTGATCGTCGAACGCTTGGACGGCGTGCCGTTGCGCGCCGCGGAGTCCGCCGGCGACTACCTGCCCTACCTGCCACGAAAGGACGAGCTACCCGCGGAATCCGCGGATGCCCTGCTGGGCTTCCTCGCTCAGTTCCCCGCCGAGCAGCGCGACCACGGACCGCGGCTGGCTCAGGCGGCCGTCGAACAGTTCACCGGCCCGGTCGAGGGCGATACCCCCAGGCACGAGCTGGTCGTCACGCACGCCTTCCTCATCGGCTGGCTGGTGCGGGCCGCGCTGGACGCGCCGAAGTGGCGCTGGATGGGATTCAGTCCGGCCAATGCCGCACTCACCGTGATCCGTTACGCGCCGGGCAGACCCGACTCGGTGCTGTTCTTCAACGACACCGGCCACCTGCCCCCGGACCTGCGCTGGACCGGATTCCCGCCGGAACTCCACATCTGAGCGGCGGGTACCCGGACGCGGATCAGGACTGCAAACGACTCAACGTCTCGTCGTGCAGCAGCCCGTTGGTGGCAACCGCGTCACCACCGTGCGGCCCCGCCTGCCCGGCGAGCGAGGTGAACCGCCCGCCCGCCTCGCGCACCAGAATGTCGAGCGCGGCCAGATCCCACAGGGACACTTCGGGTTCGGTGGCGATATCGAGCGCACCCTCCGCGAGCAGGCAATAGGTGAAGAAGTCGCCGTACCCGCGCACCCGCCACACGTCGTCGGTCAGCGTGAGGAACTGCTCCCGCAGACCACGATCCCGCCACCCGGACAGACTGGAGAATCCCAGGCTCGCCGAGCTGAGCTCACCGACCGCGGACACCGAAATCGGCTTCGGCGCTTCGGCATCGAAGCTCGCCCAGGCACCCGACCCCGCCGCGGCCCACCAGCGGCGAGACAGCGCGGGCGCGCTCACCACACCGACCACCGGCACACCGTCTTCCAGCAGCGCGATCAACGTGGCCCAGATCGGCACGCCGCGAACGAAGTTCTTCGTCCCGTCGATCGGATCGATCACCCACTGCCGCCCGGTGAACTCGGCATCCCCGCCGAATTCCTCGCCGAGCACCGAATCGGCCGGCCGCTGCTCGGAAAGCACCTGCCGGATCGCCTTCTCCACCGCGAGATCGGCATCCGACACCGGTGTCAGGTCCGGCTTCGCATCCACCTTCAGATCGAGCGCCCCGAACCGGGCCCGGGTGATGCCGTCGGCCGCATCGGCCAATCGCAGCGCGAGTTCGAGGTCAGAAGAGTCCACAGCCACGCCCGCACCCTATCCGGTCACCCGGCCGCCCGATCCGCGCGGCACGACTCCGCGCGACCCACCGACCTTCCGCCCACGAGCCCTTGAACAGGGCGGAAGCCGGACACGAAATCACGCCACCGCGGACACCGTCCGCGCCGCGACCAAAGCATCAGCCCACCACTGCAACTGATCGAGCATCGCCAACGCCGCCGCGGCAGGCTCATCCGGTTCCCGCAGCCGCCCTTCCTCATCGAAGAGCAGGTAGTAGCGCGGAAACGAAACATAGTTCCGCACCGTGTGCGCGTTCAGCTCGTTGAAGATCTGCCGCAGATGCTCGATGGCCAGCAACCCACCGCTCGCCCCGCTGTACCCGACGAAACCGATGGCCTTGGCGTCCCACTGAACGAAATGCCAATCGATCGCGGCCTTCAACGCGGCCGGAATGCTGCGGTTGTAATCGGGCGTGACGATCACGAACGCGTCCGCCGCCGCGAGCCGCTCGGTGAGATCGAGCATCCCCGCCGGCCGCTCCGGATTCGGGTCCAGCGCCGGTGAAACGGCAGGCAACGCCAGCGGCAGCTGCGCCTCCGCCAGATCGATGACGTCCACCTCGAACGCCCCGTGTCCCCTGGCGTGCTCGGTGAACCATTCGGCCACCACCGGTCCGAAGCGTCCCTCCCGGACGCTGCCGATGATCACCGCGAGTTTCAATGCCGACATCGAGTTCCTCCCACAGATTCGGCGACCGGACTCGGCCGCGGTTCCCAATCTGCTGGCCGGCGCGCAGACCAGGAAGACCGCCGTGAGAGTGGTAGTGGCAGGGACACCCTCCGGCCGCCGACTCTTGTTACGTTCGACGGGTGAGCGACAACGAGCTGGGCCTGTTCCTGCGCACCCGGCGCGAGGCGGTCAGCCCGGCCCAGGTCGGCCTGGCCACCGGCCCACGCCGCCGCACCCCCGGCCTGCGCCGTTCGGAACTCGCCACCCTGGCCGGCGTAAGCGTCGAATACATCACCCGGCTCGAGCAAGGCCGCGATCGCCGGCCGTCGCCGCCGGTGCTCTCCGCGCTTGCCGACGCCTTGCGCCTCACGGCGAGCGAACGCGTCCACCTGCACCGGCTGACCAAATCCGCCGACGCCGGCTTCAACTGCATGGGCGGCGCCCAGCCTCCGCGCGACGTGCGCCCCGCGGTCCGCGCCATCCTCGATCGACTCGAACCCGCGCCCGCGGTGGTGGTGAACCGGCTCACCGAGGTCCTCGCCCACACCGACGCCTACCACCACCTGATGGCACCGTTCGGCCTCTTCGAGACCACTCCCCCGAACCTGGCCCGCTTCGCCTTCACCGATCCGCGCGCCCGTACCGCCTACCCGGACTGGGATCACCTCGCCGATCACACGGTCGCCACCCTCAAACACGGCCCGTTCCGCAAGGACCCGCACATCGCGGCACTCGCCGACGAACTCACCGTCACCGTCGGCCCGGAATTCACCGACCGCGTCGAAACCGTCCCCAGCCTCCCCGCCGCTACCGGCGTCACCCGCCTCGCCCACCCCGACGCGGGCCCGCTGCGCCTGGCCTACGAAATCCTCGACCTCTCCGCCGACGACGACCAGCGCCTGATCGTGCACCTCCCCGCCGACGAGGCCACCGCAACGGCCTTGGACACGCTCGCCGGCCTCCGCCCCGGCGCCCTCCGCGCGGTCTGAAGCTCTACTGACCCTCATTCGAGCCGCACTGCCGCCATCCCACCTTCGCCATACCAGTAGGCTTGACCATCGTGCATCCTGACGTTTCCGCTGATCTCGCCGAACTCGACGCCACCCTCAAGACGGTCGAATCGGTCCTCGACATCGAGGAGCTGCGCCGACGCATCGACGAGCTCGAGCACCAAGCCGCAGATCCCGATCTGTGGAACGACCAGGACCACGCGCAACAGGTGACCAGCGAGCTCTCGCACGCGCAGGGCGAACTGCGCCGCGTGGAGGAATTGCGCCAGCGTCTCGACGATCTGCCGGTGCTGTACGAACTGGCCGAGGGCGAAGAGGGCGAGTCGCAGGAGGCCGCGCTCGCCGACGCCGACGCCGAACGTGCCGCACTGCACGGCGATGTCGAGGCGCTCGAGGTCCGCACCCTGCTGTCCGGCGAATACGACAAGCGCGACGCGCTGGTCAACATCCGCTCCGGCGCCGGTGGCGTGGACGCGGCCGACTGGGCCGAGATGCTGATGCGCATGTACATCCGCTGGGCCGACCGGCACAAGTACTCCGTCGAGGTCTACGACACCTCCTACGCCGAAGAGGCCGGCATCAAGAGCGCCACCTTCGCGGTGAAATCGCCCTACGCCTACGGCACGCTGTCGGTGGAGATGGGCACGCACCGCCTGGTGCGGATCAGCCCGTTCGACAACCAGGGCCGCCGCCAGACCTCGTTCGCCGAGGTCGAGGTGTTGCCGGTGGTCGAGACCACCGACCACATCGAGATTCCCGAGGGCGATATCCGCGTCGATGTGTATCGCTCGTCGGGCCCCGGCGGCCAGAGCGTCAACACCACCGACTCGGCGGTGCGCCTGACGCATATCCCGACCGGCATCGTCGTCACCTGCCAGAACGAGAAATCGCAGCTGCAGAACAAGATTTCGGCGATGCGCGTGCTACAGGCCAAGTTGCTCGAACGCAAGCGGCAGGAAGAGCGCGCCGAGATGGACGCGCTCAAGACCAACGAGGGCGCGTCCTGGGGCAACCAGATGCGCTCCTACGTGCTGCACCCGTACCAGATGGTCAAGGACCTGCGGACGAACTACGAGGTGAACAACCCGTCGGCGGTACTCGACGGTGACATCGACGGCTTCATCGAGTCGGGTATTCGCTGGCGCATGCGGGAACAGCCGAACTAAAGGTTGCGGTTAGCGCAGCCCGCTCGCGCGGAATGGTAGGACGTACGGCGGTAATCTGTCTGGCGTGCGTCCAGTTGGGAGTTCAGTCGAGGTGTTGACCATGTCACTCGCAACGACCTCGGAAACCACGAACTGGCTACGTTCCAACGGGCTCGAGATCGTCCTGTTGATCCTCGGCGCGATGCTGTTCAGCCGGTTCGCCACGTTCCTCCGGGATCGGATCACCCGCAAGATCGACGCCGAATTCCGCGGCGGCGACGCGCTGGTGCGCACCGAGGCGGCCAAGCACCGGCATGCGCTGGCGCAGGTGGTCACCTGGGTGGTGCTGACCATCGTCTACGTGCTGATCGGCATGGAGGTGCTGCGTCGCCTCGGCTTCGCGGTCACCGGCCTGGTCGCGCCGGCCGCGGTGCTCGGCGCCGCGCTCGGCTTCGGCGCGCAGCGCATCGTGCAGGACATCCTGGCCGGGTTCTTCCTCATCACCGAACGGCAGTACGGCTTCGGTGACGTAGTTCGCATCGCGGTGACTGGAGCCTCGGAGATGGCGGAGGGTACCGTCGAGGACGTCACGTTGCGGATCACCACACTGCGCAATTCCGACGGTGAAGTGATCATCGTGCCCAACGGCCAGATCGTGAAAGTGACGAATCTGTCGAAGGATTGGGCACGCGCGGCGATCGACGTTCCGGTGTCCGCCAGCGCGGACATCACCAGGGTCAACGAGATCCTGCACGAGGTCGGTACAAGGGCGTACGAAGATCCTCGACTCAAACCACTGCTACTCGACGAGCCCACCGTGATGGGCGTCGAGGATCTGACCGTTGACCAGATGAACATCCGGATGGTTGCCCGCACCTTGCCGGGCAAACAATTCGAAGTCGGACGCGAACTGCGGGTGCGAGTAGCCGCGGCATTGCGCCGGGAGGGAATCAGTGAGACCACGTAGAACCATCTCGCTCCTGAAGGAATCGGTGCGACCCACCGCGCTCCTGAAGGAATCACGACCACGCCGATCCACCGCGATCCTGATCGCCACCTGGGTCGCCACGTTCGTGCTCTACCTGTTCGTCAAGCCGGATCAACCGTATACGCCGGGCTCCGAACCGAGCCTGAACACCGTTCCCGCAGCGGTGAATCCGGCGGTAGCGCCACGCTGAGCTCGGTGGACTCGCCCGGCGTCGATGATCGGCAACACGGCGGACCCCGGGTTGCTGGTTACACTGGCTCCCCGTGATCACCATGCGGAACGTCACCAAGTCGTATAAGACCTCGACGCGACCCGCGCTGGACAACATCACCGTCGATGTCGACAAGGGCGAGTTCGTCTTCATCATCGGACCGTCCGGCTCGGGCAAGTCCACCTTCATGCGACTGCTGCTGAAAGAGGAGAGCCCCACCGCGGGGCAGATCCAGGTCGCGGACTTCCGGGTGGACAAACTGCCCGGCCGCAAGGTACCGAAGCTGCGCCAGCGGATGGGGTGTGTGTTCCAGGATTTCCGGTTGCTGCAGCAGAAGTCGGTGCACGACAACGTCGCGTTCGCGCTGGAGGTGATCGGCAAGCGACGCCAGTTCATCGATCGCACCGTGCCCGAGGTGCTCGACATGGTCGGCCTCGGCGGCAAGTCCGATCGACTACCGTCCGAGCTCTCCGGCGGTGAGCAGCAGCGCGTGGCGATCGCCCGCGCCTTCGTGAACCGGCCGCTGGTGCTGCTGGCCGACGAACCGACCGGCAACCTCGACCCGGATACCAGCGGCGACATCATGATGCTGCTGGAGCGGATCAACCGGATCGGCACCACGGTGCTGATGGCCACGCACGACAACCACATCGTCGACGCGATGCGCCGGCGAGTGATCGAACTCGATCGCGGCCGCCTGGTGCGCGACGAGGCGACCGGTGTCTACGGGGTGGATCGCTGATGCGCGCGAGTTTTCTGTTCAGCGAGGTCTTCGCCGGCCTGCGGCGCAATGTCACCATGACCATCGCGATGATCCTGACCGTCGCGGTCTCGCTCACCATGCTCGGCGGCGGTCTGCTCGCGGTGCGGATCGCGGACAAGACCGAGCAGTACTTCCTGGATCGGCTCGAGGTGCGGCTCTACCTCACCGAGGACGTCTCGGCGAACGACCCGGACTGTTCCCTCGATCCGTGCAAGGCGTTGATGGCGGACCTGAAGGCGACCAGGGATGTCGAATCGGTCCAGTACCTCAGCCGCAACGACGCCGTGCGCGAGGCCAAGGAGAAGACGTTCAAGGACCAGCCGGAGCTGGCCAAGTACGTCAGCGAGACGCCGTTGCCCGCGTCGCTGCGGGTGAAGATGAAGAACGCGGAGCTGTATCCGCAGATCTACGAGAAGTTCTATCAGCGGCCCGGCGTCGGCATGGTGCGCAACGACAAGGACATCGTGGACCGGTTGGTCAGCCTGTTCGACGGGTTGCGTAATGCGGCGTTCGGCCTGGCCGTGTTGCAGGCGTTGGCGGCGTTGCTGTTGATCGCGAACATGGTGCAGATCGCCGCGTTCACCCGCCGGACCGAGGTCGGGATCATGCGGTTGGTGGGTGCGACACGGTGGTATACGCAGTTGCCGTTCCTGTTGGAGGCGGTGGTCGCCGCGTTGGCCGGGTCGTTGGTCGCGGTGGTCGGGTTGATGCTCGCGCGGCCGTTGGTGATCGATCGGGCGCTCGGGGATCTGTTCGCCAGCAAGGTCTTTCCGCGGATCACCGGGGACGACATCGCGATGGTCGCGTTGGTGATCGCGCCGGTCGGCATCGTGTTCGCCGCGTTGACCGCGTATGGGACGTTGCGGTACTACGTGCGCGAATAGCGTCGGAGCACTAGCGCGAGCCGGTCCGGAGTTCTGGGCCGGCTCGCTCTGGTTGCCGGCCTGTACGGACAGTTTCGCGCCGTGGAGCGGGATTCCGGCGCGGTGGCGTCGAAGAATGTCCGGTGAGACCGGTCATGCCTCCCGCATCGATGCGCGCTGCACGGCGAGCAATGCCCGCTGCTGTTCGAGCGCGGCGATCTTGTTGTCCAGGTCGCTCTGCCGGCTCTCGACCACGTTCACCGACTTGTCGCAGGCCTGAATCCCCTTGTCGACGTGGTCGATCGCACAGGGCAGCAAGCTGCGAATATCCTCGGTCGACAGTCCCGCGGCCAGCATGTCCCGGATGCGGCCCACCCGTTCCGGTGCGTTGGCGGGATACGAGCGGTAACCGAGCGAATCGCGTTGCGGTTGCAGTAGGCCCTGCTCCTCGTAGTACCTGAGCAGGCGGGTGCTGACCGAGGTGCGGCGCGCCAGTTCTCCGATCAACATATGACCTGCCTCACCCTCGCCTTGCCTTCACACTCATGTGAATTCCTAACTTGGCTGGCATGACAGCAATTCCCCTGCGGACCACGGTGACCGGTGCCGGACCCGGATTGGTCCTCGCCCACGGGGCGAGCGGCACCATCGACACCAACTTCGGCGCGTTGATCCCGGCCCTCGCCACGACGCACACCGTGGTCGCCTCCGACTATCCGGACAGCGATATTCAGCTCACCCTCGACGGTCTCGCCGATGCGTTGGCCGCGGCCGCGGTCGACGCCGGTGTCGAGACGTTCGCCCTCGTGGGCTATTCCCTCGGCAGCGCGGTCGCCGTGCGCGCGGCGACGCGACATCCGGACCGGGTGCGCGGGCTGATCCTCGCCGCGGGCTTCGCCAAGGCGGACAACCGGGCTCGCCTCGCGGTGCAGATCTGGCAGGACCTGCTCGACCGCGGTGACACCGCGATGTTCTCTCGCCTGGCGCTGTCGCTGGCCTTCAGCGCCTCATTCCTCAACGGGCTGCCCGCCGAACAGGTCGACGAGTTCGTGCGGATCGGTGCGACGACCATCCCGGGCGGCACGCTCCAGCAAGCCCGCCTGGTCGAAACCGTCGACACCACAGGCGATTTGGGTGGCGTCACCGTGCCGACGCTGGTGGTCGGCGCGACCGAGGATCTGCTGGTCGACCCGGCGAACTCCCGCTTCCTCGCCGAGAACATTCCCGGCGCGGAGTACACCGAGATCGCGGCCGGGCACGTCCTCATGGCCGAACAGCCCGATCAGTGGCGTAAAACGGTCGAAGACTTCCTGAACCGTCACCAGCTCTGATGTCGCGCTGAACGAGCGGATCAGCCCAAGTGCTTGGCCTCCGGCCATAGCTCGGACCAGGGGGCACGGAGGTTCTTGCAGATGAACAGGGGTGCGCCTTGTTCGTCGTTGTCGATGTCGCGGGTGTTGTCGATGTGGCCGGCGGGTTCGATGTCGGTGAAGAAGCGCGCCAGGTAGTCGCGATCCAGACCGACCGTCAGCACCTCGGTGGCGGTGTCGCTCGGCGGGCCCCACCACCAGTAGGAGTTGTGGCCGGAGTGCGGTTTCGGCAGGTTGTAGGGTCCGCCGAAACGTTCGATGGCACCGGCCTCGCCGTAGTTGTCGGTGAGGATGGCGACGTCGGTGCCGAGCCGGGCGCGCACCTCCCCGACCTGGCGGGTGAACTCGGGCCAGCCGATCGTTTCGCCCGCGTCGTAGTTGATCCCGAGGACCGGCGAGTCCTTCAGCGCCGACAGGGGCAGGACCGGCAGGAACAGTATCGCCGAGGAGATCACGTTCGCCGCGACCACGAAACTCACTGCCGCCCAACGTTTTCGTTGCTGACCCAGCCAAGCCGCGAACGGAACCGCTCCGGCCGCGAGCAGGATCGGATACATCCCGCCCAGGTAGTACGCCTTCCCACCGGTCGCCAGAAACAGTACGAAGAGCAGGCCGTAAGCGGCCGCGAAAGCGCGATAACGCTTTTCCCGAGCGAGCCGCCACAATCCGAACACCCAGAGCGGCACCAGCAGCGGCCCGATCAGCCCGAACTGCAAGAGCACGAACATGATCGGTGAATCCGAGGTGCCGGAGGAACCGCCCGCGATCGCGCGACTCATCTCCCACTGCGGCCACCCGTTGCTCGACTGCCACACCAGATACGGCAGCCAAAGCAGCACCGCGATGCCGATCGCCAGTGGAAAGAACTTCGTGGCGAACAGTTTTCGCGGACCGAATACCACCAGCGACACCAGCAAGGCGAGCACCGGGAAAATCAGCAACAGCTTGTTCTGCAACCCGACGCCGATCACCAGGCCGATCACCAGCCACCAACGTGGACCGCTGAGCCACAACAAGTTTCGGTATCCAGCTTGGACGCCCTCCGGACCGGCGACCCGACCTTCCGACTCCCCCGGCGGATCGGCCTCGGCTGACACACCAATCGCCCGGATCAGCTTCAACACCACCAGCGATACCACCGACCACGCGGCCAGATCGAACACCGCAGTGCTCAGCAGGTGCCCGACCCCCATGACAAACGCCGCACTCGCCACCGTGGCGGCCGCCAACGCCTGCGCTCCCCGCCCGCCCCCGAACTCCCGCGCCATCAGCCCGGCACACACCACCACCAGCGTGGCCGCGAGCACCGCGGGCAGCCGCAGCACGAATAACGAATCGGGATCGATCGCCGCCATTGCCTTGGCAATGAGCGGCGTTAGTGGGGGCTGATCCGGGTACCCCCACGAGAGGTGGCGACCGGCCGCCAGAAAGTACAACTCGTCGCGGTGATACCCATAGCGGGGCGCACTGGCGATCAAGACAACGGCAAAGAGCACCGCGACAATGGGCACCCGTCCAGCCTGGCACAGATACACCGCGTATGCTGCACCTCGACGCGGTTCTTACTCTGGAGTAAGATAGTCTTACTCAGGAGTAAGATAGCCGGGGCCAAGACCTCACCCCACCCACCCGAGAAAACAGGTGATGATGAGCACTCGAGACAGCGCAACGAAGCGAAGTCCAGACACGTCCGCAGTCGGCCTCAGCCACCCCAAGCGGGACTGGATGGGCGCGGCCATGCGGGTGATGACGACCATTACCGGGTCGGAGCTCGCCGAGAAGTACAACCTGCGCAAGCCGATCGAGCGAGTCACCTACGAAGGCACCAAGACCGGTTTCCGCACGCTCGGCGCCGCCACCCGGGTCTTCGCCAAGGTCACCGGTAACGGTCAGCCGAAGCGGCTCGCGCCGAACGAGGCGAAGACGAAGGACTTCTTCGACCTCACCCCGAGCGACGAGCAGCAGATGATCGTCGAGACGGTGCGCGAATTCTCCGCCGAGATCCTGCGCCCGGCCGCCTACGACGCCGATGCCGCCGCGAAGGCCCCGCGCGACCTGCTCGAGCGCGCCGCCCAACTCGGCATCACTCTGATCAACGTCCCCGAGGAGCTCGAGGGCGCGGCATCCGAGCGCGGCGCGGTCACCAATTCCCTTGTGGCCGAGGCGCTTGCGCACGGCGACATGGGTCTGGCGCTGCCGATCCTGGCGCCGAGCGGTGTCGCGGTCGCGCTGTCGCAGTGGGGCACCGACGCCCAGCAGAAGACCTACCTGCCCGCCTTCACCGGCGAGAACGTGCCGCAGGCCTCCGTGGTGATCAGCGAGCCACGCGCGCTGTTCGACCCGTTCGTGTTGCAGACCAAGGCCGTTCGCTCGCCGAGCGGCTACCGGATCTCCGGCGTGAAGAGCCTGGTGCCCGCCGCCGCGGATGCCGAGCTGTTCCTCATCGCCGCCGAACTCGACGGCCGCCCTTCGCTTTTCATCGTGCCGTCGGACACCCCCGGCCTGGTGGTGGAGGCCGACCCGAGCATGGGTCTGCGCGCCGCCGGTCTCGGCCGGTTGCTGCTGGACAACGTCGCGGTCGGCGCCGAGGCCATCCTCGGCGACGGTGACGCCAAGCAGCGCGCCGAGGACTACGCCGACGCCGTCCGGCTGGCCCGCCTCGGCTGGGCCTCGCTCGCGGTCGGCACCGGTCAGGCCGTGCTGGACTACGTGATTCCGTACGTGAACGAGCGCGAGGCGTTCGGCGAGCCGATCTCGCACCGGCAGGCGGTCGCCTTCATGGTCGCCAACATCGCGATCGAGCTCGACGGCCTGCGGCTGGTCACCCTGCGCGGCGCCTCGCGCGCGGAACAGGGTCTGTCCTTCGCCCGGGAGGCCTCGCTGGCCCGGAAGCTGGCCACGGACAAGGGAATGCAGATCGGCCTGGACGGCGTGCAGCTGCTCGGCGGCCACGGCTTCACCAAGGAACACCCGGTCGAGCGCTGGTACCGCGACCTGCGGAGCATCGGCGTCGCCGAAGGTGTCGTGCTCATCTAACCGGCCCGTTCCTTACCTTCCAGGAGACCTCCCATGATCAATCTCGAACTCCCCAAGAAGCTGCGGGCCAGCGCCAACCAGGCCCACCAGGTCGCGACCGAGATCTTCCGGCCGATCTCGCGCAAGTACGACCTCGCCGAGCACGACTACCCGGTCGAGCTGGACACCATGGCCGCCATGGTGGAAGGCCTCGCCGACTCCGGCACCCAGAAGATCGGCGGCGCGGCCGGCGGTCGCGAGGACGACAGCGAGTCGGACGCGCACGCCACCGAGCTGCTCGGAAACAGCAACGGCGGCAACATGTCCGCGCTGCTGAACGCCCTGGAGACGTCCTGGGGCGACGTCGGCCTGATGCTGTCCATCCCCTACCAGGGTCTGGGCAACGCGGCCATCGCGGCCGTCGCCACCGACGAGCAGCTCAAGCGGTTCGGCAAGGTGTGGGCCTCGATGGCGATCACCGAGCCGTCCTTCGGTTCCGACTCCGCCGCCGTCACCACCACCGCCGTGCTGGACGGCGACGAGTGGGTGCTCAACGGCGAGAAGATCTTCGTCACCGCCGGTCAGCGGTCCACCCACATCGTGGTGTGGGCGTCGGTGGACAAGAGCCTGGGCCGCGCGGCGATCAAGTCGTTCGTCGTGCCGCGCGATGCTCCGGGTCTCTCGGTGGCCCGGCTCGAGCACAAGCTCGGCATCAAGGCCTCCGACACCGCCGTACTCCTGTTGCAGGACTGCCGGATTCCGAAGGACAACATCCTCGGCAGCCCGGAGGTCAACGTGGAGAAGGGTTTTGCCGGGGTCATGCAGACCTTCGACAACACCCGTCCGCTGGTTGCCGCGATGGCGGTCGGCGTGGCCCGCGCCGCCCTCGAGGAGCTGCGCGCCATCCTGACCGACGCCGGTGTCGAGATCTCCTACGACACCCCGCCGAACAACCAGCACGCCGCGGCCGCCGAATTCCTGCGCATGGAAGCCGATTACGAGGCCGCCTACCTGCTGTCGCTGCGCGCCGCGTGGATGGCCGACAACAAGAAGCCGAACTCGCTCGAGGCCTCGATGTCCAAGGCCAAGGCCGGCCGCACCGGCACCGACGTCTCGCTCAAGGCCGTCGAACTCGCCGGCGCCATCGGCTACTCGCAGCGCACCCTGCTGGAGAAGTGGGGCCGCGATTCGAAGATCCTCGACATCTTCGAAGGCACCCAGCAGATCCAGCAGCTCATCGTCGCTCGCCGGGTGCTCGGCAAGACCAGTGCCGAGCTGAAGTAGTCTGGTAGACAACAAAATCCGGTGCGAGTCTGGTTCGTGACTCGCACCGGTTTTTGTTTGCCGTTGCGGTCAGACGTGCGCGGGTGGGGCTGTCTGGCTCGGTTCGTCCTCGCGCGCAGTAGATTTCGGAATCAGGGCGGTGGCGAGCAGACCCAGCAGGACGAATCCCGCCGCGAGGTAGCCGCCCAGGTGGATGCCGTCGGTCATGGCGGTGCGTCCGGCCTCGGCGATCGGCTGCGTCGGCGGCTGAGCCGCGAACCCTTCGATCGCCGCGCCCGCGCTGTCGGTGATGGCGTGGGCGTACTGCTCTGCCTGGACCGAGGACAGGCCGTCCGCGGTCAGATGGTCGGTGACCCGCGAACCGAGCGTGGTGAAGAAGACCGTGGTCAGGATGGCGATCCCGAGCGCGGAACCGAGCTGGCGGAACGCACTCTGGATACCCGAGGCCTGGCCGTTGTCGCTTTCCGGGATATCGGCGAGCACGACATTGGTCACCTGGGCGGTCGCGAAACCGACGCCCACCCCGTACAGGCACAGGACCAGGGCGAGCGACCACCAGGAGCTGTCGGTCGAGGCGAACAGACCGAGCGCGGCCAGGCCGACGACTTCGAGGGCCAGGCCCAACCGGACCAGGTTCAGCGGCGACGCCTTGCCTGCCATACCGAAGCTGGCGCCACTGGCGATGAAGCTGCCGATAGCGATGGGCACCAGCGCCAGACCGGATTGCACGGCACTGTAGCCGAGGGTGAACTGCAACCAGAGCGGCAGCACGGCGACGATGCCGAACTCGCCGAGGCCGATGATCAGGGTGGCGATATTGCCGTTGCGGAACGAGGCCAGCGAGAACAAGCCCAGATCCATCAGTGCCTTGTCCGAGTTGCCGGTCCGGCGCAACTGCGCCTGCCGCCAGAGGAACCCGGTCAGTGCGGCGGCGCTCAGCACGAGCGCGACCAGGATCGGCGAAAGCCCACTGCCCCAGGTGAATCCGCCGATATTCAGCGGATGGGTGGTGGTGAGCCAACCGTAGGTGCGTCCCTCGACCAACCCGAAGGCCAGCAGGCCCAAGCCGAGCACGGACAGGAGCGATCCGAGCACATCCAGTCGTCCGGGCACCCGGGATGAGGGCGCGACGCAGGTCAGCACGCCGATCACGATCAGCACCGCCAGTGGCACGTTGATGCCGAAAGCCCAACGCCACGAGACCTGTTCGGCCAGCCAGCCGCCCAGCAGCGGGCCGAGCGCGGCGGCGGCGCCGATGGTCGAGCCCCAGATCGCGAAGGCCTGACCGCGAGCCTTGCCGGTGAAGTTGGCATTGAGCAGGGCGAGCGAGGTCGGCAAGATCATGGCGGCCCCGGCGCCCTGCAGGAATCGGGCGACGACGAGCAGCCCGCCGCCGGGTGCGAGCCCCGCCAGAATGCTGGTCGCGCCGAATACGACGACGCCGGCGACGAATACTCGCCGAGCACCCATGATGTCGGCGATCCGCCCGACCACCAGCAGCAGCGCCGCGAACACGATCGCGTAGGACTCCTGAATCCATTGCGCCTCAGTCGAACCCGTCTGCAAGCCCTCGATGATCGACGGGATGATCACGTTCACGATCGTGGTGTCGACCACGATCAGGGCCACACCCAGGGCGATGGCGATCAGGCCGAGCCATCTGCGGGAGGGTGTCGTCTCGTCCATTGCTCCTACTTCCATGATGGAATTATTCCACGGTGAAAGTAACTACGATCGGAGTAGGTTGTCAAACGGTGTCGCGGGGACTCGCTCCGGCGTAAGGAAGGCAGGCAGCGCAAGATGAACCACCCGGTTGCCCGGGCGCAGCAGGAGCAGGTGATCGAAGGACTGCATGCCTACGGCGCGAACTTTCGGGAGTTCAGCCGCCGGTTCGCGGCCTGGCTGGGCCTGCATTCCACCGACGCCGAGGCCCTCCTCGAAATTCTGGCCGCCGAAGAACGCGGCGCGGCGTTGTCGCCCGCGCGCCTCAGCGAACGAATCGCACTGTCCCAGCCCGCGACCACCGCGCTGCTGAACCGGCTGGAACAGGTCGGCTACGTGCTGCGCACGCGGGACAACAGCGACCGCCGCGTCGTCACCCTGCGTAGCAGCGCCGAAGTACAACAACTCGCCGACGAGTTCTTCCGTCCGCTCGGCGAGCAGGTCGCCGCCGTCATGGCCCAGTTCTCCCCCGAGCAGCTACAGCAATTCGACACGTTCCTGACCGAGCTGACGGCCGCGATGAACCGTCAGCTCGCTCAGCCCGCCGAAACTCCACTGCCACAACGGAATCCACAGAACGACTGACGTCACCGCCCCGACGCAGCGCAACAGCCTCCGCTACAGTGACGCAAGGTCAGTTCGGCGAGAGGAAAAGTGTCGGTGTCGATCACGAATCAGCAGGTGAACGACCATGCGTTCCTGAAGCCGCTGTACGCGGACTCGTATTTTCCGGATCATGTCTTGGACAAGGGCACCGAGATCCTGCTGCGACTGTGTGAGCGGGTCGAAGTAGCACCGCCTGCCGATCTGACCACACTGTACGAACTCACGCGGCGCGCTACGGAGGAGTTCAACGCGCTGGAAGCGGAGTTCGATGCCGCGGGCAGTGAAATCGAGACCGTAGCGCGCGAAGTGATCTGCGAGGAGTTCTACTTCGTGGCCGACGCGTACGGCTTCGCGGATGCGGATCGAGAAGAATTGACCGCTACTCGCGAGTGGTAACGGCCGGCTTCGGTTACGTGGTGGCGACCAGGAAGTCTTCGCCGCTCGAAGGGTGGAGGCCGTCGGTTCTGTTCGCGAAGTAGCGATCGGCCAGGTCGGCGCCTGAAATATGTTGCGCGTCAGGGAAACCGGCTTCCTTGGCTGCGACCAGCATTTCTTGTGGGGTGTAGAAGCTGATGAAGGGCGTTCCGGCCGCGCGGGCGCCTTTTTCGGACGCTTGGAGTCCGGCGCGGTCCGCGGCGGCCAAGTGGTCGGGCGGGAGCAGGAAGGTCATCGCCAGCGTTGAACCGGGGGTGAGCTGGGCGAGTTGGCGCAGGGTGGAGGCGTTGGTTTCCTTGGTGAGGTACATGGTTACGCCGGTGGAGGCTACAACCGCGGGGCGGGTGGGATCGAAACCGGCCGCGATCAGCTGGTCCCACCAGGATTCGTTCGCCTCGAAATCGACTGGTACCAAACGTAACCAGTCGGGAATGCCGTAGCCGAGTCCGATCAGGCGTTGCCGCTTCCAGGCCTGAGTGGCGGGCTGCTCTATCTCAAATATTGTTAAGCGCGAGGCGATTTCGGGTCTGCGCTGGGCGAAGGTGTCCAAACCTGCGCCCAGAATGACATATTGGGCAATGCCTTCACCTGCCCGCTCGACAACCAGGTCCTCGACGAAACGGGCGCGCGAGACCATTGATGCCCGAAACCTGCTGGTGCCAACGGGATCCATGTCCGGTCGGCTGCGCCAGTCATCGTTGGGAGCGACGAGTCGCAAGCCGATTTCGTCCACGAGAACGTGTGGTGGCGGGTCGACCTGGACATGCATCGCCCGCCACAGGGCGACTCGCACCGCGGTGTTGTCCGGTACCTGCTCATCTGCCATGAGGTGTGCTCCTTACGATCACTTCTCGGCCTGTACGCTCCAGAGCCGTCCGTCCGGATCGCGGACGGTCATTTCCCTTGTCCCGTAATGGGTTTCCGCCAGCGACGTGACCACCTCGACGGCCGAATCGGCGGCGAGCTTGTCCGCATCGGTCGCTTTCAGCACGAGTTGCATCCCGGGCTCCTTGGCCTCCGGGACCTCGGCGATGAAAACGTAAGGGCCGTCGCCGTTTCGGAGCTGACCGGAGCTGTGGCCGGTCTCGAATTCCAGTTCGTAGCCGAGAGCCTGGAAGAACTTCGCCGCCTTGCCCCAGTTGTGCGTCTCCAGGAACACGGCCTCAATGCCATTGGTCGTCATCAGGATTCCTTGTCTGTCGAGTTCGGTTGCCCGTCGGCGTCGTCGAGGTAGGCCCGCAGTGCGGCGGCAACCAGCGCCGACAGCGAGAGCCCCGACTCGATGGAGTGGTGCTTGACCTGCTTGATCAGCCCGATCGGCAGGTACACGTTGAACTGCTTGATCTCCTCATCGCCCACGCTAGAATGCTAGCATCCTAGAAAGCTAAGAGCTAGGACTCGTTTTCGCCGAGCAAGACACCGCCGCAGGACGCCTCGAACTAACTGCACACAGGCGGGGAGGCTTGATAAGATCGGGTCATCACGAGAGTGATGCCGAGCGGTAGGACCGCTGCGCTAACAGCGGCCCTACCTGGTGGGTTATCTAGCCAGCCAAACTCGGCGGACCAGGATGAGCGCCCCGGCGATTACGACAGCAGCTCCAAGCGTGATGCCGTAGTCGACCGGGGCCTTGCTCTTTGCCCGGCGATGTTTCGCCATCCCCCACCACCTCCTTCCTGGGCGCGATGTCTGGACCATGTCCATCGCCCCTCGGAAGGAAGTGAGATCACAATACCTGGGCCCACCAACAACTTTCGGCCCGATTCGCAAACCAGTGCGAACGCCTCTGTTTCACATTTCGACCCCTCGCGCGCCGATCAATAGTCAGCCGTTACGTCACTGCCGACCTTCCCAAGACACGCACCGCTCCGAGATCCCCTTAGCCCGAACGGGACACGTTCAGGCGGATAGTGGACCGGGCAGGAAATCGCTGGCAACGTAACGGCCTGCGGAATTTCTTTCGAGCTGTACCAGAGACCCTCGAGGAGCAACTGGATATGGAACGACTGAGCGTGACGCGTCGCCTTGCTACCGTTTTCGCCGCGACCGCGGTGGTAGCGAGTGTTTTTGCGGGTAATGCCGGTGCGGAACCGGCGAGCGTGGATTGGGCCGGGGCCGCGCAGAAACTGCGGGCGGCGGCGGCCGGGAATCCGGCGGCCGAGCAGGCGGTGGATCGGCTGATGGCCTCCGGACAGGTGATCAAGGCCGGGAAGGTGGCGTTGCCCGCGCAGCCGTTCCAGATTCCGGCGCAGTCGGATATCGGGCGTGGTGACGGACCGGGCGTGTACGGCTCCGGTATCGCACTGGGCCTCGACGGATTCCGGTTCGGCTTCTTCGGCGGTCCGGGCACGATCGCGCCGAATCAGGGTGGCGCGAAGCTGGAAGTGCTGTGGATCAACCTGTCCAGCGGGCGCAGCGGGACCGAGGTGCTCTACGAACACCAGGATGTCCCGGTGGACACCACGATCCGCACCCGGCCGCTCGACACCGGCGGCGGCATGATCGTGGCCGCGGTGTACGGCAGCCTGTGGCACCGCTGGTCGGTGCCGGTGAGCGATGCCAACCCGGATGGCTACCAGTACCAGCTCGGCACGATCTCGGTGCCCTCGTTCGGCGCCGTCTACAACTGATCGACGCTTCGGGCCCCGCAGCATGCGCTGTGGGGCCCGAACTGTCTCCGGACCATCCCGAATCGTCCTCTTGTCTGGAATTACGTAATTCCGTAGTTTCGGTGGCGTGAGTCTGGAAGAGCGGGTGGCGGAACTCGAACGGCGGCTCGACGAATGGGCCGATGAGCGCGCGCACGACAACGTGGCGGCGAACACCGACGACCGGTGGGCGGCGGTCCGCCTGCACGAGGAGTTCGTCGCGGACGACGAGCCGAACGGCGGCGTCCTGTTCGCCGGTTCGGTCCGGCTACCGGCCGGCGAGCACTACGGCTGGCAGGCAACCTTCACCACCGGCGACCTGATCGAGGACGACTGGGCCGAGACGGCGGAATGCCTTGCCGCACTAGGCAATCCGGTGCGACTACGACTGCTGAGGGAGATCATGGGCGGCCGCCGGACCGCAGCCGAACTCGTCGGGCTGGAGGGGGTCGGCACCTCCGGGCAGGTCTATCACCATCTACGCCAGCTCGCGGCGGTCGGCTGGCTGCACACCGCCGGCCGCGGGCGGTTCGAGGTGCCCGCGGGCCGGGTGGTGCCGCTACTCATCGCATTGGCCAGCGCACGGCGCTGACCGCGGGCTCAGCAGCTATCGCTGCCGCAGCCGCACGTGCCGCCGGACTGGCAGCCACATTGGCAGGACGGGCCGCACCCGCAGTCCGCCGGTACCGAAGTCGATCGAACAAGCGTGATGATCATCGTTGATTCAGCTCCATTCTCTGTTCGACTACCCCCTACCGGTATCGAACGCCGCTCGCGCGGCGCTGTCAAATAGCTGCCGGTGCGGCCGGGGTGAAACGCCGAGACCTGCGTGCACCGCTGTTCACGGCACAACAGGGCCTCGAGACGAGCACTGTGATGTGATGACCGACACCCCGCTGCTACGGTGGTGACCTCAGTTACGCCGTTCGATATCGCTAGGTCGAGTACCGACGCGAACTTGGTGGAGGTGTTCGACATGAAGGTGGCGCACGCGCTGGAGAACCTCAAGGCGCTCGGGGTGCTCAGGGCTCGCGGGGTTTCGGATCCGCGCAGACCACTGGAAACCCTTCGGACACTGAAGGAGTCACAGATATTCGGCCCGCAGGCCACCCTGATCCGGCACAACGCGCGGATCGCGCCCGACTCCCCCGGCCTGGCCGACGAGCGCGGCGAGCTGACCTACGCCGAGATCGACAAGCAGTCGACCGCGATCGCCCGGGGTTTGCAGGCGGCGGGGATCACCGAGGGCACCGTCGTGGGCGTGCTGGCCCGCGATCACCGCGGCCTGATCCTGTCCATGGTCGCCGCGAGCAAGCTCGGCGTGCGGGTCGCGCTGATGAACACCGGCTTCGCCAAGCCGCAGTTCGCCGAGGTCTGCGAGCGCGAGAAGGTCAAGGCGATGCTGCACGACAGCGAGTTCCTCGGCCTGCTCGACGCGCTGCCCGCCGACCTCCCGCGCTTCCTCACCTGGGTCGACGAGGGCACCGAATTGCCTGCGGGCGCAACGACTCTCGACGATCTGGCGGCAGCCAACCCGACCGACGAGCTGCCGAAGCCGAGCAAGCCGGGCGGCTTCATCATCCTCACCAGCGGCACCACCGGCCTGCCGAAGGGCGCGACCAGGGTCAAGGTGTCGCCGCTGGCCACCGCGCAGTTCCTCGACCGAGTTCCGTTCCCGTTCAAGGGCGCTCAGGTGATCGTGTCGCCGATCTTCCACAGCACCGGGTTCGGTTCCTGGCTGGTCGGCATGGCCATGAGCAATAAAGTGGTGGTGCGCAGGCGATTCGACGCCGAGGACACGCTGAAGCTGGTCGCAGATCACAAGGCGGAGCTGCTGGTCGCGGTGCCGACCATGCTGCACCGGATGACCGAGCTGGATCCGGAGATCCGGGCCAAGTACGACACCTCGTCGCTGAAGGTCATCCTGCTCGCGGGTTCGGCCCTGTCGCCGGAGCTCACCATCAAGGCCACCCGGGTGTTCGGCCCGGTGCTGTACAACCTGTACGGCTCCACCGAGTGCTCGGTCGCCTCGATCGCCAACCCGGAGGAGCTCGCGCTGGCCCCCGGCACCGTCGGGCGCGCGCCGATCACCTGCGAGGTGCGGCTCTACGACGACAACGACAAGCAGGTCACCGCGATCAACACGACCGCGCGCATCTTCATCCGCAGCGGCACGCCGTTCGAGGGCTACACCGACGGCAGGCACAAGCAGATCATCGACGGCTACATGTCCAGCGGCGACGTCGGCCATTTCGACGAGCACGGCCTGCTGATGGTCGACGGCCGCGACGACGACATGATCGTCTCCGGCGGCGAGAACGTCTTCCCGCAGGAGGTGGAGAACCTGCTGCTGGAACGCCCGGACATCTTCGACGCTGCGGTCGTCGGGGTGGACGACGCCGAGTTCGGCAAGCGGTTGCGCGCGTTCGTGGTGCCCGAGCCGGGGCATTCGCCGGACGGCGACGAGATCAAGGCCTACGTCAAGAACAACCTGGCCCGCTACAAGGTGCCGCGTGAGGTGGTCTTCCTCGACGATCTGCCGCGCAACCCGACCGGCAAGTTGCTGCGCCGGGTGCTGGTGGAATACGACGTTCCGGCCTGATCGGCGAGGGAGGCAACCCCAGCTGGTTACCCATTGGTAGCTGCTGTTGAGATACGTGACACACCGGGTTACAGATGGTTGCTATTGTTAGCGATAGCACTGGATCCCGAAGCTGCGGTCCGCACCACCCACAGGCTCGCATCGGGTGGGACCGCCGGAAGGTTGTTGTCGAATGGTTGTCTCCTTCCCCGCGTTGAGTGGCACTGCCCGTAAGGCCGGCGATCTCGCCCTCGGCGTGAACGTCATGGTCAAGCGGCGGCTGTTCAATCCGCTCCGTCTCGACCACGCCGCGCGTTCGGCGTTCAACGTGGTCAAGTTCGGCCCGTTCGCGGGTGTCGCCATGCACGCCGCCCAGACCAGGCCCCAGGCGGGCGCCATCGTCGACGAGCGTGGCGAGCTGACCTTCGGCGAGCTCAACGACCAGTCGAACGCCTTTGCCCGTGGCCTCGCGGCACACGGCATCAAGCCCGGTGACGTGGTGGCGGTACTGGCCCGCGACCACCGCGGCATGGTGCTGAGCCTGCTCGCGGCGGGCAAGCTCGGCGTGCGGGCGGTGCTGATGAACACCGGGTTCGCCAAGCCGCAGTTCGCCGACGTCGCCGCGCGCGAGAAGGTGAAGGCGGTGCTGCACGACAGCGAGTTCATCGACCTGATGAGCGCCATTCCCGCCGAGATTCCGCGGGTGCTCACCTGGGTCGACGAGAAGGACAATGTCGATCCGTCGACCGCGACCATCGAGTCGCTGTCCGCGGGCCAGTCCACCGCTCCGCTGCCCGCCCCGGCGAAGGCCGGCGGCATGATCATCCTGACCAGCGGCACCACCGGAACGCCCAAGGGCGCGCCGCGGGACAAGGTGAGCCCGTTCGCCTCGGCCCAGTTCGTCGACCGGGTGCCGTTGCCGCACAACGGCACCATGGTGATGGCGGCGCCGATCTTCCATGGCACCGGCCTTTCCCAGTTCACCATCGGCGTGGCCCTCGGCAACCGGGTCATCTTCCAGCAGCGCCGCTTCGACCCGGAGAAGACCCTCGCGAACATCGTGAAGTACCGGGCCGATTCGCTGGTGGTCGTGCCGACCATGCTCCAGCGCATCCTCGACCTGGACGACGAGGTGCTGGCCAAGTACGACCCGAGCACCATCAAGGTGATCTTCGCGGCTGGCTCGGCCATCGCGCCCGACGTGGTCACCCGCACCCTCGACTACTTCGGCGACAGCCTCTACAACCTGTACGGCTCCACCGAGTGCGCGGTCATGACCGTCGCCACCCCCGCGGACCTGCGCAAGGCGCCGACCACCGCGGGCAAGGCCCCGGTCGGGATCCGGATCGTGCTGCTCGACGAGAACCGCAAGGCGATCACCCGCCCCGGGGTCACCGGGACGATCTTCGTGGACAACGGCTTCGCCTTCAGCGGCTACACCGACGGCCGCACCAAGGAGATCGTGGACGGCATGATGAACAGCGGCGACGTCGGGCACTTCGACGCCGACGGTCTGCTGTTCATCGACGGCCGCGACGACGACATGATCGTCTCCGGCGGCGAGAACGTCTTCCCGCTCGAGGTGGAGAACCTGATCGCCGGCCGCGAGGACATCTTCGAGGCCGCCGTGGTCGGCGTCGACGATCGCGAATTCGGCAAGCGGCTGCGCGCGTTCGTGGTGCCCGGCCCGGATTCCCGGCGCGACCCGCAGGAGATCAAGGACTACGTCAAGGCGAACCTGGCCCGCTACAAGGTGCCGCGCGAGGTGATCTTCCTCGACGAACTCCCGCGCAACGCCACCGGCAAGCTGCTGCGCAAGCCGTTGATCGAGATGGACATCGAAGCAAGCTGACGGCTGTGATTTCTGCCGTTCTCCGGACGTTCTTCACTGGGGAAATTGCGCGCAATTGGTCGGCTACTATCAGCGCGTGAGTATCGAGTTCGGCCGGTCGGTCGCGGGGCACCGCGGCGCTGTCGCGCGGGTGCGCGGCGGTTCGGCCGGGGCGATCTCGGGGGCCATTTCCGTTGCCGCACACGGCTGGGCGTCCGGGGGGATGTCGCTGGACAGCACGACGCTCGCGCTGCTGGTGGCCGCCGCCTCGGTGGTCGGCGCGCTGGTGGCCGGGCTCGCGCCGTTGCGGGACACGTCCGTCGGACTGATCACCGCGCTCGTCGCCGGGCAGCTGCTCGGGCATCTGACCATGGGATTCAGTTCCGGGCATATGCATCACGGCGATGCGCAACTGACGCCGGCGATGCTCAGCGCGCACATCCTCGCGGCCGTGGTCGCCGCCATTGTCATCCGCGGAACCGAAGCCGCTTATCGGACCGGCACCGCGGTGCTCTTCCGGGTATTGCGGGCGCACCGGCCCGTGCCTGTTCTCACCGATCCGGCCTCGCTGCGGACCGCTTACCGCGACCGCGTAATTCTGCGTGTTTTCGCCGCGGAATCATTGCGGACGCGCGGTCCGCCATTCGCCGTCGCCAACTGACTTCGCTTCAGCGCTGAACAAATAGCGCGTGTTCCGGTGTGCGCATTGCGCCACCGGCGTAGCCGACGCGTCGACCTCGCCGTCTCGTCGACCTCGTTGTCGCCGTACGCAATCCCTCGACCTGTGTTGCCGACCCATCGATGCCGCTGCCGCGCGCCGCGCCCGAAGCACAGATCCCGACCGCTTATTCGGGAACCACGCCCTCCCGAGCCGCAGAAACGAAATGACCGTGAGCACAACAGAAATCATCACCCCCGACGCCGAATTACCGCCGTCGGCACCGGAACCGACGCCGCAGCCGACCCGCACCAAACCGACAGCACGAAACGGGTTGTACGCGTTGGCCATGCGCCTGCATTTCTACGCGGGCATATTCGTCGCCCCGTTCATTCTGATCGCCGCCGTCACCGGCGCTCTCTACGCCATCTCCCCCACCCTCGAATCGATCGTCTCGCGCGATCTGCTGACGGTCGCGGCAGGTGACGCACCGAAACCCTTGTCCGAGCAGGTCAGCGCCGCGGTCGCCACCCAGCCGAAGCTGGCATTGGCCGCCGTCGCCCCCGCTGCGGGCGCCGAGGACACCACCCGCGTTCTGTTCAACGACCCGTCGCTGGGCGAATCCGAACGCCGCGCGGTCTTCGTCAACCCGTACACGGCCCAGCCGGTCGGCGACTCCGTCGTCTACGGCAGCTCCGGCGCGCTTCCGCTGCGCACCTGGATCGATCGCCTGCATCGCGACCTGCACCTGGGCGAACCCGGCCGCCTCTACAGCGAGCTGGCCGCGTCCTGGCTGTGGGTGATCGCGCTGGCCGGCCTGATCGTCTGGATCCGCCGCGTGCGCACCCGGCGTAACCGCAACTCCGCGGGCTGGCTGTTCGCCCCGGATCGCTCGCAGAACGGCCGCGGTCGCACGGTGAACTGGCACGGCTCCGTCGGCATGTGGGTGCTGCCGATCATCCTGCTGCTGTCCGCGACCGGCATGACCTGGTCGACCTACGCGGGCGCGAATATTACCGAGCTGCGTCAGCAATTGAGCTGGACCACACCGTCGGTCACCTCGGCGCTGCCGGGAATTGCCGCGCCCGAACATGTTTCGGGCGGCGAGCATGCCGGTCACGAGATGGCACCCGCCACGTCGGCGGACCCGAGCATCCGAATCGCCCAGATCGACCGGGTATTCGCGGCCGCCAGGGCCACCGGGGTGACCCAGGGCGCCGAGATCACCATCCCGGCCGAACTGAATCAGGCGGTCACGGTGAAGGAGCGCCGGATGCCCGGCACCTACACGGTCGACGCGGTCGCGGTCGACGGCACCACCGGTGCGGTCACCGACCGGCTGGCCTACGCCGACTGGCCGCTGATGGCCAAACTCACCAACTGGGGAATCCAATTCCACATGGGTCTGCTGTTCGGTCTGCTCAACCAGTTGCTGTTGCTCGCCGTCATGATCGGGCTGATCACGGTGCTGGTGCGCGGCTATCTGATGTGGTGGCGCAGGCGGCCGACCCGCCGGACCGGACGGCCCGCGCTGGGCCGGGTGCCGAAGCGGGGTGCGCTGCGCCGGACCTCGCCGTGGCTGGCGGTGCCGGTGCTGGCCGCTGCGCTGGTGGTCGGCTGGTTCGTCCCGCTGGTCGGGTTGAGCCTGCTCGCATTCCTCGCCGTCGACGTGTTGATCGGTCTCAGCGCGAGGCTGCGCACCGCGTAATCGGTGGCGGTTCCGCTCCGGATGAGGCGGTCTGGTGACGGCTGCGTGCAGCGGCAGCCAGGCCGTCTCGACCGGAGCGGAACCTCGCGCACCCCGAGTGTGCTTGCGCGATCGCGGAACTCGGGGTGCGGGTTCGGCGAGCGGAGTGTCAGGTGTCGGCGCATGGCATCTACCTCCATTTCGGATGGTGGTTCCTGGTTCAGTTGGTGATCAGCTGTAGAGCCTGGCGATGAACGCCTGCATATTGGCGAGCATCCGCTCGACCTTCTGCTCCGGATTCAGATTCTCCCGGTACCGATTTCCCAGTGCCGGTGTCTTCTTGCCCCGCGCGTACAGCGGACAGGCGAGATCGGTGCACATGTAGGTGCCGACCGTGTTGCCCTTGCGTCCGGACGGGCCCGCCTTGGCCGCCGTCAGCAGGGACACGCCGGAACCGGTGTGCGTGGTCAGGCAGATCGAGCACATCTGGGCCCGGCCCGGCCCGCCGGTCTCGTATCGCAGCGCGACGCCGATCAGTTCATCGTTGTCGTTCGGAATGACCAGGTACGCGCGGCCGGGCAGCGACGGGTCGCTCCAGCCGAGGAAGTCGAGATCGTCCCAGGGACGGTCGTCGAGATTCTGTGGCACCGGCAGCTTCTTGGCCTCGGTCTTGGAACAGTTGATGAACGACGACCTGATGTCGCGTTCGGTCACTGGTTTCATTGCGTTGCACTCCATTCCTAATTGTTAGCCGAGCAAACCGGATTGACGTTACGGGGCGCGGAGGGCATCGAACAAACGCATTTCCTCCAGGAATACCTGCTGGTCAGCACCTTGTGAAGAGGATCACCAGACCGACTGGTCTGTACTGAACAGCTGAACGCCGCACACCGAACAGCGAAAAGCCCCCGTCCGGCGGACCAGACGGGGGCTTTGCACGCTCACACTAGGGCTTGGCCAACGGATCTTCCTCGATCTCCGCGGCCGGGGACTTCTCCGGCAGCGCGATCGGACGCAGGACGACCCAGGCGATGAACAGCAGGGAGACCACACACATCCCCGCCCCCGCCCAGAGGTTGATGTTGATATTGCCGGTTTTGGCCTGATCAGCGGCAGTATTGCTGACCAGGCCGGTGATGACCAGGACCACCCCGTAGCAACCGAGTAGGGCGCCGACGATGGTGCGGATGTCGAAAAGCATTGCGGCTCCTTATCCGACGATGATGTTGAGGGCGATGACCAGCACCAGTGCGATGCCCGCGAGCAGCACCGGGCGCTGATACCAGGGCAGGGAGTCCTGATCCGGATCCGTGCGTACCGCCTTCGGGGTTTCCGAATAGACCAGCCCGACCAGTTCGGCGACGGGTTTCGGCGTGGTCACCTGGGTGACGAGCACGCTGACCACGATGTCGACCACGAACGCGGTGCCCGCGGCCACGAAACTCGAACCCTGCCCGGACAGGTGGAACACCTTGGTCTGATGCAGGATGAAAATCACCACGGCCGAACTGGTTCCGCAGACCAGACCCATCCAGCCCGCGGTCGGCGTCATCCGTTTCCAGAACATGCCGAGGATGAACGTCGCGAACAGCGGCGCGTTGAAGAAGCTGAACAGGGTTTGCAGGTAGTCCATCATGTTGCTGAAGCTCGACGCGATGAAGGCGGTGAAGATCGCCGTCACCGTCGCACCGACCGTGGCCAGCCGGCCGACGGTCAGGTAGTACCCGTCCGGACGCTCCTTGCGCACGTACTGCTGCCACAGGTCATAGCTGAACACCGTGTTGAACGCGGAGATGTTCGCCGCCATGCCGGCCATGAACGCCGCGAGCAGACCGGCGATGCCGACGCCGAGCAGGCCGTTCGGCAGCACGTCCTTCATCAGATACAGCAGCGCCTGGTTGTAGGTGGTGTCGCCGGTGAAGTCCGGATCCGCCACCTTCGCCGCCTTGTACTCGCTCATCTGCGGCACCAGCACCGCGCTGATCATGCCGGGGATGATCACGATCAGCGGGATGAACATCTTCGGATAGGCGCCGAGGATCGGGGTACGGCGAGCCGCCGAGATGGAGTGCGTGGCCAGCGCGCGCTGCACCTCGACGAAGTTGGTGGTCCAGTAGCCGAACGAGAGCACGAACCCGAGCCCGAACACGATGCCGATCACCGACAGGATGTTGTTGCTGAATCCGCTCAGCTCGTTACCGGGCCACGATTGCAGTTGCGCACTGCCGCCCGGCGACGCGGTCACCTTGTCCCGCAGCCCATCCCAGCCGCCGACCTTGTGCAGGCCGACCAGGGTGAGCGGCAGCAGCGCGGCCACGATGACGAAGAACTGCAGCACCTCGTTGTAGATCGCGGCCGACAGCCCGCCGAGGGTGATGTAGGACAGCACGATCACCGCAGCGACGACCACCGACAGCCACAGCGGCCAGCCGAGCAGCACGTTCAGGATGGTGCCGAGCAGGTACAGGTTGACGCCCGCGATCAGCACCTGGGCGACCGCGAAGCTCAGCGCGTTCACCAGGTGCGCGCCGGTGCCGAAGCGCCTGCGCATGAACTCGGGCACGCTACGCACCTTGGAGCCGTAGTAGAACGGCATCATCACCACGCCGAGGAACAGCATGGCCGGGATCGCGCCGATCCAGAAGTAGTGGAAGGTCGGGAAGCCGAACTGGGCGCCGTTGGCCGACATGCCCATGATCTCGACCGCGCCGAGGTTCGCGGAGATGAACGCGAGGCCGGTCACCCAGGCCGGCAGCGACCGGCCGGACAGGAAGAAGTCGATGCTGGACGAGACGCGCTGTCTGGCCAGCAGGCCGATGCCGAGGACGAACACGAAATACAGGGCGACCAGGGCGAAGTCGACCGGCGCCGCGTCCAGTCGGAGCGTCGATGAGGCGTCGAAATAGGTCGAGGCCGACCGTGGTTCGGCGGCGAGCAGGGTCAGAACAGGTGAATCGGCAAGCGGCACAGCGTCCCTCCTGGCGTGAAACAGGCGTCGAGCGAGATCTTCCGGGGTGCGAGATCGTGCGTCTACGGGTACTGCATGGCGCGCGACTCACTCGTCGCCGGCCGAGTGGGTGTCGGCCGACACCTACTCTGCGTGATTGTGCCTCACTCGCGGGCCACAATCGTGGACAAAAACCTGGGCGGTCGCTCAGTCGCGGCGGTGCGCGCCGGCCGCCGGGCCGACGACGAAGGTGCGCGGCTCGGCAAAGCCCGCGTCGGCGAACCGATTCCGCACGGCCGCCACCACGGCGTCGGTCTGCGCGCGATCGACGAGCGCGATGACGCTGCCGCCGAATCCGCCGCCGACCATCCGCGCGCCGTGCGCTCCCGCCGCGAGTGCCGCGTCGACGGCGGCGTCCAGCGCGGGCGTCGACACCTCGAAATCGTCGCGCAGCGAGGCGTGGCCCGCGGTGAGGATCGGCCCGATCGCGCGCGGATCCGCACCGTCTCGCAATCTTTGGGCAACAGTCAACACCCGGGCGTTCTCGGTCACCACATGCCGAGCCCGGCGCAGCAACACCGCGTCGGAGAGCCGGTCGAGCGCGGCCACCGAGTCGATGTCGCGCAGCGCGGTCACGCCGAGTTCTGCGGCGGCAGCCTCACATTGAGCGCGCCGCTCGGCATACCCGCCGTCCACATGCTCATGCGGCTGCCCGGTGTCGATCACCAACAGCTCCAGCCCGAATCGGGCCAAATCGAACGGAATCTGTTCGTATGCAACAGAATTCGAACTCACACCGACACCGTCTTCGACAAACCGCCGCACATCGAGAAACAGCGCGTGCCCCGCCGTACACAGGATCGAGGCCGACTGATCCAGCAAACCGGTCGGCGCCCCCACATAATCGTTCTCCGCGGCCCGTGCGAACTCGATCAACTCCCGATCGGTCACGCTGGGCGCGAACAGATCCCGCAGCGCGATCGCCACCGCGCACGACAACGCCGCCGACGACGAAAGCCCCGCCCCGATCGGCACCGCCCCATCCAGCTCGAGCTCGACCCCACCGACGTCATGCCCCCGCCGCACGAATTCCGCGACCACGCCGAGCGGATACCGCGACCACCCCGGCACCCGATCCCGTTGGGCCGCGAGATCGGCCACCGACACCAGCACGACCTCGTCCGGCCGCTGCCGGGAGACCACCCGGACCTGCCCGTCCGTACGCACCCCGGCCTGGCATTCGACCACCAGCGGCAGTGCGATGGGCAGGACGTAGCCGTCGTTGTAGTCGGTGTGCTCACCGATGATGTTGACCCGTCCCGGCGCAACCCACATCCGCACTGTTCTCCTGGTCTGTCGTGTCCACTGGCCCTGCCACACGTTACGAGACACGCCACGGGAACACTGCTTTCAGCTGGCGGAGGTGCGCGATTCGCGTTCGTGCCGCACAGTCGATTTTGATGTATTACCGGCCTGCAAAATGAGGCCGGGTGTTCTGGGAGGCACTATGATTCACACCACCCCGCGCAGCGGTCTAGTGGGGCCACGCGGACGCCTGCTCGGGCTGCCGTGGATAGATCGGCTACGCCCTCCCGCGGGCAGGCAGATCTACGGGTCACCGCTGACAATAGAGATAGGCGCCGCAACGGGAGTCGGGCCGACGGCCATGTCGGCCTTCGATGCGGCACTGCGTGAACTTGGAGTGGGTGATGCCAACTTGATTCGACTGTCGTCGGTCATCCCGCCACGCTCCACCCTGGAACACACCGAGCGGGTCCGCAAGCCGATCCTGTGGGGCGACCGTCTCTATTGCGTGTACGCGGTGCAGCACGCGAACGAACCAGGTCAGACGGCCGCAGCCGGCATCGGCTGGGTCCTGCGTGACGACGGTTCCGGTGCAGGTCTTTTCGTCGAGCACGAGGCCGAAACCGCCGACGAGGTGTCCGCCCTGATTCGATCCAGCCTGAACGATATGACCCGCAATCGACCGGGGAGCTTCGGACCTGTCCACCTGCGCACCACCGAAACTCGCTCCGACGGTGGTCCCGCCTGCGCGCTCGTGCTGGCCGCGTACCGCACTACCCCGTGGGGGCGACAACGATGAGCCTTGATTCGACCGGCGCCCGCCTGCCCGGAACCGTCCGTTTCGACACCCCCCGCACGGGGGGATCAGCGTCCGGCGGGGAGACACACCCGGGATTGCACGTCACCATAGAGGGCAAGATCCCGGACAACCGGATTGACCAGTTCCACCAACTCTATGAGGAGGCGTTCGGTCCACTGCGCGCCAAGGCCATTGCCAGACAGGTTTTACACCCGGACGAATTCCACGCGGTGATGACCGATCCCCGGGTGGACAAGCATGTGGCGCGCCTCGACTCCGGCGAACCTGTCGGGGTGACCACGGTGACCAAGCATCTCGACACGGTCCCGTGGATCAGCCCGGACTACTTCGCCGCCCGATATCCGGAACACGCGGCCCGCGGTGCGATTTATTACGCAGGTTTCACGCTGGTTGCGCCAAGTGCCCGACACGGACCGGCATTTCATGCCATGATCAAATCAATTGTCCAGGTTCTGGTTGCCAACCGTGCTGCGGTCGGTTGGGACATTTGCTCGTACAACAACACTCGGTACTCGTTCGCCGACAGCGTTCAAGTGATGCTCGAGGAACAGGCGAACGTCGAGGTCGTGGTGGCGGACTCACAAACCTACTACGCGGCTCGATTCACCGGGGATGGAGCGACCGAGGGGGGCTGATGACAGTCAGCGGAGAGCAGCGGAAACACCACCATCCGTTCCGAACATGGTGGTACACACTGCTTCTGGGGGGAAGCGCGGTCGTGATCGCGGTGCATGCCACGGTCGATTCCAAGCTGTTGTCGTTCCTGACGCTCGCGACCATCCTCGTCGGCACGGTCGCGATGATCGGCGTCGGCCTGCGCGCGTATCGCCCGGCCCGGCCCCTGCCCTGGTATCTGCTGTGCGCTTCGGCCGTGCTGTCCGGCGCGGGAGCCGGTCTGCGCAATGCCTCCGAGCGCGGACTGCATCCGCTGGACGACGTGTGCACGCTGCTCGCCTATTTCGCGGTCGGCCTCGCCGCCCTGATCTGGTTGCGCCCGCGCCAGGTTCGCTCGAACTACGACCTGCTGCTCGACTCCGGATTGATCGGCCTCGGCGCCTTGCTCGCGTCCTGGACTTTTCTGATCTCACCGATCCTGCACAACCACGACACCACCGTGAACACGATTGTGGCGGCCACATATCCAGTGTTGGACGCGCTGCTGTTGACGCTCATCGCGCATTCGGTGGCCACCTCGACCCGCTCGGAATCCTCGCTGCGGTTCGTGCACGTCGGGCTGATCGCGGCGCTGCTCGGAGACCTCGGGTACAGCCTCAACACCGCCGGCGCCGCGACGATCGGCCGCGAGGTGATGATGGTTCCGCTGCTCGCGGCCTACGCGATCGTCGGCGTCTCGGCACTGCACCCGACCATGAGCGGGCTCGGCGCACCGCGGCGGATCCATCCGCATCAATCGCGGCAGCGCGCCAGCTTCATCGCGGTCGCGCTGATCGTCGCCTCGCTGGTGCCGGTGGTCGGTTCATCGCTGGGCACCGTTGACCGCGTAGTGGTCTCGTCACTGTTCGCACTCCTGCTCATCGGCGTGCTCGTGCGCAGCGAGCGCGCGATCGTGCGTAGTTCGCGTAGTGAGCGGCGGGCGCAGTATCAGGCCGATCACGACATGCTTACCGGGTTGTTGAATCGATCTGCCTTGTTGCGTGCGCTGAATCTGAACAGTGAGCGGTGGGCGGAGCAGCCGTTGTGTTTGCTGTTCATCGACCTCGACGGGTTCAAGATGGTCAATGACAGCTATGGGCATGCGGTGGGTGACGAGTTGATCGCCAACGCGGCCTCGCGGATTCGGCGGGTGGTGCTGCGGGATGACGTGGTTGCGCGGTATGGCGGTGACGAATTCGTGGTGCTGTCCCCCCTCGATCGTCAAGCGGCCGCGACGCTGGCCGAGCGGCTGCTCGGCGCGTTTGTCCGGCCGTTCGAATTGAGCGCGGGCGAGATCCCGATCACCGCGAGCATCGGGATCGCCTGCGGGTCACCGCGCAGCACCGAGTCGACCGTCTATGACCTCATCCGCGATGCGGACTCGGCGATGTACCACGCGAAGGAATACTCGCTCGGCTACGCGTTCCACGACGACGCGCGGCACGCGCCCGATTCCGTGCGGCACATGGCCAACGACCCGGCGCGGCACGGCCCGAACGAGTCGGGCCGGCGGATCTGGCGCGCGAGCCCCAGATCCACCAGCACCGCGGTCTGACCTAGTCGACCAGCTCGTCGAGCAGCCGCCGCGCGGCCTCCAGCTCGGCCTGCAGGGCCTGTACCTTGGCCTCCTGGGCTTCCCTGGCCGCGTCGAGGATGCCCGCCACCACATCGGCCACCTCGGGGTGCAGAATCTTGGCGGCCTGCGCCACCGCGGAACTCGGCACCGCGAGACCGCGCACGGCGCGCTTCTTGCCGCTGACCACGTCGACGGACCATTCGCCGTCGGCGGTGCCGGTCAGCGTGACGGTGACCTCGGGCGTCTTCGCCTTCGGCCGGGCCGGAGCCTTGGCCGCCTTGGCCGGCGATGCCGCCGGGGCGGGCTTGGCCGCGGGCTTGCTCGCGCCGCCGTCTTGTTCGTCCGATTCCGGGGTGCTCGCAACGGGTTTCGGGACGACCGGTGGCGGCGTGACAGAACTGGGGGTGGTCGGTGTCGCAGTGCTCGTCAAGGTCGACGGCTGGGTCACGGGTGATTCCTTCCTGGTTGTCGACTTCGGCTGGGCAGTGGAAACGGTCGCCGCCCCTCGTGGCGGCTTGGTCAACGTCACTTCTGTCGGAGAAAAGGACAGTACATCCTTCGATCCGGTGGGCCGGACCTGCAGGAAGTCTCCGTCGGCCGGATCGCCGAGGGAGATCACCTTTCCCGACCGTCCTTCCGGCACGCCCACCGCGGCGGCGGTGAACCACACCATGGGCGGGCGGCCACCGGCGATATCCGTGGCGATCCGCTGAATCTCGCTGTCCGACAATGGCTTGGGCTTGGTTTTAGGCGACGGCATGGTGACTCCGAGCAATATTCGTGGATGGCTGCGTGCACAGATGATGCCGCACCGCACCGACAGATTTGCAGGCCGCTACGAAATCGAGTCCCAGAACACGATTCCCGCGCGGCCAGCGAATATCGAGCTACGCCCGGTGGACCCACGAATCGCGGCACCGATCAACCCGGTTCGGCGGGCGCCTGTAGCGCGGGGAACCAAATATCGGTGAGCACCTCGGCGGCCCGCTCGGCGGACACATTGATGGTGCCCTGCACCGCCCAGCGGGTGAAAAACCGCTCGAGTTGGGCGACAAGCAGTTCCACGCGCAGCCGCGCCTCGTCGGCGCGCTCGGCGGGCCAGCGGGCGAGATAGGACGTCATCGCGTTGGGCAGCGCGAGGATGCCGTTGCGGGCGATCTCGCGGAACTCCGGCTCCAGCGCGGTCGCCTCGTCCCAGGCGGGCAGCAGCTCGCGGTATTCGTGGAACCACTCGATGGCCCGGCCCATCCAGGCCACCAACTCGGCCCGGGAGCCGGTGTCCAGCACCCGATCCAGATCCTCGTAGAAATGCAGCGCGCTCGGGGCGGTGCTCTGCTCGGCGATCGCGCGCAGCACCTCGAGCTTGCTGGTGAAGTGCAGATAGAAGGTGGCCCGGCTGCAGCCGACGGCGGCGGCGATGTCGTCGACCCGCACCGCCGCGTAGCCGCGGGTGCTGAACAGCTCCTTGGCGCCGGCCATCAGCCGGGACCTGGTCTGCTGTTTCTGCTCGTCCCGCAGGCTGCCGCCCGCCGGATTCGGGTTCGTACGCAACGGTTACCTCGTGTCGGTCGAAAGTTCTGCTGACGTGCGACTTTCGGTGAGCAAGTGTACTGCGGCCGGCGATCCGCACCGCCTTCACTAGACAATACGTCATTCACTAGACACGCTGTCTAGCCAGTGTTACCTTGTTGCCTACGTCACTCCGGAAGCCGCACGGCTCCGGACGGTTTCGGCGCCGGGCGCGCCGCCGCAGGCAGGTGACCGCCCTCCCAGCACGAGGACAAGTGAATTGACTCAACCCACTCTGCCCAGGGTCTGCCTCATCGGCGCGGGCCCCTCCGGGATCACCACCGCGAAACGGCTGCAGGACTTCGATATTCCGTTCGACCTGTTCGAGGCGTCCGACGAGGTCGGCGGCAACTGGTATTTCAAGAATCCCAACGGGATGTCGGCGTGCTACCAGTCGCTGCACATCGATACCAGCAAGTTCCGGCTTGTCTTCGAGGACTATCCGGCGCCCGCGGATTGGCCGGACTTTCCGCACCATTCCCAGCTGTTCCAGTACTTCAAGGATTACGTCGACCATTTCGGTTTCCGGGACAAGATCCTGTTCGGCACCAAAGTCACCGCGGCCGAACGGCAGACCGACGGTCGCTGGCTGGTCACCGCGAGCGACGGCCGCACCCGCGACTACGACGTATTGATCGTCTGCAACGGCCACCACTGGGATCCGAACACCCCCGACTACCCCGGCGAATTCGACGGCGTGCTGATCCACAGCCACGCCTACAACGATCCGTTCGACCCGGTCGATATGCGCGGCAAGAAGGTCGTGGTGGTCGGCATGGGCAATTCCGGGCTGGACATCGCCTCGGAACTGTCGCAGCGCTTCGTCGCCGAGAAACTCACGGTGTCCGCGCGGCGCGGGGTGTGGGTGTTGCCGAAATACGTGAACGGCAAGGTCGGGGACAAACAGAGTGTGCCGCCGTGGATTCCGCGCAAGGTGAGCATGAAGCTCAAGCAGCGCTTCGTGCGCAAGTTCCGCGGCGAGATGGAGTTCTACGGGCTGCCCAAGCCCGATCACCTGCCGTTCGAGGCGCATCCGTCGGCCAGCGAGGAGTTCCTGCATCGCGCGGGCTGCGGCGACATCGCGTTCAAGCCGGCCATCACGGCGCTGGAGGGGCCGCGAGTCCGGTTCGCCGACGGCAGCACCGAGGAGGTGGACGTGATCGTCTGCGCCACCGGCTATCACATCAGCTTCCCGTTCTTCACCGATCCGGACCTGGTGCCGGACGAGCAGAACCGCATCCCACTGTTCAAGCAGATGATGAAGCCGGGCGTGGACAACCTGTTCTTCATGGGCCTGGCGCAACCGCTGCCGACGCTGGTGAATTTCGCCGAGCAGCAAAGCAAGCTGGTCGCCGCCTATCTCACCGGCAAGTACCTGCCACCGCCGGAACCGGAGATGCACGAGACCATCCGCGCGGCGGAGGAACGCCGGAGCGGGCGCTACTACGACTCGCCGCGGCACACGATCCAGATCGAGTTCGAGCCGTATGTGCGCGACCTGAACAAGGAAATGGCGAGGGGCGCAAAGCGAGCCGCCGCCAATGGCTACGCGCTGCCGGTGCCGGCCAGAACCCTCGAGCGCGCGTGATGACCACCTCCGGCTTCTGTACCGACCAATTCGCCGGTGTGCGCGCGGAATTGGCGAACCGGCTCGCCTCGGGCGAGGAACTCGGCGCGGCGGTCTGCGTGACCGTCGACGGCGAACCCGTCGTCGACCTCTGGGGCGGGCACCGTGATCTCGGCCGCACCGTGCCGTGGACCGCGGACACCCTGGTCAACGTCTTCTCGATCAGCAAGACGATGACCGCGCTGTGTGCCCTGCTGCTGGTCGATCGCGGCGGGTTGGACGTGCGGCAGCGGGTCGCCCACTACTGGCCGGAGTTCGCGGCGAACGGCAAGGGCGACATCGAGATTCGGCACCTCCTCGGGCACACCTCCGGTGTCTCCGGCTGGGAGCGGCCGATCGAACTGGCCGACATCTACGACACCGAGGCGGCGGCCGCGCGGCTCGCGGCGCAGCCGCCGTGGTGGACGCCGGGCACCGCGTCGGGTTATCACGCGCTGAATTACGGGCACCTCATCGGCGAGGTGATCCGCCGGATCACCGGCCGCGGCCTCGGGCAGTTCTTCGCCGATGAACTCGCCGGTCCGCTCGACGCGGACTTCCATATCGGCACCGGACCCGAACTGCACCACCGGATCGCGGCGTTGGTGCCGCCGCCGGAGCTGAAGTTCGATATGGCCTCGCTCGATCAGGAGAGCATTCTGGTCAAGACGCTCACCAGTCCCCTGCTCGATCTGCGCGAGGCCAACAGCGCCGCGTGGCGGCAGGCCGAGATCGGCGCGGTGAACGGGCACGGGAACGCCCGCTCGGTGGCGCGGATCCAGTCCTTGGTCGCCTGCGGTGGCGTGCTGGACGGACGAAGGATGTTGTCGGAGAAGACGATCGACCTGATCTTCGAACAACAGTCGGACGGTCCTGATCTGGCATTGCTGCTGCCGCTGCGCTTCGGCATCGGCTACGGACTACCCCAGGCGCACACCGCGCCGGCGGTGCCCGACGGCAAGGTCTGCTGGTGGGCGGGGCTGGGCGGCGCGATCGTCGTCAACGACCTGGATCACCGAATCACCTTCGCCTACACCATGAACAAGATGGAGCCGGGACTGATCGGCTCCCCACGCGCCGACTCCTACTTGCGCGCGGTCTACACCGCGGTAGGAGTCCACGCATGATGCGCGCGCTGCAACTCACCGAACCGGGCGTGCTGGAACTGCGCAAGGTGCCGATCCCCGAGATCGGCCCGACCGACCTGCTGCTGCGCGTCGGCGCGGCCGGGATCTGCCATTCCGACCTGCACGTGCTGCATATTCCGTTCCGCATGCGCGACGAGCCGCTCACCCTCGGACACGAGGTCGCGGGCACCATCGAGGCCGTCGGCGCCGCGGTCGACGGCCGGGTCGCCGGCGAACGCGGCATCGTCTACCTGTGCTGGTCGTGCGGCATATGCCGAGAATGCGTGCGCGGCAATGAGAATGTCTGTCTGGCCGCGGGTCGCACCGCGATGCCGCCGTGTCCGGGACTCGGCCCGGACGGCGGCATGGCCGAGTACATCCGCATCCCGGCCAGCTCTTTCGTGCCGATCGGTGACCTCGACTTCGCGCAAGCGGCCCCGCTGGCCGACGCCGCGCTGTCGAGTTACCACGCGATTCGCGGTGCCCGCGAACACCTTCGGCCCGACTCGGTCGCGGTGGTGATCGGCATCGGCGGGCTCGGCCATGTCGCGGTGCAGATCCTCGCCGCGACCAGCGCTACCCGGGTGATCGCCGTCGACATCGGCGCGGACAAGCTCGAACTGGCCGCCCGCTGCGGCGCGGCCGAGGGCCTGCTGGCCGGACCGGACACCGCGCGCGCGATCCTCGACCGCACCGGCGGTCGCGGCGCCGACGCGGTCTTCGACTTCGTCGGCATCGACCAGACCGCCAGCCTCGCGGTGGAATCGGTGGCGCCCAACGGCGCCTACCGGATGATCGGCCTCGGCGGCGGCGCCCCGGAGATCACCGCCGGTCCAGCCGGCGGACCCGGCTGGCCGTGGGGAGCCTCCGTACGAAAGTCGTACGGCGGCACCAAATCCGACTTGATCGAGTCCGTCGCGCTGGCCCGCTCGGGCAAGCTCACGGTGGAGGTCGAGCGCTACGACCTGGCGGCAGGTCGCGACGCGCTCGACCGGCTGGAACGTGGCCTGGTGACCGGCCGCGCGGTATTGGTTCCGTAGAAGATGAGGTGCGCTAGATGACGAAGCCTTTCGACGCGCAGGCATTCGCGGCGGCAGCTGTGGCTCGGCTGACCGGCCCCGGTGGGCCGTTCGAGATGGTGGTCGAGGACGTGCTCGGTGCGCCGCTGCCGGTGCTGCGCGACCGGGGTAGGTCGCTCGGTGAGTTGGTGGCCGCGTCGGCGAGTTGGGGCGAGCGCGACTATCTCGTCACCGAGGACAGCCGGCTGTCCTTCGCCTGGCATGCGGCGGCGGTCGGCGCGCTGGCCACGGCACTGCGTGACCGATACGGCATCGAAAAGGGTGACCGGATCGGCATTCTGGCGGCGAACACGCCCGAATGGGTGATGACGTTCTGGGCGGCGCAGTGCCTCGGCGCGATCGCGGTGGGCTACAACGCGTGGTGGACGCCGCGCGAAATCGCCTACGGCGTCGAGCACACCACCCCGGCCGTGCTGGTTGTCGACGCGAAACGCGCGGCCCTGCTGGCGGAGCTGGATATTCGCGTGCCCGTGCTCACCATGGAGCACGACCTGCCCGCGCTGATCGGCGAATTCGACGGCGGCACAACCCCGCTCGCCGAGGTGGACGAGGACGATCCGGCGGTCGTCCTGTACACCAGCGGCACCAGCGGACGGCCGAAGGGCGCGGTGCACAGCCATCGAAACGTGCTGGCGGTCATCGGATATCACCGGTTCAACGACGCGCTGGCCGCCGAGTTCAGCGGCGCGACCGAGCCGCCGAGCGGCCGCAGGTTCCTGCTCACCTCCCCGCTGTTCCACATCGCCAGCCTGCACAACCTGGTGGTGCCGCGGCTGGTGACCGGCGATACCTCGGTGCTCTATCAGGGTTCGTTCGAGGCGGACCGGGTGCTGCGCCTGATCGAACGCGAACGCATCAGCAACTGGGGCGCCATGCCGACCATGGCCACCCGCATGCTCGAACAGGATCTGTCCCGCTACGACCTGTCCTCGCTGGCGTCGTTCTCGCTCAACTCCGCGCCGTCCTCGGCCGCGCTGCAACATCAAGTGCGCGAACAACTTCCGGTGGCCAAGACCGCGCTGGTGACCAGCTACGGCCTGACCGAGTGCAGCACCGCGGCCACCCTGGCCAGTCCCGCCGAACTCGCCGCGTTCCCGGATACCGTGGGCCGCCCGGTCATCGGGGCCGCCGTGCAGGTCCGTGACGGCGCGGGCAATCCCGTGCCCGACGGGACCGAGGGCGAGATCTGCGTGCGCAGTCAGTATGTGATGCTCGGCTATTGGAACGACGAGGCGGCGACCGCCGCCGCGATCACCGCGGACCGCTGGCTGCGCACCGGCGACATCGGCGTGCTCACCGACGGCAGGCTCCGATTGTCCGGTCGCCGTTCGGATCTCATCCTGCGCGGCGGCGAGAACGTCTACCCCACCGAGATCGAACAGTGCCTGGAGGAACATCCGGCGGTCCGCGAATGCGCGGTCGTCGGCGTACCGGACGCCGACCTCGGGCAGCAGGTCGCCGCGCTGGTGGTGGTCGAAAACCTCTCGGCGACAACGGAAGCAGAGCTGCGCGCGTTCGCCGCGGAACGGATCGCCTACTACAAGGTGCCGGCCCGCTGGCGGCTCACCACCACCGCGCTGTCCCGCAACGCGACCGGCAAGGTGGTGCGCACCGGCATCGAGGTGTAATCGCCGCCGACGAGAACCGCCGAAGTCCCAGCTCGCTGCTTGACAACAACGTAAAATTGCAGCGGATCGGGCGACGTGTTCGCCCGGCCGCTCGCAAGGAGTCAGTGTGGACATTTTCGAGCATCAGGGCAGGGCTGTGGCCTTCGAGCGTTCCGGTAGCGGCACGCCGGTGGTCTTCCTGCACAACGCGGGCACCCAACGCCACATCTGGGACGACCAGGTGGCGACGCTGCGCCGCGACCACGAGGTGTTCGCCCTCGACCTGCCCGGTTACGGCGAATCCGACCAGCCCGCCGACGGCTACCGGCTGGCCGACTACGTGCGGATGCTCGGCGCCTTCCTCGACGCCTACCAGCTCACCGACGTGGTCCTGGTCGGCAACTGTCTCGGCAGCGCCACCTCGCTGAGCTACACGATGAGCCATCCGGACCGGGTGCGGGCCCTCGTCTTGATCAACCCGCTGACCTGGGACACCGTCAGCTCCGGGCAGTCGGCGGCGATGGCCTGGGCGGATGCCCGGCTGCCGCTCGGACCGCTGGCCCGCAGGCTGGCGCTGCCCGGTCGCGCGGTCTCGCTGATCGTCGGCAATCAGCTCGGCGCACGCGGCAAGCGCCAGGGCCTGCAACACTCCCCACGCCTGCGCGCCCACTGGTCCGATCGCGGCCGCCTGCACGCCCTGCACGAGCTGGTCCAGGACTTCCCCACCTACGCCGCGCTGGATCAGTTCGACCCACCGGCGGGCTTCCCGCCGATCTGCACGATCTGGGGCAAGCAGAACCGCATCCTCTCGGCCCGCGCGGGCGCCCGCCTCAACCGCGCCCTGCGCGCCCAGCCCGGGGTCGAGCTGCCGGACTGCGGCCACCTGCCCATGGTGGAGGACCCGGACCAGGTCACCGCGATCATCACCGAGTTCCTGGCGACCGCGAGCCGGTCCAGCGTCCCGAAGGCGGTCGGGGGTCCCTGACCGCTCGGCTCACAGCGGCGCCGCGGTCGGATAGAGCTCGGTGAAGCTGTCCGACCGGACACCGCAACCGGCGCACTCGAATTCGACGCCGATGGTCAGCAACCAGTGGATCCGGGTGTGACACGTGTCGCACATGAAGTCGACGCCCTCGGCGTGACAGCACGGACGCTTGCGGATGAACCATTCGGCGCGATGTCGGCAGGGCACGGTATCGAAGCGGAAGGTGCAGCCCGGCGCGGCCGGGAGCGGGGCGACGATCGACTCGAAAGTCGTTGCGGCCGTGGTGGAGTTCATCGGCGGTACCTTCCGGCGGGGCATCACGGTCGAGGACCGGCGGATCAGCTCGGATCCACAACCTGGTGATCGTTCGCTCAATATTTGCCGTTACCGGGTGTAGATTCTGTGTCCGATACGCCCGTAACTCCCCGCCCACCGGGTTTGATGCGACACCTTCCGGGAACCCGGTCGAATAGAGCCGTCGAGGAAAGGGATCCGTCATGTTGTTACGCCGACTTGCCCGCCCGCTTTTGGCCACTGTCTTCGTCGTGGAGGGTGTCGATACGTTGCGGCACCCGGAATCACGCGTGAAGGCGGCGACCGAGCTGGTGCAGCGAGGCCAGCGTCAGCTTCCGGAGGAATATGCCGCGAAGTTGCCGAACGATCCGGGGACCGTTGTCCGGATCAATGCGGGTGCCCAGGTAGCTGGTGGTGTGCTGCTTGCCCTCGGCAAGGCGCCACGCCTGGCCGCGCTGGTCTTGGCCGCGACCGTCATCCCGGCCACGGTCACCGAACAGGACTTCTGGAACGAACCGGACCCGGCGCAGAAGGCGGTCAAGCGAAACGCGTTCCTCAAGGATCTCGGCCTGCTCGGCGGGTTGATGATCGCCGCAGCCGACACCGAGGGCAAGCCGTCGCTGGGCTGGCGCGGTAAGCGGGCCGCCAGGGACGCCGCCGCGACGGTCACCGCCGCGCTGCCGTTCACCGGCTCCTCGGACGGCGCGACCGGTGAGGTGCTGAAACGCCGGGCGCACGAAGTCGCCTCGGCGGCAGGCAGTTTCGGCAGCGCCGCGGCGGCCAAGGGCTCCGAGCTGGCCGAGACCGTGCAGCAGCACAGCCCCGAATGGGCCGCTGCGGCAAAGGAACACGCCGCCCCGCTGGCCGATGTGGCCAAGGAGCGCGGCGCGGAACTGGCCGATGTCGCCAAGCACCGCGGCGCCGAATGGGCCGAACTCGCGCGCGAGCGCGGACCGAAGTGGGCCGAGCTGGCCCGCGAGCGCGGCGCCGAGCTGGCGGAGCTGGCCCGGGAACGCGGCGCGGAACTGGCCGACGTGGCCAAGCACCGCGGCGCAGAATGGGCCGAACTCGCCAAGGAGCGCGGCGCGGAGTTCGCCGAGGTCGCCAAGGAACGCAGTGTCGAGTTGGCGGACACCGCGCGCGAGCGTGGTCCGGAACTCGCCGACACGGCGCGCAAGCGCGGCGGCAAGTTCGCCGACACCGCGCGGCACCGGGTGGAGAAAAGGCTGAACTGAGCCGAAAGCTACGCCGTCTCTTCGTATCCGACGGCGTGGTCGGCCAGCACGGCGTCCAGCGACCGCACCCTGTGGAAGCTGGGCGCCAGGCCGGTCACCTCCAGCGCGCGATCGACACAACGCGCCGAGGTGATCAACACCATTCGGCGCCTGGTCTTTTCGGCCTGCGTCTGGGCATCCACGAGCACCCGGAGCCCCGCGGCGCCCATGAAGGTGACCGGGGACAGGTCGAGCACGACCATGACGGGTCCGGCGCCGAACAACCGGCGGAGTTGATCACGGAAGCTCGGCGCGGTCCGTAGATCGATCTCGCCGTCCACCAGCATCATGGCGATGTCGCGGCGCGGGCAGCACACCGAAAAGCGAAGAACGTCAGTGGCTTCCAGTACCGACCGGTCCGGGGGTGGGGCAGCGAACCGGTCGTCGTCGTTGAGGGACATATGCCGACTCCTCGGCCTGTCACCGCACGGGACAGACCTGTCTACCTAGTGAAGCATGGCAGGTCGGCTCTGTACAGCGTTATGGTAAGAGGGTGACGGCAAGCGACGACACGATTGTCGGTGCCCGCGAACGGATCTTGTCCACTGCCTACGACTTGTTCACTCGCCGCAGCATCCGGGCTGTCGGCATCGATGAGGTGATCGCCAGGGCCGGCATCGCGAAAGCGACGCTGTATCGGCACTTTCGCACCAAGGACGAGTTGATCCTCGCGGTCCTGGCCCGGCGCGAGCTCGTGTGGACCTTCGGCATGGTCGAACAGCAGTCCAGCCGGCGTGGCAATACCGCCGAGGAGCGACTGCTCGCCATCTTCGACGTGTTCGACGACTGGTTCGGCACCGAGGGATTCGAGTCGTGCACCTTCGTCAATGTGCTGCTGGAGATGGGCGCGGATCATCCGGCCGGGCGGGCCAGCATCGATCACCTCGGCACGATTCGCGGCGTCGTCCGGGCGCGCGCCGAGGAGGCGGGCCTGCGCGATCCGGACGACTTCGCCAGGTCCTGGCACATTCTGATGAAGGGCTCGATCGTCTCCGCCACCGAGGGCGACCGGCAGGCGGCGCGGCGGGCCCAATCGATGGGCCGGGCGCTCATCGACAGCCACCGCACCCAGCCTGCGGCCTGAGCGCTCAGCTCGTCGCCTGTTTGCCCAGCGCACCCGCGAACAGCAGCCCGCCGATGACCGCGGCGGGCACGCCGAGCGCGATGGTGCCGATGATCGCGCCGATCGGGGCCGCGGCGGCCCCGGTGACCAGGCAGCCGCCGAGGAAGCCGGGGACGGCCAGCACGCCGATCGTCGGGACCGCCGCCGCCGCGCCGACCAGGGCGCCGCCCGCGATACAGCCGACACCCGCGCCGATCGCGGTGCCGATCAGCGTGCCGAGCGCGACGCCGAGGCCGGCGACCGTGGCGAAGTTCATCACCGCGGTGTTGAAGTCGGTGGATTGCGGGTCGATGGCGATGTCGCGCAGCGCGGCCGGCGCGAGGTCGGCCGCGGCCGGGTCGGTGTTCGGGGTGAGGGTGGCGGTGTTGCCCTCGATCTTCGCTGTGATCGGCCACACTTTGCCGTCGCGCTGATAGCTGAGCGGCATCGAAACGAGCAGGCGTCCGGCCCGATCGCTGAGCCGGAATTGCCCGTCGGCCGCGGCCAGCGCGCCCGCGTCGGTGCTCAGCACCACCGATTTGTCGACCACGCCTGCGGTGTAGTGAATTTCGGGTACTCCCGGTTCGGCATGCGATGTACCCGCCGAACCGACCAGTGCGGCAACCGTGCACGCGGCCAGGGTCACGAATGTTGTTCTGCCCATGGGGATCCCTCATCTTCTCGCCTCGGCACAATCCGGGCGCGCGGTCACCAGTACGCCGACGGCGCACTGTTGAGTACGAAAGTTGTTGCAGAGAAGCACTATTGGCGATTCAGCGAGACTGGTCGGGTCGCCGTGCGCAGCGGTGGTCGCTACCGCGGAAGGACGCTAGCCCCAGTCGGGTTCGCAGTGCAACCACTGTTCGCCGAGTGTCACCCAGCTCACATCGTCCGCCGCGGTGTGGGCAGATCACCCGAAATTGCCGGGAACTACAGGACGTAGTGGGCCGACTAAGTGGCTATGCAGCGAACAGCCATGCGGATCAGCCCGCAGGGAGACTTCGGTGTGGTGGTCGAGGACTTCGACCCCACATCGCACGAGGACATCCGTGCGGTCAAGCGTGCCGTCTACCGCGAGCGGATCGCGGTGATCAAGGGCATCGAGCTCGATCCGCACCAATTCGTCGCGCTGGCAGGCGGTTTCGGCGAGCCGATCCGGTACTACGAGCCGATCTATCACCACCCGGACGTGCCCGAGGTGTTCGTCTCGTCCAACGTGGAGACCGGCAAGCAGCGGGTCGGGGTGCCGAAGACCGGGAAGTTCTGGCATTCGGACTACCAGTTCATGGCGCGCCCGTTCGACCTGACCTTCACCCACACCCAGGTGGTGCCGACGCACAGCCGCGGCACCTTTTTCATCGACCTGGCCCGCGCGTATCAGCAGCTCAGCCCTGCATTGCGGGACGCGGTCGCCGGCACGACGGCGACGCACAGTGTCCGTCGCTACTTCAAGATCCGGCCCAGCGATGTCTATCGGCCCATTTCGGAGCTGCTCGCCGAGATCGACCGCAAGACGCCGCCGGTAACGCTGCCGACGGTGCACCCGCATCCGCATACCGGTGAGCCGATCGTGTACGTCAGCGAGGGTCTCACCGAGTCGATCACCGCGACAGACGGCGCCGACCGACCCGACCTGCTGCACGAACTACTCACTGCCACAGGTCAACTCGATGATACCTTCGAACATCCGGCGATCCGGTTGCAGACCTTCGAGCGGGGCGACCTGCTCATCTGGGACAACCGCAGCCTGGTGCACCGGGCGCTGCACAACTCCACCTGTGAGCCCGCGGTGTCGCATCGGGTGACCGTGTACGACGACGAGGGCATCCCGGCATGACCGGCGAGGTGTTCCCCAACGATCCGTCGCTGCTGTCGGAGGTGCTGCGCTGTTACAAGCCGCACTGCCGGTATCTGCGCGAGCTGACGGTCCGGGCGCAAGGCGAACAGGCCACTGCCACTGGGACATTCGAGATCCCCGAGTCCTGCTACATCGATGCGACCGGGCATCTCAATTCGGTCGAGGTGAACATCTGCTACAACCAGATGCTCTATCAGACCATCGCGGTGCTGGTGCGGCACGGCGTCGGCCCGCTGTTCGGCGGCTGGACCATGGACGACTACTGGCGGCGTCAGCTGCCCGACATCCTGATCACCCGGCTCGACAGCGAGTATCGACGGCCGATCGATCCGCGGCGGTTCTCCGGCGAGTTCGTCCTTGTCGGGAGCCAGGAACGCACGCGCGCGAGCGACGGCGAACCGTTCACCTCGCTGGACACGTCGTTCCGGTGCTGGGACGACAACGGCGGGCAGTGCGCGGGCACCGTCCGATTGGCCATCGTGAACGCCGAGCGACCGCTGGGCGCGGCGCTGTGAGCGCACCCACCGTGACCTCGATCCTGGCCGAGCACGCGCGCAATCGGCCGGACACGCTGGCCATCGCGTGCGCCGGAGTGGGTCTCGACTACGCGCGGCTGCGTGCCGACAGCATCCGGCTGTCCCGCGCACTCCGAGCTCTCGGTATCGGCAAGAGCAGTCGAGTGGCGTATCTCGGTAAGGAATCCGTCTACTACTACGCGCTGTTCTTCGCCTGCGCGCGACTCGGCGCGGTGCTGGTACCGATCAACTTCCGGCTGACCGCGCCCGAGGTCGAGCACATCATGCGCGATTCGGGCAGCGCGCTGGTACTGGTCGACGCCGATACCGCCGACATCGCCCGCTCCGCCGCACCGCACGTACCCGCGGTCCAGTTGGATGGCGACGAGTTCGCCGACTGGCTGGCCGGCATCGCCGACCCGGATCTCGACGAACGACCATCGGGCCGCGACGACGCGGTGATCCAGCTCTACACCAGCGGGACCACCGGACTGCCCAAAGGCGTTGTGCTGGCCCAGCGCAGCTTCTTCGCCATCGCGGAGGCGCTCGATGCGGCCGAGCTGGACTGGCTCGATTTCCGCGACGGGGACCGCAACCTCATCGGCATACCGGGCTTCCACGTCGGTGGAATCTGGTGGGCCATGCAGGGTTTCGCGGCGGGGATCACCAATGTGGCGATGCCGAGGTTCGACAGCGGCACCGCGGTGGCGATCATCGAGGAGGCCCGGATCACCACGATGTGCGTCGTCCCGTCGATGCTGCGGCTGATCCTCGGCGAGCCGCGGGTGACGCCGGAGGCGGTCGGGTCGGTGCGCAAGGTCGTCTATGGCGGATCACCCATTTCGGAAACGCTGCTGCGGGAAGCGTTGGAGCTCTTCGGCGCCGAGTTCGCGCAGATCTACGGGCTGACCGAGACCGGGAACACCGCGATCTGCCTGCCGCCCAGGGACCACGTCGCGGGCAATCCGCGGTTGGCCGCCGCGGGCCGGCCGTATCCCGGTGTGTCCGCGCGGATCATCGATGCGTCCGGTGCGGAGCGGCCGACCGGGGAGGTCGGGGAGATCTGCCTGCACTCGCCGGCCGCCATGCTCGGGTACTGGAACCTGCCGGAGGCGACGGCCGAAACCCTGATCGACGGCTGGATTCACACCGGGGACGCCGGATACGCCGACGCCGACGGCTACCTGTACATCCGAGACCGGTTGAAGGACATGATCATTGTCGGCGGCGAGAACATCTATCCCGCCGAGATCGAGAACGCCCTCGCCCGGCACCCGGCCGTGGCGGACACGGCGGTGATCGGCGTACCGGACGACGTGCTCGGCGAATCGGTGCACGCGTTCGTCGCGTGCCGGCCGGGCGAGCAGGTCCGGGTGCGCGAGCTGATGACGTTCTGCCGAGAACACCTGGCGTGGTTCAAGATTCCGGTGCGCTTCGAGTTCGTCGACCGCATTCCGCGCAATCCGAGCGGCAAGATCCTGCGCTGGCAACTGCGCGACCGGTTCTGGGCCGAGCGGGAGAGACAGGTCAACTGAGCGTGCTGGAACCACTCACCTACGACACCGTCCGGGCGGACATCGCCGAACTGCTGTATCTGGAGCCGGACGAGCTGGACGACACCGACGATCTGTTCGCCGCGGGGTTGGATTCGGTGCGGTTGATCGGATTGATCGAGCGCTGGAAATCGCGCGGCGCCGCACCGGCTTTCGTGGATCTGGCGGAGAATCCGACGCTCGCCGGGTGGTGGGCACTGCTCGCGCCGCGGTCCGCGCCGTGAGTTCGGCCCGGCCGTTGACCTCCGCGCAGCTGGGTGTCTGGCTCGGGCAGCAGCTCGACCCGACCGCTGCGGTCTTCAATATCGCCGAGTACGTGGAGATTTCTGGGCCGCTGGCGGTGGATCTCTTGGTGAGCGCTATCCGTTCGGCAATCGATGAGGCTGCGGCGCTGCATGTTCGGTTCCTCGAGGACGGGCCGCGGCAGGTTGTGGAGTCACCCATCTGGGAAGTCCAGGTGGTGGATGTCTCGAATGAGTCGGATCCGCTGCGCGCCGCGTTGGAACTGATGGATCAGGACGTCTCGAAGCCGGTGTCCCTGACCGATGACATTCTGTTCGCGCACATCGTGTTTCGGCTCGATGCGCGGCGGACGCTCTGGTATCACCGGGTGCATCACATCCTGCTCGACGGTTACGGCATGGCACTCATCGCGCGTCGTGTCGCCGAGCTGTACTCGGCTTCCCTCGCTGGAACCGCGCCGCCCGCTTATGCATTCGGGTCCTGGGATGCCGTCTTGGCCGCCGATTCCGCCTATGCCGATTCCGCGGATCCAGATCGTGATCGCACGTTCTGGCTCGACTATCTCCGTGATCGTCCGGCACCGGTGACCTTGTCCGGTGCGGCCCCGCGCTCGACAGCGGTGGCGGGCCGGACGCTTAGGGCGTTCACCACTCTCGAAGCCGAGACGGTCGCGCTGCTGCGCGGCGTCGCGGAGACCTCGCGCGCCAACTGGACCGAGGTACTCACCGCCGCGATCGCCGCATACGTGCACCGGATGACCGGGGCCGGCGAGGTGTGTCTCGCGCTGCCGGTCATGCTGCGGACCGGCACGCCGGCGCTGCGGGTGCCGTGCATGACGCTCAACGGGGTGGCTCTGTGGGCCGACTTCGCGGACGATCCGACGCTGATCGAGCTGACCGGACAGGTCGCTCGTCACCTGGTGCGCAGTCGACGCCATCAGCGCTACCGCAGCGAGCAGGTGCGCCGCGACCTGGGTTTGGTCGGCAGCGATCGCAGCATGTACGGGCCGTCGGTCAACATCATGCTGTTCGACTACGACCTGCGCTTCGGTGAGTGCGCGAGCGCGGTGCACAACGTCACCGCGGGCATGATCGACGATCTGGTGTTCAACCTCTACGACCGGATCGATGGCACCGGACCCACGCTGTACCTCGACGGGCACCCGGGTGCGTATACGGCGGTCGAGTTGGCGACCCATCTGCGGCGCTTCACGACATTTCTCCGCCGAGTGCTGGACCAGCCGGCTCGGCCGCTCGATGCCGCAGATCTGTTTCTGCCTGACGAACGAGAGTGGTTGCTTGCCAACGGCTGTGGTGTTGATCGGCCTCGGCCCGACAGCACCGTGCACGACCTGCTTGCCGCGCAAGTGGCTCGCACCTCGACGGCGACCGCGCTCGTTGCCACCGAGACCGATGGCGCGACTCGCGCGCTCACGTATGCCGAACTGGCTACCCGGACGCGAGAATTGAGTACTGCGCTCACAACAGCGGGGGCTCGCTGCGGTGACACTGTAGCGGTCTTGCTTCCGCGCACCAGCGACGCGATCGCCGCGTTGTTCGCTGTACTCGCCTGTGGTGCAACATATGTTCCGCTGGACCCCGGACAGCCGGCACCGCGCTTGGCACTGCTCCTCGACGGACTGGACGGCAGCGGCGATGGGGCCGAACTCGGCGCGATCATCACTACGACCGCACTTGCTGCTCTGATCCCCGACGCGCTGCACGACCGCATCGTCGTCATCAACGAATTCCCGCCCGCCGCAATGACACTGGTTACCAACGAAGGATCGCCGCTTGACGGTGAAATCGCGGTGCGACCCGGCCAAGACCTCGGTGGAATCCCGGTCGGGCCAACGAACGCCACCGCGCCCCTGCGTGCACACCCTCCAGTTCGGTTGCACCCCGAGCATCCGGCGTGGGTCATCCACACCTCGGGCACCACCGGAGTTCCCAAAGCCGTGGTGATTTCGCATCGATCGGTGGTGAATCTGTACCACCACCATCGCGAGAACCTGATCGAGCCCGCGGTAGCGGCAGGTGGTGGGCGGCGGATGCGGGCGGCACTCACCGCTTCGATGACGTTCGATACGGCGTGGGAAGGGTTACTCTGGCTGCTCGCGGGACACGAGCTGCATTTCATCGATGACGACTTGCGCCGCGACCCTGACGGTCTGGTGCGCTACATCCGGGACCAGCGCATCGATTTCCTCGATGTCACACCGACTTTCGCACGAGAACTACTGAACGCCGGACTCCGCACCGGCGCCCACCGTCCGACGGTGATCGCGCTCGGCGGCGAGGCGGCCGATCCTGCGCTGTGGGCCGCGCTGCGAGCCGAACCGGGACTCTCGGTCTACAACCTGTACGGCCCAACCGAATGCACGGTCGATGCGACCTGGACGAGCATCAAAGGGTGTCCCCAGCCGTCCATCGGGGTTCCCGTCACCAATGGCCGCTGCTACGTACTCGATCGAGCCCTCCAACTGGTGCCGCCTGGGGTCGTCGGCGAACTGTATGTCGGCGGAATACCGGTCGGGCAGCGGTATCTCGGCCAGTCGGCAGCGACAGCGACGCGATTCGTGGCAGATCCGTTCGACTCGAACGGCAGCCGCCTCTACCGCACCGGCGATCTCGTGCGGTGGCACACGGACGGCCACCTCGAGTACTTGGGCCGCGGCGACAGCCAGATGTCGTTGCGCGGCTACCGGATCGAGGTCGGCGAAGTGGAGGCGGCCCTTGCCGCCCACGCGCAGGTCGACGCCGCCGCCGTGCGCATTCATGCGGAAGTCCTCGTGGCCTATGTTGTTCCTACCCCCGGTGCAGGCGAACCCGAAACGCAGTCCCTGCGGATGCACATGGCCGAACGACTGCCGGACTACATGGTGCCGTCGGTGTACGTCACGCTGGATCGCCTGCCGCACACCGCGAACGGAAAGCTGGACCGCACGGCGCTCCCGACACCGCCGGATGCCGAGTTCACCGAACGACCCGCAAGGACTCCCACCGAACGCGCCCTTGCCCGGCTCTTCGCCGAGGCACTGGAGGTCGAGTCGGTCGGCATCGATGACGACTTCTTCGCCCGCGGTGGGCATTCGCTGCGCGCCGCGCGGGTGCTGAACGGAATCAGGGAGGCCTTCGGGATCCGATGGGATCTGCGCGCCATGTTCGACACCCCTACCGTCGCCGGGCTGGCCGAACGCCTCGATTCGGGCCGGGACAGTGACGAAATGGCTTGGACCGTGGCCGATCTCGAAGCAGACACCCAGTTGGACAGCACCATCCGAGCGATGGCCGAAACACCGGCGACGCTGCGTACGGTGTTGCTCACCGGGGCGACCGGGTTCCTCGGAGCGTTCCTGCTCGCTGCTTTGCTCGAACGTACCGAATTACACGTCTACTGCCTGGTGCGGGCGAGCGATGATCGTGCCGCACTGGATCGAATCGAATCCGCTTTCGCCCGTTATGGTCTCGATAACACACGGACAGACGGCGCCCGAGTTACCGCGATAGCGGGCGACCTCGCTCTCCCCCAGCTCGGCCTGACACCCGAGTGCTACCAGGACCTGGCCGACACCGGCGACGCCATCGTCCACAACGGTGCCCGAGTCCATCACTTCGAGCCGTACTCCCGCTTGCGCCCGGCGAATGTCGAAGGCACCGAACGCATCCTGCGTCTCGCGACCACCGGCGCACCGAAACCGGTCCACTTCGTCTCCTCTATCGACACCGCCTTCGCCGTCGACGGCAACCCGCCGATCCTCACCGAGGACCGCCGAGTGGCGGCGACTTCGTTGCCGCACAACGGCTACGTGGCAAGCAAATGGGTAGCCGAGGGCCTGATGTATGCCGCCGCCGATCGCGGCATACCGGTCACGGTGTACCGCCCCGGCCGCATCGGCGGCCACTCTCTGACCGGCGCTTCCGGCCCCGATGACGCGTTCTGGAGCCTGATCCGCGCGATGGTCGTCCTCGAGGCCGTCCCGGCGGAGATCTACAACACGGGCACCATCGACCTGGTGCCGGTGGACTGGGTCGCCGCCACCATCACGCACCTTGTCGCCCACCGGCCTACGGCCCGGACCTTCCACCTGACCAGCCAACGCCCGCTGACGTTCGCCACCATCGTCGACGCACTACGCGACCGCGGCTACCCGGTCGAGGCCATCCCCGCGACGATCTGGCACGCCCGCCTGACCGCCATGGCGGATCGCGCGTCGGCACAGGACGACCACTCCTTGACCATCGCCCGCGCCCACGCGGCCCACCTGGCACCCGCCGGCGACGCCATCACCTGCGGCCGCGACAACCTCATCGATTCGGCTGTCCCCCAACCGGATTCCGCCACCGCACTCACCGCCGGGATCGACTATCTGATCGAAACCCGCTTCCTCCCACCGCCGCCTGCCCTGGCGCACCGATCGAAAAGGCACCCATGCTGATGAAACGCGCGCTGCTCCTGGCACTCGCGGCAACCACCCTCGCCGTCACCGGGTGCACCACCTCGGTGCCCGAAGCGACAGACAACAAACCCGCCTCCGCTACCGAGGGCGTCACCAAATACCCGGTATCCCTGGAGAATTGCGGCAAGACCTACACGTTCACCGAGGCGCCGAAGCGAGTCGTCGTGATGAACGGCGGTTCCGTCGGCGAGGTCTCCTCGCTCCTCGCACTCGGCGTCGCCGACCGCATCGTCGCCAACGCACAGTCCTACGGCACCTCCGACGTCCCGGACCGCGCCGCCGCCATCGATGCCCTCCCGACCGGCAACATCACCCCGAACAGCCTCCAGGACATCCCCCGCGAGGCGATGCTGAACCAGCACCCCGACCTGGTGATCTCCACCGGCGGTGGCGGTTTCGCCGCCGACCAGGGCTTCGCGACCCGCGACGAACTGGCCGCCGCGGGCGCCAATACCTATGTGCCCCGGGCGAACTGCGGCGTGACCGGGGCGGTCACCGGTACGCCGACGATCGAGGACAGCTACGCGCTGCTGCGCGATCTAGGCACCATGTTCGACGTGCCGGGCCGGGCCGAGCGCCTCATCGCCGATGCGCAGCAGGCCGTCGCGGAGACGGTGACCCGGGTCGCCGGGCAACCGAAGAAGAACGTGCTGCTCGTCTTCCCCGGCATGGGCATGGGCGGCGACTCGGACTTCTCCGCGATCGCGGCGGGCGGCATCTGGAACGACGTGATCGACAAGGCCGGCGGGGTGAACCCGTTCAACCGCGACGACGGCACCACCTTCGTGACGATCAGCAAGGAACAACTCGCGGTGACCCCGATCGACGGGCTCGTCGTGATCAACTACCGCAGCCCCGACATCGACGCGGTCGCCGAACGGATCCTCGCCCAGTTCCCCCAGTGGAACGCCACCAAGACCAATAACTATGCGGTGCTGTCGGATTCGATCTACCTCGGCCCGAGCAACGACCTCGCCGTGCGGCGCATCGCGAAACTGGTGCACCCCGAGCAGTTCCGATGACCCGCGTAACCACCCGCCCGCCGCTGGCGGCGACGCCGCTGCCGATCGCGCTCGCCGTGTCGGCGGCGGTATTGATCGCCGTGATGCTGCTGTCGATCGCGGCGGGCTCGGTCACCGTGTCCGCCGCCGACACCGGCCGGGTGATTCTCGCCCATATGTCCGGCAAGCCAGCGGATGTCGGCTTCACCGTCGACCAGATCGTCTGGAACTACCGGCTGCCCCGGGTGATCCTGGCCGCGCTGTGCGGCTGCGGCCTTGCGGTGGCCGGCGTGATTCTGCAAGCACTGGTGAACAATCCGCTGGCCGACCCGTACGTGCTCGGGCTGTCCTCCGGTGCGTCGCTCGGCGCGGTGACCGTGGTCGTCACGGCGGGCGGCGCGCTGGGCGGCATCGGGGTGTCCGCCGCCGCCTTCTGCGGAGCGATCGCGACCATCGCGGTGGTGTTCCTGCTCGGGCAGCAACGCGGCAGGCTGGTGCCGATCCGGCTGGTCCTGGCCGGTGTCGCGGTCGGCTATCTACTCCTGGCCGCCACGAACTATCTCCAGCTGCGGGCCACGCCGAATGAGCTACGCGCGGTGATGTTCTGGACGATGGGCAGCGTCGCCGGGGCGAGCTGGGATCGACTCGGGCCGGTCACCGTGGTGGTGCTGGTGACCGTCGCGGTGGTGCTCGCCTTCGGCCGCAGGCTCAACGTGCTCGGCACCGGCGACGAGCAGGCCACCGCGCTCGGCGTCGACGTGCGCACGCTGCGGATAATCCTGCTGGTGCTGGCCTCGCTGCTGACCGGCGTGCTGATCGCGGTGGCCGGCGGAATCGGCTTCGTCGGCTTGATGATTCCGCATGTGGTCCGGCTGGCCTTCGGGCAGGATCATCGGCGGGTGCTACCGCTGTCCGCGCTGATCGGCGCCGCGTATCTGGTTGCGGTGGACCTGCTTTCGCGGACCGTCGACGCGCCCAACGAGTTACCGCTCGGCATCTTCACCGCCGCGTTCGGCGCCCCGTTCTTCCTCTGGCTGCTGCGCCGCAACGGCGGTCTGACATGAGTTCCTCGGCCGAATTGTCCGTTGCCGGAGTGAGTATCACGTTCGGCGACGCCCCCGTGCTCGACAAGGTGACCCTGCACGCGCCGCCGGGCACAGTCGTCGGCATCGTCGGCCCCAACGGCAGCGGCAAGACCACACTGCTGCGCACCATCTATCGATCACTGCAACCCGCCACCGGGATCGTCACGATCGATGGTACCGACATCTCCGGGATGTCGATCCGCACCGCGGCCCGTACCACGGCGGCTGTGCTCCAGAATGGTTCCGGCTCAACCGAACTCACCGTCACCGAGGTGGTCGGCCTCGGCCGCAATCCACATCACGGCCTGTTCAGCCGGGACACCGCGACCGACCACGACGCCGTCACCGACGCCATGGCCAGGACCGGCGTCACCGCCTACGCCGACCGCACCATCGGCTCGCTGTCCGGCGGCGAACGCCAACGCGTCCTGCTCGCCCGCGCGCTCGCCCAACAACCGCGCCTGCTGGTGCTCGACGAACTGACCAACCACCTCGACGTCCGCGCCCGCTTCGAACTCCTCGACCTGATCCGCTCGACCGCCATCACCACCCTCGCGGTGCTGCACGAACTCGACCTCGCCGTGCGCTGCTGCGACCGCCTGGTCGTGCTCGATCACGGCAGCGTCGTCGCCGCGGGCGAGGTCCTGGAGGTGATGACGCCCGAACTACTCCGAAAGGTCTTCGGCGTGCACGCCACCGCCGCACGGCACGACGACGGAATCGTCCGATTGCACTACGCCGCAAACCCTTTGGCGGACGCTTGAGTCGAGATTCAGGCGCGCATTCCGCCATCGACACGTAGCACGGTGCCGGTCACATAGGACGAACGGTCGCTGAGCAACCACGCCGCCGCCTGCGCGATTTCATCCGGATCCGCCGCGCGCCGCAGTGGCGTGACCGCGTTGAGCCGCTCGATGACACCGGGTGACCCCGCCTCCCAGTCCATGATCATCTCGGTCAACGTGGTGCCGGGCGCGATCGCATTGACTCGAATGCCTTCCGGGCCATACGTGACCGCCGCCGATTCGGTGAGGCTGTTGACCGCCCGCTTCATCGCACCGTACGCGGGCAGTTCCGGATTGCCCATCAGACTGCCGACACTGGAGGTGTTGACGATGGCGCCGGTGCCCGCGGTCGCCCGGATGGCGGCGATCTCGGCGACCATGGCCAGCCACGGGCCTTTGAGGTTCACGGCGTAGACGTAGTCGAAGTCGGCTTCCTGCACCTGGTCCATCGGGCCGGGCGGCACCCCCGCCGCGCCGTTGTTGAAGGCGACGTCGAGCCGCCCGTACCGGTCCACGGTGTGGTCGACGGCGGCGCGCACGCCGGCTGGGTCGGCCAGGTCGCACACCACATAATCCGCGGTACCGCCCGCGGCCTCGATCTCCTCGGTCACCGCCTTCAGTTGTGCCTCCGTCCGGGCCGCGAGCACTACCCGGGCACCCTCCCTGGCGAACAGCCGCGCCGCGGCGGCGCCGATGCCGCGTCCGGCACCGGTGACGAAGGCGACCTTGCCGGCCAGGAGACCGGCCGTATCGATTGTGTTGTCCATGGCGTCGAGCCTCGGCCCGGTCGCGCAGCCGAGCCAGGTACCGGCTGTACCTGGCTCGGCTGCGCGTCGTTCGAGCACACTGAAGCGGTGGACAGACGAGAACTAGCGGACTTCCTGCGCAGCAGGCGCGAGCGGATCATCCCGGCCGACGTGGGTCTGCCCGCCGGTCCACGCCGCCGCACCCCGGGCCTGCGCCGGGAGGAAGTGGCCCAGCTGGCTTTCATCTCGACCGAGTACTACACGCGGCTGGAGCAGGCCCGCGGCCCGCGCCCGTCCCGCGAGGTGCTGAGCGGACTGGCCCGCGCACTGCGCCTGTCGAACGCCGAACGCGACCACCTGCACCACCTCGCCGGAACGCCGCCGGGCCCGCAGGCCGGACCGTCGCGCGAGGTCCGGCAGAGCATCCTCGACCTGCTCCGCCGGCTGCCGCAGGCCGCGGCGGTCGTGCTGTCCGCGACGTACGAGGTGATCGCCTGGAACGACCTGGCGGCCGCGTTGATGGAGGACTTCTCCGCTCTGTCCCGGCGCGACCGGAACCTGGTGCGGCGAGCTTTCCTCGGGCCGAGCCCGGAGGGGCGGCGGTTGTACGGGGTGTCGGACGCGGACGCGTTCGCCCGCAGCGCGGCCCAGGAACTGCGCGCCACCGCCGCCCGCTACCCCGGCGATCCCGAGGTGACCGAGCTGGTCGCCGAGCTCCTCGCCGGCAGCCCGGAATTCGCCGAACTGTGGGCCTCGCACGACATCCGGGCGGAACCGACCCTGTGCAAGATCTTCGAGCATCCGCTGGTCGGCCCGATCGCCGTCAACTGCGATGTCCTCGACATCGCCGACCGGGATCAGCGCGTGGTGATCTACACCGCCACGCCTGGCTCACCGGCCGAGCAAGCACTACAGCTGCTGTCGGTCATCGGCACGCAGCGGATGGACGCCACGCCCTGAACACTCAGCCGTTGGCGCTGCGCCTGGCGCCGAATCTGGTTGCGGCAACCAGATCTTCGCGGCCGCGGGCCACTCGGGAACGGACGGTGCCCACCGGGCAACCGCAGACCGCCGCGGCCTCGGCGTAGGACAGCCCCAGCACCTGGGTGAGCACCAGCGCCTCCCGCCGCTCCGGCGCGAGATCGTCGAGCAGCAGGTTGAGTTCGACGATCTCGGTCAACCCGTCGCGGCGCGGCACCTGCCGGTCGGCGGCCGCGACCCAGTCGACGCCGTGCGCGATCTTCGGCCGGGCCACCGCCATCCGCACCTGGTCCACGACAACCCGGCGGGCGATGGACAGCAGCCAGGTGCGCGCGCTGGCACGGCCCTCGAAACGTTTGATGCTGCCGAGCGCCCGCAGGTAGGTCTCCTGGGTCAGGTCGTCGGCCCGGCCGACCTCGGTCAGATGGGCGAGCAAGCGCCACACGTCCTTCTGCGTGGCCCGGATGAAACCCTCGAGTGCCCGCCGGTCGCCGCGCGCCGCCGCCAGAGCCAGGCGGGTGGTCTCGTCATCCTCGGCGGGCGTCGGCATGGTGTCGACAATAACCCTCGGTCACCGCCGCGACGGACCGGCCCGGCGGAGGTAACGCAGGTCACCACGGGGTCGCAGTGAGCGGCGCCACGATCGATAACCGCCGGGAACTTCGAGGTCCGGATAGACGACAATCTGGACGTGGAGTGCAAAGTGTGCCGGACGGCGCTGTCGGCCCGGATCGACGGCGAGCGCGAAACCGTTCCCGCCGCCCGGGTGGACGAGCATCTGGAGCGGTGCGCCGACTGCTGCTCCTGGTACGTCGCCGCGGTGGAGACCTCGAAGCAGTTGCGCGGGGCCTCGTCCTACGCGCCGGACCTGACCGACGCGATCTTCGCCGCCGCCGAATTGGAGCGGCCGCAGCCGTCGCCGCTGGCCCGACTGCGGGCCGCCGTGCCGACCTCGCGAATCGCGTTGTCCCGCGTGCTGCTCGGCCTGCTCGGTGTCCTGCAATGCGCGTTGGCGCTGGCTCAGCTGGCCGGGCTCGACTTCGGCATGAGCCATCACCACGGCGCCGAGATGACCCGGCACCTGCTCAACGAGAGCACCGCGTGGAGTCTGGCGATCGGCGTCGGCTTCGTCTACTGCGCGCTGCGGCCGCACGCGGCGGCCGGGGTGCTGCCCGTGCTCGGTGTGCTGGTCGCCGCGTTGAGCGCGTTCGTCGTGTCCGATCTGTACTCCGGCGTGGTGCCGATCTCCCGGGTGCTGTCGCACGGGCTACTGGTCGTCGCCCTGGCCCTGGTCGTGGTCGTGCACCGGACCCGACGCCCGGAGACCTCACCGCCGACCAGCGACCGCGTCCCCGTCGACCTGGTGCTGCCCCCGGGCGCTCAGCTCGGCCGCCGCACCCGCCACCTCCGCTCGACCCAAGATCCCGCCGCTTAACGCTTCGCCTGCCTGAAGGCAGGAGATTCACAGCTCAGATCGCAACCGAACCACTCGCCCGAGGGAGATGACCCGCTTGTCTCACATCCTCAACACTGCTGTGGCCACGTTCTGCCACAACCAGAATCACTCTGGCAGCGTTCCGATCCCGATCAGCGGTATAACCACACTCGGGGCACCGGAAAACTCTCTCGCACAGGTCGAGTCGCTTGGCTCTCGCGAAACAATCACTGCACGTCATCGACGTAAATTCGGGCCGAACCAACACCACCCTCCGGCCAGCCCGCACACCACGCTCGATCAACTCCCGCTTCGCCGCACCGATCGCCGCGTCCGCAGCCTTGCGCGCCATCGTGGACTTCGCCAAGAACTTCGGCTTGAAATCCTCCACCGCGAGCAGACCGTGCTCGGCGACAACACGTTTCGCCCATACCCGCGAATCATGTTGCGTTTGCCGGGCCGCTTTCTTGTGCAACTTCGCCACCTGCCGGACCGCCCACCGGTAGCCGCGCGACTGCGGGCCGTGCTTGCCACGGCGTCGTCGCGCCATGCGCCGCTGCGCTTTCGCGAGTTCCGCAGCGCACCGTTTCCGATGCCCCAGGAAGGGCAGGTCGAACGCAGTGTCAGTGGTTGTGGCAGTCGTGCTCACCCCCCAGTCGACACCGATACCACCAGCAGCTATCGACACAGTTTCCGCCTCACGGCGAACAACGAACGAGGCATACCAATGCCCCACGCTGTCCCGAGTGACACGCACAGTCGTAGGTTCAGAGGGCAGTTCGCGGGACCACACGACCGGGATAGAAACCCCTTTCGGGAGAAGCAACCTGCCGTCGCGGATCCTGAATCCGCGCACCGTGTACTCCAGCGACGGCAGCGCCCTCTTCCGGGATTTGAACACCGGTCGCCCGCGTCCTTTGACCTTGAACGACAGATCGTGGGCTTGCGCATAAGTGCGCAGCGCCTGCTGCTGTGCGACTTGGGACCCTTCACGCAACCACCCGTTCCGGGCACGCACTTCGGTGAGCATCTTTCCGAGTTTGAAATAGGTCGGGCGCGCACCCGACTTCTGTTGATGCACAGCCTCATTCCACAAAAACCGGCATCGACCCCACTCCCCGAGCAGCGCCCGCTCCGCCTGCACACCCGGGCGCAGCCGGAAGGCGTACCGCACCACTTCCTCCACGCCCGGCAATCTAGCCGACACCACCGACAAACCCCCGTGACCCAATTCCGAAAAGGAGGATGGCGCTTCCTCTCCCCGATAACCGAGGGAGTACTCGCGCCGAACACCCGATGACCATCGAGCTCGAACCGATCGTTCGAACCGACTCCACCGAACCGAACCGCATCTCGCTGGCCGTTACCGGGATGAGCTGCGCGGCCTGTTCGACCCGGGTGGAACGCAAGCTGAACAAGATCGACGGGATTACCGCGTCGGTGAACTACGCCACCGGGATCGCGACGATCGATGCGGTCGGCGAGATCACCGCCGAGCAGCTGTGCGCCGAGGTCGACGCGACCGGGTTCGGTGCGTCGCCGATCACCGACCGGACCGAGCCGATCAGCTCGGCGCCCGAGGACGCGGCGGTCAGCGACCTGCTGCGCCGGCTGGTCGTGGCGCTGGTGGCGTTCTTCCCGCTGGCCGATCTGTCGGTCATGTTCGCCACCATCCCCAGCACCCGGTTCACCGGCTGGCAGCTGGTGCTCACCGCGCTCGCGTTGCCCGTGGTGGCCTGGTCGGCGGCGCCGTTCCACCGCAAGGCGTTTGCCAATGCCAAGGCGGGCGCGGCGAGCATGGACACGCTGGTCTCGGTCGGCGTGCTGACCGCGACGCTGTGGTCGCTGGACACGATGTTCCTGCACCCCGACCGTTCCGGGCCCGCGCCCGACGGGGTCTGGGCGGCGATCTGGGCCAGTGACGCGATCTACCTCGAGGTGGCGGCGGGCGTCACCGCATTCGTCTTGGCCGGAAGGTATTTCGAGGCGAAGGCCAAGCGTTCGGCGGGCAGCGCGCTGCGGGCGCTCGCCGCGCTCGGCGCCCGCGAGGTCACCGTGCTGACCCGCGACGATCGCGAAATGCGGGTGCCTATCGGCGAACTCGTGGAGGGGCAGCGGTTCGTGGTGCGGCCCGGCGAGACCATCGCGACGGATGGCCTTGTGGTGTCGGGGGAATCGAGTGTCGATGCCAGCGCGATGACCGGCGAATCGATCCCGGTCGACGTGCACGCGGGCATGGCGGTGATCGGCGGCACCACCGCGCTCACCGGGCGGCTGATCGTGGAAGCCGCTGCGGTAGGCGCGGATACGAAGCTGTCCGGGATGATCCGGCTGGTCGAGCAGGCGCAGACCGGCAAGGCGCGGATGCAGCGGATCGCCGATCGGGTGTCGGCGGTGTTCGTTCCGTTCGTCTTCCTGATCACCGCGTTGACCTTCGTGACCTGGTTGATCACCGACTCCGGTGCGGAGCGGGCGGCGGCCGCCGCGCTGGCGGTGCTGGTCGTGGCGTGCCCGTGCGCGCTCGGGCTGGCGATTCCCACCGCGCTGATGGTGGCCTCGGGACGGGGCGCGCAGCTGGGCATCTTCATCAAGGGCCATCAGGCCTTGGAGGCCACGCGCGACGTGGACACCGTGGTGCTGGACAAGACCGGGACCGTCACCAACGGCGCGATGAGCGTGGTCGCGGTGATCGAGCACGAATCGTTCGACGCCGCGGCGGCGCTGCGCCTGGCCGGTGCGGTGGAGGCGGCGTCCGAGCACGCGGTGGCCGCGGCGATCACCCGGCACGCGCGCGAGGCCGTCGACGCCCTGCCGTCGGTCGAATCCTTCGAAGCCCTACCGGGATTGGGCGCGCGCGGTGTGGTGGACGGGCGCCGGGTGCTGGTCGGCCGGGCGCGGCTGTTCGAGGATCAGGGCATCGGCATCCCGCAGGAGATGAATCGCGCTGTCCGGCAACAGGAACGCTCCGGACGCACCGTGGTGCTGGTCGCCGTCGACGGCACGGTCGTCGCGGTGATCGCGGTCGCCGACACGGTCAAGGAGACCGCGGCCGCCGCGATCGCCCGGCTGCACCGGCTCGGCCTGCGGGTCATGATGTTCACCGGTGACAACGCCTACGCGGCACAGTCGGTGGCCGACGAGATCGGCATCGATGAGGTTGTCGCCGAACTGCTTCCGGAGGGCAAGGTCGAGCTGATCGCCCGCATGCAGGAGCAGGGGCGGCGCGTGGTGATGGTCGGCGACGGCATCAACGACGGAGCCGCGCTGGCCACCGCGGACCTCGGCATGGCGATCGGCGCGGGCACCGACGTGGCCATCGCCGCCGCCGACGTCATCCTGGTGCGAGAGGATCTGGGTGCGGTCGCCGACGCCATCGAACTGGCGCACGCCACGCTGCGCACCATCAAGGGAAACCTGGTGTGGGCCTTCGGCTACAACGTGATCGCCATCCCGATCGCCGCCCTGGGCTTCCTGAACCCGCTGATCGCCGGCGCGGCCATGGCGTTCTCGTCGTTCTTCGTGGTCTCGAACAGCCTGCGGCTGCGGCGAGTTCGCTTCCACCGCTGACGGGACTCAGCGGCGGGTTTGGGCCAGTTGCTCCAGCATCGCGTTGTAGGCGGCGAGGTCGGAGTCGCCGTAGTCCTCGTCCTTGCGGTCGGTGCGGACCGCGGTGCGGCGGTCCTGGGCCACCCACTGGGTGAGTAGGGCGCCGACTACCAGCAGGATCGGGATTTCGCCGGAGACCCAGGCGATTCCGCCGCCGACGCGCTGGTCGGCGAGCAGGTCGATGTTCCAGGGCAGTTGCAGGTTGGTGTAGAAGCGGGAGCCGATGACGGTGTTCATCGACATCACCGCGACGCCGAAGAAGGCGTGAAAAGGCATGACCGCGAACAGGACTCCGAGCCGGCCGAGGTGTGGCAGGCGGCGCGGGCCGGGGTCGATGCCGATGATGCCCCAGTAGTACAGGTAGCCGACGATCAGGAAGTGCACGTTCATCAGCACGTGCCCCCAGTGGTATCGGATCAGGCTCTCGAACAGCGGCGTGAAATACAGTCCGTAGAGCGAGATCACGAACAACGACAGCGCGGTGGCAGGATGCGCGATTACCGCGGTCGGCCGCGAATGTAGCAGCGCGAGCACCCATTCGCGCACGCCGTGCACCTGGCCGCGCTTGGCCGCCGGAACGGCGCGCAGCAGCAGGGTGACCGGTGCGCCGAGCACCAGAAGCACCGGCACGAACATGTTCAGCGCCATGTGCGTGATCATGTGCATGCTGAACATCGCGAACCCGTAGGTGCCGATGCCGGACGAGGTCGCGATCAGCAATGCGACACAGCCGCCGATCCAGGAGAGGGTGCGCCAGCGCGACCATTCGTCGCCGCGCCGCCACAACCGAAGCACGCCGAGCACGTACAGCACGATCGCGGCCGATGCGGCGGTGCCGAGCACGATGTCGAAGCGCCACAACGTGATCAGCCGCAGCAGGTTCGGCCGGTCGAACAGGTCGAAGCCGAGGAACACCTCCTGCGCGGTGAACGATCGATCGGCGAAGGCCGGGGCGGGCTGTACCGCCATGGCCACGGTCGCGGCGAGCGCTACCGCGGAAAGTGCTCCGCTGCACGCGATCAGGAAGGCGGTGCGGGCACCGGGTTCGCGGTGGTTCAGTACCGCGCGCATGGTCAGCGCGAGGTCGACGCCGACCGCGACGACCACCAGCGCGAGCCGCCCGTAGCCAGTGGTGAATACCGCCGACCAAGGCAGCAGGATCACCCACAGCACGAGCCCGCTGAGGGTGGCGGCGGCAACCCACAGCAGGGCGATGGTCGCGCCGCGGCGGACCGCGGTCGCCGCGTGTGACCCGTTGCGGCGCAGGTGATCCGCGACGCACCACAGCAGTCCGGGCAGCACCGAGACGGCGAGCTGGAAGATGATCATCGCGCCGGTACCGTAATCGTGATTCGGCCCCTCGCCCGCGTTGCCGACCATCGCGGGCGGCAGCACGCCGATGGCGGCCACCAGCAGCAACACCGCTGTCCCGGTCCAGGACAACAGCATTCGCGCGCCCAGCGTCACCACCGCGGCCAGCACGGCGACCACGATCCACGCCTTCGGCTTCTCGCTCGCATCGATCAGCGCGCCGAGCGCGCCGATCCGGAACAGCCCGGAGAAGGTCAAGCCGCCGACGTTCGCCGCGGTCATCGGGATGAGCGCGAGCGCCGACAACAGCCACACCAGACCGGCCCGTTCGGCGAGCCGCACACCGGAGTAGCCGTCGACGTCGAGCCGGCCGCGACCGGTGACGGCGGTACAGCACACCGAGTAGACCAGCGCGCCGAGCGCGGTCGCGCCGGCCAGCGCGGCGACGACGCGCAGCAGCACGTAGGCGAGTACATCGGCGAAACCGGGATAGGCGGTGCCGGCCGCCCGATACGGGGCCTCGCCCGCTTCGACCACCGACCCGATGACGAGGGCAAGCAGCACCGCCGCCGCGACGAGCCAAACCAGGTGGACTGTCGAGCGTTTCACCTGCACGTTGCCGTCCACCATCCTCGAGAGCGAAAGTTTGCACCTGAACCAGGTCTCGCTGACCGGTCGGATACGGCGCCGGGAAAGTTCCGCGGCCGCGCGCACTGCGATGCAGGTCACATTCGTCCGAGAATGGCGTCCGGAATCAGACGGTGTTGGCGCTCATCCCGCCGGAAATGGTCAGTGCCTCGCCGTTGAAATGCCGCCCGCGCTCGGACACCAGCATCAGCACCGCGTCGGCGATCTCGTCCGCCGAAATCAGATCGGAGTTCGGCGGACCGGACGCGAACATCGCGGCCACGTCCTCCTTGGTGGGATTCTCCAGGTCCGGCAGCATCATTCGATACATCGCCGGATTCTGGATCATGGGGGTGTCCACGCCGCCGGGCAGCACCGCGTTGACCGAGATGCCGTATTCGACCACCTCCAGCGACAGCGACTTGACCAACCCGATCACGCCCCACTTAGCCGCCGCGTAGTGGCCGGCGTTGCGCACGCCCATCCGGGCCACGATGGACGAGGTGGCCACGATCCGCCCCCACCGGCGTTCGATCATGTGCGGCACCACGGCGCGGAAGCTGTGGAAGACGCCGGTGAGATTGATGTCGATCATGTCCTGCCACACCTCGTCGTCCATCTCGGCGATCACCGAGTTGGAGGCGATGCCGGCGTTGGCGACCAGGATGTCGATCCGGCCGAAGTCGTCGATGGCGCGTTGGGCGACCGCGTTCATCTCGGTCTGGCTGCGCACGTCGGCCTTGAGCGGCACGCAGCGGCGGCCGGTCTCCTCGACCAGCTTCGCCGTCTCGGCCAGATCGGATTCCGAACTCATCGGATAGGGCACACTCGCCACCTGCTCGGCGAGATCGCACACCACGATGTCCGCGCCCGCCGCCGCCAGCGCCACCGCGTGCGCACGCCCCTGACCTCGGGCGCCGCCGGTGATCACGGCAACCCTGTCGTCGAGATTCCCCATATCGGGCCCCTTACCAGATCGGTATTTATTCGGCCGAACCCATGCTTGCACGCGGGAATGACGTGTAGCCGGTGTTTACGTTCGTATTGTCCAGAACTACACACGAAACGTTCCGGGCCGATCCAGCGACGAAGGGAGTGCGCAGGCGCGCGTCCCAGCGCGCCCCACAATGGTCCCAGGGGGCCAGATGACCGATTGTGAGTACTTCGCCGTGGATCTCGACCAGCTCGTTCGACCTTTCGACAGCACACCGACCGACTACGACGCGACCGTGGCCCGCTCGATCGACAGCCCGCGACTGCGCCGGCTGCTGTACACCGCGGTCGGGCTCTCGCACGACTCGATCGACCTACTGTCCACCATGAGCGACCGGCTGCGGGCGGTCGAGGGCATGCTCATCCGCGATCCGCTCGATTTCTGACCGGGTTCAGGCGGTCCGGCTGGTCGCCGCGGCCAGTCCGGGCGCGGCCGGTATCCGTTGGTAGCCACGGAGATTGACCAGCCCGCGGCGCTCGGGGCGGCCGGTGAGGCGCAGTTCGGGGAAGCGCTCGTACAACGCGGACAGCGCGACCAGGCCCTCCATCCTGGCCAGGCTCGCACCCAGACAGGAGTGCACGCCGCTGCTGAACGACAGGTGCTCGCGGGCGTTGGTCCTGGTGACGTCGAACGCGCCGGGGTCGGTGAAGACGGCCGGGTCACGGTTGGCCGCGCCGAGCAGCAGCGAGACCATTTCGCCGCGGGCGATCGGCTGACCGGCAATCTCGGTGTCGCACAACGCGGTTCGGGCGGTCATCTGCACCGGGCTGTCGTAGCGCAGGATCTCCTCGATCGCGCCGGGCCACCGGTCCGGCTCGGCGCGCAGCAGGTCGAGCTGGTCCGGGTGCTGATGCAGCGCCATCATGCCGTTGCCGATGAGGTTGACGGTGGTTTCGAAGCCCGCGCCGGCGACCAGGGCGACCGTCGACTTGAGTTCGGGCATGCTCAGGTTGTCGCTGGCGGCGAGTTTGCTCAGGATGTTGTCGCCGGGATCGGCGCGCAGCCGGGCGATGTGTCCTTCGGCGAAGTCCTCGCTCGCCTGGAGGGCGGCGGTGGCGCGGCGGAACGCGCGCCAGGTGATGCCGACATCGAGCAGCGGCGCGCCCGCGTGCCCCAGTTCGAGCATGTAGAACTGGTCTTCGGTTGGCACACCGAGGATTTCGCAGATGATCGCGACCGGTAGGCGGCTGGCGAAGTCCTCGATCAGGTCGGCGTCCGGGCGGTCGGCCAGCCCGGCGAGCAGTTCGTCGGTCACCTCGACGATGCGGTCGTGCAGCCGGCCGACCGCGCGCGGGGTGAATTCCTGCGCGACGAGCTTGCGGTATCGGGTGTGTTCCGGCGGGTCGACCATCAGCATCGACGGCGGTTCGACCGGGCTGGCCAGTTTCGGGTCGGTCGCGCGCAGCAGGCGCCGCAGCGGGCGGGGCAGATCGAGGGTCTCCGGCGGGGAGACGCCGAAATTTTTGTCGCGCAGAATCTTTCGGCAGACCTCGTGATCGGCGGAGACCCAGCTGAGCGGGGTTCGGACGATCGGGCCCTGCTCGCGGATTCGGTCACCGAACGGGTAGGGGTTCGCGCCGGCGCGGTAGCCGGTCAGGATCTCGGCGAACGGATCACCGCGGCGCGCACGCGTTCTGAGGTAGGTGCGCGGCACGGAGTGCAATATCGCCCAGCGAATCCAGCTCTTCATTTCGGCCCCCGCCTTGTCGTCTCGAGTACTTCACGTTACGCATCGAGGGTGCGCGGCGCATCGGTCCGTGGTCGCAGACACGCCTGATATCCAGGGAGTATCAATCGAGTACTTCGGCGAGGCGGACGGCCGATCACAGAAGCCCAGCTGGAGAACCATATTCGGCGCGCCAGGGCTAACCTTTGGCAAAGTCGATCTAGGGGTGGCGTGAGACTGCTGTCACATGGTTTGGTTGAGTCAGGCCGGTCGCGCCGGCCTTCAGCTGGACGGCGGTTCGGAAGGTGGCGGCGGCTGTGAGTGTGACGCAGACCGAACAACTTCAGGCGGTTCGACCGTATCCGCGGCGGATGGGGCCGAAGGGTTCCTATATCTGGAAGATGATCACGACCACCGATCCGAAGGTGCTCGGGATCATGTACCTGGTCACCGCGATGACGTTCTTCTTCATCGGCGGGCTGATGGCCTTGCTGATGCGCGGCGAGCTGGCCAGGCCAGGGATGCAGTTCCTGTCCACCGAACAGTTCAATCAGCTGTTCACCATGCACGGCACGCTGATGCTGCTGTTCTACGCGACCCCGATCGTGTTCGGCTTCGCAAATGCCGTGCTGCCCTTGCAGATCGGCGCGCCGGACGTCGCGTTCCCGCGGCTCAACGCGTTCAGTTACTGGCTGTATCTGTTCGGCGCGACCATCGCGACCGCGGGCTTCATCACCCCTGGCGGCGCCGCCGATTTCGGCTGGACCGGGTACGCGCCGCTGAGCAACTTCGAACACGCCCCGGGTGCGGGCGCCGATCTGTGGATCATGGGCTTGGTGCTGTCCGGGCTCGGCACCATTCTCGGCGGCGTCAACATGATCACCACGATCATCTGCCTGCGCGCGCCCGGCATGATCATGTTCCGGATGCCGATCTTCACCTGGAACATCCTGATCACCAGCATCCTTGTGCTGCTTGCCTTTCCGATCCTGACCGCGGCGCTGTTCGCGTTGGCGATCGACCGGCATCTTGGCGCGCACATCTACGACCCGGCCAACGGCGGCGTACTGCTGTGGCAACACCTGTTCTGGTTCTTCGGGCATCCCGAGGTGTACATCGTCGCGCTGCCGTTCTTCGGCATCGTCACCGAGATCTTCCCGGTGTTCTCGCGCAAGCCGCTGTTCGGCTACAGCGCGCTGGTGTACGCGACGATCTCGATCGGCGCGCTGTCGGTCGCAGTGTGGGCGCATCACATGTACGCGACGGGATCGGTTCTGCTGCCGTTCTTTTCGCTGATGACGTTCCTGATCGCGGTGCCGACCGGGGTGAAGTTCTTCAACTGGATCTTCACCATGTGGCGCGGGCAGTTGACCTTCGAGACGCCGATGCTGTTCTCGCTCGGCTTCCTGACCACCTTCCTGTTCGGCGGACTGTCCGGGGTGATCCTGGCCAGCCCGCCGCTGGATTTCCACGTCACCGACTCGTATTTCGTTGTGGCGCACTTCCATTACGTGTTGTTCGGGACCATCGTGTTCGCCACGTTCGCCGGGATCTACTTCTGGTTCCCGAAGATGACCGGGCGGATGATGGACGAGCGGCTGGGCAAGTGGCACTTCTGGACGACGTTCGTGGGTTTCCACGTCACGTTCCTGGTGCAGCACTGGGTCGGGGCCGAAGGTATGCCGCGGCGGTACGCGGACTACCTGCCGAGTGACGGCTTCACCACGTTGAACACGATCTCCACCATCGGTGCGTTCGTGCTCGGCGGCTCGATGTTGCCGTTCATCTGGAACGTGTTCAAGAGTTATCGCTACGGGGAAGTGGTCACCGTGGACGATCCGTGGGGTTATGGCAATTCGCTCGAATGGGCGACCACCTGCCCGCCGCCGCGGCACAACTTCTACGAGTTGCCGCGGATCCGGTCCGAGCGGCCGGCATTCGAGTTGCACTATCCGCACATGGTCGAGCGGATGCGGACCGAGGCGGTCGCGGGCTGGGGATCCGGCCATCGGGGGGCCGTGCTCATCGAGGACCGGGCGTTCGCCGAGGAGGCCAAGGCTTCGGCCGAGGAGGCCAAGCCTTCGCTGGAGAAACGCGCCGATACCGAGGGAACTCCCGAATAGTTGTTGCCGAACCGGCAAAGAAGTTTGCCGTTATGGCTTCGGCCGGGGCATCGTGGTGTCCATGACCGAGACACATACCCACGGCGGTGGCGGCAGTCACACCCAGGCCGGTAGCGGCGACACGGTGGAGTTCTGGGAGAACTTCTACCAGGAGCGGGAACAGGTCTGGTCCGGCTCGCCCAACTTCCTGCTGGTCCGTGAAATGGATTCGGCCCCAGCGGGTTCCGCGCTCGACCTAGGGTGCGCCGAGGGCGCCGACGCGATCTGGCTGGCCGAGCGCGGCTGGCAGGTCACCGCGGTCGACGTCTCCGAGACCGCGCTCGCCCGCGCCCGGGCCCGCGCCGCCGAACAGGGCATCACCGGCATCGACTGGCAGCAACACAACCTCTACGAATCGTTCCCCACCGGCCGGTACGACCTCGTCACCGCCCAATACCTGCACTCCCCCGTGGCCGAGATCGACGAACGCGAGGCGATCCTGCGCCGCGCCGCCGAAGCCGTAGCCCCCGGCGGCCAACTCCTCATCGTCGGCCACGCCGAATGGCCCTCCTGGGTAGAAACCCCACCCCACGATGTCCACTTCCCCACCACCGCCGAAGTCCTCACCGGCCTCCACCTCACCCCCACCGAATGGACCGTCGAAACCGACGCCCTAGCCGAACGCGACCACACCGGCCCCGAAGGCCAACCCGGCGTCCGCCGAGACAACGTCCTCCGCATCCGCCGCCACTGAACCGATCCGCCTACTCCTCGACACTGTCGAGGGACTGTGGATTTAACGGTGTTTCTGGCCTGATTCGCTGAACGAAGTTCAGCGGGGAAGGTGCCGTGATGGCGACACTGGATGGCGTGGCATCG